>NZ_BAAATD010000017.1:0-176208 GCF_039533225.1 Actinomadura fulvescens | reverse complement strand
TGTTAAGCACGCCGCCAGCGTTCGTCCTGAGCCAGGATCAAACTCTCCATCAAGGCCACACGACCCACCCGAACCAAAAGACCCGAGCGAGCCAAACCTCAGAGCAAATCCCAGCAATGCAACCCCCCAAAAGGGGCCGCTTTGCCTCAAAGAAATCCCCAACCACAACCCCCAACGAGGATCGCAGCCACGGGGAGACCAGACACACAAAGTGCGCTGGCCTATAAAGGCACTGGCTTTTAACACGCTGTTGAGTTCTCAAGAAACGGACACCCACCGCGCCAGACCACCGCTCCCGCGGCACCCGACTCCGGGGCAACCCTTCAAGCTTACCCAAGCTGCCCGGTTTGTCAAACTTTCGAGCTACTTGGACCCTTCTCGACCGATTCAAGGGCGTCGCAGAGCTACGACCTTGAAGTCCGAGGGGGATCCCCTTGGGGCCGACCACCTCTCGGCGTCCTGCTCCCCCGTGGGGCAGGTACGACATTAGGTCGATGCCCCACCGTCGTCAAATCGACGCCGGGACGCTGCCTGCCGGTCATTTAGCCTGGTCAGGGCGCATTCTCCTGTACTCATGGGCGTTCTGAGATACCCACTGCGACCGCATTGTGATCCAGATCTACCGAAGTTTTCCGCCTCCCTGACGCGCACGTGTGTGGCGAGGTCTTACCTAGCGGACGGCAGTGCGGGCACAGGAGCGGTCGACAGCTCCCCCGCCGACGAGGTCTAGGACCTCAGCCATATACCGATGAAAGGACGGACCTGCGTCCGGCCCGGGGAGGGCCACCTGGCCACTCCCGTCAACCATGCCTGGGAAACCGGTACGAGCCGCTGCTCGGCCATCGTCCAGCCGCCGTCTATGGCTGAGGTCGGTTGAACTGGGGCGACCACGGGCTAGGGGTCTCCGGTTCGGCCCGTCGGCGGTAACGCAGCGGAGGTCGGTCGATCACCTCGACGAACATGATCCGTCCGTTGACGACGTCGAGGTTGAGCATGCCGTTCGAGGGCGTGAGGGGAACACATCTATGGCCGGGTCCGTACGGCTGGCCTTGGGGATGGACTTCGGTGCGGAAGCTCTGGCAGAAGTCGTCGCCGCAGCCGCAGCCGGCGACCAGACGAAGGTCCCATGCGCACAGGGCAAGCTCCCGCTCGCCTTCCCCTTCGAGCAAAGCCACCAGTTCAGTGACCAGCTCCGGGAAAACCTGGCGCACAAGAGGATGTTCGGCCTCCATGGGAAAGACCATAACCGAGGGCTGAGGGCGCGAGATCCGCACCAGGGCACCTCCTCTCACGTCCAGCACGTGTCGGGCTATGGGGTTCCAGGCACACGCGAGGAGCGAGGTTCGTGATCATGATGCCGACCATCGTGAGCGGGTTCCTACCATCGCGAGGCCAGAGGGCCCGCACGGGCCGCTCTCGATCACCGGGGCGCCAAGTGTGACGGCCGGCGCGGTGCTGCCGCCCCGGCCGGGCGGCGGAGAGAAGCCCATCGATCCTGGCCGTCTCCTCCGCGCCCGGTGCGGCATGCCTCAGAGGCTAGCCACCGAAGTCACGCACGTGGTCGACGACCCATTCGCGGTAGCTCAGCGCGGGACGTCCCGTGATCTCTTCGACGGCGGCCGTGACCTCTTCCGGCTTCCTGGTCACCTCCAGCATGCTCTCTATCGTGGCCTCGACCGCCTCGGGCGGCAGCCAGGACAGGAACTGCTGCCTGGCCTCCTCCAAGGAGAGCGCCTCGAAGCGCAGCGGCCGCCCGGTGACCTCGCCGACGATCCGCACCCGCTCCGCCTGGCTCAATGCCTGCGGCCCGGTCAGGTCGTAGGTGGCGCCGACGTGCCCGTCCTCCAGCAGCGCCCGCACGCCCACGGCGGCCAGATCGGCCTCGTGCACCAGTGATCGCCGCCAGCCGCCGAACGGCTCACGTACCACGCCGCTGTCCTGGATGTCCTTTGCCCAGGCCAGGTCATTGCCGGCGAACCCGCCGCCACGCAGGAACGTCCATTCCACACCCGACTCGGTGATCAATCGCTCGAGCAGGCCGTGGGAGTCGAGAACAGGGCCACCGTCGGGCACACCCGCGCCCATCGACGACATGTACACCACACGACGTGCCCGTTCCGTTATGCGCCGCACCGCCTCGGCCGCGGCGTCATCGGCGGCCAACGTCGGCCAGACCAGGAACACCTTGTCCACCCCGTCCAGCGCCGCGTCGAGGGAACCCGGATCCGCCAGGTCGCCTCGTACCACGTCCACGCCGCCAGGCAGATCCGCCGCCTCCGGTTCGCGTGCCAACGCTCGAACCTTGACGCCCTCCTTGAGGAGCCGCGTCACCACTTGTCCGCCGACCTTCCCGGTCGCTCCAGTTACCAGAATCATGAAATAGACGCTATGCGCTGGGGAAACGGTCAGCATCAGTCAGCTGACTGGGTTGTGGTACACACCGGTGGCCACTGCGTCTCGTTCTCCGACCGGTCAGCAGCATCATCTCCTGCACCCATCGTCGGCCTGTGTCCCAGTGGTGCAGCGCCTTGGGCCCCGGCGAGCGCGGCCACTGTCGGCTTCGTGCTCGTGGGCCGGCTCACCGATCATGGGCTCGGTGTCGGCCGGCCTTCATGCTCGCGGAATGTCGAAGCCCAGCTCGCGCAGCTCCGCCGCCTGCGGGCTGTCCGGATCGAGCGGCCGGGCCGCGGTCAGCACGATCCGCGCGTGCTCCGGCGTGATGATCGTCAGCTCGGTGGAGTTCCACGGCATCTCCCTCGGACCGCTGGTGCATCCCGGAACGAGCTCCTCACAGCCGGCCGCGATCTCGTCGAGCTGGCTGAGCACGCACGCGAAGCTGACGCTCATCGCCGGGGCCTCGCCCGACCGTTCGGCGTCGCCGGGCACCAGGAGCACGTCCTGGAACGCCCACCGCCGCAGGTGGGTCAGCCGGTCCGGGATCGAGAACAGGTCGATGAATCCCAGCCCGCGGGTCCAGAAGTCCCTCGAAGCCGCAAGGTCACCGGTGGGGAGGGTGACGATCGGCGAACGGGCCGGTCCGACAGCTCGGACCGGCCCGTCTTCGTGCGGTGCCTAGGAGGGGGTCACGTCAACGCCGCCCACGTTGCGCTTGCCCCGGCGCAGGACCAGGTAGCGGCCGTGCAGGAGGTCGTCGGCGGCCGGCACGGCGTCCTCGGCGTCGACCTTGGCGTTGTTAAGGTACGCGCCGCCCTGGGCGATCGTGCGGCGGGCCTCCGACTTGCTCTTGCACAGTCCGGTGGCGACCAGCAGGTCCGCCACGGCCGGCAGCTCTCCCGGCGCGATCCGCGTCCGCGGCACCTCTGCCAGCGCGGCGCCGAGGGTGCGCTCGTCGAGCTCCTCCAGCGACCCCTGGCCGAACAGCGCCCGTGAGGCCGCGATCACGCGCCGCGTCTCGTCGGCGCCGTGGACGAGGGTGGTGACCTCCTCGGCCAGCGCGCGCTGCGGCGCCCGGGCGGCGGGCCGTTCGACGCCCTCCTTCAGCAGGGCCTCGATCTCCTCGCGGGACCGGAAGCTGAACACCTTGAGGTAGTTGTCGACGTCGCGGTCGTCGGCGTTGAACCAGAACTGGTAGAACGCGTAGGGCGAGGTCAGCTCGGGGTCGAGCCAGTAGGTCTCGCCACCGGCCGTCTTGCCGAACTTGGTGCCGTCGGACTTGGTGAGCAGCGGCGTCGTCAGCGCGTGCGCCGTGCCGCCCTCGGCTCGCCGGATGAGGTCGACGCCGCCCGTGAGGTTGCCCCACTGGTCACTGCCGCCGGTCTGCAACCGGCAGCCGTACCGCCGGTAGAGCTCAAGGAAGTCCATCGACTGCAGCAGCACGTAGCTGAACTCGGTGTAGCTCATCCCGGTGGTGTCGAGCCGGGACTTCACCGTCTCGCGGGCGAGCATCCTGTTGACCGGGAAGTGCTTGCCGATGTCGCGCAGGAACTCGATCACGGTCATCGGCCCGGTCCAGTCGAGGTTGCTGACCATCATCGCGCCGGTCGGGCCGTCGTTGAAGTCCAGGAACTTCGACACCTGGCCGCGGATGCGCTCGACCCATCCGGCGACGGTCTCCTCGGAGTTGAGCACCCGTTCGGCGCTCTTGCCGCTCGGGTCGCCGATCAGCCCGGTGGCGCCGCCGACCAGCCCGATCGGGCGGTGCCCCGCCTGCTGGAACCGCCGCAGCGTCAGGATCTGGATGAGGTTGCCCAGGTGCAGCGAACGCGCCGTGGGATCGAATCCGCAATAGAGCGTGACCGGCCCCGCGGCGAGCAGTGCCCGCAGTTCGCCCAGATCAGTGGACTGCGCGATCAGATCGCGCCACGCGAGATCGTCGATGATGTCGGTCACGTTCTCCCTCGTCTCCGCCTTGCAGTCGGTCTCTCACCAGGGTGCCCGATGAGCCGCTGATCACGGTAACGGTATTCACCGGCCGCCCAGGAACTTTCGGGCCGGGACGAACAGCTCGTGTCCCGAGTCGAGCTTGATCCGCACCCCGTCCGGCCGCCACTCGGCACCGCTGATGCGGGGCGCGTCCTCGCCGGTCGCCTCGAAGGCGACGCCGTGCCCGTAGGAGAGGCTCGGGTACCTGCCGATGACCACCTCGTACGGCCGGTGCCTGCGCAGGATCATGCTGCGGACGCGCACGACGCCCGCGTAGTGGATCGATTCGTCCGGATAGCGGACCGACGCGGGCTGCCGAACCTGACTGATCACCTTTGTGTCGCGCAGCCCGCCGTCCGCCCAGGCCACCATCGCGGTGCCGATCACTCCGATGGACAGGCCCGCCGCGACGCCGCCGCGGCCCCACGGCCGCCGGGGTCCATGGCGCGCGTCAGGCTCGCCCATTGGCGATCGCTTCGTCGGTCACCACGGTGCGCTTCCTGGGGACGTGCGCGCGGTACGGGGAGACCGTGGGGTCGCCCTCGATCCAGAACCGCCACGGAGTCTCCTTGGCTCCGTTCACCCCCGTGCGCGGGCCCGTGCTGATCAGCTCTGCCGGGCCCGGTTCTCCGGCCAGGATTCTCAGCGGGCTGTCCGGGGAGCACACGTCGAGCCCGTACTGCTCCCGGCCGATCGCCAGCGCCTGGCACAGCCGCGCGGGGCCGCGCGCCAGGTCCCGCACGGTCGAACGCGGACGCCGGGACGCGGCGAGCTCCACCCCCGAGATCACCTCGCCGGCGCGGAGCAGGACGGCGGAGGCCGTGCCCTCCTCCGCGCAGACGAGGTTCATGCAGAAGTGCATGCCGTAGGTGAAGTAGACGTACGAGAAGCCGGGTGGGCCGAACATCACCGCGTTGCGCTGGGTCCGGCCTCGGTAGGCGTGCGAGGCGGGATCGAGTGGCCCCGCGTACGCCTCGACCTCCGTGAGCCGCAGCAGGACCTCGCCGTCCTCGTTCCGGTGGGCGAGCACCTGCCCGAGCAGGGCGGGCGCCACCTCCTCGACGGGACGGTCGAAGAACTCCCTCGGCAGCAACTCCGTGGTCATGGCCTCACCGTGATGCTCGACGACAGGGGGACATCGATCGGCCATCGTACGGCCCCCGCCTCCCAGCTCCGGCCACGCCGGATCAGGGGCTGTCCGCGCCGGCGGCCCAGGAGGCGTGGTCGTTGACCAGGGTCCGGAGCGCCTCGGCCTGCTCGCGTACGCGGTCGGGCGCGGTGCCGCCGTAGGCCTTGCGGGAGGCCAGCGCGCCCGGGACGTTGAGGATCTCGCGCACGTCCGGCGTGAGGTGCGGGGAGACCTTCGCCAGCTCGTCGTCGGTGAGCTCGTCCATGTCCTTGTCGTTGACCTGGCACCACACCACCAGGTGACCGACCACCTCGTGCGCGTCGCGGAACGCCACGCCGCGCCGGACCAGCAGCTCGGCGAGGTCGGTGGCGAGCGCGAAGCCCTGCGGGGCCAGCGCTTCGAGGCGCTCGGTGTTGATCCGCATCGTCGCGATCAGGCCGGCCATCGCGGGCAGGACGAGCAGCAGCGTCTCGACGGCGTCGAAGGCGCCCTCCTTGTCCTCCTGCAGGTCGCGGTTGTAGGTGAGCGGCAGGCCCTTGAGCGTGGTGAGCAGGCCCACCAGGTGGCCGATCAGGCGTCCGGCCTTGCCGCGCGCGAGCTCGGCCACGTCGGGGTTCTTCTTCTGCGGCATGATCGACGACCCGGTGGCGTAGGTGTCGTCCATCTCGATCCAGCGGAACTCCTGCGAGGCCCAGAGGCAGATCTCCTCGCCGAGCCGCGACAGGTGCACGCCGAGCAGCGCTGCCGCGAAGAGGAACTCGGCCACGAAGTCACGGTCGCTGACCGCGTCCATGGAGTTGGCGGCGGCGGAGTCGAAGCCCAGCTCCGCGGCGGTGGCCTGCGGGTCGAGCGGCAGCGAGGAGCCCGCCAGGGCGCCCGAGCCCAGCGGCGACACGGCGGCGCGCTTGTCCCAGTCGCGCAGGCGCTCGACGTCGCGGGTCAGCGGCTGCACGTGCGCCAGCAGCTGGTGCGAGAACAGCACGGGCTGCGCGTGCTGCAGGTGGGTCATGCCGGGCGCGGCCACCCCGAGGTTGTGGTCGGCCTGGGCGATCAGGGCGGTCTCCAGCTCGACCACCCGCGAGACGATCTGGCGGGCGGCGTCGCGCAGGTAGAGGCGCAGGTCGGTGGCGACCTGGTCGTTGCGGCTGCGGCCCGCGCGCAGCTTGCCGCCCAGCGTGCCGAGGCGCTCCAGCAGGCCGCGTTCGAGCGCGGTGTGCACGTCCTCGTCGGCGACGGTGGGCCGGAACTCGCCCGACTTGCAGGCCTCTTCGAGGTCGTCCAGAGCACCGATCATGCGCTCCAGCTCGTCGGCCGTGAGCAGCCCCGCCCGGTGCAGCACGCGGGCGTGCGCACGCGAGCCCATCAGGTCGTACGGGGCGAGCCGCCAGTCGAACTGGACGCTCACCGAGAGCCGCGCGAGCGCGTCCGACGGGCCGCCTTCGAACCGGCCGCCCCACAGTCGCGTCGGTGCCTTGGTCACGGAAATCCTCTACTTCCCAGCGCTGATGGTTCGGTTCCACCGTCCGCCGGCCATGATCGCCCGTACGGGCGGCCGGCGGCGGTCTGTCAGATCGTAGCTGTCCGGCGGGGCCTCGCAGCGGTGGCCCGCGAATGCTCCTAGCCCCGTCGTTCGCGGCCGGAGGTCAGCCGGAGCAGGGCCTGGGCGACCTCCTCGCCTCCGTCGGCGGCACGGGAGATGACCAGGATCGAGTCGTCTCCCGCGACCGTGCCGAGGATCGTCGGCCATTCGGCGTGGTCGATCGCCGAGGCGAGGTACTGCGCGGCCCCGGGCGGGGTGCGGACGATGACCAGGTTGGCCGAGGCCTCGGCGGACACCAGCAGCTCGGCCGCGAGCCGGGTGAGCCGCCCGGCGAACGTCTCGGTGGCGCCGGTGCGGGTCAGCCTGATCCGATCGCCGCCCTCCCCGGGCACCGCGTAGATCAGGCTGCCGTCGTCGGCGCGGAGCTTGACGGCACCGATGTCGACCAGGTCGCGCGACAGCGTGGCCTGCGTGACCTCCAGCCCCTCGTCGGCGAGCAGCTTGGCCAGCTCCCCCTGGGAGTGCACGGGGTGGCGGGTCAGCAGCTCGATCACCTTCGCGTGGCGAGCGGCCTTGGTCATCGGTGTGGTCATGTCAGGCTTCCGTGTCCTCTTCCATCCCCTGGCGGGGGTCCGCCCCCGACCTCAGCAGCCAGGTCAGCAGTGCCTTCTGGGCATGCAGCCGGTTTTCGGCCTCGTCCCAGACCGCACTGTGCGGGCCGTCCAGGACGGAAGCGGCTATCTCCTTGCCACGGTAGGCGGGCAGGCAGTGCAGTACGGCGACATCCGGGGAGGCTAGCGCGACGAGTTCCTCGTTGACCGCGTACGGCTCGTAGATCTCGATGCCCTTTCCCTCCTGGCCCATCGACACCCACGTGTCGGTGGCCAGGACGTCGGCCCCGGCGGCCGCCTGCTTGGCGTCGGCGGTCACGGTCACCGAACCGCCGGTGGCCGCGGCGATCCCGGTGGCCTTGGCCACGATCGCCGGGTCGGGCGGCAGGGACTCGGGAGCGGCGATCCGGACGTGCATCCCGGCGGTCGCGCAGCCCAGGAGGTAGGAGCGCGCCATGTTGTTGGCGCCGTCCCCGAAGTAGGCGAGCGTCACTCCGGCCAGCGCGCCCTTGGCCTCCTGGACCGTCTGCAGGTCGGCCAGGATCTGGCAGGGGTGGAACTCGTCGGTGAGCGCGTTGATCACCGGCACCGTGGTGCCCGCGGCCATCTCCTCGATGCGCTCCTGGCCGCCGGTCCGCCAGACGATGGCGCTGACCTGGCGTTCCAGCACGCGGGCGGTGTCGGCGATCGTCTCGCCGCGGCCGAGCTGGCTGGCGCCGGCGTCCAGGACCAGCGCGTTGCCGCCCAGCTCGGCGATGCCGACGGCGAACGAGACGCGGGTACGGGTGGAGGGCTTGTCGAAGAGCACCGCCACCGACCGCGGTCCCGCGAGCGGAGTGTGGGCGAACCGGTCCCGTTTCATGGCGGCGGCCAGTGCGAGCACCTCGGCCTGCTCGGCGGGGGTGAGGTCGTCGTCCCGCAGGAAGTGCCGGACCATCGCTGTCAGTTCTCCTTCGGGGGTTCGGCTTCAGGGTTCGGCTTCATGGCGCCGGCGGCCGCGTCGAGGATCGCCGGGAAGGCGTCGACGAACGACCGGGCCTGCTGTGGGGTGAGGATGAGCGGTGGGGCGATCCTGATCGCGTCCGGCTGCACCGCGTTGACCAGGAAGCCCGCCTCGCGGGCGGCGGCCTCGACCGCGGGCGCGGCGCCCGGGGTGAGCACGGCGGCCAGCCACAGGCCGCGACCGCGGACCCCGGTCAGCAGCGGGTGCTCGACGGCGGCGAGACCGTCCTTGAGCAGCGTCCCGACCGCCGCGACGTTGTCGAGGAGGTTCTCCTTCTCGATCGTCCACAGCACGGCCAGCGCGGCGGCGGCGGCGACCGGGTTGCCGCCGAACGTGGTGCCGTGGTCGCCCTTGGCGAAGAGCTCACCGGCCGGCCCGAAGCCGACGCAGGCTCCGATGGGCAGTCCCCCGCCCAGCCCCTTGGCCAACGTGAGGATGTCGGGCCGGACGCCCTCGTGCTGGTGGGCGAACCAAGCCCCGGTCCGGCCGATCGCCGACTGGATCTCGTCGGCGACGAAGAGCGTGCCGGTCGCGTCGCAGATCTGCCGTACCGCGGCGAAGTAGCCGTCCGGCGGCGGCACGACCCCGGCCTCGCCCTGCGCCGGCTCCAGGAAGACCGCCGCGCATTCGTCGGTGACCGCCGCGCGCAGCGCCTCGGCGTCGCCGTAGGGGACGAAGCGGACGTCGATGGCGAACGGGCCGAACGGCTCGCGGATCGACCGCTTGCCGGTGAGCGACAGGGCGCCCATCGAACGGCCGTGGAAGCCGTTCTCCGCCGCGACGAAGTAGGTCCTCTCGTTCGCCTTGCCGTACTTGATCGCCAGCTTGAGCGCGCACTCGTTGGCCTCGGTGCCGCTGTTGGCCAGGAAGACCCGGCCCTCGCCGCCGAGCAGCTCGCGCAGCTTCTCGGCCAGGACCACCTCCTGCTCGTTGATGAACAGGTTGGAGGTGTGGGCCAGCGACATGACCTGGTTGGCGACGGCCTCGCCGAGTTCCTCGTGCGCGTGGCCGAGCGAGCTGACCGCGATCCCCGCGATCAGGTCGAGGTACTCGTTGCCGTCGGCGTCCCACACCACGCACCCGTGCCCGGAGGTCAGCACCACCGGCGGGACGCCGTAGTTGGGCATGAACGCGGCCTCGTACCGCTTCCGCAGGTCCCCGGCGCTCATGCCGTGTTCCCTTCCTTGAGCGGCCCGCCCGGGGCGGGCAGGACCATCGTGCCGATCCCCTCGTCGGTGAAGATCTCCAGCAGCAGGGAGTGCAGGACCCGCCCGTCCAGGACGTGCGCCTGCGGTACCCCGCCGCGCACCGCGTGCAGGCAGGCCTCCATCTTCGGCACCATGCCCGCCGACAGCTCGGGGAGCAGGGCCGCGAGCTCGTCGGTGGAGATCTCGGCGATGACGTCGTCGCTGGCGGGCCAGTCGGCGTACAGCCCCTCGACGTCGGTCAGCACGACCAGCTTGGTGGCGTCGAGCGCGACGGCCAAAGCGGCGGCCGCGGTGTCGGCGTTCACGTTGTAGATCTCACCGTCGTCGCCGCGGGCGATGCTGGACACCACCGGGATCCGGCCGTCGTCGAGCAGCGCCCGCACCGCGCCGACCTGGATCTCGACGATCTCGCCGACCTGCCCGATGTCGACCGGCTCGCCGTCCACCACGGCGGACTTGCGTTCGGCGGTGAACAGGTTGGCGTCCTCGCCGGACATGCCGACGGCGAACGCGCCGTGCCGGTTGATCAGCCCGACCACGTCGCGCTGGACCTGGCCGACGAGCACCATCCGGACGACCTCCATCGCCTCGGGGGTGGTGACGCGCAGCCCGGCGGTGAAGTGCGAGTCGATGCCGTTGCGGTCGAGGGCGGCGTTGATCTGCGGGCCGCCGCCGTGCACGATGACCGGCTTGAGCCCCGCGTACCGCAGGAACACCACGTCCTCGGCGAACGAGTGGCGCAGTTCCTCGTCGGTCATCGCGTGGCCGCCGTACTTGATCACGACGGTGGTGCCGTGGAAGCGCTCCAGCCACGGCAGGGCCTTGATGAGGGTCTCGGCCTTGGACATGACGCCGGCCCGGTTCTTGCGCATCCGCGCGCCGGAGATGGCGCTCAGCCGCTCGCTCGCCTGCTCGGGGGCCGTCATGTCGAGTACGCCGAGTTCTCGTGGACGTAGTCCGCGGTGAGGTCGGTCGTCCAGACGGTCGCGCTGTTGGGGCCCGCCGACAGGTCGACGGTGATCGTGACGTCGCGCGGGCGCAGGTCGACCTTGGAGCGGTCGTCGCCGAACGAGCCGTTCCGGCAGACCCACACGCCGTTGATCGCGACGTTGAGCTCGTCGGGCTCGAAGACCGCCTCGGTCGTGCCGACGGCCGACAGCACCCGGCCCCAGTTGGGGTCCTCGCCGTGGATGGCGCACTTGAGCAGGTTGTTGCGGGCGATCGAGCGGCCGACCATGACCGCGTCGAAGTCGCTGGCGGCGCCGACGACCTCGATCGTGATCGCCTTGGACGCGCCCTCGGCGTCCACCAGCAGCTGCCGGGTGAGGTCGGCGCACACGTCGGTGAGCAGTTCGGTGAACTCCGCCTCCTGCGGCGTCACGGCCGCGGCGCCGGAGGCCATCAGCAGCACCGTGTCGTTGGTCGACATGCAGCCGTCGGAGTCGAGCCGGTCCAGCGTCACCGCGGTGGCCGAGCGCAGGGCACGGTCGAGCGCGGCGGCGTCCAGGTCGGCGTCAGTGGTGATCACGGCCAGCATCGTGGCGAGCGAGGGGGCGAGCATGCCCGCGCCCTTGGCCATCGCGCCGATCATGTAGCCGCCCGCGCCCTGCCGGAACGCGATCTTGGCGACGCTGTCGGTGGTGCGGATGGCGTCGGCGGCGGCGAGCCCGCCGTCGGTGCGCGACAGCCCGGCGGCGGCGACCGCGACGCCCGGCAGCAGCCTGTCCATCGGCAGCCGCTCGCCGATCAGCCCGGTCGAGCAGACCATGATCTCCGCGGCCGAGTCCTGGAGGGCCTCGGCGACCGTCTCGGCGGTGGCGTGCGTGTCCTGGAACCCGGCCGGGCCGGTGCAGGCGTTGGCGCCGCCGGAGTTGAGCACCACCGCGCGCACGCGCCCGCCCTTGATGACCTGTTCCGACCAGAGCACCGGCGCGGCCTTCACACGGTTGCGGGTGAAGACCGCCGCCGCCGCGCGGGAGGGCCCGTCGTTGACGACCAGGGCCAGGTCGCGGGCTCCGCCGTCCTTGAGTCCGGCGACGACGCCTGCGGCGCGGAAACCCTGGGGGGCGGTGACGCTCAAGGTGCGACTCCGATCGTGGTGAGCCCGAGTTCTTCGGGGAGGCCGAGGGCGAGGTTGGCGCTCTGTACGGCGCCGCCGGCCGTGCCCTTGGTGAGGTTGTCGATGGCGGCGACCACGACGACGCGCCCGGCGCGTTCGTCGAGGGCGACCTGGACGAGGGCGCTGTTGGCGCCGAGGGTCATGGAGGTCGCGGGCCACTGCCCCTCGGGCAGCAGGCCCACGAACGGCTCTCCGGTGTAGGCCTCCTGGTAGGCCTCGCGGAGCGCGGCGGCGGTGACGCCGGGCTTGGCCTTGGCCGTGCAGGTGGCGAGGATGCCGCGGCTCATCGGCGCGAGCGTCGGGGTGAAGGACACGGTGACCGGCTCGCCCGCGACGGCGCTGAGGTTCTGGACCATTTCCGGGGTGTGCCGGTGGCCCCCGCCCACCCCGTACGCGGTGACCGATCCCATGACCTCGCTGCCCAGCAGGTGCGGTTTGAGGGCACGGCCCGCCCCGGACGTGCCCGAGGCCGCGACCACCACCACGTCCGGTTCGGCGAGCCCTGCCTGGAAGGCGGGGAACAGCGCGAGGGTGACGGAGGTCGGATAGCAGCCGGGCACCGCGATGCGCCGGGTGCCGCGCAGGATCTCCCGCTGCCCGGGAAGCTCCGGCAGCCCGTACGGCCAGGTGCCGGCGTGCGGCGAGCCGTAGAAGTGCTCCCAGTCGGCCGCGTCGGCGAGCCGGTGGTCGGCGCCGCAGTCGACGACGAGCACGTCCCCGCCCAGCCGTTCGGCGATCGGACCGGACTGCCCGTGGGGCAGCGCCAGGAAGACCACGTCGTGACCGGCCAGCTTCTCGGGGGTGGTCTCGGCCAGCACGCGGCCGCGCAGGGATCGAAGGTGGGGCTGGTGCGCCCCGAGGTCGGTGCCGGCGTTGGAGCCCGCCGTCAGCGCACCGATCTCGAACCCTGGATGGCCGGCGAGGATGCGCAGCACCTCACCGCCCGCGTACCCGCTGGCGCCGGCGACCGCCGCCGTGATTCCCATGCTCAGTCCTTCCGGAGGGTAAGCAAGATTATGCATGAGTGTGGATGAGTATTCAACGAGGGCTCATGAGGCTCTCATTATCCGAGACCCGATTACTTCGAGGGCTAAAGATTTGACAACTAAATATCGCACCCCTAACCATAGGCTCCGTGGACGCGAAGAACCTCGGACTCGGCGATCTGGACAGCCTCGGCCCCATGGAGGAGTGGCCCATCGGCCGGCTCTTCGCCGCGGCCTCCCGGCTGGCCGGTCCGGTCATGTGGCGGCTGATCGAGAAGCACGGGACGAGCCCCGCCGGCTTCTTCGTCCTGCGGACGCTCGTCTCCGAGGACGGCCTGCGCCCGGGAGAGATCGCCAAACGGCTGCTGATCTCCCCCGCGACCGTCACCACCGTGGTCGACACGCTGGAACGCAACGGCCACGTCGAGCGGCGCCGGGACGACCGCGACCGGCGCGCCCTGCGCGTCCACATCAACCCGTCCGGGCTCGCCGTCGTGACCGAGACGGGCGAGGCCATGAAGGACGACATCTGGACCCTGTACGACGTGGTCGACGACGAGGACGAGCCGGCCGTCCGCAGGTTCCTGCTCCGCCTGATCGAGAAGTTCGACGCTGAAGGAGACCCCCGTGACCGAGCCTCCCCCCGACCTCGCCATCGGCGCGGTGGACCTCCACAAGACGTACCCGAGCCCCCGCGGTGACGTGCCGGCCGTCCAGGGCATCGACCTGGCCGTCCGGAACGGCGAGTTCTTCGGCCTGCTCGGCCCCAACGGCGCGGGCAAGTCGACCACGATCGGCATGCTGACGACGCTGGTGGTACCGACCGCCGGCTCGGCCCGGGTGTGCGGGTTCGACGTCGTACGGCAGCCGGTCGAGGTCAAGCGCCGGATCGGCATGGTGTCGCAGAACAACACCCTCGACAACGAGCTCACCGCGTTCGAGAACCTCGAGTTCCGGGGCCGCTACTTCGGCATGGGCGGCCGTGACGCCCGCCGCCGCGCCGAAGAGCTCCTGGAGCTGTTCAACCTGACCGACAAGCGCGAGGGCAACCCGTTCGAGATGTCGGGCGGCCAGGCCAAGCGCCTGATGATCTGCCGCGCCCTGGTCCACCGGCCCGAGGTGCTGTTCCTGGACGAGCCCACCGCCGGGCTGGACCCGCAGACGCGCGTCAACCTCTGGGAGGTGCTTCGCGACCTCCAGAAGGAGGGGCAGACGATCGTGCTCACCACCCACTACATGGAAGAGGCCGAGGCGCTCTGCGACCGGGTCGCCGTGGTCGACCACGGCAGGATCCTCGCCAGCGGCACCGTCGAGGAGCTGAAGGGCTCCGCCGGCGCCGAGACCGTGCTCACCGTCGCCTACGACGGCGAGGTGCCGGACATCGCGGCCCTGCGCGACCGCGACGGCATCTCCAAGGTGGAGGTGTCCGGCAACCAGGTGCGGGTCTTCGCCCACGAACCCGACGGCCTCCTCGGCGAGCTCGTGGCGCTCGGCGCCTCCGCCGGCGTCAACGTGACCGACGCCTCCCAGCTGCGCCCCAGCCTGGAG
Organism: Actinomadura fulvescens; assembly: GCF_039533225.1. Classification (NCBI taxonomy): domain Bacteria; kingdom Bacillati; phylum Actinomycetota; class Actinomycetes; order Streptosporangiales; family Thermomonosporaceae; genus Actinomadura; species Actinomadura fulvescens. The sequence goes on along the minus strand of NZ_BAAATD010000017.1, from coordinate 161,681 downwards.
ACCGTCTTCCTCACCCTCACCGGACGGGACTACCGCGAGTGACCACCGGCACAGTGACCACCGGCGCGCTGACCGCACCGCCCGCCGTACGGCCCACCGTCCCGCGCACGTTCCTGGCGATGATGGCGCGCGAGCTGCGGGTCATGCGCAAGAACTTCCTGGCCACCTTCGTCCGCGTGCTCGCCCAGCCGCTGATGTTCGTCTTCGTCTTCGCCTACGTGCTGCCGAAGATCGGCGGCGGCATGGCGGGCCAGGGCGGCGCGACGTTCTCCACGATCCTGGTGCCCGGGCTCGTCGGCTCCTCGATCATGATGCAGGCCATGATGGCGGTGATCTTCCCGCTGATGATGGAGCTGACCTGGCAGCGCTCGATCACCGACCGCGCCCTGGCGCCGCTGCCGATCCCCCTCCTCGCGGTCCAGAAGATCGTGGCGGCCGCGGTCCAGGGCCTGATCGGCGGCCTGCTGGTCTTCCCCGCGGTGCTGTTCATCCACGCCGACGGCCAGGCACCCGACGTCCACGTCTCCAACTGGCCGATCCTCCTGGTCGTCATGGTCACCGGCGCGCTGCTGGCGGCCTCCGGGGGCCTGCTGCTCGGTACCCTGATCAACCCGCAGAAGGCGCAGGTGCTCTTCGCCCTGATCCTCATGCCGCTCACCATGCTCGGCTGCGTCTACTACCCGTGGTCGGCCCTCGACAGCGTGCGCTGGCTGCAGATAGCCAGCCTCTTCAACCCGCTGGTGTACCTGAGCGAGGGTCTGCGCACCGCGCTGACGCCCGATGTCGGCCACATGCCCGTCTGGGCGTTCCTGGCGGCCCTCATCGGCGGCACGATCGCCCTGACCTGGTTCGCGACCCGGACGTTCACCAGGCGCGTGCTCACCTGACCTCCGAACGCGCGGCCAGAGGTGGGAACAAGGCGGGACCCGGGGTTTTGCCGCCCCCGGGTCCCTGGTTTACCGCCCAATTCGCACGCCGGCACATATAGGGATGTGGATCAGTTCTGAAGGCCCTTGTGCGTTACCTTTACGCCATCGCCCCACGAGCGGAGCGAGCTGGACTCGAACCAGCATCCCAAGGGGGCTCGTCCACATCCCATCGATCCGGCGATCGGCGGTGAATGCTGAGTCTGGAGCGAGAATCTGAGGTTGAACGGACCGTCAGCTTCGGCTTCAGCTTCAGCTTGCGCTCCTCGCGCACCCCTCCGCTCGACGGCGGGGGGATTCTGTGAATCATCGAAGAAGGACTATCCGAACAGGTAGGCGAAGACGGCCTCGCCCACGCGCTGGTCGGCCACCTCGGCGCCGTTGGCCTCCTCACGTGCGAACTTCACCGCGTTCTGCAGCCTGTCCAGCCGCTCCAGCAGTTCGTTGACCCGCCTGGCGGGCAGCGCGCCGGAGAACTTCACCGTGGTCCAGTATCCGACCGGGATGTCCTCGTAGTACACCTCCACCTGCGCCGGGTGCTTGTCGGTGGCCTCGGCCTTGACGTGGTTGCGCGGCACCTTCTTGGTCTTGACCGTGCGGACCGGCTCGGTGCGCCACACGTCGGTGGACGCGTCGTGCGTCCAGGTCTCGGCGGCGTCCAGCACCGGCAGCTTGCGCACGAACGTCTGCAGGTCCTTGAGCTGCTTCTCCAGGAACAGCAGGTAGGTGACCGGCGCGTCCCGTACCAGCGTGGTGCCGTCGACGGTGACGTCGGCGCGGGCCACGCAGTTCGCCCAGTCCTTGGTGGCGGTCACGTCGAAGAGCCGGGCGAGCGACGCGCTCACGTCGCGCAGCACGTCGTCGACCTTGACCTGCACACGGGTGGACTCGGGCGGCAGCCGCTCACCCTCCTCGTCCTTGGGCTGGTACGTCCGCGAGATGCCCGACAGCAGCGGCGCCTTCTGGACCGAGTGATGAGCCTCGGTGAGATCCTGGAAGGACTTGCTCTTCACGCCCTTCTCCACTGCGATGATCTGATTCAGTTTCGTCGCCACCGGTGTCGCCCCCTTTCGATTCGGAATGACCGTAGCAGCGACGAATCTTCCAAATCACCGCATTATTGGTTCTTGGTTCACTCCCCGAGTTCCTCCTCGTCGATCTCACTCAGCCCGGTCTCGCGGTCCAGGCGGAGCCAGCGGGTGACGCCGATGCTCCGCAGGAACGGCAGATCGTGGCTGACCACGACCAGCGCGCCCCGGTAGGCATCCAGGGCCTGGCCGAGCTGCCGCGCGCTGGCCATGTCGAGGTTGTTCGTCGGCTCGTCCAGCAGCAGCAGCTGCGGGGCGGGCTCGGCGAGCAGCAGCGAGGCCAGCACCGCCCGGAACCGTTCGCCTCCCGACAGCGTTCCCGCGAGCTGGTCGGCCCGCGCGCCGCGGAACAGGAAGCGCGCGAGTCCCGCGCGGATCGTGTTCACGGGCGCCGACGGGGCGAACGCGCGCACGTTGTCGACGACGCTCAGCCCTTCGTCGAGCACGTCCAGGCGCTGCGGCAGGTACCGCAGGCCGTCCACGCCGACCTTCACGGCCATGCCCTCGGGCACCGGGTCGCCGACCAGGGCCCGCAGGAACGTCGTCTTGCCCGCCCCGTTGGGGCCGACCAGGGCGATCCGTTCCGGGCCACGGACGATGAGCTCCTCCAGCGTGCCAGGCTCGGGCTCGGCCGCCGTGAGGCCGGTGACCGTGAGCACCGTGCGGCCCGCCGGGACCTCGGTCGCGGGCAGCTGGACCCGGATCTCCGCGTCGTCGCGCACCGCCTCCTCGGCCTCGGTCAGCTTCTCCCTGGCGTCGGCGAGCCGCTCCTCGTGCATGATGCGGTGCTTGCCCGCCGCGACCTGCGCCTGGCGTTTGCGCTCCTGCATGATGATCTTCGGCTCGCGCTTCTGCTCGAACATCTTGTTGCCGTAGCGGACGCGCCGGGCCAGCTTGACGTGTGCCTCCTCCAGTTCGCGCTTCTGCTTGCGCACATGCGTCTCGGCCGCCCGCACCATGCGCTCGGCCGCCTCCCTCTCGACGGCGAGCGCCTCCTCGTACGCGGTCAGGTTGCCGCCGAAGGTGCGGACCGTGCCGTCGCGCAGGTCGGCGATCTCGTCGGCGAGATCCAGCAGCGTCCGGTCGTGACTGACGACGACCAGCACGCCCGGCCACGCGGAGAGCGCGTCGTACAGCCGGCGCCGCGCGTCCAGGTCGAGGTTGTTGGTCGGCTCGTCGAGCAGCAGGACGTCCGGGCGCGCCAGGAACAGCGCGGCCAGCCCGACCAGGACCGTCTCGCCGCCCGAGAGGGTGGCCACGGTCCGGTCGAGGCCGAGGTGGTCCAGGCCGAGCCGGTCGAGTTCGGCGCGGGCCCGTTCCTCGACGTCCCAGTCGTCCCCCACCGCGGCGAAGTTCTCCTCGGTGGCCTCGCCGCGTTCGATGGCGAGCAGCGCGGTGCGGGCGTCGCTGATCCCGAGCAGGTCGGCGACGGTACGGGCGGTGCCGAGCGGAAGGTTCTGCGGCAGGTGGCCGACCTCCCCCGCGACACTGATCGTGCCCGACGCCGGGCGCAGCTCACCGGCGATCAGCTTCAGCAGGGTGGACTTGCCCGAGCCGTTGACGCCCATCAGCCCGATGCGGCCGGGGCCGAACGCGGCGTCGAGCCCGTCCAGCACCTCGGTGCCGTCCTGCCAGGAGAACGAGACGTCCAGGCAGACGATCGAAAATGACATGAGCGGTGGTCCTCCATGACGCGTCGAAATGATCAAAGGACACGTGGAGACACCGCGGTTCCGGCACCGCGTGCGGACGCCGGGCATGAGAAAGCCCGGACGAAGGGGTCCGCTGAGATCGCGTGCGCGAGCCGTGAACGGCTACAGCGCGGTGTCTGCGACCTCAGTTCTTCAAGGGACTCCCCAGCCGGGCGACGATATGACTTTCCCAGGCTACCCCAGCCCCTAACGCAACACAAGTAGTGTTAGCGAGAATCTCGTGGAGTGGTCAGGGCATGCCGGTCACCTGGGCCGGAGAGGTGCTGTCGGTGTTCGTGCCAGTGCCGAGCTGGCCCCGGTAATTGGAGCCCCAGGCCAACATGGAGCCGTCGGCGCGGACCGCCACGGAGTGGTAGCCGCCTCCCGTGACCGCCATGACCCCGTTGAGGCTCGTCACCGTGGCAGGGCTGGTCAGGAAACCGCCACTGGTGCCGAGGCCGAGTTCACCGGCGCCGTTGTAGCCCCAGGCGCTCACGGTGCCGTCGTGCTTGACGGCGAACGAGCTCCATGCCCCCGGACCCACGGTGGAGACTCCGCTCAGGCCCGGAACCTGGGCGGGCGCCGTACGACCTGTCGTGCCGCCGTCACCAAGCTGTCCCCTGCTGTTCTCACCCCAGGCCCACACAGTGCCGTCCGTCCTGACCACGAGGAAGTGGTGGGTCCCAGCGGCGATCGAGCCCGGCCAGACCGCCACGTTCGTCAGCCCGGAGACCTGTGCCGGAGTGAGAGTGCCGGCATTCGAGCCGCCGATGACGGTGTTGCCCCAGGTCCAGACCGTACCGTCGGTTCTGGTCGCCATCGCGTGGCTGGCGCGCGCCGCGATCGCCGCGACGCCGGTCAGGTTGACCGCCTGGACGGGGGTGAGCCTGGTCGTCCGGGTGCCGTCGCCTATCTGCCCGCTCTGGTTGGCGCCCCAGCCCCACACCGTTCCGTCGGACTTGAGCGCCAGCGAGAACTGGCTTCCGGCCGCCACCGCGATCACGCCGCTCAACCCGGTGACCTGTACGGGGCTCGGACGGCCGGTCGTGGTCCCATCACCCAGCTGGCCGAGGTTGTTCCTCCCCCACGCCCAGACCGTGCCGTCCGACCGCACCGCCAGAGCGTGCTCCGTACTGGCGGCCACCGCACCGGGCCTCCTGGCGACCCCGGTCAGGCCAGGTACCTGGCGGGGAACGTTGCTGTCGCTCGTCGACCCGGTGCCGAGCTGACCAAACTCGTTGTGCCCCCAGGACCACACGGTGCCGTCGTTCTTGATCCCGATCGTGAACCGTTCTCCGCCCGCGATGCCCCCACGGACGTAGTTGACGGCTGCCTTCAGGTTCGGCAGGGGACCGATGTGCCGAGTGTCCCCGGCCGGCTGCGGGGTACCGGTCTGCTTCAGGAGCCGCCGGATCGTGCCCGGAGGCAACGGCGCGCCACCGGCTCGCTTGACGAGTCCCTGCAACGCGGCGACGCCACCGGCCACGATGGGACTGGCCGACGAGGTCCCGTTGAACCAGCTGTAGTAGAGCTTGTTCTGGTCCGTCTCCGTCGGGCTCAGATCGTTTCCGTTGGGAAACGTGCCGAGGGTGGCCACGCAGTCACCGTAGCCCTGGACGTCCACACGCGATCCGAAGGTCGTCCCCCAGAAGGTCTCGGGATCCTTGTGGATCGCCGTCCGTGCCGGCGGACGGCTGGACCCCGAGCAGTTCGCGCCGGCCTCGCTGGGCGGCTCGCCCGCCCCGACCATGATCGCCCCCGAGTCGGGCCGGCGCATGATGTCGGCGGCGCGGCCGTCGGCGGCGTCGTCGAGGTCGTTCGCACCGTTGCCCGCGGGCTCGACCACGGTGATGCCGGCGGCCGTGGCCAGGACGATCTCGTCGTAGTGCCAGCCGGCCCACTCGAGGGGATACCACTTGCCGTCGGCGAACCTGTACGCGGCCTCGATGAGGATCACGTCACCGGCGGTCGAACGTTGCCGGGCGGCGGCCAGCCCGCCGTCACGGGTCGCGCCGAGCAGCAGCTTGGCGCGGGGCGCGATGCCCGCGATGCCGGCTCCGTTCTCGTCGTTCGCGCCGAGGATGCCGGCGACGGCGGTGCCGTGGTAGCCGAGGCCGTCGACGCACGTGGCGGCGATCGTGCGGCTCAACCGGATCGGCGGCCCGGCCGGGGCCGGACGGCCGGCGAGCTCCTCGTGACAGGTGTTCCACTCGTTGATCGTCGTGAGCGTGCGAACGGGCACGGCGGACGACGCGCGGTCGCCCGTGCCGAGCTGGCCGTTGGTGTTCGCTCCCCAGCCGTAGGGCGATCCACAGTGCTCGTAGATCAGCGTATGCCTGGCTCCGGTGGCCACCGCCGCGTCGCTGCAATTCCCGTTCGGAGCCGTATGAACCGGAACGGGGCTGTCCTGCATGTTGTCGTCGCCGAGTTGGGCGTTCCGGTTGGAACCCCAGGTGCGCACGGCGTTCGCAGAGATCGAAGCGCTGTGCGCGGCGCCGGCGGCGATCTCGCTGGTGCCGGTCAGCTCTGAGACGCTGACCGGCGACGGGCGGTCCTCCGTGCTCCCGTCACCGAGCTGCCCCCGATCGTTGGCACCCCATGACCTCACCGTCCCCGAGACACGGGCGAGCGAGTGCGCGCCCCCTGCGGCCACCTGCTGAACCCCGGCGAGACCGGGGACCGTGATCGGCGTGGACCGCGAGGTGTCACCGCCGTCGCCGAGCTGGCCGTTCGAGTTCTTGCCCCAGGCCTTGACAGTGCCATCGGATAGGAGAGCGAGCGAATGGCCGCCACCGGCGGCGATGGCGCCGTACGCCGTCGACACGCCGCTCAGTCCGGTGACGGTGACCGGGCTCCTGCGGGATGTGGTGGTGCCGTCACCCAGCTGGCCGTCCGTGTTGTTCCCCCAGGCTTTGACGGTGCCATCGGACAGCGCCACCAGCACATGACCGTCACTGCCGGCGCTGACGTTGACGGCATTGGTGACGCCCGGAACCTGGACCGGCTTGTTGCTGCCGTTGGTCGTGCCGTTCCCCAGCTGCCCTTCGGAGTTGTCACCCCAAGCCCAGACCGTGCCGTCCTTCTTGACGACGACGGAGAAGTCCCCTGCCGCGGCGACGGCTTTGAATCCCCTGAGGCTTTCCACCGGCATGAGGACGTCGCTGTCGGTGTTGTCACCTCCGCCGAGCTGACCCTTGTCGTTCCTTCCGGTGGCCCATAGGACGTCGTACCCGCCGTCCGAGGATGGCGAGACCATCGTCAGCGTGTGGGAGTCACCCGCGGCGATCGCGCCCGGCGTCGAGCCGACCCGAAGGCCGCTCGCGGCCTCCACGTCCGAGATGGTGATTCCGTCTCCCTTGCCGCCCGGCAACGCGTTGACGGCGTCCGCGTCGATGCCGGTCCCGCCCGCCGCGCCGACCGCGTTCCGGTATCGCTGATGGGGGCGCAGCGGCTCACTCGGCTTGACCGGTTCGAGCTTCGCCTGGGCGATCTCGACCGATGGCAACGCGTTCAGGTCGTCGAGAAGCTTCTCGATGCCCTGGGGCACCGTGATCGTGAACCAGGAGTTCATGTCCGGAAGCCGGCGGCCCGTGCGTTTCTCCAGCTTCTCCCGCTCCGCCGCCAGCCGGTTCTCGGGCAGCGGCACCAGGGGGCGCATGGAGGCCCCCGGATACCTCGCCAGTGTGCGCTCGATCGCCGACGCCTCGGCGTCGTTCCTGGCCACCGGCTTGTGCGCGCGAACGCGTACGACGCGGTCGGAGAAGAACTTCACCGACAGCTCGGTCCTGGAGAACTCCTTGGGCAGCGGACCGCGCGTTCCCGGCGCCTTCCCCTTCTGCCGGCTGTGGTCGTACGCCGCGGGCCCGGGCGCGACCGCACTCGCCGCGGCCGTCACGGGGACCACCGTCCCGGACACGGTCACGCCCAGGAGCAGCCCCGTGACAGCGGACAGACAGCGCACGAACCTGCGCCTGCGATCGTTGAGCACCGGCACCTCACAGCACGGATTCGCCGTCCCCAGGTCGTGCGCCGACGACCGCCCATCAAGAGGCCGACAATGATGGACAAGCCGTTCCAGATCCTAGGAACGCGACCGCGCCACGCGCATGGTCACGGTGATCAGAAATGTGAGAGAACGTGCGCGGACGCTGACAATCGCCGTCAACGGCCCCAAGGCGCGGCAAGGCCCCGCGCCGCCCTTCGTCGTGCGTGCGGGGCCCTTGCCGTGCTGCTCAGATCAGGCGCCTCGGAGGGCGGCGCCGGTGCGCTCCACCGCGGACGCCACGGCCGCGTCGCGGGCGGCGGAGGCGTCCTCCGCCGTCAGCGTGCGGTCGGGCGCGCGGAAGCGCAGCGTGTAGGCGAGGGACTTGCGGTCCTCGCCGACCTGCTCGCCGGTGTAGATGTCGAACAGCCGGATCGACTCCAGCAGCTCCCCCGCCCCGGTGCGCAGCGCCGCCTCGACGTCGGCGGCGGGCACGGCCGCGTCGACGACCAGGGCGACGTCCTGGGTGGCGACCGGGTAGGACGACACGTGCGGCGCGGCCGGGCCGACCGGGTCGCCGAGCCGGCGCAGCTCCAGCTCCATCGCGCAGGTGCGCGGCCGCAGCCCGTACGCCTTGATGACGCGCGGGTGCAGCTCACCGGCATGCCCGGCGAGCGTCTCGCCCGCGTAGAGCGCGGCGCAGCGGCCCGGGTGCCAGGGCGCGTGCCGGTCGGCCTTGACCGTGAGCTCGACGCCGGCCTCGCGGGCCACCGTGCGGGCGGCCTCGATGGCGTCGGCCCAGGTGGCCGGCCTGCCCTTGCCCCACCAGCCGGACGGCTCGCGTTCGCCCGCAAGGACGGCGGCGACGCGCAGCGGCTGGTCGGGCAGCGCGGCGTCGACCGAGGCGATCTCGTCGGGCGTCGGGCCTCGGTCGACGGCCAGCCGCGGCGCCCGCGCCGGGGCGTCCGGGCGCGGCCGGAAGACCAGGCCGAGCTCGTACAGCGCGACGTCGCCGAAGCCGCGGCCCACGTTGCGCGCCAGGGCCTTGAAGAGGCCGGGAAGCAGCGTGGTGCGCAGCAGCGGCTCGTCCTCCGACAGCGGATTGGCCAGGCGGAGCGCCGTGCGGCGGGCATCGCCCGCCGGGAGCTGGAGGGAGTCCCAGTCCTTCGCCGCGACGAACGGGAAGCTCAGCACCTCGGTGTAGCCGGCGCCCGCCAGCGCGCGGCCGACACGGCGGCGCAGCCGCTGCCGCGGGGTCAGGCCGCGCCCGGCGGCCGGACGCGGGGCGCGGGCCGGGATGTTCTCGTAGCCCTCCAGGCGGATGACCTCTTCGGCGAGGTCGTTGGGGTCGACCAGGTCGGGCCGCCACGTCGGCGGCATGACGACGAGCGGGTCGTCGCCCTGAACGGTGCAGCCGACCTGCTCCAGACGGCGGACGACGGTGTCGCGGCCGTAGGTCACGCCCGCGACGCGGTCCGGGTGACCCACGGCCATCGTGATCGTGACGGGCTCGACCGGGGCCTCCGCGTGCGTCACCCCCCGGACGATCTCGGCGCCGCCCAGGTCGGCGAGCATCCGCGCCGCGCGGTACGAGGCGTACAGCGGCAGCTCCCGGTCGACGCCCCGCTCGAACCGGTACGACGCCTCGCTGTGCAGCTTGTGGCGGCGCACCATGCGCGCGGTGCCGATGGCGTCGAAGTGCGCGCCCTCGATCACCATGTCGGCCGACTTCTCGTCGATCTCGGTGTTGAGCCCGCCCATCGTGCCCGCCATCGAGATCGGGCCCGACTCGTCGGTGATGAGGATGTCCTCGGGGTCGAGCGTGCGCTTGACGTGGTCGAGCGTCTCCAGGGTCTCGCCCGCCCCGGCGCGCCGCACCACGATCGGGCCGGTGAGCTTGCCGCGGTCGAACGCGTGCAGCGGCTGGCCCAGCTCCAGCATCAGGTAGTTGGTGACGTCCACCGCGAGCGAGACCGGCCGCATGCCGGCGCGGTACAGCCGCACCCGCATCCACATCGGGGTCTGCGCCTCGGCGTCGAAACCGCGGACCTCACGCAGCACGAACCGGTCGCACGCCGTCGGGTCGGCGATGCTCGCGGGGTAGGCCTCGGCCGTGTCGGCGGGCAGCTCGACGTCGGCGGGATCGGTGAACGGCACGTCGTAGGCGACGGCCGCCTCGCGCGCGATGCCGCGGATCGACAGCGCGTAGCCGCGGTCGGGCGTGACCGCGATGTCGAGCACGTCGTCGCGCAGCCCGAACAGCCCGATGACGTCGGTGCCGACCGGCTCGTCACCGGGCGGGAGCACGAGGATGCCGTCGTGGTCGTCGCCGATGCCGAGCTCGCGCACCGAGCAGATCATGCCCTCCGACACCCGGCCGTAGGTCTTCCGGGCACCGATCTTGAAGCCGCCGGGCAGCTCGCCGCCGGGCAGGATGACCACGACCCGGTCGCCGACCGCGAAGTTGGTCGCGCCACAGATGATGTTCTGCGGCTCGCCGGTGCCGTTGGCCTGGCCGACATCGACCTGGCAGTAGCGGATCGGCTTCTTGAACTCCGTCAGCTCCTCGATCGCCAGCACCCGGCCGATGACCAGCGGCCCGACGAGGTCGGCGCCGGCCTGCTCGACGGTCTCGACCTCCAGGCCGGCGTCGATCAGCTTGGCGGCCAGCGCGCGGCCGGTGACGTCGGCGGGGAGCGCCACGTACTCCCGCAGCCACGAAAGCGGGGCCCGCATCAGATCTCCATCCCGAACGGAAGGGTGAAGCGGACGTCGCCCTCCACCATGTCGTGCATGTCCTCCACGCCGTGCCGGAACATCAGCGTGCGCTCCACGCCGAGCCCGAACGCCCAGCCGCTGTAGCGGTCAGGGTCGATGCCGCAGGCGACGAGCACGCGCGGGTTGACCATGCCGCAGCCGCCGATCTCGATCCAGCCCTCGGAGCCGCACGTGCGGCACGGCTCGCCGCCCGGCTCGACCGACGCGCCGCGGCAGACGAAGCACTGCATGTCGACCTCGGCCGACGGCTCGGTGAACGGGAAGTAGGAGGGGCGCATCCGCACGGCCAGGCCCGCGCCGAACATGCCGTTGACGAACGCGTCGATCCCGCCGCGCAGGTCGGCCATCGTGATGCCCTCGTCCACCACCAGGCCTTCGAGCTGGTGGAAGACCGGGCTGTGCGTGGCGTCCAGCTCGTCGGTGCGGAACGTGCGGCCCGGCACCACCACGTACACCGGCAGCTCGCGCGACAGCAGCGCGCGGATCTGCACCGGCGAGGTGTGGGTGCGCAGTACCAGGTCCGACTCCTCTGACTCCACGAAGAACGTGTCCTGCATGGAGCGCGCCGGGTGGTCGGGCTTGAAGTTGAGCGCGTCGAAGTTGAACCAGCCGGCCTCGACCTCGGGCCCCTCGGCGACCTCGAAGCCCATGGAGACGAAGACGTCGGCCATGCGCTCCTGGATGGTCGTCAGCGGGTGCCGGGCGCCGCGGGGGGCGCGGTCCCAGGGCAGGGTGACGTCGACGGCCTCCTCGACGAGCACGCGCTGGTCGCGTTCCTCCTCCAGTTCGGCCTGGCGGGCCTTGAGCGCCTGGGCGACCGCGCCGCGGGCGGCGCCGATGCGCTTGCCCGCCTCGGCCCGGGCCTGCGGCGGCAGCGCGCCGATCTCCCGGTTGGCCAGGGCCAGCGGCGACCGGTCTCCGGCGTGCGCCAGGCGGGCTTCCTTCAGTGCGTCGAGGTCACCGGCGCCGGCGATGGCCGCCAGGGCCTCGTCGCGCGCCCGGTCGAGCTCTTCGGGCTGCAACGCGGACACCTCGACTGGGTCGTAGGACTTGTTGGGTGCAGACATGGTGGTGAGACAACTCCGGCTCGGCATGGATCGCCCCGCAGTCTAGTGCGCGGCGGCGTGCGGCTTGGAAAGCCCGCGGGGCGCGGCGGCGGTCAGGCCGCGTGGTCCGGTGCCCCTGCGGGCAACGTAAATCGGAACTCGGCGCCGCCACCCGGGGCGCGGCGCACCGAGATCGTGCCGCCGTGGGCCTCGACCAGGCCCTTGACGATGTAGAGGCCGAGCCCGGTGCCGCCGCGGCGGTTGCCGCCGGGGCCGCGCCAGAACTGCCGGAAGACGCGGTCGGCGGCCTCGGGCGGGATGCCCTCGCCCTCGTCGCGCACCGACACGGCCGCCCCCTCCTTGTGTGCGTCCGGCTCCACCACGATGGTGACGGTCCCGGCGCCGTGACGCACGGCGTTCTCCACCAGATTACCGAGGATCTGGTCGACCTTGTCGGGGTCCAGCCACAGGTCGGGCAGCTCGCCCCGGACGTCGAAGCGGAACCGGTCGGCGGGGTCGCCCGCCGCGACCCGGCCCGCGATGACCTTGCGGACCTCCTCGGCCAGGTCGACCACCTGCCGGTGCATCTCCAGCCGGCCGGCCTCGATGCGCGAGACGTCCAGCAGCTCGGTGATCAGCCGGGTCACCCGGTCGGCGTCGGCGTTGACGGTCTCCAGCATGACGCGCTTCTGGTCGTCGTTGAAGCGGTGCCACTTGGCCAGCAGCGTGGCGGTGAAGCCCTTGACGCTCGTGAGCGGGGACCGCAGCTCGTGGGCCACGGTCGAGACCAGGTCGGCGCGGTCGCGCTCCTGCCGGGCCCGGTGGGCGGCGTCGCGCAGGGAGACGGTGAAGCGTTCCACCGAGCCGTCGCGGTCGCGCCGGTAGCCGGCGGTGACCAGCAGCTCGGTGTCGTCGGGAAGGTAGAGCGAACGCTCGGGATGGCGGCTGCGCGTGGCCAGCCCCTCGTACGGGGCCAGGCACTTCCACCAGTCGCGGCCCTCGGCGTCGTGCAGCGGGAGCACGTCGCGGAAGTCGCGGCCGATGGCCGACTCCGCGGCGATCCCGGTCATCCGCGCGGCGGCCGCGTTGAAGATCGCGACCCTGCCGTCGCGGCCCGCGACGAGCAGCCCGTCAGCGAGATCGTCGGCAAGCCGATAGGCGGGATCGTCGGCGAGGCCGTCGGCGGGGTCGCGCGCCGGGCCGCCGGCGCCGCCGACCGGGTCGCCGGTGTCGGATGGCACGCGTTGAGGCACGTGCGGGGAGTCCTCTCCGCCCACAACGGCCTCCAGAACACCGGTGAGTACGCGGCCTGTCAGGATGAGACTCTATCCGGACCAGGCCACCTTACGGGACCCGGAAAACTCCCTAGGGAAAGGCTTTTGTGGCGGCCGAGCGCACTTGGGCGACCGCGTCCGTGACGTTGTCGTGCAGGGCGAGGACGCGGTGGAGCCCGGAGATGTGCAGCAGCCGCCGCTGCGCGGGGCGCAGACCGGCGAGCCGGAGCGCTCCACCGTGCTCGCCGGCGCGGTTGTGCGCGGCCACGAGCGCGCCGAGCCCTGTGGCGTCGCAGAACGACACCCCGGAGAAGTCGACGACCACCTGGTGGTGCCCGGCCGCGTCGACCTCGTGCAGCACGCTCCGCAGCGTGTCCGCGGTGTTGAGGTCGATCTCCCCCCAGACCGCCACGACCGCGAGCTCGCCATGGGTGCGCACCACGGAGACCCGCACGCCCGGAAGCGTCTCCCCCACGCCTCCGGTGACCGTGCCCCCGGGCCCTGTGGCACGTTCCGGCGCCGTGTCACGGCACCGCAGCAACGGGCCTCGCCGCACCGTCGATCTGGTGCCGGCCTTCCTGTTCTCGTTCATCACATCGCCCCCACTCTGGCGTCTCGCTCTGCCGATCCCCTGCGGCCCCGCGCCGCGGCCCCACACCGCGGCTGCGCACCACAGCCCACTGCAGCCCCACGCTGCAGACCGACTCCGCCGGCCACGTTCGCCGGCTGGTACCGCACAGCCTCATCCGCCCTGCTCATCACGCTAGGCACCAGATGAGGCGAGTGAATCCCTCTCGGGTCTGGAGTCCACTCATCCGTAGGAACGAGCGGGATGGAACAAAATGCAGCCGGACCCGTACGCGGAGTTTCATCCTCCCAGGTCAGGCTTCGGGAAAGGGCGCTGAACGCGACCGCAAACGGCCAGCCCTCACGAGAACCCGCGGGCCGCTTCGAGCGTCCCGCGTGGCAGAGATCACGCGGCGCTCAGGCGCTGCGCTGAGCCCGTGCCGACGCGTAGAGGCAGACGGCCGCCGCGGTGGCCAGGTTGAGGCTCTCGGCCCTGCCGTAGATGGGCACCCGCACGACGTCGTCCACGTGGCGCAGGATCTCGTCCGGCAAACCCCAGGCCTCGTTGCCGAACACCCACGCGGTCGGCCTGGCGAGGAGCTCGTCGTCGATGGCCTCGTCCAGCGTGCGCTTGCCCGCGCCGTCGGCCGCCAGCACGGTGAGGCCCGCCTGCCTGAGGTCGGCGATCAGCGTCTCGAAGCGCGGGCCGACCACGACGGGAAGATGGAAGAGACTGCCCGCCGACGCCCGCACGCACTTGCCGTTGTACGGGTCGACGGAGGCGTCGGTGAAGACGACGCCGTCGGATCCGGCGGCGTCGGCGGTGCGCAGGACGGTGCCGGCGTTGCCGGGGTCGCGGACGTGCGCGAGCACCGTCACCAGCCGCGGCCGCGACTCCAGTGCCGTGCTCAGCGGAACGTCGATGAACTCGCAGACCGCCAGCAGCCCCTGCGGGGTCACGGTCTGCGCGAGCTCGGCCATGACCTCGCCGCTGACCCGCAGCACCGGCACGCCGGCCCGCTCGGCCGCGGTCACCAGCTCGGGGTGGCGGGACTCGGCCTCGGCGGTGGTGAACAGCTCGGCGAGCCCTTGCGGGATCTCCAGCGCCTCGCGCACCGCCTGCGGACCTTCGGCGAGGAACCGGCGCTCACGGCGCCGGAAAGCGCGTTTGGCGAGCCGCCGAGCGGCCTTCACCCGCGGTGAACGCAGTGAGGTCAGCTCGCGGCCCGCCATCGTCGCTCGTTCGCCCGTCGAACTGATGCCGGCCTCAGGCGGCCTCGCTGCCCTCGGCGGGCAGCGCGGCCTTGGCGACCTTCACCAGCGCGGCGAAGGACTCGGCGTCGTTGACGGCCAGCTCGGCCAGCATGCGCCGGTCGACCTCGACCTCGGCGGCCTTGAGACCCTGGATGAACCGGTTGTAGGTCATGCCGTTGGCGCGGGCCGCGGCGTTGATGCGCTGGATCCACAGGCGCCGGAACTGGCCCTTGCGGTCCTTGCGGTCCCGGAACGCGTAGGTCATGGAGTGGAGCTGCTGCTCTTTGGCCTTGCGGTAAAGACGCGACCGCTGGCCGCGGTAGCCGCTCGACCGCTCCAGGACGACCCGACGCTTCTTGGCGGCGTTGACCGCCCGCTTCACGCGTGCCACGTGATGAACTCCTTCGTGGGGGCCGGGGCCTCGGGCCACGGCCGGTCGTACGGACTGCTGGTCGGCGGCTGCTTACTTGCGCAGCAGCTTCTTCATGTTCTTGGCGTCGGCCGGGCTCACCACGACGTTGCCGCTCAGGCGGCGGGTCCGCTTGGTGGGCTTGTGCTCGAGCAGGTGGTTCTTGTTGGCGCGGCGGCGGATCACCTTGCCGGAGCCGGTCAGCTTGAAGCGCTTCTTGGCACCACTGTGGGTCTTGGTCTTCGGCATGGTCGCCGTCGTCTCCCTCTGCTTCGGGCCCCCGCGAAAAGCACGGGGGCGTGCCTGATCGGGCGCATCCCACGGTGGCGACGCGCCTGGTCAGGCTCAATGTACGTGCGTCACGACCCTGCCGAGGCAGGATCACTGTGGCTCGGCCTCACGGCCGGGCCGGCGGCCCTGTCCGGGCCGGTCAGGCGGACTCGTCCGACGCCGCCGCGGCCTCGTCGCGGGCCGCGCGCTCGGCCTTGGCCTCGGCCTTGGCCTCCGCCTTCTTCTTGTGCGGACCGATCACCATGATCATGTTGCGGCCGTCCTGCTTGGGCCGCGACTCGACGAAGCCGAGCTCCTCGACGTCGTCGGCGAGCCGCTGCAGCAGCCGGAAGCCGAGCTCCGGGCGGGACTGCTCACGACCACGGAACATGATCGTGACCTTGACCTTGTCCCCTGCCTTGAGGAACCGCACCACGTGACCCTTCTTGGTCTCGTAGTCATGCGGGTCGATCTTCGGCCGGAGCTTGATCTCCTTGATGACCGTGTGCGCCTGGTTCTTCCGCGCCTCACGCGCCTTCATCGCGGACTCGTACTTGAACTTGCCGTAGTCCATGAGCTTCGCGACGGGCGGGCGCGCGGTGGGCGCCACCTCGACGAGGTCGAGATCCGACTCACGCGCCAGTTCAAGGGCCTTGGCGATGGGCACGATGCCCACCTGTTCGCCGTTCGGGCCGACGAGCCGGACCTCGGGCACGCGAATGCGGTCGTTGATACGCGGTTCGGCGCTGATGGGACCTCCTTGGGGCCGTCACTCAAGTTTCAGGACCGGTCGTACCCCAGGCTCTCCATGAAGAAAAGCCCCGCACGACTCGCATACGGGGCCACCTTCGGTCGCCTCGGGGCCGAAAGGCCGCCGAGGGCGAGGGCGAAGCCGGCGCCGGGAAGGCGCCGTTTCGCCGGACCGAGACCCACCGGCCCCTGTCGGCCGGTCAGGTGGGAGGTGGCCTCCGCTTGAGCGCCCCGCCCGGCGTCCGTCTGGACACCGCACAGGGCCGGTCAGCCACCAAGACTACCACCTGGTGGCACCGCCCTCGCCAGGGAGGGCTAAAGCTGCGTGGGGCACGCCAATCCGTGTCAACCACGCCGCTCGCCCTTAAATTCCCCGTGTCGTGGAAGGGTCCACGAGGTGACGGGCATGTGCCGGAGGCGGGACGGTTGCGGGTCCGGTACGGCTTGCTAACGTGAGGTGACGGCCGGCCGCCGAGGCCGGTTGAACGGAAAGATCCCGCGATGCGCGCTTTCAGGTCCGGCGCCGCCACCACCGCGGTGCCGCGCCCCACCCCGGCGATCCGGCTCGAGTTCGCCCAGAAGGCCTTCATCCTCGATGACCGCCGGCGCCTGCTCCTGGTGCGCAAGTCCGCCACGGACCCGCATCACCCCGGCCGGTGGGAGGTTCCCGGCGGGCGGCTGGAGGTGGCCGACGACCTCGACCTCGACGACCACATCCGGCGGGAGGTGTGGGAGGAGGTCGGGCTCAAGATCGATCCTGGCCCGCCGTTCCACCTGTGGCAGTGGTTCATGACCGACGGACGTCCGGGGGCCGGCGGCCACCCGGGCCAGGTCCGGGTGGTGGCGACGGCGCGGCTCTGCCGGCCGGTCACCCTGGAGGCCAGCGTCGAGCACCAGACCGACGACGACCATCTGGAGGAACCCCTCTGGGTGCCGCTGACCGAGATCGAACGCCATGAGCTGATCCCGAGCCTGCGTCCCGTCGTCCGGGCCTTCCTCCGGCTCTACCCGGAACACCTCTGACGCCGTATGGGGACCGCCGAGGCCACCGCCCGTCCGCCGGTGGTGTGGCCGGGTCTGCGCGGGGCCGCCGACCGGCGCTTCGACCTGCTCGTCGTGGGCGATGTGCGGCTGGAGATGCGGGTCGAATTGGACGGCCTGCGCTTCGCCGAGCTCACCGCGGACCGGCTGGTCTACGCGCCCGCGAGCGCGGTGGTCGCCGGGACGGCCGTCAACCTGGCGCGCAGCGCCGTCGGCTACTTCCGGCGGGTCGGCCTCTTCGCCAAGATCGGCGACGATGACCACACCGGGTCGATCCGGCGCGAGCTGAACCGGATCGGCGTCCGCGACCTCTGCCGCGTCGAGACCGGCGTACCCAACGGGGTGGCGGTGATGGTGCGCGACGACGCCCCGGCGGGACCGGGCGTACGGCTGCTCGTCGCGGACCGCGACGCGCCGAGCAGGCGGCTGTCGGAGGCCGACGTCCGGAGCGCCGCCGCCGAGATCCGGGCGGCCGACGTGGTCTTCCTCGACGGTTACGCGCTGCTGTCCCCGGTCTCGCGGGCGGCCACGTACGCCGCCGCCCGCATCGCCGCCGAGAGCGGCACGCTGGTCGCCTTCGACCTGGTTCCGCACGACATCGACGAACGGATGCCGCGCAGCGAGGTGCTGCCGCTGCTCGGCCTCGCCGACGTCATCGTCACCGAGGCCGTGACCGTGGCCCGGCTCCTCGGAGCGCCTCCGCCCGTCACGTCGGCCGAGACCCGTGCGCTGCCGCCGCTCCTGGACCGCGCGGTCGGCGGGCGGCGGCCGCTGTGGCTGCTGCGTTTCGGCGAGACCAACCTGGAGAACGTCCTGGCCTACCGGCGGGAGCGGGAGCGGGGCGGCGGGCGGTTGCTGCTCGAATACGCGTCCGGGTACGGAGAGGGCGTGGAACGCGCCGGATTCGGC
Source organism: Actinomadura fulvescens (assembly GCF_039533225.1). NCBI lineage: Bacteria > Bacillati > Actinomycetota > Actinomycetes > Streptosporangiales > Thermomonosporaceae > Actinomadura > Actinomadura fulvescens. Next base: position 143,696 of record NZ_BAAATD010000017.1, on the reverse strand, counting down.
GACAGGCTCACGTCCTGCGAGCTCTACTGGTGGCTCTCGGCGCGTTCGTACGGCTGAAGCGCCTCGATCGTGCGGAAGAACCGCTCCCGGCTGCCGGGCAGCCCGAAGCATTCCTGCCATCGCCAGGGACCGCCGGTGAGGGTCCTGTCGTGGGCGACCGCGGCGGCCCACCGCAGGAACTGGCTCGGCACGCCGTCCGCCGGATGGACGGTGGCGGTTCCCTGTTCCTCCACCAGCAGATACGAGCGCCGGCCGTGGAAGAACCGCCGTACCGCCTCGTACGACGCGGGCCGGCCTGGCAGTCCGCGTTCCTCCACCAGCGCGCGCACACCCGTTCCCGACGGCAGCAGGTGCCAGTGCGCGTGGTCGATGCACGCGCCGCCGCCCTGCTCGGTGGCCGGTCCGTGCTCGAAGAGCAGCAGTTCGTCCGGGCCGTACACCTGGCGGTACGTCCGCGCCACGCGGTCGCGCCACACCTTGGCGCGCGCCCACATGGCCCGGCCGAACGCGCCCGCGCACTGATGATGCCGCGTCGTCACCAGCAGCAGGTGGCCCTCCACGAGCGGAGCGAGGTCGGGCATCAGAAAGAAGTCGTCGTCGGCCGCGAACACCGCGGCCTCACCGGGAAGGTCCGCCATCGCGTTGAACCGGAACCGCAGTGGCGGACACAGCACGCAGTCATGAACCGCGTCGGTGCGCATCACATCCTCCAGGGGCACGACCCGCCACAACCGTTCCGGTTGATTTCCGGTGGGCCGTCGCTACACAGGGTGCCCGGCACCTGACCGATGTGGTGTGCCCGGTGGATAGAGCCATCCATCAGAAGGGGTGCAGATTCATGGCGGAACGGGAACATAAGCCCTAGAAAGCGGGCCACAGTGACAAACCTCCCCATCACCCCCATCGCAGCAGAAGCAGCGGCCTCGGAGCCGGCGCCCCGGCCGGCCGCGCCGTCCGTCATCGACACGGCCGTCCTCGGCGCCTGCCTGAACGACTCCCTGGACATCCTCCGCGACTCCTACACCACCAATCCGCTTCCCGGCGTGGGAGGCGGCTGGTACCACGAGCTGAGCCGGCCGGAGCCGGGCACGACCGCGACCGCGCTCGGACTGCTGGCCTTCGTCGAGGCCGAACGTCCCTTCGAGCATTTCGACGAGTGCCTCGCCTACCTCACCTCCCGGCAGATCTCCTCCAGCGATCCCCTCAAGGACGGCGGCTGGTCCACCAAGACCAGCCTCGGCATGCCGGTCGTCGAGGCCACCGCGTGGATCGCCCGCTTCCTGGCCCGCGCACGCTGCGATCTGCGGCCGGACGCCCCCGACATCGGACGGGCCTACCAATGGCTGGTACGCAACCAGAACCCTGACGGCGGCTGGGGCTCACTGCGGGGCAGCCCGTCGCGGATCTGGCTGACCTGCCTGGCGCTGCGCGCGCTCACCCAGCTCAACCCGTACGATCCCGCCGTCGAGCGCGGCGTCGAGTGGCTCACCGCCGACCGGACCGCGCTCCGGCCCGCCTGGGGCCCGACCCCGAACGCGCAGCCCACCGTGACGCACACCGCGTTCGTGCTCCTGACCCTCGCCGAGGCGCGGCCCGGGCACGGCGACGAGCGCCTGCTGGCCGCCTACGACTGGCTGCGCGGCAACTTCGACACCGAGGACGAGCACATCTGGATCGAGACCTACAACGTCTCGCCCAACGGTCCGCTCTCCAAGCCGGTGTGGAGGCTCGCCCTGTGGCACTACGGCCTGCCGATCGCCCTGTCGGCGCTGTTGCGCGACCCGCGCGGCGTTCCGGGGGATCTGGTCAGCCGCGCGTTCCGTACCCTCGCCGAGGGCGGCGCACCCGACCCGCCCTGGGCGGGCTATCCCGGTACCGGCCGGTCCTCGTTGTGGATGCTCACCTGGCGAATGGAGGCGCTCACCGCGGTGAGCCGGTTTCCGCTGGCCCAGCCGGGAGACGTCCTGCACTGGCTGCCCGACGCCATGGTCGTCCAGCGCGCGCACGCCAAGGGGAGCCCGTTGCCGGCCCTGCTCCCCCGGCGCCACCGGATCGACCTCGCGGGCCACTTCCGACGCCATTGGACGACGCTGCTGCTCCTCGGCGTGTGCATCGCCAGCCTCATCGGCGTCGTCACCGACACCTGGGCGTGGCGGGACTTCTGGCTCAGCGTCAGCCTGCCCATCATGCTGTCGATCATCCAGGAGGCCATGCGCCGGAAGCGGCCCCCGCCCGGACACGAGGCCTAGGGTGTGTCTCGAAGTCGGCGCCCGTAGCTGGGCAGCTGGCTTCGAGACACGCCCTGGGTGTTCACAGGCGGGCGCGGCGGGCGAGCTCGGCCTCGCCGGCGGCGCGCATCGCCTCGACGGGGACGTCGTCGCGGCCGGTCATCAGCGCCACCTGCCGGACGGCCTGGTGCAGCAACATCGGGAAGCCCCCGACGGCGATCCCGCCCGCGCGTTCGACCGCGGCGGCGAGCGCCGTCGGCCAGGGCGCGTAGACGACGTCGAAGAGCGCCGAGCCCGACCCGGCCACCGGCTCGGCGAACGCGTCGGCGGCGCGTCCCGGCAGGGTCGACACCACGAGATCGGCGGGCAGCAGACCGGCGACGCGGTCCAGCGTGGCGACCCGCACCTCCAGCCCGAACCGTTCGCCGACCTCGGCCGCCTCGCCGGCCCGCGCCGGGTCGCGCACCGCCAGCACCGCCTCCTTGAGCCCCAGCAGCGAGAGCGCGGCGAGCGCGGAGGCGGCGGTCGCGCCGCCGCCCAGGACCACGGCCGACGCGGGCGTCCCGAGGCCCGCCTCGGTCAGCGCGGTCACGATGCCGTGGACGTCGGTGTTGTCGCCGTGCCGCCGCCCGTCGCGCAGGACGATCGTGTTGGCGCCGCCGACCGCCACCGCCAGGTCCGACACGGTGTCGACCAGGCCCAGCGCGGTCCGCTTGAGCGGCATGGTCAGCGACAGCCCGGCCCACTCGCCGCCGAGGCCGTCGAGGAACTCCGCCAGCCGGGCCTCGTCGCACTCGAAGGCGTCGTATGTCCAGCCGGCCAGGCCCATCGCCGCGTACGCCGCCCGGTGCAGCACCGGCGACAGCGAATGCGTGATCGGCGAGCCCAGCACCGCGGCCCTGCGCGTCATCGGTCGCGGTCCATCAGTTGCCGGGATTCCGCCTCTGCCACGCCCGGAACTTGGCCTCCAGGACGCGGAACTGCTCCTCGGTCTCGGCGAACTCGGTCACCTGGTTGGTGGGGTCGGTCGCGATGAAGAAGAGCCACTTCTTGCCCGGCGTGGGACTCATGACGGCCTCGATCGCGTCCCTGCCGGGATTGGAGATCGGCCCGGGCGTGAGGCCCTTGTTGTAGTAGGTGTTGTACGGCGACGACTTGGTCCTCTCGATGTCCCCCTCCCGGACGTTGAGGGTCCGCCTGTTGAGGACGTAGAGGACCGTGCTGTCGAACTGCAGCTGCCTGCCGATCTTGATCCGGTTGTAGATGACCCGGGCGATCTTCGGGAAGTCGTCGGTCTTGCCGCCCTCGGCCTGGATCAGGCTGGCCATGGTGATCACCTGACCGGGGGTCATCCGCACCTGCTTGGCCTTGGCCTCCAGGTCCAGGTCCGCCGCGGTCTGGTTGAAACGGTCGACCATCTGCTTGATGATCTGCCGCGCCGACGCGTTCGGGCTGATGTCGTAGCGGCCCGGATAGAGGTAACCCTCCAGCTTGCCGCCGGAGTACGACGGCAGGCCGAGGCCCTTGGTGTTGGCCGCCACGGCCTGGAACTTGGCGGCCGGGATGCCGGTCTTCTTCTGCAGGTCCTGGAACAGCTCCATGCTCCGGATGCCCTCGCGCACGGTGATCTGGTTGCCCGCGCGCGACTTGGGATCGAGCAGCAGCGCCATCGCGGCCTTGGACGACATCTGCAGGCGCATCTGGTAGAAGCCCGGCTGGATGCTGCCCGCCTTGGGCTCCTTGCCGTACACCTTCACGAACGCCCGCACGCTCTTGACGACGTTGTGCGACTGGAGCGTCGCGCCGATCGCCGAGCCGCTGTCGCCCTCCTTGATCTGGACCGTGACATTCCCCGCGCCCGCGCCGTCGAAGTCCGGCGGATGGATTCGCTTGTCGAGCCAGGCGAAGCCGAAGACGCCGCCCGTGCCGACCAGCGCCACGATGAAGGCGAGCGAGAAGAACACCGCCGCGCGCCCGCTGTGCCGCTTGCGCTTCTGCCGCTTGCGCGTCTGCCGCTGGGCACCGCGGCTAAGCCGCTCGTCCGTCAGATGGCCCTGGGCGTGCGGATCGCGGCCCTGGCCGTACGGATCGGAACCGTGCGGGTCTGAGAAGAGATCCAATTCGTTCATGAGCTTCCCCGGACGATCTCGCCTGGGGGACGTCCAGTCAACCTCTCCCCGTCCAGTGCCGCCTGAAGCAACACCGCCGCGGCGGCCTGATCGACGACCCTGCGACGCGCCTGACCATGGACTCCCCCGGCCCGCAGACCTGACTCGGCGGTGACGGTGGTGAGTCTTTCGTCGTACAACCGGACCGTCTCCGGAGCCAGCCGCCCCGCCAGCCTGCCCGCGAACTGCCGGGCCGCCTCGGCGGCGGCGCCCTCCCGGCCCGACAACGACGTCGGCAGCCCGACGACGATCTCGATCGCCTCGTGCTCGGCCACGAGCTCGGCCAGCCGGTCGAGGTCGCCCTTGCCGCGCCGCACGGTCTCCAGCGGCGAGGCGAGGATCCCACCGGGATCGCAGCGCGCGACGCCGATGCGGACCGTTCCCACATCGACGCCCAACCGCACTCCGTGCCTCATTGGCCTCGCTCCGCTCGGCGGCCTCATGGCCTCGCTCACGCGGCCCCTACGGCTCGCTTGACGGCGGCCAGCGCGTCGGGAACGGCGTCCGGGTTCGCTCCTCCGCCCTGGGCCAGGTCGTCCTTGCCGCCGCCGCCGCCACCGAGGGTCTTGGCGGCGACGCCGACCAGCGCGCCGGCCTTGAGGCCGCGCTCCTTGGCGCCCTCGCTGACCGCGACCACCACGACCGGGCGGTCCTTGGGCACGCCGGCGACCATGACGACCGCGGGACGGCCCGCCAGCCGGCCACGGACGTCGACGGCGAGCTTGCGCAGGTCGTCGGCGCCGGTGCCGTCCGGCGCGCGGTGGCCGACGAAGGCGACGCCGTTCACGTCCCCGGCGTCCGCGGCGAGCTGCCCGGCGATCGCCAGCACCTGCTGCGAGCGGAGCCTCTCCAGGTCCTTCTCGGCCTCGCGGAGCCGGGTCACCATGCCGGAGACGCGCTCGGGCAGCTCCTCCTTGCGGGTCTTGAGCTGCTCGGCGAGCTGCGCGACGAGCACGTTCTCCTTGGCCAGGAACCGGAAGGCGTCGATGCCGACCAGCGCCTCGACGCGGCGGATGCCGGCGCCGATGGACGACTCGCCGAGGACCTTGATCAGGCCGAGCTGGCCGGAGCGCGCGACGTGGGTGCCGCCGCACAGCTCGCGGGAGTAGTCGCCGACCTCCACGACCCGGACCTCGTCGCCGTACTTCTCGCCGAACAGCGCCATGGCGCCCATCGCGCGGGCCTCGTCGAGGGAGGTGTGGAACGCTCGGACGTCGAGGTCGTTGATCAGGACGTCGTTGACCTCGTCCTCCACGTCGCGCAGCACGCTGACCGGAACGGCCCCCGAGGCGGTGAAGTCGAACCGGAAGCGGCCGGGCGAGTTCTCCGAGCCGGCCTGCGCGGCGGACTCGCCGAGCGCCCGGCGGAAGCCCGCGTGCACCATGTGGGTCGCGGTGTGCGAGCGCGAGATCGCCCGCCGCCGGTCGATGTCGATCTCGGCGAACGCGGTGTCGCCGGCCTGGGCCTCGCCGCTGCGCACCCTGCCGCGGTGCACGATCAGGCCCGCGAGCGGCGACTGCACGTCGTGGACGTCGACGACCGCGCCGTTGCCGAGCCTGATGACGCCGTGGTCGGCCAGCTGGCCGCCGCCCTCGGCGTAGAACGGGGTGCGGTCGAGCACGACCTCGACCTCGGCGCCCTCGCCCGCGGCCGGCACGTTCGCGCCGCCGACCAGCAGCCCGACCAGGCGCGCCTCGCCGACGACGTCGGTGTAGCCGGTGAACTCGACCTGCCCGCCGGAACGGCCCAGCAGGTCGTCGAGGGCCGACACGTCGAGATTGCCGGTCTTCTTGTCCTGCGCGTCCTTCTTGGCGCGGTCGCGCTGCTCCTTCATGAGCCGCCGGAAACCGTCCTCGTCGACCTGGAGGCCCTGCTCGGAGGCCATCTCCAGGGTCAGGTCGATCGGGAAGCCGTAGGTGTCGTGCAGCTTGAACGCCTGGTCGCCGGCCAGCGACGGGCGGCCGGAGCGCCGGGTCTCCTCGACGGCCGCGTCGAAGATCGCGGTGCCGGTGCGCAGCGTCTGGAGGAAGGACTCCTCCTCCGCGTCGATCACCGTGTGGATGTTGGCGGCGGTACGGACCAGGTCCGGGTACTGCTCGCCCATGGTCCTGATCGCGACGGCGGTGAGCTCGTGCATGAGCCCGGCCTCCTCGCCGCCCAGCAGCCGCAGATTGCGGATGGACCGCCGCAGGATGCGGCGCAGCACGTAGCCGCGGCCCTCGTTGCCGGGGCGGATGCCGTCGGAGACCATCATCGTGCCGCTGCGCACATGGTCGGCGATCACGCGCAGCGACACGTCGGCGCGCTGGTCACGGCCGTACTTGGCGCCGGTGAGGTTCGCCGCCCGGTCGAGGATCTTCCAGAGCGTGTCGGTCTCGTAGATGTTGTCGACGCCCTGCAGGATCGCGGCCATCCGTTCCAGGCCCATGCCGGTGTCGATGTTCTTGGCGGGCAGCTCGCCGAGGATCGGGAAGTCGTCCTTGCCCTGGCCGGCGCCGCGCTCGAACTGCATGAAGACGAGGTTCCACACCTCGAGGTAGCGGTCCTCGTCGGCGATCGGGCCGCCCTCGCGCCCGTACTCGGGCCCCCGGTCGTAGTAGATCTCCGAGCAGGGGCCGCACGGGCCGGGCACGCCCATCGACCAGAAGTTGTCGGCCATGCCGCGGCGCTGGATGCGGTCCAGCGGCACGCCGACCTGCTTGTGCCAGATGTCGCGGGCCTCGTCGTCGTCGTGGAAGACGGTGACCCAGAGCTTCTCCTCGGGGAAGCCGAAGCCGCCGTCGGCCTCCGAGCGGGTGAGCAGCTCCCAGGCGTACGGGATCGCCTGCTCCTTGAAGTAGTTCCCGATCGAGAAGTTGCCCAGCATCTGGAAGAACGTGGCGTGCCTGGCGGTCTTGCCGACCTCGTCGATGTCGGGGGTCCGCACGCACTTCTGGGCACTGGTCATCCGCGGCGACGGCGGGGTGCGCTGGCCGAGCATGTACGGCTTGAACGGCACCATGCCGGCGTTGACCAGCAACAGTGTCGGGTCCTCGGCGATCAGGCTGGCCGAGGGCACCACCAGGTGCCCGTGCTCCTCGAAGAAGTTGAGGAAGCGGCGTGCGACCTCTGCCGACTCCATGATCAGTGGCCATCCTTGTCGTCGTCGATGATCGTGTATCGGGCCCGGAGGACGCGGCGGGGCGAGCCCTCCGGCGGCACGGGGGGAGCCTGGTCCATGCGTATGGCCTCCCGCAGCTCCTCCTCGCGGGCGTGCATCTCGGTGCGGACGTCGGAGGCGAACGACCGCAGCCGCCCCCCGGCGTCCTGCCCGGCCGACACGGCCCGGGCGGCGACGCCCTCCGGGGACCAGGTGCGGGCGAAACGCTCGACCCGCCGCTTGACCCGGTGGGTGGCGTAGACGCCGGCTCCGGCGCCGAGCGAGAGCCAGAAGAGCCTTCTCATCGCCGCCCCCTGCCCGAGGCGCGGGAACCCGAGCCGCGGGCGTCCGAGCCGCGGGCAGGCAGCTGCGGCCGGTCGGCGGGCGGCTCCCCGGGACGGTTGTTGCCGAGGGCCTTGCGGACGCCGTACGAGAAGGCCGCGGCCTTCACCAGGGGACCGCCCACCACCGACGTCATGACCGTGGTCACCGCCGACACGTTCTGCGTGACCCCCGCGACCTGCTTGGTGATCACGTCGGTGCGGCCGAGCTGCTCGTTGGCGCGCTGCACCGTGCGGGTCATGTCGTCGAGCAGCGGACCGGCCTGGTCGCCGATGTCGGAGACGACCTTGCTGGCCTCCCCGAGCAGCCGGGCGAGCTTCAGCAGCGTGAGGGCGATGAAGGCCACGAGGATCGCCCAGAACACGGCCACGATGAGACCTGCCAGCTGTCCACCAGTAAGCATCAGGGCTTCCGTTCGCCGTCTCGGTTCGTCTCAGGCCCGGTTCGTCTCAGGTCCGGGTCGGTCTGACAGACCTTACCGTGGGTACCGGCCCTGGCCGCGCAGGGTTTGCGACGCGCGGGCAGGTTACCGGGCCGAGGTGTCCGGGCGCTGAATCACGCTACTTCGCGGCATTGCCGCGCAGCACGGCGCGGATGCGGTCGAGCACCTCCGAGAAGCGCGCCTCCGCCCCGTGCCTGGTCGGACGGTAGTACTCGCGGTCCTGGACGGCGTCCGGCGCGTACTGCTGGCGGACCACGCCGCCGGGGTGATCGTGCGCGTACTTGTACCCCTTGCCGTGGCCGAGCTTGGCGGCGCCCTTGTAATGCGCCTCACGCAGGTGAGGCGGCACCGGGCCGACGAGCCCCTTCTTCACGTCGCCGATGGCCTCGCCGATCGCGGTGATGACTGCGTTGGACTTGGGGGCCAGGGACAGGTGGATGACCGCTTGGGCGAGGTTGATGCGGGCCTCGGGCAGCCCGACGAACTCCACCGCGTGCGCCGCCGCGGTCGCGGTCTGCAGGGCGGTCGGGTCGGCCATGCCGATGTCCTCGCTGGCGTGCACGATCAGGCGCCGCGCGATGAACCGGGGGTCCTCGCCGGCCTCCAGCATCCGGGCCAGGTAGTGCAGGGCGGCGTCGACGTCGCTGCCGCGGATGCTCTTGATGAACGCGCTGATGACGTCGTAGTGCTGGTCGCCCTCGCGGTCGTAGCGGACCGCCGCCCGGTCGACCGCCTTCTCCAGCACCTCGGGCGTGATCGTCTCGCCGTCGGCCACGACGAGGCCCGCGGCCTCCAGGTAGGTGAGGGTGCGGCGCGCGTCGCCGCCCGCGAGCCTGACCAGATGGTCCTCGGCGGCGGGGTCGAGCTCCACCGCCCCGTTCAGCCCGCGCTCGTCGGCCAGCGCCCGCCTGATCACCTCGCGCAGGTCGTCCTCGCCGAGCGGCTCCAGCGTGAGCAGCAGCGACCGGGACAGCAGCGGGCTGATCACCGAGAAGAACGGGTTCTCGGTGGTGGCACCGATGAACGAGACCCAGCGGTTCTCGACGGCGGGGAGCAGCGCGTCCTGCTGGGCCTTGTTGAACCGGTGGACCTCGTCGACGAACAGCACGGTCTGGCGGCCGGTCATGCCCAGCTCACGGCGGGCGAGGTCGATCTCGGCGCGGACCCGTTTGACGCCGTCGGTGACCGCGGAGATCTCCACGAACCGGCGCCTGGTCACCGTGCTGACGACCGTGGCGAGGGTGGTCTTGCCCGTCCCGGGCGGCCCCCACAGCACCAGCGACATCGGGACGTCCCGCTCGACGAGCTGGCGGATCGGCGTCCCGGGCCCGAGCAGGTGCGCCTGGCCGACGACCTCGTCCAGCCCGCGCGGCCGCATCCGCACGGCGAGCGGCTGCAGGGCGCCCTGCGCTCCGGGCTCGCCGCTCCGGACGTCCTGCGCCGAGCCGGCGGAGGTCGCGGAGGCGGAGCCGTGCCCGAGGGTCCCCTCCCCCGCCGGATCGTCGAACAGGCCCTCCGGCTGGCCCGGTCCCGTGCTGGTCACGCTCCGACACTATCTCGCCGCGCGGACAATCCTGCCCGTCCTGGACGGCGCCCCTCCTCCAGCCGGACGGTCACGGCCAGAGCCGAGACCACGATGGCGGAGCCGACGATCCCGTCCAGCCAGTAGTGGTTGGCCGTCAGGACCACCACGAGGAGTGTCACGACGGGATGGGCGGCCACCAGCCAGCGCAGGCGGGCCCGCCCGTAGCGGATGACGCCCCAGGCCACCAGGAGCGCCCAGCCGACGTGCAGCGAGGGCATGGCCGCGAACTGGTTGGTCATGCCTTCGCCGGGTTCGGTGGAGTACGAGCTCGGGCCGTAGACGTTCATCAGGTCCACGAAGTCCCCGCCGGGCAGCAGGCGGGGCGGAGCGAGCGGATAGAGGGCGTGGACCGCCAGCGCGGCCGCGAGCGAGAACGCCACGACGGCGAGCAGCCGGGGCCAGGCGGGGCGCCGCCAGATCCAGATCCAGGCCAGGAAGAGGAACGTCGCGGGGAAGTGCACGCGCACGTAGTACTCGTTGGCGATCCGCGCCCAGCCGTCCCAGCGCAGCGCGGTGTCCTGGAGCGCCGCCTCGTCCGGCAGCCGCAGGGCCCGCTCCAGGTCGAGGACCCGCTCGGCGTTCGCGAACGCCTCGTCCGGCCGCCCGTCCGCCAGATGCCGCCCGTACCCGTACATCGCGAACAGCAAGGCCACCAGCGCCGCCTGGACGGCGAAGGCCAGCGGGACAGCGAGACGGGGAAGCAAAGATCGCCGCATACTGTAAGAATCAACTACCTTGTCCCGTAATCTCTGGTCCGCGAGTAGGGTTCGCGTTCCACCGGAAGGCTGAACGGCAAGGGTGACGATGACCGGTATGGCACGCCGACGGCACGGGCTGGCAGGACTGCTCGTGGCGCTCTTCGTGGTGGCCGGGCTCGTCTTCACCTATGGGCTCGGGCACGCGGCGCCCATGCGGGTCTGCACCGCGCACCTCACGAGCGTTCCGGCCGACGTCGCCGATGCCATGGCGCATCAAGCGGACCTCGCCGCGGCCACCAAGACTGCCCCTGCAGCCGGTACGACCGCCGCGCCCAGCACGACCAGTGCAGGCGCCGAGACCGCTTATGGTGTGCCGGGGAAGGCCGTTACGCTCGCCTCGGCGCCGTCCTCGGCGAAGGCACCGCTCGACCTTCCCCCGCTCGTCCCGGCGGGCGGCTGTCTCTCCCTGGCGATACTGCTCACGTTCATGGTCCTGGCCCTGGCGTCCGGGCCGTCGCGTACGCGCGGCGTCCTGCCCGCCCGCCTCGGCTGGGTGATCCGGGTCCCCTCCCAGCGGGCCCCGTTCTCCCTCTCCCTGCCCTCTCTACGGGTGTTCCGGCTGTGACGGCCCGTCCGTCCTCAGCCGTTCACCATCCAGAGAGAGCAAGAGGGGTATCCCCATGTCCAAGAGCGCCCGTAACCGTGTGCAGCGCAACAACGCCCTGACCGAGCGCACCGTCCCCTGGGGCGGCATCGCCTTCTTCACCGTCATCGGCGTCGTGGCCATCGTGGCCATCGCCTACGCCTTCATGCAGACCCGCTCGTCCGCGTCCTCCTCGTCGGGGCCCATCGACGGGCTCGTGCAGAAGGACGGCCTCAGCCGCGACCATGTCACCACCCCGGTCACCTACGACACCACTCCCCCGATGGGCGGCGCCCACGACGCGATGTGGCAGAACTGCGACGGCCGGGTCTACGACCAGCCGCTGCGCAACGAGAACGCCGTCCACTCCCTTGAGCACGGCGCGGTCTGGATCACCTACAGGCCGGGGCTGGCCGCCGACCAGCTCGGCAAGCTGAAGGCGAAGGTCGAGGACACCGACTACACGCTGATGAGCCCGTTCCCGACCCTGGACGCGCCGATCGCGCTCTCCGCCTGGGGCAAGCAGATCAAGGTGCAGGACGCCTCCGACGGGCGGGTGGACGCGTTCCTGAAGGCGTACGTGAAGGGACCGCAGACCCCCGAGCCCGGCGCCGCCTGCACCGGCGCCAAGGACACTCCGTGAGCGAGGCGGATCGGGCACCGCGAGGACGCCGGGCGACCGTCGTCCTCGCGGTGCTCGTCCTCGCGGGGGCGGCGGTGTTCGCCGGGCTCTCGGCGCTGCGGCCGGACCGGCCGGGAACCGGCGGGCCCGAGGCCGGGTTCGCCCGGGACATGAGCACGCACCACGCGCAGGCGGTGCGGATGTCGTTCACCGTCCGGGACCGCACCAAGGACGAGGCCACCCGGCTGCTCGCGTACGACATCATCAACACCCAGTCGGCACAGATCGGGATGATGACCGCCTGGCTGGACGAGTGGGAGCTGCCCAAGACCGACCCGGCCGGGCGCATGCGCTGGATGACCGGGCACGGCGGCCACGGCTCCGCGGCGACACCGGCCCCCGCCGCCACGGACGGCGCGGCGGGCACGGCGGGCGCGGACGGCGCGGTGATGCCGGGGATGGCCACGCGGACGCAGCTGCGGGAGCTGGAACAGGCCTCGGGCCGCGCCGCCGAGATCCGGTACCTGCGGCTGATGATCACCCATCACCGGGCCGGGGTCGTGATGGCCGAGGCCGTGCTGGCGCGGACGGATCTGGAACGGGTGCGGCGGCTGGCGCGGAGCATGGTCGACGGCCAGCGGTCCGAGATCGATCTCATGAACCGGATGCTGGGCGAACGCGGCGCCGGGGCCGGCTGACCCGGCGCCGGGGCGAATGCCCCGATCTCGCTCGACTTGCCGATATCGCTTGACACGTCAGGCGCGGCGCGGGTCACTGACCACCATGGCTCAGAAACTCAGCGGCTACCACCGCGCACTGGACCTGTTCGAGGGCGTGGCGGGCGGCGTCACGCGGGACGGCTGGGACCGGCCGTCCCCGTGCGCCGGATGGACGGCGCGCGACGTCGCCGGTCATGTGATCGGTGGCCAGTACCTGGTCCGGGCCATGGCGACCGGTACCGCGAAACCGGACGTCGCCAGGGATCCCGCCCGGTACTGCGCCGGAGACGCGATGCTGGAGTGGCGGACGGCGCGCAAGGAATGCGCCGCCGCCCTCACTCCGGACGCGCTGCGGCGGCACGTCCCGTTCGCCGGGCTCGGCGACCTGCCGCTGGGCGACTTCCTGGGCGGCTATCTGCTGGAGCCGCTGATCCACACCTGGGACCTGGCCCGGGCGACCGGCCAGCCGGCCCGGCTCGATCCGGACCTGGTCCACCACGCGTTCGCGACGGCGCACATGGTCGCGGCTCACTTCCGCGCGAGCGGGCGGCTGGGTCCGCCGCTGCCCGCGCCGCCCGGTGCCGACGAGCAGACCCGCCTGCTGGCGTTCCTCGGCCGCCGGGCCGGCGCCTGACCGCCGCTCCCGGGCTCTAGGAGAACTCGGCGAGCGTGCGCTCGGCCTCCTCCAGCCATGCGCGGCGGGCGGTCAGGGCCTCTTCGGCGTCCCTGATGTCCTTCTCCCGGCCGGCGCCCTGGGCCTTGTCGAGGCGCTTCTCCAGCTGCTCGATCGAATTGCGCAGCTGCGCCACCGTCGCCTCGGCCCGCGCGCGGGCCTCGGGATTGGTACGCCGCCACTCCTGCTCCTCGGCGCCCCGGATCGTCTCCTCGATCTTGCGGAGCCGGCCCTCCAGGCGGTCGCGCTGGTCGCGCGGCACCATCCCGGCGGCCTCCCAGCGCTCCTGGATCGCGCGCAGCGCCTGCCGGGCCTGGCGGACGTCACGGACCGGCAGCAGCCGCTCGGCCTCGGCGAGGATCTTCTCCTTCTCCTCGGCGTGCACGCGCAGCTCGGCGTCCCGTTCGGCGAACGCGGCGCTGCGGGCCGAGAAGAAGGTGTCCTGCGCGCCCTTGAAACGGGCCCACAACTCCTCTTCGGCGTCCCGCGCGGCCCGGCCCGCCACCTTCCAGCGGCGCATCAGGTCACGGTAGGCGGCGGCGGTGTCGCTCCAGTCGGTGGAGTCCGACAGCGCCTCGGCCTCGGCCACCAGGCGCTCCTTCTCGCGGCGGGCGTCCTCACGCTGCTCATCGAGGGTCGCGAAGTAGACCTTGCGGCGCTTGGTGAAGGCGTTGCGCGCCGCCGACAGCCGCTTCCACAGCGCGGTCTCGGTCGGCCGGTCGATGCGCTCGGCGGCCTTCCACTCCTCCACCAGCTGACGGAGCCGCTCGCCGCCGTTCTTCCAGTGCGTCTCCTCGACCGCGATCCGCTCGGCCTCGGCGACGATCCGCTCCTTGATCTCACGCGCCTCGTGGCGGGCGTGCTCGCGCTGCGCCTTGACCTCCTCGCGGCGCTTGCCCACCGCCTCGGTCAGGCCGTCAAGGCGCCGCACCAGGGCGTCCAGATCACCGACCGCGTGCGCGTCGGTCACCGCCTCCCGCAGCCGCTGGATGCTCTGCTGGGCCTGCGAGGGCTGCAGGTCGGTGGTGCGCACCCGCTGCTCGAGGAGGCCGATCTCCGTGGCCAGCGCGTCGTACTTGCGCTTGAAATAGGCCAGGGCCTCCTCCGGAGCGCCGGCCTGCCAGGAGCCGACGGCCCGTTCACCGTCCGACGTCTTGACGTAGACGGTGCCTTCCTCGTCCACCCGGCCCCAGGGATCGGTCGCGCTGGACACGCTTGCCTCCCGCATCACGGGTCCGGTCGTTTCCTATGCAGACCGGACCCTCCACACCTTAATGTCCCGACGCCCTATTTCTTGGCGATCGCGACGTCCTGGATCGTGACCTTCTTCTTCGGCTTGCCGTCACCCGCCGGCTCGGATCCCCCGGCCACGATCTCGTCGACCAGGTCCATACCCTTGGTGATCTTCCCGAACACGGAGTAGTCGGGGGGCAGCTCGAACTTGCCGTGCACGATGAAGAACTGGCTGCCGTTGGTGTCCGCGCCCGCGTTCGCCATGGCCAGGGTCCCTCGTGCGTACTTCACGCCCTTGGTGTTCTCGTTGGCGAACTGGTAGCCGGGGCCGCCGCGCCCAGAACCCGTGGGGTCACCGCACTGCAGCACCTCCACCGCGCCGCCCTTGGTCACCCGGTGGCAGTCGGTCTTGTCGAAGAAGTTCTTCGACGCGAGGTAGGCGAAGGAGCCCGCGGTGCAGGGGGCCTTCTTGCCGTCGAGCTCCAGCTCGATGTCGCCGAGGTTCGTCTTGATCGTCGCCTCTACCTTGCCCTTGTGGACCGGCTTGACCGGCGGCGTGCCGAGGTCCTTGGGCGCTCCCTCGTCCTGGCTGGCCGTGTACCCGCACTCGCCGGGCTTGGCCTTCACCTGCGTGGGCGTGGCCGACGGGCTCGCGGCCGCATCGGCGTTGGACTTGTCCTTCTTGTCGTCATCGCCACCGGCGAGCGCGGCCACCGCTCCGCCACCGCCCGCGATGACCGCGACGGCCGCCACGGAACCGATGATCTTGACGCGCCTGGCGCGCGCCTCCCGGGCGAGCCGGGCCTGTTCCTGGCGCTCGAAACGCTGCCGCGCGAGCTGCTTCTTGCGGTCCTTCCCCGCCACGGGCTTGCCCCTCCACTGTGATCAGGTGAACGTGCAGCGCATAGTAGCGGTACCGGGAGCACGGGTGGGCCGCGCCCGGCACACCCTCCCGGCCCGGGCGCCGACACGGCGACCCGAACATCTCGTTCGCGGCGGCCATGGCCTCGCCGGTACCCTCGGAGCACCGCACGTCTCAGGTTTCAAGGAAGGACGACCGTGCTCGTCGCCGGGTTCCCCGCTGGCTCGTTCGCCGCGAACTGTTATCTCGTGGCGCCCGCCGCGGGCGAGGAATGCGTGATCATCGACCCCGGCCAGGACGCCGCGGAGGGGATCGACGAGCTCGTGCGCGAGCACCGGCTCAAGCCGGTCGCGGTCCTGCTGACGCACGGCCATCTTGACCACGTGTGGTCGGTCGCGCCGGTCTGCGGCGCCCGGGACGTGCCCGCCTACATCCATCCGGACGACCGTGATCTGCTCACCGATCCGGCCAAGGGCTTCGGCGTGGCCGCCCAGCAGCTGTTCGGCGGGCTGACGCTGAGCGAGCCGGACGACGTCAAGGAGCTCTCGGACGGCGCCGTGATCGACCTGGCGGGGCTGCGGTTCACCGTCGACCACGCCCCGGGCCATACGCCCGGGTCGGTGACGTTCCGGACCCCGGCGACCCGCGAGCTGCCCGACGTGGTCTTCACGGGCGATCTGCTGTTCGCCGGATCGATCGGCCGCACCGACCTGCCGGGCGGCTCGTACGAGGAGATCCTCAAGAGCCTGTCGCGGGTGTGCCTCTCCCTGCCGGACGAGGCCGCCGTCCTGCCCGGCCACGGCGAGCAGACCACCATCGGCCGTGAGCGCGCCACCAATCCGTTCCTCGCGGACCTGGCGCCGACAGACGGACCCAACAAGGGATTCTGACCTAAACAATCATGAGTTCGAGCTTCCAGGCCCCCAAGGGGGTCAGTGAATACGTTCCGCCGCGCGCGGACCTCTTCGCCGCCATCCGCCAGGCGTTCGCCGAGCAGGCCCGGCTGGCCGGTTACGGCTATCTGGAGCTGGCGGTCTTCGAGGACACGGGCCTCTTCAAGCGGGGCGTCGGCGAATCGACCGACGTGGTCAGCAAGGAGATGTACACCTTCGAGGACCGCGGCGGCCGGTCGCTGACGCTGCGCCCCGAGTTCACCGCGGGCGTGCTGCGGTCGGTGCTGGAGCACGGCCTGCACAAGCAGGGCGCGCTGCCGGTCAAGGTGTGGACGACCGGCCCGGCGTTCCGCGCCGAACGGCCGCAGCAGGGCCGCTACCGGCAGTTCTACCAGCTCGACCTGGAGGCGATCGGCAGCGAGGATCCGCAGGTCGACGCCGAGACCATCGCCATCGCCTGGCAGTGGTACCGAGACCTCGGCCTGCGTCAGGTGCGGCTCCTGCTCAACTCCCTGGGCTGCCGGGAGTGCCGCCCCGCCTACCGGGCACTGCTGCAGGACTTCCTGCGCGGGCTGGACCTCGACGAGCCCACCCGGGAGCGCATCGAGATCAATCCGCTGCGGGTGCTGGACGACAAGCGCCCGCAGGTCCGGGCCCAGGTCGCGGGCGCGCCCCTGATGGCCGACCACCTGTGCGGTGCCTGCAAGGCCCACCACGACAAGGTCCGCGAGCTGCTGGGCGACCTGGGCATCGAGTGGGAGGACACCCCGACGCTGGTGCGCGGGCTGGACTACTACACCCGCACCACCTACGAGTTCGACCACCCGCTGCTCGGCGCCCAGTCCGGCATCGGCGGCGGCGGGCGGTACGACGGCCTCTCGGAGGACATCGGCGGGCCCCCGCTGCCGGGCATCGGCTTCGGCCTGGGACTCGACCGGACGATCCTGGCCCTGGAGGCCGAGGGCGCCGCGTTCGCCGCCCCGGCGCGCTGCGAGGTCTTCGGCGTCGCGCTCGGCGAGGAGGCCGAACGCAGGATGTTCGCCCTGGTCGCCGGGCTCCGCCGCGCCGGGATCGCGGCCGACATGGCCTACGGGGGCAAGAAGCTCAAGGGCGCCATGAAGGACGCCGACCGTTCGGGTGCCGCCTACGCCGTGATCCTCGGCGAGCGAGATATCGCGGCCGGGTCCGCGCAGGTGAAGGACCTGGCGGCGGGTGACCAGACCGCCGTGCCGCTCTCCGAGATCACTTCGACGTTGAAGGAAAGGCTTTCACGATGATCCGCTCGCACGAGGCGGGGACGCTCCGCAAGGAGCACGCCGGTCAGACGGTGACGCTGGCCGGCTGGGTCGCCCGGCGCCGGGACCACGGCGGCGTCACGTTCATCGACCTGCGGGACGCCTCCGGCACCGCCCAGGTCGTGTTCCGTGAAGAGGACACCGCGCACGACCTGCGTTCGGAGTTCTGCGTCCGGATCACCGGCGAGGTGCGGGTGCGCCCGGCGGGCAACGAGAACCCCGAGCTGCCGACCGGTGAGATCGAGGTCGCGGCGGCCGAGATCGAGGTGCTGTCCGAGGCCGCGCCGCTGCCGTTCCCGATCGAGGGCGACGTCAACGTCAACGAGGAGGTCCGGCTCAAGTACCGCTACCTCGACCTCCGCCGGGAGGCGGTCGCCCGGTCGATGCGGATCCGCTCCGAGGGCTCGTTCCTGGTGCACGAGGTCATGCGCGAGCACGGCTTCGTCAACGTCGAGACACCGACGCTGACCCGTTCCACTCCCGAGGGCGCCCGCGACTTCCTCGTGCCGGTGCGGCTCAAGCCGGGTCACTGGTACGCGCTGCCCCAGTCGCCGCAGCTGTTCAAGCAGCTGCTGATGGTCGGCGGGCTGGAGCGCTACTACCAGATCGCCCGCTGTTACCGGGACGAGGACTTCCGCGCCGACCGGCAGCCGGAGTTCACCCAGATCGACGTCGAGATGTCGTTCGTCGAGCAGGACGACGTCCTCACGGTCGCCGAAGACCTGGTGGCGCGGCTGTGGAAGGAGATCGCCGGCTACGAGATCCCCCGGCCGATCCCCCACATGACCTACGCCGAGGCGATGGCGCGGTACGGCTCCGACAAGCCCGACCTGCGGTTCGGCAACGAGCTGACCGACATGACCGAATACTTCGCCGGCACCTCGTTCCGGGTGTTCCAGGCCCCGTACGTGGGCGCGGTGGTCATGCCGGGCGGCGCCTCGCAGACCCGCAAGGAGCTGGACGCCTGGCAGGACTGGGCCAAGGCGCGCGGCGCCCGCGGCCTGGCGTACGTGCTGCTCCAGGAGGACGGCACGCTCGGCGGCCCGGTCGCCAAGAACCTCTCCGACACCGAGAAGGCGGGTCTGGCCGAGAAGACGGGCGCCAGGCCCGGCGACGCGATCTTCTTCGGCGCGGGCGCTCCGCACGCCACCCGCGAGCTGCTCGGCGCCGCCCGCCTGGAGATCGGCCGCCGCTGCGAGCTGATCGACGAGTCCGCCTGGGAGTTCCTCTGGGTCGTGGACGCGCCGATCTTCGAGCCGGTCCACGACGACCAGGGCGAGCAGATCGGCTGGACCTCGGTGCACCACCCGTTCACCTCGCCCAAGCCCGAGTACGCCGACGACTTCCAGGACCGGCCGGGCGAGGCCCTCGCCAACGCCTACGACATCGTCTGCAACGGCAACGAGATCGGCGGCGGCTCGATCCGTATCCACCGCGCCGAGATGCAGCAGCGGGTCTTCGACGTGCTGGGCCTGTCCAAGGAGGAGGCCGAGTCCAAGTTCGGCTTCCTGCTGGAGGCGTTCAAGTTCGGCCCGCCGCCGCACGGCGGCATCGCCTTCGGCTGGGACCGCATGGTCATGCTGCTGGCGGGCCAGGACTCGATCCGCGACGTGATCGCCTTCCCCAAGGCCGCGTCCGGCTACGACCCGCTGACCGCCGCGCCCACGCCGATCACCGAGCAGCAGCGCAAGGAGGCCGGGATCGACGTGATCCCGGACGAGGACGAAGAGCCCGCGCAGGCCTGACCCTCGACGCGGCTCAGGACAATCAGGACGAGCCCCGCATCCCGGACGGGTGCGGGGCTCACCCGTTCACGGGAAAGTCGCCGTACGGACGTTTCAGGGCCGTAGAGAAGGGGTAGCGCACGCGCGGCCTGGCGCGTGGCCCGGCGCATGCGGCCGGGGAACGGCTCAGCGGTGGGTGCCGCTGGTGACGCGGTAGACGTCGTACACGCCGTCGATCGAGCGCACGGCCTTGAGGACATGGCCCAGGTGCTTGGGGTCGCCCATCTCGAACGTGAAGCGGCTGACCGCGACCCGGTCGCGGGTGGTGGTGACCGACGCCGACAGGATGTTGACGTGCTGGTCGGACAGCACCCGGGTGACGTCCGACAGCAGGCGCGGGCGGTCGAGGGCCTCGACCTGGATGGCCACCAGGAAGACCGAGTCCTCACCCGGGGACCACTTGACGTCGATCAGCCGGTCGGGCTGCTCCCTGAGCTGGGCGACGTTGACGCAGTCGGCGCGGTGCACCGAGACGCCGTGGCCGCGGGTCACGAAGCCCACGATGTCGTCGCCCGGTACCGGGGTGCAGCAGCGGGAGAGCCGTACCCAGACGTCCGGGTCGCCCGCCACGACGACGCCGGGGTCACCGGTGGAGCGGGTGCGCTTGCGCCTGGTCGGCAGCGCGATCTCGGCGAGGTCCTCCTCGGCGCTCTCGACCCCGCCGAGCGCCTCCACCAGGCGCTGGACGACGGTCTGCGCCGAGACGTGGCTCTCGCCCACCGCCGCGTACAGCGACGACACGTCGGGGTAGCGCATGTCGCGGGCGAGGGCGAGCAGCGCCTCCCCGGACATCATGCGCTGGAGCGGCATGTTCTGCTTGCGCATCGCGCGGGCGATCGACTCCTTGCCGGACTCGATCGCGGTGTCCCGGCGCTCCTTGGAGAACCAGTGCTTGATCTTGTTGCGGGCGCGGGCGCTCTTGACGAAGTTGAGCCAGTCGCGGCTGGGCCCGGCGTCGGGCGACTTGGAGGTGAAGACCTCGACGGTGTCGCCGTTGTCGAGGGTGGATTCCAGGGGAACGAGGCGCCCGTTGACGCGGGCGCCGATACATCGGTGCCCGACCTCGGTGTGGATGGCGAACGCGAAGTCGACCGGCGTGGCGCCCTGCGGCAGCGCGATCACGTCGCCCTTGGGCGTGAAGACGAAGACCTCCGACACCGACAGGTCGAAGCGCAGCGACTCCAGGAACTCGGCCGGATCGGCCGTCTCCTTCTGCCAGTCGAGCAGCTGGCGCAGCCACTGCATGTCGGCGGCCTTGCGGCCGGCGACCGTCTCCTCCTTGTACTTCCAGTGCGCGGCGACGCCGTACTCGGCGCGGCGGTGCATGCCCCAGGTGCGGATCTGCAGCTCGACCGGCTTGCCCTCGGGCCCTATCACCGTCGTGTGCAGCGACTGGTACATGTTGAACTTGGGCATCGCGATGTAGTCCTTGAACCGGCCGGGGACCGGGTTCCATCGCGCGTGGATCGAGCCGAGGGCGGCGTAGCAGTCGCGGACGCTGTCGACCAGGACCCGGATGCCGACCAGGTCGTAGATGTCGTCGAAGCTGACATCGCGGGCGATCATCTTCTGGTAGATCGAGTAGTAGTGCTTCGGGCGCCCCGTCACCGTCGCCTTGATCCGGGCGTCGCGCAGGTCGGTCGACACGTTCTCTATCACGTCCTGCAGGAAGACGTCGCGGCGCGGCGCCCGCTCGGACACCAGGCGGGCGATCTCGTCGAACCGCTTGGGATAGAGCGTGGCGAACGAGAGGTCCTCCAGCTCCCACTTGAGGGTGTTCATGCCGAGCCGGTGGGCCAGCGGCGCGAACACCTCCAGGGTCTCCCGCGCCTTCTTCTCCTGCTTGTGCCGGGGCATGTAGCGCAGCGTGCGCATGTTGTGCAGCCGGTCGGCGAGCTTGATCACCAGAACGCGGATGTCGCGGGCCATCGCGACGACCATCTTGCGCACGGTCTCGGCCTCGGCGGCCTCGCCGTACTTGACCTTGTCGAGCTTGGTGACGCCGTCGACCAGCGAGGCGATCTCGTCGCCGAAGTCGGCGCGCAGCTCGTCGAGGGTGTAGGGGGTGTCCTCGACGGTGTCGTGCAGCAGCGCCCCGCACAGGGTCTCGGTGTTCATGCCGAGCTCGGCGAGGATCGTGGTCACCGCGAGCGGATGGGTGATGTAGGGATCGCCGCTCTTGCGCTTCTGGTCGCGGTGGTAGTGCGCCGCGACGTCGTAGGCGCGCTCGATGAGGCGCAGGTCCGCTTTGGGATGGGTGTTGCGGACCGTCTTGATGAGTGGTTCGAGTACCGGGTTCATAGCGGGGCCGCGCTGGGCGCCCAACCTGGCGAGCCTACGGCGCACCCGGGCGGCAGACGGTGGGATCGTGGCCGGCGTCGGCCTGGACGTGTTGGCGGGTTGAGCCGGAGCTGATGGAGCCGGGGCGGGAGCCGCCTGGCTCCGTCGGCCCGGCCTGTCGTCGGCGCTGGAGGCCGCGGGCGGCGTGGCCGGTTTCCGCGTGCCGGGCGCCTGCTTGTCGGCGGCCTGCTGCTTCTGGGCGGTACGGGTCTCGGCGGAGCTGGTCTCAGCGGAGCTCTCAGTGGTGCTGGTCTCAGTGGAGCCGGTGTCGGCGCGCTCCTGGTCGGGTGTCTGCTCGCCGGGGGCGGCCGCGTCGCTGCTCGCCGCGCCCTCCGTCGGCGTGGCCTGGCGCGCGGGCGGCGGGGCCGTGGTGCGTCCGGCCGGGCGGGCCGCAGCCTCCGGCCGCGCGTGCTCCGGCTCCGCGGCGTGATCCACCGCGGCGTCGGTCACCGCGTCGGTCGATACCACCTCACCGGGCACTCAGCCTCCCCTGACCTGTGGGCGCCGCATCCCGTCAGTGTATCCGGCCCCATTTCGGCACTAGACCGTAACCAACGAATGGACGTCCAGATTCCCCAGTTTGTCCCGTCCATGCAGGAACGAGAGCTCCATCAGGACCGACAGCCCGACGACGTTCCCACCGCCGCGCCGCACCAGGTCCGCGGCCGCCCGGGCCGTTCCCCCGGTGGCCAGCACATCGTCGACGATCAGCACCCGGTCGCCCGGCGTGAACGCGTCGACGTGCACCTCGATCGTTTCCGTCCCGTACTCGAGATCATAGGTCTCTTCGTACGTCCGCGCGGGCAGCTTTCCCTTCTTTCGCACCGGGACGAAGCCCGCGCCGAAGTGGTAGGCCACCGGAGCGGCGACGATGAACCCGCGCGCCTCGATGCCGACGATCTTGTCGACGGTGCCGCGGCCGTGGTGGTTGACGATGGTGTCCACCACGCCGGCGAACGCCACGTGATCGGCCAGCAGCGGGGTGATGTCCTTGAACACCACGCCCGGCTTCGGATAGTCGGGCACGTCGCGGATCCGGTCCTGGATCAGCCGGTCGAGGTCCACTGCTCTGCTCCCCCTTCGGCACCGCGCCCCCTCCCGGCGGTGTGCCGGAGGGGGGCGCGGTCCAGAGCGATCTGTGTCACTTGCCCTTGCGTTGCTGGCGGGTGCCCCGCTTGGGCTGCTGTCGCGGCCCCTGCTGGACGACCTTGCGGACGGTCACGCCCGCGGGCGCCACCGCGGTGCCCGCGGCCCCGGCGGCACCGGCCTTGGCATCGTCGTCGTCCACCTCGCCGGCCGCGGCCGGCTCGGTGACCTTGGCCGCCTTGGCCTGCCGCTTGGGGCTGCTCTCGCGCCGCGCGATGTTCTCGCGCAGCTGCTGGTACTTCGGCTCGCGCTCCTTGAGCTGGACCAGCAGCGGCGTGGCCACGCAGATCGAGGAGTACGTACCGACGATCATGCCGACGAACAGCGACAGCGACAGGTCCTTCAGCGTGCCCGCGCCGAACAGCGTGGTGCCGATGAACAGGATCGCCGCGACCGGCAGGATCGCGACCAGCGAGGTGTTGAGCGACCGGACCAGCGTGCTGCTGAGCGCCTGGTTCGCCGCCTCGCTGTAGGTGATCTTGGACGTGAGGCTGAGCGGCTTGGTCACTTCCTTGATCATGTCGAACACCACGACGGCGTCGTACAGCGAGTAGCCGAGGATCGTCAGGAAGCCGAGCAGCGTGGCCGGGGTGACCTCGAAGCCCGACCAGGCGTAGATGCCGGCGGTGATGACCAGGTCGTGGACCAGCGCCACGACCGCGGCGAGGGCCATCCGCCACTCGAACGCCACCGACAGGTACGCGATGATCAAGATCATGAACACCACGAGGGCCTGCCAGGCCTTCTTGGAGATCTCACCGCCCCAGGTCGGGCCCACCACCTGGGTGGTGATCGAGTTGGCCGAGACGTCCAGTGCCTGGGAGACGGTCTGCTTGACCTTGGTGACCTGCGTGGAGGTCAGGCTCTCGGTGGTCACCCGCCAGTCGTCGCCGGCCTTCTGCACCTTGGTCTCGCCGTGCACGCCACCGCTGGTGACGGCCGAGCGGACCTCCTCGATGGAGGCGCTGGACGCCGGGATGGTGAAGACCGAGCCGCCCTTGAACTCGACGCCGAAGTTGAGGCCCTGGATCAGCAGCCCCGCGATGGAGATGGCGAGCAGCAGGCCGGAGATGGAGTACCAGATCTTCGGCCGGCCGACGATGTCGGCGCTGACCTCGCCCCCGTAGAACCTGGAGAAGACGGAGCGCGTGGACATCAGGCCTCCTGGCTCTTCGGAAGGGGAGCGGTCGTGCCGCCACGGCGCAACCGGCTCGGGCTGAGGCCGGACAGCCGGTGGCCCTTGCCGAAGAACCGCGTCCTCGACAGCATCGCCACCAGCGGCTTGGTGAAGAAGAACACCACCACGACGTCGATCAGGGTGGTGAGGCCCATCGCGAACGCGAAGCCCCGGACACCGCCGACCGCCAGGAAGTAGAGCACCACGGCCGCCAGGAACGTGACCGCGTCGGCGACCAGGATGGTGCGCCGCGCCCGCTTCCAGGCGCTCTCGATCGAGGGCCGCAGCGTCCTCCCGGCTCTCAGCTCGTCCCGTAGTCGTTCGAAGTACACGATGAACGAGTCGGCGGTGATGCCGATCGAGACGATGAGGCCGATGATGTGCGGCAGCGAGAGCCGGAAGCCCATGCCCTCACCGAGGATGACCACCGAGACGTAGGTGATGGCCGCCGCCACGACGAGGCTGGACACCGCCACGAGCCCGAGGCCCTGGTAGTAGACCATGCAGTAGAGCACGACCAGGCCGAGGCCGATGGCGCCCGCGATCAGGCCGCCGCGCAGCTGGTCGGAGCCCAGCGTCGAGGACACCTCGTCGATGGAGCTCTGCGTGAACTCCAGGGGCAGGGCACCGTACTTCAGCACGTTGGCCAGGTCGTCGGCGTACGACTGCGTGAAGCTGTCGGGCGGGCCGAAGATGCTGGCGGTGCCGCCCGTGATCGCGCCGTTGTCGATGCTCGGCGCGGACACGACCTGGCCGTCCAGCACGATCGCGACCTGCCGCTGGGGGGTGCCCTGCGGCGCCTTGTAGGCGTCGCTCGTCACCGCGGCGAACTCCCGGGAACCCTGCGACTTGAACTTGATCGCGACGGTCCAGCTGCTCTGGCCCTCCTGCGGGTTCGGCGGCATCGCGTTCGCGTCGGAGACCTGGGTGCCCTGGACGCGCACCGGGCCGAGGATGTACTTGCCCTTGCCGTCCTGGTCACAGGCGGCGACCCACTTCTTGTTGGGGTCGTTGGAGCCGGGCGCGGTGGTCCCGTCGGGCGAGCAGGTCAGCTTCTTGTACTGGTCGATGACGGCCTTGTCGTCGATGCCGGAGAAGTCCTCCTGGGCGCCGGCGTCCGGCGGCAGGGTCGGCAAGGCCGACGGGTTGACCGACGGCACCCCGGACGGGTTCCCCGAGGGACTCGCCGACTGGCTCGGCTTGCCCGTGCCCGACGGCGTGGGCGTCGGGGCCGCCAGGGCCTCCGACAGCGCACGGCCGCGCGGCGTCGCCGTCGAGGACGGCTTGATCGACGACGAGGGCGACGTGCTCGGGGTCGCCTTCGGCGACGGGCTGCCGGTCGCCTTGCCGGTCGGGCTGGCCGACGGGCTGCCCGAGGGGGGCGGCTGCGTGGTGGGGGTGCCGGCCCCCACCACGTAGACCTGGCGGAACTGCAGCTTGGCCGTCTTGCCGATCGTGTCGACGACCTGCTGCTGGCCTTCGCCGGGCACGCTCACGACGATGTTGTTGCTGCCCTGCTTGTTCACCTCGGCGTCGGACACGCCCAGGCCGTTCACCCGCTGGGTGATGATCTTCACGGCCTGGTCCATCTGGCTGGCCGGAGGATTCTTGCCCGCCTCGGTCTTGGCGGTGAGCGTCACCGTCGTGCCACCGGCGAGGTCGAGCCCCAGTTTCGGGGTGCTCCTCCCCTGGAGGAACATGACCCCGGTCAGGGCCACCATGACCGCGAGCAATCCGAGGAGCGTGCGCGCGGGATTGGGAGTGCTGCTACGAGGCGGAGCCACTGGTCGTCTTACTTCCCGTCTTCACTGGTTGCCGACGCGCCGTCAGGCCGAGGGCTTCTCCGTCGAGGAGGCCTTGGCCGCGGGCTTCGACACGGCATCATCCTCCACCTCGTCCGCGGCGTTCTTGTCGTCCTTGGACAGATCGATCGAGTCACCGGCGGGCTTGCCGTCCTCGTCACCGTCCTCGGCGTCCTCGAGCTCGTCGGCCTCGTCGTCCCTGACGACGTTCATGACGGCCTGCCGGACGAAGCGGGCCTCGACACCCGGAGCGATCTCCAGGACCAGCCCGTCGTCGTCGGTGGACACCACGGTCGCGTGCATGCCGCTGGTGGTGATGACGCGGGCGCCGGGCTCGATGGAGTTCTGCAGCTGCAGTTGCTCCTTGCGGCGCTTGCTCTGCGGCCTGATCAGCAGGAAATAGAAGACCAGGGGCACGGCGAGCAGGAGAAGCAGGTTGAAGGCGCCGCCGCCGCCGCCGTTCGCCGCAATAATCATGTTGCCGCCCATCGCTGGGGCATCCTTCCGATGTGGTTTGCCCAGCCTGTCGCCAGAATGGCCTCGCGCGAGGGAACCGCCGGCTGGAAGACGGTGACCAAGTCCCGGAGTCTAGAGAGTACGCGACAGCCCGGCAACGACGTGACGACCGACGGCGCCGGGAAGTTCCCAAGCCGTTACTCCTTACGCGCCGGTCTGTGACCGCCGGGGTGTGACGACCCGTTCCGACCGGCCTCGACCGGCCGCACCGCTACTCCGGATCTTCGTCTACTCCGGATCTTCGTCGATCTCGAAGAGGGCGCCGGCCATCGGGGAGCTGGGCGGCGGGGTCAGGCCCAGGTGCGCCCAGGCCGCCGGGGTGGCGATGCGGCCGCGCGGGGTGCGGGCCAGCAGGCCCTGGCGGACGAGGAACGGCTCCGCGACGACCTCGACGGTCTCGGGCTCCTCCCCCACCGAGACCGCCAGCGTCGAGAGCCCCACCGGTCCCCCGCCGAACTTGCGCATCAGGGAGCTCAGCACGGCCCGGTCGAGCCGGTCCAGGCCGCGTTCGTCCACCTCGTAGAGGGTGAGCGCGGACCGCGCCAGCTCAAGGTTGATCACTCCGTCGGCGCGGACCTCCGCGAAGTCGCGGACGCGGCGCAGCAGGCGGTTGGCGATGCGGGGCGTGCCGCGCGAACGCCCGGCCACCTCGGCGGCGGCGTCGTCGGAGATCTCCACGCCGAGCAGCCGGGCGGACCGTTTGACGATCACCTCCAGCTCGGCCGGCTCGTAGAAGTCCATGTGGGCGACGAACCCGAAGCGGTCGCGGAGCGGGCCGGGGAGCATGCCGGCGCGGGTGGTGGCGCCCACGAGGGTGAACGGGGCGATGTCCAGCGGGATCGCGGTGGCGCCGGGCCCCTTGCCGACCACGACGTCGACGCGGAAGTCCTCCATGGCCATGTAGAGCATCTCTTCGGCGGGCCGGGCCATCCGGTGGATCTCGTCCAGGAACAGCACCTCCCCCTCGGCCAGCGTGGACAGGACCGCCGCCAGGTCGCCCGCACGCTCGATCGCGGGGCCGGAGGAGATGCGCAGCGGCGCGTTCAGCTCGGCCGCGATGATCATGGCGAGGGTGGTCTTGCCGAGCCCCGGGCCGCCGGAGAGCAGCACGTGGTCGGGTGTCCGGCCGCGCCGCAGCGCGCTGTGCAGGACCAGGGAGAGCTGCTCGCGGACACGTTCCTGTCCGATGAAGTCATCGAGTCTCCTCGGCCGGAGGGCGGCCTCGATCACCTGCTCCTCGGGCCCGTCCGCGTCGGCCGACACCAGCCGCTCGTCGAAATCGGCCACTACTTGCTCAGCTTCTTGAGAGCGGCCTTGAGCAGGGCCGGGACCGGCGGGGTCTCGCCGCCGGCGAGATCGGCGGCGACGGCGTCCACGGCGGCGTCGGCGTCCCTGGCCGACCAGCCGAGGTTGATCAGGCCGGCCTGGACCTGGTCGCGCCAGACCTCGGTGCGGACGGGCGCGCGGACGTCGTCTGCATCGCCGATCGGGCCGCCCAGGCGGTCGCGGAGTTCGAGGACGATGCGCTGGGCGCCCTTCTTACCGATGCCGGGGACCTTGGTGAGCGCGGTCAGGTCCTCGGTGGACACCGCCCGCCGCAGGGCGTTGGGCGTGTGCACGGCGAGCATGGCGAGGGCCAGTCGTGGGCCCACGCCGCTCGCGGTCTGGAGGAGCTCGAAAACCGATCGCTCGTCCTCGTCCGCGAAGCCGAAGAGGGTCAGCGAGTCCTCGCGGACGACCAGGGAGGTCGGCACCTGCGCCTGGTCGCCGACCCGCAGCCCCGCGAGCGTGGCGGGCGTGCACTGCACGGCGAAGCCGACCCCGCCGACATCCACCACGGCTCCGTCCGGTCCGGCGGCGGCCACCCGGCCGCTGACGAAGGCGATCACTCTTCGGTCCTTCCTGTCGTACGCGCGGCGAGCCGGGCCGCGTTGATCCGGGCCTGGGCGCCGCCGCGCCAGACGTGGCAGATGGCCAGCGCCAGGGCGTCGGCGGCGTCGGCGGGCTTGGGCGGGGCGTCCAGCCGCAGCAGGCGGGTGACCATCGCGGTCACCTGGGCCTTGTCGGCGCGCCCGTTGCCGGTGATGGCGGCCTTGGCCTCGCTGGGGGTGTGCATGGCGACCGGGACGCCGTGGCGGGCGGCGCAGACCATGGCGATGCCCGCGGCCTGCGCGGTGCCCATGACGGTGCGGACGTTGTGCTGGGCGAACACGCGCTCGACGGCGACGGCGTCCGGCCGCATCTCCTCCAGCAGCGCCGCGATCCCGGCCTCGATGCCGAGCAGCCGGATCGCGATGTCGTCGCCCGGGCTGGTCCGGATGACGTCCACGGCCACGAGCCGCAGGGGTTTGCCGGGCGCGCCCTCCACGACGCCGACGCCGCACCTGGTGAGCCCCGGGTCCACTCCCAGCACCCGCACGGCCCACCCCTTCGATCATTTGTTCGGCACCCGCCAACGGTACCGAAACAGCATGACATCGTCGCGCACTTGTTTATTGCTTCGGTGGCCTGGTCCACTCGCCTGGCGGCTCGCGGACCAACCACCAAAGCGGCGAACGCGACATCGCTTCGCGATCTTCGGCGGGGACATCGCCTCCGGCTCGTCCCCGCCTCAGGTAGCGCGTTCGCGTGCGTGGCCCGGTTTCCGTGGATGTCTGTGGGCCGGGCCTTTGCCGTCTCTGCGGACACCGGGTGGGACACGGCGCGCGGGGTTCAGGCGTCGATCTTTTGCATGACCTCGTCTGAGACGTCGAAGTTGGCGTAGACCTCCTGGACGTCGTCGCTGTCCTCCAGCGCGTCGAGCAGGCGGAACACCTTGCGGGCGTTGTCCTCGTCCAGCGGCACCGACATGGTCGGCAGGAACTTGCTCTCGGCCGAGTCGTAGTCGATGCCCGCGTCCTTGAGCGCGGTGCGGACGGCGACCAGGTCACCGGCCTCGCAGACGACCTCGAAGCTCTCGCCGAGGTCGTTGACCTCCTCCGCGCCTGCGTCGAGGACGGCCATCATCACCTCGTCCTCGTCCGTCCCCCCCTTGGGGACGATCACGACGCCCTTGCGGTTGAACATGTACGACACCGAGCCGGGGTCGGCCAGCGAGCCGCCGTTGCGGGTGAGCCCGACGCGGACCTCGGAGGCCGCGCGGTTGCGGTTGTCGGTGAGGCACTCGATGAGCACCGCGACGCCGCCGGGCGCGTAACCCTCGTACATGATGGTCTGCCAGTCGGCTCCGCCGGCCTCCTCACCGGCGCCGCGCTTGCGCGCGCGCTCGATGTTGTCGTTGGGGACCGAGCTCTTCTTCGCCTTGTAGATCGCGTCGTACAGCGTCGGGTTGGCCTCGGGGTCACCGCCGCCGGTGCGGGCCGCCACCTCGATGTTCTTGATCAGCTTGGCGAAGAGCTTGCCCCGCTTGGCGTCGAGGGCAGCCTTCTTGTGCTTGGTCGTCGCCCATTTGGAATGGCCGGACATCTGTCAATCCTCCTGCTCCGTCGCCCGGCGCACCAGATCGGCGAAGTAGTGGTGCACGCGGAAGTCGCCCGTCAGCTCCGGATGGAACGCGGTCGCCATGAGACGGCCCTGACGGACGGCGACGATCCTACCGGCGTTGGAGCCGGTCTCGGCGCGACCGAGCACCTCGACGCCGTCGCCGACGGCCTCGACCCAGGGGGCCCGGATGAAAACCGCGTGGTACGGAGCGTCGCCCATGCCGCTCAGCCGCACGTCGGACTCGAACGAGTCGACCTGGCGGCCGAAGGCGTTGCGGCGCACCGTCATGTCGATGCCGCCGATCGTCTCCTGGCCCTCGATGCCGTCCCGGATGCGGTCGGCGAGCATGATCATGCCGGCGCACGACCCGTACGCGGGCATGCCCGCCTCGATCCGCTTGCGCAGCGGGTCGAGCAGGTCGAAGGCGCGGGCCAGCTTCCACATCGTGGTGGACTCGCCGCCGGGCAGGACCAGCGCGTCGACGCGTTCCAGTTCCTCGGGGCGGCGGACCGGGAGGGTGCGCGCTCCCGCGGCCTCCAGCGCGCGAACGTGCTCGCGGACGTCGCCCTGCAGCGCGAGCACACCGATCTCGGGCACAGCAGTCACCAGTGACACCTTCCGGGGAGTCGGGGGGCGGTCTCAGGACGCCTCTGGGGCGTCTCAGGGACCGTTCTCAAACCCTAGACGTTCCTTACAACGCCCCGGCACCTGCTGGATCTTCCCTAGCAGAGCTTGAAGCGACGCAGCGGGAGCTCCATCGGCAGGAAGCCGTCGGCTCCGCGCTCGGCGAGACGGCGGCCGAACATGTACCGCTCGGCGAGCGCCAGGCCGAACTCCTCCGGGTCGAACGGCAGCGGCACGTCGTCCGCGCCCTCGTCGATCGCCCGCCAGAAGGGGCGTTCGGCGGGGAGCCGGGGGCCCTGGTCGACGACCACGCCGTCCTCGGCGGTCACGAACACGTCCCGGCGCAGCTCGCCCGCCTCGTACCACCGGAACCAGCAGCCGGAGATCACGCTGTGCAGCACCAGCACGCCGCAGTTGGCGCCCGGCAGGGCCGCGGCGGCGGTGTCGGCGATCCGGCGGGCGTCGTCGTCCAGGCCGAACAGGCGCCGGTCGCACAGCAGCAGGGCACGGCCGAACGCGCCCACGAACAGCTCGTCCTCGTAGGGCCAGAGGGCGAAGTCCAGCACGGTGTCGCCGGTCTCCACGAGGGTCGCCGCCGGGTAGAGCCCGCGCGCCATACTGGCCGCCGCCTGCGCGTCGGGCACGAGTCCCGGCCCGAACACCTTGCCCGGCTCGCCCTCGCTCGCACAGGCGAGCGCCACCGACCACCCCATGCTCTTCCCCTCCCGCGACCGCCCGCCCCACGATCCGGCCGCGGCCAGCGTAATCCCTGGAAAGGCGGCTGTGGAGGGGCCGCTGAAAGTAACCACCCGGTCACCGGGCCGGGTGGCTCCCCTCCGCCCGCCGGGCCTACCAGCCGCGGTGGGCGAACTTCTGATCCTCGCCGAGCGAGGCGACGTTGATGCCCACCATCGCGTCGCCCAGGCCGCGCGAGACCTTGGCGATCACGTCCGGGTCGTCGTGGAACGTGGTGGCCTTGACGATGGCCTCGGCGCGCTGCGCGGGATTGCCGGACTTGAAGATCCCCGAGCCGACGAACACGCCCTCGGCGCCCAGCTGCATCATCATCGCGGCGTCGGCGGGGGTGGCGATGCCGCCGGCGGTGAACATCACGACCGGCAGTCTGCCGTCGCGCGCCACCTCCTTGACCAGCTCGTACGGGGCCTGGAGCTCCTTGGCGGCCACGAACAGCTCGTCCTCGGGCAGCGACTGCAGCCGCCGGATCTCGCCGCGGATCTGGCGCATGTGGGTGGTGGCGTTGGAGACGTCGCCGGTGCCGGCCTCGCCCTTGGAACGGATCATCGCGGCGCCCTCGGTGATGCGGCGCAGGGCCTCGCCGAGGTTGGTGGCGCCGCAGACGAACGGCACCGTGAACGCCCACTTGTCGATGTGGTTGGCGTAGTCGGCCGGCGTCAGGACCTCGGACTCGTCGATGTAGTCGACGCCGAGGGCCTGCAGCACCTGGGCCTCGACGAAGTGGCCGATGCGGGCCTTGGCCATGACCGGGATCGACACGGCGCCGATGATGCCCTCGACCATGTCGGGGTCGCTCATCCGCGAGATGCCGCCCTCGGCGCGGATGTCGGCGGGCACGCGCTCCAGCGCCATGACGGCGACCGCCCCGGCGTCCTCAGCGATCTTGGCCTGCTCGGGCGTGACGACGTCCATGATCACGCCGCCCTTGAGCATCTCCGCCATGCCGCGCTTGACCCGGGCAGTCCCGGTCGCGGGCGCGGTGTTGTCGGGAGCGGGACTGGAAGTGGACACGGGCATTCCTCACATGAGCGTACGACGGGACAGCTTCCATGATATTGCCTGCTCTCACCCCGCCTCGACCCGGCAGAGTGTCAACGACCTGGCCCGGTGCCTTACGAACTGCCCGCCGGAGGCCCCGCAGCGGTTTCCTACGGGATGTAGGGCTTGCCGTCGTTGACGAGGGCGACCCAGACCTGCCCCGGCGCGAACGTCATCGGCTTGCCGTCGGTGGTGGTGAACGTGGTGCCTTTGTCCTCCGAGGGCCGCGACCACTTGGCGTCGTAGGCCTTGCCGTCGCGCAAGACGAGCGCCCGGCCGGTCCCGGTGGTCTTGATCAGCGGGGTGTACGCGCCGAGCACGTCGCGGAACTGCGACCGCCCGGTCTTGGCGTACTGGATGACGATGGTCCGGCCGCCGAGCCGGCCGCCCTCGCGGCCCACGTGGGGGCTGCCGTTGTACGAGGTCAGCCAGCGCTTCTCCTTGGCCGACCAGGTGAAGCCCATCCGGGTGGCCGGCCACCTGGCGGTGAAGGACTTCACGGGCCGGCCGCCCTCGGGCGCCGGGCCGAACCGGAAGCCGATGTCGCGCGGTCCGGTGGCCTTCGGTGCCTGCTTCAGCAGGTCCTTGGGGTCGGCATAGAGGTTGTACGGGATCGGCTTCGGCCCCCAGCGGACGTAGGAGCTGCCGCCGTTGTCCTGCGAGATGTCATAGACCGGGGACCGGCGGATGTACTTCTTCATCGCCCCCTGGACGCCGGAGAAGGCGAACGCCGGCTTGCCGAACTGCGGCAGGATGTGCAGGTCGGAGATGCGGGCGCTGCGGACCGGGCCCACCCTGCGGGGAAGCTTGGACGAGTAGACCGCCATCAGCCGCGTCTCGCCGCCCTCGACCTGCTCGATGTAGACGATGTCGGCCGCCGACACGCCGCTCTGGGGCATGGCGCTGCGGGTGTTCTCGATCTTGACGGCCAGCACCGGGTTCTTCAGCCCCGTCTTCCCGCCGTTGAAGGGGTGGGCGGCGGGCGGGGAGCTCGTGCTGGGCGTGGCGCCGGGGGGGCCGGGC
Source organism: Actinomadura fulvescens (assembly GCF_039533225.1). NCBI lineage: Bacteria > Bacillati > Actinomycetota > Actinomycetes > Streptosporangiales > Thermomonosporaceae > Actinomadura > Actinomadura fulvescens. The sequence continues at coordinate 110,465 of NZ_BAAATD010000017.1, read as the reverse complement.
GAGGCGGACTTCGCGGGCTTGTCCGAACCCGAGCAGCCCGCGAGCGAGCCGCCGAGCACGAGCGTCCCGAGCACCGCCGCCGTCCTGCCGCGAACGATCCCGTTCCATGCGATCTGCACCATCCACCCCTTCTCCGATGACCCGCAGAGGTTAGCGAATCTCATCAACGTCCAGACATACTCGGGCCCGTGGGGTGGCCGGTTCACCGGTGCCGGGCGCGTGCGGAGGCCGTTCGCCCCGGGCCTCACGGGCGGCCGGTCAGATTCTGGGCGGGTCGTCGTCGATCTCGAAGAACCCCGGCAGGGGCGCCCGGCCCGCCAGCGGCAGCACCCTGATGAGGATCTTGCGCCGGGCGTTGCGGGCCGCGGCGACCGCGTCGTTGTAGAACCGGCGGGCGTAGGCCACCTTGGCGGCGGCCGCCTCCAGCTCCCGCATGACGGCCTGCCCGTCGCCCTTGGCCTCCAGGGTGACCGCGAAGTCGGGCTGGTCGACCACCGCCCGCAGCGCCCTCGACAGATCGCTCTCGGCGAACTCGCGGTTGTCGGCGTCGGCGGTGCGCGCCTCGTGCGCGGCGGTGGCCAGGACCAGGCTGGTCGCCGGGTCCAGCAGATGCGAGGCGGCCAGCTCCAGGGAGACGGCCGCCCGGCGCACCAGCGCCGCGTCCAGCGCGGCGCGGGCGGTCTCCACGCGGACGTGCAGGCGGTCCAGCCGGGTGGCCCGCCAGGAGACGTACACGCCGATCAGGAAGACGACGGCGACCCAGAACAGGACGTCGACGAACCACTCGGGAAACATCAGCCCGCCACCCCTCAGGCCCCGACGCCGGACTCGACCACGCCGCCGCCGGAGAGCGCGACGGTCTCGTAGACCCGCAGCACGTCGCGCGCCACCGCCGACCAGTCGTAGGCGCGGACCGCCGCGCGCGCCTCGGCCGACAACTGCTTGCGCCGCGCCGGGTCGTCCAGCAGGTCGCCCGCCGCCGCGGCGAGGGCCGCGTGGTCGCCGACCGGGAACAGCGCCCCGGCCCGGCCGCCCAGCAGCACCCGGTCGAACGCCTCGATGTCGCTGGCCAGGATCGGGGCGCCCGCCGACATGGCCTCGGCCAGCACGATGCCGAAGCTCTCACCGCCCAGGTTGGGCGCCACGAAGACGTCCACGGAGTGATAGGCGCGGATCTTGTCCTCCTCGCTCACCATCCCCAGCATGACCACGCGGTCGCGCAGCTCCGGCGAGATCCTGGCGATCGCGTCGTCGGCGTCGCCGGGCCCCGCGATCAGCAGCCGCAGCCCGGGCCGTTCGCGGCCGAGGATCTCGAACGCGCGCAGCAGCACCTGCAGGCCCTTGCGCGGCTCGTCCATCCGCCCGAGGAAGCCGAGCGTGCCGCCGCCCGCCCGGCTCTGGTCGCCGTCGCCGCGCCCGGGCCAGCCGTCCAGCGGCTCGGCCATGGCGTACCGCTCGGTGGCCACGCCGTTGGGGATCAGGACCGCGTCGCCGCCGAGATGCTCCACGAGCGTCGTGCGGGCCGCCTCGGACACCGCGATCCGGCCGGTGATCTTCTCCAGCGCGCTCTGCAGGATCGGCGCGGTGACCGAGACCACCCGCGACTTCTCGTACGAGGCGTGGAAGGTCCCCACGATCGGGCCGTCGGCCGCCCAGCAGGCGAGGATGCCGAGCGACGGCGCGGCGGGCTCGTGCACGTGCAGCACGTCGAAGCCGCCCTCGTTGACCCAGCGGCGCACGCGCGCCGCCGACAGGAAGCCGAAGGCCAGCCGCGCCACCGAGCCGTTGTAGGGCACCGGGACCGCCCGGCCCGCCGCCACCGCGTAGGACGGCAGCCGCGCGTCGTCGTCGGCCGGCGTGATCACCGACACCTGGTGGCCGAAGCCGATCAGCGCCTCGGCCAGGTCGCGGATGTGCTGCTGGACGCCGCCGGGGACGTTCCAGGTGTAGGGACACACGATCCCGACCTTCACCGCCCGGCCCCCGCGGTGGTCGCGGTCAGGTCCGCCACCCACACCTTCTGCAGCATGTGCCAGTCCTCGGGGTGCGCTGCGATCCCCTCCTGGAAGGCGTCCGCGAGCTCCTGGGTCATGACCTGGATCCTCTCCTGTCTGCCGCCCTCGGCGGGGACGGGGATCTCGTCGTGGACCCGCGCCGCCCAGTAGTCGCCCTCGTACCACAGGGTCACCGGAAACAGCGCGGCTCCCGTCTGGATCGCCAGTGCCGCCGACACGGCGGGCATCCGGGCCGTCGAGCCGAAGAACTCGACGTCGATCCCGTTCTCGGTCAGGTCCCGGTCGACGACCAGGCACACCGGCCGGCCGCCGCGGAGCCGCTGGGCCAGCCTGCCGAACGCGGACGCGCCCTTGTGCGGCAGTACCTCCATACCCAGGCCCTCGCGGAATTCCACGAAGCGGTCGAAGAGGGACTCGGGCTTCAGCCGTTCGGCGACCGTGGTGAACGGATAGCCGTTGTGCACCAGCCAGGCCCCGGCGTGCTCGTAGTTGCCCATGTGCGGCAGCGCGAGGACGGCCCCGCGGCCGGAGTCGAGCGTGGCGAAGAGCTTCTCGTGGCCGGTGATGCGCATCCGGCCGAGAATGCGCGCCTTGTCGTATTCCGGTAGGCGGAACACCTCCAGCCAGTAACGGAAGTACGACCGCAGGACACGCTTGCTCAGAATCCGCACCTCGTCGTCCACGGCGTCCTTGCCGAGGACGCGGCAGAGGTTCCTCTCCAGTTGCCTCACGCCCGGGCCGTGCTGGTGCCACATGCGATCGGCGAGCGTCGCGAACGCCATGCGCGCGGCGCGCTCGGGCATCTTGCGGACGACCGTCCATCCCATGGCGTAGGCGGCGTCCATCACCTCGTCGCGCATGGGCACGTTCATGCGTGCGACCCTGCCGAGGACTCGTGGTCGTGCGCGGGGGGCTCCCGGCGTTGCTCGGCGGCCCGTGCCTGCTGGTGGACGGTGGCGAAGCGCTGGCCGACGGTGACCGTGCTCAGCACGGCCAGCACCCAGAGCGCCAGCGCCAGGACGTAGGGCACGCCCAGACCGTCGAGACCCGCGGCCACGAGCGCGACGATGAGCCGTTCGGCGCGTTCGGCGATCCCCACGTTGCAGGTGTAACCGAGACCCTCGGCGCGGGCCTTGGCGTAGGAGACCACGACGCCCGACACGAGGCAGTAGAGCGCGACCGCGGCCAGCAGCTCCCGGTCGTCGCGGTAGAGCCCGATCATCAGCCCCGAGAAGATCGCCGCGTCCGCGACCCGGTCCATCGTGGAGTCCAGGAACGCGCCGAACTTGGAGGTCTTGCCGGTCACCCGGGCGACCGCCCCGTCCAGCATGTCGAAGAGCACGAAGGCGGTGATCACCATCGTTCCCCAGAAGAACGCGCCGCGGGGGAAGAAGCCGAGCGCTCCGGCGCCCACCCCGATGGTCCCGATGACCGTGATGGCGTTGGGCGAGACCCCGGTCCGCGCGACCGCCTGTCCGATGGGGGTCAGGACGCGTCCCAGCGCGGGCCGCAGTTTGTTGAGCATCGCCGTCCGTTCTCGTGAGGTCGTGGTGTGTCCGCGGCCGCCACCGCGACGGGGCGGGGCACCGGGCGGCACAGCGCGCCCATCGTAGTGGGAGAGGTCGGCACAGGTGGCGCAGGCGGGATACCGGCCCGGTCCCGGTGGGACCGGGCGAAGGTGTTCGGCCTCACCCCTTGTGATCCTGGCCGTCCCGGGAAATGGTGTTGGGCACGGGTGTGACGCCGGTCACGCACGTCGGGCGTGCTCCGCCCGTCGGACGATCTCGTTCGGAAGGAGAGCCGCCAGGGGCGCCGCACTCGGACGGAGGGCCTCGGCCGGACGGGCCGGGCTCCAACTGCACGCGGGCCCGCACCCGTCGGGCCCGTCCGAGGAGGTAGTCATGGCGGACAGAGGAGGCCACCCGGGAGCCGCCGGCAGGGCACCGGAGGCCGGCCGGCCCGACAGGGTTCGCAACGTCGCGCTGGTCGGCCATTCGGGCGCGGGCAAGACCACGCTCGTCGAGGCCATGCTCGCCGCGACCGGTACGATCCAGCGGCGCGGGCGCGTCGAGGACGGCTCGACCGTCAGCGACTTCGACGAGGTCGAGGTGCGCCAGCAACGCTCGGTCAACCTGGCCCTCGCCCCCTTCATGTTCGGGGACGTCAAGGTCAATCTCATCGACACCCCCGGCTACGCCGACTTCGTGGGCGATCTGCGGGCCGGGCTGCGCGCCGCCGACGCGGCGCTGTTCGTCATCTCCGCGGTGGACGGCATCGACGGCCTCACCCGGCTGCTCTGGGAGGAGTGCGCCGCGGTCGGCATGCCGCGCGCGGTCGTCATCACCAAGGTCGACCAGCAGCGGGGCGACTTCGACGACGTCGTGCTGACCTGCCAGGACGTCTTCGGCGAAGGCGTGCTCCCCTGCTACTTCCCGGTCGGCGCGGGCGACGAGCTGAAAGGCCTGATCGGCCTGCTCACGCAGCGCTGCTTCGACTACTCCTCCGGGGAACGCGTCGAGTGCGACCCGGACCCCTCGTTCCTGGACCAGATCGAGGAGCAGCGCGGCGCGCTCATCGAGGGGATCATCCAGGAGAGCGAGGACGAGGGCCTCATGGACCGGTACCTGGCCGGTGAGGACATCGACGTCAAGGCGCTCATCGCGGACCTGGAGACCGCCGTCGCGCGCGGCTCGTTCTACCCGGTGCTGGCCACCTCCGTCCCGCACGGCGACCACCCGGGGCCGGTCATCGGCATCCGCGAGCTGCTGGAGGTCATCACCCAGGCCTTCCCGTCGCCGCTCGAACACCGCATCCCGCCCGTCACGGCCGTCACCGGCGGGCCGCCCAAGAACATCGAGTGCGACCCCGACGGGCCGCTCGTCGCCGAGGTCGTCAAGACGACGTCCGACCCCTACGTCGGCCGGATCTCGCTGGTCCGCGTGTTCTCCGGCACGTTGCGGCCCGACACCGTCGTGCACGTCTCCGGGCACGGCCTGGAGGACCGCGGCCACGAGGACCACGACGTGGACGAGCGGGTCGGGGCGCTGACCTCGCCGCTCGGCAAGGCGCAGCGGACGATCTCCGCGTGCCGGGCCGGCGACATCTGCGCGGTCGCCAAGCTCAGCCGGGCCGAATCCGGCGACACGCTCTCCGATCCCGGCACCCCGCTGCTGATGGCGCCCTGGTCCATGCCGGACCCGCTGCTCCCGGTGGCGATCCGGGCGCACTCCAAGGCCGACGAGGACAAGCTCGGCCAGGCGCTGGGCCGGCTCGTCGCCGAGGACCCGACGCTGCGGCTGGAGAACAACTCCGAGACCCGCCAGCTGGTGCTGTGGTGCATGGGCGAGGCCCACGCCGACGTGCTGATCGACCGGCTCCGCACCCGCTACGGCGTCGAGGTCGAACGGGTCGACCTGCGCGTCCCGCTGCGGGAGACCTTCGGCGGCCCGGCCCCGGGCCTCGGCCGGCACGTGAAGCAGAGCGGCGGCCACGGCCAGTACGGCATCTGCCACATCGACGTGGAGCCGCTGGCGTCCGGCGAGGGCTTCGAGTTCGTCGACAAGATCGTCGGCGGGGTGGTCCCGCGGCAGTTCATCCCGTCGGTCGAGAAGGGCCTCAGGCAGCAGATGGGCCGCGGGGTCACCACGGGTTACCCGCTGGTCGACATCAAGGTCACGCTGCGCGACGGCAAGGCCCACTCGGTGGACTCCTCCGACATGGCCTTCCAGGCCGCCGGCGCCCTCGCGCTCAAGGACGCCGCGACCAAGGTGCCCGTCCTGCTGCTGGAGCCGGTCGACGAGGTCGCCGTGCTGGTGTCGGACGACTATGTCGGGCCCGTCATGTCCGACCTCACCTCGCGCCGCGGCCGGGTGCTCGGCTCGGAGAGCGTGCCCGGCGGCCGGACGATGATCAAGGCGGAGGTGCCGCAGCTGGAGATCATCAGGTACGCGATCGACCTGCGCTCGATGTCGCAGGGCACCGGGAGCTTCAGCCGCACGTTCCTGCGGTACGAGCCGCTCCCGACCCATCTGGCCGACAAGGTCGCCGCGGAGTCCAGGGACGACTGAGCCGAGGCCGCACCCGCCGGTACCGGGATGATGATCCCGGTACCGGCGGCTCATCCCTGAGGCTGATCACGGTTCACCCGCCCGTCGGACGGAACATCTCCCGGCCTGTGCCATCCTTACGTTCGCTATGACGAACACGGGGGAACACGAGGAGCCCGCGCGGCCGGGACGCCGCGGGGTGATCAAGGGCTTCGGCCTCGCGGCGGGCGGCCTGGCGGCCGGTGCCGCCGGAGGCGCGGCCGTCGTGGCGGGCCTGCCGGAGGAGGCCCCGGCGTCGGCGATGGCGATCCCGAGCGCCGGCCCCTGGCGCCCGGCCCGCGGCCACGTCGACGTGACCTGGTCGGTGGACACCGCCCAGAAGCTGGTGGCGCTCACGTTCGACGACGGCCCGATGCCCAAGTGGACGCCGATGGTCCACGACGTCCTCGACTCCGAGAAGGTCAGGGCCACGTTCTTCATGGTGGGGGAGCGCCTGCTGGAGAACGCCCGGCTCGTGCACGGCCGGATGGGGCGGCACGAAGCGGGCAACCACACCTGGCAGCACAAGGACCTCTCGCTGCTGACCCACGATCAGGCCTACCGGCAGATCCACCGGGCGCACGCCGCGATCGCGCAGATCACCGGCAAGGAGGCGCGGCATCTGCGACCGCCGTTCGGGCAGCTCGGCGGGACCACGCTGAGCGCCGCCGGACAGCTCGGCTACGACCTGACGATCTGGTCGATCAAGATGCTGGAGAAGACCTACGAGAAGAACCCGCCGGGGCTGGTCGACTACATCGTGAACAACACCCGGCCCGGCATGATCGTGCTCGCCCACGACACCGGCAACCCCGACCGCCTCGTCGCGCTGAAGAACCTCGTGCCCATGATCAAGGGGCTGCGCGCCAAGGGCTTCGAGTTCGTCACGGTATCCGAGCTGATTCAAGCGGGCGCCCGTCCCGAGCCGCCCAAGCGCCCGTAGCCGCCCGGATCTCCATCGGGAGCCCGGCGCAGCACAGCGCGGCCGCGCACAGCAGGCGCGCCTCGGCGGCCAGCGGGAAGATCATCACGAGCAGCACGGCGACGCCGGCGGCGCGCCGCGCGCGGCCCGGCCCGGCGAGGAGCACGAGGCCCGCCAGCACCAGCCAGACCTGGTGATGGGTCCATGACACGGGTGAGACGACCAGCGTCGCGCAGCCGACCGTGACCACGGCCTCGGCCACCCGGCCGTCCGCGTACAGCCGCCTACCCCACAGGAGCGCCGCCCAGGCGAGCCCTCCGGCGTAGAGCAGCCACGCGGCCGACTTAACCGGTTCCAGGACCCCGAGCCTGAGCAGCGCGCCGTTCACCGACTGGTTCCCGCCGGCGGAAAGATCGCCGACACGCGAGGTGGTGAAGACCGCGTCCGTCCAGAATCGCGCCGAGTCCTCGGGCAGCGCGACGAACGCGAGGCCCGCCGCAACGACGAAGACCCCTGTCGCGCGCGTCGCGGCGCGCCGCTGTCCGGTGAGGACGAGGTACGGGAGGAACAGCAGCGGCGTCAGCTTGATCGCCGCCGCCAGGCCGATGAGCGCTCCGCGCCATCGAGGCCGGGTGAGCCCCAGCCCGTCGACCAGCACAAGGAGAACCAGGAGGACGCTGATCTGCCCGAAGCGCAGATTGCTCTGCAGCGGAGCGGACAGCACCAGCACCAGTGCGGCGGCCATGACGAGCACCCGGCGCCTCGTGAGAGCGGCGGCGATGAGGCCGGCGATGACGAGGGTGCAGAGCGTCCAGGCGACCCGCACGGCCGGCTCCGGTGCCCAGCCGAGGGGCTGAAGGACGATCAGCGCGAACGGCGGGTAGGTGAAGGGATCCCCGTTCTCGGCCGCGTAGTCGTACAGCGGCCGGCCGTTCCGGACGGTCTCGATCGCGCCGAGGTAGACGTGCAGGTCGGCCTGGCGGTCGGCCGGTGGTCGGGACAGGGCCGAGGCGGCCGGGCGCCAGGCGACGGCGGTGAACAGGCACACCAGGAGAACACCGGCCACCCGGCTCCACGAACGCGGCATGCTGACGAGGGCCCTCAGAGGGGCCACTCGTCGCCCCTGTCGTCGTCCCTGGAGTCGTAGAGCTCCTGGCCCTGCGCGTCGAACGCTCGCAGAGCGCTCTCGGAGCCGGCCTTCAGGGAGAGCCCGAACTCCTTGATGCCCGCCAGGTGGATGTCGAAGAGCGGGACGGGCAGGCGCTTTCCGCCGCCCTTGGGCTCCAGGACCAGGCGCGCGACGTTGCGGTCCACATAACCCTGGTAGAGGTACACGTCCGGGTCTTCGCGCCAGAGGCTGCCCTCGAAGTTGACCGGCATCTCGCCGTCCAAGGCCGGTGGCTCGCACACGGCGACCTCACCGCCGTTGGCCGCCGGCACTCCCGTCCACTCCGGGCAGGGCGCGGTCCGGATGGCCGCGCCGGCGGCGAGCGCGGGTGACAGGGGCCGCACCTTTCCGGTGTCCCCGCCGGGCGGCACCTGGCCGCGCAGCTCGCCCTCAGCGCGCAACTGGGTCCAGATCGGGTCGCCCGTGGCCCGGAAGGACATGAACCGCGCATCGAGGACACGGGGACCGACGGCGATCAGGACGGTGGCGGCGGCGATCATCGCGGCGGCGCCGATCGCCTGGAAGGGGCTCGGACGGCGCGGGTCCAGGAGTTCGCGGAGGCGCTTGCGCGTGCGGTGCAGGCGGACCGTGGCGGCCCCGGGCGAGACGCCCAGCGCGGTGGCGACCCGGCCGCGGTCCATGCCCTCCCAGCCGATCAGGCGGATCATCGTGCGGTCGTCGTCGCTGAGACCGCGCAGCGCGGTCAGGGCGGCCTCGCGGCGGTGGACCGAGTCGGCGTGGTCGGGCTCCACCGGGTGCGCGTGCGTGGAGTCGAAGGGCTCCGGCACCTCGCGGCGGCGGGCGTCCCGCCTGCCCTGGTTGGCGATCAGGTTGCGGGCCACCACGTACAGCCAGGGCAGCGCCGCGCCGTCCGGGACGTCGTCGATCCGGCGCCAGGCGATGGTGAACGTCTCGGCGGCGATGTCCGCGGCGTGCTCCGGGCCGGCCTGCCTGGCCGCGTAACGCAGCACCTCGTCGTGGTGCTCGCGGTAGAGCTGCTCGAACCGATCTTTTGTCACGTCCGTCCCTTCCGCGACTGAACCGTCATGCAGCTCATGTCGTCGGATGGGCGGATATTACAGACCGCTGTGAGGCCAGGCGTCGGCGAGCAACCGGCGGGTGTCGCGGAGCAGCTGCGGCAGCACCTTGGTGTGCCCGACCACGGGCATGAAGTTGGTGTCGCCGCCCCACCGCGGCACCACGTGCTGGTGCAGGTGGGCGGCGATCCCGGCGCCCGCCACCTGGCCGAGGTTCATGCCGACGTTGAAGCCCTGGGCGCCGCTGGCCTTGCGCAGCGCCGTGAGGGCCTGCTGGGTGAACCTCGCGAGATCGGCGCACTCGGCGCCCTCCAGCTCGGTGTAGTCGGCCACGTGCCGGAACGGCACGACCATGAGATGGCCCGAGTTGTACGGGTAGAGGTTGAGCACCGCGTAGACCGCGTCTCCCCGGGCCACGATGAGCCCTTCCTCGTCGGTCATCTTGGGGATCTCGCAGAACGGGCAGCCGTCCCCGGAGCCCGCTCCGGTCGGCTTGCCCTCGCCCTTGATGTAGGCCATCCGGTGCGGAGTCCAGAGCCGCTGGAAATTGTCGGGTAGGCCCGCGCCACCCCGTTCTTCCTCGATAGAGGGCTGGTGCGCGTTGTGGGCACCCGACTCGGGCGCGTCCTCGCGCGCCTCCTCCACCACGGGCTCCTCCGGCTCTACGCTCAAGGCGGCGCTCTCCTTTTGTTCACGGCCTGACCAGCAGCATAGAGAGAGAAGCCGGACGGCCTGAAGTCGGGATCCCCGGCGGCCTCCGCCGTGGCGCCCTCGACGTACCGGACTTTCCTGGCGGCCCGGGTGCCCGCTTGAGATCATGGACATATCAAGAGACCCGTGGGGGACAATCGATGACCGACCTCGACAAGGGCTATTCGGGGAACGGCGGGGACGGCCCGCGCCCCGAGGTCCGGTCCATGCCGTTCTTCCCGGGTCCGACGGGACAGGCCCAGGCCACCCCGCCGCCCACCGGCGCGCCGCCGGCCGCGCCGCCGCTGGTGCCCCCGCAGGTGGCGGGCGGGCGGCACTCCCAGCAGCGCGAGGCCGAGGGCCGCATCACCATCGACGACGAGGTCATCGAGAAGATCGCCACGCTGGCCGCCCTGGAGGTCACCGGGGTGGCCACGCTGGCGGGGCGGATCGAGCCCGGCGAGGACGGCCGGCTGGGTGCCGCGCCGGGCGACCGCGGCGTCCGGATCCACCCGCACGACAACGCGGTGTCCCTGGACCTGGCCGTGATCGTGGAGTACGGCAGCGTGATCATGGAGGTCGCCAAGGTCGTCCAGTCCAACGTCGCCCGGGTGGTCGCGCTGATGCTGGGGATGCGGGTCACCGCGGTCAACGTCTCGGTCGAGGACGTCCAGATGCCCGCCGAGAACCGCGCCCAGGGCCTCGCTCCGGCGTGATCCACGGGGAAAGGGATCGGGGTCGTTCCCCTCCCGCCCACAGGAACGACCCCGACGACTGGACACGCACTCTAGACAGACGACACGCCGATACCAAGCGGTTTCCGAGCGTCACCCACCGGGGCTGGCGTAGCAGCTCTGCATGGCCAGCCCGGTGAACGTGGTGATCTTGACTCGCTGCACGGCGGCGACCGGGATGCCGCCGAACTTGAAGGTGTGCAGCCGGCCGCCTTTGACGGTGGTCTGCTGGGTGGACGTGCGGCCGCCGCGCACGGTCACCTCGGCGCGGACGAACCCGTTGCCCGCGACCTTCACGTCGACCTCCAGGGCACCGCCGACCTGCCGGTAGAGCGCCGTGCCGACGGGGCACCAGGTGGTCGTGCCGGCACCGCCACCGGTGCCGGGCAACGGCGGGCCGCCGCCCTGCCCCGGATTCTGCTGGCCGGGGTTCTGCTGACCCGGATAGGGGCGGCCCGTGGACTGGTTGGGCTGGGGTTGCCCGGGATCTGTCTGCTGACCGGGAGCGAGGTTGCCAGGCGGAAGGCTCTGGCCGGACTGCGACGGCGCTCCCGTGGCCGGCCCGCCGGTCGCGGCGGAGCCGCTGCGCTCCTTGTCCCACAGCGGCATGAGCAGCACCACGACGGCGGCCACGGCGAGGGCCGCCGCACCGCCGTAGCCGAAGACCCGGCTCCAGGCCGAACGCGGCCTCCCGCGCGGCCTCGTGGACTTCACCTTCCCTCAGCCCCCACCCAGGCCCCCTTTCGGCGGGCCAGCGTTCGCGTGACCGGTTTCGTCCCGGTCGTGGCAAGTGACCGTTGAGGCTACCAACTCCCGGGCGGTCCGGCCTGCGGCTCAGATCTGGACGCGGGCCTCGACCGCCTTGACGATCTCGGCGACGGCCTCGTCGATCGGCACACCGTTCTTCTGGTCGCCGTTGCGGTAGCGGAACGAGACGGCGTCCTTGGCGACGTCGTCGTCACCGGCGAGCAGCATGAACGGGATCTTCTGCTTCTGCGCGTTGCGGATCTTCTTCTGCATGCGGTCGGAGGAGGCGTCGACCTCGACCCGGATGCCGTGCTCCCGCAGCCTGGCCGCGACCTTGTCCAGGTGCGGGACGTGCGCGTCGCCGATGGGGATGCCGATCGCCTGCACCGGCGACAACCACGGCGGCATGGCGCCGGCGTAGTGCTCCAGCAGCACGCCGAAGAACCGTTCGATCGAGCCGAACAGCGCCCGGTGGATCATGATCGGCTGCTGCCGGGTGCCGTCGGCGGCCTGGTACTCAAGCCCGAACCGCTTGGGCTGGTTGAAGTCCACCTGGATGGTCGACAGCTGCCAGGTGCGGCCGATCGCGTCCTTGGCCTGCACCGAGATCTTCGGGCCGTAGAACGCCGCGCCGCCCGGGTCGTCCACCAGGTCGAGACCGGACTCGTCGGCCGCCTGCTTCAGCGCGGCGGTCGCCTCTTCCCAGTCGGCGTCCTCGCCGATGAACTTCTCCGACTCGTCCCGGGTGGACAGCTCCAGGTAGAACTCGTCGAGGCCGTAGTCGCGCAGCAGGCCCAGCACGAAGGACAGCAGCGACTTGATCTCGTCGCCCATCTGCTCCTTGGTGCAGTAGATGTGCGCGTCGTCCTGGGTCATGCCGCGGACGCGGGTGAGGCCGTGCACGACGCCCGACTTCTCGAACCGGTAGACGCTGCCGAACTCGAACATCCGCAGCGGCAGCTCCCGGTAGGACCGCCCGCGCGCGTCGAAGATCAGGTTGTGCATCGGGCAGTTCATCGGCTTGAGGTAGTAGTCACCGCCGTCGACCTCCATCGGCGGGAACATGTCGTCCTTGTACCAGCCCAGGTGCCCGGAGGTCTCGAAGAGATCGCCCTTGGTGATGTGGGGGGTGTTGACGAACTCGTACCCCTCCTCCTCGTGCCGCCGCCGCGAGTAGTCCTCCATCACCTTGCGGACGACGCCGCCCTTGGGGTGGAAGACGGCCAGGCCGCTGCCGATCTGGTTGGGGAACGAGAACAGGTCGAGCTCGGCGCCGAGCTTGCGGTGGTCGCGCTTCTCGGCCTCCTCCAGGAACCTCAGGTACTCGTCCTGCTTGTCGCGCGACTCCCAGGCGGTGCCGTAGATCCGCTGGAGCTGCGGGTTCTTCTCGCTGCCGCGCCAGTAGGCGCCGCCGGTGCGCATCAGCTTGAACGCCGGGATGACCCGGGTGGTGGGCACGTGCGGCCCGCGGCACAGGTCCTTCCACCGCAGGTCGCCGGTCTTGGCGTCGAGGTTGTCGTAGATGGTCAGCTCGCCGGCGCCAACCTCCACGTCGGCGCCGTCGTCGGAGCCCGCGTTGCCCTTGAGCCCGATCAGCTCCAACTTGTAGGGCTCGCCGGCCAGCTCTTCGCGGGCGTCCTCGTCGGAGACCGGCCGCCGGGAGAACCGCTGCCCCTGCTTGACGATCTCGCGCATGCGCTTCTCGATGCGCTTGAGGTCGTCAGGGGTGAACGGCTCGGCGACGTCGAAGTCGTAGTAGAAGCCGTTCTCGACGGGCGGGCCGATGCCCAGCTTGGCCTCGGGGAAGAGCTCCTGCACGGCCTGCGCCATCACGTGCGCGGCGGAGTGGCGCATGATCGCGCGGCCGTCGGCGGAGCCGATCTCGACCGGCTCGATCTCGTCGCCGCCCCGCACCTCGTAGGCCAGGTCGCGCAGCTCGCCACCGACCCGGGCGGCGATGACGTGCTTGCCGTCCGCCTGGAGGGCCTCCCCGGCGGTCGTGCCTGCGGGCACCACTCGCTCGCTTCCGTCGAGGGTGATGCGCAGCTCAGACACGGTGGACACGGGTTCTCCTCGCGGTGGTGATGTGGGTTGTCGTTCAGAGTGACGCGGGTTCCGATGCTATCGAGTCGAGGCCCTGGCCAAACGCAGAAGGCCCCGGGAGGAACTCCCGGGGCCTCACCGCGTGCGAAAGTCAGGACATGCGGCCACGGCGCCGGGAGCGACCCGGCGTCGTCGTCTCGAGAACAGCCGCCATGCCCCCGATGATAGCCGTAAAGACTCGGCAATGGCACGGCGATTCGGTGCGCCGCTCCCCTCGCACCGCGCCTAGCCTCCCCCTCCGTGCGCTCTTCGCCAGCTCTGCCGGCCGCCGCGGTGACGGCCGCCGCCGTCGTCCTCTCGGCGTGCGTCGTCGTCGCGGCCTGCGGGGGCGCCGGGCGGGTCACGCCCCGGCCCGCCGGGACGGGGGCGGGTCTCGGCCTCCCCGGCGCGCCGCCGTCGGCGGGCCCCGCCGCACCGCCGGCCGCGCCGTCGATCATGCCGTCCGGCCTGCCGGCGATCGCGCCGCCCGGCGCGATCGCGACCGCGCCCCGGCAGCCGGGCACGTTCACCCTGGTGGCGAGCGGGGACGTGCTGCTGCACGACGCGGTGTCGCGCCAGGCCGGCGCGGACGGAGGCGGGCGGCGCGACTATCGCGCGATCATGGCGGCGATCAAGCCGGTCGTGGCGGGGGCCGATCTGGCGCTGTGCCATCTGGAGACGCCGCTGGCGCCGCCCAGCGGGCCTTTCACGGGATACCCGGACTTCAGCGTGCCGCAGGAGATCGTCCCGGCACTCGCCGACGCCGGCTACGACAGCTGCTCGACGGCGTCCAACCACACCCTGGACAACGGCGCGGAGGGCGTCGCCCGGACGCTCGGGGCACTGGACCGCAACGGGATCCGGCACGCGGGCTCGGCTCGTTCCCCCGCGGAGGCCGCGACCCCGACGATCCTGCGGGCCAACGGCGTTCCGGTGGCGCAGCTGTCGTACACCTACGGGTTCAACGGCCGCCGGCTCCCCATGGGCAAGCCCTGGATCGCCAACCAGATCAGCACCGCGCGGATCCTCGCCGACGCCAGGCGCGCACGCGACGCGGGCGCCAAGGTGGTCGTGGTCAGCATGCACTGGGGCGCGGAGTACGAGCACGAGCCGACCGGCGGTCAGGTCGAGCTGGCCCGCACCCTGCTGGCGTCCCGCGCCATCGATCTCATCGTGGGGCACCACGTCCACGTGGTGCAGCCGTTCGGCCAGGCCACCAACGGCAAGTGGGTGGCCTACGGGCTCGGCAACCTCGTCGCCGCCCACCAGGGCCCGGCCGCCGGCGCCCGGTACGAGGGAATGATCGCCCGCTTCACGTTCGCGCCCAGCGGCCGCCGGTGGCGCGCGACCGGCGCGGAACTGGTGCCGACGTTCATCGACCGGGGTCCGCCGTACCGCCTGGTCAACGTGACCGCCGCGCTGGCCGACCCGGCGCTGGACGCGGCCCGGCGCACGCGGCTGGCCGCGGTGGCCCAGCGCACCTACCGGATCGCGCGGAGCCGTGGCACGCGGGTCATGCTCGCCCGGTGACCCCGTGGTCGTGGCCGCCGCCCACTTCGAGCCGGTCCATGTCCTCCAGCTCGCGCCCCTTGGTCTCCGGCACGAATCTCAACACGAACAGGAACGCGAGCAGCGCGAACGCGGTGTAAAGGCCGTAGGCCAGGCCGAGCGAGACACCGGACAGGCCCGGGAAGGTCGTGGTGATGATCCAGTTGGCGATCCACTGCGCGGCGGCCGCCACGGCGAGCGCGGAGGCGCGGATGAAGTTGTTGAACATCTCGCCGAGCATCACCCACACCACCGGCCCCCAGGTGGCGGCGAACGCGACCACGTAGAGGTTGGCGGCGATCAGCGCGATGGTCCCGGCGGCGCCGCTGAGATGGGGCTCGTCGTTCACAACCGGCGCGGTGGCGAAGCAGAGCGTCAAGATCCCGAGTGTGATCGCCATGCCCGCGGCGCCGGTGAGCAGCAGCGGCTTGCGGCCGACCTTGTCGACCAGCGCGATCGCGACCAGCGTGGACACCACGTTGACGATCGAGTTGATCACCGAGGTGAGCATGGCGTCGTTCTCGCTGAAGCCCACCGCCTGCCAGAGCGACGACGAGTAGTAGAAGATCACGTTGATGCCGACGAACTGCTGGAACACCGACAGCAGGATGCCCACCCAGACGATCGGCAGCAGGCCGAGGCGCGGGCCGCGCAGGTCGTGCAGGTGCACCGGCCGGTCGCTGGCGATGGACCGGACGATCTCGCGCAGCTTGACGTCCACGTCGCCGCGGTTCATGACCTTGGCCAGGACCTGCCGGGCCCGGCCCAGCTGCCTCTTCTTGACGAGGTAGCGCGGCGACTCGGGAATCGTCGTGGCGATGACCCCGTACATCACGGCCGGGACGATCGCGCTGGCGAACATCCACCGCCAGGCCGTGCCGCCCCACGGGAACTCGCCCTTGGCGCCGCCGTGCGAGACGTGGGCGATGACGTAGTCGACGACCAGCGCGGCGAAGATGCCCAGCACGATCGCCATCTGCTGCAGCGAGCCCAGGCGTCCGCGGATGTCGGCCGGCGAGATCTCGGCGATGTAGGCCGGTGCGATCACCGACGCCGCGCCGATGGCCAGCCCGCCCACCACGCGCCAGAACGTCAGGTCCCACGCGTTGAACGCCAGCGCGGACCCGAGCGAGCTGATCACGAACAGCATCGCCGCGATCTGCATCACCCGGATCCGGCCCATGCGGTCCGAGATCGGCCCGGCGAACCAGGCACCGACCGCGCAGCCCAGCAGGGCCGACGAGACGACGAAGCCGACGGCGACCGAGTTCAGGCTGAACTGTGCCTTGAGCGCGTCGACCGTGCCGTTGATCACCGACGAGTCGTACCCGAACAGGAACCCGCCGAGCGCCGCCGCGCCCGCCAGCAACATGGCGGTGGCGGCCGAACCGGACGGCTGTGTCTGCTGCCGCGGCGCGCTCGGCGCGTCACCGCTCCCCCCGAGAGCCATGTTCCTGATCTTCCCCGCGAAAGGGAACGTTATGCGGCCAATCGGTCACGCAGCGCGATTCTGGCGACGCAGCCGCGCCAAAGGCGCTGGTCAGGGGTGATACTCAGGGAGCGGATCGGATCTCCCTCTGCGGGGGCACGTCAGAACGTCCGCACCCGCTTAGGCTCGGCTCAAATGAACGTGCACAGTCAGACCACGGCGCACAAGCCGGTGGTCCTTCTCAAGGGCATGCGCGACGCCGTGCTCTCCTCGGCGGGCGGGCCGCGCAGGCTGCTCCTGCCCACGCCGCTCTGGCTGCGCGTGCCGATCGGGCTGGTGCTGCTGGGCATGTCGATCGGGTTCACCGCGGGCACGATCGCCATCCCGCTGAACGCCTACAAGGACCCTCCTCCGGTAGGCCTCGCCTGGCTTCTGGGGCTGGCTCAGGCGCTGCCGCTGCTGGTCGCCGCGCGATGGCCGCTGATCGCGTGGCGGATCAGCGCGCTGGGCTTCCTGGCCGGGGTCCCGATCATGATGGGCAAGGACTTCTGGCCCTGGCCGGTGACGGCCTGGCTGGCGTTCATGCTGATCCTGTTCATGGTCGGCCTGGGCTGCGACCGCCAGACCACCGTCGGCGTGGGCGCGGTCACCATCGCCGGGGTGGTCCTGCCGGGCACGATGGCCATGCCGGACTGGTTCGGGCTGATCCTCACCGGTCTGGTGATCATGGCGCTCACCTTCGGCGACGCGATCGGCGGGCGCTACGCCGCAGAACGCAGCCTGCGCGAGCAGGAGGAGCTGCGCCGCCAGGACCTCGCCCGCGCCGCGGTGCTGGAGGAACGCGCCCGTATCGCCCGCGAACTGCACGACGTCGTGGCCCACCACATGTCGGTGATCGCGATGCAGGCGGAGGCCGCGCCGTTCAAGATCCCCGATCTGCCGGACGACGCCAAGCAGACGTTCGGCGTCGTCCGCGACGCGGCCCGCGACGCCCTCACCGAGACCCGCCGCGTCGTCGGGCTGCTGCGGTCCGACGACGAGGGCGCCGAACGCGCGCCGCAGCCCGGCCTGGATCTCGTGGAGGAGCTGCTGGCCGGGGCGCGCCGGTCCGGCCTGGCGGTCGAGCTCGCCATCGTCGGCGTGCCGCGGCCGGTCTCGGCCGGGGTCGACCTGTCGGCGTACCGGATCATCCAGGAGTCGCTCAGCAACGCCTCCCGGTACGCGCCGGGCTCGCGGGTGCGGGTGGAGATCAGGTACGGGCGGGGCGCCCTGCGGGTCACGGTCACCGACGACGGCGCCCGCACCACGCCGGAGGACTCGCACGGCGGCGGCCACGGACTCGTCGGCATGCACGAGCGGGTCGCGATGCTGGGCGGCACCCTCACCGCCGCGTCCCGCGAGGAGGGCGGCTGGCAGGTCACGGCCGAGCTCCCCTACGGCGAGGAATAGGGCGGGAAGGGGGTGTACGCCCCGTAAGGTGATCTCGTGAGCATTCGGGTGCTGATCGCCGACGATCAGGTGATGATCCGTGACGGCCTGGCCGCGCTGCTGTCCTCCGACCCGGGGATCGAGGTGATCGGGCAGGCGGGCAACGGCCGCGAGGCGGTGGAACTGGCCCGCGAGCTCGACCCCGACGTCATCGTCATGGACATCCGCATGCCCGAGATGGACGGCCTGGCCGCCACGGCCGAGCTGGTCGGCGAGCCGCCCGCCGACGAGGTGGACCCGGCCGGGGTGCGGCCCAAGGTGCTGGTGCTGACCACGTTCGACCTCGACGAGTACGTGTACGAGGCGCTCGGCGCCGGGGCCAGCGGGTTCCTGCTCAAGGACGCCTCGGCCGCCGACCTGGTCAACGGCGTGCGGGTGGTCGCCAACGGCGACGCGCTGCTCGCCCCGTCCATCACGCGGCGGCTCATCGGCGACTTCGCGCGCCGCCGCCGGCACCAGCGGCCGAGCCCCGGCGCGACCGCGGGGCTCACGCCGCGCGAGCTCGACGTGCTGCGGCTCATCGCGCGCGGATTGTCGAACGCGGAGATCGCCGCCGAGCTGGTGCTGGCGGAGCAGACCATCAAGACGCACGTGGGGCACGTGCTCACCAAGCTCGCCCTTCGCGACCGCACCCAGGCCGTGGTGTACGCCTACGAGAACGGCCTCGTCGGTTAGGCACGGGCATCGGCCAGGGCGCAGGGGAACGTGTCCCCCGCGCCCTGCGGTCAGCGTGACGGGTCGAGCAGGAGCTTGCCGGTCGTGCGCCGCGCCCGCAGGTCCTCGTGCGCCTTGCGCACCTCCGACAGGCCGTACTCGCCGCCCGCGATGACCCGCATGCGCCCTTCGGCGGTGAGCGCGAACAGATCGTCCAGCGCCCTGCGCATGAGGTCGCCGGGCAGCTGGAAGATGTGTGCCAGCCACATCCCGGCGATGGTCGTGGAATGGGCCATGAGGTTCGCGGGCTTCACCGGCTGCGGCTGCTGCCGCGAGGCCATGCCGTAGAAGGCGAGGCGTCCGTACGGGGCGAGTGCCTTGAGGCTGTCGTCGGTGACGGTGCCGCCGGTCATCTCCAGCACGACGTCGACGCGCCTGCCGCCGTTGGCCTCGATGAGCGCCGCCTTCAGGTCGGGCTCGGCCACGTCCACGGCGACGTCCGCGCCGAGCTCCAGCGCCAGGTCGCGCTTCGCCTTCGTCGAGGCGGTGGCGATGACGCGGCCCGCGCCCCAGGCCTTGGCGAGCTGCACGGCCAGCGTGCCGACCCCGCCGGCGGCGGCGTGCACGACCACGGACTCGCCCGGCTCCAGGTGCACGCTGCGGCGCAGCAGAACCCAGGCCGTGGCGCCCTGGACGATCATGCCGAGCGCGGTCAGGTCGTCGACGGCGTCCGGCACGTCCCAGGCCAGCGTGGCGGGGGCGACCGCCTTCTCCGCGTAGCCGCCGGTGCCGACCAGGGCGACGACCCGGCGGCCGTCGGCGGTGCGGCCGACGACCTCGCCGCCCGGCACCAGCGGCAGGGTGGACGGCGACAGGTAGCTGTTCTCGGCCTGGTGAGTGTCGGCGTAGTTGATGCCGGCCCGCGAGACGTCGACGAGCAGCTGCCCGTCGCCCGCGACCGGGTCGGGCAGCTCGGTGGCGTTCAGGACCTCGGGGCCGCCGAACTCGGTGATCTGGATGGCGCGCATGTACCTGATCCTCTCTCAGCGCGGGCCGGGGACGCCGCGGAACGTGAACGGGCCGGACTCGCGGCCCGGCACCACGAACCAGGCGTCGCCGGCGGTGTCGGCCGCCAGGATCGCCATGAAGGTCTCCACCACGTCGGACACGTCGAGGATCGGGAACCCGGTCTCCTCCAGGTGGCTCTTCAGCGGGGTCAGGATGTCGGTGTCGGCGAACGACGGGCACAGCGCGTTGACCCGGATGCCCTCGGGCAGATGGGTGGGGCCGAGCGCGCGCACCAGGCCGACGACGGCGGCCTTGTTGGCGCCGTAGATCGGGTCGAACGGCGTCGCGGTGAGACCGGCCATGCTGGCGGTGGCGATGATCTGGCCGCCGCCCCGGGCGCGCAGCGCCGGGAGCGCGGCGTGCACGCCGTAGACGACGCCGTCGAGGTTGATCGCCATCGCGCGCCGGTAGGTCTCGGCGTCGAAGTCGGCGTCCACGCCGCATCCGCTGGCGACGCCCGCGTTCAGGAAGGCGATGTCCAGCCCGCCGAACCGCCCGGTGGCCGCCGCCACGGCCGCCTCGCTGTCGGCGGGCTCGCGGACGTCGCACCGCACGAACGCGCCGTCCAGTTCCTTGGCGAGCGCGGCGCCGCGCTCCTCGTCGACGTCGGCGAGCACGACGCGGGCGCCCTCGCCCGCCAGCCGCCGGGCGACCGCCGCCCCGATGCCCTTCGAGCCGCCCGTGATGAGCGCGACCTTGCCGTCCATCGGCCTCTCCCTTCCTAACTAACTGACCCGTCAGTTACTATAACCGAATGGACTTCGGTTTGAGTGCGCGGGCCCAGGAGTACATGGGCCTGCTGCAGGACTTCATGGACTCCCACGTCTACCCCGCCGAGCCCGTCTACGAGGCCCAGCGGCACGAGCTGCGCGCGGCGGGCCAGGAGCACACCGTCCCGCCGGTCGTGGAGGAGCTCAAGGTCGAGGCCCGCAAGCGCGGCCTGTGGAACCTCTTCCTGCCCGACAGCGACGAGCCCGCCCACGGCCTGTCGGTCACCGACTACGCGTCCCTGGCCGAGGTGACGGGCCGCTCCCCCCACCTGGCCCCCGAGGCCACCAACTGCGCGGCGCCCGACACGGGCAACATGGAGGTGCTGCACCTGTTCGGCACGCCCGAGCAGAAGGAGCGCTGGCTCAAGCCGCTGCTCAACGGCGAGATCCGCAGCGCGTTCGCGATGACCGAGCCGGACGTGGCCAGCTCGGACGCCACCAACATCTCCACCCGGATCGAGCGCGACGGCGACCACTACGTCATCAACGGCCGCAAATGGTGGATCAGCGGTTCGGCCGACCCGCGCTGCGAGATCATGATCGTGATGGGCAAGACCGACCCCGAGGGCCACGTCTACCGGCAGCAGTCGATGGTGCTGGTGCCGCTCGGCACTCCCGGCGTCGAGGTCGTCCGGCCGCTGCCCGTGTTCGGCTACTCCGACCAGCACGGCCACTGCGAGATCCGCTTCACCGACGTCCGCGTGCCGGTCGAGAACCTCGTCGGCGAGGAGGGCGGCGGCTTCGCCATCGCCCAGGCGCGCCTGGGGCCCGGCCGCATCCACCACTGCATGCGCGCCATCGGCATGGCCGAGCGAGCGCTGGAGCTGATGTGCGAGCGCGCGGTCTCGCGCGTCGCGTTCGGCGGGCCGCTGGCCAAGCAGGGCGTGGTGCGCGAGCAGATCGCCGAGTCGCGGATGGCGATCGAGCAGGCCCGCCTGCTCACCCTCAAGACCGCCTGGATGATCGACAAGCAGGGCGTGCAGGCCGCGCGGTCCGAGGTCGCCGCCATCAAGGTGATCGCGCCCCGCGTCGCGCTGGAGGTCGTCGACCGGGCGATCCAGGTGCACGGCGGCGCCGGCGTCAGCGACGACACCCCGCTGGCGCGCATGTGGGCCGGGCTGCGCACGCTGCGGCTCGCCGACGGGCCCGACGAGGTGCACGTGCGTTCCGTGGCCCGCGCCGAACTGGGTAAGTACCTCGGCAAATGACGGACACCACGGGGGAGGCCGCACCGGGCGTACGGCGGCGCATGCCGTACGCCCGGCGGCGCGAGCAGCTGCTGCGGGTCGCGCTGGAGGAGTTCGGGCGCCGCGGCTACCACCTGACGCAGATGGAGCACGTCGCCGCCGCCGCGCAGGTCTCCAAAGCGCTGCTCTACCAGCACTTCACCTCCAAGGAGGATCTGTTCGCCGAGGTGACCGAGGCGATCATCGCCGACATCACCCGGCGGCTGAACGAGGCGGTGCTGGGCGAGCAGGACTCGGTGGCGGGCATCCGGGCGATGGTGCGGGTGCTGTTCGACTACGCCACCGAGAAGCCCGACGCCTGGGCGCTGGTCGTCCGGCACCTGGACAAGCCCGAGGTCGGCCTGGAGCTGCGCGAGCTGCGGGACCGGCTCGGCGAGGCGTTCGCCGACATCCTGCTGCGGCGGCGCCGGGCCGACCCGGCGCTGTCCCCCGCCGCCCTTGAGGCCAACGAGCGGCGGGCGCGGCTGCTGGTCCCGCTGATGTACGGGTCGATGCTGTCGATGGTGTCGTGGTGGCTCGACCATCCCGAGACGCCGCGCGAACGGGCCGAGGGCATGGCCGTGGAGTTCATCTGGCTCGGCCTGGACCGGCTCCGGCACGGCGAGCGGCTGCGCCCCTGAAGCACGCGGCAAAGGTTCGCCCATGCGGGCCCGCACACGGGCGACCAGCGCCGGACCCCTGATTAGTGTGGCCGACCGTGACGCCGGAGTCGGACGAGTTCGCCGCGATGGAGGCCGCCCTGCGCGGCGGCCACGAGCCGGGCGTCGGCGGCGAGGCGTACATCACGATGGACCTGGCCCTTCGGGTCGGTGAGCTGATGCTCGCGGGCGGCGAGACCGCCGAGTCGGTCGACCTGGCGATGAGCCGGATCACCCGCTCCTACGGACTGCCGCACTGCGAGGGCGACGTGACGCTGGCGGCGGTGGGCCTGTCGTACCTGCCGAGGGGCGGCCGGCCGCCGGTGACCGCCGAACGGCGCGTCCGGCGCAGGCTGCCCAACTACGCGCGGCTCATCGCGGTGGAGGACCTCGTCCGCGCCGCCACGGCCAAGCGGCTCAGCCTCCAGCAGGCGAAGTTCGCCCTCAGCGACATCATCGGCCGCCCGCCGCCCTATCCCCACTGGCTGACCGTCATCGCCCTGTCGTCGCTGGCCGCGGCGGGCGCGGTGCTGGTCGGCGGCGGGCCGCTCGCCGCCGTCGCCGCGTTCGTCGCCACCCTGGTCGGCGACCGCACCGGGGCCTGGCTGGGCGGACGCGGCATCGCCGAGTTCTTCCAGGTGGCCGTGGCGGCGGGGATCGGCTCGCTGGTCATGGTCCTGCTCGCCTGGAGCGACGTGCCGGTGGCCGCCGGGCCCGTCATCGTCGGCGTCGTCATCGCGCTCATCCCCGGACGCGCGCTCGTCGTGTCGATGCAGGACGGCATCGCGGGCGACCTCGTCACCGGCACCACCCGCCTCGTCGAGGTGCTCTTCATGATCGCCGCGATCCTGGCCGGCATCGGCGCGGTCACCTATCTCGCCGCGCGGCTGGGCGTCCCGGTGCCGCTGGAGAACCTGCCGCAGGCGCCGTCGTCGTTCGGTCTCGCGCAGTGGTCCGGCGCCGCCGCCATCGCGGTGGCGTTCGCCGTCTTCCACCTGGTGCCGCGCGCCTACCTGCTGCCCGCGGCCCTCGGCGGCGTCCTCAGCTGGGGCACCCTCGTCGAGATGCGACACCTGGACCTGCCCGCCGCCCCGGCCACCGCGATCGCCGCGACCGTGGTCGGCGCGCTCGGCACCGCGTTCGCCCGCCACCGGGACGTGCCCGCGCTGGTCTGCGTCACGCCGTGCATCGCCCCGCTCATGCCGGGCACGCTCATGTACCGCGGCATGCTGGAGCTGACCGGGGGCCACACCGGCCAGGGAGCGCTGATCCTGGTCGAGGCGCTGGCGACCGCGCTGGCGATCGGCGCGGGCGTCTACATCGGCGGAGAGCTGCTGCGGGTCGTACGGCCGGCCCGCCGCGTGCTGCGGCCGGCGCGGCGCATCCGCACATGAGCGTCATCCGGGCGGGATCTCACCGGAGCCGCGGGCGACCAGGCGGGTCGGGAGCAGGATCCGCGCGGGCGGGCCCGTGTCGCCCCGGATGCGCCCTTCGAGCAGTTCGGCCGCCTGCCTGCCCATGTCGGCCGGCTCGTGCGCGATGACGGTGACGGGGGTGGCGAGCAGGTCGGCGAGCTCGACGTCGTCGAAGCCGACCAGCGCGGTGCGCGTGCCCGCGGCCCCGATCGCGCGCAGCGCGCCGACCGTCAGCAGGTTGTTGCCCGCGAAGACGGCCGTCGGGGGGTCGGGCAGCGCGAGCAGCTCGGTCATGGCGTGCCCGGCGCCGCGTACGTCGTGACGCCCCGTGCGCACGAGCGCCGGGTCGGCCTGGACGCCGTGCGCCGCCAGCGCCTCCAGATAGCCCTGATGACGCTGCCGCGCCGTGAAGATCTCGGGCAGGTCCACCAGGCAGGCGATGCGGCGATGGCCGTGGGCGAGCAGGTGATCGACGGCGGTCCGGGCGCCGCCGAGGTTGTCGATCAGTACGGTGTCGGCGGCCGGATCGTCGGCGGGGCGGTCCAGGAAGACCGCCGGGGTTCCCGCGATCAGCTCGGCGCGGCGGCGGGGGTCGCCCGTCTGCGACGGCACGATCAGGAGGCCGTCCACGCGGCGCTCGCAGAGCGAGCGGATCAGCAGCAGCTCGCGTGCCGGGTCCTCGTCCGAGCTGCCGGAGATGACGAGCCGTCCGCCGGCCCGCGCCACGTCCTCGACGCCCCGCGCGATCTGCGAGTAGAACGGGTTGGCCACGTCCTCGATGATCAGTCCGATGCTGCGCGTCCGGCCGCCGCCGCGCAGCGTGCGGGCGAGGTCGTTGCGCTGGAAGCCGAGCCGGGCGATCGCGTCGCGCACCCGCTCGGCCGTATCGGGCCGCACGAAACTCTCGCCGTTGACCACGCGCGACACTGTTTTGAGACTCACGCCGGCCGCCGCCGCGACATCGCGCATGGTCGGCCGCCTGTCCCCCATGCCCTCGATGTCACCACGACCGGGAGCCTGAGTGACGGGCCGGATCCGGTCATTGACGCACCCGGCCCTGACGACGACCATCGGGGTGCTTGACAACGTTGTCATGGGACGACCCGGTCTCAAGGAGCACAGGTGTCCGCATTCCGCTCCCCCAAGGCGCTCGTCGCCGGCGCATTCGCCCTGGTGCTGCTCCCCGCGGCCCCCACCGCCCCCGCCCAGGCCGGCCCGCTTCTCCCAGGTCCCGACCTCACCTCCTACGTGAACCCGTTCGTCGGCACCAAGGACGGCGGTCCCGATTTCGGCCACGGCGGCGGCGCGGGGATGAACTTCCCCGGCGCCGTCCTCCCGTTCGGGATGATGCAGTGGAGCCCTGACACCGTCCGCACGTCGGGCGGCGGCTACAAGTACGAGGACGACCGGCTCCGCGGGTTCTCGATGACGCACCTCAACGGGCCCGGCTGCACGGGCGCGCAGGACTTCCCGGTCATCCCCGTCTCGGGGACGATCGGCCGCTCCCCCGCCACCCACGGCGCCGACTACGTGCAGACGTTCAAGCACGAGAACGAGCAGGCCAGTCCCGGCTACTACGGCGTGACGACCGGCTCCGGGGTGAAGACCGAGCTGACGGCCTCGACGCGAGCCGGGGTCGGCCGCTTCACCTTCCCGGCGGGCAAGCCCGGCACCGTCCTGGTCAACGTCACCGGCTCGGTCAACGGGGTGGACGACGCCGAGGCGACGATCCGGGGCGACACCGTCTACGGCTGGGCCAAGACCGGTGGGTTCTGCGGCGCCAAGAGCCGCTACTACGTCTACTTCCACGCCACGTTCGACCGTCCGGTCCGGGCGTACGGCACGTGGAAGGACGACTCGGTGCAGCCGGGCGAAGGCCGAGCACGCGGCGCGGCGCCGCCCAAGGTCCCGCGCGAGACCGCCAAGCCCGTCGGCCGCGTCAACAACGGGCGGGACGGGCGGCCCTCGCCGTCCCTGCGCCGCACGTACGCCGGTGATGTGAACGTGAAGGGCCCCGGCTCGGGCGTCTATCTGCAGTTCGACTCCGACAAGCCGGTCCAGATGCGCGCCGGGCTGTCGTACGTGAGCATCGACGGCGCCAAGCGCAACCTCCGCGCCGAGATCGGCGGCAAGGGCTTCGACAAGGTCCGCGCGTCGGCCCGAGACGCCTGGCAGCGCAGGCTGTCACAGGTGAAGGTCACCGGAGGCTCCGTCGAGCGGCTGCGCACGTTCTACACGGCGCTCTACCACGCCTTCCTCCAGCCCTACATTTTCGACGACGTGGACGGCACCTACACGGGCTTCGACTACCGCACCCACAAGGTGCGCAAGGGGCATCACCAGTACGCGACGTTCTCCGGGTGGGACATCTACCGGAGCGAAGCCCAACTGCTGGCGTTCCTCGCGCCGGACGTGGCCTCCGACATCGCGCAGTCGATGTACGACAACGCGCGCTCGATCGGCGACGTCTGGGACCGCTGGTCGCATCAGAACACCATCACCGGCGTCATGAACGGCGATCCGTACCACTCGATCGTCGCGAGCACCTACGCCTTCGGCGCGCGCGACTTCGACGCCAAGGGCGCGCTGGCCTCGATGGTCGCGGGCGCGGAACGGATCGGCCCGAAGGCCGGCTACACCGAGCGTCCCGGCAACGCCCAGTACCTCAAGCTGGGCTACGTGCCCGGCGACGTCGCCACCACCGAGGAGTACGGCATAGCCGACTTCGGCATCGCGCAGCTCGCCGAACGGCTCGGCGACCCGGGGACGGCGAAGACCTTCATGCGGCGTTCGCACGGCTGGCAGAACCTCTACAACCCCCTGAACGGCTGGATCCAGCCGAGGTTCGCCGACGGGTCGTTCCTCAGCCCGTTCGACCCGGCCGACTCCGGCTGGTACGTCGAGGGCAACGGCGCCCAGTACCACTGGATGACCTATCCGGACGTGCGCGGCCTGTTCAACGCGATGGGCGGGCGCGACGAGGCGGCCAAGCGGCTGGACCACTTCTTCACGAAGCTGAACGCGGGCCCGCACGAGCCGCTCGCCTACCTCGGCAACGAGCCCTCCATGCAGTCACCGTGGCTGTACGCGTGGGCCGGGAAGCCCTACCGGACGCAGGACGTGGTCGACCGCGCCCGCAGGGAGCTGTACAAGCCGACGCCGGACGGCCTGGTCGGCAACGACGACCTCGGCACCATGTCCGCTTGGTACGTGTGGGCGTCGTTCGGCGTCTACCCGGTGATCCCGGGACGGGCCGAGCTGATGGTGAACGGCCCGGCGTTCTCCACGATCGAGATTCGGCGCTCGTCCGGGCAGAAGGTGACGATCAACGCGCCCGGCGTCTCGGACACGGCGCGCTACGTCCAGGCATTGAAGGTCGGCGGAAAGAACACCTCGAAGGCGTGGCTGCCGGAGTCGTTCGCACGCGACGGCGGACGCCTCGACTTCACGATGGGAGCGGCGCCCAACACCGCGTTCGGGTCGGCCGAGTCCGACGCCCCGCCGTCGTTCGGTGAGGGCGGCAGGTCCTACCTCACGGCCGTCAGTCCGGGCCTGATCCCGCTCGAACCCGGCGGCGGCGCCACCACGACCCTGCGCGTGCAGGCGCTGGAGGGCGGCGGCACGGTCTCGTGGAAGGCACGGCCACCGGAGGGGATCACCGTGACGCCGGAGTCGGGGACGCTCACCGTGCCCGCCTCCGGCCACGCCGACCAGCAGGTCACGATCTCCGTGGCGGCCGGCGCCCGGCTCGACTACCACTCCGTGCCGTTCGAGATCCCCGGCGCCGGTGACGCGGGCGTGACGGTCAACGTGGCCCGCAAGGGAACGATCGAGTGGTACCACGACAACGCCGGGATCTCCGCTGACGGTGCTCCCGGGACCGCCAACTTCGACGGCGGCGGCTGGTCGTACTCCGCGCAGGCGCTCGCGGCGGCGGGCCTGACGCCCGGCAAGCAGGTGACCTGGGACGGCTTCACCTTCGGCTGGCCCACCCGGCGCCCCGGGCAGCTCGACAACGTGCAGGCGCAGGGCCAGACGATCGAGCTCGTCGACGCTCCCAGGGCGGGACGGCTCGCGTTCCTCGGAGCGTCCGGCAACGGAGACGTGCAGACCACGGTCACCGTCACCTACACCGACGGCTCCACGCGGAACGCGACGCTGGGGTTGAGCGACTGGGCGCTGGGGGCCGACGCCTATCCCCCGAAGTTCGGCAACCAGATCATCGCCAAGGCGGCCTACCGGAACGGCGGCGACGGCACTCCGCAGAAGATCAACGTCTATGTGTTCGCCGCCGTCCCGATCGAGCTCGACCGGGACAGGCAGGTGAGGAGCATCACACTGAAGACTCCCGAGCAGGGCGGCGGCTCGCTCCACGTCTTCGCGTGGTCGCTCTCGTGAGACCGGAGGGGGCGTCGCCCGCCTGCCCGTCCTGGGTAACAGTCAGGCCCGCACCACGAGGAACGTCGTGCGGGCCTGCCGGAAGCTCAGGGGTGGTTCAGAGCGCGGTGACGCCTTCGGCCTGCGGGCCCTTCTGGCCCTGCGTGATCTCGAACGCGACGCGCTGGTTCTCCTCAAGGCTGCGGTAGCCGCTCGTGGCGATCGCCGAGTAGTGGACGAAGACGTCCGGGCCGCCGTCGTCCGGCGCGATGAAGCCGAAACCCTTTTCGGCGTTGAACCACTTCACGGTGCCTTCGGTCATGTTTCTCTCTCCTGGTGAAACCACACCGGCCGCCGGGCGGCGGACCGGGGTCGCATGCGGGCCGGTCTCCCGCTCCGCCGGACCGGCCGGAGAAAAAGAAGAACGCCCGCTGTCTTGGTACTTCCCGCGGGCGCTTCGATCTAGCAAACGTACGAGGAAATGACGACTGCAACACTGCCAGCCTACCCCGTGATGCTCGCAAGCGCCTCCGCCACGCGGTGACAGTCGTGGAAAGTGTTGTAGAGGGGCACCGGGGCGAGCCGTACCACATCGGGCTCCCGGGCGTCGGCGATCACTCCGTAGGAGGCCGCGAGCCGCCGGACCGTTCCGGCGGCGTCGGCGACCCGGACCGACAGCTGGCAGCCCCGCGCGGCGGCGTCGGCCGGGGTGATGATCTCGGCGACGCCGGTCAGCCGTGCCGCGAGATAGCCGGTGAGGCGCTCGCTCCTGGCCCGCAGCGCGTCCATCCCGTACCGGTCGAAGATCTCCAGCGAGGCCAGCACGGGTGCCAGCGCCATGATCGGCGGGTTGGACAGCTGCCAGGCGTCGGCGGAGGCGGGCGGCGAGATCCGCGGCTCCATCCGGAAGCGCGTCGCCGGGTCGGTCCCCCACCAGCCCGCGAGCCTGGGCAGCGACGTGTCGCGGACGTGGCGTTCGTGGACGAAGCAGCCCGCGACCGCTCCCGGGCCTGAGTTGAGGTACTTGTAGGTGCACCAGGCGGCGAAGTCGACGTCCCAGTCGTGCAGGCGCAGCGGCACGTTCCCGGCCGCGTGCGCGAGGTCCCAGCCGACCACGGCGCCGGCGGCGCGGCCGGCCTTGGTGATCGCCTGCATGTCCATGAGCTGGCCGGTCAGGTAGTTGACGCCGCCGAGCAGGACGACCGCGACGCGGTGCCCGTCGCGTTCGAGGAGGTCCAGAACGTCCTCGGTGCGCAGGTGCTCCTCGCCGGGGCGCGGCCGCAGGCGCACGACCGTCTGCTCGGGGTCCAGCCCGTGATGGACGGCCTGGCTCGCCACCGCGTACGAGTCGGAGGGGAAGGCCGAGTCCTCGATGACGATCCGGGTGCGCTCCCCGGCGGGCCGGTAGAAGGTGGCCATCATCAGGTGCAGGTTGACCGTGAGCGAGTTCATCGCGACGACCTCGCGCGGCAGCGCGCCGACCAGGCGGGCGGCGGGCTCGCGAAGGAGCTCGTGGTAGTCCACCCACGGGCGGCGGGCCTGCGTGTGGCCCTCCACGCCGAGCCGCGCCCAGTCCTGGAGCTCCTCACGGACGCGTGCGGCGACCGCGCGCGGCTGGAGGCCGAGCGAGTTGCCCGCGAGGTAGGCGGACTCCTCGTAGAGGCCGCCGGGCGCGGGCGGCACGTGGAACCGCTCCCGCACCGCCGGCAGCGGGTCGGTCTCGTCCAGCCGCCGGGCCTCGGCCTCCTGGTCACCCGTCATCTCTCGTCCCCGATCAGATCCAGCGCGATGTCAACGATCATGTCCTCCTGGCCGCCCACCATGCCGCGGCGCCCCACCTCGACGAGGATGTCGCGGGTGTCGAGGCCGTAGCGGCGCGCGGCGTCCTCCGCGTGGCGCAGGAAGCTGGAGTAGACGCCCGCGTAGCCGAGCGTCAGCGTCTCCCGGTCCACCTGGACGGGCCGGTCCTGGAGCGGGCGGACGATGTCGTCGGCCGCGTCCATGAGCTTGAAGACGTCGCAGCCGTGCTTCCACTCCATGAGGTCGGCGACGGCGGCGAACGCCTCCAGCGGGCAGTTGCCGGCGCCCGCGCCCATCCCGGCGAGCGAGGCGTCGACACGGCGGACGCCGTTCTCGACGGCGACGACCGAGTTGGCGACGCCGAGCCCGAGGTTGTGGTGGGCGTGGATGCCGATCTCGGTCCGCGGGTCGAGGACCTCGCGGTACGCCCGGACGCGGTCGCGGACGCCGTCCATGGTGAGCCGCCCGCCGGAGTCGGTGACGTAGACGCAGTGCGCGCCGTACGACTCCATCAGCCTGGCCTGCTCGGCGAGCTCCGGCGCCGGGGCCATGTGCGACATCATCAGGAAGCCCGCGACGTCCATGCCGAGTTCGCGGGCGGTGGCGATGTGCTGGGCGGAGATGTCGGCCTCGGTGCAGTGCGTGGCGATCCGCACGGAGCGCACGCCGAGCTCGTACGCGCGCTTCAGCTCGGCGATCGTGCCGATGCCGGGCAGCAGCAGCGTGGTGAGCACCGCGCGTTCCATGACCTCGGCCGCCGCCGCGATCCACTCCTCGTCCAGGTGCGCGCCCGGCCCGTAGTTGACGCTGGAGCCCGCCAGCCCGTCGCCGTGCGCGACCTCGATCGCGTCCACGCCCGCCGCGTCGAGGGCGGCGGCGATGGCGCGCACCTGGTCGACGGTGTAGCGGTGGCGGATGGCGTGCATGCCGTCCCGCAACGTCACGTCCTGCACGTAGATCTCGTGGCTCATCGCGCGGCCAGCCTTTCCGCCACCCGCAGCGCGGCCGAGGTCATGATGTCGAGGTTCCCGGCGTACGCCGGCAGGTAGTGCGCGGCGCCCTCGACCTCCAGGAACACCGACACCAGGCGTCCCGGGCCGTCGCCCAGGGCCGCCAGCGGGTCGCCGGGCTCGACGGGCCGGAGCTGGACCCGCTGCTTGAGGCGGTAGCCGGGGACGTACGCGGCGACCTCGGCGACCATCTTCTCCACCGAGGTGCGCACGGCCTCCTCGTCGCAGTCGCCGACGACGCAGTAGACGGTGTCGCGCATGATGAGCGGCGGCTCCGCCGGGTTGAGCACGATGATCGCCTTGCCGCGGGCGGCGCCGCCGACGACCTCCAGCGCCCGGGCCGTCGTCTCGGTGAACTCGTCGATGTTGGCGCGGGTGCCCGGCCCGGCCGACCGCGAGGCGATCGACGCGACGATCTCGGCGTAGCGCACGGGCGTCACCCGCGAGACGGCGGCGACGATCGGCACCGTCGCCTGGCCGCCGCAGGTGACCATGTTGAGGTCGGGCTCGTCCAGGTGGTCGTCCAGATTGACCGGCGGGACGACGTACGGGCCGATGGCGGCGGGCGTGAGGTCCACCAGCCGCTTGCCGTACGGGGCGAGGACGGCGGCGTTGTGCTCGTGCGCCTTGGCCGAGGTGGCGTCGAGGACGATCTCGACGTCGGCGAAGCCGTCGAGGTCCACCAGGCCCTCGACGCCCTCATGGGTCGTGGCCACGCCGAGGCGGCGGGCGCGGGCGAGGCCGTCGGAGCCGGGGTCGATCCCGGCCAGCGCCGCGACCTCCAGGGTCTCCGACGTCCGGAGCACCTTGATCATCAGGTCCGTGCCGATGTTGCCCGAGCCGATGATGGCGACCTTCGTTCCGCTCATCAGACGGTTCCTTCCAGGTCGAAGAAGCGGCTGGCGTTGCCGCCGAGCAGCGCGGCGCACTCCGCGTCGGTGAGCGTCTCGCAGGCGCGGATGGTCGAGCCGGGCTCCAGCTCGCCGAGGGGGAACGGGAAGTCGGTGCCGAGCATGACGCGGTCGGCTCCCATGACCTCGACCAGCAGGCGCAGGGCTCCCGGGTCGAAGACGGCCGAGTCGACGTAGAACCGGTCGGTGTAGGCCGAAGGCGGCTTGGGTGAGTCCTTGCGGACGATGTCGCGGTTCCGCCAGGCGTTGTCGGCGCGGCCGAGGAGGTAGGCGAAGCTGCCGCCGCCGTGGCAGAAGCACAGTTTGAGCGAGCCGGGCAGCCGTTCGAAGGCGCCGGACAGCATCAGCGACAGGATCGACAGCTGGGTCTCGGCGGCCATGCCGACCAGCCACGGCAGCATGTAGCGGCCGCTCATCCTGTCGTCGCCGAGCATGTCCCAGGGATGCACGAGCACCGGCATGCCCTCCCCCGCGCAGTGCGCGAGGAACGCGATGATCTCCGCGTCGTCCAGGTAGCGCGGCCCGACGTGGTTGCCGATGTGCACGCCGCGGTGCCCGGCGGCCTTGGCCTTGGTGACGGCCGCGCAGGCCAGCCCGGTGTCCTGGAGCGGCACCTGGCACAGCGGCAGGAGCCGTCCGGGGGCGTCCGCGCAGTAGGCGAGGATGCGGTCGTTGACCAGCTCGCACCAGTCGGCGGCGCGGGCGGGCTCGGCCTCGTACCCGAACATCAGCGGGGTGGACGAGACGGCCTGCACGTCGACGCCCGCGCGGTCCATCGCGGCGAGGCGGGCCGCCGGGTCCCACAGCTCGGCGGCCACCGGGCGGTACTCGGCGTCGCCGCTCATCATCATCCCGGTGCCGTCGCCGTTCTCGCGCAGCCACGGCTCGCCCGCGCCGGCCAGCACCCGGGCCTCGTCCCGGGAGATCGGCGGGAAGACATGGGCGTGGACGTCGATGACGCTCACGCGTCCCGCTTCCGGGTCCGCGGGCGGAGCTCGGCGGGCCACTCCTTGCCCGGGTGCACGGCGCCGCAGTTCGGGCACTCGCGGTCGCCGTCGTAGAACCTCTGGAACGTGGGCGGCAGGTCGTCGACGATCGAGCGGACCTGGAGCTCGGCGCGGTGCACGAGGTGGTGGCAGCTCATGCAGTACCACTCGAACGCCTCGCGCGTTCCCTCCGGGCGCGACACCTCGACGACGAGGCCGACCGAGCCCTCCTCGGGCCGCTGCGGCGAGTGGCGGACGTGCGGCGGCAGCAGGAAGACGTCGCCCTCGTTGATCTGGACGTCCACCGGCGGCTTGCCCTCGTCCTCCATGACGCGCAGCACCATGTCGCCCTTGAGCTGGTAGAAGAACTCCTCGGTGGGGTCGTCGTGGAAGTCGGTGCGCTGGTTGGGCCCGCCGACCACCATCACGATCAGGCCGGCGTCCTCGAAGACCTGCTTGTTGCCGACCGGCGGCTTGAGCAGGTCGCGGTGCTCGTCGATCCACCTGGCGAAGTTGAACGGCTGCCCGTGGATGAGCTGTGGCAGGGTCATGACTGCGTCTCCTTGGCAGGGATGTACGCCACGCACGAGATCTCGATGAGCAGGTGCGGGTGCGGGAGCTGGTGGACGGCGACGGTGGTGCGCGCCGGTCCGGTCTCGTCGAAGTACTCGCCGTAGACCTCGTTGTAGCCGCCGAAGTCGTTCATGCTCACCAGGTAGGTCGTGACGTTGACGACGTCGCGGAGGTCTCCGCCGGCCGCCTTCAGCAGGTCGCGGATGTTGTCGATGACCGCGCGCGTCTGCTCGCGGATGTCGAGGTCGGTGACGCCCATCGCGTCGGCGCTCGCCCCGGCGAACGTGCCGTCCGGGCGCCGCGAGCTCGTGCCCGACACGTAGACGAAGTCGCCCGCGCGCTTGACGTGCGGGAAGCGTCCTCGTGGCTTGGCCTTGCCCGCAACGAGATAGGCGTCGCTCATCGGGTGGTCACCTCCACGCTGCCCAGCCCGGCACCCGTGACGCGCACGTGGGCGTCCTTGGGGAGCGGGACGGCGGCGGTCGCGGCCCCGGCCAGGATGATCGAGCCGGGTTCGAGCGGCGTCCCGGCGTCGCGGGCGAGCCGGACGGCGGCGCGCAGCGAGCGCACCGGGTCGCCCAGGATCGCGGCGGACGAGCCGGTCTGCACGACCCGGCCGTCGATCTCCATGACGAGCCCGACGTTGGACAGGTCGCGCGGGTCGTGCCAGGCGCCGAAGCCGAATCCGGCCGCGGAGGCGTTGTCGGCGATGACGTCCGGCAGCGTGAACTTGAAGTCCTCGTAGCGCGAGTCGAGCACCTCGAAGCCCACCGCGGCCTTGAAGCCGTCGCGGCCCAGCAGGAACACGATCTCCGGCTCCACCCGCGGATGGATGAGCCCCGACAGGTCGAGCGTGGACTCGACCAGCATCGCGTCGGTGAGCTGTCCCCAGATGACGTCGTCGACGCCCATCTGGATCATCTTGGCGCGGCTGGTGAAGCCCATCTTCACGCCGATGCGCCGCTCGCCGCGGCGTTCACGGCGGGCGATCCCGGCCCGCTGGATCTCGTACGCGGTCGCGACGTCGAACGGCTCGGTCTCGGTGAGCTTCGGCACGGCGCGGACGTCGCGCACGGCGCTTTCCAAGGTCTGCGCCAGGGCGGCGATGTCGGTCATGACGCCTCCTTCGCGAACGCCACGCGCACGTCGCCGAGCCCGTCGATCCGGGCCTCCAGCACGTCGCCGGGAGCGGGGGCCACCATCGGCCCGAGCGCTCCGGTCAGCACGGTGTCCCCGGCGCGCAGCGGCCGTCCGAGCCGTACGGCGGTGTCGGCGAGCCACAGCGCCGCGTTGAGCGGGTGGCCCAGGCAGGCGGCACCGGTGCCGGTGGACAGCTGCTCGCCCCGGCGTTCCAGGACCATCCCGCAGAGCCGCAGGTCGACGTCCTGGAGGCGGGCGGGGCGGTTGCCGAGCACGTACATGCCCGACGAGGCGTTGTCGGCGACGGTGTCGGCGAGCGTGATGTCCCAGTCGCGGATGCGGCTGCCCACGATCTCGATGGCGGGCAGCACGAACGCGGTGGCGCGGATGACGTCGGCGACGGTGTGCCGTTCGAACGTGAGGTCGTGTTCGAGGACGAGCGCGACCTCGGCCTCGGCCTTGGTCTGCATGACCGCCCCGGCCGGGATCTCGGCGCCGTCGGGCACCGCCATGTCGGCGAACAGGACGCCGAAGTCGGGGCTGTCCACGCCCAGCTGGGCCTGGACGGCCGCCGAGGTGAGGCCCACCTTCCGGCCGGCCAGCCGCCGTCCGGCCGCCAGCCAGCCCTCGGTCAGCCGCTCCTGGACGGCGTACGCGGCGCCGGCGCCGTCGATCAGGTCACGGACGGGCTCGCACGGCACGCCGGAGGCGTACGCGCCGAGAATGCGCTCGGCCGCCGCCTCGATGGTGGTCTCGGTCACAGGCTCGCTCTCTAGATTCGAATGCAGACGTTGACGGGTTCGGAGAAGAAGTCCAGCGAGTACTCGCCGCCCTCACGGCCGATGCCGGAGGCCTTGACCCCGCCGAACGGGGTCCGCAGGTCGCGCAGGTTCCAGCAGTTGACCCACACGATGCCGGTCTCGACGCGCGGCGCCACCCGGTGGGCCCGGGACAGGTCGCGGGTCCACACGGTGGCGGCGAGCCCGTACGGGCTGTCGTTGGCGAGGCGGAGCGCCTCCTCCTCGGAGTCGAACGGGGCGACGTGGCAGACCGGGCCGAAGATCTCCTCGCGGACCGTCCGGGCGGTCGCGGGCAGGCCGGTCAGCACGGTCGGCTCCACGTGGAAGCCGGTGTCGCGCCGGTCGCCGAAGACCGGCACGCCGCCGCCCGCGACGACCGTCGCGCCCTCGTCGCGGGCCAGCCGGTAGTACGAGAGCACCTTGTCCCGGTGGGCGGCCGAGATCATCGGGCCGTAGCCGGTCAGCGTCCGGGCCCGTTCCCCCAGCGCCGCCACGAACGCGTCGAAGACCGGCCGTTCGACGTAGACCCGCTCGGTGCACAGGCAGATCTGGCCGGAGTGGGTGAAGGAGGACCGCGCGGTGCCCGCGACGGCCGCGTCCAGGTCGGCGTCGGCGAAGACGATCGCGGGGTTCTTGCCGCCGAGCTCGAACGACAGCGGCGTCACGTGGTCGGCGGCGGTGCGCATGATCGCGGCGCCGGTGGCCGACTCCCCGGTGAACGCGATCGCGTCGACGCCCGGATGCCCGGTGAGGAACTCCCCTGCCGCCCCGGCGCCGTGCCCGTGGACGAGGTTGAACGCGCCGGCCGGCAGCCCGGCCTCATGGACCACCGAGGCCAGCAGCGTCGCCGTGGAGGGCGTCTCCTCCGACGGCTTGGCGACCACGGCGTTCCCGGCCGCGAGCGCGGGGGCCACCTTCCAGGTCAGCAGGAGCAGCGGGAGGTTCCAGGGCGAGATGATCGCGACGACGCCCAGGGGCCGCCGCACGGTGTAGTTGAGCGCCTGCCCGGTGCCGCCGCTCCAGCCAGGCACGGCCGTCGTGTAGGCCCGTTCGGGCCTGCCGTAGAGCAGGTCGGCGTAGGCCCGGAAGTTGCCGATCGCCCTCGGGACGTCGACGGTGGCGGCGAGCTCGCGGGACTTTCCCGTGTCGGCCGTCTCGGCGTCCACGAACTCCTCGAAGCGCGCCTCGATCCCGTCGGCGATCCGCCGCAGTGCCGCGGCCCGTTCCTCGGCCGTCGCCGCGCCCCAGGCGCCCTCCAGCGCCGCGCGGCCCGCGCGCACCGCCTCGTCGACGACCTCCCGCGTCGCCTCGGGGGCCGTTCCGCACTCGGACCCGTCCACCGGGTCGACGAGCGCGAACTCCTCCCCGTCCGAACGGAACGCGCCGCCGACGTAGTGCTCAGCCTTCATGCCTGCGATGATTCCCCATTCAGCTATGCCGGTCCAATACCGATCAACCATCAAGGCATAACGGGATTGTGATAGTAAGGCGGTATGCGCGCGATCGACCTGCTCAACGGGCGGCTGAAGCTCCGGCACCTCGTGCTGGTCGTCGCCATCGCCGACGAGGGCAGCGTGCTGCGCGCCGCCGAGCACCTGCGGCTGGCCCAGCCGGCCGTCACCCGCAGCCTCCGCGAGGTGGAGCACGTGCTCGGCGTCGACCTGTTCACCCGGGGGCCGCGCGGCATGACCCCGACCCTCTTCGGCGAGGTGTTCGTCGAGCACGCCCGCGCCGTGCTCGCGGAGCTGCGCCGGGCCGGCGAGCGCATCTCGGGCCTGGCCGACGGCGAGGTCGGCACGGTCACCATCGGCACCCTCCTCGCCGGGTCGAACGTCCTGCTGCCCCGGGCGATCGCGGCCCTCAAGAAGGCCCGGCCCGGCATCACGGTGATCGTCCAGGAGGCGACCTTCGACGCCCAGGTCCCCCGGCTGCTGGAGGGAGAGATCGACCTGATCCTCGGCCGCCTCAACCCGATCGGCGACCTGCACGGCCTGCGCCAGCTGACCCTGTACGCCGAGCCGGTGCGCCTGGTGGCCCGCCACGACCATCCCGCCCGGTCCCGGCCGGACCTGACCCTCCGCGACCTTCTGGACTACCCGTGGGTGCTCCCGATCGAGCAGACCGCCCTCCGCCAGGAGCTGGAGCAGCTCTTCCGCGCCGAGGGCCTGGCGCTGCCGTCCAACCTGGTCGAGTGCACCTCGATCCTGACCGTCCGCACCCTCGTCCACGACGCCGGCATGATCGCCGCCCTGCCGGAGCTGGTCGCCCGCACCGACGCCGGGCTGGCGCCCCTGCCGGTCCCACTCGAAGCCGTCCGCCGCCAGGTGGGGGTCACGCTGCCCGACCGGCGACCGCTCACGCCGTCGGCCCGCCTGATGCTCGACCACCTCCGCACCCAGGCCGCCGAGCTCACCGCCCAGACCGGGTGACCCCGGGCGTCAGACCGAGTGAACGAGCCCGAGCAGCTTCCGGCTCACCGACGAGTCCGGGTCACCGAGATCCAGCACCACGTCGAAGTGGTCCCGTCCGGGCACGACCAGCAGCTCGCCGCCCCACCGCTCGTGGAAGAGCCGGGACTGCCGGGCGAAGCCGCTCCCGTCGTTCTCGGCGACCGCGATCACCGCGGGGCACCGCCGGGCACCCGCCACGAGCGCGGGACTCAGCGCCGCCGCCCTCGCCACGTCCAGCCCGAGCCATTCGTTCACGTACACCCGCGTCAGCGGCCGCAGGTCGAACAGCCCGCTGAACGGCATCGCGGCCTTGACCACGTCCACCGGCAGCCCGAACTCCCCCTGCCAGCCGTCCACCATGGTCATCCCGGTCAGATGGCCGCCCGCCGAGCTGCCCGCGACCACGATCCGGTTCGGGTCGAGCCCGTGCTCGCGCCCGTGCCGCCAGATCCAGGCGACCGACGCGCGCACCTGCCGGACGATCTCCTCCAGCGTCGCCGCCGGCGCCAGCGTGTAGTCGGGCACCACGGTCGCGACGCCCTGCTCGTGCAACATCCGTGCCATGAACGCCGAGTCGGCCCGCGACAGGGCCTTCCAGTAGCCACCGTGCACGAAGACCAGCACCGGCCGTGGCCCGTCGTCACCGGTCCCCCACACGTCGAGCCGCTCGCCGCTCGGCTCGTCGTAGAGGATTCCCGGCGACCCGGGCAGACCTTCGACCGCCTTGTCCGAGTCGGCCCGGTACCGGACCATGAGCTCGCCGAAGAGCTCCTCCCCCGCCTTGCGCCGCACGTTGTAGGCGACGTCCAGTTCCTCGTCGCTGAGTTCCCGGCCCGGCCAGTCGTGCAGTCCCATGCCCCGCAGCCTCCCGTCCCGGCCGCGCGCCGGGCAAATACCGTTGCGGCCCGCCGCTATAACGGCCCCGCTATGTGCCCGAGGTGCCGGCGCATCATGTCGGCACCCCCCGCATGTCGAACTCGACAAATAGACATTAATGTCTATATGTAAGCCCTACTGTGCCGTCGTGGGCTAGTTTGCCAGTTGTGGGTGGCGATCTCGGGAGGATGCTGGCCGGGCGGTACCGGCTGCTCGCGCTGCTGGGGCAGGGCGTATCGGGGGCCGTGTGGCGCGCGCACGACGAACGGCGGGGCCGCGAGGTCGCCGTCAAGGAGATCAGGGCGCCGGCGCGGCCCGACGCGGGCTGGCCCGCGCGGCTGGACCGGTCGGCCCGCGCCGCCGCGCGCCTCGCGCATCCCGGCATCGTCACCGTGCACGAACGGATCACCGGCGAGGACGGGCGGCCGTGGATCGTCATGGAGCTGGTGCGCGGATGGTCGCTGGAGGGCCTGCTCCGGACCGGCGGGCCGCTGCCGCCGGAGCGCGTCGCCGACATCGGGCTGCAGCTGCTCGGCGCCCTCACGGCCGCGCACCGGATGGGCGTGCCGCACCGCGGTATCAAGCCCGCCAACGTGATGTTCGACGGCGGCCGGGCGGTGCTGACCGACTTCGGGATGGCGGCCGTCGGGGGCGACCCGCTCCTGAGCCTGCCGGGACCGCTCGTCGGCACGCCCGCGTTCCTGTCCCCGGAGCAGGTCCGGGGCCTGCCCGGCACCGCCGAGTCCGACCTGTGGTCGCTGGGCGCGACGCTGTTCGCCGCGGTGGAGGGCCGTCCGCCGTACGGGGGCGACTGCGCCCGGGCCGTCCACGTCGCCATCGCGACGCTGGGGCCCGCGCGCCCGCTCCGCGCCGGCCCCCTCGAACCCGTGCTCGACGGCCTGCTGCGCCGGAATCCGGCCGAACGG
This sequence comes from Actinomadura fulvescens, assembly GCF_039533225.1. Lineage (NCBI taxonomy): Bacteria > Bacillati > Actinomycetota > Actinomycetes > Streptosporangiales > Thermomonosporaceae > Actinomadura > Actinomadura fulvescens. The sequence goes on along the minus strand of NZ_BAAATD010000017.1, from coordinate 70,879 downwards.
CTGCCGCTCGACGAGGTACGGCGGCTGCTGGTCCGGCGCGCCGTCCGGTGAGGACGGCACGCGCGGGCCCGAAGCGTCACCGCGACAAACTTGCGGCAGAGGCCGACAAACTGGTGGCAAACGGCGGTGCCGCGTGATCCACCCCGGGTAGATGCCGACGCATGGGGGCACCTGGGGGGATCGCGCAGGCCGACGTCGTCCGGAGCATGATCCCGGCCCGGATCGACCGGTTGCCGTGGTCGCCGTTCCACACCCGGATGGTGGTCGCGCTCGGCACCGCCTGGGTCCTGGAGGGGCTGGAGATCACGGTCGCCAGCGCGGTGGCCGCGACCCTGAGCGAGCCCGCGGCGCTGAACATGTCGTCGGCCGAGGTCGGCGCGCTGGCCACCGTCTATCTCGTCGGCGAGGTGGTCGGCGCCCTGTTCTTCGGCAACCTGTCGGACAAGCTGGGCCGCCGCAGGCTCTTCATGGTCACGCTCGCGGTCTACCTGATCGGCAGCGGGCTGACCGCGTTCACGCTGGGCGCCAGCACGCCGTGGATCATCTACATGTACGCCACCCGGTTCATCGCGGGGATGGGCATCGGCGGCGAGTACGCGGCGATGCACTCGGCCATCGACGAGCTCGTCCCGGCCAGGCACCGCGGCCGCGTGGACATCGGGATCAGCGGCACGTACTGGGGCGGCGCGATCCTGGGCACGCTCGGCACGCTGCTGTTCCTCAACGAGCTGCCGACCGACGTCGGCTGGCGGATCGGGTTCCTGCTGGGGCCCGTGCTCGCCGTGGTCATCCTGTTCGTCCGGCGGCACCTGCCCGAGAGCCCGCGCTGGCAGGTGATGCACGGCCGGGAGAGGGAGGCCGAGGAGTCGATCGCCCTGATCGAGCACGAGGTGGAGCGCACCGGCCGCAGGCTGCCGCCGGTCGACCCGTCGAGGGCGCTGGAGATCAGGCCGTCGCCGCACCGCGGTTACCTGACCCTCGTCAAGGTGCTGTTCAGGCAGTACCCGTCGCGGTCGGTGCTGGGCGCCACCCTGATGATCACCCAGTCGTTCCTCTACAACGCGATCTTCTTCACCTACACGCTGGTGCTGACGAAGATCTACGGCGTCCCGTCGGCGGCGGCGCCGTGGTACCTGATCACGTTCGCGGCCGGCAACCTGGCCGGTCCGCTGCTGCTCGGCCCGCTCTTCGACACGGTCGGCCGCCGCAAGATGATCGCCGGCACCTATCTGCTGGCGGGCATGCTGCTGGCGGGGTCGGCCTGGCTCTTCTACGCCGGTGTGCTGAGCGCGTTCACCCAGACGGTGTTGTGGTGCGTCATCTTCTTCTTCGCGTCGGCGGGCGCCAGCTCGGCGTATCTGACGGTGAGCGAGCTGTTCCCCGTCGAGGTCCGGGCACAGGCCATCGCCGTCTTCTTCGCCATCGCCCAGTGCTTCGGCGCCCTGGGGCCGGTGCTGTACGGCGCGCTGATCGGGGACGGCGCGGACAAGTCCCGGCTGGCCGTGGGCTACCTGATCGCCGCCGGCGTCATGGTCGCCGGCGCGCTCGTCGAGCTCGTGCTGGGCGTCGACGCCGAGGGCAGATCGCTGGAGGACGTGACCAGGCCGCTCTCCTCGGTGGAGAAGGCGGGCAAGACCGTCAGCGACACCCCCGGCCTGGCCGGGCAGTCGGTCAAGCCGCCGTCCGCCTCCCGCCGCAAGGACATCACCTGAGCCCGCGCACGAACCGGTCGAGGCCCGGGAGGGTGTCCGGCGTCAGGTCCCGGCGGGTCACCGCCACGACGTCGCCGCGGAACGACCGCACCTCGACGAAGCTCTCCGGAGTCGACTCGATCAGGAGCGGCAGGAGGCGTTCGAGCAGCTCCCTGTTGCCGGTCTTGAACTTCTTCTGGCGCAGCGCCGAACGGCTGAGGCTCTCGAACGTCCCTATGGTGCTCTGCAGTTCGTAGCGCAGGTCGGTCACGGGGAACGGCTCCCGGTCCCAGGTGGTGGAGGCGATCGTCTCCCGCGAACGGCCCTTGACGCGGGCCTCGACGAACGTCTCGGTGTCGGCGTCCGCGATCTCGCAGTCGTGCACGGGGAAGACCTCCCCCATCCGGCCCCCGTGGTCGGGGCCATGGCACAGCGAGGGGGCGCAGAACAGCACATGGCTGAACGGGCCGACCGGAACGTCCAGCGGGACCTTGTGGTGCGACGCCCCGTCGAACGCCAGGTGCCAGCGGGGGATGACGAAGCCGAGGAACGCCGAGACCGCCTCGGCGTCGTAGCCCTGGTCCTTGACGACGAACTGCAGGCCCTTGCGCCCGTCGTCGACCAGGACGAGATACTCACGGAACGGTCCAGGGCCACCCTCGAACGGGAAGTGCTTGACGTAGGCGCCCTCGTGCTTCGGCACGGGCTCGTGCCCGGCCCAGGTGTTCTCCCACGATCCGGCGCGCTTGTTCTCGGCGTGCTCGCGCATCACGTCGAGGAGCTTGGCGTCCGCCGGGTGACCCGGCGCCGGTGCCGCGTCCTCGGACGGCGTGCCGGCGGCGACCTCGACGTACCCCTGCCGCCGCTTCTCGTTGATCTTCCGCTGGAGATGGCGCTCGGCATGCGTCTCGTCGTCCAGGGTCATGCTCGACCCGCGGGTGGCCCCGCCCGCGAGGCCCCACGCCAGGTGGCAGCGAATGCCCTCGCGGCGGATCCGCCAGCGCCGCACCACGTCACCGGTGCGCTTCTCGAAAGTTCGCCATTCCGACATGCCGCCACACCTTTCCACAGGTGGCGGCACCGGAACAGCGTTTTCAGGCGTTCAGGTAGGCCAGCACGGCCAGCACGCGGCGGTGGCCGCTGTCGCTGGGCGGCAGGTCGAGCTTCAGGAAGATGCTGCCGATGTGCTTGCTGACGGACCGCTCGGTGATGACGAGGGTCGCGGCGATGGTGGCGTTGTCGTGGCCCTGGGCCATGAGCGCGAGCACCTCGCGCTCGCGCGGGGTCAGCCCCTGCAGCGGTGAACGGCGTGTCATGAGCTGGGAGACCACCTCCGGGTCGAGTGCGGTGCCGCCCGAGGCGACGCGCTGGAGCGCGTCCAGGAACTCCTCCACGCGGCTGACCCTGTCCTTGAGGAGATAGCCGATGCCTTGGGCGCCGCCCGCCAGCAGCTCGGTCGCGTACGTCTCCTCCACGTACTGGGACAGGACGAGCACCGGCAGGTCGGGCAGCGCCTTGCGGGCCTCGATGGCGGCCCGCAGGCCCTCGTCGCGGAAGCCCGGCGGCAGCCGGACGTCGAGCACCGCCACGTCGGGCCGGTGCTCCATCAGGGCCGGCACGATCTGCGGACCGGTGTCGGCGACCGCGACGACCTCGTGCCCGTCGCCGGTCAGCAGCAGGACCAGCCCCTCGCGCAGCAGCGCGTTGTCCTCCGCGATCACGATGCGCACGGCAGCTCCACCTCGAGTGTCGTTCCCGCGCCGACGGGGCTGTCGACACGGGTGGTGCCGTCCAGCGCGGCGACCCGGCGGCGGATCCCGGCCAGCCCGCTGCCGCGGGCCGGATCCGCGCCGCCCTTCCCATCGTCCCGCACGGTGATCCGCAGCCGGTCACCGTCCCGGCGCAGCCGCACCCGCGCGGCGGCGGCGCCGCTGTGCTTGGCCACGTTGGTCAGGGCCTCGGCGACGACGAAGTAGGCGGCGGCCTCCACCGCCGCCGGGACACGGCCGTCGCCCTCGTCGATGTCCACGGTGACCGGGATGTGCTGCCCGGCGGCGAGGGCGCGGACGGCGCCCGGCAGGCCCCGGTCGGACAGGATCGGCGGGTAGATGCCCCGGATGACGGTGCGCAGCTGGGTGAGGGCGTCCTCGATGCCCTCTCGCGCCTCCAGGAACAGCGTGCGGGCGCCCTGCGGGTCGGCGTCGAAGCGCCGGTCGGCGAGGCCGAGCCGCAGTGCGGCCGAGACCAGCTGGGCCTGCGTGCCGTCGTGCAGGTCGCGTTCGATGCGGCGCAGCTCGGCGCCGTGGGCCTCCAGCGCCTCCGCGCGCGTCTCGGTGAGCTGTTCGACACGTTCGGCGAGGCTGCTCCCGCGGGTCGGCCCGAGCAGCCTGGCGGCGATCCACACCTGCCAGCGGGCGAAGCGGGGCACCAGCAACCACAGGATCAGGACGTTGAGGCCGGCCTGCAGGAACGGCAGGGTCAGCGCCTTGGGCCAGCTGTCCAGGACGACGAACGCCGACTGCGAGCCCTCCGGCGCCGCCCACCACCACAGCGGCAGGGACAGCGAGAACAGGATCGACGGCCACAGCGCGACGGCCATCACCGCCATGAGCAACCCGAGAAGGCCGTGCTGGACCATCCACGCCAGGTCACGCCACGTGGAGGCCGTGCGCAGCAGCGCGAAGCCCTGCTGAAACGAGGTGCCGCGCGGCGGCGCGTAGGGCTCGGGGATCTCGCGGCCCAGCGGCCGGGCCACCCGGCGGCGCTCAGCGCGGGTCAGGGCGCGCAGCGGCCGGGTCGCCTCCGGCAGCCACGGAATCGCGATCACGATGATCGACAGGAACGCCACGAGCGGGAGGACGCAGACGCCCAGCAGCGCGGGCAGCACGGTGCGCAGGCCGCCGGCCAGGAAGGCGGTGGCCTCCCCGCTGCGTCTCAGTGCGCGCCTGCCGATCATCGTCCTCCGTGGCCTTCGTCCGTCCCGCGTCGCAGCTCACGTTAGGCGACCGTGCGGACCACCCGGAATGACCCCCGCTCCCCGGTCCGGGGTGTAGCTGGCTACACCCCCGATTCGGGAGCGTGAGCCCATGTGCGCGGCCCTCGCCCGCACCTACGTTCGTCCAGGTGAGAGCACGTTCGACGGCAAGGAGGATCATGACGACGACGCTGGCGGCGCCAACGCGGGCCGACGAGACGGCCACCTGTGCGGTGCGCATGGAGGCCGTGACCCGGTCGTACGGGGCGGTGACGGCGCTGCGCGGTGTCACCAGGGCCTTCCCGCGCGGCGGTTTCACGGCCGTCATGGGGCCTTCCGGTTCGGGCAAGAGCACGTTCCTGCACTGCGCGTCCGGCCTCGACCGCCCGACCACGGGCTCGGTGCTGATCGGCGGCACCGACATCGGACGGCTCAGCGAGGCCAAGCGGACCCGGTTGCGGCGTGAACGGATCGGGTTCGTGTTCCAGTCGTTCAACCTGATCCCGTCGATGGACGTCGAGCAGAACATCACGCTCCCGCTGCACCTGAGCGGCGCGCGTCCCGACCCGCGGTGGCTCGCCGAGGTGGTGGGGCGCGTCGGGCTCACCGAACGGCTCCGGCACCGGCCGTCCGAGCTCTCGGGCGGGCAGCAGCAGCGGGCGGCCGTCGCGCGGGCCCTCATCACCAGGCCCGAGGTCGTCTTCGCGGACGAGCCCACGGGCGCCCTCGACCCGCGTACGGCGCGCGACGTGCTGGCCCTGCTGCGCGAGGCGGCCGACCAGACCGCGCAGACCGTGGTGCTGGTGACGCACGACCCGATGGCCGCGGCGTGGGCCGACTCCGTGCTCTTCCTGCGCGACGGCCAGATCGTGGACGAGCTCGCCGACCCCACCCCCGCCACCGTGATGTCCCGCTGGGAGATGCCGTGAAACCGCCGAAGGGCGCCCTCGCCGGCGTGTTCGTGGCACTGGTCTTCGCCGCCGCGCTGGTCGGCGCGTGCGGTGTGCTCCTGGAGTCCGCGCTGCGGGCGCACGCGCCGGTGGACCGGTACGAGGCCGCCGCGGCGGTCGTCACCGGCGAGCAGTCGGTCTCGGTCAGGCAGAAGCGGGCCGGGTCCGAGCCGGAGACGCAGATCCGGCCGCTGACCGAGCGCGCCCGCGTCCCGGTCGCCGCCGCCGAGCGCCTGCGCGCCGTGCCGGGCGTGCGGGCCGTCATCGCGGACGTGTCGTTCCCCGTGCTGACCCGCGCGGGTGTGACCGTGACCGGCCAGGGGTGGGACGTGACGGCTCTCGGCCAGTACCGGCTGGCGAGCGGTCGTGCCCCGCAGGCACCGGGCGAGGTGGTGCTCGACACCGCCACCGCCTCCCGCCTGCGGACGGCGGCGGGCGGCGTGGTCGACCTGCAGCTGAACGGCGCTCCCCAGCCGTTCCGCGTCACCGGGCTGGCGACGGCGGGCGGCCCGCCCGGCGCGTTCTTCGAGCCGCGGGCCGCCGCGGCGCTGAGCGGCCACCCGGAACAGGCCGACGCGCTGGCGGTGATCGCCCGAGGGCGGGTCGAGGCCGCCGCGCTGCGCGAGGCCGCCCCGGGCCTGGTGGTGAGGACGGGCGCCGGACGCGGGGACGCGGAGGACCTGGCCGTGGGCGCCGCCCGCCCCGACATGGTCGAGATCTCCGCCTCGTTCGGTGCCCTCGCGGTGATGACGGCGCTGGTGGTGGTCGGCGGCCTGATCGCGCTGTCGGTCCGGGAGCGCGCCCGCGAGTTCGCGTTGCTGCGCGCCGTCGGCGCGACGCCGTGGCAGGTCCGCGGCCGGATCATGCGCGAGACGCTCCGCGTCGCCGTCCCTGCGGGACTGCTCGGCGGGCTGCTCTCGCTGGCGCTGGGCGCGGCCATGCACCGCGCCATGGTGGCCAAGGACGTGCTGCCGGACGGCTTCGGGCTGTCCCTCAGCCTGTTGCCCGTACCCGCCGCGCTGCTGGTCGCCGTGCTGGCCGCGCTCGTCTCGGCGTTCTTCGCCTCGCTCCGCGCGACCCGCATCCGGCCCGTCGAGGCGCTCGGTGAGGCGGCCACCGAACCGGCCTCCCTCCCCCGCTGGCGTGTGATCACGGGAGTCGTCTTCCTCGTGCTGGGCGCGAACGCGCTCGGCGTCGCCACGATGACGAGCGGCTCGACGGCCGGCGCCTCACTCGGCGGACTGGTGATCACGCTGATCGTGGCCACGGCGTTCCTGAGCCCGCTCCTCGCGCGGCACGGCGGCCGCCTGTTCGGCGGGGTCCTGCGCGCCGCGTCACCCGTGGCGGGGCGGCTCGCCGACCTCAACATCGGCGCGGCGGCGCTGCGGCTCGGCTCGGTCATCACGCCGGTCGCGCTGGCGGTCGCGTTCGCCGGGGTGCAGCTCTTCGCGCAGTCGACGTCCGTCCGCGCGACGGAGGTGCAGGCGGCCGAGGGGACGCGCGCGGACCAGGTCGTCGTCCCGGCCGGACCGGGGCTGCCCTCCGGTGTGCTCGATGCCGTCCGGGGCACTCCGGGCGTCCGGGCCGCGACCGCCGTCAAGCGCACCACGGTCGTCATGTCCGTCAGGGAGCTCGCGGAGCGGAACCTGCGCTCGCTTTCCGCGCTGGGCGTCAGCCCAGAGGGCATCGCGCGGACGATGGACCCCGGCGTGACCAAGGGCGACCTCGCCGGCCTCCGCGGCCCCGGGACCGTGGCGCTCAGCGAGAGCGTCACCGAAGGCGTCCGGCCGGGGCAGGAGCAACGGCTCTGGCTCGGGGACGGCACCGAGCTCAGGCTCCGGGTCGTGGCGATCTACAAGCGCGGCCTCGGCTTCGGGGACGTGCTCCTCCCGCGCGCCACGGTCGCCGCGCACACCTCGTCGGACCTGGACGACCACGTCCTCGTGCGAGGCGACGCGGATCTGCGCCCGGCCGTCGCCCGCTACGCCGGGGCCGGGGTCATCACCAAGGACGCCTTCGGCGCCCGGCAGTCCGAGGAGCTCCGGATGCAGGGCTTCCTGAGCCTCGTGGTGGTGCTGGCCATCGTCGGCTTCATCGTCATCGGGCTGGTGACGACGCTGGCGCTGGCGGCCGCCTCCCGGCGCCGCGAGCTCGCCCTGCTCCGCCTGGTGGGCGCGACCCGCCGCCAGGTCCTGCGGATGCTGCGGCTGGAGGCCGCCGTCATGCTCGGCATCGGCCTCGTGACCGGAACGCTGATCGCGGGAATCGCGCTGCTGGCGTTCGCCACCGCGGTCACGGGCCTGCCGCTGCCCGCCGTGCCGCCGCTGACCTTCGCGGCGATCCTCCTGCTCGTGGCCGGTCCCGGCGCCGCCGCGATGCTCCTGCCCGCCCGGCCGATGCTGCGCCGGGCCCCCGCCGTCAACTGAACGTCGACCGGAGGAGAGATCCCCGACGGCACCGCGACCGAACCCGGCGCCCCGTCCCCCGGCCGGTGCCCACGCCGTTAACATCTCCGGAGTGCCAAGATCCCTGTTGGCACTGATGTGTACGGGAACGGCGTGAAATGGACGACCTCGAACTCCGGCGGTCCCTGCCGGGCAACCTGCCCCAGCTGTTCGCCGACGACCAGGTCGAGCGGGCGCTGGAGGTGGCGCTGCCCGCGGGGGACGTGGTCTGGCCGGACCCGGGCTACCCCCAGCGTCAGATCCTGCTGCGCCCGGCGTTCTGGCTGAGCGAAGAGCCGGTCACCGGCGACCTGTGGGCGGCGCTGCGCGCCGAGCACCCTCGCTCCGGGCTGTGGCCGGTGCTGCTGGACGAGACCGACCAGCCGTGGGCCGCGGGGCAGATCGCCCCCGAGCCGGTCGCCGACGTCGGCAACTACCTGCCCGCGGCGTTCATGGCGGAGGTCTGGGCCGACTGGGCGGAGCAGGCCGCCGAGGAGGACCACGACGAGCTGGCGCCGTTCGGCCGCCACTGCCCCGGCCCGGCGCAGCGCGGCGCCTCGCTGGACGATCCCGGCGCGGTGGCCGACCGCCACGCCCGCGCCCTCGCGCCCCGGGGACTGTCGCTCGGCCTCGTCGCGGTCGAGCGCAGCGCCGACGTCCTCGCCGCCATGGGGTGGCAGGGCGCGCTCAACCACAACGAGTGGACGGCGCCGCTCGCCGCCGTCGTCCGCGGCTGGGAGGACCGCTTCGGCGCCCGCGTCGTGGCGATGGGCTTCAACACCCTGGACCTGAGCGTCGCCGCGCCGCCCGTCAGCGCCCGCCACGCGCTGCACGTCGCCGCCGAGCACTGGGCCTTCTGCCCCGACATCCTCTTCCAGGGCCCCGGCACGCTCGACGGCTACGCCGAAGAGATCCGTGGCAAGACCCACTGGTCCTTCTGGTGGGACTGACGCCTCAGCCGGCGCCGAGGATTCGCATGGCGGTGTGGGCGTAGAACGCGCCGATCTCGTCGGGCGTGCGCGGCCCCTCGGGGCGGTACCAGCGGCAAACGTCGATGGCGAGCGAGGACAGGGCACGGGCGGCTCCCGGCAGGTCTGCGACGTCGAAGTCGCCCGAGGCCGCGCCCGCGCCCACCTCGGCGAGGATCATCTCGCGGACCCTGCGGCGGAGATCGGCGATCTGGGCCGCGTGCTCGGGGCCGAGCGCGCCCAGCTCGTTCTGGATGACCCGGGCCGCCCGGTGATGACGGGCGTGCCAGGCCGAGAACGCGTACATCAGGGCGCGGACGCGCTGCGGCGGGCCGGTGCCCGCGGCGACGGCCTCGTGCAGCGTCCTCAGCACCGAGTCGTGGACGAGCAGGGCGATCTGGAAGAGCAGGTCGGCCTTGGTCGGGTAGTGCACGTAGAGCGCCCCGGCGCTCATCCCGGCGCCCGCGGTGATGTGGCGCGTGGAGGTGCCGTGGTAGCCGCGCTCGGCGAACGAGTCGACGGCGGCCAGCAGGAGGCGGCGGGACGCCTCGGGGGTCACCGTGACCCACATGTCCCCGGTGTCCTCAGTCACGATGCCAGCCTAATCGATCGCTCAGTACACTGTCCGGCACCGCGGAGGATTTCAGGAGGAACCGCATGCGCCGGACCGTCTTCGAGACCGACCACGAGCTGTTCAGGGAGTCGGTGAAGGAATTCATCGAGCGGACGCTGCTGCCGCTGGACGAGGACATCCGCAGTGAGCGGATGCTCAGGCGCGAGGTCTGGCTGGAGGCCGGCAAGCAGGGGTTCCTCGGCATGCAGGTGCCCGAGGAGTACGGCGGCCAGGGCGCCGGGGACTTCCGTTTCAACGCCGTGATCGGCGAGGAGCTGGCCCGGGTGGCCGCCGCGTACAACTCGATCGTGGCGATCCACACCGACATCTGCGCCCCCTACCTGCTGGAGCTGGCCACCGAGGACGCCAGGCGGAGGTGGCTGCCGGGGTTCTGCACCGGCGAGCTGGTCACGGCGATCGGGATGACCGAGCCGGGCGGCGGGTCCGACCTCGCGGCGCTGACGACCACCGCGGTCCGGGACGGCGACGCCTGGGTGATCAACGGTTCCAAGACGTTCATCACCAACGGCGGGCACGCCGACCTGATCATCGTGGCCGCCAAGACCGACCCGGCGAAGGGCGCCAAAGGCATCACGCTGTTCGGCGTCGAGGCGGACATGCCCGGCTTCAGCCGCGGCACCAGGCTCGACAAGGTCGGCCAGCCGGAGGCCGACACCTCCGAGCTGTTCTTCGAGAACGTCCGCGTGCCCGGCTCGCACGTCATCGGCGAGCTGAACCGGGGATTCATCCACATGATGGAGCGGCTCCCGCAGGAACGGCTCTCCTGCGCGATCGCGAACGTGGCGCACGCCCGGGGCGTCCTGGAGGAGACGATCGAGTACGTCAAGGAGCGCAAGGCCTTCGGGCAGCCGATCGGGGCGTTCCAGCACAACAAGTTCCTCGTCGCCGAGCTCATCACCAAACTGGACGTGGCACAGGCGTTCGTCGACCAGTGCCTGGCCGCGCACGTCACCGGCGACCTGGACTCGGTGGACGCGTCCAAGGCCAAGTGGTGGACCTCCGACGTGCAGAACCAGGTCATCGACGGGTGCGTGCAGCTGTTCGGCGGCTACGGTTACATGCGCGAGTACCGGGTGGCGCGGGCCTGGATGGACGCCCGGGTGACCCGGATCTGGGCCGGCTCGAACGAGATCATGAAGGAGATCATCGGCCGGTCCGCGGGGCTCTGACGGCCCGCCGGAACTCCCCGCCGGGTGGCCAGTTGTTCCACTCCTGTCTAATATTTCGCGGCAGGAGAAGATCGGAGGCGGGCCCCGGCCCGGCTCCGGACCGGCGGCACGCCATGAGGGGACGGCAGCCAGGTGCGGATCAGGCCCAGGACGAGGGAGCGCCGCGCGCTGCCCGGCGGCCGGGTGCTGCCGGTGGTCATCGGCACCGCCCTGCTCGGCACCCTGATCGGCGATGCGACCATGATCGTCCTGGATCGGCGGGGTGAGCCGGACGGGCCAGCCAAGGCCGATCCCGGCAAGCTCGTCTCGGTCTCGGACGGCGCCATGGGGGTTCCGGCGGTGGCGCCCCTCACCCGGCGGCTCCAGCCCAGCCTGCTCATCGCGGGGTCCGGGCCGCTCACGCCCGCCGTGGTGGAGCGCGCCCGGCGCATCAAGGGCGTCGACGGGGTCACGGTCGTCGACGCCGCGCGCGCCCAGGTCGGCGGGCGGAGGGTCGGGCTGCTCGGCGTCGACCCGTCGACGTTCCGCGCGTTCGCGCCCAAGCAGTCGGCCGAGTCCGACCAGCTCTGGCGCACCGTCGCCACCGGCGGGCTGGCCGTCTCGTTCACGCTGAGCCGCGAGGGCACGCTGCCGCTCGGCGGCGTCGTGCAGGCGGGCAGCAGCGCCAAGCCGGGCCAGGTGCGGGTCTCCGCGTACGCCTCGATGGGCATCGGCGACGTCGACGCGGTGGTGTCCCGGACGCAGGCGCGCACGCTGGGCATGCCGGACGGCAACGGGCTTGTGATCAGCGCACCGAAGGCCGACCGCAAGAAGCTGGCGAAGGCGCTCAAGGGCATCCTGCCGCGCGGCACGAAGATCGCCCCGATCGCGCCGCAGACGTCGCCGGTCACCCCGGCCGGGCTGCGCCGGCAGCCGCAGGTCTCCGGGCGGCCCGACGGCGTCACCGGCAACCGGTCGGTCATCACCGGCAACATGATGACGCCGACGATGAGCAAGGTGGTGACCGAGCTCGACGGCATGTTCGGCGCGTTCCCCGTCATCGGCTGCTTCCGCAACAGCGGCGACCCGCAGGACCACGCGCTCGGCCGCGCCTGCGACTTCATGGAGAGCACCGCGGGCCGCATGCCGAGCGCCAGCGCGCAGCGCCACGGCGACCAGGTCGCCCAGTACGCGATCAGCAACGCGCGGCGCCTGGGCATCTCCTACGTGATCTGGAAACAGCACATCTGGAACATCAGATTCCCCGGCTGGCGCAAGATGGAGAATCGCGGCAGCCTCACGCAGAACCACTTCGACCACGTGCACATCTCGGTCCTGCGCTGAGCGCCGGCCGGCCGGGCTCACCCGGTCAGAGGCGTTCGAGCTCGCACCAGACGGCCTTGCCCCCGGCGGTCCGGCGGACGCCCCAGCGGCGCGCGAGGCGGCCGACCACGTGCAGGCCGCGCCCCGACTCGCACAGGCCCGGCCCGGTCAGGTCGTCCTCGCACCGCCGGATCCGCGGGCGGCCGTCGGTGCCGTCGAACACCTCCAGCACGAGCCCTTCCTCGCGGACGAGCCGCAGGGTGAGCCTCCCGCCGGCATGCCGGATCGCGTTGGTCACCAGCTCTGAGGCCAGCAGTTCGGCGGAGTCGGACAGCTCGGACAGGCCCCAGTGGTCGAGCCGGTCACGGATCAGCCCGCGGGCCCGCCGCGCCACGGCGGGGTCGGCGGGCAGCTCCCAGGCGACGTGGTCGTCGGCCGGGATGCGGCACAGGCGCGCCACGAGCATCGCGATGTCGTCGCGGTGCTGGTCGTCGTACACGCCGTCGAGCGCGGCCTGGCAGAGCTCGCTGAGCGGCCGGGCGGCGCCGCCGGAGCCGCCGGAGCCGAACGTGCGGCGCAGGCGGGCCAGCCCGTCGTCGATGTCGCGCGAACGGTTCTCCACCAGGCCGTCGGTGTAGAGCACGAGCAGGGAGCCGTCCTCGACCGGGAACTCGCGGCTGACGACCGGCCCCTCCCCCACGCCCAGCGGCGGCGCCGGGGGCACGTCGAGGTACATGGCGTCGCCGCAGGGCAGCACCATCAGCGGGGGCAGGTGCCCGGCGCTGGCGGCCTCGCAGCGTCCGCTGACCGCGTCGTACACCGCGTAGGTGCAGGTGGCGAAGTGCGGCTCGCGCTCGCCGAGCGTCCGCATCAGCAGGTCGAGCCGTTCCAGTGCCTCGGCGGGCGGCAGGTCGAGCCCGGCCAGCGTGTGGATCGCGGTGCGCAGCCGCCCCATCGTCACCGCCGCGCGCACGCCGTGCCCGGCCACGTCGCCGACGACCAGGACCACCCGCGCGCCCGGCAGCGCGATCGACTCGTACCAGTCGCCGCCGACCTCGATCATCCGGCCGCCGGGCAGGTAGCGGTGGTGGACCTCGACCGTCGCCGGCGCCGACAGGTCGGTCGGCAGCAGGCTGCGCTGCAGGGTGAGCGCCGTCGCGCGTTCGCGCCCGTACCGGCGCGCGCTCTCGATGAACCGCGCGGCGCGCGAGGCGAACTCCATGCCGATGTCGATGTCGTAGGCGTCGAACGGGCGATGCGCGGCGCTGCGCGTGCAGACGAAGAAGCCGAGCGTCCCGCCGTCGGCGATGATCGGCAGCAGCAGCATCGAGGCGCCCTTGAGCAGCTCCGCCACCGGCGGGCGGTGCCACGCCTCGGCGATGCGGGCCGCGCCCTCCTCGGCGAGCCGGGCGAGGACCGGGCGCCCGGTGTCCATGCACTGCACGTACGGCGTGCCCGCCGGGTAGCTCAGCACCTCGCCGGTCGGGAAGGCCGCGTCCCACGCCTGGTCGGCGTCGTCGAAGGAGACCGCCATGCGCCGCAGCAGGTGCGACCCGTCCGGCGACTGGGCGGGCGGCTCGTCGGCGGCCACCAGGCTCTCCAGCAGGAGCAGCCCGCCGGCGTTGCAGAAGTGCGGGACGACGATGTCCATGAGCCCGCGCGCCAGCTGGTCGAGGTCGAGCGTCGCGCCGATGCGCGGCAGCGAGTCGTCGAGCAGCGCGCGCCGGATGACGGCCGGATCGAGGAACCGGTCGGGCAGCGGCACCGGGACGCGGATGACGGCCAGCGCGGACAGGTCCGGGTCGCCGCCGCTCATCGGATGCACGGTGATGACGGCGTCGTGGGTCGTGCCCTCCGCGGCCTGGATCGGGAGCATGGCCGAGGTCTCGCGCCCGGCGGCGACCGCGGCCAGGAGACCGTCCAGCCCGCCGTCCCCGCCGCCGACGATCATGTCGCCGAACGGCGCGCCGCACAGGTCGTCGCGATTCGTGGCGAGAACTGCCGCGGCGTTGCGATCGAACTGGAGTATCTTTCCCGAAGCGTCCATGCCGACAATGAGAATTCGGGTGGAGGACTCCATCGCTCGATTATGGGGCATTTGCCGTCGCGGTGGAGTAAAGCCGAATTATCCGCCGAAAAACGATTACCACGCGTCCGGTACGCCGTCCTAAGCTGCCTGCCATGACCGACGTCTCCTGGCTCGGGCCGCCGATCGAGGTCCGGTCGCTCTTCGCCGGCCAGCAGGCCGCGTTCACCGCGCTTCTGCGCGACCTCGCGCCGCAGGAGTGGTCCCGTCCCACGGCCTGTCCGGGATGGAGCGTTCACGACGTGGCCGCGCACGTTCTGGGCGACCACCTCGGGCGCCTGTCGATGGGCCGCGACGGTTTCCACGTGTTGAGTCCGGCACCGGACGAGCCGTTTCCCGCTTTTCTTGACCGCATCAATGAGGAATGGGTGGTCGCTGCCCGGCGCATCAGCCCGCCGCTCCTCGTCGAGTGGCTCTCGGCCACGGCGACGCAGGTGGCGGACTTCTGGCAGTCGCTCGACATGGACGCGCTCACCGCGTTGGTCACGTGGGCGGGCGCCGATCCAGCGCCGGTGTGGCTGGACGCGGCGCGCGACTTCTCCGAATACTGGACGCACCATCAGCAGATCAGCGAAGCCACCGGACGGCCCGGCCCCGACGAACGTTTCCTGGCGCCCGTCCTCGACACCTTCCTGCGCGCGCTTCCCTACACGCTGCAGACGGCGGACGCGCCGCAGGGCACGCTGGCCTTCGTGGTCACCGGCCCGGGCGGAGGCGGCTGGACGTGCGCCCACACCGGGGACCGGTGGGCCCTCGATCGCGGCGAGCCCGCCACCGCGGACGCGCGGGTCACGCTGGACTGCGACGCGGCCTGGCGCCTGTGCACGCGCGGCATCGGCCCGGCCGAGGCGGCCGCACGAGCGCGGATGGAAGGCGACGAGCGGCTCGCCACGGCCGCGCTGACCATCCTGTCGATCATCCGGATGCCGGACTGAGGCGTCAGGGGCGGCCGAAGACCTGCGGCGGGGGGACGGGGGCCTCGATCTCCTCACCGTCGTGCATGGGGGCGGCGCCCGCCGTGAACGCGGTGAGGCCGTCGCCTTCGATGAGGCGGGCCTGGACCAGGCCGCCGGCCGCCTTGCGGGTGAGCTCCCTGGTGGGCAGCGGGGCACGGGACGCGGCGATGATGAGGTTGCCGAAGCGGCGTCCGCGCAGGACGCCCGGCTCGGCCAGCACGAGGGTGTGGCGGAAGACCGAGCGGACCGTCGCGGCCATGCGGCGCGCGAACGGCAGCCGGAAGCCGTCGGCGACGTTGATGAGGTAGACGCCGCCGGGGCGCAGCACCCGGACGACGTCGTAGGCGAACTCCTGGGTGGCGAGCTCGACCGGCATCGACGCCTCGGTGTAGGCGTCGAGGACCACGAGGTCGTCGGCCTCGTCGTCCAGCGCGGCGATGCCGGCCCGGCCGTCCACGATCCTGATCTTGAGCCCGGGGACGTCCTTGACGGGCAGCTGCTCGCGGACGAGCTGGACCAGCTGCCCGTCGGGTTCGAGGACGACCTGGCGGGAGCCGGGGCGGGTCGCGGCGATGTAGCGGGGCAGCGTGCAGGCCGCGCCGCCGATGTGCACGGCGTCGAACGCCTCGTGCTCCAGGCCCAGGCAGTCCACCACGTCGCCCATCAGGCGCATGTACTCGAAGTCGAGGTAGGTGGGGTCGGTCAGGTCCACGTAGGACTGGGGCACCCCGCCCACGCACAGCACCCAGCCGTTGTCGCGGTCGGCGTCGCGCAGGAGCTCGGCCTCGCCGGTGGCGATCGTGTAGCGGTCCGCCTTCGGCTCCCGCCGTCCCTTGCGCCCCATGGGCCCAGTCTAGTGAGCGGTGCTCGCCGCGATCACCGAGGTGATCCCGGCTCCCGTGGTGACGAGGCGCTGGTATTCGGGGCGGCGAAGCTCCCCGCCCATGAACGGGTGCGGGTTGCGGAAGACGGCGGGGCTGTCGGTCTCGGTGAGGGCGGCGAAGTGGATCTCCTTGACACCGGTCTCGGCGACGATGCGGGCCACGTTGCGCTCGGTCACGCCGCCGCCCGGCATGACGACGATCCGGTCGCCCGCGCGGCGGACCAGCTCGGCGATCAGCGGGGCCCCTTCGAGCACGCTCACCTCCTGGCCGGAGGTGAGGACCCGGTCGACGCCGAGGTCGATCAGGGTTTCCAGTGCCGCGAACGGGTCGGCGGTCATGTCGAACGCGCGGTGGAACGTCACCGGCAGGCCGCCCGCGGCCTTGATGAGGCGAGCGCCGACCGCGCGGTCGATCTCGCCCGCGGGGGTCAGCGCGCCGATCACCACGCCGTGGGCCCCCGCCTCGCGGGCGAGGACGACGTCGTGCTCCATCGCGTCCACCTCGTGGGCGTCGAAGATGAAGTCGCCGCCGCGCGGGCGGATGATGACGTGCACGCGGATCGACGAGACCGCCGCGACGGCGGCGCGTACCGTGCCGAGGCTCGGGGTGATCCCGCCGTCGAACAGCGCGGCGCACAGCTCCACCCGGTGCGCGCCCGCCCGTTCGGCGGCGATCGCGCCGTCGACGCTGTCGATGCAGATCTCGTAGGTGAGGCTCACTTACTTCCCTTCGGTTGTACGGATCTCGCCCACCACGCGGCCGCCGCCGAGGACGGGCACGGCGCCGAGCTCCAGGGCGGCCGGCGTGACGTGCGCGCCGAGAGCGGCGAGGGCGCGCAGGGCGATGGCGGTGGTGGCGCGGGGACTGCCGTCGATGACCTTGACGGCGACGGCGTGGCCCTCGGCGGTGGCGGCGATGAGCACGCCCTCCGCGCCGCCCTTGACGACCGAGCCGGGCAGCGCCCTCATCAGCTCGGTGTTGGGATGGCCTGTGCCGCCGACGTACTCGGGGTGCTCGCGCATCGCGTCGGCCACCGCGCGGGACGGGCCGTGCTTGGCGAGGACGAGGGACCGCGCGGCGCGGGCCAGCCCGGTCAGCGTGAGCCCGAAGAGCGGGGCGCCGCAGCCGTCCACGGCCACGGGCGCGGGCCGTTCGCCCGCGGCGTCGGCCATCGTGGTGCGGACGCCCTGCTGGAACGGGTGGTTCGGATCGAGGTAGGTCTCCACCGGCCAGTCGTTGGCGACGCAGGCGGCGAGCATGGCGGCGTGCTTGCCCGAGCAGTTCATGCGCTCGCGCGACTCGTCCGGCTCACCGCCCCGGATGAGCGCCGCTCGCGTGCGCCCGTCCTCGGGCGGGGTCGCCGGGCACTGGAGCGCCTCGAAGCCGAGCCCGGCGTCGGCGAGGATCGCGGCGACGGTCTTCACGTGGAAGTCCTCGCCGGTGTGGCTGCCCGCCGCGATCGCGAGCCGTTCGCCGGTGAGCGGCGCGCCCGCCGTCAGGCACGCGAGCGCCTGGAACGGCTTGGTCGTGGAACGCGGCAGCACGGTGGCGTGCACGTCGCCGCGCGCGTACGCGAGAGCGCCGTCAGGCGCCAGCCCCGAGACGCTGCCGTAGTGCACGCTCTCCACGAAGCCGTTGCGCACGACCTCGGCGAGAACCTCGTACATTCCGTTCCTCCAAAGTGCGCGCGACCTTGGACAAAGTCGCGTTGATGACCAGGTAGACCAGCGCGATGACCAGGTAGGTCTGGATGAGCAGGTGGTTGTAGTTGGCCAGCACCTTGCCGCTGTAGAGCAGCTCGGCGTAGCTGACGACGAAGCCGAGCGAGGTGTCCTTGACCAGGCCCACGGACTGGCTGATGAGCGACGGCAGCACCCGCCGCGCCGCCTGGGGCAGCACGATCATCCGCATGGCCCGGCCGCGGGTGAGCCCGAGCGCGAGCCCGGCCTCCAGCTGGCCGCGTTCGACCGACTGGATGCCCGCCCGGAATACCTCGGCGAACGCGGCGGCGTTGGACACCGACAACGGCACGACGAGCTTCCAGAACAGCGGCATGTCGAGGCCGTACTTCGGCAGCGCGAACAGCACCACGTACACCAGCAGCAGCGCCGGGATGGTCCGTACGAGCTCGACGTACGCGGCGGACGGCAGGCGGATCCACCGGCTGGGCGACAGGCGGCCGAGCGCGAGCACGATGCCCGCCGCCATCGACAGCGCGATCGCCACGACCGCCGCGAGCGCCGTCGCCTTCAGCCCGTCCAGCAGGTAGCGCCACATCGGCCAGGTGCCGTACGGGCGCCAGCGTTCGGCCGCGAGCTGCCCGTTGTCGGCGAACTGCCGCAGCGCCAGCCCGAGCAGCGCGAGCACGGCCAGGACCGCGAGCACGGTCGCGATCCGGATCCGGCGGCGGGCGCGCGGGCCGGGCTCGTCGAACAACACCCTCGCGACGCTCATCGCAGGATCGCCAGCTTCCGTTCCAGGGCGCCGGTGGTCAGCCCGGCGCACGCCGACAACGCCATGTAGAGCAGGCCCGCCGTCACGAAGATCCAGATCGGCTGCGCCTCGGCCAGGTTGACCCGGTTGGCCGCGGCGGTCAGCTCGACCACGCCGACCGCCGCCGCCAGCGCGGTGTTCATGATCGTCATGATCGCGATGTTGCCGAGCGGCTGGATCACCGTGCGCAGCGCCTGCGGCAGGATCACCATGCGCAGCGACTGGGTGAAGGTGAGGCCGAGCGCGCGGGCCGCCTCCCCCTGGCCCACCGGCACGGCGTTGATCCCCGACCGCACCGCCTCGGCCATGTACGCGCCCTGGTAGAGCGAGATCACGATCGCGGCGGTGGTGAAGAGGCCCGCCATCACCCCGATCTCGGGCAGGCCGAAGACGGCCAGCACGAGCCACACCAGGAGCGGGATGTTCTGCAAGGTCTCCACGTAGGCGGTGCCCGCGGCGCGCAGCACCGCCACCGGGCTGACGCGCATCGCGGCCACGATGACACCGGCCACGAGCGCGCCCGCCAGTGACAGCAGGGTGAGCTCCACGGTGACCAGCAGCCCGTCGCCGAACTCGCCGAGATGCCGGGTGATGACGTCCATCCAGTGCCCCTACTCGGAGCCGGGCGCCGAGCCGATGGCGGGCGGCTGCGGCGCCTCGCCCTGCACGACCGTGCCGATGGAGTTCTTCCAGACCTTCGCCCACAGGCCCGACGCCTGGATGCTCTTCAGCCACTCGTTGACGAACTGCTTCATCTGCGCGTCGCCGTGCTTGAGGCCGATGCCGTACGGGTCGCTGGTGAACGGCTTGCCCTGGATCTGGATGGACGGGTCCTGCTTCGCGCTCGCCAGCAGCACCGCCTCGTCCTGCACGTAGGCCTGACCCCGCCCCTGCTTGAGCGCCTGCACGCACTCGGGGTCACTGCCGAACGTGACGATCTTGGCGTCCGGCGCGGCCTTCTTGATGGCCGGGATCGCCGGGGTGTTGGCGCCCGCGATGACGGTCTTGCCCTTCAGGTCCTCGGGCCTGGTGATGCCGGTCTCGCCCTTCTTGGTGGCGATGACCAGGCCGGAGCTGTAGTACGGCCCGGCGAAGGCGACCTGCTTCGCGCGTTCCGGGGTGATGCTGTAGGTCTGGAAGACGACGTCGACGGTGCCGTTGGACAGCAGCGCCTCGCGCGTCTCGGACGCCGAGTTGACGATCTTCACCTCGGGCTTGCCGATGATGTACTTGGCCAGCAGCCGGCCGAAGTCGGCGTCCAGGCCCTCGACCTTCTTGGTCGCCGGGTTCTGCTGGGACAGCAGCGGCGCGTCCAGCGAGCCGCCGACGATCAGCTGCCCGCGCTTCTTGATCTTGTCCATCGTGGAGCCGGCCGGGATGTTCGCGGCGACCGGGGCGGAGGCCGTGAGGTCGGCCTTGTCGCCGCCGCCGGGGGCGCCGGGCACCGCGGAGGAGGAGGAGGAGGAGTCGTCGTCGCTCGAACAGGCGGCCAGGCCCGCCAGCGACAGCGCGGCGAGCGCGGTGACCGCCGTACGCCGCAGACCCGGGAGGGTGCGCACCATGATCATCAACCTTTCTCGGAACAGCCGTGGATCAGTGGCTGAGAACCTTGGCCAGGAAGTCCCGGGCCCGGTCGGTGGCGGGTGAGTCGAAGAAGGCCTCGGGCGCGCCGGTCTCGACGATCTCGCCGTCGGCCATGAACACGACCCGGTCGGCGACCTTGCGGGCGAACCCCATCTCGTGGGTGACGACCACCATGGTCATGCCGTCGCGGGCGAGTGCGGTCATGACGTCCAGCACCTCGCCGACCATCTCGGGATCGAGTGCCGAGGTCGGCTCGTCGAAGAGCATCGCCTTGGGCCGCATGGCGAGGGCCCGGGCGATCGCCGCGCGCTGCTGCTGTCCGCCGGACAGCTGCGCGGGGAGCTTGGCGGCGTGCCCGCCGATGCCGACGCGGTCGAGGAGCTCCCGCGCGGTGCGTTCGGCCTCCGCGCGGCCCACGCCGCGCACCTTCATCGGCGCGAGCGTCAGATTGTCCAGCACGGTCTTGTGCTGGAAGAGGTTGAACGACTGGAAGACCATGCCGACGTCGGCGCGCAGCCGGGCCAGCTCGCGGCCCTCGGCCGGAAGTGGCCGCCCGTCGATGCGGACCTGCCCCGACGTCGGGCTCTCCAGCCGGTTGAGGCAGCGGCAGAGGGTCGACTTGCCGGACCCGGACGGGCCGATCACGACCACGACCTCGCCCTTCGCCACGTCGAGGTCGACGTCGCGCAGCGCGTAGGTGTCGCCGAACCTCTTGTTCAGACCACGAACCTCGATCATTCGGTCTCCATCGCCCTAACTTTCTTCGATATCGAAGGTAGTGAGGACCATAGAGCCCAAAATCGGATCAGGTCAACACATTGCTGGGCAAAGTCGGTTCGTGCTATTCATCTGGGATGCGAACCAGAGACGACGGACCGGCCGCGCTCGTGCGGCTCGTGGCCTCCGGCCACGCCGAGTCACGAGCCGACCTCGCCCGGTTGTCCGGGCTGGCGCCGTCCAGCGTCTCGCTGCGGGTCGAGCAGCTCATCGACGCGGGCCTGTTCGCCGAGGAGGGCGCGGGCGCGTCACGCGGCGGCCGGCGCCCCCGGCGGCTGCGGCTCGGGCGCGAGGCGGGCGTCTTCCTCGCGGCCGACCTCGGCGCGCACCACGCGCGCCTGGCGATCGTCGACCTCGCCGGCACGCCGCTGGCGCTCTCGGAGCTGGCGTGCGAGATCGCGGTCGGCCCGGAGGGCACGCTCGACTCGGTGATCGGCCACCTGCGCCTGCTGGCACGCGACCAGGGGCTGGCCGGCCTGCCGGTGCGCGGCATCGGCGTGGGCCTGCCCGGGCCCGTCGACCCGGCCACCGGCCAGGTCGTGTCGCCGTCGCGCATGCCCGGCTGGAACGACTTCCCCGCGCGCGACTACCTGACCGAACGCGCGGGCCTGCCCGCCCTCGTGGAGAACGACGCCAACCTCATGGCGGTCGGCGAGCACCGGCACTCCTGGCCCGGGCTCGACAACCTCATGGTGCTCAAGCTCGGCAGCGGCATCGGCTGCGGCGTCATCGCCGAGGGGCGCCTGCACCGGGGCCGGGGCGCGGCGGGCGACATCAGCCACGTGCGCATCCTGTCCGAGGCGACCGTCGACTGCTCCTGCGGCCACCCCGACTGCCTGGAGGCGCACGCCAGCGGCGCGGCCCTGGCGGCGGCGCTGGCGGAGCAGGGCATCACGGTCGACCACCCCGCCGACATCGTCGACCTGGTGACCAACGGCGTCCCGCAGGCGACCAGCGCCGTGCGCAACGCCGGACGCCTCATCGGCGACGTGCTCACCGCGCTCGTCAACTTCTTCAACCCCGACGCGCTCGTCATCGGCGGCAGCATGTCCAACGCCGAGCCGCTCATCTCGACCATCCGCGGCGTCATCTACGAGCGCTGCCTGCCGCTGGCCACGCGCAACCTGGAGATCTCCACCTCCCGCACCGGGCGGGACGCGAGCATCCTCGGCGCCGGGCACCTGCTGCTCGACTCGCCGCTGTCGAACGAGTGGATCGAGGCGGCCGTCAAGCAGTAGTCCTCAGGCCCGGGCGGTCTCCTCGGCGAAGTGACAGGCGCTCGGATGGCCCGATCCGTCCCGTTCGACCAGGGCGGGTTCCTCCTCGGCGCACACGTCCCGGGCCTTCCAGCAGCGGGTCCGGAACCGGCAGCCGGACGGCGGGTCGATCGGCGACGGCGGCTCGCCCTCCAGCGTGAGCTGCTCGGTCCAGCCCTGCGCGTCGGGGTCCGGGACGGGCACCGCCGCCAGCAGGGCCTGAGTGTACGGGTGGGTCGGGTGCTCGTAGATCTGCGTCTGGTCGCCGGTCTCCACGACCTTGCCGAGGTACATCACGGCGACGCGGTCCGAGATGTGCCGGACGGCGGCCAGGTCGTGGGCGATGAACACGTACGACAGGCCGAGTTCGCGCTGGAGGTCGTCCAGCAGGTTCATGACCTGGGCCTGCACCGACACGTCGAGGGCCGAGACCGGCTCGTCGCACACGATGACGTCGGGGCGCAGCGCCAGGGCCCGGGCGATGCCGACGCGCTGGCGCTGGCCGCCGGAGAACTGGTGCGGGTAGCGGCTGACGTGGTCCGGATCGAGCCCGACCAGCTCCAGCAGCTCGTTGACGCGGGCCCGCCGTTCCTTCTTGGGCGCCACGTCCGGGTGGATGTCGAACGGCTCGCCCACGATGTCGCCGACCGTCATGCGGGGGTTGAGCGAGGAGTAGGGGTCCTGGAGCACCATCTGGATGCGGCGCCGCAACGTGCGCAGGTCACGGCGCGACAGCGAGAAGATGTCGCGGCCCTCGAACCGTACGCTGCCCGCCGTGGGCCTCTCCGCCGCCAGCAGGAGGCGGGCCAGGGTCGACTTGCCGCAGCCCGACTCCCCCACGATGCCCAGCGTCTCGCCGCGGCGCAGCTCCAGGTTCACGCCGTCCACGGCCTTGACGCGGCCGACCTCGCGCCTGAAGAGCACGCCCTGGTTCACCGGGTAGTGCTTCACCAGTCCCTCGACTTCGAGGATCGGCCGCTCAGCCTTCGTCGCCGGATCCGGCACCGTACACCTCCTCGGCGAAATGGCAGGCCGCCTCGTGCCCGCCGGTGCCGACCGCGACCAGCGGCGGCCGCTCCGCCGAGCAGATCGCCTCCGCGCGCGGGCAGCGCGGCTGGAACGGGCATCCCGGCGGCAGGGCCGCGGGATTCGGCGGCGCCCCCTTGATGGGGACGAGCCGCTCACCGGCGCGGTCGAGCCGCGGCACCGACGCCAGCAGCCCGGCGGTATAGGGGTGGGCGGGACGCGCGTACAACTCGCGCGCCGGCGCCTGCTCGGCGACCGTGCCCGCGTACATGACCACGATCCGGTCCGCGACGCCCGCGACGACGCCGAGGTCGTGCGTGATGAGCACCAGGCCCATCCGCAGCTCGTCCTGCAGGTCGGCGAGCAGCCGCATGATCTGCGCCTGCACGGTCACGTCGAGCGCGGTGGTCGGCTCGTCGGCGATGAGCACGTCGGGCTCCAGCGCCAGCGCCATGGCGATCATGATGCGCTGCCGCATGCCGCCGGAGAACTGGTGCGGATGGTCACCGAGGCGCCGGCGCGCCGACGGGATCCGCACCCGCTCCATCAGCTCGGCGGTCTTCTCCCTAGCCTCCTTGCGCCGCATCCCGCGGTGCACCTGGTACATCTCGCAGATCTGGTCGCCGACCGTGAAGACCGGGTTCAGCGCGCTCAGCGCGTCCTGGAAGATCATGGAGATGCGGTCGCCGCGGTAGGTCCGGCGGCGGCGTTCGGGCAGGCCGAGCAGTTCCTCGCCGCGCAGCCGCACCGCGCCCTTGGTGATCTCGGCGGGCGGGGTGTCGAGGATGCCCATCACCGCCTGCGCGGCCACGCTCTTGCCCGAGCCCGACTCGCCCAGGATGGCGACCGTCTCGCCCTCCGCGAGCGTGTAGGACAGCCCGTTCACCGCCAGGACGTCCTGGCCGCGGACCTTGAAGCGGACGTGGAGGTCGTCCACCTCCAGCAGCGGCGCGTCCTTCGTCATGCTCATGGTCACCGCAGTTTCGGGTCGAGGGCGTCGCGGACGGCGTCGCCGAGCATCAGGAAGCTCAGCACGGTCGCCGACAGGAACAGCGCCGGGAACACCAGCAGATGCGGATGGTCGACGAAGTAGGACTGCGCCTGGTTGAGCTGCAGGCCCCACGACACCTCCGGGTACTGCAGCCCGACGCCGAGGAAGTCCAGCGTCGCCTCCCCCGCGATCACGTTGCCCACGTTCAGCGTCGCCACCACGATGACGGGGGCGATCGCGTTCGGCAGGATGTGCCGGCGCATGATCCGCAGGTCGGACGCGCCGAGCAGGCGCGCCGCCTGCACGTAGTCGGCGTCCTTCACCGCGATCACCTGGCCGCGCATGATCCGGATCATGGTCGTCCAGCCGAGCAGCACCAGCACCAGCGTCATCGCGCCGATCCCGTGGTCGGGGAAGGCGACCAGGATGACCGTCGCGCCCAGCACGAACGGCAGCCCGAAGAAGACGTCGGTGATCCGCGCGATCAGCCCGTCCCACACGCCGCCGTAGTAGCCCCCGAGCATGCCGAAGACCACCGCGATGAGCAGGGCGAACACCGTGACCGACACCCCGATGAGCAGGGTCGGCCAGGCGCCGTGCACGACGTGCGCGTAGTAGTCGCAGCCCGCCAGGTCGGTGCCGAAACGGTGGTCGCCGCCCGGAGACAGCTTGGACAGGTTGGGGTCGCAGTCCTCGTTCTCGCCGACGCCGGTGAACAGGCTCGGCACGACCGCGAGCGCGCTGACCACGACCAGGATCGTCACGGAGATCCAGAAGATCCAGCGGCGCCGCAGGTCACGCCAGGCGTCCCCCCACAGCGAGGCCGACTGCCCGGAGACCAGCCCGCCCGCCTCCGCGACGGCCGCCGTCGTCGCCGGTTCGGCCGTCGTCGGCTCAGTCATGGCGGATCCTCGGGTCGAGCACGCCGTAGAGCAGGTCGACGGCGAGGTTCACCACCAGGAAGACCAGCACCAGGAGCGTGGACGCCCCCACCACCACCGGCCCCTCCTTCAGCTGGATCGACTGGAACACCTGCTGGCCGATGCCCGGCAGGTTGAAGATGCCCTCGGTGACCACGGCCCCGCCCATCAGCGTGCCGAAGTCCACGCCGAGATAGGTGACCACCGGGATGAGCGAGTTGCGCAGCGTGTGCCTGCCCACGACGCGCACCTTGCTCAGCCCCTTGGCGTAGGCGGTGCGCACGTAGTCGGCCCGCAGGTTCTCCGCGATGCTCGTACGGGTCAGCCGCGCCACGTACGACAGGCCCAGCGATCCGAGCACCATGCCGGGCAGCAGGTAGCTCATGGGCCAGCCGTCCTCGGTGCCGGCGGTCGGGAACAGCCCCAGATTCAGGCCGAGCACGATCTGGGCGGTGTAGCCGAGGACGAACACCGGGACCGCGATGACGAGCGTCGTGCCGCCGAGGACCAGGGTGTCGGCGAGGCTGCCGCGCCGCAGCCCCGCCCACACCCCGAGCCCGATACCGATCACCAGCTCGAACAGCCAGGCCGTGAGCGCGAGCTGCGCCGTCACCGTCCAGCGCCCGCTGAGCACGTCGGACACGGCCTGGCCGTCGAACGTCTCGCCCAGGTCGCCCTGGAAGAGGCCGCCGAGGTACTTCACGTACTGCAGGAGCAGCGGGTCGTTCAGGTTGTAGTGCTCACGCAGGGCGTTGACCACCGACGGGGGCAGCGGCTTCTCCCCCGCCAGCGCCTGGATCGGGTCGCCCGGCAGCGCGAACACCATGGCGTAGATCAGGAACGTCGTGCCCAGGAAGACCGGGATCGCCTGGAGCAGCCGCCGTGCGATGAAGCGCCACATGCCCGGCTACTTCACCGTCACTTCGTGGGCCAGCAGACCGTTGGCGTACGGCGTGATGGTGACGTTGTCGATCTTGTCCGACTTGCCGCCGAAGCCCTTCCAGATCCACAGCGGCACGAGCGGCGCCTCACGGATCGCGACGTCCTCGGCCTGGTTGTAGAACCTGACCGCCTCGTCGTCGGTGGACGCGCCGTTGCCCTTGGCGATGAGGCCGTCGAACTCCTTGCTCACCCAGGCCATGCGGTTCTTGGCGGAGTGCCACTGCGGCTCCAGGTAGTTCTGGGCGCTCGGGTAGTCGGCCTCCCAGTTCTGCCGGTACGGCCCCTTCTCCTTCCTGTCGGTCAGCATCGACAGGTAGTCGGAGACGGGGATCTTGCGGAACTGGATGTCGGTGATGCCGAGGTTCTGCTTGAGCGAGTTGGCGACGATCTGCATCCACTGCTCGTAACTCGGCTGCGCGTTGGAGAAGTACAGCTCCAGCGTGCCCTTGAACCCGCCGGCCTTGTCGTACAGCTCCCTGGCCTTCGTCGGGTTGTAGGAGCACAGGTCACCGCAGGCGCCGGCCCGATGCCCCTTGATCATCGGCGGCAGCAGCGAGTCGGCGACGACGTACTCACCGTTGTAGACGGCCTTGTTGATGCCGTTGCGGTCGATGGCCATCGAGATCGCCCTGCGCAGGTCGGCGTTGCCGAACCGCTTGTCGAACAGCGGGAAGCCGAGGTAGTCGAACGTGCCCGTGTCGCGCGGCAGCACGTTCTTGCCGAGCAGCCGCTTGGCCTCGGGCACCTTCGCCGCCGGGATCGACTGCATGAGGTCGATGCGCTTGGCCCGCAGGTCGGTGTAGGTGGTGTCCTGGCCGGCGTAGCTGCGCCAGGTGAAGCCCTTGTTCTTGGGTTTGCGCGTCCCGGTGTAGCCGGGGAAGACCTTGAGCTTGATCTGCTTGTTGCGTTCCCAGGCGCCGTCCATCATGTACGGCCCGTTGCCGATCGGCTTGTCGTCGAAGCCCTTGATGTCGCTGTAGGCGGCCTTGGGCAGCGGAGCGAAGGCCGGGTGCGTGAGGAGCA
Organism: Actinomadura fulvescens; assembly: GCF_039533225.1. NCBI lineage: Bacteria > Bacillati > Actinomycetota > Actinomycetes > Streptosporangiales > Thermomonosporaceae > Actinomadura > Actinomadura fulvescens. The sequence goes on along the minus strand of NZ_BAAATD010000017.1, from coordinate 43,809 downwards.
GCTTGAACTGGCTGAACGGCGCGTCCAGCGTCACTTCGAGCGTGGACTCGTCGACGACCTTCAGACCCGACAGCCTGTCGGTCTTGGGCTTGGCCTTCTCGTCCTCGGGGTTGAGGTCGGCGTAGCCCTTGATCTGCGAGAAGTAGTCGTTGCCCTCGAAGGCGTTCGGGCCGTACGCCGCGTGGTTCCAGGCGTCGGCGAAGCTCGCGGCGGTGACCGGCTCGTCGTTGTGGAACTTCTGGCCCGGCCGGATCTTGATCGTCCAGACCTTCTGGTCCGGCGACTCGACCGAGGCGGCGGCCGCGTTGACCACGTTCCCCGTCTTGTCGAGTTCGACGAGGTTCTCGAAGAGCTCGCTGGTGACGTCCCACGAGTAGCTGCTGGTGGTGTTGCCGGGGATCAGATGGTCGGGCTCGGGGTGACCCGCGACGAACGTGCCGTCGCCCGACTCGCCGCCGCCGCCTCCGCAGCCGGCCGCCGCGGCGCCCACCGAAAGCGCCAGCGCGACGGCCCCGGCGCTCCTGCTCAGGCCTCGTCCGAACATGATCCTCCCTTGCCGACACAGAGCAGCGACCCCGAATGCACGGAAGCGTGGACCCCGCGCGCGGCCCTTCGGTACGGCCCTGCGAATTTGTCATCTGATCGAGACCATCACCCAGAACGGATCTTTATTGGCTATGGTCAACGGCCAGGCAAATCGCAAGGTCCCTTCGAAAGGCGGCACGGGTGACCGAACCGCAGGTAGTGCGCGAACGGCGGACCGCGGCCGACGAGGTCGCGGCGATCTGCGCCGATCTCCTCCGAATCGACACCACCAACGAGGGCGAGGGCCGCGGCCGCGGCGAGCGTCCCGCGGCCGAGCACGTCGCGGCGCTGCTCGCCGAGGTGGGCGCCGAGCCGTCCGTCGTCGAGTCCGCGCCGGGCCGCGCCAGCGTGCTCGCCCGCGTGCCCGGCACCGACCCGGCGGCGCCCGCGTTCCTGATCCACGGGCATCTGGACGTCGTCCCCGCCGATCCGGCCGAGTGGAGCGTCCACCCGTTCTCCGGCGAGGTCCGCGACGGCTGCGTGTGGGGCCGCGGCGCCGTCGACATGAAGGGCACGCTCGCGATGACCCTCGCGGTCGTCCGCCAGCGCCTGCGCGAGGACCGGCGGACGCGCGGCGACCTCGTGCTGGCCTTCCTCGCCGACGAGGAGTGCACCGGCGACTACGGCTCGCGCCACGTCGTCGAGCACCACCGCGACCTCTTCACCGGCTGCACGGAGGCGATCAGCGAGTCCGGCGGCTTCAGCGTGGCCGCCGGCGGCAAACGCGTCTATCCCATCGCCACCGGAGAGCGCGGCACCACCTGGATGCGGCTCACCGTCCAGGGCACGGCCGGGCACGGCTCCAAGCCGAACCGCGACAACGCGGTCGCCGAGCTGTGCCACGCCGTCTCCCGCCTCGCCGCCCACGAGTGGCCGGTCCGCCTGACCCCGGGCGTCCGTGCCCTGCTCGACGGCCTGGCGGACGCGCTCGGCACCACCATCGACCACGACCGGCTCGACGATGAGGCACGGCGGCTCGGCCGGGTCGGCACCCTCTTCGAGGGAACGATCCGCAACTCCGCCAACCCGACGCGCCTCGACGCCGGATACAAGGTCAACGTCATCCCGGGCACGGCGACCGCCCAGGTGGACGGGCGCTACCTGCCCGGCACGGGCGAGGAGTTCCTCGCCACGATCGACCGTCTCCTCGGGCCGAAGGTGACGCGCGAGTTCATCAACTACGAGGAGGCGCCCGCCGCCGATCCCGCGGGCCCGACGTTCGCGGCGCTGGCCGGGTCGCTCAGGGCCGAGGACCCGCAGGCCCATCCCGTCCCGTATGTGATGTCCGGCGGCACCGACGCGAAGTCGTTCCACCGAATCGGCATCAAGAGCTTCGGGTTCGCGCCGCTGCTCCTCACCCCTGACCTGGACTATTTCGGCATGTTCCACGGGGTGGACGAACGGGTGCCGGTCGAGGGCCTGCGCTTCGGCACCCGTGTCCTCGACCGGTTCCTCGACACCCGCTGATCGGAAGGGTCACTCGGCGACGGCCGTGCGCTCGGTCCACTCGAAGACCGGGAGCCGTCCCTCCTCGGTGTCGTGATGGCGCGGCGTCACCTTGAAGTGCTCGTAGCCGCCGCGGAACGGGAGCTTCACCTCCACACCGGGGGGAGTGATCCTTACGATGCGCTCCGGCAGGTCCGCCGGGCCGCCTTCCAGGAAAGCCTTCGGTGTGTCCATGCCCGGATGGTCACACAGCCCGGAGGCTCAGCCAATCTCCGCCAGAGAGGTATCAGTGGCACCCGTGAGCCCGAGCCGGTTGAGGAGCTCCTCGAAGATGGCCTCGGCGCTGGGCTCGACGGGTCCCTGGAGCACCTCCAGGATCGGGTCCGGCGGGACCGGGTGGGCCGCGGCCTCGGCCCATCTGGCGGCGCCGGCGGCGGCCTCCTCGGCGCTGAAGGCGGGCGATTCGAAGGCCGGGCAGCCGGGGGCGTGCGCGGTGCCGAGGACGGCCTGCCAGTAGCCGTACGGCCTGCTGAACCCTTCGACGGCCGCGCAGCCGCCGTCGAAGAACGAGGCGAGCATGGCGGCCGTGTGGGTCTCGGCGGCGATCTCGACCAGAAGCGAGACCGAGTCACCGAGTCCGGCGTCACAGCCGAGCGAGCAGACTTGCCAGTTGTCGTCGCGCGCCTGGTTTCCCGCCACGAAACCGACGTAGGGCCGCAGAGCGTAGAGCTCGGGCAACGGCCGGTCGTCTCTGGCGACGAGAAGGTGTCTCCGGTAACTCATACCCGATCCCCTCGACGGTGCTCTTGTTTGAACAGCGCCGAAGAGGGGCGGTTTTGTCACACCGGGATGTCATTCGGTTGTCACTGCACGCAGAACATCGATCCGGGCGGCGCGGCGACCGGGCAGGATCGCGGACACGACGCCCACCACACCGGCCGCCACGACCAGGCCGATCAGGGTGCCGACGGGCAGGGCGAACTCGGTGATGCCCTCCTCGTCCAGCGCGCTGACCAGCGTCCAGCCGAAGAAGACGCCCACCGCGAGACCCAGCACGGCGCCGAGCACCGAGATGATGACCGCCTCCCACCGGATCATGGCGCGCAGCTGGCCGCGGGTCATGCCCACGGCGCGCAGCAGGCCGAGCTCGCGCACCCGTTCCAGGACCGACAGGGCGAGGGTGTTGATGATGCCGATGAACGCGATGACCACCGCGAGCGCCAGCAGCACGTAGAACAGGATCAGGATCTGGTTGATCTGGTTCTCCTGCTCCTGCTTGAACTCGGCCTGGTCGCGCACCTGGACGCTGGGGAACCGCTCGATCACCCGGTCGATGGCGGCCCGCGACTCGGCGGGCGCGACGCCCTGCCTGGCCTTGACGAAGCCGAACACGTCCAGCTGGTCCTGGTAATGCCGCTGGTAGTCGCGCAGGGCGAGCATGTACTCGCCGTTGAGCTCGTTGTCCTCGTAGACCGCCCGCAGCGGGATCCGGTCGACGCCGCCCACCGGGAACTGCATCGTGACGGTGTCGCCGACCTTCCAGCCCTTCTGCTCGGCCACGTCCTCCCGCACGGCCAGACCGCCCTGGGCCAGGTCGGCGAGGCTGCCGGACGTGGTCTCGGTGCGGACGGTGCGGCCGTAGGAGACCGGGTCGATGCCGGTCAGGCTCTTCCCCTGGCCGTCGATCTTGAACGAGCCGCTCCGGAGGCCGGTGGCCGCCTCGATCTGGGGCTGCTGGGACAGCTGCCGGACGACCTCCGGGCTGAACCCGGTGAAGCCGCCGGACGGGCCGGTGAGGATGTAGTCCGCGGCGACCGCCCGGTCGAGGATCTTGGCGCTGGAGGCCTTGAGGGACGCGGCGAAGATGGTCACCAGGCTCACCAGCGCCAGGCCGATCATCAGCGCGGCGGCGGTGGAGGCGGTCCGGCGCGGGATCCGCATCGCGTTCTCGCGCGCCAGCTTGCCCGGCTGCCCCGCCCAGTGCGCGAAGGGCCAGCCCAGCACGCGCGACATCGGCCGGGCGACCAGCGGGCTCAGCACCGCGACGCCCAGGAAGATCACGACCGCGCCGGTGGCGACGGTGACCAGCCGGTTGCCCGCCTCGTCGGCGAAGAGCCCCACCAGCAGCGCCGCGAGGCCGGCGACGCTGAGCAGCGCGCCGGTGATGATCCGCAGCGGGCCGACCCGGGCCGGGGCGGCCATGGTCGCCTCCTGCACCGCGGCGACCGGCGCCACCCGGGTGGCGCGCAGCGCGGGCGCCAGCGAGGCGAGCACCGTGACGCCGACCCCGACGACCAGCCCGACCACGATCGTGCGCGGCCTGATCTCCAGCGAGGTGGCCGGCAGGTCGGCGCCGAGCGCCTCGAACAGGCCCTGCAGCCCGATCGCGATCACGATGCCCGCGCCGAGCCCGATCACCGACGCCACCAGCCCGACGAGGGTCGCCTCGGCCAGCACCGAGCGCATGAGCTGGCGCCGGGACCCGCCCAGGCAGCGCAGCAGCGCCAGCTCGCGGGTGCGCTGCGCCAGGATGATCGAGAACGTGTTGACGATGATGAACGAGCCGACGAACAGCGCCACGAACGCGAACGACAGCAGCGCGATGTTGATGATGTTGGTGAACTGCCCGACGGCCTTGGCGTTCTCCTCGGCGTACTGCTCGCCGGTCAGCGCCTCGTAGCCGCCGCCGACCCGGGCCTGGATGCGGTCGCGCAGCGTCTCGGGGGACACGCCGTCCGCCGCCACGACGTCGATCTCGTCGTACACGCCGCGCCGGTTGAGCACCTCCTGCGCGGTGCGCAGGTCGAACGCCGCCAGCGTCGCGCCGGCCAGGTTGTCGGCCTCGCCGAAGCCCACGATGGCGGTGACGGTGAACTCGCGGGCGGGCCCCTGGAAGATCAGCTTCACCCTGCTGCCGACCGTGAAGCCCTGCTTGCCGGCGGTGCGCGCGTCCACGGCGACCTGGCCGGGCTCCTTCGGCAGGGTGCCGCTCCGCACCGAGATGCCCTCGCTGAGCTCGGGCGTGGTGTAGACCGAGACGCCCAGCGTGGGGGCGCCCCCGGTGGTGACGGGCTTGCCGTTCTTGCCGATGAACTGGGCGTACCCGGTCACGCTGCCCTCGGCGGCCCGCACGCCCTCCACCTGGGCGATCTGGTCGCGCGTCGCGGCGGGCAGGGGCTGGCGCTGCTCGGCGCTCTCCTGGCCGCCGAACGACTCCTTGCCGCGCACCGCGACGTCGATGCCCTTGGTGGTCTCGGTGAACAGCTCGTTGAACGTCTTGTTGATGGTGTCGGTGAGGACGTAGGTCCCGGCCACGAAGCCGACGCCGAGGACGATGGACAGCGCGGTGAGGGCCAGCCGGAGCTTGTGCGCGAGCAGGCCTTTGAGCGTCACCCGCCACATGGTCAGTCTCCGAGCCGCTTGAGGAACTCCAGCACCTTCTCGGCGGTGGGTTCCGCCATCTCGTCGACGATGTGCCCGTCGCTCAGGAACACCGCCCGGTCGGCGTACCCGGCCGCAGTCGGATCGTGCGTCACCATCACGATCGTCTGCCCGAACTCGTCCACCGACCGCCGCATGAAGCCCAGCAGCTCGCCGCTCGTCCGAGAGTCGAGGTTGCCGGTCGGCTCGTCCGCGAACACGATCGTCGGCCGTGACAGCAGCGCCCGCGCGACCGCGACCCGCTGCTGCTCTCCCCCGGACAGCTCCGCCGGCCGGTGCTTCAGCCGCTTGGCGATCCCGAACTCGCCCGTCACCCGCTCGAACCACGACCGTTCGGCGCGGTCACCGGCGATCGCCAGGGGGAGCTCGACGTTCTCGGCGGCGGTCAGCGTCGGGACCAGGTTGAACGCCTGGAAGACGAACCCGACCTCCTTGCGCCGCAACATCGTGAGCCGCCGGTCGCTGAGCTTGGTCAGCTCGGTGTCGCCGATCCACACCTCGCCGTCGCTGACCCGGTCGAGGCCCGCCATGCAGTGCAGCAACGTGGACTTGCCCGACCCGCTCGGGCCCATCACCGCGGTGAACCGTCCCGACGGGAACTCGATGCTCACCCCGTCCAGCGCCCGGACGGCGGTCTCCCCGTGGCCGTAGACCTTGCTGATGCCCACCGCGCGCGAGGCCACCTCACGCGTCGCGACAGCTCCTTCGGTGTCGCCGGTCTCCTCAGCCATCGTCCTCCGCTCCTTACCCGCCCACTTGCGACTGTCCGCCGGAACGGGTGAGGAGACAAGGCCCTATCGCCCGCCGCTCGGTCAGAGCGTGGTGCGCGGCTCCAGCCCCGCCGCCGTCCGGACGAACGTACGGACGGCGACGAGGTGCCGGCCGTCGTAGCCCTCGATCCGGACCGTGCGCGGCGTCCCGGCGCCGGGCACGGGGACGGGCGCCGGGTTGCCGCCCAGGTCGACGGTGACCCGCGGCCTGCCGTCCACGATGACGTCGGCCCGGTCGACGCCGAGCACGGCGAACGTCACGGTCAGCTCCCCGCCCGCCTCCGACAGCCCGGCGTCGAGCCTGCGCGGCACGCCCTTGCCGAGCAACGTCGCCGCCGCGGCCATCAGGTCGGCGTCGCCGTCGGTGACGTCCTTGCGGGTGATGACGTGGCGTTCGTCGGGGACCACGCCGTAGTCCTCCAGCGGCGTGCCCGCGTTCGGCCCGACCCTCAGCAGGCGGCGGATCACGAAGGAGAGGTCGGCGCCGTTCGGGAGCGGGCGGAACGGGAAGTCGTCGGCCGCGGGCAGCGAGCCGAGCAGGTGGGCCGTCCTCCAGACGTTGCCGCCGCCCGCGCCGGTGTTGCCATCGACTCCGAGCACCGGGCCGATGCCGTTGTCCTGGAACCCGGCGGCGAAGATGTCCGCGGCCGAGTAGCAGCGGGCGTCGGTCAGCAGGACGACCGGGCCGAAGTACGACTGCGGTACCTCGGCGAGCAGTTCCGCGGGGGTGAACGCGATGGCCGCCGAGTAGGGCGCGCCCGTTTCGAGCGCCTGCTCCATCGAGGGCAGCCATGGACCCATGATGTCGTTGGCCCGGCAGATGCGCAGGTTGAGCATGGTCGCCGCGAACTGGGCGGGCTCGGGCTCCACGGCCCGTGCGGTGAGCGCCTGAAGGCACAGCTCGGACGCGACGATCGCCCCTCCGGGATTGCCGCGGATGTCGACCACGAGCCCGTCCGGCGGAAGCTCGCCGAGCAACCTGACGAACTCCCGCACGAACCCCTCGATCCCGCTCGCCGTGAGGCTGAACGAGCGGATGCGCAGGTGCCCGAACACGCGTCCTCCGGCGGTCACGCGGCGGGCCTCGAACACGGTCGCCAGTTCGGGCGTGACGGTGACGCCCTCCGGGCCGGGGTCGACCGGCTCGCCCGACTCTTCGGCGGCGAGGAACTCCGGCGCGAACAGCCGGGTGCGCGTCCGCGCGAGCCGCATGCCCTCGACGTCGTAGGCGAGCGGTGTGTCCAGCTGGCCGCCGCCCGCGTCCGCCTCGGGAACGATCGAGCTGACGTCCCAGGTCAGATCGATGAACCGAGCCTCGCCGTCGCGGTCGAGATACCGGACGGTCACCCAGTCCTCGTCCGGCGGCGGCCCGAAGCCGAGCGAGCGCACGGTGAACCGCTCCACCGCGCGGGCGTGCCGGGCCTCGGGGTTCGCGCCGGGGAAGCGCTCGGCATGCCGCTCGACGGCGCGCCCGACCGGCACGCCGTTCCAGTGCGTGATCTCCACGCCGAACCGGAACGTCTCGTGCGGGATCTCGGGCTCGTTCACGATCCGCCGCCCCACCACGTAGCGCCGCCGGCCGTCCGCCGTGAACTCCTTGAGCAGGAACGGCAGGCGGGCGACGGCGTCGCTGAAGGGCCGCGGGAGGACGTAGCGGGTGTGCAGATCGCGCAGCGAGTTGAAGATGTCGACCAGTTCGGCGTGGAAGCGCCACTCCGGCTCCAGCGGCCCCGGGCGGCCGAGCCGTGTCTGCATCAGGCGCAGTCGCCGGACCGGATCGATGCCGTAGCGCGCCGCCTTGAACGGCAGCAGCGCGTAGTTCTGCTCAAGGATCAGCAGTGCCTGCCGCACGATCAGCCGCCGGTCGTCGGCCGACAGCCGGCCGATCTCGCCGGCCTTGAGGAAATCCGGCAGCGTCATCGCGCTGGCCTCTGTCATGACCGCCCCCGTCCGTGGTTCCGGACCCTCACTGTGAACGAACCGTCCTCGCCTGACTACCTCTTGTCATGAGCTGGCCACAGCGATGCGTGGCCGGTTCGCGCCACTCGGTATCGGCGGGGGGCGAGCGGCTGCGCGCCGTGGTGCCGGCGGGCCGCGCGGCGGGTAGAGATCCCTGTGTGGATCTCTCCGACGCCGCCCGCGAGCTCTACGGGCTCGCACCGGCGGAGTTCACGGCCCGGCGCAACGACCTCGCGAAGGAGGCCAGGGCGTCCGGCGACGCCGCGCTGGCCAAGCGGATCGGCGCCCTGCGGCGCCCGACGTCGTCGGCGTGGGCGGTCGACCGGCTGTCCCGGTCGGCGCCCGGCGAGCTCGGCGACCTCCTCGACGTCGGCGCCGATCTGCGGGCCGCCTGGGCCTCCGGCGGCCACATCGGTGATCTGGAGCAGCGGCGCAGCGACCTGATCGCACGGCTCGTCCGGACCGCGCGGCGGCTGGCGGACGAAGGCGGCAACCCGCTGCGCGACACGGCCGTGCGCGAGGTCGAGGAGACCCTGCTGGCGGCCACGGTGGAGGAGGACGTGGCCGAGGAGGTGCGGGAGGGGCGCCTCGCCCAGCCACGGAGCCACAGCGGCTTCGACACCACCGGATTCGGCTTTCCTGTGGGGCCCGCACCCAGACGGCCCAAGAGCGCGAAGAAGGCGAAGGAGCCGAAGGGCTCCAGACGTCCCGCACCAGCCCCGGAGCCGGAGCCTGAGCCGGAGGTCAGCGAGCTCGACCGCAGGCGCGCCGAGAAGGCCAGGCGTCTGGCCCGTGAGGCCGAGAAGGCCCTGTCCCAGCGCAAGGAGGAGGTCGGCCGGGCCAGGCGCGAGCTGGAGGGGGTCACCGACGAGGTGACGCGGCTCCGGCGGGAGCTGGACGAGGCGGTCTCGCGCCAGGAGGCGGCCCAGCGCAGGCTCGACAAGGCCGAGCGGGCCCACGAACGGGCGGCGGGGGCGGCCGAGGAGGCCCGGCGCGAGGCGGCGGCCGCGCGGATCTAGGCTGTGTTTTCAAACTCCCGGCCCACGGCCCTCGCCTGGCGGCTCGGCCCTAACCGGGATCAGGCGAGCGCGGCATCGCTTCGCGATCTGCCCGGTGGAGCTCGCCTTCGGCATCGCCCCACCGGCCAGGTAACGCGCTCGTGCGGTGGTCAAGGCCACATCGAGACAGCCCCTTAGGCCCCTGAGACGAATCTCGACGCACGCATACAGTAGGTTCAACCCGAATGTCGTTCTAAAACGGGAGGGGCCCACGGTGGCGGAACCGGTCATGGAGCAGCCCGCGGACTGGACCGAGCCGGGCGCCCACCCGGTCGCCCCCGGTGTGCACCGCGTTCCGCTCGCTCTGCCCATCCCCTCGCTGCACGCCGTCAACGTGTACGTGATCGAGGACCCGGACGGGCCGGTCGTCGTCGACTCGGGCTGGGCGATGCCCGACAGCCGCAAGGCCCTCAAGGAGGCGCTGCGCCTGCTCGGCCACCGGCTGGACGACGTCGCGCAGTTCCTGGTCACCCACGCGCACTGGGACCACTACTCCCAGGCGCTGGCGCTGCGCGAGTCGTTCGGCACCCGGGTGCGGATCGGCCGGGGCGAGCAGGCCTCCCTCTCGGCGTTCGACGTCGGCAACGGGCTCCACCCCCGCCAGGTCGAGCTGCTGCGCCGCTGCGGCGCGCCCGAGCTGGCCGACCAGGTCGCCGCCTTCGGCGTCAACGCGCAGGAGCGGCGGGTGCCGCACACGATGCCGGACGCCTGGCTCGACGACGGCGAGCGCGTCACGCTGGCCCGGCGCGGCCTGGACGTCTTCGCGACGCCCGGGCACACGCGCGGCCACATCGTGCTCCGCGACGCCGGCGCCGGCCTGCTGTTCGCCGGAGACCACGTCCTGCCGCACATCACGCCCTCGATCGGCCTGGAGACCGAGCCCGAGCCCAAGCCGCTGCGCAGCTACCTGGAGTCGCTGCGGATCGTGCGCGACATGCCCGACACCCTCCTGCTGCCCGCGCACGGACCGGTCACCCCCAGCGTGCACACCCGCGTCGACGAGCTGGTCGAGCACCATGAGGCCCGTCTCGACGCCGCCGCCCGCCAGGTGCGCGAGGGGCACACCACCGCGTTCGAGGTGGCACGTTCCATGCCGTGGACGCGGCGCCGCAAGAAGCTCGACGAGCTGGACGTCTTCAGCCAGATGCTGGCGGTGCTCGAAATCGACGCCCATCTCGACGTGCTGGTCGACCAGGGAGTGCTGACGGCGGCCGACACCGGCGGAGTGCGCGCCTACAGCGTCTGAGCCGGGTCACGGCCCAGGAACGCCACGAGCCGGTCGCTCGGGGAGGCTCCCGGCGGCACGGCGACCGGCGGCGCGAACAGCCCGTGCCGGACGTCGTCGGCGACGACCATCGGGCAGATGCCGAGCAACCGCATGGCGAGGTCCGGCGGGATCGGACGATCCTTGCCGCACGCGCGCGAGACGTCCCAGCCGTGCACGGCGAGCTCCATCGCACCCGTGCTCGCCATCGCCCCCGCCCGCATCGGGCAGCCCGCGACGGTGACGATGTGCCCTGAGCCGTCGCCGGTCCACGCGGCGAGCAATCGGTGGGCACGTTCCTGGAACGAGGCCACCACATCGGTCTCGTCGGGCTCCGCATCGGGGAACAACCGCACGGCGCCGCGGTCGATGCCCTCGTACAACGCGTCGAGCGAGTCGTTCACGTGCAGGAACAACATGCGCAGGTTCCAGCCGCGGCAGGGTGTCGGGCGCGCGAGCGCCGCGCCCGTCACCTCCTCCACGGCCTCCAGGGCGAAGCCGATCGCGCCCTCCAGCAACCCGGCGCTGTAGCTCTGCAGCGCCGCTGCCTCGGCCGCGTTCATCGGCCGCGCCGCACGGTCGTCTTCATCGGGGCCTCCCTTCGCCAATAGAGACCCGGGACGGCACGAAAAGTCATCGGCAGCGAGCCGGTGAATACCGGGTGGTTCTATCCTCGGGCCTGTGCGGCGGCGAGGGAGACGATGGTGAGAGCGTTTGACGGCCGGCTGGTCCGCAAGGCCCAGGATGCCTGGGACGACGAGGACTGGCCGCGCGCCGCGCGGTTGCTGGAGGAGCTTCTCGCCCGTGACCCCGACGGTGAGCAGGCGCCCGCGCGGTGGTACGACGCGGCGCTGGCATACAAGTTCATGCGCGACTGGCCCAGGGCCTACGAGCTGGGCAAGCAGGCCGCGGCCCGGGCACCGCGAGGCCGGCAGGATCCCGCGTTCTGGAATCTCGGCATCGCCGCCACTGTCCAGGGCGACTGGGCGACCGCGCGCGACGCCTGGGCCGGCTACGGCATCGACCTGCCGCCCGGCGACGGCGAGATCGAGGAGAACCTCGGGATGACCTGCGTACGGCTCGACCCCGAGGGCGAGGTCGAGATCGTGTGGGCGCTGCGGATCTGCCCGACGCGGGCCCGGGTGCTCAGCGTGCCGTTCAACACCGCCCGGCGGTACGGCGAGATCGTCGTGCACGACGGCGTGCCGAACGGCGAACGGGTCGTGGACGGCCACCGGTTCCCGGTCTTCGACGAGCTGCTGTGCTGGAAGGCGTCCGACCTGCCGACCCTCTCGGTCACCGTGTCCACGCCGGACACGGCGGGCATCGACGAGCTCGTCGTGCTGTTCGACTCGCGCGGTTTCGGTGCCGAGCCCAGCAGCAGCCTGCAGTTCCTGTGCAAGTGCTGTAGCGACGGCAGCGTCGAGCAGACGCGCAGCGTGCGGGCGGGCGGCCAGACCGTGTGGCTCGCGGCCCCGGAGGGCGAGGCCCGGCGGCTGCTCGACGACTGGGCCGGCGATGCCGGGTACGAGCGGAGCTGGGCGAACCTCCACCCCGTGTCATAGCGACGTTTTGGCAGGAATTGCGCGTGTCGCCGGTGTTCACCCAGGGGACGACGACCATGGTCATCTTCCCGAGGAGGTCCGAATGCCGACTCCCAAGCGTCCCTTCCTGATCACCGCCGGCCTCGCCGCGCTGGTCATCGGGCTGTCCGGCTCCCACGTCGCCGCGGGCGCCGCCACCGGGGCCCGGGCTCCCGCCCAGGCCCCCGCCCAGGCGCCACCGGCCTCGGCCGTCCGCGACGTCGTCCTCGCCGTGCACGGCGGCGCGGGCTCGATACCGCGCGGCAGCATCACGCCCGAGCAGGAGAAGGCGTACCGCGACGGGCTCACCCGCGCCCTGCGGACCGGCTACGCGCTGGTCAAGGACGGCAGACCCGTGCTCGACGCCGTCGAGAAGGCGGTCAACGTCCTGGAGGACGACCCGAACTTCAACGCCGGCAAGGGCGCGGTGTTCAACACCGACGCCGAGCACGAGCTCGACGCGTCCATCATGAACGGCAAGGACCTCAGGTCCGGCGCGGTCGCCGGGGTCCACCACACCAAGAACCCGATCACCCTCGCCCGGACGGTGATGGAGAAGTCGCCGCACGTCTTCATGGCGGGCAAGGGCGCCGACGACTTCGCTCTCCGCAACGGCGTCCCGTACACCACGCAGGACTACTTCTGGACGCAGCGGCGCTGGGACTCCCTCATGGCCGCCAAGGGCAACCCCCAGGCGCGGACCACCGGAGCACCCGGCAAGGACCGCGAGGTCGGCGGAACGGTCGGCGCGGTCGCGGTCGACCGCTCGCGCAACGTCGCCGCGGCGACCTCGACGGGCGGCCTGACCAACAAGCAGGTCGGCCGGGTGGGCGACTCCCCCGTCATCGGCGCCGGCACCTACGCCAGCAACCGGACCGTGGCGATCTCCTGTACCGGCACCGGCGAGGTCTTCATCCGGGGCGTCGCCGCGTACGACATCTCGGCCCTCATGGAGTACACCCGCGCGCCGGTGGACAAGGCCGCCGCCACGGTCATCACGCAGAAGATCCCCGCACTCGGCGCGACCGGCGGCGCCATCGCCCTGGACCCCCGCGGCAACCTCGCCGCGCCGCACAGCACCAAGGGGATCATCAACGGCTACGTCACCCGGAACGGCACGATCGTGACCCGGCTCTACGACGACGAGACCCCGGCAAGCTGACCGATATCGCCGAAATATAGGCTCGAACGCCCACCAACCCCACGAGAGGGACGGCGATGACGCACGCGGCGGAGTTCACCGAGGTCACGTCCGAAGCCGAACTGCGTGAGCTGCTCGGGGAGGTGATGCCGCGCGCGGCCGCCAAGGAGCGCACACGGCTCCACGAGCGCGACCGGGAGTGGCTCGCCGCGTCGCCGTTCTGCCTGATCGCCACCTCCGGCCCCGGCGGCCGCTGCGACGTCTCGCCGAAGGGCGATCCGGCGGGTTTCACCCATGTCATCGACGACACGACCCTCGCGATCCCCGACCGTCCCGGCAACCGGCGCGCGGACGGCTTCCGCAACCTGCTGGCCAACCCGCACGTCGGGCTGATCTTCCTGATCCCGGGGCGGGGCGAGACGCTGCGCGTCAACGGCCGGGCCCGCCTGGTCCGGGAGGCGCCCTTCTTCGACGAGCTGGTCGTCAAGGGGCACCGGCCCCGGCTGGCGCTCATCGTGGAGATCGAGGAGATCTTCTTCCACTGCGCCAAGGCGTTCCTGCGGTCGGGGCTCTGGAAGCCGGAGACCTGGGCCGCGGACGCCCTGCCCTCCCACGCCCGCCTGGTCAAGGACGTCCAGAAGGCGGCGGAGAGCCTGGAAGAGCTGGAGGCCTACTACTCCGAGGACAACTACGGCAAGAAGCTCTACGCGGGCTGAGGCCGCGCCTCACCGGCGACCGCGGACGAGCGGGCGACCGCGCACTCCCTGTCGGTGACAGGGAGTGCGCAGTCGCGTATGTCGACGGCCGGGGACCCGGCCGCTGTCCTTCCCTTGTCAGAAGCCGCTCAGCCGCTCTTGCGGCGGAACTGACGCTGATGGTCGGCGCGGCCGTGCACGCCCCGCACCTTCGATCCGCTCTTGCCCCCGCCGTTGGCGTGCTGGTCCGCCGCTCCGCGCTTGCGCTCCAGGGCCTCCCGGAACTTGCGCTTCACGTCATCCTCGGTGCCCTCGGTGTGCTCTTGATCCTCTGCCGAGTCGGCCATTGCGGACCTCCCGCTCTCGTAGTGCCAGCACCCCCTAGCCTCGCATGTCCTGGACGTGTCCGCCCAACCGGACCTGCCCCGATTCCTGCCGGACGCGCTCCCAGGCGTTCCGGACGTGCTGGTCACCGGTGGCGGGGCCGCCGATCGCCAGCCGCAGCAGGACGTGCCCGCGGGCCCTGGTGTGGGTGAGGTAGAGGTCCCCGGAGGCGTTCAGCCGTTCCATGACCGCCAGCGTCGCGGCGTCGGCCTCCGCGTCCGGCAGGCCCTTCCAGCGGGGCCGGAAGCACACCAGGCCGAACTTCGGCTCCTCGAACAGCTCGAAGTCCGGGTCGTCGCGAATCCAGCCGGCCAGATCCCGCGCGAGCCCGACCCCGGTGCGGATGTGCTCGCGCAGCCCCTCGGCCCCGTACCAGCGGATGACCGACCACAGCTTCAGCGCCCGGAACCGGCGGCCGAGGGGGATCTGCCAGTCCCGGTAGTCGATCACCTCGCCCGAGGTCGTGGCGGTGTTGCGCAGGTACTCCGGCAAGATCGACAGGGCGCCGGTCAGGGGCTCCCGGTCGGCCACCCAGAGGGCCGTGCAGTCGAAGTTGGTGAGCAGCCATTTGTGGGGATTGGTCGCGTACGAATCGGCATGGTCCTCGACGCCCGCGTTGATCCACCTGAACTCCGGGCAGACCGCCGCCGCGCCCGCGTACGCCGCGTCCACGTGCAGCCATACCCCGTGGGCCCGGCACACCGCGCCGATCTCCGGGACGGGGTCGACCGCCGTCGTGGACGTCGTGCCGACGGTCGCGCACACCAGGACGGGCACGGCGCCCGCCGCGGCGTCCTCGGTGAGCAGCGCGTCCAGGTGGGCGGGGTCCATCGCCAGCGTCCGCGGGTCGACGTCCACGACCCGCACGTTCGCGGCGCCGATCCCGGTGATCCGGGCCGCCTTCTCCAGCGACGAGTGCGTCTGCGAGCTGACGTAGATCGTGTGGCGCCGGTCGATGCCGTCGCGCGCGGCCGTGCCGCCGGCCGCACGCTGGAGCGCGGCCAGGATCACTACCAGGACGGCGCTGGAGGCCGAGTCCTGGATGACCCCGCCGCCCCGGAAGCGGGCGGGCAGGTCCATCAGCTCCGCGAGCCAGTCCAGCACGCGGGTCTCCAGCTCGGTGCAGGCCGGGCTGGTCGCCCACAGCATGCCCTGGATCCCGATCCCGGCCGACAGGAGGTCGCCCAGGATCGCCGGGCCGCTCACGTTCGACGGGAAGTAGGCGAAGAAGCCCGGATGCTGCCAGTGCGTGATCCCCGGCATGATCACCCGGTCGAGGTCGGCCAGCAGCGCGTCGAAGCCCTCGCCCCGTTCCGGCGGATGCTCGGGCACGCCCGCCGCCACCTCCCCCGGCCGCACCCGGGACAGGACCGGATAGGACTCGATCTTCTCGTGGTAGTCGGCGATCCAGTCGATGACCTGCTTGCCGTACCGGCGGAACTCCTCGGGTGTCATATGACCGCTCATTCTGGTCATTTTCACCGATCGGCCCGGTCCCTCACCAGGGCGCGCCCGTTTAGGCGGCGGGGACCGGGAACGATCCCCATGGGGGAACGGCGTGATGTGCCGGTCTCGAAAACCGACCCCGAGGCCGGCACATCCCCCTTTTCCGAGAAGGGAGAACGCCATGGCCGAGATGAGCGGCAAACACGGGCCCAGGCTGGACGACCAGCTGGAGCACGAGACGGAGGGGATGGTGCGGGGAGGCAGGCCCACGCACGTGGAGGAGTTCAAGGAACCCGAGCCGGTGTCCGACGACTCCGGCCGTGATCCGACCTCCGACAGCCCTCCGGCGGAGGGCACGCCGCCCGGCATGACGCCGGCGGACGTGGAGCGGCGCGCCGAGTTCGCACGTGTGATCGTCGGCGTCCGCTACCCGGCGTCGGCCAGCGAGATCGCCGAGCACGCCGCCGGACAGGGCGCGCCCGACGAGGACGTCGACGCGCTCCGGAACCTGCCGGACCGGCAGTACGAGAACCTTGCCGACGTGACCGGCGAGCTCGGCATCGGCCAGGAGAACCGCCGCTTCTGACCCGCGGCGGCGGAACGCCTTTCACGGGCCGGGGCCCGGTGCGACGCTGGACCAGGCACCCCCCGGCCCGTGGAGGCGATCATGGCGGAAACACCCATCGACAAGATCAGGAAAATGGTCGCCGGCGATCCGGCCAACGCGTCCATCAAGGCAGGGACGCTGCTGGTCACCCGCGGCCTGGGCGCGGTCGCCGTCGCGCTCGTCGGCGTGTTCCTTCTGCTGGACCAGCTCGGCGACAGCGGCCCGTGGCACGGCCTGTCCAGCGCCCAGAAGCTGGCGTTCGTGCTCGGGGCGGGGTTCATCTGGTCGGTCGTCGCGGCGGGCGACGCGCTGGCCCGCGGCATCGCCTCCAGGCGGCCGGCCGAGCTGGTCGCGCTGCCGCCCGGCCTGCTCGCCACCGTGCTCGAAGGCGAGGACAGCCCCGGCTGGCGCGTGGTCGGCGTCCGGGCCGCCGCCGCGGGCGGCGAACCCGAGTTCCTCATCGCCAAGGACACCGAGGTGCGCTGGCTCGCCGCCGGACGGCTCTCGTTCCGGCAGCCCGCCTCACCCCAGCAGGCTCCCTGAGCCGTGTGAGTGGTGGCCGGGCGAGTGATGGTGGTCGATCGGGGCGCCGCACCAGTGCGCGAGCGCCGTGCGGATGGCGGCGGCGCGCCGGTCGGGGGCCGTCTCGCCGGTCGCCCAGGCGACGTAGCCGTCAGGTCTGACCAGCGCCGTCGTGCGGGTGACGCCGTTCGCGACGTCGCAGTGCACCCGGTCGCTCCAGCACCGGGCCACCAGGTAGGTCACCGCCGGGTCGTTCGCCGCCACGACCAGGACGAACCGCCCCTCCCGGAGCGCCTCGTACAGCCTCGGCGGCTTGCCGCACAGCGGGACGTCGGGCGCCCGCCTGCCGATCAGGCGATGGGCGCCGGGCGGCGCCGGGTAGGACACCGCGATGCCGGAGACCGCGCGGGCCAGGCCCCGGGCCACCGGCCGCACCCGTGTCACCACGCCCGCGGCGACGTTGCGCGCGACCTGGAGGGCGGGCGGCTCGACGAGGGCCGCGCGCAGCACCGCGCCGCTGCCGCGGATCACCAGCCGCCCCACCGGATGCCGTTCCTCGTCGTAGGTGTCCAGCAGGCCGGGCCGCGCCCAGCCCTCCAGCTCGGCGGCGAGCTTCCAGCCGAGGTTGGCGGCGTCCTGCAGCCCCACGTTCATGCCCTGCCCGCCCGCCGGGGAGTGCACGTGCGCGGCGTCGCCGGCGAGGAACACCCGGCCGGACCGGTAGCGCGGCACCTGCCGCTCGTCGCTGTGGAACCGGGAGGTCCAGCGCTCGCCGTGGATGCCGTGGTCGGTGCCGAGGGCGCGGCGCACGACGTCGCGGAGCTCGTCCATGTCGACCGGCTCGGTGTCGGGCACCTGGTGGTGCCGGTTCCAGGCGATGACCCGGTACCAGCCGTCGCCGAACGGCGCGAGGAACGCGAAGGCGTCACCGGACGCGCCGACCGTCAGCACCTCGCGCGGCGCGGCGGCCAGCCGCACGTCGGCCAGCATCACCGAACGGATCACCGAGCCGCCGGGGAACGGCAGGTCCAGGGCCCGGCGCACCGTGCTGCCGGCCCCGTCGGTGCCGACGGCGTACGCGGCGCGGCGCGTGCCGGTCGTGCCGTCGCCGTACCGCACGTCCACCTCGACGCCGCCGGCGTCCTGCCGCAGGCCCGTCACCTCGGCGCCGCGCACGATCTCGGCGCCCGCGGCCAGCGCACGCTCCTCCAGCACCCGTTCGGTCTCGTACTGCGGCGTGATCAGCACGTACGGGAACCGGCTCGGCAACCGACCGAGGTCGAGCGCGGCCCGCCCGAACAGGGTGACGCGCCTGACCCGCTGCCCGGTGGCGACGAGTTCCTCGGCCACGCCGCGCGCGTCGAGCAGCTCCAGGGTGCGCGCGTGCACCGCGAACGCGCGGGTCAGGTTGAGCTCTCCCGCGCGCCGCTCCAGCACCGTGCAGGCGACGCCCGCGCTCGCCAGGTCTCCGGCGAGGAGCAGCCCGGTCGGGCCCGCCCCCACGATCAGCACGTTCCCGGTGGCAGGCATCCCGCCCCCTCCGATCTCGATCAGGGTCCGTAGCGGGCATTCCCCCGCTCGGCGGGCTATGCACATCCGCGCGGGATTCGGGCGTCCGACTCAGCCCTGGACGCGCCGGTCGTGCCCGGCCCACTCCTTCTCGCGGAGCTGGAACTTCTGGATCTTCCCGGTGGAGGTCTTGGGCAGCTCCGTCACGAACTCGATCCGGTCGGGTGCCTTGAAGCGCGCCAGCCGTCCCCGCACGTGCTCGACCAGCTCCTCCGCCGTGACCGACGCCCCCGGCCGCGTGATCACAAAGGCCTTGGGCCGCTCGCCCCACTTCTCGTCGGGCACCGCGACGACCGCGACCTCCAGCACGGCGGGATGGGAGTCGATCGCACGCTCGACCTCGACGGTGGAGATGTTCTCGCCGCCGGACACGATGATGTCCTTCGACCGGTCGCGCAGCTCCACGTAGCCGTCGGGAAAGCGGACGCCGAGGTCGCCGGAGTGGAACCAGCCGCCCCGGAACGCTCTGGCCGTGGCCTCCTCGTCGCGGTAGTAGCCCGCCATGACGTTGTTGCCGCGCATGACGATCTCGCCGAGCGTCTCCCCGTCCCACGGCACGTCGTTGTCGCCCGCGTCCACGACGCGCAGCCCGTCCGTCTGGAGCATCCCGACGCCCTGGCGGGCCAGCAGGCGGGCGCGCTCGGCGGCCTCCAGCCCGGCCCAGCCCGGCTGCGGCTCGCAGACCGAGTAGGGGCCGTAGGTCTCGGTGAGGCCGTAGACGTGCACGATCCGGGCGCCGAGGCCCTCCATCTGGCCGATGATCGTCGGGCTCGGCGGCGCCCCGGCCGTGGTCACCACCAGCGGCCGTTCGAGCGGGTGGGCCTGCGGGGCGTTCGCGATCGTCACCAGGACCGTGGGCGCCCCGTTCAGGTGGGTCACGCCCTCGTCGTCGATCAGCCGCCAGATGCGCTCGGCGTCGACCGCCCGCAGGCAGACCTGCGTGCCGCCGATGGCGGCGAGCGCCCACGGCGTGCACCAGCCGTTGCAGTGGAACATGGGCAGCGTCCACAGGTAGACGCTGTCGGGGGTGTGCCGCGAGTGCGTCACCTCGCCGAGCGCGTTGAGGTAGGCGCCGCGGTGCGTGTAGACGACGCCCTTGGGCCGCCCGGTCGTGCCGGACGTGTAGTTGATCGAGATGGCCGCGTTCTCGTCGGCGACCTCCCAGGGCAGCGGGTCGTCCGAGCCCTGGGCCACCAGGTCGGTGTAGCCGATGCCGCCGACGACCGGATCGGGCGCCGCGCCGGACGCCGGGTCGATGACGGTCACGATCTGCCGGACGGTGGCGAGACCGCCGACCAGCGGCGCCACCGCCCGATGCAGGCCGGAGTCGACGACCAGGACCTTCGCGCCGCTGTGGTCGAGGATGTAACGGACCTCCTCCGGCGCGAGCCGGGTGTTGATCGCGACGAGGACGGCCCCCGCCAGCGGAACGGCGAAGTGCGCGATGAGCATCTCCGGCACGTTGGGCGCGAGGTAGGCGACCCGGTCGCCCGGCTCCACGCCGAGGGCCCGCAGGCCCTGCGCCACCCGGTTGACCTGGGCGGCGAACGTCGCGTAGCTCTCGCCGCGTTCCCCGTAGGAGATCGCGGTCTTGCCTGGAAAGACCTCCGCCGATCGTTTGAGGAACGACAGCGGGGTGAGCGGGGTGTACGCCGGGCCGGTCTCCATCGGTCCTCCAGAAGTCGTTCGCGCCGAGATGAACGCTAGAACAACCGGCCCGGCGACGGAATCACTTCAGGTCAGGCGAGAGCTGTTCGAGCGTGCGACCGCGCGTCTCGACGGCGAACAGCGCGGCGACCGCCCCGGCGAGCGCGACCCCGCCGAGCATCGCGAAGATCGTGGCGCTGCTCGCGCCGCCCGACACCAGGTTGCCGACCACGATCGGGCCGAGGATGACGCCGGCGCGGTTGAAGACGCCGCCCATCGAGCAGCCCAGCGCGCGGCTGCGGGTCGGATACAGCTCCGGGGTGTAGAGGTAGAGGGTCACGTTCGTGGCGAAGACGAAGAACGCCGCGACCGAGGCCCAGACCGCCACCTGGCTCGCCGAGACCGCGCCGAGCGCGCCGAGCGTGACCAGCGCTGCGGCCGAGCCGGCCAGGCCGGTCGCGAGCGCCCAGCGGCGGCCGACCTTGTCGATCACCAGGGCGACGGTGAGGCAGCCGAGGAATCCGGCCGCGTTGGTCCACAGGTTGTAGTGGAGGGCCGTGTCGATCGAGACGTGGAAGACCTTGGTGTAGAGGGTCGGCAGCCAGGCCGTGATGCCGTAGTTGACGAAGTAGCCGAAGAACCACAGCGCCGAGACGACGACCGTGCGCCGCAGGTAGACGCCGGAGACCAGGTCGCGCAGGGTGCCGCGCGGTTCGACGGCCGCCGGGCCCGTGGCCGGGGCGGGCTCGGGCAGCGTCCCGGCGGTCCGCGAGACCTCGGTCTCGATCCTGGTCACCACCTGGTCGGCCTCGGCGAGCCGTCCCTTGGCCGCCAGCCAGCGCGGGGACTCGGGAACGCCGCGCTGCATGAACGCGATGGCCAGGGCGGGAACGGCGCCGATCACGAACAGGGCCCGCCAGCCCCAGTTGGGCACCACCCAGGCGGCCACCAGCGTCGCGGTGAACAGGCCCGCGGGGAAGACCAGCTCGTAGAGCAGGACGAAGCGGCCCCGGTGCTTGGCCTTGGCGATCTCGCTGACGTACGTCGCGGCGACCGGCACCTCGCCGCCGATGCCGAGCCCCTGCACGAACCGCAGGACGACCAGCCAGGCGAAGCTCGGCGCGAACGCGATGGCCAGGCTGGCCAGGCCGGTGATGACCACGCCGAGCGCGACCATGCGCACCCGGCCGACCCGGTCGGCCAGCCAGCCCGACACCAGCGCGCCCAGCAGCATGCCGACCGAGCCGGAGGTGATCGCGAGCGTGACCTGGCCGGTGCTGAGCCCCCACTCCTTGATCAGGACCGGCATCGCCGAGGCGACCAGCAGCTGGTCGAAGGCCTCGAAGAAGGTGACGACCCCGATGAGCGTCCGGACCTTGACATGCCAGCGTGAGGTGGGAAGCCGCTCCATCCGGGCGGCGATCGACGCCACGGTCGGCGTGCTCGAGGTGATGGTCATACGTTCTCCCATTCTGCCTGGTCACGGGGTAGGCCGTGGCCAAGTGCCCTGGTGGCGGGGGCGTTGCGGAGACACTAAGCGCTAAGAATCTTTGTGGTCAATGATTTGTAGGTAACTACTTGATTTCTTGCTGGCCGAATTATCTTGGCTACGAGATAGTTCGCAGGAAATCGCGAATCCGACGCCAGCTCTCGGCGCTGGCCTCCGGATCGAAGCCCGTCCGCCCGGGCCGGTAGAAGCCGTGTCCGGCCCCCGGGATCTCCACCAGTTCGGCGGGCGGGCCGGGGGCGGTGAGGGCCAGCCGGAGCCGCTCGGCCGCGTCCGCAGGGAGCCGTCGGTCCTCCTCTCCGGCGACGCCCAGCCAGGGCGCCTTGCGGTCGGCCAAGAGCAGTTCCAGCGGCGGCAGGCCGTCCCAGGGAGCGCGCTCCAACCCGGACGGGCTCACTGCCACCGCGCCCGCCACCCCGGCCTGGGCCGCGGCCCAGGTGGCCAAGTGCCCGCCCATGCTGAAGCCCACCACGGCGATCTTCGGGGCGCCGCGTTCCCGCAGGTAGGAGATGGCACCCTCGATGTCGGCGGTGAGGTCCTCGGCCCGCAGGCCCGCCATCTCGCGCCGCGCGACGGCGAGGTCGCCCGCGTCGAACGCCGGGCCGCCGTGCTCGTAGTAGAGGTACGGGGAGACCGCCAGCCAGCCGTCCCGGGCCAGCCGGCGGCAGGCGTCCTCGGCGTACTCGGTGACCCCGAAGACGTCGTGGAGGACGATCACGCCGCCGCGCGGCGGTCCCGGGGCCCACGGCTCCCGGACGAACAGCGGCGCCGCGGTCTGCAGCACGCGCCGCCCTCGGTTGGCGGGGCCGTGCGAGAGATGCCCCATCAGCCCTCCTCGGGCAGCGGGACGGGGGGCACGAACGGCACGGGCGTGGGCCCGACCGACGTCACGTCCACCTCCAGCAGATAGGGCTCATGAGCGGCGACGGCCTTGGCGAACGCCTCCGGGAAGGCTTCGGCGTCCTGGACGATCGCGTACGGCATCGCCATGGCGGCGGCCAGGGCCCCGAAGTCGGGAGTGAACAGGTCCACGCCCGAGCGACGTTCCATATGGGCGTCCTGCATGTTGCGCAGCACGCCGTAGCCGCCGTCGTTGAAGACCAGCAGCACCAGCCACGGACGCTCCTGGGCGAGCGTCGCCAGCTCCCCCAGGTGCACCGCGAGACCGCCGTCACCGGCGATCACGAGCGTGGGCACGTCCGGCCGGGCCGTCGCCGCGCCGATGCCCATGGCCAGGCCCTGCCCGATGCCGCCCCCGAGCGGGAAGACGTTGGTGGCGGGATCGAGGATCGGCAGCAGGCGGTTGCCCCACTGGCTCGACGGGATCGTGACGTCGCGGGCGATCGGCGACGCCGGGTCGAGGTGGTCGCGGATCGCGTCGTTGACGAGCGCGTACCGGCCGATGTCGGCCCGGAGCCGCTCCCGGACGGCACGCCGGGTCGCCGCGCCCCGTCCGCGCCAGCCGTCCTCGGCCCCGGCGCCGGCCGGCAGCACGGCCGCCAGATCGCCGAGCGTGCGGGACGCCTCTCCATGCAGCCCGATGGTCGCGGGATAGGCACGGCCCAGCGCGGCGGCGTCCACGTCGATCTGAATGTGGCGGGCGGGGAGCGCGAGCTTGTAATGCCGGGTCTCGTTGGACCGGAAGTGCGTGCCGACACTGATCAGCAGATCGGCGTCGCCGAGCAGCGGCTGCGCGGCGGGGGCGGCCGCGAAGTTGCCGATGACGAGCTCGTCGTCCTCGGGCACCGCGCCGCGTCCGGCGTTCGAGGTGAAGATCGGGGCGCCGAGCCGCCCGGCCAGGGCCCTGAGCTCCGCCCCGGCGCCGCGGCCGCCGCCCCCGGCCCAGATGACCGGCCGGCGGGCCTCCGCGATCAGCCGGGCCGCCTCCGCCAGTGCCTCACCGGAGACGACGGGAGCCTCGGAGGCGGCCGGTTCGACGGCGGCGAGGCCGGTCTGCGCCGCGTACTGCAGGTCGATCGGCCACTCGACGCTCGCCGGCCCCTGCGGAAGGGCGAGCGCCCGGCGCACGGCCTCGCGCAGCACCTCCCCCGCCACCTCGGCCGAGGTCACGGTCACCGCGTGCTTGGAGACGGCGGTCAGCATGCCCAGCTGGTCCTTGGTCTCGTGGATGACCCCGCGCCCCTGGCCGAGGAACCCGCTGTCGATGTTGCCGGTCACGTGCAGCACCCGGCTCCCGGCCGACAGCGCCTCGATCAGCGACCCGGCGGCGTTGCCCGACCCCGTGCCGGTGCTGGTGAGCGCGCAGCCCAGGCCGCCGGAGACGCGGGCGTGGGCGTCGGCGGCGTTGACCGCGGCGGCCTCGTGGCGCACGGCCACGAACCGCAGGTCGCGCGACACCGCCTCGACCAGCGGCAGGTTGTGCACGCTGACGACGCCGAAGACGGTGCCGACCCCGTGTTCGCGGAGGACCTGGACGAGCAGGTCGCCACCGTTAGACATATCTGGACACTCCTCCGCCGACGTCGATGGACGTTCCGGTGATGTAGGACGCGCGCGGCGACAGCAGCGCGACGATGGGATGGGCGACCTCGTCGGCGGTGCCGAGACGGCCGAGGGCGATGCCCCGGTCGGCGGCCAGCGCGCCGGTCCACTCCTCGTAGGTCTGGGCGGTGCCCGCCGCCTCGTGGCGGCGCCGCCACTGGCCGGTGTCGATGAGCCCGAGGCACACCGAGTTGACCCGGATCGGCGCGAGGTCCACCGAGAGGGTCTTGGTGAGGTTGAGCAGCGCCGCGCGTGCCGCCGAGGTGGCGCCGAGCCGCGGTTCGGGCTGGCGGGCCAGGACGGCGTTCACGTTGACGATGGCGGGCGCGTCCGACCGGCGCAGGTGCGGCTCGGCGGCCCGGACGGCGTTCAGCACGCTGAAGATCTTCAGCTCGAACTCCTCGCGCCACTGCGTCTCAGTGGTCTCGGCGACCGGCGCCATCAGCGACCGGCCCGCGTTGTTGACCACGCCGTCGAGCCCGCCGAGGTCCGCGGCCGCCCCGTCGATGAACTCCGCCACCGCCGCGCCGTCCAGCACGTCGCACGAACGCGCGTACACCCGTGCCTCCGCCGCCCTCGGCAGGGCGTCGAGCGCGGCCGAAAGCCGTCCCGCGTCGCGGGCAAAGGCCGCCACGTGCGCTCCGTCGGCCAGGAGCAGCGCCGCGGTGGCCAGGCCGACACCGGAGCTGGCGCCGGTGACGGCGTAGACCCGCCCGGCGAGTCCGAGGTCCATGGGATCGCTCCTTAGTTGAAGACGAAGCCGCCGTCGACCACGAGGGTCTGGCCGGTGATGTA
This sequence comes from Actinomadura fulvescens, assembly GCF_039533225.1. Lineage (NCBI taxonomy): Bacteria > Bacillati > Actinomycetota > Actinomycetes > Streptosporangiales > Thermomonosporaceae > Actinomadura > Actinomadura fulvescens. The sequence continues at coordinate 18,888 of NZ_BAAATD010000017.1, read as the reverse complement.
CGAGGCGGCGTCCGACAGCAGGAACAGCACCGCGCCGGTGAGGTCGCCCGGCTCCTGCGGCCGGGTGAGGGCGCGGTTCAGCCGGTAGAGCTCGTGCCGCTCCGCCGGGATTCGCCCGGCCGCCTCGCCCAGCGTCAGACCTGGGGCGACGGCGTTGACGGTGATGTCGTACGGCCCCGCGTCACGCGCCATCGCCCGTGTCATGCCGACGATGGCGCTCTTGGACGTCACGTAGTGCGCGAGGCGGGGCGAGCCGTAGAACGCCGCGTCCGAGGCCAGGTTGACGATCCGCCCGGGTCGTTCGAGCAACGGCCACAACGCCCGCGACACCAGCCAGGTGCCGCGCACGTTCACGGTCAGGACCGCGTCCCACTGGGCCGGGTCGATGTCGTAGAACGGCCTGCCGCCCACACCGTCGGCGAGCGCCGCGTTGTTGACCAGGCCGTAGACCGGGCCGAGGGGCGCGAGCGCGGCGGCCAGCGCCGCGACCGACCGTTCGTCGGCGACGTCGGTGTCGACGCGGTGCGCCTCGATGCCCTCGTCGATCAGATCCGCGACCGCCGCCTCGGCGCGTTCGGCGTCACGTTCGGCGACGACCACGCGGGCACCGGCGGCGCCGACGGCGCGGGCGATCTCCAGTCCGAGGCCGCGCCCGGCGCCCGTGACCACGACGATCCGGTCCTTCATCGGGTCACCTCCGCGAAGAAGTCCAGGACGATCCGGTTGAACTCGTCCGGGCGCTCCTGGTTGGCGACGTGGCCGGCGTTCCTGACCAGTTCGAGCCGCGCGTCCGGAAGGGCCGCCGCGATGGCCTCGCTCTCGGCCGGCCCGGTCACGGTGTCGCGGTCCCCCACGACGACCAGCACGGGCAGGCCGAGCGAACCGAGCACGTCGCTGTGATCAGTCTCGGCCATCGAGGCGGCCGCGTAGGCGTATCCGGGCAGCCTGATCGACCGCGCCATCGCGGTCACCACCCGGTCCACCAGCTCTGGGGGCGCCTCCGGGGACACCAGCCGCGGTCCGCGCCGCGCGGCGAACGCCTCGGGGCCGAGGCGTTCCAGCTCGGCGGCGCGCGCCCGCATGCCCTCGGCGCCCCGCGGCGTACGGCCGGAGCCGCGCGTCGAATCCGCCAGCACCAGCGAACGCACCAGGCCCGGGTGCTCGGCGGCCAGCCGGGTCGCGATCACGCCGCCCCACGAGACGCCGACGACGTGCGCGGGCTCGCCGATGAGCCGCGCCGCTGCCGCCGCGTACCCGGACATGCCGGGCGGCTCCGCCGGGTCCGGTGAGGACGCGTAACCGGGCGCGTCCCAGGCCGTCACCGGATGCCCGGCGGCCCTGAACGCCTCGACCTGCCCGTCGAACGAGGCGGCGCAGCCGCCGATGCCGTGCAGGAGGAGCACCGGGGCGCTCATCGGAAGCTCCCGGTGCGGGCCGCGAGATCACCGATCGCCTTGAGCACGGCGTACGGGACGACCTGGCTGGTCGTCGGGTTGTCCGGCGACGGCCGGTTGCGGATCTCGAAGCGGTAGTCGCCCGCGGCGCCCGAGGCGGTGATGACGTGCGAGGTCAGCGTGGCCGCCGGGTCGGCCATGACCACGGCCTCGACCCGGTCCCAGTCCCCCACGGCGAGCGCCACGGCGGCGGCCACGTTGGTGGACCTCGGGAACGCGGCGGCGATCTCGCGGGCCGGCCCGCGCCGTACTTCGACCGGGCCGTCCGCCGACCGCACCCGGCGCGCCTCCGCCTCGTCCATCCATGGCTGCACCAGGCCCGCGGGCTTCTTGGTGGTGACGATCCGGACCTTCTCCAACGGGCCCATCCGGGCCGCCGACCGCAGCATGTCCAGGCCGCCGATCGCGCCGGTGACCAGATGCACGCGGCCCTCGCCCGCGCCGTACAGCCGCGCCAGCAGCGCGTCGTCGGTCAGCGCGCCGACCGAGACGACGAGCAGGTCGGTGCCGGCGGCGACGACCCGAGGCCCGACGTCGGCGAGCACGCTCTGGCCCGCCGCCTCCACCACCAGGTCGGCGGCTTCGATGGCCCCCTCCAGGGAGAGCTGGGGCAGCCCCGGGGCGCCGGCCGGATCGACGACCCCGGCCAGGCGCACGCCCGCGACCTCACCCGCGTCCAGGGCGCGGGCGACGACGCCGCCGATGGCGCCGCAGCCGACGACGGCGACCGCGATCACTTCTCCCACCAGCGTCCGGCGTCGGGGATCCCGGCCATGTGGGAGCGCACGTCCTTGGACGGCGGCCCGGCGGTGCCCCAGAGATCGGACAGCTCGGGCACGCGGCGCCACACGCGGCACAGCCAGGCGTCCTCCTCGACCTGCTCCACCTCGGAGGTGTACTCGCAGACGAGCCCGGCCGGATCGGCGAAATAGGAGAAGGTGTTGTTGCCCGGCCCGTGCCGTCCCGGCCCCCACAGCGGGGTGACGCCCTGGTGCCGCAGCCGCCCGATGCCCCGCATGAAGTGGTCGATCGACGGCATCTCGTAGGCCACGTGGTTGACCGACGTCCACTCCGCCTGGTTGAACGCGATGACGTGGTGGTCGGTGTTGCAGCGCAGGAACGCCATCTGGTGCTCGGACCAGTCGGAGATCCGCATGCCCAGCACGGTCGTGTAGAACTCGCACGCCGCGTCGATGTCGACGGTGTTGAGCACGACATGCGCGAGCTTGCGCGGCGCCGCCTCGCGGCCGCAGGCGTCCCCCGGCACGACGGCCTCGACCTCGGCGGACAGCTCGACCAGGCGGTTCTCCGGGTCGGCGAAGCGCAGCCCGTAGCCGCCGCCCGCCTGGTCGAGCCGGTCGAGCCGGCCCGGCTCGGCGACCAGCGCGATCCCGGCCGCGGTCAGCCGCCGCGCGGCCTCGTCGACCTCACGCGGTGTGCCGACCGAGAAGGCGATCTTGCCGAGGGCGTTGCGCTCCGCCTCGCGCAGCTCCAGGATGTGGTGCTCCTGGCCGGTGCCGCGCAGCCACGCCGCACCGCCGTCGCTCTCGACGGTGTCCAGGCCCCACACGTGCTCGTAGAACTCGGCGGCCTGCCTGGCGTCCGGCGTGCGCAGCGCCACCGAACGCAGCGAACGCAGCCGTGCGGCGGGCTCGTTCATGCGTTCACCCGCCGGCCCGCCGCGGCCCGCTCCTCGCGCGCGGCGAGCTGTTTCTGCGCCTCACCACGGATGAGCCGCCGCAGCCGTACGAGGGCGAGGTCGTGCTGGTAGAGGTTCTCCCGGTCCCAGGCGTTCAGCGGCATGGCCTCCTCCATCACGCGGTCCTGCTCCAGGACGGCCCAGTGCCGCGCCTCCAGCCGGGCCTTGTAGAGGAACCGCCACGCGTCGCGCTCCCAGCCCTGCACCTTGCGGCAGCGCCAGAAGAACGCGGCGTGCTGGGTCTCGTTGATGGGCGTGGCCGTGCAGACGATGCGGAACGGGCCGCCGGGGCCCGCGGTGGCCGGGTAGGGGATCTCCAGCCGCACCCACTGCATCGCGGTGTCGATCCACTCCGACCAGTCGAAGTTGACCCCGGCCTGGTCGATCTTCTCGAAGACGAAGCCGGTGTCGGTGTCGCGGATCTGGAAGACCGCCTCCCGCTTGCCGCCCGCCATCGTGTGCGACTTGCGGTGCAGGAACGCGCCGTGCATCGGGTCCATGAGGTTGTCGAGCGAGTAGACCCAGGGGGCGTCCCACTCCACGTACGCCAGGAAGCTCTCCCATTCGCCGCCGATGCCCTCGGGCAGCACGAACGGGGCGGGCGCCCCGTCCTCGGGATCGCCGAACCACGCGAAGATCGCGTCGGCCTGCTCCACGGCCGGGAACGTGCGCAGCCGCTTCTTGCCTTCGAGCGCGCAGCCGGGGCTGCCGGGCACGGACACGACCACGCCCTCGGCGTCGAGCTGCACGCCGTGGTACTCGCACGCGATCCGGTCGCCCATGTGCACGCCGCGCGACAGCCGGGCGCCGCGGTGCGGGCAGCGGTCCTCCTGCACGTGGACGGTGCCGGCGGCGTCGCGCCACAGCAGCAGTTCCTCACCGGCCCGTTCCAGGCGGGTGAGCGCGCCGCGCCGCACCTCGTCCGAACGGCACAGCGCGTACCAGCGGTCGCGCAGTCCGAGCTTGACCAAGCCGTCGACCGTGTCGAGGGCGGTGTTTCCCGAAGGGTGCTTCATCAGGTGCTACTCCTTCTCCCCGAGCCGCGCGATCTCCGCGGTGAACGACTCGGCCGTCCAGTCGGCGCCGTCCGCGGGGCGCAGCCCGGTCTCGTTGAGGGCGGCGACCACGCCGGGCAGATCGTGGACGCCCGTGGCGAAGATGGCCTCCAGTTCGTCGGCGAGCGCCTCCTCGTAGCTGGTCAGCTCGTGCTTGCGGGCCTGTACGGGCTCCAGTCGCAGGGCCATGGGTTCTCTCTCAGAGGTCGAGGACGAGTTCGGGGGTGCGCGAGCGCGAGACGCAGAGCATCATCGAGCCGCCCTCGGCCCGCTCCGCGTCGGTGAGCAGGAAGTCACGGTGGTCGGGCTCGCCCGCCAGCACGCGCGTCTCGCACGTGCCGCAGATGCCCTCCTCGCACGACGAGGGCAGGTCGAGGCCGCCCCGCCGGAGCGTGTCGAGGACCGAGGCGCCCGGCTGGACGGTGAAGCGGCGGCCTCCTCCGCAGACCACGTCGAACGGCTCGTCGGCCGGCTCACCGGCGGCGGGCCGCTCGGGCGCGCGGAACCGCTCCACCCGCAGCCGTGCCGGGTCGTCCAGCTCCGCCTCCACCGCGGCCAGCAGCGGCTCGGGGCCGCAGACGTACACCAGCGCGCCCCCGGGCAGGTCGGCGAGCACCTTGCCCAGGTCGGGCGTGCCACCGCAGTCGTCGTCGGCGTGCACGATCGTGTCGCCCAGGCTTTCCAGGAGGTCCGCGAACGCCATGCTCGTGCGCGACCGGCCGCAGTAGAACAGCCGCCAGTCGGCGCCGCGGGCGTGCAGCGCCTCGGCCATCGCCTTGACGGGAGTGACGCCGATGCCGCCCGCGATCAGCATGTACGCCGGGGCCTCGGTGAGCGCGAAGTTGTTCTTCGGGCCGTCCACCTCGACGACCTCGCCGACCCGCAGCCGCTCGTGCACGTAGGCGCTGCCGCCGCGCGACGCGGCGTCGTGCTGCACCGCGACCGCGTACCGGGTGCGGTCCGCCGGATCGCCGCACAGCGAGTACTCGCGGGCCAGCCCGTTCGGCAGGTGGAGGGTGAGGTGGGCGCCGGGCTCCCAGCCGGGGAGCTCGTCCCCGGCGGGGTCGGCGAACTCCAGCTGGACGACGCCCTCCGCCAGCCAGGTGGAGCGGATCAGCCGCAGCCTCATGCCCGTTCAGTCCCGGGTGATGCCGTGCATCGCGGAGGTCGGCGGGTAGGTGGGAAGCTGCGGCTTCCGCGCGCCGATGATGACGCAGAAGAGGGCGTCCTTGTCGCCGATGTTGCGCAGGCTGCGCGGCACTCCTGCGGGCACGCGGATGAGGTCGCGGTAGCCGAGGTTGCGGGAGGCGGTCTTGGTCCCGTCCTCGACGTCGTGGACGGTCACCTCCAGCTCGCCCTCCAGGACGAAGAAGACCTCCTCGACGTCGTGGTGGGTGTGCTCGGGGCCGACGGCGCCGGCGGGGAGCCGCATGTTGGAGAACGTGAAGTGCTCCGAGGGCAGGATGCGCGTGTCGGTGGAGTGGTCGCCGGTGGCGCCGGAGCCGATGTAGCGGATCTGGGCGCGGCGGAACTCCTCGCCCGCCTTGGCCTGGAAGCCGAGGGTGTCCCAGTCCTCGTACCGGCTCTCCTTCGACGCGATACAGGAGTCGATCAACTGATCCAGCTCTGACATGGTCCGTCCTCACCCTTCCTAGCTGGGGAAATTATTTAAGCACCAAGATGAGTGCCTAGAGATGTTTTAGCACTTAGCTACTTACCGGGGCAATCCCCGACTAGGATCTGTCTTGGACCTGAGAGATGCGGGGCGGGTGGACATGGCGCGCAGGGCCGCGGACCGGCCGGACACGGTCGATCTGATCATCGAGCAGTGGCAGCGGGAGCGTCCCGACGTGGACGTCTCCGGGCTGGCGGTCTTCGGCCGCCTGCACCGCGGCTTCCTGCGCTACTCGATGCTGCTCGCCGAGGTCTTCGAGGAGCACGGCATCAACATGGCCGCGTTCGACGTGCTGGCCACCCTGCTGCGCAGCGGCCCCCCGTACCGCAAGACGGCCGGGGAGCTGGCCGGGATCTCGCTGGTCAGCACCGGCGGCGTCACGCTCCGCCTGGACCGGCTGGAGAAGGCCGGGCTGATCGTGCGCGAGCGCGACCCCGAGGACCGGCGCGTGGTCCACGCGCGCCTCACCGACGAGGGCCTGGCGCTCACCAACGCGGTGGTGACCGACCACTTCGCCAACGAGCGCCGCATGCTCGCCGGGCTCACCGAGGCCGAGCGCCGCCAGCTCGCCCGGCTGCTCGGCAAGCTGGAGCGCTCGCTCGAACGGGCGGAGGACGTCGCGGACCTGCCGGACGTCCCCGCCGGGCAGGCGTCCCGCTGACTCAGCCCGCCCAGGGCAGCGGCGAGTCGTCCAGCCCCCAGTAGACGCTCTTCTGCCGCATGTAACCGAGGATGCCCTCGCGTCCCTTCTCGCGGCCGAGACCGCTGTCCTTCATGCCGCCGAACGGCGTGGAGATGCTGAACTGCTTGTAGGTGTTGATCCAGACCGTGCCGGCCTCGATCCGGCGGGCCACCCGCCAGGCGGTCCGGTAGTCGCCGGTCCAGATGCCGCAGGCCAGGCCGTAGACGCTGGCGTTGGCCTGGGCGACCAGATCGTCCTCGTCGGCGAACGGCAGCGCGACCAGGACCGGGCCGAAGACCTCCTCCTGGCAGATGGGGGCGTCGTTGGGCACGCCGTCCAGGATCGTGGGCAGGTAGTAGGCGCCCCGCTCGTACGCCTCGCCCTCGGGCGCCCGGCCGCCGCACCGCACCCGCGCCCCCGCCTCGCGCGCCCGGTCGACCATCGCGGCGACCCTGTCGCGGTGCGCGTGGGCCGCCATCGGCGCGACCTGGGTGGCCGGATCGGTGCCGGGCCCGACCCGCAGCTTCCCGGCGCGCCGCACCAGCTCGGACACGAACTCCTCGTAGATCGAGTCGTGCACGAACACGCGCGAGCCCGCGACGCAGCTCTGCCCGGACGAGGAGAAGACGCCGAAGAGCAGCCCGGCGAGCGCCTGCTCACGGTCGGCGTCAGGGAACACGATGGTCGGCGACTTGCCGCCGAGCTCCAGCGACACCGGCATGATCTTCTGAGCCGCGACCGCGCCGATGGCGCGCCCGGTGGCGGTGCCGCCGGTGAACGAGACCTTGCCGACGCCGGGATGCCGCACGAGCGCGTCGCCGGTGACCGCGCCCGGGCCGGGCAGCACCGACAGCAGGCCGGGCGGCAGCCCGGCATCCATGATCAGACGGCCCAGCGCGAGCGACACCAGCGGCGTCCACTCGGCGGGCTTGAGGACGACCGCGTTGCCGCCCGCCAGCGCCGGGGCGATCTTCTGCGCGTCGCTGGCGATCGGGGAGTTCCACGGGGTGATGGCGCCGACGACGCCGATCGGCTCGTGCACGCTCATGGTCAGGTACGGGCCGCGCGGCGGGGTCAGCGCGCCCTCCATCGTCTCCAGCGCGGCGGCGACGTAGCGAAAGGTGCCCTGCGCGCTCGCCACCAGCGCCCGGGTCTCGTTGATCGATTTGCCGGTGTCGGCGGTCTGCAACGCGGCCAGGTCGCCGGCATGCTCGGCGATCAGGTCGGCGATGCGGACGAGATGGCGGGCCCGCTCGTGCGGAAGCAGGTCACGCCACCCCGGATCGGCCGCGGCCACCGCGCCGGCGCGCACCGCCTCGTCCACGTCGGCGGCCCCGGCTCCGCGCAGGACGGCCAGCACCTCGCCGGTGGCCGGGGAACGGGTCTCCAGGGGCTCCCCGGTGCCCTGCCGCCAACGGCCGCCCACCAGGATCTCGTCTGCGAATGCGCCGGTCACGGCCCACCTCCGCGGTCTCTGATAAATCTTAGACCTAAGATTTATCAGAGATGGCCCGGCGGCGGGACTCCAGGCCGAGATGGATCCGGTAACGGTCGGCGCGGTAGGTCGCCATCGCCACCTCCACGCACACGTCCCGGCTGAACGTGCGCTGCCGCATGAAGAAGACGGCGCTGCCCGGCTCGATGCCCAGGAGCCCGGCGTCCTCCGGGCCGACCGGACCCGCCTCGATGGTCTGCTCCCCCGCGTCCAGGAGGATCCCGTACTCGGTCTCCAGCACCCGGAACAGCGATGCCCCCTCGGGACGGCGCGACGGCAGGTCCGGCGCGGCCGACGCGAGGATGTGCGACCGTTCGACCGCCATCGGCTCCCCGTCGGCCAGCCGCAGCCGTTCGAGCACGTGCACGGGCGAGCCGGGATCGGCCTCGAACAGCCGCGCCAGACCCGCGTCCATGGCGACCGTGCGGTGGGCGAGGTCCACCGAGCCCGGCCGCAGCCCCCGCGCGAGCATGTCCTCGGTGAACGAGACCAGCTCCTTGGGCATCTGCACCTTGGGCCGGGCGACGAAGGTGCCCTTGCCGGGGATGCGCCGGAGCCTGTCCTCGGCGACCAGCTGGTCCACGGCCTGCCGGACGGTCATCCGCGACACCCCGAACCGCCTGCACAGCTCCCGTTCGGACGGTACGGGCGCGTCCACCGCGAGCCGCTCCTCCTCGATCATGCCGAGCAGGATCGCCCGGAGCTGGAGGTATTTCGGCAACGGAGCAGCGGGATCGATCACCCCTCATACATACCCGACCGCGATGGCGGCGCGGCGGCTGCACCGGCGTCCGGCTCAGGCCGAGGCGTCGTCCAGCAGGACGAGCTGCTCGGGCGCCAGCTCCACATCGTCCACCGCGAGCAGCGCGCCCAGCTGCCCGACCGTACGGGCACTGGCGATCGGCGCGACCACGGTGGGCCGGCTCATGAGCCAGGCCAGCGCTATGGTCGGGATCTCGGCGCCCTGCTCCCCCGCCACCCGGTCGAGGGCGGCGAGCACCTTCTGCCCGCGTTCGCTGCGCAGGTATTCGCCGGCCTTGCCGGCCCGCGCGCTGTCGACTTCCTGCCCGGGACGGTACTTGCCGGTGAGGAAGCCGGAGGCGAGCGCGTAGTACGGCAGCGCGCCGAGGCCGTGGGCCCGCACGGTGTCGGCGAGCTCGCCCTCGTAGGTGTCGCGGGAGACGAGGTTGTAGTGCGGCTGGAAGGCCTCGTACCGGACGATGCCCTCGGCCTCCGAGTGCGCCAGCGACTCGGCGAGCCGTTCGGCGGTGAAGTTGGAGGCGCCGATGTAGCGCACCTTGCCCTCGTTGACCAGCTGGTCCAGCGCGCCGAGCGTCTCGGCCACGGGCGTCTCGGGATCGTCGAAGTGCGCGTAGTAGAGGTCGATGTGGTCGGTACCCAGCCTGCGCAGCGACTCCTCGGCGGCGCGTTTGACGGTGTCGGATTTGAGCCCGCGCAGGCGCGGGTGCCCGCCCACCTTGGTGGCGATCACGACGTCGTCGCGGTTGCGGCGCGAGGTGAGCCATTCACCGATGACGGTCTCCGACTCCCCGCCGGAGTTGCCGTCCACCCAGGCCGAGTAGACGTCCGCCGTGTCGACGAAGGTACCGCCCGCCTCGGTGTAGGCGTCCAGTACGGCGAACGAGCCGTCCCGGTCGGCGGTCCAGCCGAAGACGTTGCCGCCCAGCGCGAACGGGCGTGCTTCCAGATCAGTGTTACCGATGCGTCCCATATAAGCCCGGAACCCAGCGGCCCCGAACCGCTATTCCGGCTTTTCTGATCTTTGACCGGGTCCCGGCCGGGCATGATCCGTTCATGACCGTTTCCAGACTCCGCGACATCCCGGGCATCGGCGTGGACAGGGTCGGCGACGCGGCCGACGCGGCGCACGACCCCGACCTGCTGCGGCTCGAGAACCTCGACACCGATCTGCGGCCCCCGGCGGTGGCGCTGGAGGCGACCCGCGCCGCCGTCGATGACGACGACGCCAACAGCTACCTGCCGTTCCAGGGCCACCGCGCGCTCTTGGAGGCCGCCGCCGCGCACGTCGGCCGCATCGCCGGGCACTCCTACGACCCCGCCACGGAGTGCGTCAGCGTGGTCGGCGGTCTCAACGGCGTCCTCAACGTGCTGCTGGCCACGATCGAGCCGGGGCAGGAGGTCGTGCTCTGCGATCCGATCTACGCCGGGCTGGTCAACCGGGTCCGGCTCGCGGGCGGGGTCACCCGGTTCGTCCCGTGCGACGCGTCCCCCGAAGGATGGTCGGTCGACCCGCGACGGCTGGCCGACGCCGTCGGACCGGACACCGGCGCGGTGCTCATGATGGGCCCGGCGATGCCCACCGGCCTCGTGCTCGGCCAGGAGCACTGGGAAGCGCTGGCGGCGGCGCTCGAACGCCATGACGCCTGGCTGATCTACGACGCGGCGATGGAGCGCATCCGCTTCGACGGTCGCCCGCCCGGCCATCCCGTCGCCGCCGTGCCGGCGCTGGCCGAGCGCACCATCACGGTGGGCGCCGCCTCCAAGGAGCTCCGCATGATCGGCTGGCGGGTCGGCTGGGTCACCGCGCCCGCGCCGATCATGGCCGACATCCGCCTGGTCGGCCTGACCAACGTCGTCTGCCAGGTCGGCATCGCGCAGGACGCGGTCGCCGCCGCGCTGGCGGCCCCGGACGCCGACGCCGACGTCGCGGCGCAGACCGCCGTCTGGCGCGAGCGCTGCGAGGTCGTCCTCGACCGGCTCGCCGATCTCCAGGTCGTCCGGCCGCACGGCGGCTGGTCGCTGCTCGTGGACACCCGGCCCCTCGGGCTCTCGCCCGAGGAGCTGTCCCGGCGCCTCTTCCTGCACGGCAAGGTCGCCGCCACGCCCATGAACGGCTGGGGCCCGAGCGGCGATCACTACCTCCGCCTCGTCTTCGCCAACGAGCCGGCGGAACGCCTGGCCGACCTGCGCGAACGCTTCGAACGGGCCCTGCGCGCCTGAACCCGGGGCGCCTGAGCCCTGCGTCCCTGAGCCCCGGGCGGACCGGCTCGCGGGTCAGACGGCGCGGCTGGAGAGGTTGAGGCCGAGCGCCCGGAACTGCTCGACCGGGCGGTGGTAGCCGCGCTCGATGTGGTGCACGCCGCGCAGCGTGGACGGGCCGTTGGCGACGGCGGCGGCCAGCACCGCGGAGAACCCCGCCCGGATGTCGGGCATCGTGACGTCGCCGCCGCGCAGCTTGGAGATGCCGCGCACCACCGCCGAGTGCTTGGCGCCGGTGTCGTGGTAGCGGCAGGCGGGACCGCCCAGGCAGGTGTCGTACACCTCGATCTCGGCGCCCATGCTCTGCAGCGCGGGCACATAGGCCAGCCGGTTCTCGTAGACCGTCTCGTGCAGCACCGACATGCCGTCGGCCTGGGTGAACAGCACCATGAGCGGCGTCTGCCAGTCCGTCGCGAACCCGGGGTGGGTGTCGGTCTGCACGGCGGCGGGACTCAGCAGGTTCGGCGCCGACGCCATGATCCAGTCGTCGGTGATCTCGAACCGCGCGCCCATCCGCGCCAGCGTGGTGATCGGCGTGACCAGCCGGTCCTGCGGGCAGCCGTGCACCCGCACCTCGCCGCCGGTGACCAGCCCGGCGACCAGGTAGGAGAACGCCTCGATGCGGTCGCCGGCGAGCCGGGTCTGGGCGCCGCTGAGCTTGGGCACGCCCTCGACGACGATCCGGCGGTCGGGGCTGAACTCGATGCCCGCGCCCATGCGCTGCAGGAACAGCGCCAGCTCGATGATCTCCGGCTCGGTGGCGGCGTTGCGGATGACCGTCCTGCCCTCGGCCAGCACCGCGGCCAGCAGCACGGTCTCCGTGGCGCCGACGCTGGGGTAGGGCAGGTTGATCCGGGTGCCGCGCAGCCGCTTGGCGCGGGCGTGGATGCCGTCCTCGGCGAGCTCCACCTCGGCGCCGAACGCGCGCAGCGCGTCCACGTGGAAGTCGACCGGGCGGCGGCCGATCGGGTCTCCGCCGACCAGGGGCACGAAGGCCTCGCCGGCCAGGTGCAGGAGCGGGCCGAGCATCAGGATCGGGATGCGGTTGAGCCCAGTGAACGCCTTGGCCACGCTCGGGTCGCCGACGGGTCCCGGCACGACCGTGATCTCACCGCCCGACCGTTCGACCGTCATGCCGACGTGCTCCAGCATCGCCGCGGTGATGCCGACCTCGCCGACGTCGGGGGCGTTGCGGATGGTGCTCGGCGCGCCGCCGAGCATCGCCGCCACCATATGCTTGCTGACCGCGTTCTTGGCGCCACGTACCGTGACGTCCCCGCGCAGCGGTCCAGAGGGTTCGATCTGCCACAACTTCTCGGTCACCTGTGCAGCCTATGTCCGGAACCCATCCCTTCCGTCGCACGTTTGACTTTCGTCGCCGACTTTTCGGACGGGAGTCCCCATGGAGTACGCCGTGCCCCTTGCCGACGAGTTCCTCTTGCTCGCCCTGCGGGACAACGACGGACGGCTCCCTTTCCGCTCGGCCGCCCTCCAGGCCGGCCTCGCCGGGGCCCTCCTGGCCGACCTGGCGCTGACCGGCCGGATCACCGTAGGCGGCGACCTCGTGACTGTCTGTGACGCGACTCCGCCGGACGACCCCGATCTCGCCGCGGCGCTCGGCCGGATCGCCGGTGAGGCCAAGCCCCGCAAGCCCGAGTGGTGGGTGAGCCGCCTGATCGACGACGACCTCGCCGCGCGACGGCTGGCCCGGCTGACCGAGCGCGGCACCGTCGACGCGACGACGTACCGCGTCTTCGGGGTGATCCCCGGCAGGCGCTACTCCGGACGGGACGCCGAGCTGGAGCCGGAGATCCGCGCACGGCTCGCCGCCGCGCTCGACACGGGCCGGGCCGACGAGCGCACCGCCGTCCTGCTGGCCCTGGCGCACGCCTCCGGCCTGATCGCCCGGCTGTCCGGCATCAGCGGCAGAGACCTGCGCGAACGGGTCGAACACGTCACCGCCCATCACTGGGCGGGCAAGGCGGTCGACCGCGTGGCCGGTGGGGCGGCCCTGGGCGCCATGGCCAACTCCGCCGTGGCGGGCTAACGGGGCCTGCGGGCCACCTCGGCCCAGACGGTCGTGCCGCGCTCGTCGCGCCGCACGCCCCAGTGCTCGGCGACGGCGGTCACGATCATCAGACCGCGGCCGCCCTCGTCCTCGGCCTCCGCGCGGCGCTCCCGGGGGCTGCCGCCGCCACCGTCGGTGACCTCGACCCGGACGCAGTCGTCGTTGGCGGCGACGAAGAGCCCGACGCGCTCGCCCGATCCATGGGTGACGGCGTTGGTGCCGAGCTCGCTCACCACGAGCCGGACGTCCTCGGCGTCGACGCCCGCCGTGTCCAGGGTGCCGTCCACGTACCGGCGCAGGAACTCGACCGACGAGGCCCGCCGATCCGCCGTGATCGAACCCAGCACCACCATCGGCCCCATGGAACCTCTCTACCCTGGTTACTGCCCGGACATGTCACATTACGATCGGTAACAAGCGAACTGTCGCAAGGCTGGTCCTGCTCAGAAGCGGTACCTGAGCACCCGTGACGACCGCGACAGCGTGCTGCTCCGGCCCGCGAGCCGCGTTCCGAGCCGGATGGCGGGCGGAAACAGGGCGACCTCGGGCACATGCGCCAGGCTGGTCTCCTCGACGAACCGGACCCGCGCGTTCCACGACTCGGGCTCGTACGGGTCGGCGAACGGCACCGAACGCGTCAGGGCCGCGGTCCTCTTCATGGCGGGCAGGTATCGCGCGAGCCCCGCGATCCTCGGGTGGTAGCCGTTGAACGCCAGCTCCCCCGTGCGGAAGTGCCGGGTCAGCCGGTCGACGAGGGCCTCGATCTCCTCCTGCGCGAGGAACGGCAGCAGGCCGTCCGCGACGACCATGGCCGGACGGTCACCGGGGACCTCGTCCAGCCACCACGGGTCGGTGAGGCACGCGCCGAGCTGCCGCGCCTGCGGGTGATCCGGCAGGACCTGCCGCCGGGCCTCCGCGACCGCCGGGAAGTCGACGTCGAACCAGGCCACGGTCGAGGGTGGGAGCACGCGAAAGATCCGGGCGTCCAGCCCGGCGCCCAGGTCGACGACGACCGCGTCCGGATGGGCGGTGACGAAGCCCCGCACCGCCTTGTCGAGATACCGGGCGCGGACGGCGACCTGCGTGACGAGCCCGCTGCCGAGCCTCAGCCGGCTGAAGTCGAAGTCGATCTTCCGGACCGTGTCCACGGCCGTCGGGTCGCCCAGGATGGGCCGGCGCGCTCGGCTGTCCAGGGCCCGGCCCGCCAGCGTCTCGTACAGCGTCGCCTGAACCGGGGTGAATCCGGTCTGGACCTTGGTCTTCATGTGACCAGTGATACCCCGGTCACTCTCCGTGAATACCCCAGTCGATGTCGTGGTCGGCGCCGGGTGCGTGGAAGCCGAGCAGCGCTGCGCCCTCACGTTCGAGCTCCGCGCGCTGGGCCGGTGGGAGGCCGGCGAAGGGTCTGATGGTAAGTGCGGCATGGGTCCGTTTCCTGTCGGTGTCGATGCTCCAGCTGCCCTGGACGAAGCCGTCGGAAAGGAAGACCGGGTACTCCACGTTGGTGGGCCACACGGCCCGGGCGGCCTCGTCACTGTAGATACGGGTGCGGTCCTTGTGCCCGATGAACACGTTGTCGTATTCGGGCAGGAAGCGGGCCGGGGCGGGGACGTCCTCGCCGGGGCGCGGCGCGTCCGGCAGGTCGAACAGCTCGACCCCGTTCTCGTCACGGAAGGTGACGAGCTCGTGGCGGTGGCGCTCGACCACCTCGCTGAGCCGCGTGAGCCCGCTCCACGCCTGCGCGTCGCGTACCGAGGCGGGCCCGAACGCGGCGAGATAGCGCATCACCAGGTCGTCGGGCGCCGCCTGCTCCGGCAGCTCGGCCCCCAGCCAGTGCTGGAGCGTGGTGTGCCTGGACAGCCCGCCCTGCTGCCACAGCCCGCGCGGCGGCACCTGCACCATGGCGAGCAGATGGCGGGCGACCATGCCCAGCGCCTGCGGCCGGCTCTCCGGCCAGTCGGCCAGGAGCTCCTTGCCGATCTCGCTGAACGTCCGGGGCTCCTCCTCGACCAGGACGCGGGCGCGCTCAGCGGCCTTCGCCAGGTCCACGCTCGCCAGCGGCTTGCCGAACGACGACTTGAGCACCCTCGTCAGCAGCACGTCGAACAGCGGCCGAAGCGCGAGCGCGTCACGCGCCGTGACCGTGTGAATCGTTCCGCGCAGCAGCCCGAGGCGGACGAACTCGCGGCGCTCGAAGCGTGCCGAGAAGTCCTCCGCGTCGAAGCCTTCGAGCCGCGACCACAACGCGGTGTAGTGGTTGTGCGGCACCTGCGTCTGGAGGCCGACGAGATGTTCGACGGCCTGCGCCGCGTCCATCCGGGCCCGGCGCAGCAGCAACTGCCGGTCGAGCGTGGCCCGGTTGAGCGCGCGGCGGCTGAGAACCTCACCCATGCGCCTACGGTACGTGGTCCGCCTCGCCCTTTCCGGTCATGGCCTGGACCGGCCGACCGCCTGTCTCAATTCACGATCGCGGTGACGACGGCGACCGGCGTTCGCCGACGTGAGCGTGCGAATGATCGGCACACTGCGTATGATCTCTGGCCGGATGAGGCTGCTGACGTTCAACACGCTCTTCCGCGGGTCCGCACGGTCGCGCCTGCGAGGTCTGGCCGAACGGCTCGAACGGGACGGCTACGACCTCGTCTGCCTCCAGGAATTCCTCTATCGCCACAACCTGCCGCTCGTACGCCGGATTTTCCCGCACCACGCCGCGAGCGGGGCCTTCACACTGCGTGGTGGGCTGGTGATGTTGTCGCGGTGGCCGATCGAGCGGTTCCGGTTCACGCCGTACGCCATGGCGGGACCGCCCAGGCCGGAGCTCCTGATGCGCAAGGGCGTACAGGCGGCCCGCGTCCGGGCGCCCGGCGGCGATCTTGCCGTCGTCAACACGCACCTGAGCTTCAACCGGGACGGCGACTGGTCGCCTGCCGGCCGCTACAGGCACGTCGTGGCAGGCCAGCTGCGGCGGCTCGGCGGCATCATCGCCGCGATCCCGGACGACGTTCCCGTGATCGCCGTCGGGGACTTCAACGTGCCCCGGGAGTCGCCGTTGCTGAAGGCGTTCGCGTCCAGAGCGGGCGTGCGCGACCTCCTGGAGAACGACACGCGGCCGACGGCGCGGCCGGAGCCGGGCGGCACCCCGTATCCGCCCATCGACCACGTCTTCGTACGCGGCGTCACGGGCACCGCCGACCTGGTGTTCCAAGATCAGGTACGGCTGCCCGACGGCCGCTGGGAGTACCTGTCCGATCACTACGGAATCGCCGCCGAGCTCCAGCCGCGCTACGCGAACGAAGGCGGACCGGCACTCCCGACGGCCCTGAAATGAGGTGTCACTGCCGCCGCGGACCCCGTCGTCCATGTTCAGCTTCGCCGTGACCGCGATGCGCGTCCCCACCTCGGCCCGTACGGCTGAGGCGACCTGGCGGCCGAAGCGCGCCCTGTTGTCCAGCGTTCCGTCGCGGCGCCGGTTGAGGCGCGGACTCAGAAACGAACTGATCAGATAGTTGGGCCCGAAGTGCAGCTCGACGGCGTCGAACCCGGCCTCGGCCGCGAGCGCGGCGGCACGGGCGTGCGCGGCGGTCACCCGGTCGATGTCGCCCTCGCCGGCCGCCGGGAGGGGCCGAGCGCGGGCCTGCGGTTGGAACGGGCGTCGGCGACAAAAGCGACAGCGCCCAGCGTTCGTCCTCGTCGGCGGCGCGCCCGATCCGGCGAGCTTGTCGAGCTCGGCCAGCCCGCCCTCCCAGACCGGCCGAAGCCGCCGTTCGAGCAGCGCGGTGACCAGCGCCTGCTTGGAACCGAAGTGGTAGTGGACGGCGGCCGGATTCATCCCCGTTGACCGCGCGGATCGACAGGCGCTCGTACCCCTGGTCGCGCAACAGCCGCTCGGCGGCGTCCAGAAGGCGGTGGCGGGCGGTCGGGCATAATCGGACGACGATGACCATTCCCTCCGGCCCGGACGGCCGCCTCGCGGCGTTCGGCACCCAGCTGATCGAAGTCCATCTGTGGCTCCGCGAGGAGCTCGCCCGCCTGCAGGACGATGTCGACGCCTTCCTCGACGGCACAGGCGGCCGCCCGCGCGAGCTGCGGGCACACTGCCTGACGTTCTGCTCCGCCTTGCAACGCCACCACACCGGCGAGGACGGCGGAGCCTTCCCGGAGCTCGCCGCGCGCTTCCCCGAGCTGCGGCCCGTGATCGAGCAGCTGGAGCAGGACCACCGGCTGGTGGACGAGATCCTCCGCAGGATCGAGGATCTCGTCGGCGGGCTGGACGAGCCCCTGGGCGACGGTGAGGCGGCGAAGGTCCGCGCGGAGCTCGACGGCCTCGCCGCGATCATGGAGTCCCACTTCACGTTCGAGGAGCGGCGCATCGTCAGCGCCCTCGACGAGCTGAAGGTTCCCGGCTGGGCGGAGTCACGTCCCGACTTCCTGCGCACCGGCCCCTGAGGGGACCGGGCCGTGCCTGTACCGCCCGGGCGCGGCACCGAACTCGCGCTTGAACGCCCTGGCGAACGCGAACTCCGACGTGTAGCCGGTGCGAGCGGCGACGGCGCGCAGCGGCAGGTCCGTGTCACACAGCAGGCGCGCGGCCATCGTCATCCGCCACCAGGTCAGATAGGCGAGCGGCGGCGATCCCACCAGGTCGGTGAACCGCCGGGCGAAGGCCGCCCTGGACAGCCCCGCGTGGCCGGCCGGCGACTGCACGGTCCAGAGCCGCTCGGACTGCTCGTGGATGCCGCGCAGGGCCGCCGCGACCGCCGGATCGCGAAGCGCCGCCGCCCAGCCCGTCGCCGTGTCGCCCGGCCGGTCGTCGTACCAGGCCCGGACGATGTACAGCAGGAGCAGGTCGAGTAGGGCGGGCAGCGCGGCGTCACCGCCGAGCGGGGTCTCGCGGTCCAGTTCCCGTCCGAGCAGCTCGATCGCGCCCTGGAGCGACGGGTGGCGGCCGACGCGCGCCGGCAGGTGCATGACCTCGGGAAGCTCGGCGAACAGCGGGTGAGCCCTGGCCTGGTCGAGGCTGTACGCGCCGCACAACATCCGCGCCCGCGGACCTCCTGATCGCGGACCTGCGCCACCCCGGCGTGGCGTCCCGAGGCACGGCCCGGTCAATGGCCGAGGTCGGCGCCGACGAGCCGCTGGAGTACGCCGATGGGGACTGGCATCCGGTGGAGGCGGGCGTCCCGTCGAAGATCGCAGTCCCCGGCGAGGAGGAGTACGTCGCAGTGCGGAGCTTCCCGCTGCCCGGCGTGGTCATGGCTCCCCGTCATATCCAGGCCGGCCACGTACGGAGCGCTCTCCGGGAGGAAGTGGTCGAGCTCTTCCTGTCGCTGAGCGCCGACGTGGTGGAAGGCGTGCCGGAGATCCCGGATGCGGACGCGCGAGCGTCGGAGAGGTGGTTGATGCTGGCCCAGGCCGCCGACGGACGAGGACGTCAGGTGCAAGGCTGGGTGACCGGTCTTGACCCCTACCGCCTCACCGCGGTGATCGCCGTCGAAGGTGCCCGGCGTCTGGCCGAGGGAGGCGCTCCGAGCGGTGCCCGGACTCCGGCGGAGGTCTTCGATCCGGCCGACTTCCTGAAATTCCTCGAACCCTTTGGTGTCACCTGGCAGATCAAATAAAGAAAGGCCCCGCCGTGGTGGCGGGGCCTTTCCCTTTGTTTGTGTCCGGCGGTGTCCTACTCTCCCACACAGTCTCCCGTGCAGTACCATCGGCGCTGAAGGGCTTAACTTCCGGGTTCGG
>NZ_BAAATD010000016.1:0-188612 GCF_039533225.1 Actinomadura fulvescens | reverse complement strand
CGTGTTACTCACCCGTTCGCCGCTCGAGTACCCCCGAAGGGGCCTTTCCGCTCGACTTGCATGTGTTAAGCACGCCGCCAGCGTTCGTCCTGAGCCAGGATCAAACTCTCCATCAAGGCCACACGACAACCCCAACCCCAAACAGAGCCGAAGCTGCCAAACCTCAGAGCAAATCCCAGCAATGCAACCCCCCAAAAAGAGGGCCGCTTTGCCTCAAAGAAATCCCCAACCACAACCCCCAACGAGGGCCGCGGCCACGGGGAGACCAGACACACAAAAGTGCGCTGGCCTATAAAGGCACTGGCTTTTAACACGCTGTTGAGTTCTCAAGAAACGGACACCCACCGTTGGGTCCCGCTTTCGCGTTTCCCGCTCGGAGGCGACTCATTTACTTTATCAGATCCGACCGGCTTGTCAATTTCCGGTCTTTTCTGATTCCGCCGTTCGTGATTCCGCTTGCGCGGCCTCTTTCCGGGCGGGGTGTTGCTATTTCATCAGATCCAGCCGACTTGTCAAAATCAGCCATTCCGACCCACCGCGATACGGAGGGCATGGAGAACCAGACCCTCATGATCGTCACTCGATGGTTTCCCTGTGGGACGGCCGCCGCGCAGGCGTCACGCTCCCCTTCCAGGGACAAGCGGTGAATCTATGCGCTCCTCGGCCGTACGTCAAATCGTCCCCCGCACCCCCCGGCGCCCGCGATGACAACCCGAGTTGCCATTTCCGGGAACCGCCAGGTGGAATGACCCCATGGAGAACTCTCAAGCCATCGCCAGCGCCCTGGCCGAGGTCGGACCTCGGCTCAAGCGGCTCCGGACCGAACGCGGCGTCACGCTCACCTCCCTCGCGGAGGTGACGGGCATCTCCAAGAGCACACTGTCGCGACTCGAGTCGGGGCAGCGCCGGCCCAGCCTGGAGTTGCTGCTCCCGATCGCGCAGGCCCACCAGGTGCCGCTGGACGAGCTCGTCGGCGCCCCCGAGGTCGGCGATCCGCGTATCCGCCTCACGCCCCGTACCTCCAACGGCCGGACCGTCGTGCCGCTGACCCGGCAACCGGGCGGCGTCCAGGCGTTCAAGATGGTGATCCCGAACGAGCACTCCGAGCCCGATCTGCGCGTTCACGAGGGCTACGAATGGATGTACGTGTTGTCGGGCCGTCTGCGCCTCATTCTGGCCGACCACGACATCGTCATGCGCGCGGGCGAGGTCGCCGAGTTCGACACACGCCTGCCGCACTGGTTCGGCAGCACCGGCGAAGGTCCTGTCGAGCTCCTCAGCCTCTTCGGCCCCCAGGGCGAGCGCATCCACGTTCGCGCACAACCGAAGAAGCGATCCTCAGGCACCGGCGACGCCTGAGGGTCCGCAGGCCACCGCACTTACAAGTGCGTACTTCCCGGCAGAGAGCGGCTCTCCGAAAGTGGGTCGCATCGGTGAGGCGGCCCGCCTCGCCCCGCACACCGGAGAGAAACGATGCCTCGACCAGCGTCCCGCGCCCAGATCGCCATCGGCACCACGACCGTCACCTATCTACCCGACGGCCACGGCTGGATTTATCCCGACGTCTACTTCGACTACGGCGTCAACGATGATCCCCTGCTTGCCGACGCATGGGCGAC
Organism: Actinomadura fulvescens; assembly: GCF_039533225.1. Taxonomy (NCBI): domain Bacteria; kingdom Bacillati; phylum Actinomycetota; class Actinomycetes; order Streptosporangiales; family Thermomonosporaceae; genus Actinomadura; species Actinomadura fulvescens. Next base: position 186,993 of record NZ_BAAATD010000016.1, on the reverse strand, counting down.
GCATCCCGAATACCTCGACGACGAAGGCCGGCTCCCGGTCAGCATCGGCTCGTTCCTCATACGCACCGAAGACGACAGCGCCATGCTCGTGGACCTTGGGCTGGGCGACGTGGAGTACACGCTTCCCGGCGCGGCCGATTTCAAGGGAGGTGCGCTTCTCGACGGTCTTGCCGCCGAGGGCCTCTCCCCCAACGACATCGACACCGTCGTCTTCACGCATCTGCACCACGACCACGTCGGCTGGGCGAGCGATGTCGCGCCGGCTCCCGGCTATCCGAGGGGACGCGTCGTCTCGGGGCTCACGTTCGGGAACGCCCGGCACCTGGTCAGCGAGGACGAGTGGCGGCATTGGGAGGACCATCCCGGTTTCCCCGGACCTGACGCCCACGCGGCACAGGCGCCGCTCCGCGGGCATCTCGGCTTCGTGAACGACGGCGACGAGATCGCTCCCGGCGTCCGGGTCCTGGCGACTCCGGGTCACACCCCCGGGCACCTCAGCCTGATCGTCACAGATCCGACAGGCCGGGACGAGCGGCGGCTGATCGTCTTGGGCGACGTGATGCACTGCCAGGTCCAGGTCTCCGAGAGCCACTGGTCATGCCGGTTCGACCTCGACGCCGAGCAGAACTCGTCCACTCGGGAATGGATCCTCAAGGAGCTGGAACTGCCCGGAACGATGCTGGCCGCGGGTCATTTCGCGGACCACGTCTTCGGCCGCGCGCTCCCGCCCCGGCCGCGCCGTGCCTGGGCCTCCGCGATCTCGCCTCGGCCGCGCCGCGACTCCGCCGCCCCGATCTCGCCCGGGCCACGGCGCGCGTCCGCCGAGTCCGCCGCACGCCCGCAAGAGCAGGCCGACCGGTGAACGCCCCGTTCAGACGGTCGGCTACCGTGCCGCAGATGCGCGCCCCTCGCACTCGACGTCCCAGGCCTGGTACGCCAGGTCAGGTGCTGGCCTGGTTGCCCGACGGCAGGCCGGCGGACGTCTACAGCGCCCCTTGCCCGTCACGTGCGGCGCTGGACCGGATCGCCGACAAGTGGACGGCGCTCATCGTGGGAGCCCTCAGCACCGGCACCAAGCGGTACGCCGAGCTCCGCCAAGCCATCGAGGGGATCAGCGAGAAGATGCTCACCCAGACCCTGCGCAGCCTCGAACGCGACGGTCTGGTGACGCGCACGGTCCATCCGACCGTTCCTCCGAAGGTCGAGTACGGGCTGACAGAGCTGGGCCGCACGCTCGAAGCACCGCTCGCCGCCGTACGTGACTGGGCGGAGCTCCACATCAACGAGGTCAACGAGGCACGCCTCCGCTACGACACCGACCAAGCCTGACGAAGGGATTTCCATGCCGCAGATCACTGTCGAGTACTCGGCGCGGCTGGCCGGGATGTTCGATCGCCGGGCGTTCGCGCTCGCGCTGCACGCCGACGCGTCCGCACTGATCGACAGCACGCTGGGTAGTTTCAAGACGCGTTTCCACCGCCTCGACGACGTCGTCATCGGGGCGGGAGCGGAGACCGACTTGATGGTCCACGTCGACCTCGCGATCCTGCCCGGGCGCAGCCGGGACCTTAAGCAGAAACTGGGCCAGACCGCCCTCGACCTCCTCGTGCGTCATCTCGGCGAGGTCGCGGGCAACACCGTTCAGGCGACGGTCGAGGTCCGCGATCTCGCGGGCGCCGATTACCACAAACAGGTTGTGAGATGAGGCCTTCACGTGGCCACAGGCGGCCTGTTCAGAGGGTTACGAGAACCGATGCACCCGGAGCAACGTCAACAACACTGACGCACTCCCATGCTTCGGAGGTTCACTTCAGATGAGTTACGACGCCCCCGGCTACGGCGGCTACCCGTCCGCCCCGTCGGGACCCCCGCCCGCCAACCACCTCGTGTGGGCCATCCTCACCACCCTGTTCTGCTGCCTCCCCGCGGGAGTCGTGTCGATCGTCTTCGCCGCGCAGGTCAACTCCAAGTGGCAGTCCGGCGACTACTCGGGCGCCCAGAAGGCGTCCAACAACGCCAAGACGTGGGCCATCGTCTCCGCCGTCGTGGGGGCGATCGGCGGCATCATCTATCTGCTCGTCGTGGTGGCGGCCGCGAGCAACAGCTGACGGTCAGGGGATAATCGAGTCATGTCGTACGTGCGCCGGTCCGCCTCCTCCCTGGGGGGCGGACCGGTGTCCAGGCTGGCGAGGCCGGCCGGCGTGCTGCTGGCCGCCGCCGTCGCCGTCTCGTATCTGGCCGCCGTCGATCCGAACGAGAGCGGCCACTATCCGACCTGCCCGTTCCTGGCGCTGACGGGCTACCAGTGTCCGGGCTGCGGTTCGCTCCGTACGATCCACGCTCTCGCGCACGGCGATCTGGGCGCGGCCTTCGGGCTGAACGTCCTCACCGTCGTCATGATCCCTGTCCTGGCCGGCTTGTGGATCCGCTGGACCGTCGCCCGCGCCCGTAACCGCCCGCCGCGGACCACGCTCGCCGATCCGCGGCTGATCTGGGCGTTTCTCGCCGTGGTCCTGTCGTTCTGGCTGGTGCGCAACCTCGGGTTCGGGTCGTTCCTCGCCGCCTGATCAGGCCGGGTCGGAATAGGCCGCGGGCCGTTTCTCGAAGTAGGCGCGCACGGCTTCGGCCTGGTTGGGCGAGCCGCGCAGGGCGCCCAGCTCGCGCGACTCGGCGAGGTACTGGCCGGCCAGGTCGTCGTCGGCGGCGCGGTTGAGGAGCCGCTTGGCGGCGCGGACGGCGTCCGGGCTGTTGGCCGCGATCTCGCGGGCGAGGTCGGTGGCGGCCTGCCGGGGGTCGTCGGCGGTACGGGTCGCGAGGCCGAGCCGTACGGCCTCCTCGCCCGAGACCATGCGCCCCGTGAAGGTCAGTTCCTTGGCGACGTCCTCGCCCACGAGACGGATGAGGGCCGCGGTCCCGGTCATGTCGGGGACCAGGCCCCAGCGGATCTCCAGCACCGACAGCGTGGCGTCGGGCGCGACGATGCGGAGGTCCGCGCCGAGCGCGATCTGGAGGCCGCCGCCGAGGGCGTGTCCGGTGACCGCCGCGATGACGGGTTGCGGCAGTTCGCGCCAGGTGTGCGCCGCCTGCTGGCCGAGGTTGGTGATGCGGCCCGGCTCGCGTTCGGTGATGTCGGTCAGCAGCCGCCTGAACCGTTCGCCGCCCCGCTGGCCACCATCCGGCTGGCCGCCATCCGGCTGGCCGCCGCCCGGCTGGCCGCCGCCCGGCTGGCCGCCGCCCGGGTGATCGCCGCTGGACGGCGCGTCGGCCATCGCGGCGAAGTTGGCGAAGTCGAGACCCGCGCAGAACGAGCGGCCCTCGCCCGACAGCACGACCGCGCGGACGGAGGGGTCGGCCGCGATCCGGTCACCGGCTTCGGCGAGCGCCTCGAACGTGGCCACGTCGAGGGCGTTGAGCTTGTCCGGGCGGTTCAGCCGTACATCGGCCACGCCCTCGTCGACGGATACGGTCACGCGGTCGGTCATGTCGGGGGCTTCCTCTCCGTCGCGGCTGTCCCCTTCACGATCTCACGGCGTCCGTACACCGGCCGGTGCGGTGGCGCGCCGACGTCACCGCGATGAGTTCGGGTGCGTGCGGGATAGGTGGACGACAGACGGGGAGGAAACGCGCGAGAAGCCATCGAGCGGAGAGGACGACCCGGACCAATGGCGGAGTTTCTCAGTGACGTGACCGCGCTGCGCGAACGTGCCCGTGCGGAGATCGACAAGGGCCCGGTGACCGGGGCGTACGGCGCGGACGTCGACCGGGTCATCCAGGTGTGCAACGAGGCCCTCGCCACCGAACTGGTGTGCGTGCTGCGCTACAAGCGGCACGCCTACACCGCGACCGGCATCTACTCCGAGAGCGTGGTGGCCGAGTTCCAGGAGCACGCCGCCGACGAGTACGAGCACGTCGACAAGCTGGCGAACCGCATCACCCAGCTCGGCGGCGAACCCGACTTCAACCCCGAGATCCTGGCCGGCCGTTCGCACACCCACTACGACGCCAGCCTCGACCTGGTCGAGATGATCAAGGAGGATCTGGTCGCCGAACGCGTCGCGGTCGCCTCCTACACCGAGATCATCCAGTGGCTGGGCAACGGCGACCCCACCACCCGCCGGGTGTTCGAGGACCTGCTGGCCGACGAGGAGGATCACGCGGACGACCTGCGCGGCCTCCTTGAGCGGCTGCCCAAGGACCTCACGGCCTCGTGAGCCCGGCCGTGCACAGATCAGCAAGGGACCGTAAGGGCAACCATGCGGCCCCACATCAGCGCCGATGCGCCGAAACGGCCCGGGCCTTATCAGGCGCTTGACAAATACCGTTTCGCTGGCCGACAGGCATTGCGGACCCGCCTCCGCACCTGGAGCATGCGTCCAGAACGGACGCACACGGCTAAGGTGGCGGGATGTCCGACCAGGATCTGGACGGCGGTAAACCGGACGTGGCGGTAGGCGGCGAGATCGGCGGTACCCCGCCCGGCCGTTCCGCGCGCGGCGGGCGGAAGGCGGGCACCCGCAAGCGACCGCCGTTCCGGCGGCTGCCCTCGGACAGGCGCCGCCAAGAGATCGTCACCACGGCCATCAAGGTGTTCCGCGAACGGCCCGAGTACGAGGTGTCGATCGACGACCTCGCCGCGGCGGCCGGCAGCTCGCGCTCCTCCCTCTACCGCTACTTCGACAGCAAGCAGGAGCTGTACGAGGCGGTCGCCGACCGGGTGGGCGCCGAGGTCATCGATCGGCTGAACGACGTGGACGAGAGCGTCCCGTCGTGGAACCTCATGCTCCGCCTGCACGTGTACTTCGACTTCATCGAGGAGTACGAGGGCATCGTGGGCGGCGTGCTCGCGGTGGGCTCCGGTGAGGCCCCCGAACCGGCGCGCGCCGCCGCCCAGCGCGTCCGCGACCACATCCTGCGGATCACCTGCGACACGCTCGGGGTCATCGAGCCCAGCGCGGGACTGGAGATGGTCATCCGCTCGTGGATCGCCGGTGTGGAGTGGGCCGGGGTCGAATGGCTGCGGACCCGTTCACTCCCCCGCGCCGAGCTGGAGATCCTCCTCGCGCGGCAGCTGGGGATCACGCTCATCGGCGTGGCCCCCAGCGATCCCTCCATCGCCGAACGCGTCTCCTGGTGGGCGAGCGTCGAGCCGCCGGACGGCCCGTTCGGCATCCTCGTCCGCTCCGTCGCCGGCCTCCTCGACGTGAAGATGCTGGGCAACCTCGCCCGCCTCCTCAGCTATGAGGACGCCCCCGCCACCTGACGCCCGACGGCTGCCGCCCGACGGTTGCCAACGGCCGGCGGGCTTGGCGTACGTGCCTTTAGGCGCGGGTGTCCACCAGCAGGGTCTGCAGGCCGCGGCCACACTGGCCGGAGGGGTCGGCGAGCGTCGATTCGGCCAGGGCGCTTCCGCCGGGCGAGGCCTGCAGCCGCGCGCTCATGAAGAGCCATTCGCCGACAGGGTCGCGGTGCAGCGCGAGGGTCAGGTCGGTGTTGATGACAAGCCATCTCGCGAAGTCGAGCTCGCTGCCGACGCCGGACGCGCTGTCGGCCAGGACGAGCGTGCGCACCAGGGGCGTGTCGGGCTCGCCCGCGACGAGCGGGATCTTCGCGCGCGCCCAGACCTCGCCGGGCCCCGGCCGCGCGAACGAGCCCCGCACCAGCCGCCACTCCATCGCGGACAGGTAGCCGTCCGCGTTGACGCCCGCCCAGCCCGCGAACGGCGCCGGGGACGACTCGGGCAGCGGCGGTGGCTGCGGCGCGTTGTCGATCGGGTCGAACCCGTCCGGTGCCGCCGCGATCCGCCACGCGGTGGCGCGGGCGACGGGCCGGTCGTCATGGGTCAGCTCGCCTTCGAGGAGGGCGACCCGCTTCCCGGGCCGCACGGTCCGCGTCGTGACCCGCAGCGGGGCGACCGGGACCGGCCCGAGGATCTCGACGGTCACCCGTCCGATCCGGCCGCCGGCCCCGGGGTCATGGCGTTCGAACGCGCGCCCGAGCAGCGCCGACACCGGACCGGCGTGCTGGAACTCCGGCGACCACGGACCGGCGGTCGCGGGCGTGGCGGCGAATCCGCCGTCGCCGAGCGGCTCGAAGAACGCGGCGGCGGGCGGCTCCCCGGTCGTCATCGCGGCCCTCCCTCACCTCACACCAGAACAAAGTTCTAGGCCAGCGTAGGGCATACGCCCGGGTACGGCCGAAGACTCAATTCTCGACAGTTGCCGGATCCGTTATTGTCACTCGCCCCTATTGTCACGTTGTGCGCATCATGAGCAGACTCACCTGTCAGCCGCGCGGTCGCACGGGCTGCGCACCGTTGCGAGGTGACAGATGACAGCCCTGGACCGTTCCCGGTCGTACCGCCGTTCGTCCGCGCGCTGGCGCCGCTCCCTCGCCACGGGCACGATCGCCGCGACCGTCCTGGGCGCCGGCGTCGTCAGCACCGGCGCGGCGCAGGCCGCACCGCGGCCCCGGGCCGCGGCGGACGGCGCGCGGATCACCAAGACGACCAAGATCGCCGCCCGTGAGTTCGACATCACCATCCAGTCGCCCGCGCTCGCCCGGTCGGTGAACGCGCGCGTCCTCGTCCCGGCGGGCTGGCGGCAGGACGCCGCGCGCACCTGGCCCGTGCTGTACGCCTACCACGGCGGCCAGGACAACTACACGTCCTGGACCAAGAACACCGACATCGAGTCCTGGGCCGCCGCCTACGACGTCATCGTGGTCATGCCCGAGGCGTCCAACGGCTCGTACGCCAACTGGTACAACTACGGCAAGGGCGGCTCTCCCAAGTGGGAGACGTTCCACACGCAGGAGGTCCGCCAGCTCATCGAGCGCAATTACCGCGGCGGCGGCACGCGAGCGGCGATCGGCAACTCCTCGGGCGGGCAGGGAGCGGTCAGCTACGCGGCGCGCCACCCCGGACTGTTCAAGTACGTGGCCTCGCTCAGCGGCATCCTGTCGATGCGTTCGCCCGGCATTCCCGCGATGCTGATGTTCACGAACGCGGGCAACGGGCAGGACCCGTTCGCCATCTGGGGCATCCCGTACGCCGACGACGCCAACTGGGCCTCGTACGACCCGTTCGCGCTGGCCGCAAAACTGAAGGGCACCGGGATTTTCTTCTCGTCCGGTACGACGGGCAAGCCCGGCCCAGGCGACCCGAACGTCGCGCCCTGGGACATCGGCCTGCTGAGCGAGATCGCGGTAGGCGCGAACAACATCGACTTCCGCAAGCGGCTCGACACGGTCGGCGTGCCCTACACCGCCCACGTCTACGGCGACGGGCGGCACAACTGGCCTGCGTGGATCCGCGAGGCCAAGTTCATCTGGCCGACGCTGATGAAGTCCCTCGGCGCCGCCTAGATCCTTCGGCGCCGCCTAGGTCCTTCGGGGCCGCTTAATCGCCGGGATGCCGATCATGGCGTGCGCAAATGTATTTGATAATTGGATAAGCGAGCACTGACGCAATGCGACGACGGGAATATCCGGGGTAACCCTCCGCCGTTCCCGAAAGGCCCCCGCATTGGGTCGACGCATCACCCCCACCTCGCTGGTGGGGGCGTTCATCCTGCTCATTTTCCTCGGCCACACCATCGGTGCCCCCGACTCGGTGATGGCAACTCCCGGAGCGTCCGTCGTCGCCGAGACAATGGTCGCTCCGCGCACACTCGACCTGACCATCGAGTCGCCCGCGATGGGCGGCCGTGAGAAAGTGCGGCTGCTTCTGCCGCCCGGCTGGTCGCGCACCGCCTCGCGCACCTGGCCGACGCTCTGGCTGATGCACGGCGGCGTCGACGGCTACACCGCCTGGACGCGCGACACCGACGTCGAGCGGCTCACCGCCACGTCCGACGTGCTGGTCGTCATGCCGAACGGCGGCCGTTGCGGCAACTACTCCGACTGGTGGAACCACGGGCAAGGCGGCCCGCCCGCCTGGGAGACCTTCCATATGAAGGAGGTCCGGCCGATCCTTGAACGCGGCTACCGGGCGGGCACGGCCCGCGTGATCGCCGGCAACTCGATGGGCGGGCTCGGCACGATGCTGTACGCGGCGCGGTTCCCCGGCTCGTTCAGGGCGGCGGCCTCGTTCAGCGGGTACCTGCATACGCTGTACGGCCACCGGCCGGGCGACGACTCCACCGGCTGGGGTCCGGCGTTCGCCTGTCCCGGCACCGACTGGCGGCGCGTCTGGGGCGACCCGGACGACCAGGCCGCGATCTGGCACGCGCACAACCCCTACGACCTCGCCGGCCGGCTCAGCGGTGTCGAGTTGCGGGTGACCAGCGGCAACGGGCGGCGCGGACCGCTCGGCGGGTCGATCTTCACCGATCCGGTGGAGTCCGCGACCCACGACCACGCCCAGGCGTTCAGCGAACGGCTCCGTAGCCTGGGCATCCCTGTGACGACGCGCTTCTACGACGGCCAGCACGACTGGCCCTACTGGCAGCGGGAGTTGCACCTCGCCTACCCCTCGCTCATGGAGGCGCTGCACCGGTGACGACCGGCAGCTTGCCCGAGATGACGGGCTGTGTACGCTTTTGACGGTATGTATGACGCTGTGATCGTCGGCGGTGGCCACAACGGGCTCGTGGCCGCCGCGTACCTGGCCCGTGCGGGCCGCCGGGTCCTGGTCCTGGAACGCCTGGACCACCTCGGCGGCCTGGCCGTGTCGGAGCGGGTGTTCCCCGGCGTGGACGCGCGGCTGTCGCGGTACTCCTACCTCGTCAGCCTGCTGCCGTCTCGGATCGTGCGCGACCTCGGCCTGCGCGTCGAGCTGCGCCGCCGCCGGTTCGCCTCGTACACCCCGCTTGCCGACGGCGGGCTGCTGGTCGACAACGGCGATCCCGGGCGCACGGCCGCGTCGTTCGCCGGAGTGACCGGCGGCGCCAAGGATTTCGAGGCGTGGCAGCGGTTCTATGAGCTGACCGGCCACGCCGCCCGGCGCGTGGCGCCGACCCTGCTGGAGCCGCTGCGCGACCGTGCGGGGCTGCGGCGGCTGGTGGACGACGAGGAGGCCTGGCGCGACCTGTTCGACCGGCCGATCGGCGAGGTCGTGGACGAACGGTTCGCCGACGACCGCGTCCGCGGGGTCGTGCTCACCGACGCGCTGATCGGCACGTTCGCCGATCCGGCCGATCCGGGGCTGCTCGCCAACCGCTGCCTGCTCTACCACGTCGTCGGCGACGGGACCGGCGACTGGAACGTGCCGGTCGGCGGTATGGGCGCGCTGACGGCGGGCCTGGCCGACACCGCCCGCGCCGCCGGAGCCGAGCTGCGCACCGGCATGGAGGTCGTGGCGATCGACCCGTCCGGCGAAGTGACGTTCCGGGACGAGAACGGCGCGGAGCACGCCGTCAACGCGAAGCGGGTCCTGGCCAACGTGCCTCCGGCCGTCCTGGCGCGCCTCATGGGCGAGTCCCCGGCGCCGGCGACGCCGGAGGGCTCGCAGCTGAAGATCAACATGGTGCTGTCCCGCCTCCCGCGCCTCCACGACACCTCCGTTCGGCCCGACGAGGCGTTCGGCGGCACCTTCCACATCAACGAGGGACGGGCGCAGCTCGCGACCGCCTACGCCGAAGCCGCCGCAGGCCGCGTTCCCGCCCTGCCGCCGGCCGAGGTGTACTGCCACTCGCTCACCGATCCGTCGATCCTCGGCCCGGAGCTGCGGTCGGCCGGGGCGCACACGCTCACGCTCTTCGGCCTGTACATGCCCGCCCGGCTGTTCAGGACCGGAGATCCGGAACGGGCGCGCGACGAGGCCCTGCGCGCCACGCTCGACTCGTTCGACACCGTCCTCGCCGAGCCCATCGAGGACTGCCTGCTGCGCACGCCGGACGGCGCGCCCTGCCTTGAGGTGAAGACGCCCGTCGATCTGGAGAACGACGCCGGGCTGCCGGGCGGCCACATCTTCCATCGCGACCTGTCCTGGCCGTACGCCGAGGCTCCGGCCGAGACCGGGCGGTGGGGAGTCGAGACGGCCCATCCGCGGGTGCTGCTGTGCGGCGCGGGCGCGCGACGCGGGGGCGGCGTCAGCGGCATCCCGGGACACAACGCCGCCCGAGCCGTACTCGACGGCTAGGGTCGGGCGAATGGACGACTACGCGGTTCCCATCTTGCCGAGCCGGGATCTCAACGAGACGCTCGACTTCTACGGTCGTCTGGGCTTCACATCAGAGGGTGCTCCGCCGGAGAAACACGGCTACGTCATCCTGAGCCGCGGAACCGTGGAACTGCATTTCTGGCATGACCCGGATGTGGATCCGTTGTCCACGGCCGCCAGCTGCTACCTGCACGTGAGGGACGTAGACGCCCTCCATCGCGCCTGGGCCGAGATCGGCGTGCCGAGCGACCCGGCCACGGGCAGCCGCCTGGTGCCTCCCGCCGACACCGACTACGGAATGCGGGAGTTCGCCCTCGTCGACCGCAGCGGCAACCTGCTTCGCGTCGGAAGCCGATCGACGTCCTAGTCATTCCGGTCACCAACGGAAGCTGACGGCCGGCGGCGGCGCCGCCTGTTGAACGAACCGCCGGCGGGGTCCGTACCTGGTATCACCGGGCGTTTCGCCATGCCCGGACGACAGTCGCCAGGAGGAGGCCCCGGTGGTGTTCATGTGGAATCGGCTGGGCCGGGTCGACCCGCGGCCTGCGGCGCCGGTCGACCCGCGAACGTTGTGGCTCGGCGTGGCCGCGGTCGCGCTGGTGGTCCTGGCGCTGGTCATCCGGTTCGGCGGCGCGTTCAGCGCGGCGGCGGTGCCGGAGCTCACCGAGGCCGGGGCGTTCACCAAGGGCGGGCTCTCTCTCGCCAAGCTCGCGACGAACGTGGCCGGTACGGTCACGGTGGGCTGGCTGCTGATGACCGCGGTGTTCCTGCCCGGCCGGGACGGCGCCCTGTCTGTGCTGGGGCGGCGATGCCTGCGCGCGGCGTCGCTCAGCGCCGTCGCCTGGGCGGTGTCCACCCTCGCGATGATCGCGTTCTCGGTCTCGGACCTGTTCGGCGTGCCGGTCACGACCGGGATCTCGGGGAACATGCTGCGGACGTTCCTCCTCGAACTGCCCCAGGGACGGGCGCTGCTCGCGGTCACGGCCGTCGCCGCCGTCACGTCCGTCGCCGCGCACCTGACCCGTACGCCGGGCGGCGCCTGCTACCTCCTCGTCCTCACCCTGGCGGGGCTCCTGCCTCCGGTGTTCACCGGGCACGCCGCGGGCTCCGGCAGCCATGCCCTCGCCGTGTTCAGCCTCGCGGCGCACATGGCCGGCGCCGCCCTGTGGGTGGGCGGCCTGCTGGTGCTGGTCGCGATGGCGCGGCCCGCGCGTGACGAACTGCCGGACGTGGTGCCGCGATACAGCCACCTGGCACTGGCCTGCTTCGCGGCCGTCGGCGCCAGCGGGCTGGTCAACGCGTGGGTACGGCTGGGCGGCATCAACTTGGACTCCCGGTACGCCGTGCTCATCGTGGCCAAGACAGCGGCGCTCGTCGGCCTGGGCGCCCTGGGATGGTGGCACCGGCGTTCGAGCGTCCCCGCCCTGCGTACCGGACGGCGCACGCGCGTCTTCCTCAGGATCGCCGCGGTAGAGATCCTCGTCATGGCCGCGACCATGGCCCTGGCCACCGGCCTGTCCCGTACCCCTCCGCCGGAGGTGCCGCAGGGCACGCTCGATCCGGTCGAGTTGCGGCTCGGCTTCGCGCTCCCCGGCCCCGGAAGCGTCCGTTCGTACGTGCTGGACTGGTGGATCGACCCGCTCTTCGTGACGATCGTCGTCACCGGAGGAGCGCTGTACGCCGCCGGGGTGATCCGGCTGCGGCGCCGCGGCATTCGCTGGCCACTTCCCCGGACGGCGGCGTGGTTCGCCGGGCTCGTCGTGCTGTTCGCCGTGACCTGCGGTGGGGCGGCCCGCTACAGCATGGTCCTGTTCAGCTCGCACATCGTTCAGCACCTGGCGCTGAGCATGGTCGCACCGATCCTCCTGCTGCTCGGCGCGCCCGTCACGCTCGCGCTGCGCGCCCTGCGGAGCGACCCCGCGCCCGCCGGCCGTACGCCGCGAGAGCTGATCGTCGCGTTGGTGGAAAGCCGCGCCGCGCGCCTGTTCACCCATCCCCTGACGGCTTCCGCGCTCCTGGTCGTCAGTCTCTACGGCTTCTACTTCTCGCCGTTGTTCGAAGCGTCGTTGCGCAACCACGCCGTTCACTCGCTGACCATGGCCTGTTTCGTAGCCAGCGGCCTGTGCTACTGGGCGGCGATGGGCGTCTCTTCGAGTCGCCGCTCGAAGGCCTTGACCCGTTGGTCGCTGTCGCTCTTGGCGTGCCACGCGTTCTTCGGCATCGCGTTCATGTCCTCCGGCGAAGTCCTGGCCGGAAGCTGGTTCTCGGGCCTCGGCCGCACCTGGGGCGCTTCACCGCTCCAAGACCAGCGAACCGGAGGCGTGCTCGCCTGGAGCATCGGATGGTTCGCCACCCTGCTGGCTCTGGTGTGCCAACGGCGCCTGGCCCGGCGGACGAGGTAGCCGGGCGCCGGCTACCTCGCGAACGCGGTCAGGAAGCGGTCGCGGAAGGAGCTCATGGGCCAGACCGGCGCTCCCGCGCCCGGCAGGAGGCCTTCCTGCCAGTTCAGGGCGGCGACGCGGCCCAGCACCTTCGGGTCGCGGCTGACGATGGTGATCGGCACGTCCCGGGTCGCGGCGCCGCCCGTCGCGATCGGCGCGGGCTGGTGATCGCCGAGGAAGATCAGGACCAGCTTGTCGTCGCCGTACCTCTCCACGTACGAGATGAGGCTTTCGAGGGAGTACTCGATGGAACGCCGGTATTCGGCGCGGACCCGGTCCGGGTCCTTCCACACGTCCTGCTGCTTCTCGCCCGCCGCGTGGACGGCGTGGTAGACCGAGCCGTCCCCGACCTCGTTCCATCCGACCATCCTCGGGATGGGCGCCCAGGGCGCGTGGCTGGAGAGCAGCGGCATCTCGGCCATCACCGGGGCACGCCCGGGCGGCCCGTGCTCCAGCTTCTGGAACTGGGCGAGGGTGTACTGGTCGGGCATGGGCGACCAGCCGAAGCGGGGCCCGCGATACCCGAGGTTCCTGGACGCGTAGACCTTGTCGTAGCCGAAGAACGAGGCCTCGGGCCACGCCCGCACCACGCCCGGCATGACCGCGACGCTTCGCCAGCCCGCGCGCTGGAACGCACGATTGAGGGTCAGGCGGTCGCTCGACACCAGCTTCCGATAGCGCTGCTGGTTGTCGACCCACAGGCCCGACAGCAGAGTGGCATGGGCCAGCCAGCTCCCTCCGCCCGCCGTGGGCGAGGTGAGAAACGCGCTGCGGCTCGCGAACCCGGCCGCACGGAGGCGGCGCGTGCCGGCGTCCGCCAGCGCGCGGACCTCTGGCGTCCCGGCCACGGTCCGGCCATAGCTCTCGACGAACGTGAGCACGACGTCCTTGCCGCGCAGCCCCCGCAGGAGCCGGTCGTTCGGAGTGGTACGGAAGGCGTCGACCCGGATGGCCTTGGCGAACGTACTGTCGTCCAGGAGGCTGGCACGCACCTTGGGAACACGCTTCAGCACCAGTTTGGTCGCTCCCATACCGGCGACCGGCACGCCCGGGACGAGCTGCGTGCCGAGCGCGGCGCAGGCGATCCAGGCGGTCGCGGACACGGCGACCGAGGCGGCCGTCGCGCGCCGGTGCCGGATCAGCGTCCGGGTCAGCCGCAGCACCGACCACGTCGTGAGGCCGAGGACGGCGGCGACCGACACGATGATCACGATGAGCACGGCGATCGCGCCCGCCCTGCCGAGCGTGCTCGTGGTGAACTCCATGCCCGCGCTGACGAACGTCCAGTCGAGCACGGGGTCGAACGGGCGGGCCAGCGTCTCGTGGAACGCCAGGTCCAGGACCTTGAGGATGATCAGCAGTCCCAGCGCCAGCCCGGCCAGCGTCGCGACCGGCTTCCGCGCCCGTCCCGGCAGGACGAGCAGCAGGCCGGCACCCACGACCGCCTCCACCGGGACGCGGGCGAACGCGCCCGGCGTGATGTGCCTGATCGTGACGGGCGTGAGCAGGATGAACAGCACGAGCACGCCGGCGAGGGCGGTGAGCGCCCGGCTGACGGCGGTGCGGAGGCGACGGCGGCCCGCGGGTGCGCCGTCATCGCCGGAGTCGGCGGCGGCGGATTCCTCGACGGGCTTGAGCTGGGTGGTCAGGGCGTTCTCCACGGGGTGTCCGCTCGGCCCGGGCGACCGAGACGCGTGAGCGACGCTGGTGAATACGGTCAGGTCCCCTCACAGGGTTCAACGCCGCGCCGCCCAGCCGAACGCGGACCCCGGGCCGGCAAGCAGGACCCCATGCAGAACGTCACGACAGGGCGACTTATCGTGGTCATCATGCGTGCTGTCACTTACGACTCATATGCCAACGACAACTCCCGCCTGAAGGCCGGCGACGTCGCCGAACCCAAGCTCGGGCCCAGCCAGGTGCTCATCGAGGTACGGGCCGCCGGGGTCAACCCGGTGGACTGGAAGATCATGACCGGTGGCCTCGACGCGATGATGGACGCGGTGTTCCCGGTCATCCCGGGCTGGGACGTCGCGGGGGTCGTGCGGGCGCTCGGTCCTGACACCCCGGAGTTCGCTCCCGGCGACGAGGTCATGGCCTATGCCCGCAAGGACGTCGTGCACGCGGGCACGTTCGCCGAGTACGTCGCGGTGGCGGCCGCGTCGGTCGCCCGCAAGCCCGCCGCGCTCGACTGGCACCAGGCCGGCGGGCTCCCGCTGGCGGGCATGACCGCGCAGCGCTGCCTGGACCGGCTTGAGGTGGGACCGGGCGACGTCCTGCTCGTGTACGGGGCGTCCGGGGGCGTGGGCAGCTTCGCGGTACAGATCGGCCGCGAGCGGGGAGCCCGGGTCATCGGCACCGCCTCCGAGCGCAACCACGACTACCTGCGGCAGCTCGGCGCGGAGCCGGTCGCCTACGGGGAGGGCGAGCTCGACCGGATCCGGGACGCGGCCCCGGACGGCGTGACGGCCGTCGCCGACTTCGTCGGAGGCCAGCTCGACACGACGCTGGCCGTGCTCGCCGGGAACGGGCGGCACGTGTCGGTCACCGACAACAGCGTGGAGGAGCACGGCGGCCACTGGATCTGGGTCCGCCCCGACGGCGCCAAGCTCGCCGAACTGGCCGCTCTCGCCGCCCGCGGGGCGCTCACGGTGGAGGTCGCCGAGACCTTCCCGCTGGAGAAGGCCGGAGAGGCCTTCGACGCCAGCAGGGCCGGCCACACCCGTGGCAAGCTCGTGATCGTTCCTTAACTTCGTGTCCGTGTCCCGGCCTCGTGCCGGTGGACGGCCCGTGCCCTTCGCGCTCCCACCATGCGCACGACCACGAACGCCACGACCGCCAGCACGGCGACGGCCATGATGACCTTCGAATAGGCGCCCGCGTAGCCTTCGACCGAACGCCAGTTGTCGCCGAGGGAGTAGCCCGCCAGGACGAAGCCGGTGTTCCACAGGGCACTGCCCGCCGCCGTGAGCAGCGTGAATGTCCGCAGGCTCATGCGCTGCACGCCCGCCGGAACCGAGATCAGGCTGCGGAAGACCGGCACCATGCGCCCGAAGAACACCGCTTTGGCGCCGTGCTTGGCGAACCAGGCCTCCGACTTCTCCAGGTCCGCCACGTTCACCAGTGGCAGCCGGTCGATGAGGCGGCGCATCCGTTCCCGCCCGACCGCGGTGCCTATCCCGTACAGGGCGAGCGCGCCCACCACCGATCCGATCGTCGTCCAGACGATGGCCGCGACCAGGCTCATGTCACCCTGCGCGGCGGTGAAGCCGGCCAGCGGCAGGATGCCCTCGCTGGGCAGGGGCGGGAACAGGTTCTCCAGGGCGATCGCCAGGCCCGCCCCGGGCGCTCCCAGCTTCTCCATCAGGCCGGTGACCCATCCGGCGACCCCGCCGGAGGGCTCAGCCGAGGCGACCTCCATGGTGATGTTCAACCCGGCTCCCTGTGATCTCGCAGATCACCGATCTTCCCGGCAGAACGCCACGAAAACCCCGCAAGGCTCGGGTCAGCCGCGTCGCGTGGCGTCACCGAGGAGTTGTTCGCGGAGGATGTCGGCGTGTCCGCAATGCTGGGCCAGTTCGCGCAGCATGTGGAGGTACACCCAACGCAGCGGCAGAGGGCCCCGGCGGTTGCCCCGCAGGACGTCGTCGAGCGTGAGCCGCGCCGTCGCGCGGCGGGACGCCGCGCACGCCTGCCGGTGGTCGCGCTGGACAGAGGCGATCGTGTCTCCTTCGTCGAGATCGAACGACTCGTCGGGCGAGCCCGGAATGCCGATCTCGGTGCGGGACCGGCCCGTGACCGCCTCGTCGAACCACACCTTCTCCACGAACGTGCCGTGCTTGACCAGGCCCAGCAGCGTCGTCTTCGACGTGACCAGCGAACGGCGCGCCTGCTCCTCGGTCAGCCCGTTCAGGCTGTCGTGCAGCGCGGATCGATGCTCGTCGAGGAACGTCTCGAACTGATCGCGGAGTGTGGCGTGGAAGACATCGGGTTCCACCGACGGACGCATGACCATGACTGCAACGATAGAACCGCTCGATCCCTCCGGTCCGGTGGGGTGGCCGGGAGGTGGACGAGCCTGGAGACTTGCGGGGGTCGGGACCGGATCGGGAGGTTTGATGGGTCAGCCGTACTCCGAGGGACCGCCGGGCTTCGGGCCGCCGCCAGGCCACGGACCGCCGCCAGGCCACGGACCGCCGCCAGGCCAGGGGCCGCCGCCAGGCCAGGGGCCGCCGCCGGGCCAGGGGCCGCCTCCGCGCCGCCGGACGTGGCTGATCATCGGGGTGGCCGCAGGGCTGGTGGTCGTCCTCGTCGCCGTGCTGGTCGTGGCCTTCATCACGCTCCAGGATGACGAGGGTGACGGCGGAACCGGAGCGGGGCGGCTCCAGAAGCCGTTGCGTCTTCAGCTGGTCGCCGAGTCCGCCCCTCCGCCGTGCCGGCCCGCAACCCAGACCGACACCCAGGGCACCTGCTATCGGCTGGCCCCGACGATGATGGACGTCAGCGAGGTGAACGCCATCCGCACGAACCCGCCCGAGCCGGAGCGGGGCCAGTCCTCGTGGACGGTGACGATCAGGCTCACGGCGGCCGACGCGCCCAAGTTCGCCGAGCTCAGCAGGCAGGCCTACCAGAGCCACCAGCGCGATCCGAACTCGCCGGGCGCCCAGATCGCGATGGTGGTGGACGGGCGGATCGTGTCCGCGCCGTCGGTCAACAGCGGTCCGATCACCGGTGGCGAAATCATGATCTCCGGCCCGGCCGCGACGTTCACCCGGGACTACACGCGGGACCTGGTGCGGCGGCTGACGGGCAAGCCGGACTGAGTCGGACGCTCCGGAAGGACTCAGACGGCCGTCCCAACCGTGGGCCCCTCCCCCTGAGGGCCTTTGAACGCCGCATGCCGGGCCCCGACCGCCGCGCGCGGCGTCGGAGATTCGGCGTCGGACAACGCGGGCGGTTGCTTGACGGTGCCGGGGTCGGCGTCCGTGATGCGTCCGCCCGGTTCGACCCCGTACCGGACGATCCGGGTGGCGTCATCGTGGCGGCCGAGGTCTCGCAGGAGGGCGGCCGTCAGGGCCAGGGCGCCCGAGTCGACGTCGTCGGAGTCCAGGGTCGCCATGCCCGCCTCGGCCGCTCTCAGGTAGTAGGTGAGCGCCTCATCGGAGCGGCCGGTGTCACGCAGCAGGTTCGCCGTCCAGCCCAGGGCGTCGATGTCACCGTCCTCCACACGCGACCGCAGCCAGTCGACGGCCTCGTCCGCCCGGTCGGCTTCCAGCATCAGATCGATGGCCCATCGCAGGGCCGCCGCCCCGCCTCCGGCCGCGACACGGGAACGGAGCCAGGCGATCGCCTCCTTCGTCCGGCCCGCGTCGCGGAGGAGCTCCGCGCCCCGGCCCAGGGCCTGGAGGTCACCCTGCTCCGCCGCGGAGCGGTAACAGGCGAACGCCCGGTCGACATGGCCCGCTCGCTGGAGCAGCTCGGCGTAGTGCCGCAGCCCGGTATGGCCCAGCTCTCCATGGAAGTCCTTGTAGACCTGGATCGCCTCGGCCGTCTCACCGATGCCGTCCAGGACGCGGGCGAGCTGCCGCAGCGCCTCGGCGTCGCCGCCGCCGGCGCGGGGACGCAGCCAGGCGAGCATCTCGTCCGTGCGCCGGGCTCGCAGCGACAGCAGCACGGCCTGCTCCAGAGCCGCCAGATTCCCGCCATCGGCGCGGGCCAGCAGCCAGTCGATCGCCTCGCCGGTACGCGAGACGTCATGAAGCAGCAGGGCGGCCTCCCGCAGCAGGGCCGCCTCGCGCAGGGCGGCGGCTCGCAGGGCTTCCTCCTCGTTCCGCAAGCCGCCGGGCTCGCCGGGCTTGCCGGGCTCGTCGTCGCCGTGCGTGGCGGCGCGGCCATAGAGCTCGATCGCCTCGTCCAGACGGCCCGCCGTAGCCAGCCATTTGGCCGCGGTCCGCATCAGGGCCGGGTTGTCCGCGCACAGCGGGAGAACGAGGTCGATCGCTTCGCGGTGAGCGCCGGACGACCACCGCAGTTCCGCGATCGCCGCCGTCGCCTGGGCGTCGCCGCAGGGCCGCCGGTCCTGGAGCCAGTCGATCGTTGTCTCGGTGCCGCCGTTGACGCGCAGGAGTGCGACCGCCTGGGTCAAAGAGAACGTGTCGCCTGCTTCGGCGGCCGCCTGAAAATGCTGGATGGCCGAGTCGACGTCCTCCTCGTCCAGCGAGATCTCTCCCAGGCGCGCCAACGCCTCGGTGACTCCCATGCTCGCGGCGCGGCGCAGGCTCTCCATGGCCTTGTCCCGCAGCCCGTGCTCCCAGAGCATGTCGGCGGCCTGGATCGTCGCGTCGAGGGCTCCGTTGGCGGCGGCGCTCCCGAACCACGAGGACGCTTCCTCGATCCGTCCCGCCGCCCGCAGCATCTCGGCCGCTTTCGTCCAGGCGTAGAGGTCGCCTCCCTCCGCTGCATGCCGGTAGCAGTGCAACGCCAGGTCGACCCGTTCCGCGGCCTGGTGCAGCTCGCCCGCCACAACACCGCGTCGGTGGCCCCAGGGTCCGCCGCGAACGCGCCGTTGTAGAAACGCAGTGCGTATCCATACAGCCCACGTTCCTGGGCCTGCCTGCCCAAGCGGATCAGGTCGGAGCTTCGCGCGTGTACGAGGAGCGCGTCCCACAGCTCCTTAGGCACGGCGAACGTGCGGCGTAGCGCTTGTCCGGCCTGCTCCAGATAGTCGGCAAGCCTGTAACACGGCTCCGCGCCGTCCTCCTTGCCTGGAACGGAACGCACAGGGGTGAGCGGCGCGCGCGCACCACGGCAGGGACGGTGATCGGTGACGTAGGCGAATGCCTCCTCCTGCCAGCCCTCCTCCAGCATCTCCCGCTGCGGCGGCGTCATGTAGCCGGGTGCGGCGTCGAGCAGGAGCCGCCGGGGAAGCAGCTGGCCGTGCCCCAGCCGCCGGGCGTCAATGGCAGCGTCCATGAGCGCCCGCGACGCCGGTGACGCGGTGCGGTAGATGGTCTGCAGCGCCGGACCACCGGCCAGGTACTGCGTCAGGTGCCCCGACTCTGCGTGGTCGACCGCCTCCAGCAGCCTCGCGTCATCCGCGGCGACCGAACGCGCCCGGTCGAGCTCCGGCGGCGCGAAGGTCGTCGGGATCGCGATGTCGGTGCCGGTGAGCAGCACCCGTGCCTGGGCGTGCGGATCCTCGTGCGGCGAGGCGTATCCGGTGAGCGTCGCCCAGTAGCGCGGCCAGATCGTCCCGAGGACGAGCACCGGTCCGCGTTCCGGGTCGCGAAGCAGGGCGCGCAGTTCGGCGGCCACCTGTTCGCCCAGTTCCTTGCCCGGGGTCAGCAGGTAGTACTGGATGTCGTTCAGCCACACCACCGTGCGGGGTCCGACGAGCGGGATGCCGTTGAACGCCGCCAGCGGGCGGCTCGGGGCGATCGGGTGCCACAGCCGCCAGCCCGCGGGCAGCATACGCAGGGCCTCCCAGCACGCCCGGGACTTCCCGGTCGCCGCCTCCCCGACGAGGACGGCCATCGCGCTCGCGTCCGGCGCGCCGCGGACCACCCGTTCCAGCACCGCGTCGTGCCGGCGCGGAACGTAGGCGGGCAGGACGGGGAGCGCGCCGTCCGGGCTCTCGATCGCGGGATGCACTTCCAGGACCAGCGGATCCGACCACGCGCGAAGCGGAAGGCCGATCCCGCCGGCCGCGCCGTCGCCGCGCGGTGGCCGCGCCGCCTCCACCAGGTCGTTCCACTGTCGGCGTTCGCCGGGGCCGGAGGTCAGCCCCGCCCACGCGCGCCACACCTGCACCAAGGCCCACACCTGGTCCGCGTCGCGTGGCGCACGCCCGTCCTCACGCCGCAGCCAGTCGCCGATGCGGCGGTCGTCCAGCCGCACCCCCAGCCGGCACGCCTCCCGCGCGGCCTCACGGCGCGAGCAGGGCGACCCCGCGGCCTTGCGCGCGGCCACGGCCTGCGCTTCCAGGCTGCGCAAGGCCTCTTGGAAGGCCAAGAGTCCCTTCCGCGCCTCGCCCACGCCGTCCTCCGGTGCCTGCAGTCCGTCCGATCCGATGCCCGCAACCGTCATGCGGGCGCGCCGCCTACGTGCGGTGCTCTCGCACCGTCGCCGTGCTCATCTGGTGGATCCAAAGTCATGAGAGGAACCCGCTTCGGCGCCGTACGGACGGACCGGAGGTGTCTGGTCGGTAGCGTTACTGACCTGTACTCGGGTAGGCAGTTCGCTTATGCGTCCTTCAGGCGGAGCGGAGCCTGTGAAGAGATGGCCGCGGAAGGCGACGCCCTTGGCCGTGACCTTGAACGACCGAAAGTCCGCAGGTGGCAGCCCGCAGAATCCGGTCTGCACCACGTCTTCGAAGAGCGTGTCCGACACGACGTAGGCCAGGTCACGGCTCGGATCCTCCGCCAGCAACCTGCGCAGGGGCACCGCGTCCAGCAGGCGCTGAACGACGATCGGTGCGTCCCCGGCCGGTCCGAAGGGGCCCGCCGTCAACGTGCCGTGGTGCAGCGCCAACCGCACCCGGAGCGGCGGGGCCGTGTCGTCGCCGGTCGCGTTGATGGCCTTCAGCGCAGCTGCCAGCGCGATGACGAACTCTCCGGCGACCGGGGCGGAATCAGTGCCTTCTGGGAGGATGTCCAGCTCGCCGTCCCCGCCCACCTGCTTGTCCCAGCGAGTGCGGTCGAGGCCGACATGCGCGGCGGCCGTGTCGAGGACCGCGCTCAGCCACCTCTGCGCGAGCAACTGCTCGCGCGTGTTCAGCCTGCTGTACGCCTGGATGTCAACGGCGAGCAACACCCGGTGGACGAGATGACCGTGGCTGTTCACACTCTGCCTTGCCCTTCTACTCCAAGCGTTCCCACCAGGGTGCAGCAAGGCTGCGGATTTGTCGTGGGTGTCGGATAGTATCGAACATACGTTCACGTGCTCGACGACGTAAGGCGGATGCCGATGACAACCTCGCCCGAGCCGCTGTCCACCGCCGTCAAGGCCATCACCAGTGCCCAGGCACGTCAACACCCCATCGTCATGATGACCCGCCCAGAGCACGCACGGCCCGAGGTCTGCGTACCCGACTGGGGCGAGTTGCGCGTGATCGACGACCGGCGCCTGCGGGTGGCCGTCTGGCCCTCCGACCCCACCGCGGTCAACCTGGACCACGACGCCCCCACGCTGCTGATCGTCACCGCTCCCACCGGCGTCCATCTCATCCACGCCACGGCCCGCCGCCTGCCCAACGCCGCCATGGTGTGGGCTCACTACGAGCTCACCATCACCTCGGCCCACGTCGCCGACCGCGGCACCGCGCCTCAGGCGCGGGCGGGCCACGCGAAGACGGAGGTCCTGACGCAGCGGCCCCCAAAAGTCACCGAGCAGCCCTGGCGACACCGTCGTGAGCACAAGCCGCCATCGGCGTTCACGTCAGCGGTCGTCATGGACTGACCCGTGTTCTCGTCCGGCCACGGCCATCCCCGGCTACCCGTTCGCTGCTTCCCTTGTGCTCGCACGAGGGACGCACGAAGCTGTGCGGGGGACCAAACGGTGCGCCCTCCACGGGGCGGAACGGGTGAGCGCGAAAGGGGCGAACGTGGCGGAAACCGAGATCGTTGAGCTGGAGCTGCCGGACGGTGGTGTCATCGCCGTACGGGCCGAGCGGGTCGGGCCCCGGGGGACCAACATCGGCCTCAAGGAGACGCTGTCGTTCTCCGCGGTCAGCTCCGCCCTGCGCGGGATCGCCGCCGACGTTCACCAGGCGGTGCAGGCCGTCCAGCCCGATGTCGCCGAGGTCGAGTTCGGCCTGGAGCTCGCGGTCAAGAACTCCAAGCTGATGTGCATGCTCGTGGACGGCGAAGGCAAGGCCACGCTGCGGGTCCGGCTGGAGTGGAACGGCGGCGCCGGGCAGGTCCGGGCCGACGGGGCGTAGACCTCATGGCCGACCACACGGAGATGGCGCGGCTGCTCGACGACTGCGTGGTGTGGGTGTGCGAGTGTCACGCCCGTGGCGGCAGCGGCTTCCTGGTCGCGCCGGGGCTCGTCCTGACCTGCGCGCATGTGCTGCAGGACGATGCCGGCGGCGGTAAGGCCGTCGTCTCCCGCGTCGACGTCGAATGGCTGGGCGGCAGCTATCCGGGCTCTTTGGTGCGCGCCGTGCCCGACACGCACCAGGGCGGGAGCCGCTGGGGCTTTCCCGATCTCGCGCTGATCCGGGTCGACGGTCTTCCGGACGGGCATCCGTACGTCCATCTGGGCGACGACCTGCCTCCTGACCGGAGCGTGCTTTACACGGCGGCGTTCAACAAGTCCTACACCGAGGAGCCGGAGCTCGCCCGCGCCTGGATCTCCTATGACGCGCCGTTCGGTCGTCGCGGCCAATGGTCGTTGTCGCTCGCCGACCGCGAGCTGGAGCCGGGGATGTCGGGCGGGCCGATCCTCGATCCGGCGCGTGGCGCCGTGTGCGGGGTGCTCACCGCGTCACGCAATCCGGGCTCGCCGGAAGGCGGCTTCGCCACGCCGGTGACGGCCGTCCGCGACCACCTTCCCGAGATCTGGGACTCCGGTCAGGCGTCGGCCGCCGCCCGGTGGCAGGCGATCGCCGCACCCGCGTTCGAGGCACCGCAGCTCACCGCGGCCCGGGTCCGCCGGCTGCTGGAGCTCCTGCCGGGCGACCCCGCCGCCCTGCACCGCCTCCACCGCGGGCTCTTCCCCGGGCGGCTGCCTCCCGACCCGCCGCTGAGCGACCCGATGGGCCTGATCCTGGAGGCGGCGGACGCGCTGCCGCTCCCCGACGGCTCCCACCCCATCGACGTGCTGGAGGGCCTGGCCGCCGAGGGCGCGTTCGCGCAGGACGAGGAACGCCGGGCCCGGGTCGAGATCCACCTGACGGCGGCCGGCATGGACGCCCGCAAGCTGCTGCTGTCGGTCTGGTCCCATGTCGACGACGACCCCGCGCCGACCAGCGAGTTCTGCCACGAGTCGGCCATGGACGCCGAGGAGGCGCGCGAGACCCTGCGCACCGTGCTGCGCCGCTTCCTCACCCGCCTGAGCGACATCGAGGACGTGCTGGTGGAGTTCGTCCTGCCGCGGCGGATGATGGGCGACGGCGGCGACGCCGTCGACGAGTTCTACGTCGACAAGCCGGAGATCCCCCTGGGGATGCAGTTCCCCGTCGTCGTCCGTACCCGCGACCGCGTCGCCGGCGCGGCGGCCCATCAGCTGCGGCGCTGGAAGCGATCCCGCTCGTCCGACCCGGTGCCTCGCTGGGTCGACTGCCACGCCCCCCACTCCTTCGCCGACTTCTACGCCGATTTCCAGGCCGCCGACGCCGCGACGCTGGTGATGATGGGCTTCCAGCCGGTCGACGGGCCGGGCGGCCGCGCGCTGGAGGCCGTCTGCGACGCAGGGATGCCCGCGGCCGTGTGGCGCCGACGTCCCTGTCCCCGGCACATCGCGGACAACGGCGCTGGCCTGGCCGAGCCGCAGGGGCGGTGCGGGGCCGACGGCGCCTGCTCGGCCGAGCTCTTCAAGAGCCGGATCGCCGAACGGCTCGGACGGCAACCGCTGGAACGCCTGCCCTGGGTGGTCCGGGACCTGCGTTTGGAGGCCCGCAGGCCGGGCTCCGACTCCGACCATTGCGGACGCGACCTGACGCTGCTGTGGGACGACCCCACCCGCCCGGACCCCGACGCCGTCGCGCTCGTCGCCCCCACAGGAGGTAGCTGGTGACTCAATGGAGGATCTTCCGGGGCACGGCCGAGCCGCACGACGGGTTCGACCGCCTGCCCCCGCCGGTCGACTGGCGCAGCTTCGACGGAACGCCGATCGACGAGCCGGAGCTGCCGTGGCGCCGGCAGGACGAGAGGCGTGCCCGGGCGTTCGTTCCCGACGAGGAGACGCTCGACGTGGTCAACGCGGCCCTCTACCTGCGCAGGCCGCTCCTGGTAACCGGCTCGCCGGGCGTCGGCAAGTCGACGCTGGCGCTGGCGATCGCCCGCGAGCTCGGACTGGGCCCCATGCTGCGCTGGCCGATCACCAGCCGGTCCACGCTCAAGGAAGGGCTGTACACCTACGACGCCATCGGCCGTCTGCACGACGTCAACCTGCACGAACAGCAGGCCCGCTCCGACATCGGCCGCTACCTGACGCTGGGGCCGCTGGGCACGGCGCTGCTGCCGCGCCGGCGTCCCCGTGTCCTGCTCGTCGACGAGATCGACAAGAGCGACATCGACCTGCCCAACGACCTGCTGCACATCTTCGAGGAGGGCGAGTTCACGATTCCCGAACTGCGGCGCATGGCGGCCGAGCAGCCGCGCGTGGAGGTGACGACCGCCGAGGGCACGCACCGGGTCCCGGTGGAGGGAGGAGTGGTCCGCTGTCACGCGTTCCCGGTCGTCGTGCTCACCAGCAACCAGGAACGCGACTTCCCTGCCGCGTTCCTGCGCCGGTGCCTGCAGCTGACCATCGCGGCGCCCGGCCGTGACCGGTTGCGGCAGATCGTTCGCGCGCGGCTCGGCCTCGACATGGAGCGGCAGGCGGGCGACCTCATCGACACCTTCGTGGAACGGCAGCGTTCGGGTGAGCTGGCGATCGACCAGTTGCTCAACGCCATCTTCCTCAGGTTCAAGGCGACGGAGAGACCGGACGACGGTATGGACGCTCTGGCCGGGAAACTGATGGAACCTCTAGGCAGCGTCACGGACTGAGCCGTGTCCTCCCTCGACCTGTTGCTGACGGCGCTGCACGACCTGGGAATCCAGGCCGATGACGTCGAGATCGCCGAGACGTACTGGCTGGCGTCGCACATCGACGTCGCGGCGCGCGCTCCGGGTGCCGGAGAGCGGCCACGACCCGGCACGCCCGAGGGCTCTGGCTCCGGCCGGCGAGAACGCCGCGACGCGACGCCGTCACGTCCCGCCGCGACGCGTTCGGCCGGGTCGCGGTCGCAGGAGGACAGCACGTCCCGCGCCGGCCTATACCCCCTGTCGTCCGAACCGGCCTCGGACGCCGGCGAACGCGCGGTCCTCGCGCGGGCGCCCGCCGTCACACCGCTTCCCCGCACCGCCGCGCTCAACCGGGCTCTGCGTCCGCTCAAGCGCAAGGTGCCCTCTCCCCAGACGCTCGTGCTGGACGAGGAGGCGACCGCCGACCGCATCGCGAACGAGAAGCTGATCCTTCCGGTGCTGCGTCCCGAACGGCAACGCTGGCTCAGCCTCGCGCTGGTGGCCGAGGCGACTCCGTCGATGGACATCTGGCGTTCGCTCGTCAAAGAGCTGGTGCCGCTGATGGAACGACTGGGAGCCTTCCGCGACGTTCGCCTGTGGTACCTGCACGAGACCGGCGACGGCGCCCTCGGGCTGCGCGTGCGCCCCTCACCCGGCGGGCCGCTGCACCGCCCGTCGGAGCTCGTCGTGCCGCACGGCCGCCAGCTCACGCTGGTGGTGACCGACGGAGTCGACGCCAAGTGGCGAGCGGGCGGACCCGGCCTGCGGATGCTCGACCAGTGGGGTCGCCATGGCCCGACCGCGCTGCTCCAGCCGCTGCCCCAGCGGCTGTGGGCGCGGACTCATCTGGCTCCGGTCCCGGCACGCCTGCACGCCACCGAGCAGGGACTCGCAAACCGGCGGCTCCTCGTCGACAAGGCCCACGGCCGCCAGGCGTTCGGCGGTGTGCCGGTCCCGGTCCTGGAGATCGAACCCGAGTGGCTCGGCCCGTGGGCCCGGCTGGTGACCGCGACCGGGGCGGGCGGCGTGGACGCCCTGGTCACGTGGACCCGCCGCCCCGTGTCGCGGGACGAGGCCCGGCCGCGGCACCCCGATGACACGAGTTCGCCCGCCGAACGGGTCATGCGCCTGCGCGCCGCCTCACCCGAGGCCTACCGGCTCGCCGGCTACCTCTCCGTGGTGCCGCTCAATCTGCCCATCATGCGGCTGGTGCAGCGGGTCATGCTGCCCGAAAGCCGCGCCTCCCATCTGGCCGAGGTCTTCAACAGCGGGCTGCTGCGCATCATCGGCGAGCGCTCGCCCAATCCCGAAGAGACCAGATACGACTTCGAGGACGGCGTCCGTGAGGTGCTCCAAGGCGCCATACGACGTTCGGACGCCATCCGCGTCATCGAGAGCGTCGAAACGTTCGTCACCCAGTATCTGGGCCGCACCAGGACGGCGGACGCGTTGTTGTCAGTGCCTGGCCACGCCGGAGACCGCGCACTGGCGGCGGCCAGCGCTCCGTTCGCCAGCATCTCCACTGAGATGCTGTACCGCCTCGGCGGCGACTATGCCGAGCTCGCGCGGGCGCGAGCGGACTCACCCCCTTCCGAGGAGCCGCACACCTCGCGGCCGTCCGCAGTGGGAGAGGCCCGGAAGGGCACACCCGGGCCTACGACGCGCACAGGCCCGGTCAGCGATTCCTCCATCGAACATGTCGAGGCCGTCGTCGTCGGCTCCGGCTATGGAGGCGCGGTGGCCGCCTACAGGTTGGCCGAGGCGGGAAGGTCGGTGGTGTTGCTCGAACGCGGCCGCCCGTTCCCTCCCGGCACCTTCCCCCGCTCACCCGCCGAGATGGGCCGGGCGTTCTGGGACCCGATCGCCGGACTTCACGGCATGTTCGACGTGTGGCGGTTCGCCGGCTGTGACTCGATCGTCGCGGCCGGGCTCGGCGGAGGCTCGCTCGTCGACGGCAGCGTGCTGTTGCGCAAGGACGAGCGGTGGTTCGTGGAGGACGAGCCGAACGGTCGCGGCTACAAACCGTGGCCCGTGACCCGCGCCGACCTGGATCCGCACTACGACGTGGTCGAACGGATGATGGGAGCGACGCCCTACCCGCTGGACCGGCCGCCCTACGACGACACGCCCAAGGCTCACGCGATGTTCGACGCCGCAGCCGAACTCGACCTGACGGTGACGCGGCCGCCGCTGGCCGTCAGCTTCGCTCCGACACCCGAGGACGTCCCTGGGGTGTCCCTGCCCATCGAGGACGCCTCCTATGGCAACCTGCACGGTGGTCACCTTCGCCGGACGTGCAGGCTGTGCGGCGAATGCATCATCGGCTGCAACGACGGCGCCAAGAACAGCCTCGACCACACCTACCTGTCCGCGGCCAAGCATCATGGCGCCGACATCCGTACCCACCATGAGGTCAAGGCCATCCGGCCACGGCCAGACGGCGGCTACGAGGTCGACTACCTGCACCACGATGTCGTGCGTCAACGCGAACGCCGGATCAAGACCATCTCCTGCGATCGGCTTGTACTGGCGGCGGGAACGTACGGAACGACGTTCCTGCTACTGAAATCAAGCGCCGCCTTCCCGGGGCTGAGCCCCGCCCTGGGCACCCGGTTCTGCGGCAACGGCGACCTGCTGACGTTCCTGCTCAGGGCCCGAGACCGCAACCGGGTCCGGCCGTTGGACGCCTCCAGAGGCCCGGTCGTCACAACGTCGATCCGGCTCCCGGACGAGCGGGACGGCGTGACCGGCGCCGGCCGCGGCGCCTACATCCAGGACGGCGGCTACCCGGGGTTCATGGACTGGATGGTGCAGTCCGGGGATATGTCGACCCAGGTGGAACGCGCGGCGAGATTCATCTGGGGGCGGTTCGCCGAGTTCTTCCGCGACGCCCCCAACACCAACCTGTCCAGGGAACTCTCCGACCTGATCGGAGACGGTGCCCTGTCGATCAGCTCGCTGCCGTTGCTGGGAATGGGCCGTGACACTGCCGACGGGCGGCTGAGCCTCAAGAACGGACGGCTCGTGGTCGACTTCACCGGCGGCACCAGCGAGGTCCATTACGAACGACTGCGCCGAACCATGCAGGGTATCGCCGACGTTCTGGGCGCCGACTACAGCGACAACCCGATCTGGTTCCGCAAGCGTGTCATCACCATCCATCCGCTGGGCGGCGCGCCGATGGGCGACAACCCGCACGAGGCGGTCTGCGACGCCTTCGGTGAGGTCTTCGGGTTCCCAGGCCTGTACATAGCCGACGGAGCGGCCATGCCGGGCCCCGTAGGCCCGAATCCCGCCCTCACGATCGCGGCCCTGGCCGACCGCCTGACCACCAGACTCCTCGAAGCCGACACGAAGCGACCGGGCGGTTAGCTGAGGCCTGTGCCGCAGTCCGCGCGGATTCGGGAGCTCGCCGCGTAGGCGTCTCCGATCGGCGCCGAGTCGCTTTCGAGATGGACGGTCAGGCGGTAGTTGTAGCTGCCCACGCGTCCCTTGGGGCAGACCTCCGTGACCTCTGGCCCGCTCTGGTCCTGGGACGTGGTCCATGCCGTCTTGCCGACGCCGCCGTACGACCGCCAGTTGGCCCAGCTGTCGCGCTGGATCACGTGCCGCTGCCTCATCCGGCCGGGACGACCGGAGCAGCGCGTGGTGAATCCCTTGCCTTTGACCTGGGCGCGCGGTTCGGCGCCGCCCACCACGATCTCGCCGGACACCGAGAGCCCGTCGACCGTCGTCGTGCACCACCAGCCGCGCACCTTGATGATCTGTACGGTGTCGCACTCGTAGGCGCGGAACGGCGCACGATGGTCGACGACGCGCTTGGCGTCCGGATGCCTGGGTGACGCGTCCACGTCACCGACCGTCATCCGCACCGAGCCGTCGCCCATTTCCTCGGCGCGCCAGGGCACCCGCTTGGAGTTGGGGGCCGGCTTCGGCGTCGCCGTGCCGGTCCGTTCGGCGCAGGGTGTGGACGACGCGGGCAACGCCGGGGCGTTCGGGCTCGGCGCCCCGCACGCGGTGGCCGCGAGCAGGCAGGGCACCGTGAGGATCGTCCAGCGCACAGGCCGCTCCCTTCAAGCCCGATCATGGCTCAGACGATCAGGCCGCCGCAGTGGTTCCGGCGATGCGGCGCCGATCGGGTTCGGCGTTCGGAGGTTCCTCCCGCTGGGCGGAGGGTAGCGTGCGGGCTATGGGCGACCCGTTCCTGCGCTCGTCCGACGAGCCGTTCCAGCCGGCCGGGAACGCGGACGACGATCTGCGGCGGCGGTCCGGGCTGCCGCGGGAGGTCTTCGACCTCGTGCCCCGGGCGGACGTCGAACGGTTCGTCTCGCGGGTGGAGTCGTGGGCCGGTCTGGAGGGCGCCCTCGACCGTGCCCTGGTGTCCGCCGGGTTCCACCGCCATGACCCCGGCGGCGCGGGCAGCGGCGGCTTCAACATCGCGACGTGGCTGCGTGACGACGGGGTCGTCGTGTCGTGGGCGGTCGCGGGCCGGTCGAGCAACCCGTACGACACGTTCGAGGACCGCGTCGAGAGCATCATGAACCCCGCCCTGGCCGCCGTCCTCACCGAGATCGGGTTCGACGTCGAGATCGTCCCCGCCGACCAGGACGACGCGGGCTGCCTGCTGGTCTCCGGGTTCACCGGCACCGGAGCGAACTCCTAGCCCGGCGCACGGCGCGCAAATCCAGTTGAGCACGTGATGAGCGGTGTGGTGTCCTCGTGACCAGCGAAAGCACCATCCTCCCGGTGCGGAGGCGCCCGGTGCGCAGGCGAGGGTTACTTCGATTCAGGTTCTAGGGATGCGGGTTCGAGTCCCGTCACCGGCTCGCGGCCGGTGTAGCTCAATGGCAGAGCACTACGTGTCCTTCGCCGAATTTCTGATCTCGGGCGCCTTCGCGCGGGTTGCGTGGAAGGGACCTCTTTCTTGGCGAAATTCAACCGGAACGGCACCCGGGCCGCCACGTCCAGCCCGGTGGTGACCGCGCAGGCCCCGGCCGGCCGCACTCCCGAGGGCGGGCCGGGGTACGCGCGCGACGCCAAGAGCGAGCTGTTCCTGCTGGCGGTGACCAACCTGGTCCGCGAAGACACCGTCTATGAGAAGGCCCGCGACCGCGACTTCCGGTACCGCGAGCTCGTCCACCAGGTGGCCGTGGCCGACCACGACTGGATGGCCGGTTTCCTGCCGTGGCTGCGCCACCGGGCCAACCTGCGTTCGGCCGCGGTCGTCGGCGCCCTCGAAGCGGTGCGCGCTCGGCTGGACGCGGGCCTCGCGGGCGGCAACCGCGGGCTCGTGTCGAGCGTGCTGGCACGTGCCGACGAGCCCGGCGAGGCGCTCGCGTACTGGATCTCGACGTACGGCCGTGCCGTGCCCAAGCCGGTCAAGCGGGGCATCGCCGACGCCGTGCTGCGGCTGGGCACCGAGTTCAACTACGTCAAGTGGGGCAGCACGGAGTCTCGCGGCTTCACCTTCGCCCACATCCTCAACCTCACCCACCCCGGCGACCGGAAGGGCAGCTCGCAGGGAAACCGGTTCCAGGGACCGTGGCAGCACGACCTGTTCGGGTACGTGGTCAAGCGTCCCTACCAGGCCGGCACGCCGATCCCCGAGTCCCTGGAGACGCTGACCCGCCGGAGCGCGCTGCTGTCGATGCCGGTCGACGAGCGGCGCCGCGTCCTGGAGGATCCCGAGCTGCTGCGCCGCGCGGGCATCACGTGGGAGGCCCTGGCGGGCTGGCTCCAGAGTCCGATGAACGCCGCCGCCTGGGAGGCGATCATCCCCTCGATGGGCGTCTTCGCCCTCGTGCGCAACCTGCGCAACTTCGACCGCGTGAAGGTGAGCGACCAGGTCGCCGAAGTGGTCGCCGCGAGGATCTCCGACCCGGAGGTCATCGCGAGGTCGCGCATGCTCCCGTTCCGGTTCCTGGCCGCCTACCAGGCCGCGCCGTCGCTGCGCTGGTCGTACGCGCTGGAGCGGGCACTGAACCACTCGCTGGCCAACGTGCCCGCGCTGCGTGGCCGCTCGCTCATCCTGGTCGACCGGTCCGGTTCCATGTTCGGCCGGATCTCCGGCAAGTCCGGGCTCAACCGCGCCGACTCCGCGGCCATCTTCGGCACCGCCCTCGCCATGCGCGCCGAGCGGGCCGACCTGGTCGAGTTCGGAACAGGCCACCGCCCGGTGCGGGTCGACCGCGGCGAGTCCCTGCTGCCGGTCCTCAAGCGGTTCGGCGACCTCGGCGGCACGAACACCGCCGAGGCCGTCCGGGCGAACTACCGCGACCACGACCGCGTGGTGATCGTCACCGACGAGCAGGCGTGGGGCGGCCACGACGGCGGCGACCCGACGGCCCAGGTCCCGGCTGACGTCCCGGTCTACACCTGGAACCTCGCCGGCTACCGGTACGGCCACGGCCCGTCCGGCACGGGCTCCCGGCACACCTTCGGTGGTCTGAACGACGCCGCGTTCACGCTCATCCCGCTCGTGGAGGCCGGACGGTCGGCGGACTGGCCCTGGATGTGAGCTCAGGAGGACTCGCGGACGATCAGGTCGGCGGGCAGAACGGTCGGCTCGGCGAAGCGGGCCTGGCCCAGCAGGCGTTCGACGATCGCCTTGGCGACCGCGGCCACCGGCGTGCGCACCGAGGTCAGGGGCGGGTCGGTGTAGCGGGCCTCCTCGATGTCGTCGAAGCCGACGACCGCGACGTCGCCCGGGACACGGCGGCCCATGCGGCGCAGCGTGTGCAGGGCGCCGATCGCCATGAGGTCGGTCGCGGCGAAGACCGCGTCCAGATCCGGGCCGTCCAGCAGCAGCTGGCGCATCGCGGCGGCGCCCGACTCGCGGGTGAAGTCGCCCATGGCGACCAGTGAACGGCGATCGGCGGCCGACAGCACGTCACGGTAGCCCGCCAGCCGGTCGCGGCCGGCGGGCATGTCGGGCGGCCCGGCGATGGCGGCCACGCGCCGCCGGCCGCGGTCCAGCAGATGGCGGGCCGCGGCGCGGGCGCCGCCCACGTTGTCGCTGTCGCAGTACGGGAGGCTGACCGTGGCCACCGGGCGCCCGTACGAGACCACCGGCAGCTGGGTACGCGCGAGCGCGGCGGGCAGCGGGTCCGCGCCGTGCGTCGACACCAGGATCACGCCGTCGACATGACCGCCCGCGACGTAGCGTTCGATCCGGGCGTAGGCGGCGGGCGAGGACGCCAGCATGAGCACGACCTGCTTGCCCGCGTGTTCCAGTTCGCGGCTCACCGCCCGCACGAGCACCGAGAAGAGCGGGTCTTCGGCGGCGGGCGGTTCGGAGACCACCAGGCCGATCGAGTCGGTGCGCCGGGTCACCAGGCTGCGCGCCGCCGAGTTGGGCACGTAGCCGAGTTCGTCCACGGCGCGCAGCACCGCGTCGCGGATCTGGGCGTGCACCGCCTCCGAGCCGTTGACCACTCGTGACGCGGTCGCCCTGGAGACTCCGGCGCGCGCGGCCACCGCCTCCAATGTGGGTCGTCTCATCGTCGGCCTTCTGTGAGAGCGCTCTCTGAGATGGCCATTGTCTGCGTCGATACCGGGAGAACGTTTTCTTCTGTCCGGATGTGGCCGACACCGGGTACGTCGATCATGACTGGGCCGCGGGCCTTCTCACTGGACACGGCCCGGCGCCCACCGACTGGTCTAGGCGGGAGAGCGCTCTCTCTCGTCCTTGACAGAAGGTCACCGTCGCGTGACATTGACGCGCAGGCGCCTCTCGCAACCATCCCGCTCCCCCTGCGGAAGGGCCCCGTCATGCCCCATCCACCCCGTACATGGCGGAGAGCCGCACTCGCGGTGCTCGTCTCCCTCTCGATTCCGGCCGCCGGTCTGACCGCCCATGCCTCCGTTCCCCCGCCGCCCGCGGGCTGGAGCCTGGTGTGGAGCGACGACTTCGACGGGCCCGCCGGAGCCCTGCCCTCCTCGTCCGACTGGCGGTTCGACACCGGCCACGGCTATCCCGGCGGCCCCGGCAACTGGGGCACCGGAGAGATCCAGCGCTACACCGCCGACCCGGCCAACGTGAGCCTCGACGGTGGCGGCAACCTGCGCATCACCCCGATCCGGTCCGGCTCGGGAGAATGGACCTCGGCGCGGATCGAGACCCATCGCGCCGACTTCAAGCCGGCCGACGGACGGATTCTGCGGATCGAGAGCCGTCTCCAGATGCCGGACGTCACGGGCGCGCAGGCGCTCGGGTATTGGCCCGCGTTCTGGGCCCTCGGCTCTCCCTACCGCGGCAACTACTGGAACTGGCCGGCGATCGGCGAGTTCGACATCATGGAGAACGTCAACGGCATCAACTCCGTGTGGGGCGTGCTGCACTGCGGCGTCAACCCGGGCGGGCCGTGCAACGAGACGTCCGGGCTGGGCGCCAACCGCGCGTGCCCCGGCTCGTCCTGCCAATCGGCAATGCACGCCTACCGGTTCGAGTGGGATCGCAGCGTCAGTCCCAACCAGCTGCGGTGGTACGTGGACGGCCAGCAGTTCCATAGCGTCAGCCAGTCGCAGTTCGACGCCGCCACGTGGAACAACATGACCGGCCACGCCGGCTACTTCCTGCTCCTCAACGTGGCCATGGGCGGCGCGTTTCCCAACGGGGTCGCGGGCCAGGCCACTCCGACGCCCGCCACGGTCTCGGGCCGCCCCATGCTCGTCGACTATGTCGCGGTGTGGCAGAGCGGCGGAACGACGGATCCGCCGGGCGATCGGGACGCCTACACCGCCATCCAGGCCGAGTCGTTCGACGGCCAGAGCGGGCTCGGCGTCGAAACGACCTCCGACAGCGGCGGCGGGCAGAACATCGGCTGGGCCGCCAACGGCGACTGGGCGCTCTACCGCGGCGTGGACTTCGGCTCGCCACCCGCCCGGCAGTTCGTGGCGCGGGTCGCCGGCGGCGCGGGCGGCGTGAGCGGGCTGGTCGAGGTACGCCTCGGCTCACGGTCGAACGCGCCGGTCGGCGGCTTCGCGGTCGGCGACACCGGCGGCTGGCAGGCCTGGCGTACCGTACCGGCGAACATCTCCGGCGTGACCGGTGTGCACGACGTCTACCTGACGTTCACCAGCGGCCAGCCCGCCGACTTCGTGAACGTCAACTGGTTCCATTTCGGCCGCTGAGCCTTCCTGGGCTGACGCCGCCCTCGGCGTCGGCGCCGAACAGGGCGGGCACCGCCGAGGTGCCCGCCCGTTGTCCGCGGCCGGTCAGAATCCCGCGGTGATCCGGGTGAACTCCCATTCGCCCTGCGGCACTCCGCCGCCGTTGACGCGGTCACGGTTGACCGACCAGAAGGCGAACCTGGTCAGGCCCTTGGACTTGGCCCAGTCGCGAATCCGCGTCCAGGTCTCGGGCGAGGTGACCTCCCGCTGGTCGGAGTAGCCGTTCATGCCCGAGATGCCCATGTGGGCGTAGGCCTGGGCGTCACTCCACGCGAACGCGTTCTTCAGCGCGTTCTTCAGTCCCTCCGAGGAGGTGACGTTGTCCTGGTACATGTCGGTGGCGCCGAAGTTGAACGGCATGATCGTGTAGTTGTCGATCGGCACGTTCAGGGCCTTGGACTGGTTGATGAGCCGGACGCCGTGCGAGTTGGGCCCGGACTTCAGGGTGGGGATCGTCACGACGATCTTGACCGCCGGGTTGCGCTGCTTGACGATCTTGAGGCCGTTCAGGATGCGGTCCTGCACCGTGTGGTTCTCGAACTCGTCGGTGTTCTCGATGTCGAAGTCCACGACGGCCGGCCGTACCGCGTCGATCACCTTCTGCACCGCTCCGGCGTACGCCTCGGGCGTGGAACAGGCGGGGCCGAGCTTGTTGCCGCTCCAGCCGCCGAACGAGATCTGCACGTCGCCGCCCTTGGACTTGATCGTCGAGATCGCCTGGGCGTCGGGGCCGCCGGTCAGCGGGCGCTGGCCGTCCCAGGCCGGATTGCACCCGCCGGAGGACAGGATGAACGCCATGGTGAACGCCTTGACCCCGGTGGCGTCCATGACGGTCCCCGGATTGGGCGGGTTGCCCCAGCCCATGTAGAGGTAGGGCGCACCGGCCATCTTGCCGGGCTGTGGCTGGGTGCATCCGGTGGTGGTCGCGGTCACGTCCCTGCCCGCCGACTCGCCCGCGGAGTTGTACGCCTTGACGGTGTAGGTGTGGGTCTGGCAGGTGCCGAGCCCGCTGATCGTCGCGGTGGTGCCGGTGACCTGCGTCTTCTGGGTCGAGCCCTCGTAGACGCGGTAGCCGGTCACGGTCCCGGACGAGGCGTCCCAGCGCAGCGTGACGCTCGTGTCGGTGGTGGTGGCCGTCACGGCTCCCGGCTGGCCGGGGGCGCCGGGGTTGCCGCTCCCGGAGCACGACTGGCCGTTCAACGTGCAACCGGCCGGCACGGCGGTGCCGGGTGTGGCGATGAAGCCGAAGCTCACGTTCGCACCGGGAGCGACGGTGCCGTTCCAGCCGACGTTGGTGAACGTGAACCGCTGGCCGCTGCGGGCCAGGGAGGCGTCCCAGGCGGAACTGACCGTGCCTCCGGCCGGCAGCTCGATGCTCACCGACCAGCCGGTGAGCGCGGTGTCGGTCCCGTTGGTGATCGTGTACTTGCCCTCGTATCCCGAGCCCCAGTCGGCGGTCTTGGCGAACGTCGCCGTCGCCGCGGCCGCCTGAGCGGGCAGGGCCGGCACGATCGTCCCGGCGAGGACAAGGAGAAGGACCATGAGCACGCGTTTCATGCGCAACTCCTTTGAAGGGGGCCCGGACGATGCCGAGGCCCTCACGTGGGCGGCGCGGCCGTCTGGTCACGGCCGGTCGCGATCCGGCAGGACCGGACCCGATGGCCAGGACGGTCGGACCCGGCGCGGCGGTCCGGAGGCCGGCAGGCCGCGGCGGCTGGGATCACCAGCGCTGACACGACCCTGCGGGCGGGGGGCTGCGGAGTCCGCGCCCGTGTGCGCGGGACCCGTAGTTGGATGCAATGTTTAGTAAAGTTTCCTAATTAGTGGGACCGTAGGTCGGCGCCCCCCGCCGCGCAAGGCCCAATCGCACCCGCCCACCCGATCTCGTAGACCCAGGTCTTTAGGACCGCCCACGGAGACCTCCGGAGCCTGGCCGATATCGGCGGCATCACGAAAACCCCGTCCGGTCATGTAGGCATGACCGCCGCCGCAGGAGGTGCAGGCGGGCGGCTCAGGGAACGGGGCGGGAGTCAGTCCTCGGCTTTGGCCAGGTCGGACCAGTAGCGGATCGAAGTGCGTTCGTGGGCGATCGCGGCTTCGAGTGCCGTGCGGGGACCCGCCTGGGCGAGCCCGCCGATCTCGCGGAGCAGCTCGTACTCCTTCAGGCGCGCCTGGTGGCGCAGCAGCTGAACGCGCGCGATGGCCTGGGGCCGCGCGCCGAAGAAGATCTTGAGGGTCGCCAGGTCGCGGAGCTGCGGGAGCTCCTCGGCCCCGGCGGCCAGCCACGCGTCGAGCGCCTCCTCACCCTCCGGCGTGATGGTGAAGCGCGTCTTCTGCCTGCCGTCCCCGACGGTCTCGGTGGTGAGCAGTCCGGCCTCGGCGAGCCGGGCGGGCTCGCGGTAGATCTGCGAGCGCTGGATCGCCCAGATGTGCGAGACGGTGGCCCGGATCGTGCGTTCGAGGTCGTAGGCGGTCGTGCCCGGAGCCCAGCGCAGCAGGCCCAGGACGATGTACGAGGTGGTCGTCAGCCGGATGCTCACCAGAGCATCCTAACGATAGTCCACTATGGACTGTCCTATGGAGTGTTGGTTATGGTGTCGCTCCATGAGATCGAAGGGCACGGGAGGACATGGCGATGGTCAGTGAGATTCCTGCGGGCAGCGGCCTCCAGCGTCTCGTCCAGCCGCTGGGCGAGGAGGTCGCGCTCGACAGCGTGCCCGTGGAGGGGGATGTCCCGTCGTGGCTGGAGGGCACCCTCGTACGTAACGGCCCTGCTCATTTCGGGCCGGCGCGGCATCTGTTCGACGGCCTGGCGATGCTGCACAAGTTCGCGTTCACCGACGGGCGGGTCTCCTATGCCAATCGGTTCCTGCGTACCCGTGCGTACCAGTCGCTGCGCGAGGACGGCCGCATCGGTTACCGCGAGTTCGCCTCCGACCCCTGCCGCCGGCTGACGGCGCCGATCGCATCGCTGTTCCGCCAGGTCTTCACCGACAACGCCAACGTCAACGTCGTCCGCATCGGCGCGCAGTTGGCCGCCCTCACCGAGACGCCGCTCCCGATCGCCTTCGACCCGGACACGCTCGAGACGCTCGGCGTCGCCTACGACCCGCCGGGGCGATGGGTGCGATCCCCGACCGCGCACCCGCACTTCGACTCGGCGGGCGCGATGATCACCATGCAGGTTCACTTCGGTCCGCGCAGCAGCTACCGGGTGTACCGGCAGACGGCCAACGGCTTCCATCTGCTGGCGAAGGTTCCGGTCCGCGAGCCGGCCTACATGCACAGCTTCACGCTCACCGAACGGCATGTGATCCTCACCGAGATCCCGTTCACCGTCCGCCCGCTCGACCTGGCCGCCGCGCGGCGGCCGTTCATCGAGAACTACCGCTGGCGACCCGACCGCCCCACCCGGTTCATCGTGCTGGACCGCCATACGGGCCGGGAGCGCGGACGCTGGGACGCCGAGCCCGTGTTCTGCTTCCACCACGTCAACGCCTACGACGAGCCGGACGGCGCGATCACGATCGATCTGTGCGCCTATCCCGACCCGGCGCTCATCGACACCCTCTACCTCCACACGCTCGCCGCCGGCCGCACTCCAATCCCGACGGGCCGGCTCCGGCGTTACCGGCTCGAACCCGGCGGCCGCACCACCGAGCGTTCCCCGGTCGACGTCCCATTCGAATGGCCTCGAACCAACTACGCGGTGGCCAACGCGCGGCCCTACCGCTACGCCTACGGAGCAGGGGCCAAGGACGCTTCCAACGGCGAGCCCATCACAACGATTACCAAGCTCGACCTGCATGAGGGGGAGCCGACGCACTGGGCGGATGGCAGCTCGTTCACCGGCGAGCCGGTGTTCGTACCGCGCCCCGGCGCCGACGCCGAAGACGACGGAGCGGTGCTGGCGATCGTGTTCGATCCCGCGCGCGACGGCTCGTTCCTGCTGATCCTGGACGCGTGCGACCTGAGCGAACTCGCGCGCGTCCAGGCACCGCACCGCATGCCCTTCGGATTCCACGGCGACTACTTCCCCGGCACCCCATGACCACGGAACGGAGCCTTGAAGGGCAGCGGATCACCTCGTTCGAACGCGACGGCCTGATCTTCGACGTCGCCGACCAGGGACCCCTCGACCGGGACGTCGTGGTGCTCCTGCACGGATTTCCCCAGACGTCCCGTTCCTGGAGCCTGCTCGCGCCCATGCTGCACGCCTCGGGGTACCGCACGCTGGCGCCCGACCAGCGCGGATACTCGCCGCGCGCCCGTCCGCGCGGGAGGTTCGCCTACCGCCTGTCCGAACTCGCCGAGGACGTCCTCGCCCTCATCGAGGCGGCCGGGCTCGGTGGCCGCAAGGTCCATGTCGTCGGCCACGACTGGGGCGCGACGGTCGCCTGGACGCTCGCCGCCACCCGTCCGGACGTGGTCGCCACGGTGACCGCGCTGTCGGTCCCCCACCCCGCCGCGTTCATGCGGGCCCTGTTCACCAGCCGCCAGCTCCTGCTGTCGTGGTACATGTTCC
The DNA here is from genome assembly GCF_039533225.1 of Actinomadura fulvescens. Classification (NCBI taxonomy): domain Bacteria; kingdom Bacillati; phylum Actinomycetota; class Actinomycetes; order Streptosporangiales; family Thermomonosporaceae; genus Actinomadura; species Actinomadura fulvescens. The sequence continues at coordinate 148,026 of NZ_BAAATD010000016.1, read as the reverse complement.
TCTTCCAGCTGCCCTGGCTTCCCGAGCTGGTCATTCGCCGGATCTGCCGGAGCGCGAGGTCACGCCTCATCGCCGGACTGGTGGCCGGTGGCCAGACCGAGGCCAACGCCGTCAGGGACACCGACTTCCTGGTGAGCTCCGGTGCCCTCACTCCGGCCGTCAACTGGTACCGGGGCATGCCGTTCAACCCGCCCCGGCGGCTGGCCCGGGTCCCCGTCCCGACCCTCTTCATCAGCAGCGACCAAGACCCCGCACTGGGCCGCAAGGGAGCCGAACTCACCCGCAGGTACGTGACCGGCCCCTACACCTTCCGCACGCTGACCGGCGTCGGACACTGGATTCCCGAACAGGCCCCCGCCGACGTGGCCGAACTCCTGCGCGACCACCTCACCCGCTGAGGTCATCTGTGCTGGTCCGTCTCCCCCGCCCTCCAGCCGCCAGTGCCGGGTTCACCCCGTTACGGTCTGCACGTATCGCCCCTGAGCCACTTCGGGACGGCACTCGGCCACACCATGAGTGCCCCGGGTTTATCAGAGCGATAAAGGGCCGATAACGCATGGCGGGGCGAGCAGTGGAAGGTCACGTGAATCGGTCAGGCCGTTACCGCACGCGGGTAGGGACGGTTTTCCCGCCGCAATGGACCTGTCTGGAAGCGGTTCGGATCATATGACGATGAGACCGATCAACGACATGATGGCTGACGCGTTCGTCGCCGATCCGGGAGAGCGGGCGGCGGTGCGGCAGACCCCGTGGCGGCTGGCCGTGGTGGTGTTCGACGGCGCGCTGATGGCGACCACGACGTTCGGGTTCGGAGTGTTCGACATCGCCGCGCAATATGACGCCCTGCCCGGGCTGGACGTACGCATCGTCGCGGGTGAGCCGGATGTGACGATGAACGGGGGTGGATTGTCCTGCCCGGTTCCCTATGATCTGGACGCCGTCCGGACCGCGGACCTGGTCATCGTGCCGTACCTGTTGCAGCCGACGGCCGAGCGTCCACCGGAGCCACTGTTGGACGCCCTGCGCGCGGCACACGCACGGGGTGCCCGGTTAGCCGGTCTGTGCAACGGCGCGTTCGTGCTGGCCGCCGCCGGCCTGCTCGACGACCGCCCGGCGACCACGCACTGGGCGACGGCGGCGCGGCTGGCCGAGCTGTATCCCAAGGTGCGGGTCGACGCGACGGTCCTGTACATCGACGATGGTGATCTGCTGACCGCCGGCGGCGGCGTCGCGGGGATGGATTTGGGGATGCATCTCATCCGGTCCAGGCGGGGCGCGGCGGTCGCCAACCGGCTGGCCAGAGCTTTGGTGGTGGCACCGCACTGACCCGGCGGGCAGGCCCAGTACATCGAGTCGCCGATCCCCGACCTCGACACCCAGGACCCGGTGGCCGAGTCCATCGCGTGGGCGCTCACCCGCCTGGACACCGCGTTGCCGGTGCGAGCCCTGGCCGAACGCGCCCATATGAGCAGACGCAACTACGACCGCAGGTTCCGGGAGATCACGGGAGCCACCCCGTCGGCGTGGCTGGCCCAGCAACGGATCATCCGGGCTCAGCACCTGCTGGAGTCCAGCGACCTGCCGGTCGACGAGATCGCCCGGCAGTGCGGATTCTCCTCCGCCGCCGTCCTGCGCCCGCATTTCCGCAGAGCGGTCGGGGTGACCCCGAGCTCCTACCGCGAAACGTTCACCCACTGCGCCCACGACCGGGAGCGGAGCTGAAACCCACCACCGGCGAGGTTTGAATGTCGGTGGCGGTTCCTACTCTGCACCGAAGGTGCCGGGCGAGAGGACTGCGATGGGTGCATGGGATGTGGGGCCGTTCGAGAACGACTCCGCCGCTGATTTCTGCAATGAGCTGGACGACCTGAGCGAGCACGATCGCCCGGCGGCGATCCGGGAGGCGTTGCGGTTCGCGGTTCAGGAAGCGGGCTACCTGGACGTCGACGACGGGTCCGCCGCTGTCGCGGCCGCCGCGATCGTCGCCGCGCAGAGCCCCGGCGGTCAGCCGATCGGCTCCGCTTACGGGCCGGAACAGCCGGTTCCGGCGTTGCCTCACGACCTGCGCCCGTTGGCGGTCCAAGCCCTTGACCGCGTGACCGCTGAGAACTCCGAGCTCGCGGGCCTGTGGGGCGAAGGCGAGGGCGAGGGCAACGAGTGGGCGGGGAAGTGGAAGGAAGAGATCCGCCGCCTGCGCGAGGTCCTGGCCGCGGCTTCTGCCTGAGGGGTGGGACCCGTTGGGACACCTTCCGCCAGACCGGTACCCGGCCCGACACCGTGGGCGTGCCCGGCCCGACACCGCTGTTCGCCGCCCGCCGCGGCGACACGCTGTTCCCGGCGCCCCATCTGGTCTCGGGGGACGTCCATCACGAGTACGGCAACCCGATCCTCGAAGACAGCGTTCACTGGCCCGACGGCACGGAGGTGACCAGCGCGCTCACCCGCGACGGCACCACCGTCCCGCCTCGCACCGACAACGGGATGACCGTGTACGACCTGCCTCAGGCGCGTGCGCGCTACGAGCTGCGGCTGGTCTACAACTCCTCCCGGCCGGGCTGCGACGGCTACAAGGTCGACACCGCCTGGGGCTTCTCCTCTGAACGGCCCATCGCCCAGAACGTCCCGGCCGGCTACGTCTGCGGCAGGGACGGGACGTCTGGAACCGGCGACTGTGCGGCCACCTCCACCCTCCTGCTCGACTACGACATCCCGCTCGACCTCTTGCACAACGCCTCCCCCGGCCCGGTGACCGCCACCATCAGCGCCCACCACCAGCCGGGAGCCGCCGCCCCGGCCTTGACCGGCCTGCAGGCCTCGGTGTCCTACGACGGCGGAACGACCTGGCAGCAGGCCACCACCACCAAGAAGGACGACCACACCTACACCGCGGCGCTCGACTTCAGCGGACAGGCGGGCAAGTCCGTCACGCTGCGGGTCCAGGCCCAGGACTCGGGCGGCAACACCGTCCACCAGACCATCTACAAGGCCTTCACCGTTCAGAACTGACCACCGCCAGCCGCCCGTGACAACTGTCCGGCCCGGCCCAGCCCGGCAGCCGACGGCGGCGGTCACGAAATGTGGGCTGCTCGGTTACAAACGCCCAACCGAGCGGCCCACCGGTGTTTTTCCCTGGAACAGATCACCGGGCCAGGCGGGCCAGGCAGTTGTCGCGGCTCGGTAAGGACTCGGGTGATCTCGATCACTGAGCGGTTCGCCGCGATCGCGGCCCGCCACGATGATTCACCAGGTGACCCGCATGGTGCGCGGCTCGGGCGCCCGGCGCCCGCGTGGTGAACCGCAAAGGTGAGGTCAAGGCGCTGCGGCGGTTCTTGTGCGTGTGGCAGGCGGCGTTGGCTACATTGACGTTCGCGCAGGGGGAATGACGTACGCGCAGGGGGGTCGGAAGTGATCGCGACGACCGAGGCCGGGCTCGGCCAGCGGCCGGCATGGGCCGGCAAGACGCTGGCGGAGCTGACCGGCCGTGAGATCGGTGAAGCGCTGGTGTATCTGGCCGACCATCATCCCGATGACGAGGCGCTGCCGCGCGCGTTGGTCGGGTCGCTGAACGCGGCTGCCCTGCAGTCGCTGTACGACGGGCCTGCCCACCTCAACCGATGATCCCGTGCCGGCTGCCCGGCGGGGGTAGGCGCGCCTGCGGTCACCGGGTCTCGTTCAGGTCCCAGTGCCAGAGGAGATCGGCGACGCGCGTCAGTCCGGCGGTGAGGTGCCGCCGGTAGGTGCTGAACGGCAGGCCGAGCAGCTCCGCGGCGCGTTCCTGGGTCGGCGCCGGGTGCAGGTAGGTGCGGTCGACGGCGCGGTGGGCCTTCTCGCCACGTGGGTCGGCGCGCAGCGCGTCGGCCGCGGTGCGCAGCAGGTCCGCGATCGCGGTGGCCGGTCGCGGATCGCCGTGCTCGCGAACGACGCGGCATCCGCGGAGCGGGTTGCGGGCCAGCGCCTCGGGCCGGTGCAGGTCGCGGAACGCCTGCCGTACGGCGGTGGCGAACTCCTCCCGCGACAGGGCCACTGTCACCGCATGGGAGGCGACCGGCGCCGGGCCATCGCGCAGCGCCGTGCCGTCCTGCCGCGCGCCGACGCGCGCTGTGCCGACAGGTGCTGTGCCGACCAGCGCCTCCAGCCATGCTTCCAGCCCGCCGGGCCGGAAATCGCGCGCGTAGACCAGGCGATGACCTCCAGCATGGAAGTCGGCCGCCGGCGCGCGGCGGTATCCGGCGTGCAGGAACTGCCGCTCGTACTCGTGGCCGTCGTGGTACGCACCGAGCAGGTCCCAGGCGAGGCCGGGCCGGGCGAGCCGCTGCTGGGTGAACGCGGTGAGCACCACGTTGGTCGAACGCGACGTGGCCTGGTAGGCGTCCCGGTCCATGACGAACCGCACGGCCGCCACCTCGTCATCGGGCGCGAGGCCGCCGTGGCGCGACACGAAGTCCCACATGGCCCGCGCGCCGGGATCGACCGCCAGCTCCTGCGGCGTGGCCAGATCGAGCCGCAGCCGAGCCCCATAACCCACCGCCGCACCGTCGGCGTCCCGGACGATGGTGAACGCCTCGGGCTGCCGGGTGATCCAGTGATCGGCCAACCGCGCGGACTCGGCTCCCTCATGGCGTTCGGTCATCGCCAGGATCGCCGCCCGGTCATCGGCGCGCAGGCGGTCGGGATACTGCGCGCCCAGGTCGGCCCAGTCGAACAGGCCCCGCAGCGCGGGACTGTCACGATGGACAAAGGCCAGCTCGGTGATGCGCTTCCACTGGGCGCGACCGGACGCATGCCGCACCTGCGCGAGGAGGCGGTCGCGGATACGCCGGTGGATGCGTTGGTGAGTGCCCTGGTCGCGCCAGCGCAGGTCGGCGTCGAACACCTCACGGGCCAGGTCGTGCGGGTGCAGGCCGTCGCAGCTCTCCTCCACGAACGACAGCCTCCGCAGCCACTCGAACAGCTCGTGGGCGTCGTCGGCGGGCCCGGCGGAGGGGTCCATCGCCGTGCGCAGCAGCTCTTCGGTCGTGAGCAGCGCGTGCGAGCAGACCTCAAGCGCGCGCCGGTGGCGCGGGGTCGGGACCTCGTCGAGGAATCGGTCCAGCAGCAGGCGCACCACGTCCGGTGTGTCGGCGAGGTCGATGCCCGACAGGTCCGATAGGTCCGCGCCGTCGCGCTGGGACAGCACGTCGATCAGCAGCGCCAGGGCGAGCGGGTGCCCGTGAGTGGAGTCGAGCACGCGCCGATGGAGCGGCGCGGGGACGCCCTCGGCCGCCAGCAGGGCGGCGCCTTCCTCTGGACGCAGGTTCCGCAATGGCACCGTACGCAGCAGTTCCCGCCAGCCCTGGTCCGCCGTCCAGGCCGACGAGGGGGCCTTGCGCCCGGCGAGCACCACGAGCGTCCCGGCGGGAAGTCCCGGGAGGAAGTGGTTCCTCATCCAGCTGTCGACCGGTGCCATCCATTCGTAAGCGTCCAGCAGGAGAACGCCGGGACTGGCCGCACCATCCGCGAACGCCGGCCCGACCGCCTCACGGACGGCGGCGGGCGTCGCCTCGATCGTCCGGGAGCACAGCAGGACCGCCCCGCGCCCGGCCTCCTCCGCGAGGTCGGCCATCGCCCGCAGCAGCGTGGACTTCCCGACGCCGCCGGGGCCGTGGACGAACATCACCGCGAACGGCGGCCTGCCGGGCCCGTCCGCCAACGCACTGCGAAATGCCGCGAGTTCGGCGTCTCGCCCGACGAAGCTGCGCCGCCGAGCCGTACGGAGCCGGTCTGCGAGGGTCGCGACGTCGCTCATGAACCTCGTTCCGTGACGGCGGAAAGGGTGTGTGCAGGAGCGTACGCGGCGACACGGGCGGCCGTTCCACGGCGGAACCGAGGTTTGTCGGAAAGTGAGCGGGATCGGCCCGCCGGGCGGCGCAACGGCCGACCGAATCACGACAGGAGGTCAGACGAAACGGTCCAGGAACCGCCTCAAGACCGCCCTGACCCGGTGAGCAGAAACCGAGCAGCGAGCAGAGACCGAGCTGCGACCGGTCTGGAGAGTGGACAACGATCAGCCGGATCGTCGGTCTCGACACGGGATGGACGGCCCATCCCCCGAGCCGAAGGAGTCCGGCATGAATCTCGCGTCCAAGCTCGCCGTACTGGCACTTCCGATCGCCGCGGCGGCCAGCCTCGCCTCCCCCGCCGCGGCGGCCACCTCCACCGTGGCCGCTGCGTCCGCTGCGCCCGGTGTGGCAGCGCAGGCCTCCGCCCCCGCCGCGTCGTTCAACCTCTCCCAGTCCTGGGGGCGCGCCTGGGGTACCTCCAGTAACACGCTGGTGCACGCCTACGTGCAGGACTACGCCACCCAACCGTCCTGCACCGGGCTCCGCATCACCTGGTACTACCAGGGCCGGGTCATCGACTGGGACACCCCCACGTCGTGCAGCAACGCGACCCGGGAGTTCTGGGAGGGACCGGGTGACAACGGCACCGTCCTGACCGCCGACGACGTGGACCTCCAGCTGGTCATCACCTCCTGACCCACTCGGGCCAGGCCCGATCGCACGACCGCGCCCCCGGACAGGAGCCCTGCGGGTTCCCTGTTCGGGGGCACTCGGCAGGCGATCGGGATTCAGGGCTTGACGACGATGGTCTCCAGGTAGTCGGCGTGGGCCACGAGCGTGCCGTCGCCAGCCCGGTTGGCCGCCTCCCAGACGGCGATCATGTCGGCGTGCAGCGCCGTCTGGCTCTCTTCGTCGAGCCCTGCGAACGCGCCGCGAGCGGGGCCGTACCACAACCGGAAGTACTCCACCGCGAACCGCACCGACGGGTACCGGAAGGGCTGGCTCCTCCTGGTGACGCGGACCTGGTCGCCGAAAAGCTCCCGGACGCGCTCGGCCGTTCCCCACTCGAAGGGTGAACGGACGCCGGGCGGCGGGGTGAGGTACCCGCCGATCGTCCGGGCGTAGTCGCCGATGATCCCGTCCGGGCACCAGGCGAGCACGCCGATCCGGCCGCCGGGCCGGACCACGCGCAGCAGCTCGTCGGCGGCCCGCCGCTGGTCGGGGGCGAACATCACCCCGAACGTGGACAGCGCCACGTCGAAGGAGGCGTCCTCGAACGGCAGTTCCTGGGCATCGGCGAGCTGGGTCTCCAGGTCAAGGCCCTCGGCATCGGCCAGCCGCTTGCCGTGGTCGAGGTAGTCGGGCACGAAGTCGGTCGCCACCACGTCACAGAAGCGGCGCAGCGCCGCGATCGAAGCCGTGCCGGTTCCGGCGGCGACGTCGAGGACGCGTTCGCCCGGGTGCAGGTCCAGTTCCTCGCAGAGGGCCTCGGCGTAGATCGGCGGCGTGTGCGCCGCCAGCTTGCCGAGGTCGCCCAGCGACCATGCCTTCTGGTGGGACCGTGTGACAACTGCGTATTCGGTCATGGTCGTGACGCTAGGAGCGGCACGGGCCGGACCGCTTCGGCCGAACGGGCCAACCGGGCCGCCCCGCACGTGGCCCGAACGGGCCATCGGCGGCAGGGTCGCTAGAGGAGATCGGCGCGTGAGGCGTACGCGACCGCCGCCGCCCGTGACGGCAGGTCCAGCCGGGTCAGGATATTGGCGACATGCCGCTTGACGGTGTGCTCGCTCAACGTCACGCGTTCGGCGATCTCCTTGTTGGTCAGGCCCACCGCGAGCAGCCGCAGGATCTCGATCTGCCGGGGCGTCAGGGCACCGCCGACCCGGCCGCGCGTCAGGCCACTCGCCCGCCGGGCGTCGCCGGTGGCACCGAGGCGCTCGAAGGTGTTCCGGGCGGCCCGTGCCTCCTCGGCGGCCGGTCCGGTGCGGCCGTTCACCGCCAGTGCGCGGGCCAGATCGAGCCGGGCGCGGGCGGCGTCGTAAGGGCCGCGTGCACGTTCGAACAGCTCGACGCCCGTGGCGAGCAGCGTGATCGCCCGCCGGTCGTCGCCCAGCGCGCCGCACTGGACCCCCTGGGCCCACAGCGCCGAGGCCCGCATGGCGTCCCCGTCGACGCCACGGGCGATCTCGGTCAGCTCCGCGACCGCGTGGGCGAGCGGGTCCTTGCGGCCGGCCGCGACCGCGGCCCGGATGAGGACTTCCAACGCCGCCGCGCGTTCCATCCGGTGCTCTGCTCCGAGGCCGTCCAGGGCGCGTTCGGCGATCTCGACGGCGGCCGGCGCGTCGCCCTGGTCCAGCAGCAACTCGGCTCGTCCGATACGGGCGGCCGGCAGGTCCTGGCAGAGCCGGAACAGCTCAGCGGCCTCATCCCACCGGCCTTGCCGGCGCCTCAGCTCACCCAACCGCGCCCACGCCTCCGTGGCGAACCGGGGCCGCCGTGCCTGCAGGTCATCGGCGGCGCGCCGCAGCTGGCTCTCGGCCCCGGCCCAGTCGCCGCGCCACAGCAACACCGTGCTGTAGTGCGTGCGGCAACGAGCGAACGGAGAGCCCAGGTCGAACCGGCTGCAGAAGTCCAGCACGCGTTCGCACCACTGCTCGGCCCGCTCCCAGTCGCGCGCCTGCTCGCAGCCCTGGACGAGATAGCAGGCCGGGATCCAGACCGACCCCACCTCGCCCACCTCACCGGCGAACGCGGCGACGGCGGCCTCGTCGAGCAGCCGCATCCCGCGCCGGACCTGGCCCCGGCCCACGTAGGCCGTGCCGCTGAGCGCCATCGCCTGGATCTCCAGATCGGGCGAAGCCACCCGGCGGCCGGCCGCCATCGCCCGTTCGGCCAGTTCGAGCGCCGCCGCGCAGTCACCGAGCATCCGCGCGGCCATGCCTTCGAACAGCGCGAGCAGGCCGTGTTCCTCGCCCTCGGACAGGGGCGCGAGCAGGCGTCCCGCGCGCCGGAACCAGCCCTGGGCGACCGCCGTCTCGCCGCGGAACTGGGCCGCGTGGTTGCCCAGCCACGCCGCCACCCGAGCGGCTCCGCGATCGTCGCCGACGGCCCGGTAGCACCGGTAGGCCTGCTCGTAACGCCCCACCACCTCGGCGTCGTCGTCCAGCCACCAGCAGGCCGCGGCGACGCCCTCGGCGGCCGCCGCCTCGCAGGCCGGGTCGACCCGTCCGGCCAGCACAGCGGCGAACGCCTCCCGCGCTCCGCTCCAGTCCCCGCGCCGGAGCAGGTCCCCGCCCTTGAGCAGGAGCTCCTCAACCGCGATCACACGCCCATCATCGCCCATCGACCAGCGTCCGGAGGACGGGAAAAGGAACCCCTGGGGAACGCGATCAGCCGCGCCAGACCGGGGCACCGTCCACGAACGGCCAGGTGATTCGTTCGGCGCGCAGATCCTCGATCAGGCTCCGGACGTACGCCAGCTCGGTCGCCACGACCTGGCGCTGGTACTCGGACTCGATCGCGAACAGCCGTGGCAGGAACTCGGAGATCTGGGTGGTCTCGGCGTCGAGCGCGGCCAGGCGCTCCTCGAGTCGCGCGGCGCGGGCGGTCAGCATGACGGTGGCGTCCCGCGGGGCGAGGTTGGGCAGGAACGACAGTGCGGCGGGGAACTCCGCGTACTCCTGTGCGGGCGTCGACAGCATGGTGCGCAGCCACTCGGTCAGCGTCGTCCGCCCGGCGTCGGTGATCCGGTACGTGGTGCGTTCGGGCCGGTTCTCGGCGCGTTCGGTCGCGGCCGTCTCCACCAGGCCGTCGCGGACGAGCCGCTGGATCGTCTGGTAGACGCTGTTGCGCTGGCTCACATTGACCACGGCGTCCTTGCGGCGTTCCTTGATCAGCACCTGCATCCGGTAGGGGTGCATCGGCTCCTCGGTGAGCATCGACAGCACGGCCAGCGCGAGGACGGAGCGGCGCGGTGCGGGCATGCGCTCAGCGTAGTCGTTGAGCATGTTAGTCATAATATGTATAGTCATTTCATGACCTCGAACGCGCACCCCCTTCGCAGACCCATATCCCCGGCACAGTGGCTCGCGCTCGGCGCCGTCGCCGGGCCGGTGCTGTTCACTTCGGCCTGGCTCGTTCTCGGGTTCGTGAGCAACGGCTACACGATGTTCGACCACCGCTTCACCGACTACTCGCCGATCAGCCAGCCGATCAGCGGGCTGGGCATGGGCGACACGGCCCCGTACATGAACACGGCCTTCGTCGTCACCGGCCTGCTCCTGATCGCCGGCCTCATCGGCGTCTCCCGCGCCGTGAGCGCCGCAGGACGGCCCGTCCTGCACCGCGCCACCCTCGTGCTGCTCTGTTGCAGCGGCGTGGGTCACGCGCTGTGCGGGCTCTTCGACCTTGAGGCCGTCATGCCGCACATGCTGGGCTTCATCCTGGCGCTCGGCACTCCGATCGTCAGCTTCCCGCTCGCCGGCCGCCGGCTGCGCGATGTCCCGGGCTGGCGACGGTTCGGCAACGTGCTGATGCTCGGAGGCCCGCTCACCCTGGTGCTTCTCATCGCGTTCTTCATGACGTTCCAGCCCACCGCCGACGGCGCCGAGCACGGCATCGCCGGCCTCGTCCAGCGCGCCGGCGTGGTCGAGGTGCACGCGATGTTCGCCGCGATGGGATGGCTGGCCTACCGGCACCGGCCATCGGCAGGGCGCCACCGACCCGACACACGTTCCGCCCAGCCGGGCTCGGCCCGCGCCAGGGACATGCCGTCAATCCCGAGGTGAGCCGGGCCCCGGGCCGGCGGACGCGCTGCCGCCGGCCCGGAACGATCGTGCCTGGTCAGCTGACCTGCAGGTCGATGCAGGCGTAGAAGGCGTTGGGAGTGTCGCCGATGTTCCAGATCGCCAGCACCTTCTGGCGGCCGGTGACCGAGCCGAGGTTGACGGAGTGGGACACGCTGGACGGCGGTTGCTGGTTGCCGCCGCTGAACACCGCGACCCGCTGGCCGCCGACGTAGTACTCGTAGTCCCGGGTACGGTGCCGGGCGGTGAACGTCCAGGTGAACGTCACCGTTCTGCCGACCGCGGCGGCTCGCCAGCCCTTGCTGTCGTTGTCGAGCTCGGCGAATCGCGCGTTTCCGCCGCTGCAGCTGCGCAGGCCCTTGGGACCTTCGACGCTCTGCGGCTCCCACTGGATCTGCCCGCACTGGACGACGCGCTGGGCGCACTGAGCCTGCCGGCTGGCGGGGCTGTTGACATAGCCGTGAGCGTTGGCGGGGGTCGCGGGCAGTACCACGGTCACGAGGGGAGCGATCGCCGCGGCCGCCGCGACAATGGCGAGATCTCGCCTTGATCTTTTCATGCGGGTTTCCTTGTTCTCAAGATCGCGTTTAGGGCGCGATCACCGACTGCGGGGTGGTCGGCGCCGGCCCAGGCGAATACAGCCGCCAGGCCGGGCTGAGTTCCTGGCAGGCGCCTGCCAGGAAGACTGTGAAGGCGGGAAACTGGGAGCTCCGCGCAATAGGAAACATTCCTATTTAAAATCGACGCTAGAGGCTGGCCCGTTGACAGGCAAGATGTCCCGAGAAACGCGAATGCCGTGCGCTGCGACCAGTACAGGTAGGCGGGCGAACCACCCGTCTCCCGCCAAAAGAATTGTCAACTCTTGCTGGCAAGCCCACAGAAAAGCGGGCGATAATCCACAACCCAGCGCTCCGGAAGGACCTGCGCCTCCCAACCGATGCACCTTACGAACGTGGGATGGCGTTGTCGTAGGCGTCGCGGGCGCGCGCGACGGCGGCACGGTGGCGTTCCGCCCAGTCCGTGAGGCCGCGCAAGTGCTCCGGGGCGCGACTGTTGCGGTTCAGATGACGTTGGCTTCGGCCAGCCAGCGCCACAGTTGGTCCTGGTCGACGACCGTGACCCCGAGCTTTTCGGCCTTGGTGGTCTTGGAGGCGCCGACGTTGTCGCCGGCGAGCAGGTAGTCGGTGGCGGCCGAAACCGATGAGGCGGTCGTGGCCGCCGCCTGCTCGACCAGGCGCGTGACGTCCGGCCGGCTGATCTTCGCGCCCGAGCGGGGGTCGGTGAACGCGCCGGTGATCACGACCGACCTGCCCTTGAGCGGCGAGTCGCCGGCGGCCGTCGCGTCGACCGGCCGGTCCTCGGCCAGCACGTCGAGGTCGACGCCGCGCTCGCGCAGCGCCGCGATCTCCTCCTGGACCTCCGCGCGGGCGAAGAAGGCCACGATGCTCTCGGCGGCCTTCGGCCCGATGTCGCGGATCGCCACCAGGTCTTCGGCCGTCGCCGCCGCGACATCCTCGACGCGCTCGTAGCCGGCCAGGCACAGGCGCTTGGCCGTGCCCTCGGAGGCCATCGGGATCGCCAGCCCGATCAGCGCGCGCCGCAGCCCCATTCCCTTGGACGACGCGATCGAGTCGATCATGTTCTTGGCGCTGACCTGGCCCATCCTCTCGTAGCCGAGGAGCTGCTCGGCCGTCAGGTCGTAGAAGTCGCTGCGGCGTTTGAGCACGCCGTCCTCGGCGAGCTTCTCGATCCAGGTGTCGCCGACGCCTTCCATGTCGGCCGCGTGGCGCGAGGCCCAGTGCATCAGCCGGCGCGTCGCCTGCGCCGGGCACTGGAGGTTCACACACCAGCGCTCCTCGCCGGTGCCGCGCACCTCGAGCTCGGAACCGCACGACGGGCAGTGCGTCGGCGGACGATCTCGACCTCGCTCCCGTCGCGCCTTTCCGGCAGTGAGCGGCCCGCGAACGGGATCACATCGCCGCGCCGCACGACCGCCACCGTGTCACCGATCCGCAGGTCACGTTCGCGGATCAGGCGCGGGTTGTGCAGGGTGATGTTCTCCACCGTCACGCCGCCGACGAACACCGGCGCGACCTTCGCGCGCGGCGGGACGCGGCCGATCTTGCCGACCGGCCACTCGACCGACAGCAGGGTCGTCAGCTTCTCCTCCGGCGGATACTTGAACGCGATCGCTCCGCGCGGCTCGGCGCTGTTGAAGCCCGCCGCGTCGAACGCCGCCGGCTCGTGTAGCCGAACGACCGCGCCGTCGATGTCATAGTCCAGCCCGTCGCGGCGGCCACCGATCTCGTGGATCGCGTCCATCACCTCGGCGACACTCGCGCCCACGTACTGGGCGACCGACTCGAAACCCGCCGGGATCTCCACCGCGACGCCCTCGCGATCAGCGCCGAACGCGAAGAACCGCAGCAGCCGCTCGGCTTTCGCAGCCGCCTCGGGGTCCTTCAGCACCAGCGTCCCCGCGGCGCCCGACCGCGGGTTGGTCAGCGTCCGGTCCGGATGCGCCTCGTTGTAGGCGGCCCACACCGACCGCAGCATCACGGCCTCACCACGGACCTCGATGCGTCCAGGCGCGGCGATCTCGGTAGGCAGACCCGGAATCACGTGGCGTACCTTCTCGGTCACCAGTTCGCCGACCGTGCCGGTGCCGCGCGTGGCGACGTAGTCGAGCTTCCCGTCGATGTAGACAACGCTGAGCGAGAGCCCGTCGAGCTTCTCCGACACGCGGAAGACCTGGCCGCCGAAACGCTCACAGAACGTGCGGATCTGCTCCTCGCTCGTCGCCTTCGCCAGCGAGAGCATGGGGCGCGCGTGGCGGACGGTCGGGCCGACGAGCTCCGCCGGCGCGTTGACCTTGCCGAGCGGGCTGTCGGCCGGTTCGAGTTCCGGGTGCTCGGCGACCAGCGCCGCCAGCTCGTCCTTCAACGCGTCATAGTCGGCGTCCGGCAGCGGGCTGTCGCCGGTGCCGTAGTACAGGTCGTTCAGCCGCTTGACCTCGGCGGTCAGCTCGGCGATGCGCTTCTCAACGTCCACCCCTTGATTAAACGCGATCCCACCGACACTGTCCGCCGCCCCCGCTGCGGTAGCCGAGACGGCCGTGGTCAGTCGGACTTGCGGCAGAGTGAACGGCGGGCGCCGGCGCGGTCGTTGTCGTCGCCGTAGCGATCGGCCCACTGCAGGACGAGGTCCACATAGTCGCGGGAGTGGTTGTACATGTAGACCGCGGTGCGGGTCCGTTCGGGAGCGCCGTTGTGCTTGAGGTACTTGGCAGCTGACGGAATGGCGTCTGCGGGGTCGTAACGGCTCGTCCTACGGTCGTTGTTGCCGTCGACGCGGAAGCTTTTCCAGGTCGTCCGTAGGAACTGCATGGGCCCGCCCGCTCCGGCATGGTTCTCGCCGTGGTGAACGCCCGGAAGCGTGCTCGTTCCGTGCCCGCTCTCGACTTTGCCGATGCCGGCGAGCAGGGTCCAGGGCATGCCGTAGTCGCTTCCGGCCTTCTTGTAAAGCTTGAGGTAGTCGTCCGGGATGGTGTCCACGTGGTCGACCGAGGTGGGCTTGTCTCCGCACCGTGCCCGTTTGACGCCCGAAGCGACCACCAGAACGGCGAGGGCGCCGACGATGACGAGCGCGAACGAAGCTGATCCCTCGTCGCGGCGCACCGCAGCGGGCCGCGGCAGGTTCATCGCGCATCCTGGTCGATGAGCACGAGCTGTGTCATGGCCCGTGAGCCTACGAGCCTGACCGACCAAGATCGACGCGCCCCGCCACGAACGTCGGTGTTGCTTTAGCCGTGTCACGGGATCCGGCAAGCCAGACGCGCGGCTGGCGCATTAGCGCTGCGCACCTTGAGGCCGGGTCGGCTCAGGGCCTGGACTTGGCGGTGTCGCGGTTGTTGGCCTTCTCGATCGCCTTGACCAGCTCCTGCTTGCTCATGCTGGATCGGCCGGAGACATCCAGCCGTTTGGCCACGTCGTAAAGGTGCTGCTTGGAGGCGTTGGCGTCGACACCGCCGGCGGTCTTGCGCGAGGTGCGGCGGCCGCCCTCGGCCTGTTTGTCGGAAGGGCCTTTGCCGCCTCCGGCCTTCGGCTCCCAGTGGTCGCCGACCTTCTCGTGCGTGTGCTTGAGAGCCGCGTAGGCGACGCGGTGCGCCCGTTGCCCTTCGCCATACTCCTTCACAGCCGAATCATGCGCCTTGGCGTACGTACGCTGGGCTTTGGCGTCAGAACGCTTCAACGTGTCGGGCAGTTCCTCTTTCTTGGCCTGCCCTTTGCTGGTGGTTTTCGGCATTTGTACACTCCCAGGTGATACATCCTGCGCGTTGTCTTTTGCATACCTTTCTGCCCTTACCCGTCTCATGGACGAGTTCACATGTCGATGGCCTGATCGGGTAGGCGAAGGGTGACCGGGTAGGCGAAGGAGGTGGCCTCCTGGCCGATGATCACTCAGCCGATCGCGTGAGGAGCACGGACGATGACGACGAAGGTCGCTGATTTCCTGCTCGGCCGCCTGCGGGAGTGGGGTGTCGAGACGGTTTTCGGCTATCCGGGGGACGGGATCAACGGGCTGCTGGCCGCCTGGGGCAGGGCCGGTGACCGGCCGCGGTTCGTGCAGGCGCGGCACGAGGAGATGAGCGCCTTCGAGGCGGTCGGCTACGCCAAGTTCACCGGCCGCGTGGGAGTGTGCGCCGCCACGTCCGGTCCGGGCGGGATCCACCTGCTCAACGGCCTGTACGACGCCAAGCTCGACCATGTTCCGGTGGTCGCCATCGTCGGCCAGACCAACCGCAGCGCGATGGGCGGCTCGTACCAGCAGGAGATCGACATGCTCTCGCTGTACAAGGATGTGGCCAGCGAGTACGTGCAGATGGTGACGGTCCCCGAGCAGCTGCCCAACGTGCTGGACCGGGCGATCCGGATCGCGCTGGCCGAACGCGCCCCGACCGCCGTCATCATCCCCGGCGACGTGCAGGAGCTGGACTACAGCCCGCCCGGCCATGCGTTCAAGATGGTGCCGTCGTCGCAGCCGGGCATCGCCTGGCCGGAGGTGTCGCCCGACGATGCGGCGATTCGCCGTGCCGCCGAGGTGCTGAACGCGGGACGCAAGGTCGCGATCCTCGCCGGTACGGGCGCCCGCAACGCACGTGCCGAGCTGGAGGAAGTCGCTGATCTGCTGGGCGCGGGAGTGGCCAAGGCGCTGCTCGGCAAGGACGTGCTGAGCGACGAGCTGCCGTTCGTGACCGGGTCGATCGGGCTGCTGGGCACCCGGCCCACGTACGAGCTGATGCGCGACTGCGACACGCTGCTGACCGTCGGATCGAGCTTCCCCTACACCCAGTTCCTGCCGGAGCTGGACCAGGCGCGCGCGGTGCAGATCGACATCGATCCCAAGATGATCGGGATGCGCTATCCCTACGAGGTCAACCTGGTCGGCGACGCGGCCGCGACGTTGCGGGCCCTGATCCCGTTGCTGGAGCGCAAGGACGACCGGTCCTGGCGCCAGGACATCGAGGACAAGGTCGGGCGATGGTGGGAGACCATGCGCAAGGAGGCGATGGTCGAGGCCGACCCCACCAACCCGATGCGGATGTTCCACGAGCTGTCCGAGCGGCTGCCGCACAACGCGATCGTCACCGCCGACTCCGGGTCGGCCGCCAACTGGTACGCCCGTAACCTGCGCTTCCGCGGCGATGTGCGCGGATCGCTGTCGGGCACGCTCGCCACCATGGGCCCCGCGGTGCCGTACGCGATCGGCGCCAAGATGGGCCTGCCGGACCGGCCGGTCATCGCGTTCTCCGGAGACGGCGCGATGCAGATGAACGGCCTGGCCGAGCTGCTGACCATCAAGCACTACTGGCAGGAGTGGGCCGACCCGCGCCTGGTGGTGGCGGTGCTGCACAACAACGACCTCAACCAGGTCACCTGGGAGATGCGCGCGATGCAGGGCGCGCCGAAGTTCCCTCAGTCGCAGACGCTGCCCGACATGGACTACGCCGCGTTCGCCGCGAGCCTTGGCCTGGACGCCGTCGTCGTGGACAAGCCCGACCAGATCGGCCCTGCCTGGGAGCGGGCACTGGCCGCCGACCGGCCGACCGTGCTCGACGTCCACTGCGATCCCGACGTGCCGCCCATCCCGCCGCACGCCGACTTCGAGCAGGCCAAGGCCACGGCCAGGTCACTCGTCAAGGGCGACGAGGACCGCTGGGGCGTGATCAAGGAAGGTGTGAAGGCCAAGGCGCAGGAGTTCCTGCCGCACCGCGACGGCAGATGACCGATCCACGGGAGCGCTTGCACCCGGCGGTGGAGGGCGACCGGGTCCTCGTCGAGGGCGATCACGTCCTGGTCATCGCATATCCCCCGTGAGGCGGCCCTCGACGTGGGACTTGAGCCGGTTCAGCGTGGTCGCGATGTGCGCGGCGTTCGCCGCCGGCCGGTTGATCACACCGGTGACGGCCATGGCGAGCGGTATGAACCACAGCGGGACGCGGGCCCAGTTGCTCTCGGTCACCACGCAGGTCCCGTCGGACGCGGGCTCGACGTCGTATCGCCACCGCGAGATCGGGATCTGGGACTTGGTGCTGACGTCGTAGGCGAAGCGCCGTCCGGGTTCGAGCTCGATGACCTCGCAGACGGTGCGCCAGCGGCGTACGCCGTTACGGTTGAGCCCCTCGAACCGGGCGCCCAGAGCCGCTTCGGTGGCCCCGTGGAGCCATCGGACGGCCACGAGTTCCTCGGCGAAGGCGGCCATGGCCGCTGGGTCACTGACCACCGCGAACACCTCGTCAGCCGAGGCGTTGATCGTCACTGTGTCGCTGGCGAAGAGCCTGTCCAAGGTAACCACCAGGTGTTGTGGGCGAAGGGGGAGCCCGCCCGCGCCACTCCCCTTGTCCGCACCTAGGCGGAACAAGCGACATGGCGCATAACATCGTGATGGAAGGTATAACATTGTCATTGCCTCACGTCTAGATCCAAAGCGATCGAACACAGGCAAGATCCCGAACGGTGCCGCCGCCGTGGCGCGCATCGACGAGCTACGGTCGAGCGCGCTGCGCCAGCCGTTCTTGGATCTGAGCGTGCCTGAACTGGTACACGGGGCCGACCTGGCGAAGGATGCCGAGGCGATGCGCGTCGCTCAAGAAGGCCATCAGCCGGAACGGGCAGCCACGTCGCATCGCAAGGATGGCCGTTGTCACGAAATAGGTCATGCACGGGGCGGAGACCAACGTGGCGCTGGCCGCCATGAGCCCAAGGGCCACTCCCCCGGACACTCCGCGACCCACGTCGCCGCCGGTGAGGCTGAACGACGTTCCGAAGAAGCCGCCCACAAGGAGCCCGACGGTCACGGCGCGGAGCAGGCAGGACTTCAGATCCGCCACAAGAGTGCGTCGAGGGAGACCCTGCCTGTCGTCGTCGACCATCGGGATCATGGACCACCTGGTGAAGCCGAGACCCAGACCGAAGAAGGCCCCGATTATCGCACCTGCGAGCGGCATCCCCAGAAGGAGCGTCTGCATGGTGTCGGTGAGCGAATCCCCCTCATTGATCGGTGATCCGCTCGCGACAAAGGTCAGACACAGGATGAGCCCCAGAGGGACGCCCAGCTGGAAGCCGCGCTTCGCTCCCGCCGTAAGGCCGGCTTCGAGCTCCCGCCGCAAGAGGCCCAGGCGCCCTTTCCAGCGGAGCTCGACGCGTGCGGGTTCGGCGTCTTCGCCTGCCGGCGGCCCACCCCAGAGAAAACCGATCAGGCCATAGACAAGGCCGAGCACCGCGATGTTCGCGGTGCCTGTGACCAGCCTTCCGGTGGCGATCGTGATGACGCCGCCGTACGCCGTCCCGAAACTGAGCGCGTACATGAGGCCTGTCCGCCAGCCCGGCGGTGCGGTCCTCATCAGCCCGACCACAAGCCCTCCGCACACGCCGGCGAGCAGGCCGTACTGCGGGCCGTTGATCGGCCAGTAGCAAAGCCCGCCCCCAATGCCCAACGCGAGCCCCAGGAAGATACGGACAGCGCGTTCGGAGATGTCATTCGAGAGGGTCAGCCGCCACCATGCGAGGTCGCTGGTGCCGCGCTCCGTCATCTGGCGGGCGACGAACGCCAGGCATCGGCCGGCCTGGTCGACATTCCACGATCGGAGGGGACGGAATGGATTCCTTCCGGCATCGCCTCTCCTGGGCGGGTTGCTCTTGAGGAGGGACTCCACCAAATGGTCCATGAGATGAACGGTCGTGTCCCTGGGCGTCGGGAAGCGCCTGTCGTCCGACAATGGGGAAGGGTCCGCCTGGGTTTCGACGTAGACCTCCCTGACGAGCCAGAGCGCCAGCGGCGTGGAGAACGTTCGTGCGAGACGTCCGTTCGGCCTGTTCTTGACCTCGCGGATGAGATGCTCCCACCGGTCACGGCCGGCGGGCGGCACGCAGCGGCGCAGGAAGGCGACCACGTCTCCGGGCTCTACGGGCTGTGCTTCGATGACGGCGCCGCTGGTCAGCACGTCACCGCCCGGAGCGGTGACGGCCTGCTCGTACTCGGCGGTCCGGCAGGTGAGGATCAGGGCGTCCCTCTCACCGGTCCCGGCATTGAGCGCCTTGATGACCTCAAGGCGGAGTTTCTCGGAGATCTCGTCTAGACCATCGAGCACGGGAAGTATCTGCCGCCGGGCGACCAGAGCGTGTGGCGCGTTCAGCCCGAAGTCCCGCGCGTATAGATTCGGATACGCCTTGCCGAGCCGACGCGCGAGCCATTCCCGCAGCGCTTCCCGGCGGGGGTCCCAGTCAGAAAGCGTGAAAAGCACGGGAACCGGATCGTCCTCCTTGAGCTCCGAAAGGAGCCGCCGCATCAGCAGGACGGCGAGCGTGGTCTTGCCCATGCCCGGATCTCCGAGGATCACGAGCCGGCGAGAATTCAGTTCGCGGAACTGATCCGCGATCTCGCCGATGCGGTCCGTACGGCCGTTGAAACGCTGGCGCCCCTGCCTCAGCAGCCTTTTGAGCGGACCCGCCTCACTGAGACCACCGCCCAGATCCATCACGGGCAGTTCGGTGAGCTTCCAGCGCACCGCCAGCGGCGCGGGATCGTCGAGTCCGCGAAACTCGATCTCTCGTTGCCATTCTTCGAGAACGAGCGTCGCGAGCAGTTGTCGCGCGTTCGTCGCCTGCTCGGGGGTGGTGACGTTGGCCAAGGACTCCGGAGGCCGCCGGGTCCAGTTGACCACCGGCTTGAACAACGGCACGACCACGGCGAGCACCGGCGTCGCAAGCTTCGCCCAGTCGCCCGCCTCGGTAAGTCCGTTGGCATTGAGCGCGTAGACGATGATGAGGCCCAGCATCAGAATGCCGAGGCTCAATCCGATGACGGCCGCCGCTCCGAGAAAACGCCGCCACGCCGATTTCCGCCGCATCACCGGCATATAGTCCCAAAAGGGGCCTCATGTGGACGCCGTGTGGCCACATCCGGTGATGGTGACGCTGCACGCTCAGACCGCGCTGGCCGAGCGCAGGTGCCCCGCGACTCGCGCGAGAGGTCGCCAGGAATACACGACACAGGGTGTCGTGATTCGTTGGGAAGCTCATCAACGCGGCCAGTGATGGCGGCTACCAAGCCGATCGACGTACGTGATGTCGGCGAATCGAATGGAGTTGATGTGGCAATGGAGCGAACGGCGGTCAACCCGTGGGCATGGTCGACGGAGCTGGGATACAACCAGGGTGAGATCGTCTCCGGGCACACCCGGACCCTGTATTGCGCGGGGCAGACCGCGATGAGCGGCGAAGGCAAGCCGCAGCATGCCGATGACATGGCAGCACAGTTGGCGCTGAGCCTCGACAACCTGGAGTCCGTGCTCGGCGAGGCCGGCATGTCCTTGGCGAACCTCGTCCGGCTCAACGTCTACACCACCGACGTCGATCTGCTCTTCCAGCACTACGGTGTGCTGGCGTCGCGGTTGGGCGCCGCCGGGGTGGCACCGTCCACCACGATGCTCGGGGTGACGCGGCTGGCGATTCCCACCCTGATGGTCGAGCTTGAGGGGACCGCCGTCGCGTGATGCGACCTCGCCGCCTCCGGCAGGACTGCCGGAGGCGGCACGAGGTGTGGGTCACACCGCCGAGGTGTTCGGTGCGGGGCGGGGCGTTCATCGCCGCTAAGCGTTCAGGTGCCGGCGGGGGTGGCGGGCGAGTTTGCCTGCGGAGATGAGCAGGATGGCGGCCAGGCCGGGAATGAGGATGGCGTCGGGGATCACGCCGAGGAGCAGGCCGCCCAGAAGCGCACCGGTGATCGATCCAGCGGTCATGATGGCGGCGAAGCGCAGGTTGGAACGCAGGACGATGAAGCTGGCGTCGCGGCTGTAGCGGGCGAACGCGACCAGCATGGTGGGCAGTGACACCAGCAGGGACAGACTGCCCGCGGTTTTGATGTCCACGGCGAACAGCAGCACAATCGTGGGGATCAGCAGCTCACCACCGGCGACGCCCATGATCGCAGCGACCACGCCGATGCCGAATCCGGCCGCGACGCCTGCCACCGCGCGTGCCGGGCCGGGCAGATCCAGCGCCCCCGGTCCGGTGGTGTGGGTGATCACCAGTGCGGCGGCCATCAGCACCATGAGGGCAGCCAGCACCGTGTGGAGGGTGGCGGCGCGCATCCGGACCGCCCAGGTGGCTCCGGCCCATGCCCCGATGAGGCTCCCGGCCAGCAGGTTGGCCGCGACCGTCCAGTGCACGCCGAGGTCAGCGAGGGAGACGACGGTCAGCCGGGCGGGCAGCGCGGTGAGCACCACGATCAGGCTCATGGCCTTGTTCACGATGACCGCCGACAGAGCGGCGAACCCGAACAGGCCGATCAGCAGCGGCAGCCTGAACTCCGCGCCGCCCAAGCCGATCATCCCGCCCAGCACTCCGACGGCCGCCCCGCTGGCGAACACCACCGACGGGCGGCCCGCCGCCCCGGTCCGCACGACGCCCTCTTGACCGCTCGTCCCCGCCCGCACCAGCAAAGTATTCAATACTTACCGCTTGTATGGGAAATAGGGACAAGGCGGGCTCGCCGCCTGCTCTCCGGATTCGCCTTCAGGGGGTCCGTTCGGCGGCGCCCAGGACGAAGTCGCCGAAGACGATGGTGCGGTGCCCGCGCGCGGCCAGGCCGTGGGCGGCCAGTTCGGCGAGGAAGTCGGTGTCGGTGAACCTGTCATGGGCGGGATGGTCGAACAGCAGCCGGTAGCTGGCGCGGTCAAGGGCGTGCTTGGTCACTTCCTCGAAGTAGAAGGTGCCGCCGGGTTTGAGAACGCGAGCGACCTCATCGAGGGCGTTCCGCCAGGTGGGGATGTGGTGAATGATCCCGAAGTCGAACACCGCGTCGTATACGCCATCGTCGGGGATCAGAGGGCGCAGGTCGGTGGCGTCGGCGACGCCGACGCGGACCCGGCCGCGATAGGGGGCCAGGCGGCGGCGGGCGCGGGCGGCCATGGCCGGGTCCAGGTCGACCGCGTCGACCTGAGCCGCGCCGAAGTGCTCCAGCAGCAGGCGGGCGCCGTAGCCGGGACCGCAGCCGATCTCCAGGACCCGCGCGCCCACCGGCAGCGGCCCGCCCAGCCGCTCCAGCACCGGCGCCTCGTACCAGCGTTGCAGCGCCCGCCGCACCGGGTTGTTGATCACGACGGTCTCGATCCGGTTCATCAGCATGAGATCTGTCCCTCCAGGACCTGAATCATCGTCATCTATAGATATCATCGTGCAATGACGATGAGAAGTGAGGCGGCCGGCGCCACTGATCCGTGCGGTGCCCGGTCCGGCTCGATGGCGGCGGCGGCGTTGTTCCGCTCCCTGGGCGATCCGTCGCGGCTGGCCATCCTGCTGCGCCTGGCCGAGGGCGAGGCACGGGTGGTGGACCTGGTCGCGGCGGTGGGCCTGGCGCAGTCGACGGTGTCGGCGCACCTGGCGTGCCTGCGCGATTGCGGGCTGGTCGATTCGCGGCCCGAAGGCCGTTCCTCGCGGTACTTCCTGGCCCGAGCCGAGCTGCTGGACCTGTTCAAGAGCGCCGAGGGCCTGCTGGCGGCCACCGGTGAGGCGGTGGCGCTGTGCCCGACGTACGGGACCGCCGCCACCGACGAGGATTCGTGATGAGCGCTGGGGCTTCTGCCGTTCCACAGGTCCCCGGCCCGGCCGCACGCCGCGCGGTCCGCTACGCCCACTTCACCATCGGCTACAACGTCATCGAGGGCATCGTCGCCGTGACCGCCGGTACGGCGGCCGGGGCGGTCTCGCTGATCGGGTTCGGGGTGGACTCGGGCATCGAGGTGGCCGCCGCCACCGTGGTGCTGGTCCGGCTGCTGGCCGTCCTGCGCGGCGGTGAGCCGGACGAGGCCAGGGAACGCCGGGCGCTGAAGTTCATCGCCGTCACGTTCTTCGCCCTGGCCGCCTACGTCACCGTCGAAGGAGTCCGGGACCTGGCCATCGGCGAGAGCCCCGACACCTCCATGGTCGGCATCACGCTGACCGGTGCCTCCATCGTGATCATGCCGTGGCTGGCGCACGTCAAGCGCAAGGCCGGCCTGGCGATGAACTCGCGCCTGGTGGTCGCCGACGCCGCCGAAACGAGGCTGTGCGCGTGGTTGAGCGTGTCGACGTTCGCCGGGCTGGTCGCCTTCGCCATCTGGGGCTGGACCTGGATAGACCCGGTCGCCGGTTTCATCATCGCCGCCTTCGCCGTCATGGAGGGCAAGGAGGCCTGGGAAGGCGAACTGGCCTGCGACGACCACTGAACCCCGCACCGGCCATCGGCATCTCGATGATGCCGCCAGGACGAGTTCATAGCCGGTCAGAAGCGGACGGGCGCCCGCGGATTCCGTCCAGGAGATAGGCGGTGCGGCGGTCGTAGGCGTCCCGGGGAGGCCGTTCGCCGTGCTTGAGGGCGAGTGCGTTGTCGACGACGAGTGCGTGCAGGTCGCCGCCGTGCCGCCCTCCCGCATTCGTTCTCACCGCCGGACAGGCTGGCGAGACGCGCGCGCAGTTCCTCGACCCCCACCGCGCGGCGTCCTGCCGTGAATGTGTCCCTGGTGTCAGGCCTTCATCCAGCGGCTGACGAGAGAAGAGAACGCCTCTTCGTGAGCCTTGGCGTCGGCGAGATCCTTGAAGGTGACCATCGCGCGATCGCTGGAGCGCCACGCCATGAGGCCGCTGTCGTCCTGGAAGGTGAACGAGTCGCCGTCCTTCACTTTGGCGCCGCGATGGAAGATGAACTGGACGTCTTTGGACTTCAACTGGAAGGTCACGCGGTCGACACCGTCGTAGCAGAAGCTCGGCGCGTTCCACTTCACCTGCTCGGTGATCTGCGGGTCCACGTTCAGGATCACTGCGCGCAGATACTCGACCGCTTCCTTCTGCGGGTGGTCGAGCGTCCGCAGGAACTGATCGACCTCGGGGTTCTGGTTCATGGGTCGATCTTCCTCCACAATCCGGCTCCTTTGACCAGGTCCGTCGGCTGCTCGCGCGGGACTGCTGCCTGGAGGTATTGACGGTGTTTGTAGGGCTACCCAGAACTTGGGCCGCGGGCGGGCCGCGGCCGAGCATCCGCGGGGCCGTGCCACGGCACTGCGGTACGCCGCCGGGATCGCGGTTGGTCCAGGCCGGATGGATCGCCCGGCTGTGGGCGCCTGGAGCATGGGGGTGGATCACCTTCGTGGCGCCGGCGGCCCTCACCACCAACCCCGGCCGCGACACGTTCCTCAGCACGCATGGACTGCGGTGTGCTCCTGGCCCCGGCTAGGTCGGCGCCGCTCGCGCGACCAACGGCTCATCGATGGGGAAGCACGCAACTGCCTCCGTCGGGCGGGAACATCAGCCATGATCGCTCCGTCCAAATGATCGGCATGCTCTCGTCCCGAGATCGCATCGAGTCTGGAGACCGCATGGACGCTGAGAACGGGCTGGACGCCGTCCGCCGGGCGGGGGCACTCGTCGCCGTGGCGCTGGAGCGGTCGGTCCCCCGGCTCACCCCGTCCGGTCCGACTCTGGCGGAGATCTCCGCGACCGCACAGGAGCACCTGCTCCCGGCGCGTCCTTCCTACCTCGGCTACCAGGGGTTTCCTGCGGCCTGCGACATCGCGGTCAACGAGGTCGTCTGCAGCGGAGTGCCCGGCGACCGCACGCTTGAGCCCGGAGACGTGGTCTCTCTGGCCCTCGCCGGAAACATCGACGGCATGCACTGCGCCGCCGCCACCAGCCATGTCGTACAGGCGACCGAGGCTCATGCCGAGGCCGTCCTGCTCGTCGAGCGTGCCCGGGAGGCGCTGCGCCGCGCGGTGGCCGCCGTCCGCCCGGGCCGCCAGGTCAATGTCCCGGGCCGGGTGATCGAGTCGTACGCCCGGCGTTTCGGATACGGCGTCGTCCGTGACTTCGGAGGCCACGGCATCGGCGCGCGCCTGCACCAGGACCCCTTCGTTCCAGGATGGGACGACCCCGCCGCCACCACGGCGTTCTCCGAGGGCATGATCTTCACGGTCCAGGTCATGCTCACGCTCGGCAGCCCCGAGATCGAGACCGACGCCGAAGGCTGGAACGTCGCCACCAAGGACCGGAGCAAGGCCGCCGCGTTCTGCGACACGGTCCTGGTCACGGCGACCGGAACAGAGATCCTGAGCGACGCCGGCGTCGGTCGGTTCTGATCAGGCTCAGGCCGGCTGGTAGGTGAGGTCCAGCACGCCGGTGGTGAACGTGGTCGAACGGGTGAGCCGGAGGGGGACGCGGGGAGTGCCGCCGGGGAACAGCCGTTGCCCGGTCCCGAGTACGACCGGGTCGACCAGCAGGCGGAGTTCGTCCAGGAGCCCGGCCTCCAGCAGGGCGCGGGTCAGGGTGATGCTGCCGGGCAGCTGGACGTTCTTGCCCGGCGTCCGCTTGAGGTCCTTCAGCACGGCGATGACGTCGCCGTCGATCACGGTGGTGTTGTTCCAGCCGGGCTCGCGCATCGTGGTGGAGGCGACCAGCTTGCGGATGCCGTTGATCTGGTCGGCCACCGGGCCGCTCCGGTGCGGCCAGACCGCCGCGAACGCCTCGTAGGTGACCCGTCCCAGCAGCAGCGTGTCGGCCTCGGCGTACATCTGGCCGACCGCCGCGCAGATCTCCTCCTCCATGTACGGGAAGAGCCAGCTCTCGGGTGCTTCCACCACGCCGTCCAGGGACATGAACAGCCCGGCGACGACTTTACGGCCATTGGTCACTGTGGGTTCTCCAAGATCACCGCATCCTCATGCGAGGAAGCGACACGTGTCGTGTCGCTAGAGGATTCACGAGAGCTCGGCGAACGTCAACACGACACGTGCCGTTTCCTATAGAGTGATCGCCATGCCGAACCCACCCAACCCGGCACGGCGAAGCCAGAGCAGCCGCCGCGCGATCCTCGCCGCCGCGGCGGAGCTGTGCTCGGAGCTCGGCTACGGGCAGGTCACCATCGAGGCGATCGCCGCCCGTGCCGGCGCCAGCAAGAAGACCATCTACCGCTGGTGGCCCTCCAAGGGCGCGGTCATGCTGGAGCTGATCGACGAGACCGCGACCATCACGGCCGCCCACCCCGACACGGGCGATCTGGCCGCCGATCTGCGCACCCAGCTCAGCGCGGTCATCGACCTGCTCACGCCGGCGCACACCTCGCCCGTGGCCGGCCTCATCGCCGAAGCGCTCAACGATCCCGACCTGGCCCGTGACCTCAGGGACAGGCTGATCAAGCCGCGCATCGCCAGGTTCAAAGAACGCATGCGCCGAGCCCAGGACGCCGGGCAACTGAGTCCGGAGGTCGACCTCGACGTGGCACTGGACCTGCTGTACGGGCCGCTCTACCACCGGTTCGTCCTGCACCTCGGCATGCCCGATGCCGACCACCTCGACGTCCTGATCGCACACGCCCTGCGCGCCGTCGACCCGTCCACGAACACATGACGGCCTAGGCCGTCACCTTCGTCCCAGCGTCGCGGATCTCGGCGGCGTGCCGCACGTCGTCGACCGGTGGGATCACCTGGCCGGGCCCATGGGGGTGCGGGGGCGGTATGCTCGCGAAAGCGCTTTCCACGGTCGGGGCGGAGACCGAATTGATCACACTTGCGGACGTGGCGCGGCACGCGGGGGTCTCCCTCGCCACCGCGTCGCGCGTGCTGAACGGCAGTAGCCGCCAGGTGGGGGCCGCGCTGCGGGAACGGGTCGAGCGGGCGGCGGCCGAGCTCGGCTACGAGACCGACGTGACGGCTCAGACGCTGGCGAGGGGCTCCAGCAAGGTGATCGGTCTCGTCGTGCACGCGCTCACCGATCCCTACTTCGCGGCGCTCGCCGAGGGCGCGATGCGAGCCGCCGACCGGCACGGGCTCACCGTGATGATCGGTGCCACCCATCGCGATCCGCAGCGCGAGCTGGCGCTGGTCTCCACGTTGCGCGCCCAGCGTGTCCAGGCGATCCTGCTGGCCGGATCGCGGACCACCGACACCGAGGTCGTCGACCGGATGAGGGCCGAGCTGACCCGCTACCGCGAGGCCGGCGGGCGGGTCGCCTGCGTCGGGCAGGATCTGCTCGGCGTCGACACGGTCGCGCCCGCCAACCGTGCGGGAGCGGCGGCGCTCGCCCGTGCTCTGGCCGATCTCGGGCACCGGCGGTTCGCCGTGCTGGCGGGGCCACCCGAGCTGGTGACCGCCGCCGACCGGGTCGAGGGTTTCACCTCCGCGCTGACGGAGCTCGGCCTGCCCGCGCCGCGTGTGCTGCCCGGCGGATTCGACCGGCACGGCGGGCACGCCGCGGCGACGGCGCTGGTGGATGCCGGGCTCGACGATGTCACGTGCGTCTTCGCGGTCAACGACGTGATGGCGGTCGGGGCGCTGGCCGCGTTCCGCGAGCGGGGCGTGGACGTCCCGGGTGACCTGTCGGTCGCCGGGTTCGACGACATCGCCACGCTGCGCGATCTGGTGCCGCCGCTCACGACCGTCCGCCTGCCCCTCGCCGAGATGGGTGCGCGGGCTTTGGACCTCGCGCTCAGCGAGAAGCCCGGCGTGGTCACCGAGGTCGTGGCCGGCGAGGTCGTGCTCCGTGCGAGCACCGCCCTGAACGTTTGAACGAATTCGGCACACAGAAGTTCGAACCAACTCTTGTGTGCGGATTTAGGGCTGATTAAGGTCTCCTCTCAATCGTCGGAATGCGCTTTCCGACGTTCTCCAGCCGGAGGCCACCGATGCCGTTGTCCCGCCGTGCCTTCCTCACCTCGACCACAGCCGCAACAGGGGCGGCATTCGTGCTCGGCCACACCGTCCCCGCCCATGCCGCCGACGAGTTCGACACCCTCCGGCTTCGCTGGCGGTCCCTGGTGCTGGGCACCGGGTTCACCGCCACCGCCGAGCCGTTCAAGAGCAAGCTCGCCTCGCTCGGCCAGAGCGCGGCGCGTGTGCGGTCGACGATGGCTCCCGCCGCCGGGTCGTTGTGGCCCGACCTGGTGTACGCCGACCCCGAGCCCGACCTCGACGCCGAGTCCTATGCCTTCTCCGCCGCCGTCACGGGCAGCTTCAGCCGGTTGCTCACCATGGCGCACGCCTGGGCACAGCCTGGTACGGGCCTTACCGGGAGCGCCGGGCTCTTGGCCGACATCAGGACCGGGATCGACCACCTCCACGATGAGGTCTACAACTTCGGCAAGGCTCAGTACGGCAACTGGTGGCAGTGGCAGATCGGCACTCCCCGCGCCCTGTTCGACCTGTGCGCGATCCTGGGCGACCAGCTCTCCGCCACACAGGTCGCGGCATTGGTGGCGGCGGTGAAGCATTTCGTCCCGAACTCGGCGGTAGCGAGCTACACCGACAAGAGCACCGGGGCCAACCGGGTGGACCTGTGCCGGTCTATCGCGTTCACCGGCGTGCTCGGGCGCGACTCCGCCCGCCTGGCACTCGCCCGCGACGCGCTCTCCCCGGTCTTCCCGTACGTGACGTCCGGCGACGGGTTCTACCGGGATGGCTCGTTCATCCAGCACAGGTGGATCCCCTACACCGGTACGTACGGCAATGAGCTCCTCGGCGGCCTCGCCTGGTTGTTCACCCTGCTCGCCGGGTCGAGCTGGGCCGTCACCACACCGGACCGGCAGCTCTTCCTGAACGCGGTCGAGCGGTCCTACGCGCCGATGCTCTTCAACGGCCTGATGATGGACGGCGTCTCGGGCCGCGGGATCAGCCGGGGCGTGGCCGCCTCCGACACCGCCCGGATCAGGGACGACGACCACGTGCGGGGCCACGCCGTCATCGCCAACATCGTCCTGTTGTCGGGCGCGGCGTCCACCGCTGAAGCCGCCCGGTGGAAGGGCCTGGTCAAGGGATGGGCGGCACGCGCGAAGTACGCACCGCTGCTGTCGGATCCGCGCATGGGCGTCGCCGCGCTCGCGCGCTGCAAGGCCGTCATCGACGACGCGGCGGTCCAGGCGGCTCCCGAGCCGACCGGGCACCGGCTGTTCGCGTCCATGGACCGCGCGGTGCACCGGCGTCCCGGCTGGGCGGCCTCGGTCAGCATGTCGTCGGCCCGGATCTCCTTCTACGAGCACGGCAACGGGGAGAACCTGCGCGGCTGGCACACCGGCTCCGGGATGCTCTGCTGGTGGGGCTCCGACTTCGGCAACGGGCAGTACTCCGACTCGTTCTGGCCCACGGTCGACCCGTACCGCCTGCCGGGCACCACGGTCTCGAAGAAGCCGCTGGCGGACGCGGCCGGCGGGGCGTGGGGCGCCGACAAACCCAGCGCGGTGTGGGGCGGCGGGGCAAGCGACGGCGAGTTCGCGGCGGTCGGCCAGGACACCCGGGGCCTGCAGAGCACGCTCACCGCGCGCAAGTCCTGGTTCTTCCTCGCCGACGCGATCGTCTGCCTGGGGGCGGGCATCACGTGCACGGACGGGACGGCGGTCGAGTCCGTCTACGACAACCGCAACCTCGGGGAGGCCGGCACGCACGCCCTGACGATCGACGGGGTGACGCAGCCGGTCGCGCATCCGTGGTCGACCACCGCGGCCTCGCCGGGATGGGCGCACCTGGCGGGCTTCGGCGGCTATGTCTTCCTGGACGACCGCGCGGTGGTGTTCCGGCGTGAGGAGCGCACCGGGCGCTGGCGCGACATCAACACCGGCGGATCGGCCGACCCCGTCACCCGGCGCTACCTGACCCTCTATCGGCACCACGGCACCGACCCGACTGCAGGCGGCTACGCCTACCTGGTCATGCCGGGTGCGACGACCGCCGCCGTCTCGGCGCGCGCCGCCGCGACCTCCTGGGTGTCGGTGATCGTCAATGGTGCCGACCGGCAGGGCGTCGTGGTGCCGTCGCTCGGCGTCACCGCGGTGAACTTCTTCGCCGGCGGTTCGGCGGGCGGCGTGACGGTGAGCGCTCCGGCCGCCGTGCTCATCCGCGAACGAAGCGACGGCACGGCGGTGATCTGCGTGGCGGACCCGCGCCGCTCGGCCACCACGATCGACGTGACGTGGGCGCACGCGGTCGGCTCGGTGGTCTCCAAGGACGCGTCCGTCACCGTCACGTCAACGGGCTCATCGCTGAAGTTCCAGGTGAACGCGTCGGGCTCGGCCGGAGCGACGCACCGTCTCGTCGTCCGGCTCTGACGGCCACACCACGGTGAACCGCCGGGCGCCGAGCACGACGTCCGTTCGATCACCGTGATGGAGAACGGAGGCGCCACCCTCGTCGGCGGCTCCAAGCAACACGATGCTCGCGGCGATGCCGTCGGCGGGCGCTCCTTCGAGCGCGAGGGTGGTGGACGGGGCGCCGAACGCCGTCCCTGCCGGGTCGAGCAAGGTCTCCTGCCTGTCGAAACCCGCGAGGGGGCGCAGGTGGGCGACCGGCCCGTCAGGCGTGACCGCCCAGCCGGTCTGACGCACCGTCCCGGTGAACCCGTGTACGCGATGCAGCCGCAGCTCGACGGGCCCGGCGGCGACGCTGACGCTCTCGATCCGTGCTTCCGGGCGTTCCACCGGGTGATGCGCGGACGCGGCCCAGGCCAGATCGTCGTCCTCGGTGTCGGCGCCGAGGGATTCGAGCGGCCCGCGCGTGGTCACGGCGCCGTCGATGACGAGACCGAAATGGTTGTCGGCGCCTGTCGGTGCGGTCCGGGTCGAGTAGGCGAGCCGGTCGTAGAGCGGGTCTCCCGGGTGCCCTTCCGCACCGTGGTTGAGGAGCCGGGCGATGCCGTCGGGATTCTGGATGACGAACCCGGGACCGCGGAGCGCGCGCACGGTGGGCTGGATGAGCTCTTCGGCGTCGGTCCACACACGATGATCGGGTGGAAGCAGGAGTCCTACGAACGCCTTGGCGGCCCAATACGGCGAGGCCGACCCCGAGTAGGGCTGAAGGGTCGCTTCGTGTGGCCCGTGCCAGCCGAGGGTGAGGAGCCCGTCATCCGACAGCGCTCCGCGTTCGAGAAAGTACCGGAGCACGCCTGCGGTGACGCGCCGGGTCTGGCCGGGAGTGAGCGGCGTCGTCCCGGTGAGAGCGCCTAGGAAGAACGACGCGGCGGCCCCGAAACGGTAGGTCAGGGACCGTCCTTGGTAAAGCATGGCCCCGTTGTCGTCGAACAGGTGGGCATAGCCGTCGAGGAACTCGGCCAGTCGCCGCCCGTACACCCCGGGCTCCTCGCCGCGCAGCCATCGCAGCAGCACCGGATAGAAGTGCAGCGCCCAGCCGTTGTAGTGGTCGAACGAGCGTCCCGGACCGTCCCCGTACCAGCCGTCGCCCACGTACCACGGCTCGATGCGCGCCAGTCCGTCCACCGGCTCCACCGGCTCCACCGGGTCCGCCGGCCGGCCTGCGGCTTCGAGGAAACCGGCGACCATCACGGGAAACAGCCGCCAGTTGTTGTCGACCGGCTCGTGCCGCAGCGCGCCGCCGAGCCAGGTGGCGAGATCCTCTTGTACGGCCGGGGTCAGGCGGTCCCAGAGCTGCTCTCGGGTCAGCCACAAGCCGATGGCGAGCGACGCCGACTCGACCATGGGCTGGAAGCGGCCGGTGATCGAAGGCCAGGTGGCGGGGCCGAGCGACAGTCCTTCGGCATACGGTTCGAGCAGCTCGGCCGGCCCGCCGCCCGCGACCCGGAACGCCGCCAGGAGGAAGGTCCGGGCGAAGCCTTCGAGGCCGTCGCAGCGTGACCAGCTCGCCCGGCCAGGGAGGTTGATCTCGGCGCCTGCGGCGTAGGGCCGCACCGAAGCCAGCAGGTCGTCGGCGACGGACTCCCATTGGGCGCGCAACTCCATGTGCCCTACCCCCGGACCAGACGCGGCTCGGGTACAGCGTCGAGTTCCAGCACGACGACATCGTTCTCGCCCGGACGCAGGAGCGGCCACGGCAGATAGAGACGCTGTTGCGGACCACGCGACCAGTAGCGGCCGAGGTTGAAGCCGTTGACCCACACGTATCCCTTGCCCCAGCCGGGAAGTCCGAGGAACGTGTCGCGAGGCTCGTCCACCGTGAGCGTGCCGCGATGGAACGACGGCCCCGGCGCCCGGCCCGCCACGTCCGCCACGTCCGCCACGTCCGCCCGGCCCGCCCGATCCCACGGGATCAGGGACACGTCGTCGAGACGGACGGGATCGGCCGTCCAGCCGAAGATGTACTGCCGCTCGTGCAGCACCCCGCCGATGAGCCCTTTCCGCTCCCCCGTCAGCGGGCCGTAGTTGACCCGGCCCATGGCCTCCACGATCAGGGTCAGCTCCGCTTCACCGGCCGGAACGTCCAGCGGAAGCTCGGTGACCGCGTCACGTTCGAGCACGCCGCGCGGCGCGCCGTCGAGGAACACGTGCGCGCGGTCGCGGAGGTCCTTCAGACGCACCGGCAGCGGCTCCGGCCGCCGTCCCGGCAGCGTGGACCGGTAGACGACCAGTCCGTACGGATGGCCCAGCTCCTCGAAGGAGGGCGGGACGGCGGCGCGGACCGACCCGGTCGAGAGCACGTCGAGGCAGTCCAGCAGCGGGACGCCCGCCGACATCTCGATCTCGAAGGGCGGGAGGGTGGGCGGAGCATGGCGTGAGGGCGCGGGCGGGAGTTCGGTGTAACGGCCGAGGATCTCCCGGTAGGCCCAGTACTTCTCGGTGGGGACGCCGTTCTCCGAGAGCGGGGCGTCGTAGTCATAGGAGGTCACGGTGGGCTGGTAGGCGCCGTCGGCGTGCGGGCCGCCCGCGTTCGCCCCCGCGAAGAAGCCGAAGTTGGTGCCCCCGTGGGCCATGTAGAGGTTGACCGAGGCACCGTGTTCCAGCATCTCGGCGAGCGTCGCGGCGGCGTCGGAGGCGTCCCGGGTGTGGTGCTCCTCGCCCCAGTGGTCGAACCAGCCGTTCCAGAACTCCATGCAGAACGCGGGATCAGGCCGCTGCCGCCGCCCGTCCCGGTGCCGCGCGAACGCTTCGAACCGCCTCACCGGCTCGCTGCCGAAGTTGGCGGTGGCGTAGACGTCCGGCAGCGTGCCGCCGGTGACCATCAGGGCCTCGCTGCCGTCGGAGGTGAAGAGCGGAACGTCGATGCCCCGCCGCCGCAGCCCGTCCGCCAGGTACCGGAGGTAGTCGTGGTCGTCGCCGTACGAGCCGTACTCGTTCTCGACCTGCACCATCAGCACGTTCCCGCCGCGCGTGACCTGGTGGCGGGCGACGCGCGGCAGCAGCTCGTCGAAGAACCGGTCGACCGGGCCAAGGTAGCGGGGGTCCATGCAACGCAGCGGGATCTCCTGATCGGCCCGCAGCCAGGCGGGCAATCCGCCGTTCTCCCATTCGGCGCAGATGTACGGGCCGGGGCGGACGATGGCGTAGAGCCCGGCGTCCGCGGCCGCACGCAGGAAGCCCTCGACGTCCGCGAGGCCGGTGAAGTCGAAGGTGCCCGGGGCGGGCTCGTGCAGGTTCCAGGGAACGTAGGTCTCCACGGTGTTGAGACCCATCCCCCGCAGCTTGGCGAGCCGGTCAGGCCATTGCTCCGGCAGAGTGCGGAAGTAGTGCATGGCGCCCGACAGCACCTGGAAGGGCCGTTCGTCCAAGTAGAGGCCGTCGTCGGCGACGCGGAACCGTGACATGGCCGAGATCGTACACAGCTTTCCGCCTCTATGTTCGTTCGCACAGAAAGGTGCAGAAACGATCGCACGGGTCTAGGCTGGGCGGGGTCACCGGATCCCCCGTCGAGAGGTCACGCCGTGCATGCCGAGGAGCGCCACGAGTTCATCCTGCGGGAGTTGCGCGACAACGGCTCGATCCGGGTCGCCGAGGTGGCCGGACGGCTCAAAGTGTCCCCGATCACGATCCGCCGGGACGTGGAGACGCTGGCCGACCGGGGACTGCTCGTGCGAGTGCATGGCGGAGCCCGGCTTCCGGCCGCCCTCGAAGCTCCCGCCGTCGCCCCCTCCGGCGCCTCCGCTTCCGCCTCCGCCAACGCCCGCCCCGTCCGGGCGGACGGGCAGACGCTGGGCATGCTGGTGCCCTCGGCCGGCTACTACTACCCCGAGGTGATCAGGGGAGCCCGGGAGACGGCCGCGGCGCGGGGTGCCCGGCTCGTGCTGGGGATCTCTCGGTACCACGACGCAGACGAGGACGAGGTGCAGGCCCGGCGGCTGGTCTCCACGGGCGTGGACGGGCTGCTGCTGACCCCCAGCGGCCGGGATCCGGACGCCCAGCAGGCCGGGCTCGCCGACCTGGGCGTTCCGGTGGTCCTGGTGGAACGTCCCGCGCGCGCCGGAACCGGCCTTGAACACGTCATCTCCGCGCACTCCCAGGGAGCCGAGACGGCGGCGGGGCATCTGGCGCGGCTCGGCTACCGGCAGATCGGCCTGGTGACGCGCGTCGACAGCCCCACCACGCCCTGGTTGCGTGAGGGTTTCCAGGCGGGACTGGCGGCGGCCGACCTCAAGCCCGGCCCGTTCCTGGAGGCCCCGGCGCCCGATCAGGCCCCCCAGGAGTACGAGGAGCACGCCGTCCGGCTGGCCGAGGAGGTACGGGCGGGACGCCTGGAGGCTCTGCTCGTCCACAACGACCACGACGCGATCCAGCTGACCCAGCGGCTGCGCGCGCTCGGGCTCCAGATCCCGTCGGACGTGGCGATCGTGGCGTACGACGACGAGGTGGCGGCACTGGCCGACATCCCGCTCACCGCCGTCGCACCGCCCAAGTACGCCGTCGGCGCGGCGGCCATGGAGTTCCTGCTGGCCCGGCTCGCCGATCCCGGGCGCCCGCGCCACAGGCTGGCGCTGCTGCCCGAGCTGCGCGTGCGTGCCTCCTGCGGCCAACGGGACGCCAGATAACAATCCGTCCCAAAAGGGACAAACAACCAGGTCCGCATGCC
Source organism: Actinomadura fulvescens (assembly GCF_039533225.1). Lineage (NCBI taxonomy): Bacteria > Bacillati > Actinomycetota > Actinomycetes > Streptosporangiales > Thermomonosporaceae > Actinomadura > Actinomadura fulvescens. The sequence goes on along the minus strand of NZ_BAAATD010000016.1, from coordinate 113,077 downwards.
ATCCTGGCGTGATGCGGACCACTCATGCACGAAGATGATCGTAATCTGATCGTTTTGTTCATTTGTTCATTCACTCTTGACCTGTGATTGTTCTTGAGCGAATGATGGGCGCCACCCCCGCCCCACCCCCAACGGAGTGAACATCATGAAGCACAGGACCCTGCGCTCCGCGGCGGCCGTCGCCGGTGCGGTCACCTCCCTCGCCCTCCTGGCCGCCGGCTGCGGCTCCAGCGGCTCCGACGGCTCCGGTGGCGCGGACTCGGGCGGCGTCACGGAGATCACCTACTGGTCGTGGCTGACCGGTGCCCAGGAGCTCACCGACGCGTTCAACAAGTCCCAGTCGAAGATCAAGGTGCGGTTCGAGAAGATCCCGTCCGGCACCAACGGCGGCTACGACAAGGTCGTCAACGCGGTCAAGGCGGGCAACGCCCCCGACGTGGTCAACCTTGAGTACAACGCGCTCCCCGAGTTCGCCAGCCAGGGCCTGATCCAGGACATCGGCGACAAGGCGGGCTCGACCGTCACCTCCAACTTCCCGGCCCAGATCCAGAACCTCGTCACGCTGGGCGGCAAGACCTGGGCACTGCCCCGTGACGCCGCGCCGCAGGTCTTCTACTACCGCAAGGACCTGTTCGCCAAGCACAACCTGAAGGCCCCGAAGACCTGGGACGACTTCAAGGCCGCCGCCGAGAAGGTCAAGAAGGCCGACAAGGCGTCCCGGATCGCCGCCTTCTGGGCCGACGAGCCCGGCCTGCTCGCCGCCCTGGCCTGGCAGGCGGGCGCCAAGTGGTACGCGACCGAAGGCGACGCCTGGAAGGTCAGCTACACCGACCCGGCCAGCAAGAAGGTCGCCGGGTACTGGAACGACCTGGTCAAGCAGGACCTGGTGTGGAACCAGGTGTCCTACAGCCCCGAGTGGACCAAGGGCATGGTGGACGGCAAGACCCTCGCCGTGATCGGTGCCTCCTGGAGCGGCGGCGCCCTCAAGGCCACCGTCCCCGCCCAGTCCGGCAAGTGGGCCGCGGCCCCGATGCCCACGTGGGACGGCACGCCCGCCAGCGGCATGCTCGGCGGCTCCGCCTACGCGCTGCCCAAGGGCGGCAAGAAGGCCGAGGCGGCGCTGCGGTTCACCACGTTCGCCACCACCACGGCCGACAGCTTCAAGGCCCAGCTGTCCAGCGGCGCCAGCAGCGCGCTGCCGGCCAAGCAGGATCTCGTCGCCGCCGCCAAGCAGTTCTTCGACACCGAGTTCTACGGCGGCCAGGACATCTACACGCTGTCCAGCGCCCAGATCGCCACCATCAAGCCCGGCTGGGTCTGGGGACCGCTCCAGATCAGCGCCAACGGAACGCTGAAGGACGCGATGGGCACGCAGGACTACCCCGCCGCTCTCGACACCACCCAGCAGAAGGCCGTCGAGGCCATCAAGGGCCGCGGCCTCAAGCTCGCCGGCTGATCCACGTGTCCCCCGCCCCCGGCAAGAGCCCAGTCCCGAAGGGAGACGGCGCATGGTGAAAGCCGCGACCGCCGCGCGACGGCGACGCCTCACGGCCGCCGCGTTCCTCGCCCCGTTCCTGGTGTTGTTCGTCGTCGCCATGGTGGCGCCGGTCGGATACACGATCTGGATGAGCCTGTTCCGTGAGCAGTCCAACGGAGGGCTGGGCTTCGGGGGCGCCGAGCGCGTCTTCGTCGGCCTCGACAACTACGTCCGCGCGGTGTCGGACCGCGGCTTCCGGTCCGGCTTCGCCAACCTGGCGATCTACTGCGTGATCTACATTCCGCTGATGCTGGGCGGCGCGCTGGCGCTGGCGCTGCTGCTGGACACGGCGCTGGTGAGGGCCAGGCGCTTCTTCCAGCTGGCGTTGTTCCTCCCGCACGCCGTGCCCGGCCTGATCGCCGCCATCATCTGGCTCTACCTCTACACCCCGGGCCTCAGCCCCATCGTCGACCTGCTCGCCGACGGCGGCCTGGCGTGGAACTTCTTCGACCCCGACACGGTCGTGATCTCGGTGGTCAACATGGCCGCCTGGCAGTGGACGGGCTACAACGTGATCATCTTCTACGCCGCGCTCCAGGCCGTGCCGCGCGAGGTGCTGGAGGCCTCCGCCATCGACGGCGCCGGAAGCGTGACCACCGCGCTGCGCGTCAAGGTCCCGATGATCCGGTCCGCGGTGGTGCTCACCACGCTGTTCACCGTCGTCGGCAGCATCCAGCTGTTCACCGAGCCGCGCGTGGTGCAGCTGAAGGCGCAGGGCATGGACAGCGCCTGGTCGCCGGTCCTCTACATCTACCGCGCCGCGTTCACCGAGCACGACTACGGGCTCGCGGCGGCCGCCTCGCTCCTGCTCGCGGGACTGGCGGGCGGGCTGTCCTACGCCGTCACGAAATTCGGCAACCGTACCCGGAAGGGGGCCTTGGCATGAGCGTCCGCACCGCACCCGCCACGCCGTCCGCGCCCGCCGCGCGCCCGGCAGGGCCGCGACGGCTGCCCGGACGCCCTGGACGGCGGCCCGGACGCGACAGACGGCGGTCCGGAGGGCGGCCGCGCACCCCGCTGCTGAGCCGGGCGGTCGCCAACTCCCTGCTGATCGTCGTGACGTTCTACATGGTCGCCCCGATCACCTGGCTGGTGGTGGCCGGGACCAAGTCGACCGAGGATCTGTTCGGTCGGCCGGGCTTCGAGTTCGGCGAGTTCAACCTGTTCGGCAACATCGCCGCCGTCTGGCAGTGGGACGGCGGCGCCTACCCGCGCTGGTACCTCAACAGCGTCGTGTACTCGCTGTTCGGCTCCCTCGCCGGCACCTTCATCTCGATGCTCGCCGGGTACGCGTTCGACAAGTACGACTTCCGGGGCAAGGAGAAGCTGTTCGGGTTCGTGCTGGCCGGAGTGCTGCTCCCGGCCACCGTGATGGCGCTTCCCATGTACCTGCTGTTCTCCAAGGTCGGGCTGGTCAACACCTACTGGGCGGTGCTGATCCCCGGTCTCGCGCACCCGTTCGGCGTCTACCTCGCCCGCGTGTTCTCCCAGGGGTACGTGCCCGCCGAGGTACTGGAGGCCGCCCGGATGGACGGGGCGGGCGAGCTGCGGATCTTCTTCCGAGTGGCCCTGCCGATGCTCGCCCCCGGCTTTGTGACGATCTTCCTGTTCTCGTTCACCACGAGCTGGAACAACTTCTTCCTGCCGATGGTGATGCTGTCCGACCACGAGCTGTATCCGGTGACGCTCGGCCTGTTCACCTGGAACACCGTCGCCGCCCAGTCCCCCGAGTTCTACCGGCTGGCCATCACCGGCTCGCTGCTGGCGATCGTGCCGCTGATCGTGGCGTTCGTGATGTTGCAGCGGTTCTGGCGGTCCGGGCTGACGGCGGGGGCCGTGAAGTGACCGTGCCCCTCGTCCTGGCGATGAGCCCGGAGGTCCTGCCCACCCTCCTCGACGATGCCGCGCTGGAACGCCTCGCCCGCGTGGCCGGCTTCGACCCGGGGCTGGTCGTCGACGACTTCGCCGATCCCGCGTACGCGGGGGCGCTGGCCCGGGCGGAGGTGTTGTTCACCTGTTGGGGGTGTCCGCCGCTGACCGCCGAGGCGCTGGAGCGGATGCCCGGGCTGCGCGCCGTCGTGCACGCGGCCGGATCGGTCAAGCACCACGTGACCGACGCCTGCTGGGAACGCGGCCTCACCGTCTCGACCGCGGCCTCCGCCAACGCGCAACCGGTGGCGGAGTACACCCTCGCCGCGATCCTGTTCGCCGGGAAGCGGGTGCTGGAGACCGCCGCCCGCTACGGCCGGGAACGGGCCTTGCCCGACCGTGCGCGGATGTTCCCCCGCTGGGGGAACCACGGGCTGGTGGTCGGCGTGGTCGGGGCGTCCCGGATCGGCCGCCGGGTCATCGAGCTGCTGCGCCCGTTCGACATCGAGGTGCTGCTGTACGACCCGCACGTACCGGTGACCGAGGCGGTCGCCATGGGCGTGCGGCCCATGGGACTGGACGAGCTGGTCGGCGCCGCCGACGTGGTCTCCGTGCACGCGCCGGAGCTGCCGGAGACCCGCCACATGTTCGACGGGCCGCGGCTGGCGCGCATGCGGGACGGCGCGACGCTGATCAACACCGCGCGCGGCTCGCTGGTCGACACCGGCGCGCTCACCGCGGAGCTGGCGTCCGGGCGGCTGCACGCCGTGCTGGACGTGACCGAGCCCGAGCTGCCGCCCGCCGACTCTCCGCTGTACACGCTGCCGAACGTGCTGCTCACGCCGCACATCGCGGGCTCACTGGGCAACGAGCTCGCCCGGATGGCGCACGCGGCGATCGAGGAGGTCGAACGCTACGCCCGCGGGCTCCCCTTCCAGTACGGGGTCCGTCCCGAGGCACTGGCACGCTCGGCGTGACGAACCCCCTTGCCCTCAGCACGCTCGGTCTGCCCGGCGCATCCCTCGCCACCGCCGTCACGGCGGCGGTGCGCGGCGGGTGCGCCGGTCTGGAGCTCCGGTCGCATCCCGAGACCGGCGTTCACCCGGGGATGAGCTCGCGGGAGCGGAGCGCGGCCCGTGCCGCGCTCGCCGCCGCCGGGCTGACCGCTCTGACCCTGGCGGGGTACACCCGGATCGCTGAGCCCGGTGACGACGACGCCGTGTCGGCTCTCCTGGCCGCGGAGATCCGGCTCGCCGCCGACCTCGGCGCCCGGTACGTGCGTGTCTTCCCGGGGGGAACGGATGAGGAGGCCGCCGTGCGCCGGCTCCGCGCGGCCGCTCCGCTCGCCGCCGCTGCCAGGGTGGTGGTCGCCGTCGAGACGCACGACTCCCATCCGACCGGCGCGGCGGTCGCCCGGCTGCTCGACGCCGCCGCCGTGCCGGAGACCACCGCGGCCATCTGGGACCTTCTGCACCCATGGCGGTCCGGCGAGACTCCGGCCGAGACGCTGGCGAACCTCGACGGCCGTCTGGCGTACGTCCAGGTCAAGGACGTGATGAGCGCTGAGGACACCACGCCGGTACCGCTCGGCACAGGTTGCGTCCCCCTCACCGATGCCGCCCGAACGCTTCGCCGGGCGGGGTACGCCGGCTGGGTCTCCCTGGAATGGGAGCGCACCTGGCATCCCCAGGTCGCTCCCGTTCAGGACGTGCTACCGGGCGCTGCAGCGTGGGCCCGATCCCTCAGCTGCGGCGGTACGCTCCCGGACCTGGGCTGACCCGGGTGATCACGGGCGTTGCCAGGCCACGAGCGGCGTAGGCCCCGGAGACCGACCCGGCGACGTCGTCCGCCCGGTCCAAGGTGGCCAGGAGCAGGACCGAGCCCCCGAAGCCGCCACCGATCATCCTGCCGCCCAGGGCGCCGGCGTCCAGTGCCGTGTCCACCGTGACGTCGGCGGCGGGCCACGAGACCTCGTACAGATCACGCAGCGAACGGTGCGAGGCCGTGAGCACCCGGCCCAGGCCCGCGGCGTCTCCGGCGCGCAGGAACTCGATCGCCCGGCGCACCCGGTCGTTCTCGGTGACGACGTGGTCGGTGCGGCGGCGCAGGACCGGGTCCGGCAGGGCGGCGGGCACCTCCGTCACCTCGCTGAGCGCGCTCACCCCCAGCAGCCGGGCGGCCTCCTCGCACTCCCCTCGGCGCCGGGCGTACCCGCCGTCGGACAGCACGTGCGGGGATCGCGTGTCGACCAGCAGCAGAACGTGACCGGCCAGATCGAGCGGCACCTGTTCGGTGGCTCCCGAAGCGCAGTCCATGAGAAGCGCGTGGCCCTCCGTGCACAGCAGCGACGCGGCCTGGTCCATGATGCCGCACGGCGTTCCCGCGTACTCGTGCTCGGCCTGCTGGGCGTACCGTGCCAGTTCGGTGCGGGGCACGCGCAGCCCGTACAGCCGCGTCAGCGCCAGCGCGGTCGCGCACTCCAGCGCGGCCGACGACGACAGGCCCGCCCCCCGCGGGAGATCGGAGTCGATCGACAGCGTCGCGCCCGCGATCGGGTATCCGGCGGCACGCAGCACGCCCGCGACCCCGGCCGGATAGGCGGCCCAGCCGGTGATCCTCCCCGGCGACAGCTCGTCCAGCGGCACCGTCACGACGCCGGGCAGCTGCGCCGACCGCAGGACCAGCAGCCGGTCGTCGCGGCGCGCGGCCGACACCGTCACGCCGCTGCCGAGCGCGAACGGCAGGACGAGCCCGCCGTTGTAGTCGGTGTGCTCGCCGATGAGGTTGATCCGGCCGGGCGCGTACCAGACTCCCGTCACGCCGCCTCCCGGAGCCGGGCCGCGATCCGCTCCGGCGCCACGTCGTTGATCCATGCCGCCAGGCCCGACTCCGACCCGGCCAGGTATTTGATCTTGTCGGCGGCGCGGCGGACGGAGCAGAGCTGAAGGTGCAGCCGGATGTCATCGCGGCCGTCACGGACCGGCGCCTGGTGCCAGACGGCGATGTAGGGCAGCGGCGTCCCGTAGAGGGCGTCGCATCTGCGCAGGAGGTCCCGGTAGAGCACGGCGAGCTCGGCACGTTCGGCCGGGTTCAGCGAGGCGAGGTCGGGCACGTGCCGGTGCGGCGTGACGTGCGCTTCCACCGGCCAGCGGGCGGCGGCCGGGACGAAGGTGGTCCAGTGCTCCCCCGCCCGCACGATCCTGGTGCCCGCCCGCCGCTCGGCGGCCAGCACGTCGGCGAACAGCTCGCCGCCCGTCGCGGCGCGGTGCTCCCTGGCCCGCTCGATCATCCGGACGGTGCGCGCCGGCACGTACGGGTAGCCGTAGACCTGCCCGTGGGGATGGTGCAGCGTGACGCCGATCTCCTCGCCCCGGTTCTCGAACACGGCGACCTGCGCGACGTCGTCCCGGCGGGAGAGCGCGGCCGTCCGGTCGGCCCACGCCTCGATGACGGTGCTCATCCGGCCGCCGGGCAGTGTCGCGGCCGAGGCCTGATGATCACTGCTGAAGCACACCACCTCGCACCGGCCCGCGCCGCGCGCGCGGACGAACAGCGGCTCCCCGTCCACCAGCGGCGCCACGTCCGGGGTCGCGGCGGAGAACGAGGGGAACCGGTTCTCGAACACCACCACGTCGTAGTCGGGGTCGGGAATCTCCGAGAGCCGCCCGTCCCGGCTCGGGCACAACGGGCATTCCTCGGCGGGCGGCAGGAACGTGCGCGTGTTGCGGTGGGCGGTGACGGCGATCCAGTCACCGGTGAGCGGATCGCGCCGGATCTCGCATTCGGGCGCCGGGCGCGGCAGCCCGCGGCCGTCGGGAAGCGGCCGGCGGCCGGGGGTTTCGTCGAAGTACACGATCTCGCGGCCGTCCGCCAGCCGCGCCGCGGTCCGCCACACCGGTGGAGTGCTCATGGTCGCCTTGCTCATCGAGGAACGTCCGATCGGTTCAGCCGAGGGCGGGTACGACGTGGGTCGCGTAGCGGCGTTTCATGGTCGCGAGCACCTCGTCCGGGTCGGCGCCCCACACGCCCGCGTTGAAGATCTCCACCTCGATGTCGCCCGCGTAGCCGGCCGCCGTGACGGCGCGGGTCAGCGGTGCGACGTCGATGACGCCGTCGCCCATCATGGCCCGGCCCAGCAGCACGTCGGCCGGCAGCGGCATGAGCTGGTCGCAGACCTGGTAGCTCGCGATCCGGTCGCCCGCGCGGGCGATCTGCCGCTCGACCTCGGGGTCCCACCACACGTGGAAGGTGTCGACGACGACGCCGACGCGTTCGGAGGGATACGGCTCCGCGAGGTCGAGTGCCTGGCCGAGCGTGGAGAGCACGGCCCGGTCGGCGGCGTACATCGGGTGGAGGGGTTCCAGGGCCAGCCGTACGTTCCGTTCCTCCGCATGGGGAACGAGTGCGTCCAGGGCCTGCGCCACCTGGCTCCGGGCCCCTGCCAAGTCGCGGGAGACGCGGGCGCCGAGGGCCTCGCCGGGCACCACACCGGGCAGGCCGCCTACGACGAGCACCAGGCATGCCGCTCCCAGCTCGGCGGCCTCATCGACGGCCGCGCGGTTGTCGTCCAGCCACGTGCTCCCGGTGAAGAACCCGCCACGGCACAACGACGAGACCCGCAGGCCGGCGTCCCGCACGAGCTTGACGGTCGCGGCGAGGCCATGCTCGGCCACCGGCTCGCGCCACAGCCCGATGGCCTCGATGCCGTGGCGCCGGCAGCCCGCGACGGCCTCGGGCACCGACCAGTGCCGGGTCGTCCACTGGTTGAGTGACAGCCGGTTCACCCGTCCACTCCGTACGTCGCGAGCAGGGCCCGCATCCGCGTCTCGGCGAGCCCGGGATCGGCGAGCAGCCCGACCGCGTCGGCCAGCCGGAAGACCTCGGCCAGGTGGACCACCGAACGGGCGCTCTGCGCGCCGTTCACCATGGCGAACGCGTCCTGGTGGCCGTTCAGCCAGGCCAGGAACACGATCCCGGTCTTGTAGCGGTACGTGGGCGCTTCGAAGATCTTGCGTGCCAGCGGGACGGTCGGCCGCAGCGCCTCCTCGTACAGGTCGTCGCGTCCGTCGTCGAGGGCGCGGAGCGCGACGGCCGCGGCGGGCGCGATGGCGTCGAAGATCCCCAGGAGCGCGTCGCTGCCGCCGGCGATGAGGTCGGGGTAGTTGAAGTCGTCGCCGGTGTAGAGCCGGACGCCGCCGGGCAGTGCCGCCCTGAGCCGTACCTCGTGGTCGGCGTCCAGCAGCGACACCTTCACGCCGTCGATGCGGGACGCGTGGTCGCGGACGAGCGCCAGGAACGAGGCGGTGGCCTCGCTCAAGTCCCGGGAGCCCCAGTATCCGGCGAGGGCGGGGTCGAACATCTCCCCCAGCCAGTGCAGGATCACGGGGCGGTCGGTCTGGCTCAGCAGCCGCCCGTACACCTCGTGGTAGTCCTCGGGACCGCGCGCTAGCCTCGCCAGCTGACGGCTGGCCATGATGATCGCGCCCGCGCCCGCGGCGCGCACTACGTGGATCTGCTGCTCGTACGCGGCGATGATCTCGTCGAGCGTCGCGGCGCCTGGCGCGTGGTCGGTGCCCGCGCCGCAGGCGACCAGCTCGGCCGGGTCACCGAAAGCCTTCGCCTCCGCCGCGCTGCGCTGGATCAGGGCGCGCGTGGCGGCCCAGTCCAAGCCCATGTTGCGCTGGGCGGTGTCCATGGCGTCGGCTACACGCAGGCCGTGCGACCACAGGTGCCGCCGGAAGCGCAACGTCGCGTCCCAGTCGACCGACGCGGCGGCTCCTGGCCCGTTGTCGGCGCGCGGGTCGGCCACGACATGGGCCGCAGCGTACGCGACGCGCGACGTCGGCGGGGTCGCGCGGCGTTCCCAGCTCCTCGGCTCGCCCGGCTCGTAGTCTTCAAGACCGCCGTCAGCGGTGGGCAGCACGAGCATCAGGCGTCGCCGAGGTCGATCGGGGACAGCGCGACGCGGCGGCCCTCGGCGGAGGAGCGCAGGCCCGCTTCGGCGAGCTGTACGCCGCGCACCCCGGAGGCGAAGTCATGCGGGAACGGCGCGTCCTCCAGAACGTGCCGGACGAACATCTCCCACTGCACCTTGAAGCCGTTGTCGAACTCGGCGTTGTCGGGCACCTCCTGCCACTGGCCGCGGAACGGCTCGGTGGCGGGGAGGTCGGGGTTCCAGACCGGCTTCGGCGTCATCGAACGGTGCTGTACCCGGCACCGCCGCAGGCCGGCGACGGCGCTGCCCTCGGTGCCGTCGACCTGGAACTCCACCAGCTCGTCGCGGAAGACCCGGGTGGTCCACGACGAGTTGATCTGGGCGACGAGCCCGTCCGCCAGCTCGAAGATCCCGTACGCGGCGTCGTCGGCGGTGGCGTCGTATGGCGTGCCCGCCTCGTCCCAGCGCCGCGGCACATGGGTCACGGCGCGGGCGGTGACGGCGCGCACGGGACCGAAGAGGTTCTCCAGCACGTAGTGCCAGTGCGGGAACATGTCCAGCACGATCCCCCCGCCGTCGGCGGCGCGGTAGTTCCAGCTCGGCCGCTGCGCCTCCTGCCAGTCGCCCTCGAACACCCAGTAGCCGAACTCGCCTCGCACCGACAGGACGCGCCCGAAGAAGCCGCCCTCGACGAGCCGCTGGAGCTTGCGCAACCCGGGCAGGAAGAGCTTGTCCTGGACGACGCCGTTCTTCACCCCGGCCGCCCGCGCCGCCTTGGCCAGCGTGATCGCGTCCTCCAGGCTCTCGGCGATGGGCTTTTCGGCATAGACGTGCTTGCCCGCCTCCATGGCGCGGGTGACGGCGCCGACGCGGGCGGAGGTGACCTGGGCATCGAAGTAGATCTCGTTCGCCGGGTCGGCGAGCGCGGCGTCCAGGTCGGTGGTCCAGTCGGCGAGGTCGTGCTGAACGGCCAGGTCGCGCAGCTTCCCCTCGTTGCGTCCGACCAGCACGGGCCGCAGCAGCACGCGTTCGCCGCCCGACAGCGCGACGCCGCCCCCTGCGTTGATCGCCAGGACCGAGCGGACCAGGTGCTGGCGATGGCCCATGCGGCCGGTCACGCCGTTCATCACTACGCCGACGGTGCGCACGTTGGGCCTCCTGTAAGCGCTTTCCAGGCGCCCAGAACCTAGCCCAGAAAGCGCTTTCCCACAAGCCGGCGCGGGGGCTGCTCCTGGTCGATCAGGACCGTACGTAGCGCCGGAACATGATCCCTGAGGCGAGGGAACGGTGTTCGGCCAGGCGCAGCCGCAGGGTTTCTCCCACGGGCAGGTACGGCTTGCCACCCCCGACGATCACGGGGAACGCGTACACCCAGAACTCGTCGATCAGGTCCAGCACGGAGGCGGCCAGTTCGGGACCGCCGACTTGGAGGCTGCCGTCGATCTCCTGCTTGAGGCGCGTCACCTCGGATACGGCGTCCTTGCGACGGACGAGCGTGACGCCGTCGGGGACGGTCTGGAGAGTGTCGGAGAAGACGTACCGCGGCGTCTCCTTGTAGAGCTGGGCGAACTCCCGTTCGAGGGCCGGGGCGCCTTCCTTGCCGAGGTCCTGCGTCCACGGCTTTTCCATCGCCTCATACAGCCGCCGCCCGAACAGGAACGCCGCGGTCCGGCGAACGTGGTCGTTGGCCGCCTGCTGAAAGTCCTCGGCCGGGTCCCCGAAGTCCAGGCCGCCGTCGGGATCCTCGATGTAGCCGTCGATCGAGGTGTTCATCCAGTAGATGACCTGGCCCATGAAGGTCCTCCTTGGTCGTAGAGATCGTTCGGAGTGGAGACCCGATGGATCGCCGGAACTCATCGCGGGCAGCGGACGCGGGCGTTCAATTGCTGGTGGGCGGGATGTCCCCGGCTGGTCACCACTGACCGTTACCGTCCGCGAAATGATCATACGTTTCACACGGGTGGCGGCGGCGACGCTGCTGCTCGTGTCTCCCCTCTCCGTCCCGTCACCCGCCACTGCCGCCACGACGGCCGAGATCAAGGTGAAGGGCACGGTGTTCCGGGACGCCAACGGCAACGGTGCCCGCGACAAGGGCGAACGCGGTCTGCGCGGCGTCTCGGTGACCGACGGGCATATCTGGGCCACTTCCGGCGGCGACGGTTCGTACGAGATCCGGATCGACGCGGCGCGCCGCGGTACCGATCTGGTCCAGGTGGTCTCGCCGAGCGGCTACACGCCCGCGCTGCGCGACGACTTCGTCCCGCGGTTCTTCCAGCGGGTGCCGGAGGACGGCGGCGGCGCGCCGCGTTCGGGCGTCGACTTCGCGCTGGTGCCCGACCGGCACGCCGCGGACCCGCGCGAGACGTGGCTGATGCCGTCCGACTCCGAGACCGACAACCGCAGCGACGCGGCGGCCGCCGACACCCGGCGCCGGTGGACGGCGCAGGTCCAGGCCATGGCCCGGTCGGGCGCCACGGTCGCGATCGCCACCGGCGACCTGAACGTCACCGACTACGCCGCGGCGCCGCGCCGTCAGGGCGGTTACGACCTGCTGCGCGAGGGGCTGGCGGCCGGGAAACTCGGCATGCCGTTCTACCCGGTGATGGGCAACCACGACGCCGGTCACCCCGGCCACGACGCTCCGGGCTATTCCGCCAACATGGAGACCTGGCGGCGCAACATGGGCCCCGAGTGGTACAGCTTCGACCGCAACGGCCGCCACCACGTCGTCCTGGAGAACAACTACGACACCAGCGGGCTCGCCCCGCAGCTGGCATGGCTGCGCGAGGACCTGCGGCGGCACGCGCGCGGCAAGCAGGTGATGGTGTACGCGCACCGGTCGCTCTTCACGCCGTGGGGTTCGGGGTCGTCCATCCAGCCGATCCTGGACGAGCTGGCCGAGTACGACGTGCGGATGTTCGCGGCGGGCCACAACCAGCAGGCCGAGTTCCGGCGCGGCGCGTTCCGGCGCTCGGTCGAGATCAACAACATGGGCACGACGTACGGGATCGACGGGGCTCGCACCGGCTACAAGCTGCTGGACTTCACCCACATCAGCCCCGGGCGCGACACCGGCTTCGTGCGCGGCGTGCACCGGCAGTTCGGGGTGAACCGCGACACCGCGCTCGTCAGCCCGGGCAACGGCAGCGTGCACGGCACGAGTGTCCCGATCGAGGTCTTCGCCGAGGACACCGGCCGGACTCCCGCGTACGCGACCGTCGTCGTCCGGGACGCGCGGGGCCGGATGGTGCGGCGCGCACGCAACCTGGCGTTCGGGCGTGGACGTGCCGCCTGGACACGTGCGCACGGTGCCCTGAAGGGCCTGGCGCCCGGCACGTACACCGCGGAGTTGTCGGTGGCAGGCACCGACCGTACGACATGGCCCAGCGACAAGACCGCCTTCAGGGTGGTGCCGCGCGGTCACCTCGCCGCACCGAGAGCCGGCCACGACTGGACCCGGCCCGGTGGCCACGAACACGGCGGCTCCGCGCCCGCCGACGACCCCGGCGCGACGCTGGACCTGCGGTGGACGGCCAACACCGGCGAGCAGTTCAACCTCAACGGCTCGGTGGTGGTGGACGGCAAGGTGATCGTGTCATCGCGCGCGTTCGCCGCCCCGTCCAGCCTGATGCTCGCCTACGACCTCGCGACCGGGCGGGAGTTGTGGCGCACCGAGGTGGACGGCGACGCTGACGCGCGCCCGACCGTGCACGCGGGCCGCGTCTACATCACCACCGGCGTGGGACGCGTGTACGCGCTGGACGTACGTCGTGGCCGTGTCGTCTGGCAGGCGATCGACCACGAGGAACGGCGCGGCGCCACCGTCCGCCGCTACGGGCGGGCCGGGGGTCCGGTGAGCGTCTTCGACCTGCCCTCGGAAAAGCGTTCGGTCGCCGTCTACCAGCAATGGGACCGGGTGATGTGCCGGAACGCGGTGAACGGCGAACCGCTGGGCGGCGGGTTCCAGGCGCCGACGGGCTGGGGCCAGTTCCACAGCGCCGCCGTCCGCACACCCGGATCGTCCACGGCGTACCTGCACTCGGGGTCGAGCCAGACCCTCATCGCGATGGACCTGGCGAACTGCGCGCAGCTGTGGACGGCGAAGACCGACGGCGGCCTCTACAGCCACTCCTCGCCCGCACTGACCGGCTCAACCCTGGTCAGCGCGACGATGGCCGGGGTGTACGGGCATGACCTGAACGGCAAGCAGCTGTGGCACGCCAAGCTGGAAGGTGACAAGCCATCGGAGGGCACGCCGTGCGAACCCGGGCCGCCGCCGGTGACCAGCCCGGCGGTGCGCGGCCGCCACGTCTACGTCGCCGGCCGAGACGGCGCCGTCCGCGCGTTCGACCTCCAGGCGGACGACCCGGCGAACGGCTGCACGGCCGACCGCAAGGGCTCACCGGTGACGCACGCCCTGGCCACCGAGACGGCGGTGTACGTGGGCACCTGGGACGGCAGGCTGCTGGTCCTCGACCGCTCGACCGGGCGGATCGTCGCGTCCCACGACCTCGGCGGCGGCCTGTCGTCGGCGTTCTCGGTGAGCGGCGACTGGCTGTTCGCCCTCAGCGGTGACGGCACGGTGCACGCGCTGGCGACGCGGCGGACCAAACGCTGACGATCAGCTGTTGCCTGCGTTGAACGCGCCCCGGGGCGCCGCCGTCCGCAGCGGCACCCCGGGGTCGGTCATCGTTTTCCGAGTGCCTCGTCGGTGTCCCAGTTCCAACCGGTGATCGTCGTGCGCATCAGGCGGGCGGCGGTCGAGAGATGGCTGCCGGTGCCCCAGTAGAGGGTGAGCGTGCGACGGCACTCGGGACTGTCGACGGCGATCCAGGCGATGGGGGCGCCCGCGGCCGAGCGGCGGGCGAGGGCGGGCACGAGACCGATTCCGAGTCCCGCGGTGATCAACTCCGCGATGGCGCTCGGCTCGTCCCCCTCGCAGACGATCTTCGGGGTGAGATCTCGTGCGGCGAAGAGCCGGTCGAGCAGCCGGCGTTGCCAGTGCCCCTTGTGGGCGGCGATGAAGTGCTGGCCGGCGAGCTCGTCGATGGTCACCGAGGTGCGGCTCGCGAGCGGGTGATCCAGTGGCGTGGCCAGCCACACCACCTCGTCCAGCAGTTGGACCGCTTCCAGTCCCTCGGCCTGGATCGGCTGCGAAGCGACGCAGAGGTCGACGTCCTGGGCCAGGAGGTGGCGGGCCATCTCCGCGGCCGGCATCTGGTGAAGTTCGATCTCGATGTCGGGGTGGGCCCGTTTGTACGCCGCGAGCGGCCCGGTGAAGGTGAGGAAGGTCTCCGACGCGAGCCGCACGGTGCCGAAGCCCTCGCTGGCGGCCTCGGCGACGGCCCGCCGGGCCGCTTCGAGCTCGCCGAGGGCGCGTTCGACGTAGCCGCGGAAGAGTCTCCCGGTGTCGTTCAGCCGGAGCCGCCCGGCCCGGTCGAACAGCGGTGTGCCGAGTTCGGTCTCCAGCCGGGCGATGGTGCGGCTCAGCGACGGCTGGGCGATGTGGAGTTCGTCGGCCGCGCGGCTGAGGTGCTCCAGCCGCGCGACCACGAGGAACTGCCGGAGCGTGTTCAGATCCATGGGCCCCTCGTCATGCCTCGAACATCATAGCGTCATAGCGATATTGATCTTAGACGAGATAACTCTGCGGTCATAGTCTCGAAGGACATCGCTAATCGAGACAGAGCAAGGGGGTGCCTCATGGTCGCCGCAGCCGACACGGCCATGCCGGTCCTATCCGATGCCGCGCATCGGACGAGGCCTTCTGGGTGGGCGCTACGAGCGGTCGTCAGCGCGCACTTGGTGGCGATCTTCGGTCAGCCGGTGTTCGCCGGCGTGTTCATGAGCGGCGACTACGACGGGCTGCGCCTGCATGAGGCAGGCGCCAACGTCACCACGTCCCTCGGCTACGTGCAGCTGATCGTGGCGATCGTGGTCTGGGTCCGGCTGCGCCGGGTCTGGCCGTTCGTTGGCACGTCGGCCCTGGTGGCGGCCGAGACGGTGCAGTACTTCGCCGGGATGGAAGGTGCGCTGTGGCTGCACTTTCCGCTGGGTGTGGCGACCATCGCCGCGCTCGTCGTGCAGTTCACCGACGTCTGGCGCCGTCCCCTCGGACGGCGACCCGGGCGAGAGCCGCGGACCGTGGCAGAGCAGAAGACCGACGATGAGTGAGCCCGAGGACGAACGGTCAGGCCGTGCCCGTGGAATGGCCAGGCGTCAGGTCCTGGGCGTCGGCGGAGCACTCGGGCTGGTGGCGTTCACCGGGTTGACGACCGCGCGCGCACTGGCCCGCCGACCGGCGAGTACCGGCGCCGAACTGCGCAGCGAGGTGCCGCTGCCGCCCCCGTTCCAGGTGCCGTTGCCGCTCCCGCCCGTGCTGAAGCCGGTCAGCGCCACGGGAGGCATCGACCGGTACGAGATGACCCAGCGGGCGACGACCGCGGAGATCCTGCCCGGTGTGAAGACACCGCTGTGGACGTACGAGGGCACCTTCCCGGGACCGACGATCGAGGCGCGCCGCGGCCGTCCGGTCACCGTGACACACCGCAACAAGCTGCCCGTGCCGGCCGTCGTGCACCTGCACGGCGGACGGACTCCGGCGGCCTCGGACGGGTACCCGACCGACCTCATCCTGCCTGACGGCTGGCCGGACGCCGCCCGAAGGGCGCAGGGCGGCCACGGGGGTCACGGCGGCCATGCCATGAGCGGCATGCACGACCCGCGGGCGGTGGTGACCAGGTTGACGCGGGACTACACGTTCCCGATGGACCAGCGGTCCGCGCTGCTCTGGTATCACGACCACCGGATGGACTTCACCGCCCCCGCGATCTGGCGCGGCCTCGCCGGTCTGCAGATCGTTCGCGACGATGACGAGGACGCGCTCGGCCTGCCCGCCGGGCGACGCGAACTTCCCCTCATGATCACCGACCGGGCGTTCGCCGCCGACGGAACCCTGACCTATCCGGCGCTCGACCCCGACCTGCGCGAGCAGCCGGGTGTCCAGGAGCCCTATCTCGCGGGAGTCCTCGGTGACGTGATCCTGGTCAACGGCGCCCCGTGGCCCGTCCACGAGGTCGACGCGGCGCGTTACCGGCTGCGCGTCCTGAACGCCTCCAACGCCCGCCACTACGAGCTCGAAGCGGTCACCGGCGACGGACGCCGGCTCGATCTCGTTCAGATCGGGGCCGACCAGGGCCTGCTCGCGGCACCGGTCACCCATCCGCGCCTGCCGATCGCACCGGCCGAACGCTACGACGTCGTCATCGACTTCTCGGACGTCCCGGTCGGCGGCCGCGTCACCCTCGTGAACCGGCTGGGCTCCGGCCGCACCAGGGACGTGATGGCGTTCCGCGTCGCACGCAAGGCCGCCGACGACAGCCGCGTTCCCCGCGTTCTCGCGAACGACCTGCCGGCCTGGCGCCGGTCGGACGCCGCCCGGGTACGCGACATCTCCTTCCGCGCCGGGCGCATGCACGGCGGCCACGGATGGCTGATCGACGGGAAGCCGTTCGACCCCGCGCGCACCGACGTCACCACCCGTCTCGGCGATGTCGAGATCTGGCGGCTGGTCGCCGACGTTCACCATCCCGTCCACCTGCACCTGGTCGGCTTCCGCGTGCTCTCGCGCGGCGGCCGGCCGCCGCTCGCGCACGACGCGGGCCTCAAGGACACCGTCTCCCTGCGACCGGGCGAATCGGTGGAGATCATCACCCGGTTCGACGGCTACCGAGGCCGCTACCTCTTCCACTGCCACAACGCCGAACACGAGGACATGGGAATGATGGCCAACCTCGAAATCATCTGACACCGCGAAAGCCCGTTCACACCCATGGAGGAATGGAACATGAGCATCCGCAGATTCGCAGTGGCAGGAGCGACCGGGCGGCTGGGACGCCACGTCGTCGACGTCCTCACTGAACGGGGGCACCAGGTCGTGCCGATGTCCCGGGCCACCGGTGTGGACATCATCACCGGTGAGGGCCTCGCCGAGTCCCTCACCGGGGTCGATGTCATCATCGACGTCGCCTCGTGGCACGCCTCCGACCAGGAGGCGGCCACGGAGTTCTTCCGTACGGCGACCCGCAACCTGCACGAGGCAGGCCAGAAGGCGGGAGTCGGTCAGATCGTCGTCGTATCCATCATCGGCACCGACAAGGCCACCTCCGGCTTCATCGCCGCCCAGCAGGTGCACGAGGAGGACAACCTGTCGGGCCCGCTGCCCGCCCGCATCCTGCGCGCCGCGCAGTTCCACGAATTCGTCGGTCAGCTCCTGGACTGGCAGGACGGCGATGTCGCCTACATCCCGGATTTGCCCATCCAGCTCGTGGCCTGCCGCACCGTGGCCGAGGAACTGGCCGACCTGGCCACCGACCCCGCCGCGCCCGCCCAGCCCGCTCCCGGAACACCGATCCCCGAGATCGCCGGGCCCCGCGTGGAGACCATGGCCGAGGCGGCCACACTCCTCGGCGCGCGCCGAGGCATCACGGTGGTCGGTGTCGACGGCTCCGGCATTCCCGACGGCGAGCTCGCCGCCAGCGGCGCGTTCCTGCCCAGCGCTCACGCCAAGCTCGCCGGTCCCACCTTCCAGGAGTGGCTCGACGCCCAACCCTGACACGGCGTACGCCGATCAATGGCCGACGGAGCCGTTGACCAAGCGACGGCGGCGAATGAGCCGGTAGACCAGGACGGCCACCTTCTCCCAGGGGACGAGCCAGGCGATCGCGATGAGCGCGAGGCCCAGGTCAGCGCGGGTCAGTGCCGTGATCAGCTCTCGCGTGGTGACGAGATTGAGGCCCGTACCGCCCAGGCGGACCGCGAGGCGAATCGGGGTGAGGTTCCAGATCGTGAGGACTGTCTTCCGCACCTGTCATCGCCTCCTTCAGCTGTGCGTCCGGCTGTCCTGGGTGAGCTTGATCAGAGGCTGCGGGCGACGATGTCGCCGTAGGCGGTGGTCGCGTGGATTTCGAGCTCGGCGACGCCGTCGTTGTTGAGGCCGTTACTGATGCGACCGTGGGAGGTGCGGGCGTCCAGGGAGGCCGAGACTCCGGCGGCGGCGCCGACTGACACCTGACCGGCCTGGGTGCGCAGCACGACCGTCCCGCGTACGGCCTCGGCGATGCGGATGTCACCCTTGCCGGTGCTGACCTCCGCAGGACCGTTGAGGCGGCCCACCTCGACATCGCCCGCATCGGTGCTAAGGCGGACGCCGGCGACCTCGTCCAGCTTGATCGAGCCGTGCGCCCCCTGGAACCTGACGTCGCCGAACCGTCCCACGGCCCGGAACTCGGCGCTGGCCGCCGTGGCCTCGACGTGGGATCCGGCGGGCAACTGGACCGTCACCTCGATGGCCCCCGAGGAGCCGAGGACCCGGTTCTTCGCCGAGGCCTCAATCCGCAGGACACCGTCGACGAATTCGATTTCCGCCTGTTCGGCCACCTTCACATCGCGCCCCTTGGAGGCGTCGGCGGGCAGGACCTCGACCAGGGTGTCGGCCCGGTCGGCGGCGATGAACCGCACGCGCCCCGCAGGAATGTCCAGCACGGCGGCGATCGGGCCGGGGGTGTCGAACTTCTGCATCGCGCTCTCCTTGCATCGTCGTTTCGAACAACGCAAACGCTACGTTGCATTCCAAATACTCGCAACTTAATCGTTGCATCAAAATCACGATATAGCAGCTCACATTCTCAATATCGTTGCATGGTACTGAAGTTTAATGCAACATCGATCGCACTGATCATTGCAATGGACTGAAAGTGAACGCAATAGGACCACCCGCCGACACGTGGCCACGCAACAGCGGCGGTGATCTCTACACATTGCAGGCGCCCCGCCGCTTACCCTCGACCAGCGCATGCGACCAGTCGCACTCCGGTCATGCCGTAGGGATGGCCGCTGCAGGCTTGGCGCTGCGCCATGGCGCGGGATAGAAAGATGGCCATGTCCCAGGACGCGGTCGGCCCTGGCGGGCGCGACGCAAACATCGAGGCCGGCATCGATGAGGTCACCTCCGCCATGGTGACGGCGTCACGACTGCTCATCGCCATCTCGGCGCGTTCACTGGCCGCGGTGGAGGAGACCATCACCCTGCCGCAGATGCGGTCGCTGGTAGTGCTTTCCTCGCAGGGCCCGACGAAACTGGTGACGGTCGCCGGTCTGCTGGGGGTCAATCCCTCGACGGCGATGCGGATGGTCGACCGCCTTGTGGCGGCGGGCCTGGTGGACCGGCGCACCAGTCCGGACAACGGCCGGGAGGTCCAGATCCGGCTCACCGAGGCCGGCCGTGCCGTCGTCGACGATGTGACCGCACGACGCCGCCGCGAACTCGCCGCCGTCGTCAGCCGGATGCCGGCCGACCAGCGACATGCTCTGGTGAAGGCGCTGCACGCGTTCAACGAGGCCGGAGGCGAGCCGCCGGTGACCGACTCGGCCCCGCTCGGCTGGGCCTAGGGCCCCCGACGTCCACAGACGACCCGACAGATCCTTACCCGGCTCGCCCCGCCCGCATCATTGCTCTATGCAAAGATGACGCTGGACAAGGTGGGCGAGAGCTCGTCCTCGTTGAACCGTGCGGTGTGGAGGCTCCGTGGGTGAAGGTGACGCAACCTCATCACTGTCGATCGACATCGACTTCACCCAGCACTGCATCGTCCTCAAGCTCACCGGGAGCCTGACCGCCGAGACCGCGCCGCGCCTGCGCCGTTGGTTCGCCAGGATCGGCCATCTGCAGGGAGAGCCGCTGGTGGCGGTCGACGTCGAGGGGTTGCTGCGATGCGATGCCGAGGTCGTCGAGGTCCTGCTGGACGGTGCACGTCTGGTGGTCCAGACGGGCGGACACATGATCGTCGCGGGCGTACCGGACCACCGAATGCCCGGCACCGGGAAGCACAACGAGCACACCGCCGTCTTGGAAACACAACCCACGGTGGCCGACGCCGTTGAGTTGCTCTCCAAACGCCGCCGCCGCTGACCACCTTGACTGCCCCCTTACGCCGCGAAGAAGTCGGTGAGGGCGCTGGCGATCTGGCCGGGGGCGTTCTCGGTGGGGATGTGGTCGGCTCCGGGGATGCGCATGAGGGTGGTCAGCGGGATCTCCATGGCGAACCTCTCGGCGTACTCCACCTTCTCGCAGTCGTCGTCCTCGCCCCAGATCAGCAGCTTGGGCGTCGTGGACCGCCGCAGCGCGGGAACGACCTCAAGGGTGTAGCGGCTTTCGGCCGCGCCCGCCAAGGCCAGCCAGGAGCGGCAGACCCGCGGATCGGTCCACGGATCCAGATAGTCATGCGGACACCGTGGTCATCCCCAGCCGGCAACCCGCCGGCGCACCGGCGCCGCCGACCGTCACCGAGTCCTTGCGATCCGCCCACCAGCGCGGGGCGAGGATCGTCGCCATCTGCACGGGGGCGTTCGCCCTCGCTCAGGCCGGACTGCTCAACGGCCGCAGCGTCACCACCCACTGGCGCCAAGCCGCCCAGCTCGCCGCTGCCTTCCCCGAGGTGCAGGTAGACCAGGACGTGCTCTACGTGGACCACGGCGACGTGGCGACCAGCGCCGGAACCGGGTGCGGGCATCGACCTGTGCCTGCACCTCGTACGTTCCGACCACGGCGCGGCCTACGCCGCCCAGATCGCCCGGAACATGGTGCTGCCGCCACACCGGGAAGGCAGCCAACTCCAGTACGCCGCACAACTCATCCCGGCCAGGACGGACGAGTCACTGGCGCGGCTGCTGGAGTGGGCCGCCTCCCGGCTCGACGCCCGGCTGACCGTCGCCCGGCTCGCCGAACGCGCCGGACTGTCGAGCCGTACTCTCGCCCGGCGGTTCACCGAGCAGCTCGGCACCAGCCCGGGACAGTGGCTGCTCCGCCAGCGCCTCGGCGGTCAACCTGCGCCGCCGCTTCCGAGCGCACCTCGGCACCACGCCCGGCGCCTACCGGCGAGCCTTCGGCCAAACCCGGTAGGCCCCTGCACACGACACTTCTCAACCCCGGTCAGCCGCGGGCTGGCATAGCCTCGTGGTTTGATCATCCGGGCATGAGGCGATTGGAGCATTTCCCATGGTCAGCGTCAGCATCGAGACGTCAGAGCAGATCGAAGAACGTCTGCGACGCGTGATCGCCGCAGCCGACTTCGTCCGGCATGAGGGAGTCTGGTGCTTCCGGGAGTTCCCGGCCCACCACCCGCCGACGCTCACAGCCGACACGCTGGCCGTGGTAGGTGATCAGGACAGCTGGAGCTGTCTCGTTCCGGCCACCGCCCAAGAGAGCGGCGACGTCGAACGATTCGGTATCTTCTCCTTCCATTTTCCCGACCGGTCGGACAACAGCGGCTTCGTCGGCTGGCTGGCCACCCACCTCAAGTCGCGGCTGGGCACAGGCGTCTTCGTCGTCTGCGGCAGCAACCGCTCCCGTGGCGGCATCTACGACTACTGGGGATGCCCCATCGGCTTGATCGACGACGTGACCGAGGTCATCGAAGACCTCCGCGCCCACTGACCAGACTCAGCGACACCCGTGAAGCCATTGACGTGGAAGAGGGCCGGCGTGAGGCCGGTGAGCCGCTTGAACTCACGCGTCAGATGCGCCTCGTCGCTGAAGCCGCTCACCGCAGCCGTCCGGACAGGCGACCATCCATCGGTGAGCAGCTCTTCGGCGTGGCGGAAGCGGAACACGCAGGAACGGCGTTCCGGCCGCCGGGTCGGGAGTTCGCCTGTTCGGGTGCCGCAACGGAACGCCCGCCGTTCGAACGCGACCCGTCCCGGCCGGGGGATCCACCGGCCGTTCGCGGTGACTAGGCTTCCGTGTTTCGCGCACGGGGAGATGGCGGCGGGCGCGCGGTCGCGCGGGAGAAAACCCGGCGACGTCGTGAACGGCCCCCGCGATAATGGTCGACGTGAAAGAGGTCGAGGTCGTCGTCGCCCATCACGAGTGCGCGACCCTGCGCGTCGGCGAGGTGTTCCTGAAGATCGACGCTGATCAGACGCGTACCGACGTCGAGGTGGAGGCGATGGCCCTGGCGCCGATCCCGACCCCGCAGGTCCTGTGGCGGAAACCGCCCGTGCTCACGCTCGCCGCTCTCTCCGGCAAGGCACTCGGCCGCCTCGGCGAGCCGTCGACCGCGTCGCCGGCGGCCTGGGCCGCAGCGGGCGCCGCCGTACGGAAGCTGCACGACGCACCACTGCCGCCATGGCCCGGTCGCAGTCCCGACCGGGTCGCATCGCACATCGACGGCGAATGCGACTGGCTCATCACCAACGGCGTCCTTCCCGCCGACGTGGTCACGCGCCACCGCGGGATCGCCGAGGCCGCACTCCGGCCATGGACACCGGTGTTCACCCACGGCGACCTCCAGGTCACCCATGTGTTCGCCGACGGTGACGAGATCACCGGAGTGATCGACTGGTCCGAGGCGGCCCAGGGCGATGCCATGTTCGACCTGGCCACCTTGACACTCGGACACCGAGAACACCTCAGCGACGTCATCGCAGGCTACGGCACCGACGTCGACCTCGACGTGATCCGCGCATGGTGGTCGCTGCGCACCCTGCGGCCGATCCGCTGGCTGATCGAGCACGGCTTCGACCCCTCCGCGCCCGGCTGCGAGATCGACATGCTGACATCCCAACTGTGAACCGCACATGCCTGGCAAGCTCACTGAAGAGCGCTTCTGCCGCTGTTCTGGTTGTACGGCAGGGTCGCTGGCGTGGGGTTTCCTCCATGGCGAACCACCGATCGAGCCCCGGGCGCGGGGCGCTCCTTGGCCGAGGATCGGCAGCACTCGCGCTAGGTTCCGCGGTTTCGTTTGCGTGCCTTGCGGTCCTTGTTGAAGTACTCCTCTGCCGTATAGCTCGAAGCAGGCCGGGACGAGCCGAGGACCTTCACAATCAAGGATCCGATGCCGTCCACGGTGCCACCGATGATCACCAGCATGACCTGCACGAGAAAGAGGACAACAGCGGCACCGATGAAGAACAGGATGACGATGCCGACGAGCTGCAGAAGATCCACGCTAGGCACCCCTCACACGTCTTTGCACCGAGCGTAGGCATCGTCAGCCGTCGACTCCACCCCAGCGACCGAAGCAAGGCCGGGCACAGCAAAGACAGCATCATGGTCAACGGCGTCAAGCACTTCGCCACCTACCTGGAGGCGGCGCTGCAACGACTGCCGGCGTCAAGGCCACACTCATGAGTCCCGATCACGACGGCGTCTTCCAAGGCATCCTGCGCACCGAACTGCACCACCGGCTTCTGACATAGAGCCGACGACGGTCGGGATGCCCCGGGCACGTCGCCAATCTGGACCGGGTGCCCGCCGCGCAGGCCCGTGCTGTGATCAACGCGTTTTCGGAATCGGCACGACGCACGGGCGTCGGCATAGACCCAGATGGCCGTACACACCCACGGGTTGCAGTCGTTGTGGGCTTCAGCGGCTTACGGCGGTCTCCCGTTCTACACCTGAGAGCTTCTCGGGATTGCGCACGCCGTACAGGCCGGTGATGAGGCCGTTGTCGATCCGCACCGCCATCGCGCCGTCGATCTTCCCGTTGACGCGGATGAGCAGTCCGGGGCGACCGTTGATCTGCACCAGCTCGACCGATCGTTCGGCATCGTGCGTCCACCAGCGGGCCAGCAGGCGGGCCACCTTGTCGGCTCCCACGAGGGGCTGCGGCAGGGTGTGCTTGATCCCGCCGCCGTCGCCCATGGCGACGACGTCGGGCGCGAGAATGTCGAGCAGGCATTGCAGTTCGCCGGTTTCGACCGCTTGCTGGAAGGCCTTGAGGGCGGCTCGGTTCTCGGCCGGGGTGACGGTGCCGCGCGGTCGGCGGGCGGCGACGTGCGCCCGGGCCCGGTAGGCGGTCTGGCGTACGGCCGCCGGGCTCTTGCCGACCGCCTCGGCGATCTCGTCATAGTCCAGGTCGAACACCTCACGCAGCACGAACACCGCCCGTTCGATCGGCGCGAGCGTCTCCAGTACCAGCAGCATCGCCATGGAGATGCTGTCGGCCAGTTCGACGTCCTCGGCCACGTCCGGCGCGGTCAGCAGCGGCTCGGGCAACCACGACCCGACATAGGACTCCTTGCGCCGGCCGAGCGCGCGCAACCGGTCCAGCGCCAGCCGGGTGATGATGCGCACCAGATAGGCGCGCTCGTCCCGTACGTTCGCCAGATCGACGCCCAGCCATCGCAGCCAGGTCTCCTGCAGGAGGTCCTCGGCGTCGGCGGCCGAACCGAGCATCTCGTAGGCGACGGTGAACAGCAGGTTGCGGTGGGCCATGAACGCCTCGGTGGCCGTCGTTGGTTCGCTGTGGGCGCTCATACCCGCTCCTGCATGTTGGTTCTTGGTCCCCATGCGCACTAGACGCCGGCTCCCACCGTTGCGTAACACGCCCGGTCGATGACCTATGTCACATAGCCACGCTGTTATGGGGCTATGGGCGCCGTCGTCTCGTGTACGTCAGGACGTCGCGCGAACAAACCGGGCGGCACGCGACATCACGAGCCGGGGGAAGGTCTCGCCATGCCCATACCCACGTCGACCGCGACTTGCTTCATCCGTTGGGCGGCGCGTCGCTATGAACTGCACGTTTCCGAGCGTGGCCGTGCCGCTCCAACACCCATGGGCACCCGCGTGAGAATCACAGCCGCGCCGGCGCAGCCTGAATCGTCACTGGGCACCACCGGCGAACGCCGTCCCCGGTAGGTGGCCCGCACCGATCACCGCACGGCCTGCTGCTCGCCACCGCGTTCCTGACACGGCGGTCATCGCCTCGCCCGAACCAACACCGGTGACCTCGTCACCGAAAACCATCATCAAGGAGCGATCCCATGTCATCACCGATCGACCTGCCCTCCCCCGCTCACTCGCACCGGGCCGCGCCGCCGCGGTTCTTCGGCCTGATGAAGGCGACCTCGGTGTTCGTGGCCGTCACGATGCTGGTGCAGGGGATCACCGCCGGGCAACTGCTGTCCAACGAGGACGGACGCGGGCTGCACGAGGTCATGGGCAGCCTCGTCACGATCTCGCTGCTCCTCCAGATCATCGCCGCGGTGCTGGTGTGGCGGGTGGGCCGCGGATCAGCGCGGTACCTGGGCTTCAGTGCGCTGCTGCTCGTGTTGACCAGCCTCCAGTTCGCAGTCGGCACCAACGGCAACGTCGCCGTCCACGTCCCGCTCGGCGTCGCGCTGTTCGGTGGGGGCGCCGTCCTGGTGACGCGGGTGTGGTCGGCGCACGCCTGACGACCCACGCCGTTGCGATCAAGGACGCGTCGCTGAGCCGGCTGCCCGGCCTGGCCAGCGACGCCGACTTGAGGCAGGCCCTAAGACCCTCCGGAAAAGGAACATGACGCTCACCGAAACGAACCACCAAGAAGACGCCCGGCCGCCCTCCAAGCAGGGGGCGTTCGCCCGCCTCGCGGGATTCGCCCACCGCCGCAGATGGCTCGCCCTCATCCTCTGGGTCGCGGTCCTGGGCGGCGTCTGGGGCGTCGCGTCGTTCACCGGCGACGGCTACCGCAACGACTTCTCCCTGCCCGGCACCGAGTCGCAGCGGGCGGCCGACCTGCTGTCGGAGCACGGCGCCGCCCGAGCCGGGGACACCGTCGAGATCGTCCTGCACCGCGACACCGGCCTGCGCGATCCCGCCGTCCAGCAGCGTGTGAAGGCCATGCTCGCCGAGGTGTCAACGCTGCCCGAGGTCGGCCAGGTCCGCAGCCCGTACGACGACCAGGGCGCCATCTCCAAGGACGGCACGATCGGCTTCGCCACCGTGGTGCTCGAAGTCGCCTCCGACGACATGCCGAAAGACGACACCCAGCGCATCCTCGACACCGCCAAGAAGGCCGAGGGCGGTGGCCTCCAGGCCGAACTGGGCGGCGACGCCGCCCGGGTGCTCGGCGAGGGCGGCACCGGCTCCGCCGAGGGCATCGGCCTGCTGGCCGCGCTGGTCATCCTCGTCCTGATGTTCGGCACGGTCATCGCCGCCGGGCTGCCCATCATCATCGCCCTGTTCGCCGTCGGCTCCACGGTCGGCGTGATCATCGCCGCGTCGCACGTCTTCACGATCGCCGAGTGGACGCCGCCGGTGATGATCCTGGTCGGTCTCGGCGTGGGCATCGACTACGCCCTGCTCATCTTCGCCCGCTACCGCGCCGAACTCGTCCGCGGCGCAGCCCCCGAGCAGGCCACCGTGAACGCGCTGGACGCCGCCGGCCGTTCGGTCTTCTTCGCCGGCTGCACCGTGATCATCGCCCTGCTCGGCCTCGTCGCGCTCGGCCTCGGTTCACTCCAGGGCATGGCACTGTCGGTCGCCCTCACCGTCCTGGTCACCATGCTGGCCGCCCTCACCCTCCTGCCCGCGTTGCTGGGCATCTTCGGCCGCCGCTTCGCCCGCCAGTTCACAACCCGGGCCGAACGACGCCAGGCCAAGGGAAAGGCCCCCGAAGGCACCACCTGGCGTCGCCTCGCCGCCGTGGTCCAGCGACGCCCGCTGGCCGCCCTCGTCACCGCCGGGGTCCTCCTGGGCGCCCTGGTCTTCCCGGCCCTGAGCATGCGCCTCGGCTTCTCCGACGCGGGCAGCGACGCCCCCGACACCACCAGCCGCCAGGCCTACGACCTGCTCTCCGAGGGCTTCGGCCCCGGCTTCAACGGCCCGCTCCTGCTCGTGACCGACAACGTCCCAGCCGCCGCCGCGGCCGCTCAATCCCTGAGCAGCACCCCGGGCATCCGAACCGTCGCGCCCCCGATGCCCACGCCTGACGGCAAGGCCGCCACGATCCTCGTCTTTCCCGCCTCCGCCCCGCAGGAGAAGGCGACCTCCGACCTGGTCGGCACCCTCCGCGACGACGTCCTGCCCGAACTCTCCGCACGACACGACGCCCAATACCTGGTCGGCGGCGCCACAGCGGCCGCCGAAGACTACGCCGCCAAGGTCTCCGAACGCCTTCCTCTCTTCATGGCGATCGTCGTCGGCCTCTCGATCCTCCTGCTCATGGCGGTCTTCCGCTCGATCCTCGTCCCCCTCAAGGCCGCCATCCTCAACCTCCTCAGCATCGGCGCCGCCCTCGGCGCCATGACGCTGGTCTTCCAGGACGGCTGGTTCGGCGTCGAGTCAGGCCCGATCGAGGCCTACCTCCCCGTCATGGTCTTCGCCATCGTCTTCGGCCTCTCCATGGACTACGAGATCTTCCTGATCTCCCGTATCCACGAGGAGTGGACCCGTTCCAAGGACCCCTCCCACGCCGTACGCGAAGGCCTGGCCCACACCGGCTCCGTCATCACCGCCGCCGCCGCGATCATGATCGCCATCTTCGGCGCCTTCATGCTCAGCCCCGAACGCCTCCTCCAGCAGACGGGCTTCGGCATGGCGGTAGCGATCTTCGTAGACGCCGTCATCATCCGCTGCCTCATCGTCCCCGCCGCCATGGAACTCATGGGCAGCCGAGCCTGGTGGCTCCCCACCCCCGTAGCCCGCATGCTCCCCAAACTGGAACTAGAACGCTCATAACCACGCAGGGGGCTCAGCCCAAGAGCTGAGCCCCCTGCCCTTCACCGCCGAAGGCGTCGGCCAGGTCGCACGCGCATCACCCGGTCTGAGCGAGTCCGCCCCCAACACCTCGACCGGCAGGTCTGCCAGAAGGAACGCGGCAACGTGGTGTCGGGTGGTCATCCGGGTGACCGCCATGGGCGCCAAGGACACCTGGAAGCAACTCCGCACGAACCTGGCCGGTTTCAAGCCCACCGTCCTGGACGACCGTTACAAGAGCGCCCCGCAGGTCGCCCGGCAGGTCGTCGAGGACAGCAGCGGCAAGGCACAGCGTTCCAAAAACGGTAGCCATTCCTGCCAGCCGGGCTCGGCCTCCTTCGCCAAATGGTTCGCCGAGCGCCTCGGCAAGCAGTTCGGCTTCACCCCCGGCGGAAGTCAGGCGGACTCGGTGGGGAGGCCGGCCTCTACCCAGTCCTGGATGCCCTCGCGGTATTTGCGGACGTTGGTGTAGCCAAGAGCGGTGAGCCGGTCGGCGACCTGGCCGCTGTTGGGGCATGCCGGGTTGGAGCAGTAGGTGACGATCGTGGCGTCGCGGTCAGGGAGCAGGGTGGACGCCTGGTCGTTGACGTCGGCCAGTACCAGCTCAAGGGCGCCGGGCAGGTGCTGCTTGGCGTAGTACTCGCCGCCCAGGGCGTCCAGGACGGTGACGGTGCCCGCTTGGATCGCTGCCTTCAGCTCGTCGCGGGTGATGAGTGCGGTCATGCCACTACCTTCCAGAAATGGACTATAGTCCGGTTGTGGCTCACGACGATAACGGACTGCAGTCCGGTTCCGCAACGCCGTTGGAACTGCTGCGCACCCCGCCGCCCAAGGAACGAGCGGACGCGGCCCGTAACCGCGCTGCCGTCCTGGAGGCCGCAGCCAGACTCTTCGCCGAACACGGCGTCGAAGCGGTATCCATGGACCAGGTCGCGACGGCGGCCGGCGTCGGCAAGGGCACGCTGTTTCGCCGCTTCGGCGACAAGTCCGGGCTGGCCGCCGCACTCCTGGACGCCCGAGAACGCGTGCTGCAGGAGGCGATCCTGCACGGACCGCCACCCCTTGGCCCGGGCGCACCGGCCAGTGAACGCCTCGCGGCGTTCATCAACGCCTACCTCGACTACCTGCAGGAGCACCTGGCCCTGATCCGGATGTCAGAGACCGCGACACCCGGCGCCCGCTACCGGATCGGCGCCTACCGGTTCTGGCACCGCCACACAGCGATCCTGCTGGACACCACACCCGACCCCGAACACACCGCCCACGCCCTGCTCGCCGCCCTGGCCGCCGAACACCTAGCCGCACTCCTGCCCGAACTCGGCGAACAACGGATACGAGCCGGCCTCATCCACCTCGCCCACTCAGCACTGCAACCCCCCAACCCGTAAGACAACAATCCCGCCACCAACCACACCTCTCCCGCCCGGCCTTGACGACACGCCACTGACCGGCCCAGGTCCAACATCTCAGCGTTCGGCCAACACGCCCCACGTTCTGCGACCCTCGACCGGATATGTCGGGCATGCGGCTTTGAGCAGCACCATCGACCGCCGAAGGGGCTCGGCCATGACGCCACGGAAGACGGACATCCTCACGGCGGAGGTCGTCTCGGCGCCACCGACCGAGTCGGTGCCGCGGTCACCGGCTGACTACGACCACACCACGGTCAGCAGCAGGTCGCGGCTCTCGCGGTGGTGGCGCGATCTGATCCACGGCCGAGTCTCTTCGGGGCTGTGAGAGGCCGGGCCGAGAGGTGCAGGGCTGGCTGCGTCCGCCGTCACACCACCCGCCGTCAGACCTTGTCGAGGCGGCCCGCCCAGCGGGTGAGCGCCTTGCGCAGCGTGGCGGTGTCGACCGGGTCCTTGCTTGCCCAGGCGTAGTAACCGTCAGGCCGCACCAGGGCGATGGTCTGCTCGCGGTCGGTCCGGCGGGCGATGACGATGTGGCTTGGCAGGTCGATGTCCGCAGCGGCTTCCGGGGCGGCTTCCGGGGCGATCAGAACGAACCGGCCGCCGCGCAGCAGTTCGTACAGGCGTCCCTCAGCGAGCCTGGCGTCGGGGGCACGGCGCCCGACGATCCGGTGCGCACCGCTCTCGGCGCGGTACCTGATGCCGATACCGGAGACCATGAGCGCTGCCCGGTGGGCCACGGGACGCACATGGCTCACCATCGTGCCGGCCACAGTGCGCAGCAGTCTGACGGACCTGCCGTGCAGAATCGCGGCGCGGACCATCGTGCCGCTCATCCGCAACACCAGTTTGCCTACCGCGTGCCGTTCCACCTGATAGGTGTCCAGCAGCGCCTCGTCGGCGCCGTCGCGCAGCACCGCGACCAGCTTCCAGCCGAGGTTGGCGGCATCCTGCAACCCGGTGTTCATGCCCATGGCACCGGCCGGGGAGTGAACGTGCGCCGCGTCGCCCGCAAGGAAGACCCGGCCCACCCGGTACGCCGGCGCTTGCCGCTCGTCGCTGTGGAACCGGGACTTCCACCGGACGTCGTACATGCCGTAGTCGGTGCCGAAGTTGAGCCGCAGCAGTTCCTTGAGCTCGTCCTCCTCCAGCGGCGCGTCGTCGGGAAGCTGGTGGTGACGGTTCCAGCCGGTGATCCGGTAGTAGTCGTCGCCCATCTCGGTGAGCAGGCAGAAGCCCTCCGGTACCGCGTTCACGCTGAACGGCCGCTCCGGACGCCGCGCGAGCTTGACGTCGGCCAGGATCAGCGACGTGAGGATCGACTTGCCGGGGAACGGCAGGCCGACGGCCTCCCGCACTGAGCTGTGCACCCCGTCGGTACCGACCAGGTACTTGGCGCGGAACGTGACCGAGGG
The DNA here is from genome assembly GCF_039533225.1 of Actinomadura fulvescens. NCBI lineage: Bacteria > Bacillati > Actinomycetota > Actinomycetes > Streptosporangiales > Thermomonosporaceae > Actinomadura > Actinomadura fulvescens. Next base: position 82,392 of record NZ_BAAATD010000016.1, on the reverse strand, counting down.
GTCCTCCGTACGCGCCTCCACGCCGTCCGCGTCCTGCTCGATCGCGACCACCGTGGTCTCGTACACGAAGGTGACGCCGGCCTCGCGCGCCCTCCGCTCCAGCACCTTCTCCACCTCATACTGCGGGGTGAACAGCACGAACGGAAATCGGCTGGGCAGCCGCGAGGGGTCGAGCCGGGCCGCCTGGAACAACTGCAGCCGGTTCACCGGGTGCCCACCCGCGACGACCTCGTCCGCGATGCCCCGCGCGTCGAACTGCTCCAGCGCCCGGGCGTGCATGACCAGCGCCCGTGAAAGGTTGCTGACCTTGTGCGCCCGCCGTTCGACCAGCGTGACCGCCAGTCCCGCCTCGGCCAGGTCACCCGCCAGCAGCAACCCGGTCGGACCCGCTCCCACCACCAGTACATCCGCGGCATTCATGACGACAACCTCCTGAACCCTTTGCCAACGACTGTTGGCAAACGCCTGTAGGCAGAACGCTAGATCTCCACCCCAGGCCTGTCAACGCCTGTTGGCCAACGAATGTTGGTGTGCTGCAGGGCACCGGCGGAACGTGCCGAGCCAGCGGCCGTCCATATCCACCAGCGCGTCGCCAGGGCCACGCCGCGTGCGCAGCCCTCAACACGGCTGTAGCCAACGCAGACCCGCTGACCGGCGATCATCCTCCCGGCCACGGAGCCGACGCGCCTGGCCCCGCCCGCCGATCCACGCCAAGCTCTACGTCGCTGTCTTGGGATCTCGCCAAGCAAGGCGGCATCGCCCGCCCGAGACCTTGGCGACCAGCTCACCGACTTCGCCCGTTCGCCTCAAGAGTCGTCGGCGGCGAGCAGCTCGGTCGGGACCCCGGCCGTCGTGAGGCCCTGTCGGACCTGCGCCGCAGCACGTCGATCTCGGAGTGGTAACGAAACCCACCCACACCAGTTCTCCGGCGGCCAGGCGCAGCGGATACGTCGCGGCCGGACGGCAGGTGGCGTGGCGTGGCGTGCCACTACCCTGAGGTGGCACAGCCCACCGTCATGTGACACTCTGCTGCCGGGGCGGAACGGGCTTGGGAACAACGGGCTTGGGAAGAACGGGTCGTCGATGTCGGAACCGTTGAATCTCCCGGATTTCGGCACGCGCCAGAACATCCGGGAGAAAGTGGCCGAGGCGCTGCGGGCGGCGCTGGTCGCCGGCGAGATGCGCCCGGGCGTCATCTACTCGGCGCCCGCGCTGGCCGAACGCTTCGGCATCTCGGCCACGCCCGTCCGCGAGGCCATGCTCGACCTGGCCAAAGAGGGCCTGATCACGGCCGTGCGCTACAAGGGCTTCCGCGTGGCCGAGCTCTCCGAACGGGACCTGGACGAGATCAACGAGCTGCGCGGTCTGATCGAGGTGCCCACCGTCGCGAAGATCGCGGCGACGGTTCCGGCCGAGCGCGTCGTGGCGTTGCGGCCGGTGGCCGATGCCATCGTCAGGGCCGCCGAGGACGGCGACGTCCTGGCCTACATCGAAGCCGACCAGGCGTTCCACCTGGAGCTGCTGGCACTGGCCGGCAACGCGCATCTGCTCGGCGTGGTCCGCGACCTGCGGTACCGGGCACGCCTCTACGGCGTGTCCCGGCTGGCCGAGCAGGGCGTGCTCGCCGACTCGGCCCGTGAGCATCTGGCCCTCCTCGACGCGGTGGCCGCCGGCCGAGCCGACGACGCCGCGTCCCTCATGCGCCACCATCTCGACCACGTCAGGGGCATCTGGGCCGACCGCCCGGAGTGAGACTCCCGGGGCGAGCCGTCCGGTGCGGCTCCGGCTGATGCCGGAGGCCGGGACAGGTCCATGCCCTTTCTCCCCGGCGGTACCGCCGGGGAGAAAGATGCGTCACCGGATTCAATACTCGGTGCTGAGGGTTACGCCCGAGAAGGCGCTGTACCCGTAGAGGGTGATGTAGTTGTAGTTGTTCTGGCTCAGCCCGGAGCCGGTCACGGTCACCGTGTCGGCGTTGCCGCTGGCGTTGGAGTACTGGGTGTAGGTGGTGTTGGTGGCCCAGGTGCTGTCGTGGAAGTAGATGTTGGCGTCGCCGGTGCCGCCCTTGGCCTTGACGGTCAGCCTCGTGGTCCCGGCGGGAATGTAGATGGTGAAGGCCTGCGATCCACCGGTGCCGGCCGCGAGCCCGCCGCGCTGGCAGTTCTTGCCCATGACCCAGGTTGATCCGCTGCAGGTGGGCAGCTCTCCGCCGCTGCTGCCGAGCGTGCCGAGCCAGTTGTAGAACTCGGTGTCGAGGTTGAGCGACTTCACGTAGGTGCGGGCGGCGTTCCAGTTGCCCGTCCGGTAGTACGCCAGAATCCGCGCGGTGTCGTTCCAGCGCCGCTCGATCATGAACCGGGACGCCAGGTAGCCCCACTGGTAGATGCGGGCGGTGTCGCTGTTCTCGTACGTCGTGTCGAACAACGTGCTCAGCGAATAGGTGCGCCTGCCGGCCGCCGCGAGCGCGGCGCTGTAGGGAACGCCGCGGTAGTGGTAGGAGATGTACTCGGCGACGCCTTCGGTCCACCAGACGACCGGGGTCTTCTGGCTTTCCGAGAAGGGACCCCAGGTGTTGTACCGGCCGTCGAGGTAGTGGGTGTACTCGTGGTTGAGGTTCCAGATCTCCGTACCACGCTCGAAGGCGATGAAGCGGGGCAGGTTGCCGACCACCGCGGGGTTGCCTTCGAGGTACATGCCGCCGTTGTTGGTGTCGATGCCGAACATCGCTCCGGCGTAGAGCTTGTAGTCGTAGTCGGAGTTGAAGACCACCACTTCGAGCAAGGTGTTGTAGTCGTTCGCGACCGGACCACTGTCCTTGGCGACGTTGTGGAAGTAGGCGTCCTGGTTGGCCAGGCTTGAGCAGGTCGAACTCAGCTGGGACGAGGTCAGGTCCTGAGCCGCGATCCTGAGGCTCGAACTGCAGGTGTGACGGATCCGCAGCACGGAACTGTTCAGCCGCTCGGGCAGGTTACAGGTGCCGTAGTACGAGCAGTTGTCCTGGTCGTAGTAGTTGGCGCGTTCCGCGGTCCACACCCACAGCGTCGCGGTCGGACCGGTCATGGAGCTGCGGCTCAGCAGATCGCGCACCTGCGGCCGGATGGCGGTGCGCTGCGGCTCGTACTGCAGGAACCGGCTCAGCTCGGAGCCCGCGTTGCCGACCAGGGTGCTGTACTCGGTGTTGAGCTGGCCGAAGTTGCGCACGGCGAAGTTGTAGAGCGTGGCCGGGATACCGGCGCTCTGCGCGGCGGCGCCGAAGCCGCTGACGTAGTGCCCGCGGAACGTGACGGTGAAGGCGGCGTTCACGCCCCACTGCATGTTGTAGCCGTAGCTGGTGCGGTAGTTGTCCAGCAGCCGCTTGACCACGTAGAGATAGCGGATGTTCTCCGCGGCGCTGTCGATCAGCGTGACGGCCTCAAGCAGGATCTTCCCGTGGGCCTCGGTGGTGGCAACCGAGCCGCTGCTGGCGAAGAACGCGTCGATGCCGCTACGGGTAGCCGCCGCCAGGTTGGCGCCGTAGGAGCCGGTCTCGTCGGGGTAGTAGTACTCCACGAAGTAGCCGGCGCGCAGGAAGTAGAGAAGCTGCTCTATGCGCTGGCTGTTGTCGCCGGTGTAGGACCGCGCGGTGCCGGCGAAGGCGTTGGCCACCGTCACCATCTGCGACTCGTTCAGGGCCAGGCGCGCGTTGTCTCCCCGCACGTTGTACAGGTCGCTGATGCAGCTGATATCCGCGTTCCTGACCGCGTTGACCAGCGCGGCACCGGTGTTGCGGGTGAAGACGGAGATGTCGCAGGCGGCTGCCGCCGCTTTCGTCTTGGGTTGCCCGTGGTCGGTCGGCGCGGGCAGTGGCGGGCGGTTCTTGACGGGCGTCTTCTCGTGCAGATGGGGCGGAGACGCGTCCTTGGCGCCCACAGGCGGCGCGGCCGCCGGGTTGGGACGGGGAGACGGTGGTGCGGCCTCCGCCGGACCCGGCACCGCGATCAGTGCCGCGACGAGGGCCATCAGGGCGGGAGGCAAGAGCGATCTTCGCATGTGCCACTCCGGGGGTGGGAGAGGGCGGACCGGCCCCCGAATCTCGGTCAACCCATCGGACGTGTGCCATGTAAAATTGCACATGTAACACTAGGAGGCAAGGCCCAGTTTGCGGCGAAGCGAACCGCACGACGGCCGTCCGGACCGCGGCTCACCACACAGCGGGTGGTTCCGCAGGTAGTGCGGCGAATCAGAGGTCTGAATCCCACCCGGTTCGCTGGACGTGCGTCGGTTCCGCGCTGGGGCGACCACCGATCGCATGGGCTTCGGCTGGGGTGATGAGGCGGGCGGCGTAGCCGCGGGTGTACAAGCACCCCGCCCCGCCGCCGAGCGCCACCTCAGAGGATGACGACCTCCAGGGTGCGGGGGCCGTGCACGCCCTCGACCCGGTTCAGCTCGATGTCGCTGGTGGCCGACGGACCGCTGATCCAGGTGAGCGGCCGCGCCGGGTCGAGCCGTTCGAGGGCCTCGGGGACCGTGCGGACGATCTGGTCGCGGCGGACGACGCACAGGTGGTGATCCGGGACGAGGGTCAGCGCGCGGCGGCCCTGATCGGGCGAGCCGTCCAGGATGATGGTGCCGGTCTCGGCGATCGCCACCGCGCAGCCGGTCACGACCCCGTCGAGCGCGTCCAGTTCGGCGGCCGACAGGGGCGGGTCGTCTCCGACGGTCTCGATGCCGGTGAGCCAGTCCGCGGGAACGCCCGGCGGCACGACGATGCGGCCGTCCCGGCGTGACAGCAGGTCGGCGACCGGGGTCTCGGTGTGCACGATCGCCTTGTAGTCCTCCAGGCGGTCGATCAGCAGGTCGACGATGCCGGGACCGTTGCGAGTGCGCTGGTAGTCGCGGGGAACGGCCACGTCCTCGGGGCGTTCACCGGAAGGCACGTCGGCCAGCGCGGCCCGTATCTTCGCAAGGATCTGCTCGCGGGTGCTCATCGGTTGCGCTCCCACCACTCGCGGAACGACTCGGGCGGCGGCGCGGGCACGTCCCGCGTATCGGTCCAGGCCGCCAGGGGGCCGGGTAGGCGCCGGGGCGTGAGCCTCCGGAAACGGCCCGCCGTGCGCTGGGCGCGGGCGAGCATCGGGGGCGACTCGAAGACGCGCCGGGCCGCCGCCATCACGAGCCTCTCCGCCTTGTGACCTCCGGACGCGGCGACCTTGGCGCGCAGGTCGAGCAGCACCTCGGGGATGTTGATCTCGACGGGGCAGACGTCGTAGCACGCGCCGCACAACGTCGAGGCGTACGGCAGCGACTCGTCCAGTGCGGAGGACATGCCGCGCAGTTGCGGCGTGAGGATCGCTCCGATAGGCCCGGGGTAGACCGACCCGTAGGCGTGGCCCCCGGTCCGCTCGTACACCGGGCACACGTTCAGGCATGCCGAGCAGCGGATGCAGCGCAGCGCTTGGCGTCCGACCTGGTCGGCGAGGACGTCGGTGCGGCCGTTGTCGAGCAGGACGAGATGGAACTCCTGGCCCTCGGCGGCTCCCGTCCACGTCGAGGTGTAGGGGTTCATGCGCTCGCCCGTGGACGAACGGGGCAGGGTCTGCATGAAGACTTCGAGGTCCCGCCAGGTCGGCACGAGCTTCTCGATACCGACGACCGAGATGAGCGTTTCCGGGAGGGTCAGGCACATGCGTCCGTTGCCCTCGGACTCCAGCACGACCAGCGTCCCGGTCTCGGCGACGGCGAAGTTGGCGCCCGAGATGCCGACCTTGGCCGACAGGAACCGTTCCCGCAGATGGAGGCGGGCCGCCTCGGCAAGCTCGGCCGGATCGTCCGCGAGGTCGGCCGGGGCGGGCCGCCCCCACTCCGACATCGCCCGGCGGAAGATCTCGCGGATCTCGGCCCGGTTGCGGTGGATCGCGGGCACGAGGATGTGGGACGGCCGGTCGTCGCCGAGCTGCACGATCAGCTCGGCGAGGTCGGTCTCGTAGGCGGTGATCCCGGCGGCGGCCAGCGCCTCGTTCAGCCCGATCTCCTGCGTCGCCATCGACTTGACCTTGACGACCTCGCTCTCGCCGGTCGCCTTCACCAGCGCGGTGACGATCCGGTTGGCCTCGGCCGCGTCGGCGGCCCAGTGCACGTGCCCGCCCGCGTTGACGACGGCCGTTTCGAGCTGTTCCAGGTAGAGGTCCAGGTGGCGCAGCACCCGGTTCTTGATGGCCGCGCCAGCCGCGCGCAGCTGCGTCCAGTCGGGCTGCTCGTCCACGGCAGCGGCCCTCTTGCCCCGGATCGTGTGGGTGGCCTTGTGGAGGTTGTGCCGGAGCTGCGAGTCACCGACCGCCCGCATGGACGCCGCCGGGAAGGCGGGCATGCCAACGAACGTGCCTTTCATGCCGGTTCCTCCTCGGTCGAGGCGAGGATCTGCGCCAGGTGCATGATCCGGACTCCCGCACGCTGGCGCCGCATCGTCCCGCCGATGTGCATCAGGCAGGAGTTATCGGCCGCGCACAGCACCTCGGCGCCTGTGTCCAGGACGTGGCGTACCTTGTCGGTGCACATGGCGGCGGAGACGGCCGGGTTCTTCACTGAGAACGTTCCGCCGAAGCCACAGCACTCATCAGCATCGCCCAACGGGACCAGGCGCAGGCCGCTGACCGCCGACAGCAGCTTCTCCGGCCGCGACCCCACACGGAGCGACCGCAGCGAATGACAGGTCGGGTGGTAGGTCACGGCGTGCGGGAAGTAGGCCCCCACATCCACAACACCCAGTACGTCGACCAGGAACTCCGACAGCTCGTACACCCCCGACGGCGGCTGGACGCCCAGCACCGGATACCACTCCCGCACCATGGCGGCGCACGAACCGGACGGCACCACCACGGCGTCATATCCCGCGAAGATCTCGCCCACGCGGCGTGCCAGCGGCTCCGCGTCCGCCCGGTAGCCGGTGTTGAAGTGCATCTGCCCGCAGCACGTCTGCGCGGCGGGGAACTCCACCGTGCAGCCGAGCCGCTCCAGCAACCGCACGGTCGCCCGCCCGGTGCCAGGAAACAACGTGTCGTTGATACACGTCACGAACAAGGCAACGCGCACGGCGTCCCTCACCTCCCTGGTCCATAGACGCGGCGAGCCGTCCCACCGAACATCTGGTAACGCTCGGCCTCACTCAGCCCGGCGGCGGCCTGCTCGGCGAGGTCGAGCACTGCGCCTGCCCGGATGTCACCCTGGAGACGACCAGTGCGAACAGGATGATCGCACCGTAGATGGCCTGCTTCCAGTTCCGGCCGTACGAAGCCTGACCCGGCAGATCACAGCCAAGCCACAAGCACGACAGTGAACGAGGCCGCGCACAGCGCGGCCTCGCTCCCGTTCGCAATGTGCCCATGGAACCCGTGGCACGTCTGTCGACGCGCCGCCGCCGTCATTTGGCCGGCGGATGCGACCACCCATGCACCGTGTTCGACGGCTTTGCTGACGCGGTGCGGGGGAGAATTGCTTTCGCTGTGAGCGCCCTTTCCCTTTCGGAACCCGCTCGCTGGCTACGGTGGATCTTGAGACGCCTAGTGTGGAGGGTGCCGCATGGTCGATGACGTCGAGCCGACGGGGATGTTCGAGCGCCTTGTCGAGGTGGCCACGGGCCTGTTCGCCGAGTTGGGCTACGACGCGACCTCGACGGAGATGGTGGCCGAGTCCGCAGGTGTGAGCGTTACGACGGTGCGCGCCGAGATCGGCGGCAAACGCGACATCTACCTTGCGGTCATGAAACAGACCGGCGCGCAGGAGCAGGTGATGCTCGAAGACGCGGTGGCCGAGTTCACGCCCGACGCCGCCGGCGTACATCGCTTTCTTGACCGCTATCTGGACTTCTTCCTGGCCCACCCGTATACAGCCGCCCTGTGGATGCAGCGTCGCCTGTTCGACGCCGCCGATATCGCCGATATGGAGAAGATCTACTCCATACCCCAGTTGCAATTGGTCGCGCAGAAGGTCGGCGGCGCCTTCGGTCCCGGCGTCGACGTGGAGTTCAGCCTGTGGACCGTCGTTTGGTGCGTGCACAGCTTCGTCCAGGGCGGCATCCCCGCACCCGGAGGCGAGAGGCTCGGCCGCCACGACCACCGGACCGTCGCCCGCTTCCGAGCACACCTCCACCACATGGTCGGCCGCATGGTCGGTATCGACGACTGGGATGAATCCTCTGCCCTGGAGTCATGATTCCGGGCGCACGCGGCGGGGCTGATCGCAGCCGCTGCGGACTGGGGTTGAGGCCCGGCTCGACGGACTGGCGGGCCCGGACCAACGTCCGCTGGCCTGTCTCTTCGCCCCACGTATGAGGAGTGCCCCATGTCCGCGTCCCGTCTCCGCGGTCTCACCCGGTCCGGCCTTCTGCTCGCCGCCGCGGCCTGACAGCCACACCGCCGCCTGTCTCGGCCGTCACGGTCAGAGTGGTCCCGGTCCTGGCACGAACTACGCGTTCGACGATCCGTTCACGTCCTCCCGGACAGGGTGGTGGCGGGACGGCCGGTTCAGGATGTTCATCCACTTCGGCGCCTATTCCGGCTGGGAGGGCGCAACCGCGTCAGCAAGCGCCGGGTCAGCGACGCCTCCGCCTGACCGCCGCCACCACGTTCACCGTGAACGGCGCGGAGGTCATGGGAAGTGACCAGCATGTCGCCGTCACCAAGGCCGGTGACGGATAACATCGTCCCTTCCGGCAACCCGACCAACACCGCAGCGACCGTGATCAAGCTGTCGATCACGCCCCCGGCCCGCGACGGCACCGGGCACCGGGACCGGGCTCAAGGCCGAGATCTACGACAACCCCCGCTCTCAGGCGCTCCCAAAGTCACCCGCGTGCACGCCCGCCAGGGCGAAGGCGGTCAGCGCCAGATCGGAGACGGCGCGGCCATCCCCGGTGACCATGTTGATGACACCGGGCGGCCGGTAGTCGGCGCGGTTCCATACGCCGCCCGGTAGTCGTGCACCGGGTCGTTGACCGGTGCGGGCACGTGGGTGATGGCGTCCATGGGAACCTCCGAGGGGCAGTCAGTGGCGCGTGGTGAACGAGCGCAGAAAGAAGGCGAGGTTCGCCGGGCGTTCGGCCAGGCGGCGCATGAAGTAGCCGTACCAATCGGCGCCGTACGGGACGTAGGCGCGGACCCGCTGCCCCTCGGTCACCAAGCGGCGCTGCTCAGCGTCGCGGATGCCGTAAAGCATCTGGAACTCGTAGGTGCCCGGGGACCGCCCGTACGTGCCGGCGAGCCGGACGGCCAGCTCGATCAGCCGGGGGTCGTGTGAGCCGATCATCGGGTAGCCGCCGCCGGCCATGAGGGTCCGCAGGCAGCGCGCGTAGGCCAGGTCAACGTCGCGCTTTTCCTGGTAGGCCACGGAGGCTGGTTCCTTGTAGGCCCCCTTGACCAGGCGCACCCGCGACCCCTCGACGGCCAGTGCCCGCGCGTCGTCCTCGGTGCGCAGCAGGTACGCCTGCAGGACGGCGCCCGTCTGCGGGAAGTCGCGGCGCAGCTCGGCGAGGATCGCCAGGGTGGAATCGACGGTGGTGTGGTCCTCCATGTCGAGCGTGACGGTGGTGCCGATCTCCGCGGCGGCCTCGCAGACCCGGCGGGCGCCCGCCAGCGCGAGGTCATGGCCCCCGGGCAGGCTCTGGCCGAACGCCGAGAGCTTCACCGAGACCTCGGCGCGCCCGTCCAGTCCCTTGCGGCCGAGCGCCTCCAGCAGCGCGAGGTACGCGTCGCGGTTGCGGCGGGCGTGAGCGGCGTCGGTGATGTCCTCGCCCAGGTGGTCGAGGGTGACCTCGATGCCGTCGGCGATGAGCGCGTCGACGGCCTCCAGTGCCTCGGGAAGCGTGTCCCCGGCGACGAAGCGGTCGACGACGAGCCGTGTCACGGGGACCCGGCTGATGAGCCGGCGCGTCCGGTCACTGCGCGAGGCGGCAAGCAACACAGGGCTCAGCACTGGCGACCTCCCAGGTCAAGCAGTGAATGATGATCCCCTCGAAGCTATGAGCCGGGCGGTGCGCCCGCCATCGACAACGGTCACGACCCTGACCGCCATGCCTTGTACACTTGTATGAAGTGAGCGATTACCAGAGCCTGGTGGACGAGGTGTCGGCCCTCCTCCAGGCGCCGGTGACTCTGGAGGACCGGGAGTTCATCCTCATCGCCTTCAGCTCTCATGAAGACGACCTCGACCCGGTGCGCACCCGGTCGATCCTGCGCCGCCGCTCCTCCCCCTCGGTACGTGCCTGGTTCGAGGGCTTCGGGATCGCCCGCGCGACGGGTCCGACGCGTACCCCCGCAGACCCCGCGGCAGGAGTCCGCGCACGGCTGTGCCTGCCCGCCCTGCATGAGGGCGTCGTTTACGGCTATCTCTGGGTGCTGGACGACGGCACCATCGACCCGGCCGATCCCCGCATGACCCAGGTGATGGCCCTGGCGGCCCAGGCCGGGCAGTTGCTGGCCGCCGACACCTGGAAGGCAGAGGCCGCGCCGCGAGCCTTCGCGCAACTGCTGTCGGATTCGGCCGCTGACCACGCCGAGGCCGCCCGGACCCTCACCGCGTTGCGGCATCCGGCATCGGCATCCGCGTCCGTCGCCGTCGTCTGGGTGAGCCCGGCCCCGCACTCCGTACCCGCCCGGCTCCCGGAGGGCGTTCTGACCCACCGGAGCCGAGACGGCCTGGCGCTCCTGGTGCCACTGCCCGACCTCGCCGGCACCGCTGCCGCACAAGCGATCGCCATCGGCCTGCTCGACTCGGTCAACGGCTCCACCGAGACTCTTGCGGGTGTGGGCGGCGCCAGGACGGACCTGCCCGATGCGGTCCACTCGTGGCGAGAGGCCCGGCTGGCCGTACGGTCGGCACGCGCCGAACCCCGCCTGGGACCAGTGGCCTGCTGGAACGAACTAGGCGCCTACCGGCTGATCGCCGCGCCGCCGATGGCGACATCCACGGCACCGCCCGCCGATCCGGCCCTGCTGCCGCTTCTGGAGCCCGCACGCGCCGAACTGCTCCGCACCGCGGAGACCTACCTTGACCAGGCCGGCCATGCCCAGCGCACCGCCGAAGCCCTGGTGATCCACCGGCAGACCCTGTACTACCGGCTGTCCAGGATCAAGGCCCTGACCGGCCTTGACCTGGACTCCGGAGCCGACCGCCTCCTGCTGCACCTGGCCATCAAGACCTACCGCCTGGCCACCGCCCCCGAAAGCCCTTCCGGCATCGCGAAGTCGAGCCCAGAATCCATGGCCGGGCCGATTGGCCCTGGCCGCGCCTCCGGATCGGCTGGCCGTCAACACGGTGCCGGTCTCGGCGGTGATTGATTTCGACGACATGCACGTTGGCATGGCTTGCTGGATCAAGTTCGGTGAAGCGGTCACGGACGGTGATCCAGAGCCGCTTGCCACCGACATTGTCGGCACAGCCTGTCACCATGGCCCGTATGACGACAACCGACGTCTTGGCTCCGTTCCAGTGGCTCAGCGTGTCCGAGAACGAGGGTGGCGGCCCGCTGGGCGTGATCTTCAGCGTGGCCTTCTTCCGCGGGCTCGATCCGGCGGAGGTGGTGCGCCGCTTCAGTCGCGGCGAGGGCTCCGGCCAAGAGTCGGACTTCGGCGGACTCAACGAGAAGGCCTTCGAGTTCGTCAACAAGACGGCAGGCGGGGATGGCGGCGGCTATGTGGGCGTCTTCCAGGCCGGCGAGTGGTGCGTGGCCATTGAGCCCTACGGCTGGATGGTCACGCTCCACGAGGTGGTGACCAAGCTGTCGCGGGGTTGCGAGGTGCTGGCGGTTACCCGGCACGACTACGCCGCCGAGCACAGCTTCGAGTACGCGATCGATGGCAGGATCGTCACCGGCTACCGGCTGCGGCACCCGTACGAGCGTTATGGCTCCGACCCTGACCGGCTCAACGGCTTCATGTTGGAGCTGGGCATGGGGCTGGACGAGCCGGAGAATGAGGCCGCCTGGGACGACAATTACGACACCGCCGTGCCAAGGGGCTTTGCCCTGGCGGCCAAGGTCACCGGAGTACCGTTCACGCCGGACATGCTCGGCCGCCCGATGCTGGTGGGCCCTATCACCGAAAGATGATCACCTTCCGCGACGGCACCGTGAGCCTCTGGGCTACACCGTCGGCGACACGCACAGTGACCCCAGCCCACCCCACCGCCCAAGAACACCGCTCGATCACCGGGCGCTGCCAGCATCAGCGCCGGGCGGCTCCACCGCACTCGGTGGGCGTGGTGATCTTGCGGTGGCGGCACTTGACCTTGACACAGTGACAAGGTCTTCACTGTGGCCAAGGAGGTGGACGATCATGCCAGAACAGGACACGGATACGATGAGAGCTCTCCAGGGGCTGGAGGCAAGCAGCTCTTCGGTGCGGCTGCGGGCAGCGCTGGCGGTCGGCACGGCCCCTGACGCGCGGTTCATCGGCAAGCTCATCGAACGATGCGCGATAGAGCCTGAATTCTTCGTGCGCGACATGCTGACGTGGGCACTCACCCGCCACTCATCGTCAGTGACGGTCCCCGCGCTTATCGATGAACTGCGCTCGGAGCGTGCGCAGGCACGAAGCCAGGCGTTGCACACGCTGTCCAAGATCGGGGACCGGCGGGCGTGGCCGGCGATCACACGGGCGCTGCTGACCGACGCCGACGACGAGGTGGCGCGGAGCGCGTGGCGAGCGGCGGTCGTGCTCGCGCCACAAGGAGAGAAAGCGGAGTTGGCCGCGGTGCTGGTGACACAGCTCGGGCGCGGCGGGCGTGAGACGCGGTTGAGCCTGAGCCGGGCGCTGATCGCGCTCGGTGAGGTGATCATGCCGATCCTGCACGCCGCGATGACGAGCCTCGACCCTCGCGTACGTCAGCACGCGATCGCTACGGAACGGCTGTCGCACAATCCGGATGCCGGATTCGAGTTCGCGATCGAGGAGGCGAAGCGCCTTATGGCCCTTGGCCCGGCCGGCCAGGAGGGGTGACAGGCAATTGTTGATCGGTGATGTGGCACGACGGTCCGGGGTCAGCGCCCGCATGCTCAGGCATTACGAGTCGCTCGGCCTGGTGCGGCCCACGGGTCGTACCGGCGCCGGCTATCGGGAGTACTCCAGCGAGGACATCCGGCGGATCTTCCACATCGAGAGCCTGCGGTCACTCGGGTTGTCGCTGCGTGAAGTCAAGCGCGCGCTCGATGATCCCGGCTTCCGGCCCTCGGAGCTCGTCGACGACCTCATCCGCCAGACGCGGGAACGCATCGCGAGTGAGACGGAGCTGCTCACCCGGCTCCGTCGGATCGGTGCCGCCGAACCCGCCGGCTGGGAGGACGTGCTGCAGATCGTTGCACTCCTGCACGCCTTGGGGTCGGAGAGCGCTGGGAAGCGCCAGCGCGCGGCCTTGTCCTCAGTTGAAGAGGGTCCGGTACCGGTGGAAGCACTGGCCGAGGCGGCGTTGAGCGAGGCGGACCCGAACGTCGCCGGAGCCCTTCGATGGGCTTTGGCGCAGTCGGGCGATGGTGGCTTGCCACTGCTGGCAGAGGGCCTTGGCTCACCAGTCGCCGAGGTGCGGAAACGTGCCGTCCAGTCCATCGCTGAAATCTCGAACGGCGAGGCGACCGCACTGCTGCAAGACGCCCTCACCAGCCGTGACATCGTGGTGCGCAGGTATGCGGCTCTGGCGCTCGGAGCACGGGGAGTGGCCGACGCCGTCCCGACGCTCATCGACATGATCGTCGAGGAGACCAACGACGCCGATGCGGCCGATGCGCTGAGCGCGCTGGCGAGTGATCCCGCGTTGGCTGAACAGATCGCCACCAGCCTCGTTGGCTGCCTCGCTGACGGCACCGTTGAATCGCCTGCACGTCGACGGCTGACACAAGCGCTAGCGGATATCCCGGGACTCACAGCCTCACGTGCCCTCGAAGATCTGTCCCATGACAAAGACCGTGCCGTTGCGCTTACTGCGACATACGTTCTCAAGCTTCGCGACGCACGTTAGCGAGTTGGGTCCAGCTGTCCCCGGAAGGCCAATCGGCCGGTAGCGCTGAAGGCGAGAGCCAACAACACGCGGACCGGTGCCCGCGTGTTGTTGGTGCCGGATACAGCCTCCACCAGCCACCGCACCGGCAGAAGGTCTCGGTCGACGGCGTTCGCCGTTTCGGCGATGGGGTCGGCGCCCGGCGGCTGCCGGCCGAGCGTGAGGCTGGATCCGCCCGGTGGCCTGGGAGTAGTCGACCTCGATCGAGACGGGCTTTCCAGCGGTCAGGCTCCGGGCACTCCATCTTGATCGAACCAGACCGCCGCGCGGTGGCGTCCCGGTATGGCAGAAACCCGAGTGCATCGACCCGTTCGGCAACCTGCACGAACAGACCGCAGCCAGCTATGGAATGCGTTCCCTTACAAGGTCCAGCACCTGGACAAATACCTCGAACGCACGATGATCGTCATGGGAGGGGTCGCCGCCGCGTAGCGGCCTCTCAGACGACGACGCGCCAGAAGGAATCACGGAACCCCCGCCACAGAGGGCATCGGTGTTCCCTTTCGGCGACCTGCATCCCTGACACATCAGTTACCGCTAGGGTCGGGCACGCCCCGAGACCCTACGCCGGGAGCTTCACATGTCCTTTCTGACCCGCGACTCTGCGACACCGTTCTGGCCGGTTCGATGACGCTGGACCAGCTCGCTGCATGGGCGGCCGGGCAAGCCGACGGGCTCGCCGCCCAAAAGGGGCTCCAGGACGATGGGGACCTATTCCTAGCGCTGCAAAACAGCAAGCTCGGCGAGGAGGCCGGCGAGCTGCAAGGTGCCGTACTCGCGTACCTCAATTACCAGCGCGACCACAAACTCGACGGCTTCAGCACCGCTGACGTCGCCTCCGAAGTCGCCGACGTGGTGATCTGCGCGGCGATCCTGGCGGCCCGTACGGGCGTCGATCTCGGCGCCGCTCTCGCGGACAAGATCGAGAAGGTCAGCCGGTACGTGTAGCCCTCCTCGCGGCTCGGACGGGAAGCGTCCGCAGGCCATGGCCCCGACGCTAACCGCCGAGCTCACGTACCGGAAGTCCGTCGTCGTGTCGCCGGTCCAACGTTCACCTGGTCGAGTATGTCGGGCTTGTTGGTGATGCCGTCCCACCGGTCGGCGGTGGTGGGCTTTGTCAGACGTCGGGCAGCTTGCCCAGGAGCCATCGGACGCTGTTGTCGCCGCCGAGCTGCGGGAAATGGGCGATGGCCTTGTCGCACAGGTCGATCAAGTGCTGCTTCTTGCCCGACGCGGGAAGCGATGGGTAGTACTCGAAGGTCGGGGCCATCTGCAGTTTCCGTTTGGCCATCTCGCCCGCCCTGGCGGGAGTGGCCACCATGATCTCGGCGGTGTTGGCCAGCACGCCCTGCATGGCCGACATGAAGAGCCGCTCGTACCCGTAGCGGAGACTGTTCTTGCCGGGAACGACATCGGTCGACGGGGTCTGGTAAAGCACGTCGATCAGGTGCAGCACGTAGCAGTACGCCGCGTTGAACAGGTTGCTGATGCTGGTGGCGGCGGCGTCGTCCCCGAATTGGAATGACTTGGGGTCGGTGGGGACCTTCCAGGTGGGACCGATCGGTTCGATCCCTTCGGCGATGCGCTGGAACTTGTGGAAGTGGGGCAGTTCATCGATGCCCGGCACGGGATAGAGGACATCGACCGGTACCGACGGCTTGGCGGGGTCGGCCCCTTCCCCCTGGTCGACGATCATCTTCAGTGCCTGCTGTGCGGTTGCCAGGTCCTTGACCAGCATGGGTTCCCCGCCGCCGTCGTTGTTCCAGTACGCGGCGACGTATTGGAGTTCAGGCTTGTTGCCCGCCCACAGGCTTTGGGGCTCTGCGGCGTCCAGCCGTTTCAGTCCGGTGTCGATCGACTTGTAGAACCGCCCGATGGTCGCGTACTGCCCCTTGGGAGGCGTGCCCTCGGCCGGTGGCGCGTCAGGGCGCTCGAACTCCATGAAGACGTCCCTGATGAGCCTCCTGTCGCATCTGCTCAGCCGCAGCAGCAGCGCTGGATGGCGGTGCAGCATGTATTCGGGGAAGTCGGGCACGAAGTCCTCATCGTAGAACCGCACCTGGTCGCCGAAGCCCAGGGCCACAAGGATGTTGCGTACCAGGCACAGGTGCAGCATTTCCTCGACGACGATGCTGCGGATCAGGCGGCGCGCGCCGGTGCCCGCCGCCCACCGGGAGTGGCCTTGTCCTGCGATGGAATACAGCGCGTACAGGTACATGGGAATCGTCTGGGTCTCCACGGCCGCGGCCTGGATCAGGTGGTTGCGCAGGTCCTCTTTGGTGGTGATGCCTTCGGCGGCATTGACCGGGAAGGCGTCCAGGATCGTCGCCATGGATCCGCTGGTGGAGGTAGAGGCGTTGCTCACGGGGAGGTCTCCTGACGGGTGCAGGCCGGACGGAGGGTGTGCTGGTCGGTGGGGCAGGACACGCGCACCCACCGTTGTGCGGTCCAGTGGCGCAGGTGGTGGCGGGCCTCGGCGAGGGCGACGCCGGCGGCCTCGGCCGCGTGTGCCAGGGACGCTCCTTGCGTGAGCGCGTCCAGCAGCGCGAACGTGCCGGGCGTGATCGCGGTGGTGAGGACGCGGTAGTCCTGCCGGAACAGCACCAGGTGCGCCGGGTCGGGAACGGGCGGTGCCGGGCGTCGGCCTTTCCCGACGTCGGCGTGGTAGCTGTGCACTGGCGCGCAGACTCTTAGTAGGCGTAGGCACGGTGCCGGTGTCACCGTCGCCTCACCAGTGTCGATCTGGTGCTGGGCAAGCGGCGGCGGGGGCCGGTCTGGTCGGCCTTCCAGACCCGGACCGTCCGCGACTTGCGCGAAGGCATGTTCGTAGCGGACCAGGTCGATCATCACGTCGATCCATGCTTCGCGCAGTGCGGGCGGCATGTCCCGGTCAGGCCGGTGGGCCGACAGGTGGTCGGCCAAGTCCTCGTTCAGCCGTGCCAGGGTGTACGAACGGGGAGGGTGCGACCGCAGATAGTCGGCGGCGAAGTCATCGAAGAGCTCGTCACCGAGCAGGACGCGCAGCGACGGATGGTGGTGCCGCATCGTCTCCAGCAGACGCGCCTGATAGTCGATCCGGTAGATGTCCAGGCACTGCTCGGCGGTCAGCCGCGCCGAGTCCGCCAGCATCCCGTGGGCTTCAGCCGGCGGAGGGATTTCGGCAGGCTCGGCGAAGGCTGCGATGGCGACGGCGTTCTGCAGCCAGTGCTGGACCGCTTCAAGCGAGGGAACGGAGACGGCGAGGGGTGCTCTAGCCACGGCGCACCGGCCCCTTGCGCGCGAACGAGATCGGAGCGACAGCCAGGTCGGTCTCACCCATGCCCAGCTCGCGCTCGCCTGCGCCCATGTCGTGCTCGCCTGGGCGCGGAGTGGACTTGCCTATGTACTGGTTGGCCTTGTGTAGCTCGGCGAGCAGTTGCGGGAAGGGCGGAAGGCGGTCGTCCCATTCCAGCAGCGTCGGGACGGGACCGCTCAGCGCTGTGGCGAGCCGGTAAAGCTGCCACACCGGTTCGGCGACGGGGCGGTCGTGGGTGTCGAGCAGATGGGTGCCGTGGTCGGCGTGGCCCGCCAGGTGGATCTGCGCGATCCGGTCGTGTGGCAGAGCCCGGATGTACTCCTCGGCATCGAAACCGTGGTTGGCCGCGGACACGAAGACGTTGTTGACGTCCAGTAGCAGCCGGCACCCGGACTCCTCGCACAGGCGCGCCAGGAACTCCCACTCGGTCATCGTCGAGTGGGCGAAAGCGGCGTAGGTACTGGGGTTCTCCAGTACCAGCGGGCGTTCCAGGACGTCCTGCACCGTGCGGATCCGGCGGGCCAGATGCCGCAGGGACGGTTCGGTGAACGGGATCGGCAGCAACTGGTGGCTGTTCACGCCGGCGACGCCCGTCCAGCACACATGGTCGGACACCCAGCGGGCCCCGGTGGCGGCGGCCAGGCGCCGCAACCGGCGCAGGTAGCCGATGTCCAGTGGGTCGGTGCTGCCGATCGACAGTGACACCCCGTGCATCACCACCGGATACCGCTCAGCGATCTGGTCGAGGGCATAGCGGGGGTAGCCGCCGGAGTCCATGAAGTTCTCGGAGATGATCTCGAACCAGCCGACCGGCGGCCACGCCGACACCACGTACGGCAGATGCGACGACCGTAGCCCCACCCCAAGGCCCAGGCGCTCCGACACCTGATGCACCGCCCGGTCGCCTGGCATGGCGCGCGACGCGGACGAGTGGACGGCCGTCACGTCTTCTTCTTCGGCTTGCCGGCGCGGCCGGTCTCATAGGAGGGCACCTGGTCGTCGGGGTATCCCTCGCCCGGCGATGGCCCGAAGGGGACGCCCGCCTCGTACATGCGATGCTCGAAGACCTTGCGCGCCCGCTTCCACACGCTCGTTCCGCGGAACGGGCCGGCGGCGTGCACCCGGCTGATATTGATCGGACTGGCGCAGCTGCCGGAGTAGCGGCACTGCTGGGCGGCAGGCATGGCCTGCTCGGCATCATGCCCGGTGTATCCGCAGCCGCCTTGGCCGCGGCACTCGTTCGCGCCGTGGCACTCGTGGAAGACCGTGGCGCACTGGCCCGTGCCGGCCATCCAGCCCGAACCGTCGCGCCCCTGCCCCTTGCAGGAGTTCAACCCCATGCACACATGCAGTTCGTGGGCTTTGGGGTCCTGTCCGGGCGTGGTGGTGTGGGGCCGCGGCTTTCTCTCCTGCCCCTTCTTCTGTTCTCTCTTGCCCTGCTTGCCGCCCTCGACGAACGAATCGGTGTCGTCGACGAACAGCCGTGGGTCGGGTCCCGTGGGAGGGGTGGTCATCATCCAGCCTTTCGTCATGCCATCAGGTCGCGATGAGGCGCCTGTTCGCGGCGCGCCGCCGAGTGGTGGGCGGGTCAGCCCGAGAAAACAGGGGCGCAGAAGAAGCCGATGATCTGGTCGGGCAACTGCGCACGTCCGGACGGGTAGTTGTCACGCTGCTTTTGCTGGCACGCGAGCGCGGGACCGGAGTTCGTACGCGACTGGATCAGGAAGCTGCCACGTACCTCGCCGCTGACCGGGGCGCCGTTGGAGGCGGCACAGTTCAGCCATCCCCAGCCTTTGTGCTTGACACCGGCGACGGTCTGATCGCAGGTGTACGTGGGGACGGGGAAGTCGGAAGGGCCGGCGGCGTGGACGGCGGGTGATGTCGCGGTGACTGCCAGGGCGACGGCGGCGGCAGCGATGACGGCACGAAGCGGGGGCACCTGTGCTCCTCAAGTCGGGGTACCCCCTGAAAATTCCCAACTCTCCGTAGCCGGAAACGACAGTAAGTAACGACCACGAGGAGACCGTCAGCGCCACCACCGGCAAGCTGCCCCTGAACCCACGAAACGGTTGATGATCAAGGCCGTGCCTCATCGGCCGGAAGGTGGAATCGCACGGCCGAGGTCCATGGCGAAGTGGTTGCGGGTGCCGGCCGAGATGACCATGAACGGGACACCGTGCCGCGCCGCCACGCCGGCGACCAGTGCCGGAATCCTGCTGACCGGGGCCGCCCTTGTCGGCGCAGGCGCCCTCGTCAGCCTGGCCGGCGTCGCGCTCACCGGCTCGGCACTGCTGGCAGGCACCCGACGTTGGATGCACCAGATGGACGTGCCGCCACGTGAACTGGCCAAGCAGAAGCTGCTCAAGGCCAGGGCCGCCACAAGCGCGGGAGTCGATGCCTGGCAGAACAGCAGCACCCCCGTCCACCGACTCCAACGCTCATAAGCCGTCTTCGACTGGAGAGCCCGCCGTTCAGCGTCCCGCCCTGTCAGGCTGGGACGCCAACGGTGCCGCACACAAAAGACCGCCTCGTCAACCACGGCCTGGGTCCCCCGGCCGCCCCTCAGGCGTCCGGCCAGCGCGAACGCGGCCGTGGTGGTCGCACCGATGGCGTCACGGCCCTCGTTCAAGCAAGGCCGATCTGCTCCATGTCCGGCAGCGGCCCATCGGGGGTACTGTCGCCGCGCCGGTAGGCAAACGGCGGTTAGAACTCCAAACGGACCCCGCCGTCCTGCAGCCGGTGAAACCAGCCGACGCCGTCACCGCCGTTGTAGCGGTGCGCCACGATCCGCGTGCCCGCCGACACCGCAGCAACCGCCTCCGCCGTGACACCCGGATGGCCGTTGACCTCCAGCGCCAACGTCCACCGTCCGCCAGGCCCTGCCACCGTGGTCACGCCGATGAACTGCCACCCCTCATAGTGCGCGCCTCCCAGCAGCCGAATGAGGTCTCAAATCAGCGGTGATCAAAATCGATGAGAAGTAACTCCGCCTGTGGATCAACCCCGGGCTTGGCGTGCCTCGATGGCCTGGGTTGCGTAGCGTTGGCCATGCGGCGACCTCTGCCGCCGACCGCCCAGGGAAACGTCAGACATCGCGAGTGGCGTGGAGGCCACTCTCACCGGTCGGGCGGTCCTGGAGGGACTGTGTCCGGTATTGCCGTACCCACTCCCCTGCGGCCGGCAGGGCCGAACCTCGTCGCGGACTGTCTTCCGGTCCGTTCCCGCAACGACTCCTTCGTCGCGGCCACGCTTCTTTTCAGCTCGAACGAGGAACTGGACTCACTCCGCGAGAAGTGGCGAGCGACGCACGCGGTTCGTCGCCATCGCGACCTGGTCGTCTGCGCGTCCCTAGGCGCTGACTCCGGCACGAGATGGTGAACCTCAGGAGCCGACCGCCACCCAGCCGGCTGCTCCAGCAGCGCGTCCGCCTGTCGAGAGGAGTCCATGCTCCTGATTCGGACCAGACGTCATCCTCACAGCGAACCGGTGGGTGGCAGTTCACCGTCATTAGGATTCGGGCCCGGTACCGGCCGCAGGGCTCGGCGACGCCTCAAAGAAGGCGCCCGCATCGTCGTCAGGGACAATGATCAGATGACGAAAAGGCGCGGCCCCGCCCCCAAGTGGAGGCGTGAGCAGTTCGAGGGAGTACCCGGCTCACCCGAGGTCTCGATCTGGCATGTCCCGCCCCGGATGCCGCTGCGCATCACCCAGACCGACATCTACCGCGACGGCGGCACCGCGATGATGACCGTCAGGGACTCTGCCGATCAGCAATGGACGTTCTGCTTCGACAGATTCCTCGGACGTCTTTGCACCGGTGCCCACCCCAACGAGGACGACGCGGCGTTCATCCGCCCCGGCAGCCAGCTCGAAGCCGACCTGTTCACCGTCATGGCCAGGACGGTCCAACACCTCACCCACCGCCCGACCCCCTTCTCACCAGCACCGCCCGACCACGCCGCCCTCCACCACCTCCCAGACATCTACGCACGAGCCCTCGTGCACTCCGGACAACCCCACACCAGGCAAACAACCCGGGACTAGCCGCATGCTCCTGGACTGCTACCTCACGCGTTCCTGAACTGGCAGGGATCTCGGCCTCTTGCCGCCAGGCCGACCTGGACGCCTGGCAAGTCGATCATCACGAGCGCGGCCGA
Organism: Actinomadura fulvescens; assembly: GCF_039533225.1. Taxonomy (NCBI): domain Bacteria; kingdom Bacillati; phylum Actinomycetota; class Actinomycetes; order Streptosporangiales; family Thermomonosporaceae; genus Actinomadura; species Actinomadura fulvescens. The sequence continues at coordinate 60,921 of NZ_BAAATD010000016.1, read as the reverse complement.
CTGGCAGTTCGGGGCTTCCTCCTCTGGGCCATGAGCACCGGCTCCATGCCGCGGCTGAGTCTGCCGAAGCTCCCATGAGTCAGCATCGGCGCCTGGCGCTCCTCCGCCGGGCAGCGACCATGATGACGCACCGCTCCAAGTGAGGGTCGCGGCCTTCTTCATGCTCCTCTACGCCAGCCCATCACCCGTATCACCAGGGTGAGCACCGATGACGTCCTCACGCAGGACGGCGAGGTGTTCCTCCGTCTCGGCGACCCGCCCACCCGGGTCCCCGAACCATTCGCCACGCTGCTCATGGAGCAGGCCGCGAACCGCACGAACATGAGCACTGCTACCAACCCCGACGCCCGCCGGCTGTTCCCCGGCTCCGCCAGACTCGCCGCTCTCCGCCAGCCCGTCATGCAAGCACCCGCACCGTCATTGCGCGCTCATTCGGCTACTTCGACAAGACCCTCACCCGGGTGGGCGCCGAGGCCGGCGGGACCTGGAGCCGCTACGCCAACGGCGACCACGCCAAGTGAACGCCGAGAAGGCTCCACCACCGAATACGCGCTGAACGATTACGCGAGCTCACCAGCACGGCACCAAGGCAGGCGACTGTGGGGTGGTGGGGCCGGACAGAGCTTCTGTCCGACACTCGTTCGTGCTCGCCCCGCCGAGGAAGACCTGCCGGCTCTGGCATGCGAGCGGTTCGGCCACCGTGAACGGCTGGCGACACTGACCACCGCGGTCGCCGGCCTGGCTAGGACACGTTCGGGAACGGACGGCCGGGCCGGTCTCGGCGTTGCTCAGGTGAGATCGCTGGCTTTGTTGAGCAGGTAGCGCTGTTCGACCTGGTTTGCGGTCAGGTCGGCTGCCTGACGGTAGAGCGCGGCTGCCCGCGTGGTGTCGCCGGTCATCTGGAGCAGGTGGGCGCGGACCGCGTGTTCCCGTTGCCTGGTGAGCGGGTGCTGGTCCAGGTGGTGGCGTTGGTTGAGATCGTCCAGGAGCGCCAGGCCGCGGGCCGGTCCGTGGGCGTGGGCCACCGCCACCACGCGGCTTAGTTGGACCGGTGCGGTGGGGGTGAGCCGTTCGAGCCACAAGTACAGCATGGCGATCTGAGCCCAGTCGGTCTGGTCGGGTGAGGCGGCCGCGGAGTGCACGGCGGCGATCGCGGCCTGGAGCCGGTAAGGGCCCGGCTGGTCGCGGTTCCAGACGCCGTCGATGAGAGCGGTGCCCTCGTCGATCAGGTCGTGGTCCCACCGGGTGCGGTCCTGCTCGTCCAGGGGGACCAGGTCACCGCCGTCGGTGCGGGCGGTACGCCTGGACTCGGTGAGCAGCATCAGTGCCAGCAGGCCGGTCACCTCGGCGTCGTCGCCGAGCGTGGCGTGGAGCATGCGGGTCAGCCGGATGGCCTCGCGGGTCAGGTCGACACGGGCGAGCCGGTCGCCGGTGGTGGCGGTGTAGCCCTCAATGAAGATCAGGTAGAGCACCCGTGTCACGGCGGTCATACGGCTGTCGCGGTCGGCGTCGGTGGGTGGCGTGAAGCGGGCTCCGGCGCGGGCCAGCCGCTGTTTGGCGCGGCTGATCCGCGCGCCCATGGTGGCCTCGGTCGTGCCGTAGGCGTGTGCGATCTCGGCGGTGGTCAGGCCGCCCACCGCGCGCAGCGTGAGCGCCACCTGGGAGGTGGGGTCCAGCGCGGGATGGCAGCACAGGAGCAGCAGGGTCAGGCTGTCGTCGGTCTCGCGTGCGGGGTGTGCCCGGCGCTCGGGTCCTTGCATGGCCAGCTGGGCCACCCCGGCCTGCTGCTCACGGCGGTGGCGGGCCTGGTCGGAGCGGAGCAGGTCGACCATGCGCCGGTATCCGACGCGGATGAGCCAGCTGCGCGGGTCATCTGGGAGGCCCTCGGCCGGCCAGGTCTGGCTGGCGGTCAGCAGCGCCTCCTGCACCGCGTCCTCGGCGATGTCAAAGCGGCCGAAGCGGCGGACCAGCGCGCCGAGCACCTGCGGCGCCTCGGTGCGCAGCAGGTGCTCGACCTCGGGGGTCACGCCGCGAAGTCCTCACCCATGATCGGACGGATCTCGATCGGTTCGCCCAGCGCCTCGACGATGCGTGCGGCGATCTCGACGGCGCGCTCCTTGCCGACCACGTCGATCACGGCGAAGCTGGCCAGGACCTCCTTGAGCTCGGCGAACGGACCGTCGGTGGCGACCACCTTGTCACCGTCGCGGTGGACGGTGGTGCTGACCGCCGGGTGTCCCAGCCCCTCGCTGGACACGAACTCGCCCGAGGCGATCAGCTCCCGCTCCAGCTTCTGGTAGGTCGCGAAAGCGGCCAGCGCGTCCTCGGAGGGGACGTCGGCGGTGGCGGCGTCCCACGCGGCGGCCGGAGTGTAACCGAGCAGCAGGTATTTCATGGTGAATCCCCTTGTTGATCGTCGCAGGCTACGTTATGGCCGTGTCAGACGCCGCGCCGCAGCGACACCGCCAGGACGGTCGTCCAGGTGAAGGCGACCAGGCGTTCACGGCGATCTGGATGCTCATGTAGTCGGGCGACATCGGCACCAGCAGCACCAGCGCGGCGACCGCGCTCAGCACGGCGGGCGCACCGGACGGTCATCACGATGGCCGCCTGGTGAAGATCCCGGCCGCCACCAGCCCGGCGCCGAAGATGCCCACCAGGATCGGCAGCGCCCGACACCCTCGGTGAGCGTGCGCCTGACACCGACGGCCAGCGCCAGCGCCCCCGGCTCCGCCAGGACAAAGGTCATCCGCCCCAGGTCACCGGTGGACAGCTAGCTGATGGGGTGCCGGGTGATGTCGAAGCCCTCACGGGTGAGCATCTGCGCGATCGCCGAGGCGAGGAAGAACGGCCCGGCCAGCGCTCCGGCCAGCGGCAGGCGTACGGACGTCTGAACGGTCCTGCGGACGGGAACGGCGGTGGTGGCGATCATGACGTTCTCCTGTGTCGGTGGGTTCTCGCTCGCTACCTCGGACCCGGATCGCGGTTCTTGACGTCGGCTGAATGTGATTCAGAACACACTGATTTGGTGTCAAAGCCCGGCAGGGGTCTCCGAGGTACCAGCAAGCACCCCACAGAGGAGGACAACATGATCGAGACCCAGCAGCCCAGTCCCGAAGTGAAGGCCCTGGACCGTCTGGTCGGAACCTGGAACGTCACCGGCGGCGCGGAGGGGAAGGTCCGCTACGAGTGGATGCCCGGCCGGTTCTTCCTGGTCCAGCACGTCGAGCTCACCCAGTTCGGCGAACCGGTCACCGGCATGGAGATCATCGGCAACCTGCGCCCGTTCGGTGAGCCGACCGGGACGGACGTGGTGTCGCGGTACTACGACTCGGCGGGCAACACCTTCGACTACGTCTACGAACTGGAGGGCGACAAACTGACCATCTGGGCCGGAGCCAAGGGCAGCCCGGCCTACTTCGAGGGCACCTTCAACGCCGACGACACCACGCTCACCGGCGAGTGGGTCTACCCCGGCGGCGGCGGGTACGCCTCCACCGCGACCCGCATCTGATCGAAGGAACCGATCTCTCGCCCACCTCAAACGAACACACGGTAGCGGCGAGCCGTCCCGAACGGCTCGCCGCTACCAGCCTGGCCAGCTGGTAGCAACCACGCGGGCCTTCAGAGTGTGCACTACAGTCGTCCAACCCGCCGCTGGGCGGCGGAACGCACCTTCGGCTGGCGATGCTGCACCGCCGGCTCGCGCGCGACCACGAAGCCCTGCCCGCCCGCTCCGAAGCCATGATCCACCTCGCCGCCATCGACTTCATGAGCCGACGCCTCACTGGTCAATCAACCCCACCTGGCGCTGCACCTGACCGGACTCTGCGGACCAAACGCCCTGTAAGGGCATTCCCGGTCGCTGGTGCGGGCGGCGAACGACGGTTCGCCGGTGCGAATCCCGTCGGCGACGCTGATTGAGCAATTTTCCGTATGGCCTCGACAAGCCCCCTCGGCTCATGCTCGCTGTATCGCGACTGGTCGGGGGGTCTGTATGCCTGCTCTCGGAGCGCATGCCGTGGTGTTGGGAGCCGGAATGGCCGGGCTTCTGGCAGCGCGTGCACTCGTGGAGTCCTACGACAAGGTGACCGTGGTCGAACGGGACCTTCCGCTCGCCCACGGTGAGGCCAGGCGCGGAGTCCCCCAGGGCAAGCACGCGCACCTGCTGCTGGCCCGCGGAAAACAGCTGCTTGAGCAGATGTTCCCAGGCATCACCGACGAACTGGTCGCGGGCGGGGCCGTCGCCTTCCCCGTACTGGAACAGTTCCGTTCACAGGTCATCGGCCGCGACGTGCGCCGCGGGCACGTTGGCGAGTTCGTCTCAATGACCCGCCCGTTCCTCGAAAGCCACGTTCGCCAGCGCATGCAGGTACGCGGCGTCACGTTCCTCGACGGCCACGACGCGGTGGGCCTGGCCGCCACCGACGGGCGCGTGACCGGAGCGCGGGTGGACGACGGCCACGGCGAACGGGTGCTGGACGCCGACCTGGTCGTGGACGCACTGGGCCGAGGCGCGCGCAACGCCGCGTGGCTGGCCGAGCTCGGCTATCCCGCCCCGCCCACCGACGAGCTCCACGTCGACATCGGATACTCATCGAGGCTGTTGCGCACGCCCCACGACGCGCTCGGGCCCGACAAGGCCATGCTGATCGGCCCGAAACCCGGCCTGTCACGCGCCATGGCGCTGTTCAAGGTCGAGGGCGACTCCCGATGGCTCCTGACACTGGTCGGGTACGCGGATCACCCGCCGACCGACGACGAGGGTTTCATGGACTTCGCTCGTACGGTGGTCCCCGACGAGACGTTCGCCATGCTGAAGGAGAGCGAACCGCTGAGCGAGATCCGGCGATTCCGGTTCCCGACCAGCCGGCGGCGGCGCTACGACAAGCTCCGCTCGTTCCCCGAAGGTCTTCTGGTGGCGGGCGACGCGATCTGTAGCTTCAACCCGATCTACGGCCAGGGGATGTCCGTCGCCGCCATGCAGGCCGAAGCGCTCCGCCGCACCCTGGCAGGCGGTGACCACGACCTGGCCCGCCGCTACTTCCGCGCGGTGGCACGCCTGGTCGCGCCGGTGTGGCGACTGGCGGTCCAGGCCGACCTGGCGATCCCCGAAATCCAGGCTCCGCGCCCGCTGTCGTTCCGCCTCACCAACGCCTACGTTGAACGACTCCAGCGAGCCACATCACTGGACGAGGCGGCAGCGTCCCGGTTCTTCCGCGTGACCAGCCTCGTCGACCCGCCGAGCAGACTCTTCGGGCCCGCCATGGCCTGGCATGCCCTACGCACCCACAAGTAGTTGCAGACGCTCGCCCTCAACGACCTCATCGCCGAGTAGGCCATGAGCTTTGGCCAGCCGCGGTTCGTCCAGCGCAGCACAGCCCGGTTGGTCTTGGTCGTCGTATGGGGCGCTCGATCATACGCATGGAGCCCTACGCTAACCCTGGCCTGCAGGAATCCCTGGGCGCCTCCCCGGTGGGCATCGGAGCGCGGACATCATCAGAGTCGCTGAGCCAGGCATCAAGCGCCACAAGTTGCCCTACGGCGACGTCGCCGAGGCGTACCGGCTCCGGGTGACCGGCCAGCACCGGGCCGACCGACGCGGCGCGCCAGACAACGGGGTCGATGCGACCATGACACTCGTGCTCGCGCCGCAGCGAAGTGAACACGTTGCTTGCGCGGGCGGCGGCCCGGTCATGGGCGTCGGCGAGGTCACGTTCGCTCGCGGGCGAGGCCAGTGGCTGGTCTATGAGATCAGCAACCAGTCCACCGGTTACTGCCCCGACGTCACCTCCTGGACAGCGGTCGAGGCCGCCCTCGATCGCGCTGGCATCGACCATCCCCACGCCTTCACTCACCCGATCGAGTTCCGCCGCTGTCCGCGGTGCCGACAGCGCAACATCGTCAAAGACGATCACTTCGTCTGCGCTGTTTGCCAAGCACCACTGCCCAGCTCCTGGAACGTGGACGAACCAGACGACGAGGCCACCGGGTTCCTTCACGATGCTCCCAACTCGATGGCGACAAGGAACCGCCAGCCTTGACACGCTATGCCGGTCTTATCCCGCCGCGCCAGCCCGGCTGCCGGAAGCCCTGTACGTGCCGTGACCTGCGGTGATCGGTCCATTTGCGGCTCAGGACACGTTCGGGTGATGGACGCCGGATCGAAGGCCATGACGGTCTGGGGCGGCTGGGTGGAAGAGGTCACCGAGCATTGCCGGCACATACGGCGACGTCACTGAGGCGTACCGGCGCCGGCTGGTGGATGGCCTGCACGATCCGCGCTGACCGCCCCGCCGTAGCTGCGTAGCGGTCAACGGAGGCTTGCGGTCCTTCAGATTCCATGGCGCGGACGACGTCCTGGATCGCAGGCGCTTGATCGCCTTCAGCCGGGTCCGTGTGAATCGGTGATGTGCGTCAAGAGCCAGCTGGTGACGGCCCGAGCGGCGCCGGAGCACAGGCCGGTGATGGCGGCTCGGACGACCGCTATGCGTTGGGAAGGCGGCAGGGGCGGGCAGGCGGCGGCGGGCGCCTGCCGGAGCGGGGCGCTGGTGGTGGGCGCCTGCCGCGGCGGGGCGCTGGTGGGCAGCATGTCTTTGCGGTGCAGCTTGATGTAGTCGTGGTGCGAGGCGGCCAGGCGGCGGCTCGCAGCGCACAACCTGACTCGGTCGGCGGGCGCGCTTCGTAGCGCGTCGCGCAACGCGGCGGCCAGCGATTCAGGGTTGCGGGCTCGGCGATGTAGCCGGTGTCGGTGGTGACGAGCTCGGCGAGCTCTCCGGCAGAGGTGGCGACCACAGGGGCGGCTCCGGCGACGAATGCCTCCAGCGGGATGCGCCCGAACGGTTCGACTTCGACTCGCGATGGTACGACCACTGCGGCGAGCGTTGGATGGGGTGAGAGGACTTCGTAGGCCCGGTTCGAATGGTCAGAGTCCAGCATCCGCTCGCCCGGTGGTGGGCCGATGGGCGGTCGGCACGTCGAAGGTGCCCTGCGGCGCCGCTGATTCCGGATGCAGCGGCGCCGCAGGGCGCCGTGGCAGAGGTGGTCAGCTGGGCTGGCCGGTGGGCATGATGGTGACCTGCTGGAGGTTCACCCGTGGCGGCAGGCTCGCGATGAATCCGACGGTCTCCGCGACATCCTGCGGCGTGAGCCACTCCATCGTCTCTTTGGAGCCCTCCAACCACGCCCGCGCGCCCTCGTCGGTGACGTGGCCTTGCAGCTCGGTGCCGACGATCCCCGGCTCGATCGCCGAGACGCGCACGTTCCTGGCCCCCAGCTCGGCCCGCAGGTGCCGGGACAGGTGGGTGACGTACGCCTTGGTCGCGGAGTAGACGGCGAAGCCCGGGAAGATGTTCCGCGCCGCGATGGAGGAAGTGTTGATCAAATCGGCCACGCCGCGCGCACCCGCGGCCTGGACCAGCTGAGGGACGAACGCGCCGATCACGTTCATCAGACCCGTGATGTTGAGGTCGATCTGGCGCTGCCACTGGTCGGCGGCCAGCTCCTCGATGGGGGCGGGCAGCATGACGCCCGCGTTGTTCAACAGCAGGTCGGCACCGCCCGATTCGGCCGCGACCCGTTCGGCGGCGGCTCGCACCGCCGCGGCGTCGGTGACGTCGACCGCCAGCGCCAAGGCCTGGCCCCCGGCCTGCTCGATCCGGGCGACGAGGTCGCCCAGCCGCTCCGCACGCCGCGCCAGGACGACCACGTGTGCGCCCAATGCGGCCAGTCGCTCAGCCGAGGCCTCGCCGATTCCGCTGGACGCTCCGGCGACGACGGCCACACGGCCGCTGAGAGGGGTTGCTGCGTTCATGGTGCAAGCCTTCCGAGTCATCCGCGGCCCATCGCCGCGCTCCCTCACCAGCACACCGGCCGACGCGCCCTTCCAGAGCGCCCAACCGGCCCCTGACCAGGCAGGTAACCGCGAGGCAGGTACTGGCAGGACCACCCCCAGCGCACCTGCTCGCCCGCCCGACCCGCCACACTGGAGGGCATGGACCGCAGTCGCGAACTCGCCGACTTCCTGCGCTCACGCCGTGCCCGGATCACACCGGACCGGGCCGGGCTGCCCGCCGACGGCCGCCCCCGTCGCGTCTCCGGCCTGCGCCGCGACGAGGTCGCCAGGCTCGCCGGGGTCAGCACCGAGTACTACACCCGGCTGGAACAGGGCCGCGCCGGCCGCCCCTCACCCGAGGTCATCGAGGCGCTCGCACGGGCCCTCCAGCTCGACCCCGCTGAACGCGAACACCTCACCGACCTGCTGGCTCGTCCCACCCGCCGCGCTCCCATCAGCCCCCAGCGGGTCAGGCACGGCCTCCACCTGATGCTCCAGACCCTCGACGACGTGCCCGCCTTCATCCTCGGCCGCCGTACGGACGTCCTGGCCGCCAACCGCCTGGCCCGCGAGGTGCTGACCGACTTCGAGGCCCTTCCCGTACCGCAGCGCAACCTGGCCCGCTACTACCTGCTCGACCCCGAGGCCCGGACCCGCACCGGCGACTGGGAACGCATCGCCGCCGAAACCGTCGCCGTGCTCCGCCTGGAAGCCGGCCGCTATCCCGAGGACCGCCGGCTCGCCGACCTCGTCGGCGAGCTCACCCTGCGCTCGCCGGAGTTCAGTTCCTGGTGGAACGATCACCGCGTGCTGCGCCGCACGCACGGCACCAAGCTCTATCACCACCCCCTCGTCGGGGAACTGCACTTTCACTATGAGTCCCTCCAGCCTCCCGGCGACCCTGACCAGACCTTGTGCGTCTACAACGTCGAGCCGGGCTCCCCGACGGCCGAAGCCCTCCGGCTCCTCAACAGCTGGGCGACGCCCACCACCTCCCCTTGAAGCAGGGCCGCGGGCGGGCCGTGTCACACCAGCTCACACGAACGGAGGTCCGGGGACACCCTGGCCAATCCGTGACCGACGAGACGATCGACTGCGCCGGATCAGTGAAACCTGAGGCGAACGGGACCCGACATGATGCCCGGGTCACTGCGGGGACTGCCACATCCGAGAGGTCAACAGCCGTGGGAGCCGGGCGGCTGCCTGCGCGGGCTCGTCACCGGGTACTGCTCGCAACGGCGGATGCTTTATGCAGCCCAGTAACCAATTGGTGACGTCTGAACCAGTATTGGCGAAATGACAAGAGCGGGCCAACTGAGGTAAATGCCAGTAGTGTTGAACACTAAACCTGATGGCCGACTGCGGACATGACTTGTGGTTGTAGTCCTAGTCAACTCCTCCTAGCGTCGTGGACCTACGGATCTACACCCCCAACTCCAGGGTGAGGCCTTTAGCCATTAGGTCCACATGGGACGCGGGTCATAAGGCCGCGTCGCGTCATGCCAGGCCGCAGATCGCGGCAGGTGCACAGGAGGCAAAATGCTTACAGCCCGAGCAATTCACCGCCGTTCCTGGCGGATCATCGCCGTCTCGGCAATGGTATTGACACCACTCCTCGCGGCCGCTCCAGTCAAGGCGGCCGCGCCCCACCCAGTCGAGCCACTCGGCGGGTACCTGCTCATGATCTCACCTGAGGAGGCCGGCGGCGCGACCCGGGCGACGACACTGCTGTGCAGTCCCGACGGCGGTGGACACCCCAGTGCCGGTGCGGCATGTGCACAGCTCAGGAAGGCCGGCGACCGGATCAGCTCCATCCCTCGAAAGCCCGGCCCGTGCACGCTGGAGTACGCTCCTGTGCGGGCGAGCGCCCACGGCAGCTGGGCCGGCGCGCCGCGCCACTTCTCCAGGAGCTATCCCAACCACTGCGTGGCTCTACGTGAAACAGGCGGCATCGTCTTCGACTTCTGACCCGCTCCACGCCACGCAAAAAGGGAAGCCAGCCATGCTCAACCGAATCGCCGTCAGCACAATGACGGTAATGGCGGTATCATCGTCGCCCGCCCCCGCGCAATCCAGCCGACCGATCCCGGAGCAGGCCGACGTCATGGTGGCCTACGAGCGAACCGGTGGATTCGCCGGTGTGCGCGAGAGGATCACGGTGCACGACGATGGCAAAACTGTGGTCACCAGCGGCAAGACCACCGATTTCATCCTCACCACCGATGAATACCGCAGACTCCGCAACGCGCTCCGCAGCGTCACGACCACCTGGTCGTCGGCGTTCGGCTGCGACATTCCCGACCATTTTACCTACGCCCTCGCCCACCGCGATTGGCAGGCGGTCCGGTGCCACCGACTCCCTGACGACTGGCAACTCGCGGTCGCACAACTCGACGAACTGATCAGCCGTTCCAACTGGTAACCGACGAACGGCGCCGCCCCGACCGTGATCAACGGCCGGGGCGGCCCAGCCCCGGCATCAGGTGTCTCCATCAACCGACCTGACGCCCACTCGACTCTCTGACCTAGGCGGCACAGATAGGCCCCGGGCGGACATGCAGGCCGGCCGTGCTCAACCGAGATCGACATCCCCTTGCCCGCGGCCCTCTCCCCCTGCACCCGTGGTGACAGGCGACGGTGGGTGCGCAGGGGTATCAGCGGCCCTGCGTAGGCCGAACGTCGTCGGTGGCGGGCAGGTGCGCGGTGATCTCGTTGACGATCGCGGCATAGCGCCGAAAGAGGCGGGGTGCGGGGGACGCGGTGGGGCGCCGCAGCAGCTCGGCCCAGCAGCGGGCCACCAGCTCGCGGGCCTGCGCTCCGGGCCAGGGGCGGGGCAGTAGTTCGGGGGGCAGCAGCGGGTCGGGTTCGGTGGCGGTCGTGAACGCCGCCGCCAGCTCGATGGCGATGGCCAGCAGTTCCGGCTGCGCGAGCGGCTCGGGCGAGCTCAGCCGTTCCCACCGGTCGGCTGCCAGGGCGGCGAGCCTGTCGTGGCCTCGGGCGAGCTCGTCCAGCGGCCACAACCGGGCCGCCAGGTCGCGAGGCGCGGTGACACCGCCGACGCGCAGGTCGGCGCTCGTCAGGAAGGTGATGTGGTCGGTCACCTGGAGGCGGACGGCCTCCGCCTCGACGAGGTCCTCCCACGGGTTGGCGGTCACGTAGAGTCCGCCTTGCAACGGCGCGCCGCCCAGGTGGACGATCGCGTCGCGCAGGGCGTCGCGGGCCGGGCGCAGCGTCTCGGGAACGGCGAAGGCGACCAGGTGCCATACGCCGTCCCAGGGAGCCTGGTTCTGGTCTTGGGCGTACATCAGCCGCACGAACTCCACGTCGGGTTCGAGGGCCCGGCGCATGTCGTCGGTGGCGCGCAGCAGCGCCCGCCGTCCCCGTCCCTCCTGGATGAACCGTTCGTCGGCGACCAGCCGCCGCACGCACAGCCGTACCTGCTGGTCGGTCATGCCGAGCATCCCGGCGACGGTGTACAGCTCACCGGCGTCAATGGTCGCGTCCTCGCGGACCAGGCTCTCCACCAGTGAACGCGTGGAGACGCCCGCGCCCGGTTCCGGTTCCTGCGTCACCCTCTTCACCGTCATGCGTACGAGTGTAGTACGGTCGAAATAAAAACGATCGTATGGAGAGTGAACGAATTGAGGATCGGGATGCGCAAGGGCTCCCCCACCGCCGTCCGCCCACGGTGGTATCGGCGCCGCTGGGCGCGCTGGACGGCGGGCGCGCTGGCGACGGTGCTCGTGCTGGTCGCGGTCGCGGGAGCCTGGGTCATCCGGCAGAACACCTACGACCTGCGGGAAGAACGCGTGACCATCACCGGCGGCGCCTGGCCGCTCAAGGGCGTGCTGGCCTGGCCGAAGAAGGGCAAGGGGCCGTTCGGGCTGGTGGTCTTCGTCCACGGGGACGGGCCTGTCGACGCCACCCACGAGACGTTCTACCGGCCGATGTGGGAAGCGTTCGCCAAGGCCGGGTACGCCTCGCTGTCATGGAACAAGCCCGGCGTAGGCGGCGCCGAGGGCAACTGGCTCGACCAGAGCATGGACGACCGTGCCGCCGAGACCATCGCGGCGATCCGATGGGCCGAACGGCGCCCCGGCATCGACGCGCGCAGGATCGGGTTGTGGGGCGCGAGCCAGGCCAGCTGGGTCATGCCCAAGGTGGCGGTGCGCCTGCCGGAGCTGCGGTTCGTCATCGCCGTCTCCCCGGCCATCAACTGGCTGCGGCAAGGCCGGTACAACCTGATGGCCGAACTGGAGGACGCCGGAGCCTCACCAGAGAAGGTCCGTGCCGAGGTGGGACGCAGCGACACCACGCTGCGGCTGCTGCGCTCCGATGCGTCTTTCGAGCAGTACAAGGCCGCCGTCGGCGATGCCCGGGACATGACCGCCGACCGATGGCGGTTCGTCACCAAGAACTACACCTCCGACGCCGAACGCGACCTGGCCGCCATGCGCGTTCCCGTGCTGCTCGTCCTGGGCGGACACGACCGCAATGTCGACGTCGCCGACACCGAGGCCGGCTATCGCAAGGCGCTGCGCGCGCCTGGGCGACTGCAGACCCGCCGCTATCCCAACGCCACCCACAGCCTGGTCCGCAAGGAGCTGGAGGAGTCGCAACTCAAGCTGACTTTGGTCGCCATCGCCGCCCCGCGTTCACTGTCCGCCAAGGGCTTCCTGGACGATCAGCGCCGCTATCTGAGCGCCATCCGCTGACGTCCGCCAGGAGACCTTCCCAAGCCTGGAGCGAGCCACATGAACAAAGACACCGCGACCCACGCGGTCGCTACGGCGCCGCACGATGAGCGCGCAGGCGGGCCGCCGCCAACCACGCGAGGGAAAACGACGACGTTGCGGCGGCGGCCAGAGTGAGACCGAACCAGAACGCCGTCCAGGTGTCAGGGATCGGCACCAGGACGACCGGCGCGGCGAGATAGAGGGCCAGCAGGACGCGTGTCCGCCGTTCGATCGCGGCCTGGCGGCGCAGCCCGTGGACGGCCGCGCCCGGCCGCGCGATGCCCGCACGGGCCGGCCGCAGACCGGAGGCGATGACCCTCCGCCAGGTGCGGATCGCGGCGGCGAGCATCGCGATCAGCAACATCAGCCCGAGCACCTGGACCCACTCGGGCACGCGGGCACGGCCGGGCATGGTGACCGGCAACGTGAGCACAGCGAACAGCAGGGTGCCGACCCCCTCGACGACCAGCAGCCGGAACACCGGGGAGCCATCCGGAACGACGAGCACGCGGACCCTCCTGAACGCTCAACCCACCACGCCAAAACTATCGTTCACTACACGATCGTATTATCAACGAAAGAAGGCCCGAGATGAGAGTGCTGGCGCTGGGCGGGGCCGGAGCGATGGGCGCGGTCGCGGTACGCGAGGCGGCTCGGCAGCCGCGCGTTTCGCGGATCGTGGTCGCCGACCGTGACCTGGTCACGGCCGAGGCCGTCGTGCGCCGGTCACCTGGGAAGACCATGCCGTTGCGGGTGGACGTGACCGACGACGACGCTCTGCGCGCCGCGCTCGCCGACGCCGACGTCGTACTCAACACCGTCGGCCCCTACTACCGGTTCGGCATGCGGGTGCTGTCGGCGGCGATCGAGACCGGCACCCACTACCTGGACATCTGCGACGACTGGGAGCCGACCCTGCAGATGCTGCAAGCGGACCGGGCCGCCCGTTCGGCCGGGGTGTGCGCCGTGGTCGGCGCCGGAGCCAGCCCGGGGGTCAGCAACCTGCTCGCCGCCCGCGCCGTCCGCGAACTGGACGCCGTGCACGACCTCTACACCGCCTGGCCCGTCGACGTCCCGGCCGCCGGAGACCAGGACGACGACCAGCTCCTAGGGCCCGACGGCCGTCCCAGCGCCGCCGCCGTCCATTGGATGGAACAGATCAGCGGCACGGTCGCGGTGGTCGAGAACGGACACCTGGTGCACCGGCCACCGCTGCGGCCGATCACCCTCGTCCTGCCCGAAGGCCGGACCGGAACCGCCTACACCGTCGGCCACCCCGAGCCCGTCACCCTGCACCGCAGCTTCCGTCCCACCGGCCAAGCCGCCAACCTGATGGTCGTCACCACCGGCACCCTGGCCTACCTGAACGTGCTGCGCCGCGACCTGGACGCCGGACGCCTGACCAACGAGACCGCGGCCGCCGACCTGGCCGCCCCCTCCCTGGCCCGCGCCCTGCGTGCCTGGGCAGGCTCGCTCACCCGCAAGGGCCCGGGATCGCTTCCGCCGTTCTTCGCCGCCGCCGGCGGCACCCACCAAGGCCGCCCGCGTACCGTCCTGGCCCATCTGTCCAACGCGCCAGAAGACACCGATGACGCGCCCGACGCCACCACCCCACCCTTGATCGCAGACATGGCCGAGGCCACCGGAGTGCCCCTGGCCCTGGCGCTGGCTCAGATCCTCGACGGCACAGCCCTCAAGCCCGGCGTCCGCCCGCCCGAGACCGCCCTCGACCCCGACCGCTTCTTCGCCGACCTGAACCGCCACCACCCAGGCAACGACCTCAACGTCACCGTCGAACACACAAGCACTCCCCTGCGCCCAGCACGACCCTGACATCCGCTCCCGCCGGCCGCCCTGGCAGAGAGGGACTGTACGGCCTTCGATGTAACTCCTGATCAAGGAGTGACACCTGATGCCCACAACCGAAATGAAGGCGGAACAGGTAGGCCCCTGGCATCGCCTCACACCGCGAGCTGCGGCATGTGAGTACGTCGCTCGCTGTCTGGAATCTCCGGGGGCGGGCCACCTTCCGTGCAACGCCGGCTGATCGCATTACCGGGAGCCTGCCAACGGCGCAGACGACCTGGCCCAAGCCTTCGATCGTCTCGTTGCCGTCATGGACGACGAAGTCCGGCTCCACTGGCAAGGTCGTGTGCCCGCCAAGCGCGTCGACCAGGTTGTTGATGCTCGAAGTGCTGGCCGGTGGTCGGCTTGTCCGAGACTCCCCGCGCCATCGCTCAAGGCGGTCGGCGGAAAACCATTGGCCCGCTTGATCAGATGGAGCCTAGATTCGTGGGAAGACACTTCGCGGGAGGCCGCAGTGAAACTTCTCAGCAGCGTGCGGACGGATGACGCCGACCTGGCCCGCCTGGCCGCCGAACTCGACATCCCAACGATCGACGGACTGCAGCACCAGGGTGACGTGTCCGTCGTCCCCGCCTCGATGGCGTCCGAGGACCACCGGCCGCCGGTGACCCCGGTCCCGGCCGCGGGTATCGCCGTGGTCCGCGGTGAGGCGGGCGGCCACACCCACCTGCTGCTCGCCTCCGGTGACGTCCGGTACGACGTCCGCGAAGGCGCGGCGGACGACCTGACCCTGGGGTCGCTGGAGGTCGCGGACGGCGCGATCGCGTGGCTCGACCACCCCGAGCACGGCAACACCGGGATCGCGCCCGGCCGGTACGTGCTGCGCCGCAAGCGCGAGATGGCGCCGCGCGTCCTCACGCCCGACACCGTCCGCAAGCTTGAGCGGGCCCGTAAGCAGGCCCGCAAGCAGGCGGCCCTCGACCAGGCCGCGCGCGAACGAGCGGAGCTTGAGCGCGCCGCCCGCGAGCAGGGCTGGACGAACGTCCGCTTCGTCGCGGACTAGCCGTACCGACCATGGACGTGGAGCAGCAGGCGCTGCTGGAGTCCGTGCGGGAGGAGTGGATCGGCCACGGGCTGGCCGTCGGTCCGGCCTGCCGGGAGGCCGCCGAGGCGGGCGTCCAGGACGTCTACCTCGGCGCCGGCCGACGGCCGCCGGAGCAGATCATCTGGCTGGGTTCGCCGATGGCGGGCAGCATCGGCGCCGACATCCGCGCGGGACGGCTCCAGGTCGTGACCAGGCGGGCCTGGCGAACCCTGCCGGAACAGGCCGCCGCCGCCCTCGCCGACCGGGTCACCGACGACCCCCCGGAAACCGACCTGATCATGCTGGACCCGCTGCCGCACGGCCGGGAGCGGGACCCGCGCTGGCGCGCGCCGCTGGACCGGCTCGGCCGCGAGGTCGCCACCGCGGTCGACATCGGTCTCGGCAAGGCCGTCGGACAAGCCGTCGACCAGGCGGCCGCGACCTGGCAGGAGGCGCGGCAGTTCCCCGAACAGTGGGCACTGCCCCGGCTGGGCGCGTTCCCGCAACGGACGCTGCCGCACCTCGCCCAGCTCGGCTTCCTCGAGCTCCTCGGCGCCGGTGAACCGGACCGCCACGGCCGGGGCCTGCTCCAGGTGGCGCGTTCGGCGGGCGAGTGGTGGCCGATGCGCGACAGCGTGATCCTCACCGAACGTCCCACGCAACTGCACCGCGACGCCGGGGGGCGGCTCCACCATCCGACCGGCCCGGCCGTCCAGTACCCCGACGGCTGGCGCCTTTGGGCGTGGCACGGCGTCGCCATGCCACGCGAACTCATCGAGGAGGACGTCCCGATCTCCCGAGCGGTGTCGCTGCGCAACTCCGAGCAGCGCCGCTGCGCCGTCGAGCGATTGGCAGGCCGAGCCGGCTGGCACCGGATCGTCACCGAGGCCCGCTGGCCGCAGGTCGGCCGGGAGGTCCCCGACCCGGGCAACCCCGGCCAGGTCCTCAGCCTCTGGTGCGTCGAACGCCTGTACGACGACCACCTTCACCTGCTCCTGATGACCAACGGCACCGTCGAACGGGACGGCACCCGCCGCGAGTTCGGCGAACTGGTCCCCGGCTGGATCCGCGACCCCGTCCACGCCGCGGCCTGGCAGATCGGCCTCACCTCCACCCAGTACCGCCAGTCCGCCCGCCGCACCTGACCCCCAGCGGACGGGCTGGTGTCGATCTCGCAGCGCACTGTCATGGCAGCCGTGGCGCGTGTCGTCGATCAAGGCGCAGAGACCGAGAGAGAATGCCATGCATGACTCGGACGACGAAGCCACCTGGTGATATCGCGCTGCCGTTGATCGGTTTCGGTACCTGGCAGCTGCGGCGCGAAACGGCGTACGACTCCGTACGCGCGGCGCTGGAAGTCGGCTACCGGCATGTCGACACCGCAACGTTGTACCAGAACGAGTCAGAGGTCGGCAGAGCCGTGAGGGACAGCGGCGTGGGCCGAGAGCAGGTCTACATCACCACCAAACTACGCCCACAGGACGCGCGGCACGCCCGCCGCGCCCTGGAGTCCAGTCTCCGCCTGCTCGACACCGACTATGTAGATCTTTGGCTGATCCACTGGCCGACCGGCCGGGACGAACTCGTCTCCACCTGGCAGGAACTATTGTCCGCCAAGGACGCAGGACTGGCCCGCACTGTCGGCGTCAGCAACTACAGCCCGGCCCTGATCGACCTGCTGACCGAGGCCACCGGACAGCAGCCGGCGGTCAACCAGATCCCGTGGAGCCCGGGACAGCACGACCCTGCCTTGCTGGACGAGCACCGTCGTCGAGGAGTGGTCGTCGAGGGCTACAGCGGCCTGAAGAACACCGACCTGCGCCACCCCGTCCTCACCGAGATCGCTGAACGGCACGCAGTCACGCCCGCCCAAGTCGTCCTGCGCTGGCATCTGGAACACGACATCGTCATCCTCCCCAGGTCATCACGCCGGGAACGCATCGCCGCCAACTTCGACCTGGAACACTTCTCCCTCACCACCGAAGACGTCACCGCGATCGACGCACTCGCCCGAACCAGCTGACCGAAGACGGCAAGCGAGCCGCGTTTGAATGGTGTCGCCACCGAGAGACGACACCAACCCAGCATCGGCTTTACCAGTGCGGTCGGCGGCACGAGCGGACGTTCATGTCGGCGCGATCACGTGCCCTCCCTTTCCCCAGGCACGTCTCACTTGGCGATGCCATGCCCGACAGCCCCACAGCGGGCGCCAAGACGTCGCAAAGATGTCTCCGGCTGAAGATATACGTGAATATTCCGGCCTTGGATGATGTGCTTCCGGCCGATATCTGGAGGCGCCCATGGCCCACAACTGCAGCTGCGCAGGAGCCAAGTCGCCTGGTTGTACAGCCACTCCTTTGGCCAATCCGAGTAATTGCGGTGCTGATGTGCCCCGACGCGTCTTGTCACCCGGCGGTCAGAGAACATTGCTGGGAGCCGATCGTCGCTCTCGGCAGAGCGGAGGTCCGCCACGTCGTCCGCGACAGGCTCGCTCAAGTCTTCCCGGAAGACCCGTGGTTCACCCCGAACCGAAATGCTCTGGGGCATACCTAGTCGAGTCACACCACATGGACGACGGCGCGCCAGTGCACGGTGACTGGACAGGGGTTTCGTGGACTGCCGGCTGGATGCCCGGCCGCATACGCTCGCGGTGTGGACAGGCGCCTTCTCGGGCTTGCGAAAGAGGCGTCCCGCTCGAACGCGACCGCTCCGCAGACGGTCAGACCGAGCAACTCCCTGCTGAGTCTGTGACACCCAAGACCGACACCACCACCTGTCGCTCTCGTGATCAACGCGCTCCTGCGCCTGTGGCCGGGGGCATAGCGTGCGTCAGGCCTTGGCGCGCTGCTGCTTGAGGCGGAGTTCCTCTTTGCGGACTTCGGCTTGGATGGCCTGCTCGCGTTCGAGCCAGTCGGGGTTTTCGGCCTTCAGGTTCTCGATCTCGGCTGTGGTGAGGGGGCCCGTGATGCCGGCGCGAGCCAGACCTGAGGCGGAGACGCGGAGCTTGGCGGCGACGACCTGGCGGGGGTGGGGGCCCTCGCGGCGCAGGTCCGCGAGCCACGAGGGCGGGTCGGCTTGGAGCGCGTTCAATTCGTCTCGGGAGACAGGGCCTTCCTGAAACTCGGCGGGCGCTGCTGACAGCAGGATTCCCAGCTTCTTGGCCGCGGTCGCGGCCTTCATGGTCTGCGGCGTCTTCGCCTTGGACGTGCTCATGACCTCAAGGGTAGCCAGCGGGAGGAAGTTGCCTGGACGTGACTAGGCTGAAGAAGTGACCGATGGTGAGTTCCGGCTGGCCTACGCGCCAGGGGTGACGCCCGGGAAATGGGCTGGAGTGTGGGCCGAGCGGGTGCGGGAGGTGCCGCTCCGGCTGGTGCAGATGGCCGCCGCCGAGATTGTCCCCTTGCTGCGGGACGGTGGTGTGGACGCGGCGTTCGTACGCCTGCCCGTCGACCGCGAGGCCCTTCACGTGATCCCGCTGTACCTGGAGACGACCGTGGTGGTGGTGCCGAAGGATCACGCGGTGGCCGCGGTCGAGGAGGTGGAGGTCGCCGATCTCGCCGACGAGGACGTGTTCGAGCCGCTCGACGACGTCTTGGCCTGGGACCACCGCCCCGGGCAGCCTGCCTTCACCCGACCGGAGAGCACCGCTGAGGCGATCGAGTTGGTGGCGTCGGGCGCCGGCGTCCTGCTGCTCCCGCAGTCTTTGGCCCGCCTCCACCACCGCAAAGACCTCACCTACCGCACCGTGACCGACGCCCCTCAGTCCCAGATCGGCCTGGCCTGGCTCGACACCGAGACGACCGACCTGATGGAGGAACTGATCGGCATCGTCCGCGGCCGCACCCCCAACAGCTCCCGTGGCCGCAATCCCCAACAGCAGCCCACCGGTAAGAAGCCACCGCCTAAGCGCTCCACCCCCAAACGTCGCCGCCAAACGCGCCGCCGGACGTGACGAGGGTCATGCCTACCGACATCGCGTTCCGGCCGCCGCCCTAGAACTCCCCACTGACGCCGAAGCCGCGGTCTGGGGCCCTGCCACAGGCACTTCCCCGCCATGCCGCCGCCGGTGATCCGGCCCAGCCTGTCGGCGGTACGGCATCTCAACCCCGACACCGCTAACGTGATCGCCGCCGAACGCCACCAGCATGGCGCCTACACCGGCACCGAAGACGCGGTGCACCAGTTGGCGACCCCGCGCCACCCCGCCGACCACCACCCTGGAAGTCCGGCTGCCACACGACGACCGGACGACAACCCAGCTGCCGACCAAGGCCGCAGAGCGGGACATCGAGCTACACGGGACCTCCCGCAGCGGGACGCGGCTCCACGCCAACCGTCTCTGGCAAGTACACCCTGGCGCCATTCTCACCGAATGCGGCATGAGAGTGCGTTCAGTACCCGTCATCAGGCGTCAGCGGTCGTCGGTAATGGTTTCCAACCACAACGAGCCGGCCGCGCTGTCGCCGAGCGTGGGGTCAAGCACAGTCATGCGGGCGAGGAAGTCCGTGCAAGATCGTTCAAGTTCGGCGGCGTGCTGTTCGTGTTCCTTGAGAGGTGCGGGGAAACCCGGACCGGGGTGTGCGCGGATCAGTTCGACCGCCGCCCGCCAACGCCAAGCCACCTCCACAAAGGCAGCTACCGAACTGTTGAAGTAGCAGACAGCCGGGTGGTAGAGATTCGGGTAATAGGGACGGAGTTGCTCGTGGACGTCGGCTGTGCTTACCGGTCGTTCGCGTATCCCCATGACCTGCCCGGTGCCGGCGACCGCTCCAATTCGGATCGCGGTGCCCGGGTCGAAGTCGGCGCCATAGATACCGAGCAGATACAGCCTTTGCTTCTCGGAAAGAAGTCGGCGTTCCAGTTCACCGGCGATGTTGGGTGCCAGCGTGGGCTGAGGCCCGGCTTGTGGTGTCGGGCGCAGCAAAGGCCCTTCCGGTAGGCCCCAAGTCCGCAGAGCCAAGCGATCTGACTCGGGCAAGAGCCAGTGGTCCGTGACCGAGCCGGCCCGGACTTGGACCAGCGGCTGGATCAGGGAGGAGAGCGGCGCTTCGCTGACGGCCAGCATCTGGTCGTGCAAGCTTCCCACTAACACCTCCAACGAGTGGGAGGATCGTAGCGGTCGCCTGGGCATGCCGTCCGATGGGACTCAATCGAGCGCCCCGGCCAGCGGCAAGAGAGGTGTCAGGGCTGAAGCAGCACCCGGGACAGGTCATTCAGTGGAGGACCGCAGGTAGGCCATGAGGGCCTTGCCGCGCGGGGAGAGACGGTAACCGGTCTCCAGGCTTTCGGTGAGGCCGAGGGCTTTGAGGCGGCGGACGTCGGCCTTGAAAGGGAACTTGTCGCGGTCCAGTCGTTCGGCCAGGTCCAGGGCGCGCAGGCCGGGGTGTTCCTCGATGAGGCGCAGGACCTCGCGGGTCCAGGGGCCGCGGCGGCTGCGGATGTCGACGGCGTCCAGGGCGGCTTTGAGGTCGGCCAATTCCTGGTCGGTCAGGTCGGCGTTCCCGGCCAACTCCGATTGAGGATCGGGTCCGCCCAGATGGAGCATGACGCGGTGGTAGCCGCCCTCCTTGGTGCTCTTGGACAGCGCGGTGAGCAGCGCCGCACGGCTTGCGAAGCCCGAACGCAGGGCGTCCTCCTCGGTGATCTCCTCGGGGGTGACGGCCGTGACCGAGTCGATCACGACGATCCCCGCCCAGGTGCGCTGGGTGCTCCCCGTGCGGACCCGGGGCTCGGCCCACACCCGGAACACCCGGTCGATCCGCCCGCCCGCGATCCCCTCAAGGACCTCCCTCCTGAACAGCATCGTTCCCTCCCTGGTGACACGCCTTTCCTTCTGCGACTTCATGCAGGGCACCAATAAATCATGCTGAGCAAGTCGCAGGAGCCCGCGCGGAGCCGGAACAGCCACCCCGGCGGCTACCTCGACCGGCCATCGACCAGATTCGACGCCGAACTCCGCGACCGGGCCCGGCACGCTGAAGGACCAACGCCGGTGCCTCGCCGCAGCCGACTGGCCAAGGAACCGCCGGTCACCGCTGGCGGACGAGTCCGATCGTGGGCCAACCTGGCGCGGTCTGCGGCAGGAGCCTGCGTTCTTGCGTCAAGAGCCGGGAAGGAGGACCCATTCGCAATCTTCAGGGCACCCATGCCCGCCGTCAGGGCCCCGGCGTCAACGTCATGAAACCCGGGCTCGTCAAGGACTTCAGCGAACCCGGTTGGTTCCAATCCGCCCGCGACAGCCCGCCAGAAACCCTCAGAAGGCATGAACCACACTTGCCCGCCACCGTACCCGGCTCTTGCAGCCATGATCGAATGCGTCGTCCGCAGCCGAATCCCAACTGTGGGAGTGGGACCACGAGCGTAGGAGGAGTTCCCTCGCCTGGGTCATGTCCAAGGCAAAGACTCCGGCACCGGGCTGTGAAGTCCCGGCGACCAGCGCGAGCGCCAGGTCCAGGCACGCGCTCAGCCCGGCGCCCGTCCACACGTCGCCGTCGCCGACGGTGTCACCACGGTGTCCGGTACTCGGCGGCGGTGGACCAGTGCGTCGTTGCCAGCCCCTGAGCGGCCGGTTCGTGGCAGAGTGGCGGGATGCCTGGCGCGCGGTACGGGATGGATGCGCCCTATGGGTTCGGCTTTGTGGGCCTGGTCGTGCTGGGGTTCTGGGTGACCGGGCTGGTGATGGCGGTCACCGCGGATCTGGCCGCCGCGCTGCCCGCGCTGGTCTCCGGCACCCTGCTGGCGGGATGCCTTGCCCTGAGCCTGCACGCCACGCTGCGCGGCAAGTTCCTGGTCTGGCGGGACGTGCTGGACGAGCTGGACCTGCGTGGCGACGAACGGCTGCTCGACCTCGGCTGCGGACGCGGCGCCGTCCTGTTGGCCGCCGCCCGGCACCTCCCGCAGGGCCGGGCGGTCGGCGTGGACCTGTGGCGCGGACGGGATCAGTCCGGCAACACCCCGGCGGCGACCCTGCGCAACGCCCACGCCGAAGGCGTCGCCGACCGCGTCCACGTGCACGGGGGTGACTTGCGCAGACTCCCGTACGCGGAGGCAAGCTTCGACCTGGTGGTGTCCAGCCTGACGGTGCACACCATCTTCGGCGCGGACGCCCGCGCCCAAGCGATCGCCGAGGCGTACCGGGTGCTGCGGCCGGGCGGCCGCCTGCTGATCGCCGACCTGGCGCGGACGCCCCGCGAGTACGCTGCGGTGCTGGCCCTGCTGAACGCCCAGGACATCCGCGTGCGCGGCCTCGGCTGGCGCGCATGGTGGGGCAGTCCGTGGGTCCCGACCCGCCTGCTCACCGCCCGCAAACCAGCCACACCCTGAACACACCTACCGGCACGATCCAGGCCCATGGTCACCTGGCGTCCGACGAGCACCTTCGATGGCGGGTACCGGCCGCCGTTGGTCGCCGACACCATCAGGGGCACCCATTTCACCGCTGGGATCTACGATCGGCGGCGCAGGCCTCCCACCTACGCACCCGGCCGTAACCACGACGGCCTCCTTCACCCAAGCCGCACGCGAACTGTTCGGCAACACCAGCACCTAAATGAAGACCTCCGACGCCTGGCCCATGCAGCACGCCCTCGGGGCATCACTGCTGTGGATCACCGTCATGCTGATCATGTTCATCCCCCTGTCCACCCGCCTCTACAAGAAGGCGTTCAGCTCCTGATCCGGGCCAACGACAAGAACGACCCACCGACGCGCACCGATCTCCGCCCGTCCGCGTTCGACCACCCAAGAGGATCTGCGGCCCCGTTCACACAGCAGCCGCCCAGCACCGGCAGCCGTCCCCGACGCTCGCTACGGCCGGACTCGCTGGCGATGATCTTCTCCGTATGAGCTCCAGGGCCGTCAGACCGGATGGTCTGACGGCGAGGAGCCCTACCCCCGGAACAGCAGTGTGGATTCGCTTTGCGGGAGACCTGATGGGTCTCGTTCGGTATCACGGGGGCGCGCCCAGGCACTGAATCTCAAGCACGCCACGAAACTGTCATCGTTGAGAGTGAGGCATCGCACTTTCGCGGTCTGTGACCCGGGAACGCCGGAGAACGTGAGGATCTCCGCCGTTTCGGGGCCGTCCGCAAGAGTGATGTCGAGCCTTTCATAAACGGTCTTGAGCTTCATGCCCATGACACCAAAGAATTGAATCTCGATGATGTCGGCGCCGTCGACGCTCCGTAGCGAAAGCTCCGAGTGGCTGACGTTATATCGCCACGGCCGGAATCTGCGTTCGAAAGAGATGGGCAGGCCCGCGCCTTCATTCGACGAACGGGTTGTCAACGGGTCTCCCTTCTCGATAGAAGGTCACCAACGGCCATGAGCTCGGATTATCTTGAATCAAGCTTAGCTCCCAGCCAGTTGCGTGTCCATCGAGGATGGGGTCCGTGCCCCGGCCGGCCCGGGCCGCGGCCACAGGGTCGTCGATCCCGTCGAGATTGACGTGGATCTGCGTCTTTCCGTCCTTGACGTAGCTCTGGAATTCTTGCACCCAGTTTTGACCTTGGGACGGCCAGTCGTGGTACGACTTCGCGCCGACTCGGTCAGCGAATTCGAGGAGCGCCATGGGGTTTCCGTCGACTTCGCTCAGGCCGATCGCAATTTTCGCAGGTTCTGCCTTTGTGGGCGCCTCTTGGGTGGGAGCCTTTTCCGGGGTGTTGGGCCGGGGCCCGGTATTGGCCCCTCCCCCGCCGCCTGGACCTTTTCCGCCACCGCCCGGGCCGCCCGGGCCGGAGCCGCGTGGACCGCCTCCGCCGGCTCCACCCTTGTCCAGTGGGGACGGGTACCAGGGCTTGGAGCCGGTCAGGTCGAGGTTGTTGATGGGGTCGGCGTTGACGTAGTCGTAGTTGTTGGCGGAGCCGCCGGAAACGGGGTCGGTCTGCAGGAAGCGGCCGAGGACGGGCAGGTAGGTGCGGGCCCCCATTTCCAGGGCCTGATGGCTGGCCAGGTGTTCGATGGGGACGGTGTGCTGGCCGAGCCAGCCGAAGTCCATGCCGCCCTCGGCGGTGGCGGGGATGGGGATGTCGCCGATCGCGCCGGTGTCGGGGTCGATGTTCTGGCCGAACGGGTCGTACAGATGGAGTTTGCCGGTGCGGGCGCCGGTGCCGTCGGCGGTGAGCAGGATGTGGCCCTGGACGTTGGGGTAGGCCCAGTTGGCGGGGGTGTTGGCGGAGTAGTTCTTGGTGAGGACGACCCCGCCCGGCAGTTTCAGCACGCGTTGCCGCAGATTCCCGCCGGCGTCCAGGACGAAGTCGGGTCCGCCGGCGTCAGAGGTGAAGCCGTAGCGGGTCGCCTGCGCGGGCTTGCCGGTCTCCTCGACCGTGCGTGCGGTGATGCGGTCGGTGACGTCGCGGGTGTAGCGGACCGTCCGGGCGGCGGCGTTGGCGGTGGCGGCGGTGGTGGTGACCACGTGCCGGCGGGTGGAGTCGTAGCCGAGGGTGTCGGTGCCGACCTTGGTCGCGTTGCCGTAGACGTCGTAGTCCAGCGAAAGGGTGGTGGCGCCACTGGTGGACAGGAGCCGGTCAGCGTTGTCGTAGCAGTAGGCGGTGGTGACGGGCGGGCCGCCGTTGAAGCTGTCGGTAGAGCTGGTGCGGTTGGTGTTGGCTCCGGCCTTCTTGTTGGGTCCGCAGCCGCCGTCGCCGGTGTAGCCGTAGGTGAGCTTGTGGTGCGGCACGGTGGCCGCGACAAGGCGGCCGGCACCGTCGTAGGTGTAGGAGTGGTCGTAGGTCTTGCCGGGGGCGGCGGAGTCGGTGATGGATTCGGCGGTGACGCGCTGGTCGCGGGCGCGGGTCACGGTGTCGGTGACCGTCGACTCCTTGGTCTTCCATTTCAGGGCGGTGACGGCCGCGGCGTCGTTGTAGGTGACCGCGAGGTCCGATCCGTTGCCGTAGCCGACGGTCTTCAGCAATCCCGCCTCGTAGCCGGGGGTGGCGACGGCGGTGCCGTCCAGGCTGAGGCCGATCAGGCGTGCGGCGTTGGTCCAGCGGTAGGTCAGCGTCGAGGAGACTCCCTTGACCGTGGTGGTCTCGGTGGTCTTGCGTCCGGCGGCGTCGTACCTGCTGGTCGTGATCACGCCGGTGGCGTCGGTGTAGGAGACGACCCGGCCGAGCAAGTCGACCACGGCGGTGGTCGAGCCGTTGGCGTCGCTGATCCGGGTGACGAGGGAGTTGCCGCCCACGGCGTAGTCGTGGGTGACGGTCCGGGCGGGCTGATCGCCCATCGCCGGGAACGTCTTCTTGGCGACGCGGCCGCGGGCGTCATAACTGACACACGACCACGGTTCGGAGTTGATCCGGACGGCGACGACCCGGCCCGACGCGTCGTCCACCGTTTCGGCCGTGTTGGCCGACCCGTCGGCGTTCCCGGCCGCGGTGAGGGTCTTGGCCATGCCGCCCTGGTTCACCGCCGGCGAGTTCTCCTCGCAGGGGTTGGAGCGAGTCTCGTTCCCTCCGTAGTAGGCGGAGGTGCCGCGTTTGGCGGGATCGCCGATGTCGCCGCCGGGCAGGGCTTCGGCCAGCCGCCGCAGATATCCGTTGCCGGGTCGCTCGAAGACGTTGCGCCTGACCAGGTCGAGCCCGCCCGGGTCGCTGGTCTTCGACACCACCAGCCCGAACACCGGATCGATCCCGGTCGAGGCGTCGGAGTAGGCGGTCGTGGTCTTCGTCGACGGGGCCCGTTCGGAGCCGGCTTCAGTGACCCTGCTGGTCTCGTAGCCGTAGCGCGGCGCCAGATGCTCACCGGGGACGGTCACCGAGCCGTCGTCCCCGGGCGGAGTCCAGGTGAAGTCCAGAGCGCCGGTGCTGCCGCTGCGGTTGTAGTAATCGACACGGATCCGGTGCCGGCTGCCCGCCTTGGGGTTGGTGTAGGTCCCCGAAACCGTGGTGGAGGCCTTGTCGGTCCAGCTGTCCACGATGAGCACGTCGTCGATCCACAGCCGCACCCCGTCCACGGCCGTGAATCCGAGCCCGTACTTGCCGGCCTCAGGGAACCGGATCTCGCCGGTGAACCGGCCCGACCAGCCCCCGGTGCCCGTCACCGGCGGTGTGCCGCCCCAGTTCCCCGTCAGCGAACCGTCGCCGGTACCGACGCCGGTCTGCCACACCGCGGGCACACCCGACAGATGCGGGTTGTCGTAAAACGCCGCCTGCAACCCGACGATGCCCTCGTCATAGCGGGTACGGCTGTGCGGAACCGTACTTTGGCACTGCGAGGTCGGGGTCTGGCCGTCGAAGCACGACGCCGCCGCGGGCCCGTGGACATCGGTCAGCCGGTCGGCGTGGTCGTAGACATAGGTGACACGCTTGCCCCGCGGGTCGACCTCCGCGACCGGCTGGTCCTTGGAATTCCACGCCACCGACGAGCTCACCCCGTCGGCGTCGGTCGACGTCAGCTCCCGACCGGCGTCGTCGTACGTCACCACACGGGAACGCATCCGATCGTCCAGCCCCGACACCCCGACGGTCGTCTGCTTGCGGTCGAGGTAGTACTGGTAGAGGTGCCCGGGTCGCGGCCCTGCCTCGAGGTAGCCGCTGGGATACGGCGCCAGGACCTTGACCGCCCGTAGCCGCGAGTCCCCGATGTCGCTCTCGTAGACGCTCTCGTACTCGACCATGGTCCGTTCGGCGAGCATCCGCCCGTTCGGCGTCTGCCGGGCCAGCCAGTCGTAGGCCAGACCGTCACGGACCTCGGTCAGCGGCCCGAGCGTCTCCTTGATCTTCTGCCGCTGCTCTTCGTCGGTCTCCCGGTCGTACAGTGGCTTGGCCGTGTCCCGGTTCAGGTAGTTGTAGTCGGCGATGGCCGCGCCCGGGTTCTCGATCCGGGCGAGGGTGTCCATCACGTACCACAGCCGGGTCTCGGTGCCGTCCCAGTAGCGGATCCGGCACAACTGCTGCGCGGGCGCACGGTCTGCGCCAGGCGGGCGGGCGACCCCGCCGTAGCAGTTGTCGCTGCCGTCGGTGTTGTAGTGCAGGGTGTGCGCCCGGCCCGACACCGGGTCCTTGATCTGCGTCAGACGCGGGATGGAACCGCTGTAGAAGTACTGCAACGCCGCCGGCTTCTTGCTGTCCTGCACCGACGTCACCTGCGCGAGCGTCCCGTCGGGGTTGAAGATCGACGCCACGTCCTTGTCGGTGACGGTGATCCGGCCACCGGCGTCGAAGGCCAGCACACCGTCCTCGTCGGACGGGGGCGCATAACCCCCGTCCGACGTCTTGGTCCAGGTGTGCTTGCCGCCGGCGTTGTCGGTGAGCACCACCGACCCGTCCAGCATCTCGGCCTTGGTGTAGCCGCTCCCGGCCACTCCCAGCGTCCATCCCGCCGGAAGCGGCAACGGGTCCTCGGCGTACAGCCAGTCCGTCGTCACGATCCGGGGGGCGACGTTGTGGCTGCGCTGGCCCGCGGCGCCCGTCGTGCTCTTGGTCCACAGCACCATCCGCGGCCGTTCGGCACTGTGGTGGTAGAGCTCGACCTTGATCGCCGCACGCTGCCCGGCGATCAGTGGAACGTCCCGCTCGTGCCTCGGGCCCGCCGTCAGGAACTCCGTGCTCACGTTCGGCGTGGCATCGGGGTTGTCGTAGACGAGCCTGCCGTTCACCCAGATCTTCGCACCGTCGGCGTGCGCGCCCGCGAACTGGAAATCCCCGGACCTGGGGGCCTTGAAGTGGCCCTCCCACCGGATGACGTAGTGGTTCTTGTCCAGGGCGGGCGGAAGCGGGTTGTCCTTCCACGGGAGGTTCTCGTCGACGTTGCTCCACACGTTGCCCCAGTCCAGATTGACCTGGGCCTCGCTGCGCACCAGCACCGGAGCGGCTGCGGGCGTTCCGTTGTGCTGCGGGTCGTTGAAGTAGGACGCGCGCACGCCGTGCGCTTCACCCTGCCGGGAGTTGTAGCTGAACGTCACTCCGGCCGGCCCACCCAGAGCCTCGAAAGCCGGGCCGGACGACTTGGTGTGGACGTTGCCGTTGTACAGGTTCACCGTTACCGGGCCGAGCTTGTCGGTTGGCGCCGGCCCCGGATCGCCCACGCGCTGATCGACCGTGAAATGCGCGACCCAGGCCGGTGGGGTCACCGGCTGCCCGGCTCCCGTCGTCGTGCCGGCCGTCCAGGTGTACTTGCCGCCGTCGCGCAGCACGTGCTTGGGCACCTTCCACTGCGGCGTGGACAGGCATCCCGAGTCGACGACGCTGCCAGAACGGCCGTCGAACCCGGTCGACACCTTGAAGCAGTACAGCGTGCCGCTCCCGACATCGCGAACCTTCAACGTCGGCGTCTCGGTCGCCACGACACTGTCGTCGACCGGGCTGACCAGGCTTGTCTGCGGTGCCTCCGCCGCACGGGCCGCCTTCGACCCGGCCGCGCCGGTCCGCGCCAGCGGCGTGAAGTCCGCCACCGGCGATGTGGCCGGCGGCTTGAGCTGGCGCGGCTTGACCGCCGCCGACGTCATCAGGGGCAGATCTCGGCGCGGAATCTTCGAGCCCGGCTCCGCCCGCGCCGGTTGCCGCGACACCATCGGCTGCACCAGCGACGCCGACAACACCATGGTCGTCACGACCGCCGTCGCACGCATGCGCCACCGAGTGCCCGAACGCCGCCGCCTTCTGCCGGAGACCCAGAACGGCCGATTCACCTGCGGCAACGACATCCCAGGCTCCCCCATGATCCAAGCGGCCTCAGCACCACGATCGTCCTGAGAACATAAGTGTCTATTTGAGTGCGGATCAAGAGGCGAAACCATCTGTTCACATAGCGGGCCTGGGAGACCGGCCGAGCACGGCCCATAGAAGGCCCAGTCGGCACATGTCCGATCACCGCGTAGCCGACCACCACCGCGGCCACCCGCGGCGCCTGTTTCCTGCCTGCTCCAGCAGCCCGGCTGCGACGAACGGCTGCGCAGAGCGGCCGGGCTGATCCAGGAGGTCGCCCGGCTGCCGGCGGTCGACACCGCGCTGTACAGCGACGACATGTAGGTGGCGAACTCCCACGCCGGTGGGGCGTGGCCGCTCCGGCACGTTGGAGAACCATCCGGTCGGCGGGATCGCCGTGAGCGCGTTCGCTCCCGTACCGTCCACGGCCAGGAGCTCATCCATGAGCCAAGAATGAGCCTTGCGGCGTTCGCGGTCTCGACCGCCGGCCGACGACCCGGTCCAGCCCATCATCGTGCACGGCGGGGCCGTCGAGTGGTTCGAGGATGGAGACGAGCAGCTGACACTGATGGTGAGACCGGTCCGACGCTGGTGGAGTGCCCAGGTTGCGACTTGGTCGCTGTGTCTGAGTCATTCGCTCGTTCAACACGCTTATCAGGGTTGCGTGGGGCTCTCGGCCGATCTAGCTTGGCCATATGGACAAGGCAAGTGGCCAAGGCGAACGGCCAAGCAGTGCCGAGCAGGGCGCCGCGACCCGCACCGCGATCATGGATGCCACGGCCGCGCTGATCGCCGAGCTCGGCTGGGGGCAGGTCACCACCCGCGCCATCGCGACGCGCGCGGGTGTGCCGCACGGCGCGGTCAGCTATCACTTCAAGGGCAAGGAGGAGCTGCTGCGTGAGGCGGCCGTCTCGGCGACCCTCCAAGCGTTGGCACAGCCGATCGCGCTGACGCGGCAGGCGGGCAGCGTGCGGGAGTTGGTCGACGGGACCCTGGCCTGGTTCTCCTCGGGAGCCTTGGACGACCCGTCGGTGGCGTTGCTGCTGGAAACCGCGCGGCAGGCCTCCAGGGATCCCGCACTGCGCGAGCCCATCGCCGCCGAGCTGCGCTCCTACCGCGCCGTCCTGACCGGCCTGGTCCGCGCCGACCAGGAACGGGGCGAGATCGACTCGCGGGTGTCGGCCTCCGGGACCGCGACGCTGGTCGCCGCGCTGTTCGACGGGGTACTGCTGCACCTGCTCGTCGACCCCGACCTCGACGTCCAGAACGCGGCCGGCGTCGTGCACGCACTGCTGGGAGGCGTGGGGTGAGACCACGTCGATGGGGCGCTGTGATGGCCGAGCGCCGTCGACTCGTGATCAGCACCTGGGTGATCGTCATCATCGCGTGCGGCGTGGCGTTCCCGTTCCTGCTCAAGGAGCTCAAGGCCGCCGACTACGGGGTGCGCGGGACGGAGTCGAGCCGGGCGTCGACGCTGGTCCAGCGGCATTTCTCCGGCCAGGGCAACGAGCAGGACGTCATCGTCTTCGACGTCCCGGACGGCCAGATCACCGATCCGGCCCGCCGCGCCGCGATCGACCGGGTCGTACGGACGGCCCGCAGGCAGCAGGGCGTCGCCGCGGTCGTGGGCCCGTTCGACGCCCAGGCGCGTCGCCAGCTCTCCCCCGACGGGCGCGCCGCCCTGGCCCTCGTCGGACTGAAGGGGAACGCCCACCAGCTACCCGGCCGGGCGGCCGATGTGCAAACCGCGATCCGCGACGCCGCCGGTGATGGGGTGAATGCCTATCTGACCGGGTACTCCCCCATCACCAATGATCAGACCGAGGTCGGGACCGCCGATGCCGAGCGGGCCGAGTCCGTCGGGTTGCCCATCGCGCTGCTGGTGCTGGTGCTGGCACTCGGGGCCCTGGTCGCGGCGTTCCTTCCGCTGCTGCTGGCGGTGGCCGGCCTGGCGCTCACCTTCGGCGTGATTTACCTGCTCACGTTCGGGTTCACCTTCGACGTGTTCCTGTTGAGCATCGTCACGATGATCGGCACTGGCATCGGCATCGACTACGCGCTGTTCATCGTCAGCCGGTTCCAGGAGGAACTGGCGCGCCGCGGGGTGACCCGCGACAACAGGCCGCGCGATGCGATCGCCGAGGCGACCGGGGTGGCCGTCGCGACCTCGGGACGGACGATCCTGTTCTCTGGTGTGATCGTCGCGATCTCGGTGTGCTCGCTGTTCATCATCGACGCCCCGGTCTTCCGGGAGATCTCCATCGGCGTCCTGATCTCGGTCATCTGCACGCTCACGGCCGCGCTGACCCTGCTGCCGGCCGTACTGGCCGCCCTGGGCCCCCGGGTGAACGCCGGAGCGCTCCCGGCCCGGGTGCGCCCCGCCGGAACCCGCCCGGACACCCAGGTCTCTTCCGGCGTCTGGGCGCGCTGGGCACATCTGGTCATGCGCCATCCGATTCCGGCCGGCCTGCTCGCCGCGGCGATCCTGGTCCTGGCCGCCTTGCCGGTGGCGGACCTGAAGTACGGCATCGATCTGGGCGTCAGCTCCCTGAAGGACAAGCCCACCGGCAAGGCGCAGCAGATCCTGGACCGCTCGTTCAGCCCCGGCACGGTGTCACCGATCCAGATCGTGGTGACCGGCCCCGGCGGCGCCTCACTTGACGCCGCGGGCGCACAACAGGCCACGCGGCTGGCCGGCCAAGTCGCCAAGGACGACCGCGTCGCCGCCGTCGAGCCCGTCCCCGGTGACGGACGAGTCCTGCTCAACGCCGTGCCCAAGGTGCCTATCGACTCGCAGGCGGCAACCGGCCTGGTCCGCCACATCCGCCACGATCTCGCCCCCACCACGAACCAGCAGGTGCTCGTCGGCGGGGCCACCGCCACGTTCGTCGACCTGTCCGCGAAGACGACCCGCAAGCTCCCGTACGTCATGGCACTGGTCCTGGGGCTGTCCCTGCTGTTCCTGCTGATGGTCTTCCGCAGCATCACGCTGCCGATCAAAGCAATCGTGATGAACCTGCTCGTCACAGGAGCCGCCGTCGGCCTCACCGTGGCGGTGTTCCAATGGGGTCATGGCTCCGGCCTCCTGGACTTCACCAGCGCCGGCTTCCTGCAGGTCTACGTCCCCATCACCGTTTTCGTCCTCTTGTTCGGCCTGTCCATGGACTACGAGGTCTTCCTGATCCGCCGCATGAAGGAGGCCTGGGAGGACGGCCACGACAACGCCTCGGCCGTCGCCGCCGGCGTCGAGCACACCGCCCGCCCCATCGCCGCCGCAGCGGCCATCATGGTCGCGGTGTTCGGCGGATTCCTCACCGCCGGGGGCCTGGAGCTCAAGCAGTTCGGCCTGTCGCTGTCCGCAGCCATCGCCCTCGACGCCACCCTCGTACGCCTCGTACTGGTTCCCGCCCTCATGAAGCTCTTTGGCGACTGGAACTGGTGGCTTCCCGCCGGTCTCAACCGACGCCTCCCGGCCATCCGGGGTGAGCCCGCAACCCACCGCCAAATGACATCCAACCCGAGCCCTCGCGGCCGAGGCCGGATCCCTTGACCCCGTCCGGACACCGGCTGAAGAACGACCAGGAGGAGCTCTCGGAGCCCAGGTCCGTGGCGGGCTGGAAGCCGGCCGCGAGGGATTCAGACCAAGATTGTCGATCTTCACGCCTTCAAGATCAGTATGGGTCATCCTGTGCTCCCCACTCACGAGAGGAGTGACATGCACACCGCCATGTCGTCCCCGGCCCTCGCGATCCTCGGCATCTCGATGGTCGCCGCGACGGTCACCGTCGGCACGTCCACCATGGCCTCGGCGCAGGCCAATGCCGTACCCGATTGCCGCCACCTCGACATGCAGAACTTCCACGGCGACCCGTTGTCCTGGAATGCCGACCACCTCTGCCGAGACCCCGACGGCGATCCTCTGTCCGTCACTTGGGTGAGCACGCCGGACCTCGGCACCGTCTCGCACAGCAGGACGAAGGTCGGCTACGACTCCGAACAGGTCGTGCAGGGCAGCCGGGTCGTCATCAACGTCAAGGTCAGCGATGGGCAGGCTGAAGACGAGGCCACCCTCGAGGTCGATCATTTCGACCCCCGGCTCGGGATCCCCGCCGACGACTCCTACACCGTCAAGCAGGGCGAGTCGATCACGTTCGATGTGCGCGACAACGACAAGAACGCCGCCGGCGCCAACGTGTACCAGACGCAACAGTCCCTTGGGAAGGTCGTCGTGCTCCCCGACGAGAGGCTCAGCTACACCGCGCGCCAGGGCTCGGTCGGCGAGGACAGCTTCCCGTACTGCCTCTTCCGCTCCGAACTTCCCCGGCATTGGTGCAGCCCGGAGGCGACCGTGAGGATCAACGTCACCGAGTGACCACGTGAGCGAGGCCCGTCCCGTACGAGGCGGGCCGCGCTCAGGTCGCAGCCGTCCTCGCGGACTGACCGGGCCAAGCTGGCTCAGCCAACGAGCCGAGCGCCCCAGCCCCTGGCGGCCCCTTGCGGTCCGTGCATTTGGCAGAACGCGTACGTAGCCATACCGGGCTCGCTGAACTCGGCGTGGCCGGTCGGCACTCGCGCACGCCGACCCCGCCCGCCCAGAACCGGCCGTTCGTCGGCGGCTGGGCAGGCTCACCCAGCTTGCGCACCCCGGCGCTGCCGACCCACCCACCCCGCTCATCGTGCACACGCATCTCCATCCCGGCAGCAAGACCAGAATCGATCTGGGCAACGAGTACACCGACGGCGGCGGAGCCTACGGAACGGTCCCGGACCGCTCGTTCACCGAGGGATCCATCTCCGTGCAGCCGGCACCGCCGCCGCAGGCGAAGTCGGTCACCCTTGAGCTGACCTTCTCCAGCGCCGGACGAGAAAGCACCCAGAAGCTCTCGTTCTCACTCCCCCGCTAGGACTCGTCCACCATGGGGCCTCTGGACCGGACCATTCATCCGGGCCGGAGCCTCCACTCGAGAGCCCGCCACCCGGAGCAAAGCGACGGGTCAGCGGGTACGAGCGTTGGGGCGCTTGCCGTGGTTTGGCCTTCTTCCTTTCTGGAGCGCTTTGCCCGGCGGATCAGAGTGAGCGGCTGAAGGCGTGCACGGATCCGGCGAGCGGGCACGACTGAGCCTTTCGGCGACATGTGGCAGGCGGCGCGGGTCAGCGTGATCGGCGTAGTTCCTGGTGGCCGACGGCCGCTCCGGCGACGATCAAGGCGATGCTGAACAGGACGGTGACGACTGCCGCGGTGCCCGCGACCGAGTGGTCCCGGGCACCGAACGCGACCATGCCGCCGAGTCCCATCGCCAGGCAGGAGGCGATGATCCATGGCTGGGCCGATTGGTACACGAGCTTCCAGGTCTCGTCGTCGGCCAGCGCCCGCCGGGTGCGGATTCCGGCGAAGCGGTTGCGCCGGAGCATGCCGTGTGCGGCGCCATGTCCGACGGCTCCGACCGTCAGCGCGGCCACGAGGAGGAGGAGGAGGAGGAGGAGACCGTACAGCAGATTCATGTTCCGGCCGTTTCCAGTCGCTGGACGGTGGAGCTTTCGGGAAGCGGGCTGAGGCGGAAGCGCAGCCGGCACACCACGCTCTCGGTGTCGCGGCGCAGGGCGTGGGCGAGGACGGCGCCGCGCTGGTTCTGCAGGACGCGCTGCCAGATGTGTTCGGGCTCGACCTCGGGGATCAGGACGAACACGTGCCGTTCGCGGACTCGGTTGACGTAGTCGACGACGGGCTCGACGAGACGCTGCCGCTCCTCGTTGATCAAGACGAGCTCGACCTCGGGGGCCCACCGTTCCCAGGCGGCGAGGAAGCGCGCGTTGCCCTCGGTCTCATCCGGATGCGTCACACGGACGGCGATGACGCGGTCGCCGAGGCTGAGGGCGGTGGCAAGGGCTTGCCGGGTCAGGTTGCTGACATCGCCGACGGGGACCACCACGAGTGAACGGCGCGGACGGGGAGGCGAGGGCGTGCGGCCCAGCTCCAGCCGCCGGCCGATTCCGGCGTACGAGCGGTGAACCCACTCCATCACCAGCACCATCGCGGGCAGCGCGACGAGGATGAGCCAGCCGCCCTCGGTGAACCTGGTCGCCGTGACCACCACCGCCGCCACGGCGGTGAGCAGCGCACGCCCGGCTGA
This sequence comes from Actinomadura fulvescens, assembly GCF_039533225.1. Classification (NCBI taxonomy): domain Bacteria; kingdom Bacillati; phylum Actinomycetota; class Actinomycetes; order Streptosporangiales; family Thermomonosporaceae; genus Actinomadura; species Actinomadura fulvescens. The sequence continues at coordinate 25,687 of NZ_BAAATD010000016.1, read as the reverse complement.
TAACCGAGCATGGAGAAGTAGTCCACACCGGTCAGGCACATCACCTGCCACCAACGGTGCTGCTTGTGCGACACCTCCTCCTCCGGTGCCGGACGCTGATGGGCCGCCCTGCGGCCCGCGGGACGATGCAGCCCCTGCAGCAGCCACCGCCGCGCCGCCGACCCCGCCTGCGGCTCCGAGCCCCCATCGGACGAAGCATCCACCTCAAGGTCCCCTGTCGCTGGCCGGCGCCTGTTGCACGTCCTGTCCAGGACACTGTGCCAAAGACCCAGACCAGATGATCTGTTACCCCCGCACAACGTGGCACCGGAAATCCGAGCACGTTCAGGGTGTCAAGCGGAGGCGTACGGCGGGGTCGGCAGTGGCGGCCGCGGAGGTGTGTTCGCCGAGACGGACAGAGATGCCGAGGCTCGGTCGGGTGGACGCGGCGGAATCTGACCTGGAGCTCGGCAGCCGGGCGCCGACGGATGGAGCGGTCGCTGCGGCGGCGGTCGCGGCAGGTCAGGCGCCGGGCCGAAGAGGCCATCCGTTGGATCGTGGTGCACCGATTCGGGGCCCCGGACACGGTAGATCCAGCCGATCAAGACCATGGTTCAAGTTATTGAAGGTCAAGATTGAAAAAATCAAGCTGATCGCGTTGACCGTATAGAAAAGTCAAGATACAACTGGATGTGTGAGCTTGACGCCGAGCACAAGGGGCCGAGGGTGGACTGGCAGGAGCTGACGGATCTGACGCGTGGACAGCCGTTCGTGGTCGAGCGGGTTCGCCTCGACGGCAGCGGTGTTGTGATCGAAGGGGAGTTCGAGCCGCCGCAGCTCGCTCAGCTCAGCATCGACGATCAGGTGTTCGTGGCCGCGTTCGTACGCTCGCACGGCTCGATCAAGGAGATGGAGCGGATCTTCGGGGTGAGCTACCCGACGGTCAAGTCCCGGCTGAACCGGATCGCCGAGCACCTCGACTTCGTCGACACCGACCCGGCGCCCAGCGGCGCTGACGTCATCGACCGCCTGCGGCGCGGAGAGATCAGTACCCAGGAGGCGCTGGCCGAGCTGGAGCGGTCCCGATGATCCCGCAACTGGTGACGGCGCATTATCGCCGTCGCGATGGCCGCTGGCGGCGGCTGTACATCCCAGTCGTGCCAGTGGTGCTGGCGCTGTCACCGCTGCTGCTGCTGGCCGTACTGGGCGGACTGGTCGCATGCCTCGCCACCCGGATCAGCCCAGGCGGCGCGCTGCGCGGTGCCGGACAACTGCTGTGGGCGCTGCCCGGCACCCGGATCGAGATCGAGCAGGGCCCAACGGCCGTGCTGGTCAGCGTCAGATAGGTCAAGGAGAAGAACAGTGAACGAGCAGCGCCGCCAGATCCTGGAGATGCTGGCCGAGGGCAAGATCACCGCGCAGGAGGCAGGGCGGCTGATCGACGCCCTCGAACGACAACAGCCCGACTCGCCCCCGGCGGCCGAGTCGCGCCCGAAAACCCGGCCCAAGTACCTGCGCGTGATGGTGAGCTGGGCGGACGAGTCGGGCGGTGAAGGGCCGGGCCGGGTCAACATCCGGGTCCCGCTCCAGCTACTGCGCGCCGGGGTCCGGCTCGCCAGTCTCATCCCTCCGCAAGCGCTGACCAAGGTCAACGCGGAGCTGGCCAAGTCAGGGGTGCCGATCGACCTCACCGAGCTCAAGCCGCAGCACCTCGAAGATCTCATCGAGCACCTCGACGACCTCACCGTCGACGTCGACGACCCCGACAGCAAGGTGCAGATCTTCTGCGAGTGACACCGCCGTGGCGCCCGACGCACTCCCGCACCACGGCGCCATACGGCCATCCGCCGGGCTCCGCAGAATCCACAGCCGAATTGACGGGGTCTGCGGCCACGCCAAGACCGGCCGGTTGCTCGATCTGGACCTCAACGTCCCACGGCAGCATCCGCCTCGGTGAGGCGGCCCCCCGTTCGGTCGCACCCCCGGCCATCGCCCGTCAACAGCGCCATGACCTGCCCGGCAGAGCACCAGGTCCCGCCGTCAGCGCCGCGGCGCTGTCAGGCCAGCTGATCTTGCTGGCACATCCCCACTGAACAAGCGGAACGCCGCACGCGCTACAGAGCGGCGTGGTCGGCAACCCCTCACCCGCATGGCACAAGGCCTCCGACACCGCCGGCACGTTCGTCGATGCGTACGCGCACACCAACCGGGCCGACATCGACATCCACCGGTCCTGAACCCGAACACGCGAAAGGAACATCCCCCATGAGCGATGCGATCACAGCCGAAGGACTGGTCAAGAGATACGGCGAGGTGACCGCCCTGGACGAGCTGACCTTCTCGGTCCCCCACGGCACGGTGCTGGCTCTGCTCGGCCCGAACGGCGCCGGAAAGACCACCACGGTGCGGGTGCTGACCACGCTGCTGCGACCCGACGAGGGCCGCGCCACGGTCGCCGGCTGCGACGTGGTCGCCGAGGCCGGGCGCCTGCGCTCCTACATCGGGCTATCGGGCCAGTACGCCGCCGTCGACGAGCACCTCACCGGCGCCGAGAACCTGGAGATGGTCGGACGCCTCTACCACCTGGGCGCCAAGCGAGCCAAGGCCCGTGCCCGTGAACTGCTGGGGCGCTTCGACCTCGCCCAGGCCGCCGACCGTCCGGTCAAGGGCTACTCCGGCGGCATGCGGCGCCGCATCGACCTGGCCGGCGCACTGGTCGCCGACCCGCCGGTGCTGTTCCTGGACGAGCCCACCACGGGCCTGGACCCCCGCGCCCGCAATCTGCTGTGGGACACCATCTCCGAACTGGTCGCCGGCGGCACGACGCTGCTGCTCACCACCCAGTACATGGACGAGGCCGACCGGCTGGCCGACCAGATCATGGTCGTGGACCACGGCCGCGCCATCGCCCGCGGCACCGCCGACGAGCTCAAAGACCAGGTCGGCGGCAACCGCATCGAACTGACCCTTACCGACCCCACCCAACTCCAGCCCGCGCGGGAGACCTTGGCGTGGCTCGCCACCGGCGCCATGCAGACCGACCCCGAGACACTGCGGATCACCGTCCCGGTCACCAACGGCCCCGAAGCCCTCCACCAAGCACTCGGCCGCCTGATGGAGGGAGGCGTCACCGTCCGCGACGCCGGACTACGCCGTCCCACCCTCGACGACGTCTACCTCACCCTGACCGGCCACCAGACGCCCGGCACCCAGAGCACCGGCAGGACCATCCAGGAGGCCACCCGATGAACGCGCTCATCCTGCCCCTCGCCGACGGCTGGACCATCGCCAAACGCAACACCCTGAAAATCAAGCGGTCACCGGACCTGCTCAGCAGCGTCGTGATGCTGCCCATCGTGCTCGTGCTGATGTTCGCCTACGTGTTCGGCAGCGTCATCGAGGTCCCGGGGATGTCCTACAAGGAGTTCCTGCTGCCGGGAATCTTCGTCCAAGCCGTCATCACCGGCGCACAGATCACCGGCTACAGCCTGACCCTGGACCTGGAAAAGGGCATCTACGACCGGTTCCGCTCACTGCCCATGGCACCCTCGGCGGTACTGATCGGGCAGACCGCCAGCGACCTGCTGATGAACCTGGCCGGCCTGGTCGTCATGGGCACGATGGGCGTGCTGGTCGGATGGCGAGTGCACACCTCCCCGCTGGAGGTGGTCGCGGGCTTCGCGCTCTTGCTGCTGTTCGCCTACGCCTTCTCCTGGGTGACCGCCACCGTCGCGTTGGCGCTGCGCACCCCGGCCAGCTTCAACAACGTCGCGACCATGCTCTCGTTCCCGCTGGTGTTCGTGTCCAACGCCTTCATCGACGCCTCCCGCCTGCCCACCCCGCTGCGCGTATTCGCCGACTGGAACCCCATCTCCACCTTCACCCAAGCCGCACGCGAACTGTTCGGCAACACCAGCAGCCAGATGAAGACCTCCGACGCCTGGCCCATGCAGCACGCCCTCGGGGCATCACTGCTATGGATCACCGTCATGCTGATCGTGTTCATCCCCCTGTCCACCCGCCTCTACAAGAAGGCGTTCAACTCCTGATCCGGGCCAACGACAAGAACGACCCGCGTTCGCCCCTCCGCGTCGTCGACGACCCAAGACACCCACGATCCGCGACCCGTTCACTTACCACCGCAAAATCGCCTAGATACCCTGGTCCCTAGACCGATCAGTCAGCGATTTAGGTGGCGTACCGCCGCCACCTCGCCGCCCAGGAGGCCGCATGCCGGCAGATCCGCCCAGATCACCCGCGCTGCGCGCGTCCGACGCGGACCGCGACCGCGTCATCGAACTGCTGCGCGCCGCCGTCGCCGACGGCCGGCTCGATCCGGTCGAATTCGACGAGCGGCTGGACGCGGCGCTGAACGCCCGCACCATCGACGCGCTGACCCCGCTCGCCGCCGATCTGGTCGCGCTGCCGGGCAGCGCCGGCGCACTCACGCCGCCGCCGGCCAGGACACCGGCCGAGCCGCCCGCCGAACGGCTCACCATCAAGGAGAAACACGGCACGGTGCGCCGCGACGGCCGGTGGACGCTGCCGCACCGGCTGGCGCTGCGCACCGCATGGTGCGAGGTGCTGCTGGACCTGACCAGCGCGGTGCGCAGCACACCCGAGCTGGTCATCGAACTGCGGATACGCGGCGGCAACGTGGAACTGGTCCTCGCACCGGGCATGGTGGTGGACACCAACGAGCTGTCGGTGCGGCACTCCAGCCTGGAGATCAACAGGGACGCAGGCGACAACACGCCAGAGACGCTGTACGTCCGCTTGGTCGGCCGCATCCGGCACGGCCGGCTCGCCGCTCGCTGGCAGCCGCCACACCCGTAACGCGGCACGACCCCGTCACCGCGACATCCAGGCCCTGACATCGCCCCGCGTAGTGGGGGTGCCCGCTCGACCGGCCCTAACGCCAGCGTCGCCTCCGATGCTTCGGAACGACAAGGTCGCCGACTCGTGCTCGTGGGGATCCAACGGCCACTGGAAGTGCTGCTGACGGGTTGGCGCGGTACGTGCCTCGCCCGACGGGCAGGCGCCCTTCCTTCTCGTCGACCATGCGGGCATCAACGCATAGACGATGCCACTCGTGCGATCTTCTCGCAGATCCAGACCGTCTACGCGGCAGCCTTCCCCCGACTACAGCCTCGATGACCACCGAGACCGGACGGCGAACGTTCGCCGTCATTGACTTGGCCGTACACCCCGCACATCGTGGCCGCGGACTCGGCCGGCGTCTGATGGACGAACTACCGCACGGTCGCGCCGAGGAGTGCGCGACTTTGGCCCACCGGTTCAAGCGAGCTGGACATCCAGCGCATGTACGAGCGGTGGGGCTGGCACGAACTGGGACGCATCCCCGGATCCCCAGGCGAGACCGAAGCAGCCTTCGACCTCTACGTGATCGCCCTGAGGTGAGAACCCGCGAGCAACGTTCCGAGCTCGGTCACCATTGGCTCGCCCCCGTCTTGCTCGGGAACGGACTCGACCACCTGTTCAGCCACGCTGATGACCATCTTGGTCCGCTGGTCGGCCGGGCAATCGTCGTGGACGGTTGCCGCATGCTGGAGGCCGCCACGGGTGTCGCGGGCCCGGATACGCCCCAGCGCTTGCAACAAGTCCGCTTGCACATGCAGCCGCCGCGGCGGCGAGGTCGCCGGGAGGACCTCGCGGAGCCGCGTTACCGCTTGCCCCAGCGGCTCCCCATCGCCGCGGTAGGCGTGCACCCACGCTCGGGTGTACTGCAACCGGTCCTCGCCCCAGCGCTCCAACTCGGCCGAGTTCCGCGTTCGCGTCTACCAGGCCGTCGAGCACACCGCGCCCGCAGATGGACGCTATCGGGCGGCGCTCGACTGCCCAGCGAGGTACTCGACCGCCGCTACGGGCCTTCCCCGTCTCAGCCCGTAGGCCTGCGCTAGCCTCGCCACCTGTCGCTGACGATGGACAGCCGCCCCGGCGACGCCTTGCGGGTCATCGAACACCTGCGGCAAGCCACCATCCGGAGGCGCAGACCCGATCGGTGAGGCGCTCGCCGACCTCGCCGACACAGGCGGCCGACTGCCGACCCGCGCCCAGATCCGCTGGATCGCCGCCGACATCCTCGCCCGCTGTACACGGCCCGCCCTAGCCGAGACCGCCGGCGAACGCACGGTGGATGCGCCGCCGGCCTTGCGTCACCAACGACAAGCCGACGCCGCTCAGCGAACGCCTGTACGCCCTGGATGCCAGCCTGTTCGGACTCCGCCGGATCCTGCGCGAAACCTGCCCGGGCGAGGCGACCGCGGCCGACGCGCTGTGCGGGCTGTGGCCGATCGTCCCCAGCGTCGGCCGCGGGGCGTTGGGCTTCAGCCGCGGCGTGGGCGCCGAAGTCTTCTCTCACGCGCTCACCCTTCCTGGCGGCGCCGAACGCGCGGGCAACGCAATCACTCGGGCGCAGGAGGACGCCATCGCCGTCCTCCTGACAGCCCTCGCCCAGCGCAACGGGCGATGAGTCTGCCTTCGCGATTTCGTAGACACCGCTATGGCGGCCCCGATCTGCCGCCGTCCGCTCCTCCGCGCCGGGGCACGTGTGCCGCCGCGACCGCAACCACACCCCGGACCTTCTCGATCTGCTCAGTGTGACCGCGATGCCCGAAGGGCGGGTGGAGGTGCCGCCGTGGACCGCGTCAACGTCGTGATCCTGCTACTGGGCTCCTCGATCGCCATGCATTGCGCAACAGGCTGAGTACTACTGACACTGCGGACCGGCCGGGGCATGGCCGAGGCGGTCCTCGACGGCGTCCGCGTCACGTCGGTCAGGAACGTCTCCACCTGCTGGTAATGGGGCGCCTTCAGCATCAGCCACGTCCCGGCCCGGTCAGCTCGGCCCCGGAAGAGTCAACGGAGGCGACCCGCTCGCGCAACTGGCGTCGTTGCGATGTATCCACCACGCGTCCGCGCGGAAAGTCGAGACGGTGATCTTTGCGTGCTTCCCGCCGGCCGGAGACGACCCGGAGATACTTTGGAGACATCCTGCTGCTTGGCTTCGTCTCGTCCCCCCGACGCGAAGGAGCCGTTCCGTGTCACGAACCGTCCAGAAGTTGGCCGTGGCCTCCCTTGCCATGGCCGCTTCAGCCGCAGTCATGCCCGCCGCATCGGCCGACAGCCCGGCGAGGTCTGCCCCGGTCAGCGCGTCCGTCTCGTCCGACCAGGCAAGTATTCAGGCCGGCGCCCAGAAGTGGAGCAAGTGGTTCCGGCTCAACAAGGTTCCGCGACTGAAAAAGGCGAAGTGCCGGACCTATGCCAGCGTGAATTCGGGCTCGAAGATCAAGTTCCGCGCCTACGTCGAGTGCACCCGGTCGACCACGATCACGGTGTACGTCACCGGCACCCGGTCCGGCAAGATCCAGGGCGGCAAGTCAAAGGTGTGCGGCCGGAACTGGTGCGATGTCGTTCTCTACAAGCCCAACCGCAAGGGAAAGCAGAAGTGGTGCGCTGTGGCCGCGATGCCGGCGGTCGGCGGGCAGTTCCACCCGACCACCGACAGATACACCCCGCCCAAGGCGTGCATCACGTACTGAACCGTCCTACCTGACCTCGCCCATCACAGGCAGATCGGTAACACGATGTGATCGTCACCAGCAAGGCCCCTGACGGAACGGATCATGCCCAACGTCAGGGGCCTCGCGCCTGTGTCAGGAACTGGCGGTGACCTGCGGCAGATCCCCTGGGAGGCCCGGCAGCATCGAAGGTGCGAAAACGCACTTATCTAGAGCTCATCGTTTGGATGAGGCGTGGACCTGCACTGTCTCGTCGGAGACGGTGTCGTCGTCGAGTCGGCCGCCACGGCATCGACGCGGCCGTCCGCTACCTGACCGGCCACGCCGGACACCTCCGCTACGACCAAGCCCTGGCCGCGGGCTGGCCGATCCCCACCGGCCTCATCGAAGGCGCGGTTGGCCACATCGTCGGCGACCGGCTGGAGATCACCGGAGCGAGATGGGGATTGGCCGGCGCCGAGGCCGTCCTTACACTTCAAGCCGTGATCGCCAACGGTGACCTTCCCGCCTACTGGGATCATCACCTCACCCAGGAACGGCGCCGTGGCCGCCAACGAGTCCGTTAGCTGGGGAACATTCCGGTGGCGTTGACAAAGGAGCCGGTCAGGGCGCCGGCCTTGTCGGAAGCGAGGAACGTGGCCAGCTCCGCGATGTCGGCCAGTCGCGGTGAGCGGCGAAGCATCCGCATTTCATCCAGCTGGGCGAGGAGTCCCTGGAACGCCGCGTCATCGGCCAGGTTCAGGTTGTGGTCGGCCGTCCAGAGCTTTTCCGGCGACAAGGTGTCGGGAACTCCGGCCACCCACATGCCCAGCGCACGGACACCGTGCGGCCCGACCTCGGCGGCGAGATTGCGGATGAAGGTGTCGATCGCCGCGTCGGCCGGCCCCGTGTTGCCCATCATCGGGCTGCCGTGGGCGGAACCGCTGTTCAGCGCCAGTATGACGCCGGAGCCTCTTTCGATCATGTGCCGTGCCGCCGCCCGCGCGGTGATGAAGTTCGTCGTCACCCCCGTGGTGATGGCACGGGTGAAGTCGGCGGTGGTCATCTCGGCCAGCGGGATCCCCTGCACGTCCCCGCGCGTGATGAGGTTCAGCGACACATCGATGCCGCCCGCCGCGGCGACCACGCTCGTGGCGTGCTCGTCCACGGCCTGCTCGTCGAGGGCGTCGACCACCGCCACTTCAGCGGTGCCACCGGCATCGGTGATCTCCCCGGCCACCGCCTCAAGCTTGTCGCGGGTCCGCCCGGCCAGGAAGACTTTCGCCCCGTTGCGGGCGAAGGCCTTGGCGATACCGCCGCCGAGCGAGCCACCCCCTCCATAGATGATGGCGTTCTTGTTCTCGAGCATGCGCATGACTCCCGTTGTGGTTACACAGATACCGACCCTCCAAACCCGAGAAACTCATCGCACAACCGCCTCAACCCTGCCAAGAACCTGACGCAAGACAGCCCAGACCAGCGGCCAGGAGCAGAGAATCCGAACCCCACTTGCCGCCTCAACCAACGGCCAGGCCCCCCACTGACGGTGCGCGACACCGTACTCCCTCACGATCTCGTCCAGGGTCCTCGGAGAAACGTCAGAGCGGAGACCGTAGGGAAGCTCGATGACGCCCCGTTCACGTGGGGAGAGCTCTGCAAGCACTTCTTGAAGCCGGTCATCCTCCCGAATGGCCAGCCGTGACGTCGGGTCGTTGAAGAAACGACGACGGCTCACTGTGTCCCTCCCTGTCCGGACTGCTTCTGCTGGTCGGCGGGCGCCGTCCCCGGCCAGCCGGATCGGGGGCGCGGCTGAGCTGGGGAGCCTGGTCAACGATCGTGCCGTGCCCCGCAGCAGCGGTGCCCCCGTCCGCTCGCAGCTACCCGGCCGAGCGTGGGTACCAGACGGGGTCCATCTGGATTCCGCAGGGCACGCCCATGGCATAGAAGTGATCGTGGAGTCTGTGATCGCCGGTGCCTGCTTCTACCTGGGACTCTCGGCGACAGCGTGCCGTTCGTCGCCATCGTCGATTAGCGTTGATGACGTAGCTCGTTTCCCCATGGAGGCGGGTCCACGTTCGGCCGTCAACCCGGGTTGGCCGAAAGCCAGCGGCCCGGACCCGGTGATCACTCTCAGTGATGTCTGCGCCGCAGCCGGCCGAGCGGGCGATGCCGAGTTCTCCCCCGTGAGTTCAGCGCAACTGAAGGTTCTTCGGCGGGAACTCACGCAGGCGACCGCGTCGCCAGCCCGGTCACCAGCGCTGGAGCGGGGCAAGTGGCTGATCAAGAAGGTTCGTCAGAGTCGTCTTTGGTCCTCAGGAGCAGGGCCAGGCCCGCGACGGACGCCGCGCCGACGAGGACCGCCAGGCCGATGCGGGCCACGTTGGTCACGCCCATGGCCAGGCCGGTGACGCCCATGAATACCCCGACGAGCCCGAACAGGGAGTCTTTGGTCAGCTGGCGGCGCCGGGTGGCCGGTGCGCCGGCCGGCCGGGAGGCGGACGGCCTGAGGTCTCTGGTGGCGGTGTCGCTGGGCGGCGGGGTGTTTCGCGGCCGCTCGGTCTGCCGCATGCGTGACAGGTTGTAGATCAGTGTGGCCAACCCGATACCGAGGACTCCGACGAGCGCGTAGCCGATGGTCCCGCCCAGGACGACCTCGTACCAGCGCCCGTAGGCACGCTCGTACATCCAGCGTCCGGAGTAGAAGAAGCCGAGCAGCGCAGCCAGCCGACCAGCCAGCACCAAACCGCCGCGGGCCACTGGCAGCAGGCGCCGCTCGGCCAACAGCGTCATCGAACGGAGCACCACCACAACGATGAAGGGGACCAGGCCCTGAAAGGCCTCGATGTCCACGCCCTCCATGTTGAGGACGTGTTCTGGATCGATGGCGGCGGTGACCGCGAACACCGCGACGAGCAGCACGTCGACAACGACCAGCAGCGGCCAGACAACCCTCGTCCAGGTGGGGCGGACACTAGCCACAACGCCGACACTCCTCGCTGCCTGGTCCGGCATTGAAACCGCGAGTAGCCGCAACCGTCCTCTCTGGGGAGTCGAGGTTCAAGGGTGGAGTGTCCGGTCTAGGTCGCATCCCCTGCCGGGTAGGAGCGCACCGACGCTCACCCAAACGAACTCAAGAGCCATCCCTCGCTCGGTTGTAGTCGACCTGACCAGAGATCAAGCCCAGATGGCGACGGGTGGCAGCGGCCTGGCCACTTGCGCCGATTGGCCGCGTTCCGCTGCTCGCCGTCTGGCCAGCAGCGGATGGTGGAGGAGAGCCGGAACATTTTCACGACGGCCGCCGACCCGGGGTACCGGCCGGGGCCCGGTGAGGCGCCTGTGCTCGCCTAACCGCGCAGCCGAGATCCGCGTTCGGCTCCCCGAACAACCCAGCCCCTCACGCCAAGGCGATACGACAAATACCGAGGCAGGGAGAACGACGCTTAGCTAGCACACCCGATCCAGCAGCGGTCACCTACCGTAGCCTGCCGGCGCCGGGGCCGGGGCCCTCTCCGCTGTGGCCCCTGCGATCGGTGATCTCACTCGGCTTGGGTGGGACGGGGCCATCCAGGCCTTCACCGTCGTTGAGAGTGATCCGGGAGGTCGGCGGCTGCAGCCGCCCGCACTCCGTCTCAGGGCCGCCGAGACCGCCGGGGTCCATGCGGATTGCCGCGATGGTGGTCTCGATGTCTGCGATGGACGCGGTGGCCGGCCGCTCCGGTCAGGAAGATTGTCGTCCGGTTTCAGCCGCGACAGAGGTGATCGCTTCCCGCTCCTTGCCGAGGATGCCCATGAACAACTTGGAATCAAGGTCGTAGTTGCTGAGAACAACGCCGACCCAGTCGTGCCCCAGATAGACGTTCCAGTTGGAGTTGCCGCCGCCCACGCCGCCGCCGTGCCCGATCACGCGGAAGTCACCCAGGATGGTGGAGTTCAGGCCGTAGGCCTGGAACGCTTCGCGCCGGGCCGGACCGGGTGACGGCGTCCCCGGCGGAGGTGCGGCAGGGTACTTGGGGCCGACGTACAGCTCGGTGTACGGGCGGGTCAGGAGTTTGTCGTTCTGCATGGCTTGGGCGAGCCGGACGAGGTCGGGCGCGCTGGAGAAGGCGCCGACGCTGGGCAAGCCGACGAACGGTCTGGTGGGGCTGGTGCCGGGTCCTCCGATGACCGCGCTCGCCTTCAGATTGCGCAAGGCGTCCACTCGCGAGCCGTCAGCCTGGAGCATGTACGGGTGGGCGATGGCGGTGTCGCCCCGCCACTCCGTTCTGGTGTAGTACCGCGAGCCGGTCATGCCAGCAACGCCGAAGATGTGCTTGTGCACGTAGTCCCAGAACGATGTGCCCGAGATGTTGGCCACGATCTCGCCGAGCGCTTCGAGGCCGGCCCCACCGTACCGGTGCTGTGTGCCGGGGGTGAACTCCAGCTTGCCCTGCCGTATCGCCTTGCCGACGATGTCCAGGAGCTCCTCCTTGCTGTAGGTGATCCGATCAGGATCCCAAGCCATGGTCATTCCGGAGGTGTGGGTGAGCAGCTGGTGCAGGGTGACCTTGTCCGCCACTGACGCCGGAGAACTGATCTTTCTTCGCCAGTTCGCTGATGTACTCCTTGTATCTTCGCAACGGCTCGATCTTCCCGCGCGGCGAGCGTCTTGGCGGCGCGTGCGCACTGGCCGAGGGAGCGACGAGCCCGGAGGCGGTGAGCGGTGCGGCGGCAAGCGTGCCCAGCACGGACCTCCTGGATGCCTTCGACATGTGATCTCCCTTCGAGGCTGAGCCCCGAGGGTTTCAGCCGGGGGGTTACTTCCTTGTTTCCTGAGCCCCGTCCTTGTGCCCGCCTGTGTCGACGGATCATCGTGCCGGTCGTTGACGGTGGGGCCCGGAGCGCCTCGGCCATAGGCGCGGTGGCCGCACCCGTTCCCGGGTCTGGTGCTCGCGCAGCGCCCGCAGCTTTCAGATTGGCGGTGTTCTAGCAAGATCTGATCCGCTTCTACCGCAGCAGTAACTCCTCCTGATGAGATCACCACGACGAGCGAGGCCCATCGCCAGCGCGATCCGTCCCTCGTCGGCCTGCGGCAACGCCAGATCCCACCAGCGTCTTGACCGGACCGTCAGTGCGCAGCACCGCCTCGGCCAGTTCGAACAGCTCATCGGCCCGCGCTGTCTAGGTTGACACGGTGAGGAGGGGAACCGGGCGCCGGTGCCGGCCGCGCGAGCCAAGGGCTGCCCCGTGCGCGCGTGTGAGCGGCTCCGCGGTGGTCGCGCGGCAGGGCGAGAATGCCCGGCCGCTCCCGAGCCTCCGCCTCGGCTCAGCGGCAGCGCGGCAGCGGCCGCAGCGCGGCAGCCGGCAGAACGGCGGTCTCCTCGGGCCGGGCCGTGCGTTTGAGACTCTGAAGGCAGGCGGTCACCGAGTCTGGCGGAGAACTCGGGCGCGCACATCATTGGTCTACGAGCCGGACGCCATGTTCAGCTGTTTGGAAGTCCCTGAACCCTCACACCACCTGAGGCGGTCAGCCGCCGGTGATGATCCCTGCCACCAGCCCTGCGGCGAGAGCCGCCAGGACGATCATGACGGCGACACGTTGCAGGCGGCGCTTGCGTGCCGCCCTGCTTTCGGCAAGGTCGGCCCGCACCCGGCCTTCGGCCCCGGCCATCCGCCCGGCCGTCAGGTCGGCGAACACCGCGTTCACCGATGCGGTGTCGGCGTCGGCCCAGCGGTTGCGACGATCCCCTGACGCAGGCATGGGTGGTCCTTCCGGGGGTGAGCTGTGAACGGCGGGACGCTACACGATCAAGCGCGCGTCGATCAAGGCCTTCCTGCACCAGCGTTCCCAACACGGGGTCAGGCACCCAGACGTTTGGACGTCCGGCGAAGCTGGCGACCTGCCCGGCGACGAACACCATCCGGCTGCCGGTCGTGCCGATGACCTGCGTGTGGCTCTGGTGTACGGGCAGATCGTCGGGATTGACGAGCTCCAGAGACAATCGCGTCCCCTCCGGTAGACCTAGCGCTCGACAGCCAGCTTCACGCCGAGGCCGATGAAGATGCCGCCGGTCGTGACGTCGATGCGGCGGCGGGCGGTCTGCCTGCGGCGCAGCCAGGTGCCGATCCGGCCGGCGAGGACGCCGACCGTGCCGTCCACCACGAACTCCAGCGCGATCAAGATGGCACCGAGGATCGCGAACTGCATCCAGACGTTGCCCAGCGCCGGGTCGATGAACTGCGGCAGGAATGCGATCGTGAAGGTGACCATCTTGGGGTTGAGGAGGTTGGTCGTCAGGCCGCTGATGAACGCCTTGCGGTTCGACATTCCGCTGCCGACGAGGGGGTCGTCGCCGGGCACTCCCTTACGGCTGCGGAGCATCTGCACGCCGAGGTAGATGAGGTAGGCGGCGCCCACGACGCGTACCACCGTGAAGGCGACCGGCACGGCCGCGAAGAGCGCGGCGAGCCCGGCGGCGGCCACCGCGATGTGGACGGCCTCGCTCGTCGCGACCCCGGCGGTGGCCAGGAGCCCGGCGCGGGCCCCGCCCCGCATGCCGCACCCCAGCACGAACAGCATGTCGGGGCCGGGGGTGATCATGGCGATGATCGTGGTCACGGTGAACACCGCAAGGAGGTGCTGGTCGATCGGCATGTGGTGATCGTTCCACGTCCCCCCGGCTCGGCGTAAGTGCACGCGTCACGGAACGGGCATTACCCAAAGGCGCCACCCTCCGCACGGACCTCCCGCTAAAGGGTCAGTCCTCTCCGGGGTCGCCCTCAAGGTCAGGATCGTTGTACTCCTCCGCGTTGCAGAACGCCACCGCGGCCACCGCGCGGCTCACGGCTTGCGGAACTGCTCCACCAGTGCCACATACCCGCTGGCGCGGTGACCGGCGGTCGCCGCTCGCTCGGCCAGTGCCTTGACAAGCCTCGGCAGCTCGACGTTGACGCCGAGCGACTCGCACTCCTCCACTACGTGCGTCATCGCGGCCAGGTGGGTGTCGATAGTGCCGTCGTCGGCCGGGTAGATGCCGTCGTCGGCCTGCCTCGCGTAGCCCGGCAGCCAGCCGGCCACCGTGCCGATCGCCGTCTGTGCGATGGGCAGGTACGCCGAGGCGGACACACCGGCCGTGCCGAGGATCGCGGCTGCGTTGAGGAAACCGTTGAGCATGCCCCACATGAGGACGAGCGTGGCCATCTCGTGCGTGGCCGACAGTCCGGGGTCATCGCCGAGGTGGAGGCCCGTGCCGAGACTGCCCAGCGTGGACTCGTGGGCGTCGTACAGTGGTTGCGGCCCGCTGTAGGCGAGCACGGCCTCGGCCGTGCCGACGGCCTCCGGGACGGCCATGATCCCACCGTCGAGGTAGCCGCCGCCGCGGCGCGCGACCTCCTCGGCGAGCGCTCTGGCGCGCGAGGGCGTGCCCGAGGTCAGGTTCACCACGACCCGGCCGTCGAGCGGTCCGTCGAGGACGTCGGCCACGGCGCCGTAGTCCGACACGCAGACCACCACGAGCGGGGCGGCCGCGATCGCGGCCGCCGGAGACCCGGCGAGCGTCGCGCCCCGAGCCACGAGGTCGTCGGCCTTGGCCGTCGTGCGGTTCCACACGGTCGTCGGGTGTCCCGCGCGCAGGAACGCCCCGGCGAGGGCGCCGCCCATCAGCCCGAGACCCAGAACCGTGACGGGTGTGCCTGTGTGCATCATGTTCCCCTTCTCTCATCGGTGGCACAATCGTCAACGTTCAGACCGGTATGAAGGTCAAGGGGGAATTCGCGTGCTGATCGGGGAGCTGAGTCGGCGGACCGGAGTGAACCCGCACCAGCTGCGGTACTACGAGGCGCAGGGCCTGCTGGTGCCCGACCGCGGCGACAACGGCTACCGCGAGTACGGCGACGACGCCGTGCTGACCGTGGCCCAGATCAGGAGACTGCTCGACGCCGGGCTGTCGACCCAGGAGATCGGGTACCTCCAGCCGTGCGTCACCGGCGCGGCGCCCGACCTGAAGCCCTGCCCGGAGACCCTGGACCTGCTACGGGCGCGCATCGCCGGACTGGACGAGCAGATCGGCACGCTCGTCCAGTCTCGCCGGACACTGCGGGAGTACCTGACGGCCACAGAACGGCGGATGGCCGGCTGATCGCCCTGGTACCTGCGCACGGCTTCGCCGGTACACCAGCGGGGTCGGTGGTTCTGCCAGGCGAGACTGAGCGCTCGGGGGGTCGCGAACGGGAATGGACCGGATGGTGCACGGCGTCTCGCCGCATCTCACGCGGATGCTGCTCGATGCGGGTCGACGGTCGGGCGTGGACCGGTCGCAGCTCGGCGGCATCCCCGGCCTGACCGTGGTGGGCGAGGAGCACGTCCGGATCCCCACGGCGACCCTCCTGCGCGTGTGGGAGACGATCTCCGGGGCGATGACGGAGGCGGGTGGCGGGGCGCCACTTCGCGACCATCGCCGACCCCGTCGACACGCTCGGCGTCACCCGCGACGGCGATGGCATCACGTCACCTGGCACGGACCGTACCAGGAGCATCCGTCGTTCCCCCTGATCGCGGAGTTCGTGCCGGCCCTGCTGCTCGGCGTGGCGAGCTCGGGCGCTGGGCGCCGGTTCGTACCGGTGCGGGTGCGGCTGCCGCACCGCGCGCCGCCCGGCACGACGTGCTGGCCGAGGTGTACGGCACCCGGCGGATCGAATTCGAGGCGGGTCCGCCGGCGGTGACGTTCTCGGCGGCCGATGCCGACGCGCCGTTCCCGAGGGCGGACCCGGCCCTGGCGGCGATCCTGGACGAGCATGCGCGGATCACGGTCGCCACCGCCCGTCCGGTCCTGGACTGGCTCGGCCGGTTCCACCTCGCGCTGGAGGCCGCGGTCGAAGCGGGACCGCCCGAACTGGGCGACGTGGCGCGGCGGCTGGCGATGGGGCCGCGGACGCTGCAGCGCCGCCTGAGCGACGAGGGCACGAGCTGGCGGGACGAGCTGGAACGGTTCCGGCGGCAGCGGGTGGAGCATCTGTTGCGGGAGACGTCGATGACCCTGGAGGCGATCTCCGCGCGTTCCGGATACTCCGATCCGCGCGCGCTGCGCCGGGCCGTCCACCGATGGTACGGCCGCGGTCCGGCCGCACTCTGGACGTCGTCACGGGCCGGCCGGGCTGGCCGGGCCGGCTGAATCTGGCGCGTTCGGTCCTGTCGGTGACGTCTGTGGTCCTCCCGGCCGTCCTTGCCTCGCTTCTACCGTCCCAGGCATGGACGAACGACATGACAAGCCTGCGGCCGGTGCGCGGCAGTGGCTGGGGCTCGCGGTGCTGCTGCTGCCGACCATGCTGCTCACCGCCGACCTCGGGGTGCTGTGGCTGGCGACGCCGGACCTGACCGCCGACCTGCGCCCGAGCGGAACCGAACTGCTCTGGATCACCGACGTGTACGGGTTCTTGACCGCCGGGTTCCTGGTGGTCATGGGCACCCTGGGGGACCGGGTCGGACGCCGCCGGCTGCTGCTGGCAGGAGCCGCGCTCTACCTGCTGGTGGAGTTCCTGATGCTGACGGCCGCGGCGGTGCGCAGCCCGGCGCTGCTCATCGGTTCCCGCGCCCTGCTCGGCGTCGCCGGAGCGGCGATCCTGCCCTCCACGCTGTCGTTGATCAGCGCCATGTTCACCGACCCGGGGCAGCGGACCCGGGCGATCTCGCTGTGGTCCACCGCGCTGGCGCTCGGCGTCGGGCTGGGACCGGTCTTCGGCGGGCTGCTGCTGTCGCAGCTGTGGTGGGGGTGGGTGTTCCTGCTGGGGGCGCCGGTCATGGTCGTGGTGCTCGCCGCGGGGCGGTCGCTGCTGCCCGAGTTCCGGGACGTCTCGGCCGGGCGGCTGGACATGCCGAGCGTGCTGCTGTTCCTGCTGGGCATCCTGCCGGTCGTCTACGCGATCAAGCGGATCGCCGAACACGGCTGGCACGCGCCCGTCGCCGCCGCCGGCGTCGCCGGAGTCGTGTTCGGGTGGCTGTTCGTCCGGCGGCAGCGGCGGCTCGCGGCCCCGCTGCTGGATCTGCGGCTGTTCGCCGACCGCACCTTCTCCGCCGCGCTGGCGATCCTGTTCCTGGGCATGATGGCGCTCAACAGCGTCGAATACCTGGTGCCGCCCTTCCTGCAGCTGGTCGGTGGACTGTCGCCGATGGCGGGCGGACTCTGGCTGCTGCCCTCGGCCGCCGCGTTCCTGCTCGGCTCCCAGCTCACCCCGCCACTGGTCCGGCGCGCCGGGCCCGCCCGCGTCCTGGTGGCCGGGACGCTGGTCTCCCTGGTCGGCTACGTCCTGGCGGCGCAGGCGACGGCCCGGTCGCCGCCGCCGCGGCGATCACGGTCATCATGTTCGGCGTCGGCCCGATCAGCGTGCTCGGCACGGACCTGGCCGTCGGCGCCGCGCCCGCCGAGAAGGCGGGTTCGGCCGCGGCGGCGGGGCAGACGGCGTACGACCTGGGCCTGGCGATGGGCATCGCGATCACCGGCAGCGTCGCCACGGCCGTCTACCGGGACCAGGTCGCCTCCCGCATCCCCGCCGGGACACCGGCCCGGGCCGAGAACGCCGCGCACGACACCCTCGGCGGCGCGATCTCGGCGGCCGAGAACCTTCCCGCGCCGCTCGCCGGCCGGCTGACCGACGCGGCCCAGGACGCGTTCGTCTCCGGCTTCCACGTCGCCGCGACGGTCGCCGCCCCGCTTGCGGCGGTCGTCATCGTCATCGCCCTGACGGCGCTGCGGCGGCCGAGCACGCTCGCCGTAGCCGATCCCCGTCCCGAAGCCCCGGACCGCGCCGATACGGCTCCAGCCGTTCGATGACCTGGACCGTCCCTCTCACCGCCCTTCGTTCCTGCAGGCCGTCACCGACCAGTTCGACCAGCTCTACGCCGACTCCGCCGGTAGCGGACGGGTCATGGCCCTGGCCCTCCACCCGTTCGTCACCGGACAGGCGTTCCGTGCCAAGTACCTGGACCAGGCCCTCGACTACATCGCCGGTCACCCCGGTGTCTGGCTGACCACCAGCGACGAGATCGCCCGGCACTACGCCGCTTCGCCGGCATGACCGTGCGGACGAAGGAAACGCTCGCGCTGCTTGCCGCCATCCTGTCCTCCTCGCTGATCGGCCTGGACGGGATGCTGACGCCCCCCGCCCTTCCCGCGATCACTCAGGACCTGGACGCCGGGCCGGCGATGCAGTAGTGGGTGCCCGCCGCGTTCCTCCTTCCGCTGGCCGGGCTGCTCCTGGTGGGCGGGGCTCTGGGCGATGTGTACGACCGATGGCGGGTCTTCGGGATGGGCACCGCCGGATTCTGCACCGCGGCCCTGGTGTGCGCCCTGGCACCGAACCCCGGACTCCTGATCGCCGGCCGCCTCGCGCAGGGGGCCGGGGCGGCGTTGATGATCGCCGCCGCCGCGTCGATCTTGTCGTTCTTACGATGGAACCGGAACAAACCCGATCAACGCGGGCGTACTAGGTGAACCTCCAGAAGTGGACCGTTCGGTCCCGGCTCGCTGTGGCGAGGAGGTCACCCTTCGCCGTGAAGGCGGCGGAGGCGTCGCACCCCTCGATGGTGCGGAGCAGGCGCCGCGTCGCGAGATCCCAGAGCTTCGTCGTTCCGTCGTCACTCGTGCTGAGCAAGGTACGGCCGTCACGATTGAACTGGACCTCGCTGACGACATCGTGATGACCCGTGAGCACTGCGAGAGGCATTTCGTCCTTCATCCGCCACAGGCGGATGGTCTTGTCCTTGGAGGCCGAGGCCATCAGGCTTCCATCGCGGTTGAAGGAGACGGTGATGATGCCGCCGGTATGGCCTTTGAGGATGCGGATCCTTCGACGGGTTCTCACGTCCCACAGGAAGATGGCTTCGCTGATGTTCCCGGCGGCCAGCGTCTTGCCGTTCGGGGTGAACGCGACTGACCACAACCAGCCGTTGCTCTCATAGTCGCCCAGCCGGCCGATCTTGGCGCGCCGGGCGACGTCCCACAGTCCTAACGTGCAGTCGCTGCTCACTGAGGCCAGCGTCGCGCCGTCCGGGCTGAAGTCCAGGCCGGGGACCGTGTTCCCGTGGCGTCCCAGGATTCCGAGCGGCGCGCCCGTCCTGACGTCCCACAACCGGACCGAGCGATCTTCGCTTCCAGTGGCGAGCAGCCTGCCGTTGGGGCTGAAGGCCATGGAACGGACTTCCTTCTCATGCCCCCTGATCGTTGTGAGGAGCCGCCGCTGGGAGACGTTCCAGAGGTTGACGATCGCGTCATTGTGGGTCGTGGCGAGGATGGCCCCGTTCGGTGAGAAGCAGAGTGCGTAGATGGCACTGGGCAAGCGCAGGCGGATTCCGGTGTCACGAAGGACGCGCGCCGAGGCATGCGGCGCGGGCGTTGTGGATACGCGCGACGGCGGTGGGGTGATGGCCGGAGGCCGTCCTTGAGTTGCGGATTCCGGCTTCGACGGCCAGGCGAGGAATCCGAGGCCTCCTGCGCTCGCCGCCGCGGTCATGGTGATCAGGACGTCGCGTCGGCTGCGGTTCCGTAGACGAGGGGCGTGTTCCGCGGGCGAGCCTGCATGGACGCTCGTCGGAGGGCGAGGCAGGGCGGAGCGGCTCCCGCGATGGGCCTGGTTGCGAACGAATTTGGTGAGGCCCACCCTGTTCAGTTCGCGGACCTGTGGCAGGGGTCGGCCCTTCTCCTTCAAAGCGGCTCGGACGTGTGCGTAGATGGTGTTGAGGTCGAGAAATTCGCCCTGGCCGGGGAGTCCGTCGTACACCACTCTCAGCAGTTCACCGGTGAAGGCCGAGTAGTCCTCCTCGGCAGGCGCCAGAGCGCCCCGGTTCTCGCCTGCGGCGGCCAGGATGTAGGACCCCTCCACGAGGGCTTCATCGAGTACAGAACTTGCCGGGCCATTCGCTGACATCTGCCCGACGGCGCGACCGCTGTAGCAACAGTCCAAGATCACTATGCGCCGAACGGCCCGGCAATTGAGCAGGGCGTCTCGAACAAGGCCATAGCGAACGGCGGTGTAGGCACTGCGTCCTGAGTCGGTGGAGTCGGATTGGACCAGGGCGAGGTGAAGCTCCCCGCGGCGTTCTTCGATGAGGCCGTGACCCGCGTAATAGATCAGGATGGTGTCGGTGGCGGCCGCGGCCGCTTCCAGGATCGGGTCCATCAATTCCGGCGTGGAATCGGGATCGTGCACCTTCACCACGTTCTGCGGAGCGAGTCCGCAGATCTGTTCGTTGCGAAGCGCGGCGGCCAAGGCCTCGACGTTGTTCCGTACCGACGGAAGCGGGTCCAGCCGCCGGTACGTGCTCGTCCCTATCAGTACGGCGCGTGAACGCAGCCGGTCCGGGAGCGCGTTCACGGGCGATCCCCATCGAGAAGTCGCATTACTCGTTCGATCTGCTCGGGGTCGCCGTCGGTCGCCTCCACCTTGACGCCGTCACGTTCAATCGTGATCGTCGCCTTCCTTGGGCGGGTCGCCCGCCACGAGGCGATGGCCACCACGAGCGACGACACCTGGAATCCGGTGTCGACGAGAAGTTTGATCATTTCTGGCGCGGAGCCCATGTGGTCTGGAGGGCTCGGCTGCCGTCCCCACGTCATGCGTGCATTTCGACGTATGTAACGTTCATCGCTCAGCCACTGCTGGAGCGATCGCATCTCCCTCTCGGGAGCGTCCCAGTCAATTCGTATTTCGATCAGCATCTCAGCCTCCCCGTGGGCCGGATGAAGCGGCTTTTAAGGCACGCTTAGCCGTGGATTAAGGACGCCGTCGGCGCAGCCCGAGGCGTTGGAGCAGAAGGTAGCGAGTATTTGGAACGCCAGTGTGGACTATGCAGTTTTTTGTCTACGTTCGTCCGGAGGATGAGGCCATCGCCAGGATGTGCCGGGACTTTTGCCTCCTGCCGATGGCCGAGAAGAGGCGGAGTATCGGCCGTGAGCAGAGGGAGGACGGCGAAGCGACACCGCGTTCCCCTGGTACGGAACCCACGCCCGCAGGAGATGCGCTTCTCGTGGCGGAAGGCGTGTGCAGACCTACACCGTCGGCAGCGCCGGGGTGACCGCATTGGACGACCCCGCGTTGACGGTGCGCGCCGTGAACTGGTCGCGGTGATGGGGCCGTCGGGGTCGGGCAAGACCACGCTGCTCAGCTGCTTGTCGGGCTTGGATGAGATCGATTCCGGTCGCGTTCTGGCCGGTGGGCGAGACTCCGGGCTGGCCGAGCAGGGGCGGCGCTGTTTCATTTCGAGGTGACGTGCTCGTAGGCGTCCGCCATGCTCGGTAACTGGCGTCTGAGCCCGGGCCCGCGGCAACAGCGGGGGATGAAGTCATCGGGAACCCGCAGCAGTTCATAACGAACGTGCTCCGTGCGTGTCCTGGAAGGCACCCGTCCAGCTCCCACAACGGCAACACGCCTCCCGGAGCTTTCCGGCATTATCGCCAGCAGTTCATCCGGACACCACATCGACCGGTCAGAGACCCGGCTGACCATCGCCTGGTGACCTGATGGGTCCGGCGTCGGCGTGACTTCATTCCGGCGGCCCAACGCCGAAGCAGGCCAAGGACGTGACGGCATCGACCGCACCTGGTCGCCTTTCCACGGACCGCCGTCACGCGCTCGCGGGGAACCGGCAACGGTCTCAAGCGGTCTCGTAGCCGCCTTCCGGCGTGAGCATGGAAACTGCCTAGCGGCAAACTCGAAGCAGACGAAACGATCACCCATGCGGCCGTCCGCGAAGCGCTAGAGGAGATCGGCGTCCACCTCGCCGAGGACGACCTTGAGTTCGTCCACCTCATCCACTACCGCAACCACCTCGGCCACGCCCGCCTCGGCGTCTTCTTCACCGCGCGGAACTGGAAGGGCGAGCCCCGCAACGCCGAGCCATGCAAATGCTCCGCAGTCCGATGGTTCCCGCTGGACGACCTGCCCGCCAGCACCTACCCCTACACCGTCCAAGGACTCGCGGCCTACCGGCGCGGCATACCGTTCAATGCCGTCGCTGGACCTGACCAGCACCGCCGACACCCACAGCTGTCGGCGTACTCGTATGTCTGCAGAAGTGAGTACGGCTTAACGTGCAGAGGTCTTAAGAGACGCTGCGGGCTTGCATGTGATTTTGACCATGGTTCGGCAGGTGGCGACGGTTCCCATGGGGTGGCCCTGCCGTCGGTACCCAGCTGCACACGCCGGCCGCTCGGGAGCGGGTGTGCCTGGTAAGGCAGCGCGCTGCCCATGACGATGGCCGGCAGCGTGACGGCGCGGAATCCCCGGGCGAGCGACGAGCGCGAGGTGAACCCGGGTCTGAGCGCCCTAGTGTCGTTGTGCGCCGGTCTGCGTCCGGCCGTGGCACAGGACGGTATCGGCGAGGTTCAGGATGCGGTGGAAGTCGTCCATGCCGGTGGGCTCTGTGGTGATGGACAAGGTGAACGCAGGTCCGAGGCGACCGCGGCCGTCGACCAGCATTCCCGACAGCGTCGAGTAGCCGTGCATCTGCCCGGCATGACCGACGAGCCGTCCGCAGGACAGGTGGTTGGCCTCCAGGCCGAGCCCGTACTCGTCCACGGCGCCACCCGCCGGGACCATCTGTTTCATCTCGGCCAGCTGGGCAGGACGTAGCAGGCGTCCACGCAGCAGCGCGTTCCAAAACCGGTTGACCTCGGCGGGCGCCGCGACCATGTCTCCGGCCGAGTCGAGGTATCCGGTGTCCTGCTCGGTCACGTCGATGAAGCCCGGACCGCAAAGGTATCCGCGCGGATGCGGCCCTGGGACGCGGTAGGCGAAAGGGTCGGGGGAGGTGGTGCGCGACAGGCCGAGCGGCCCGGTGATGCGGCGCCGCACCTCCTCACGCCAGCTCCTGGCCCCGGTCACTTCCTCGATGAGCTTGCCGAGCAGGAGATAGCCGGTGTTGGTGTACGCCCAGGCCGCCGTGGTGGGCTTCTGGTCAAGCGCGAACCGGATCAGCTGGTCGCGGTCGTAGTGCCGGAATCGCTGTTTCGCCCACTCCGCGCCGTCGGGCAACAGGCGCCCCGGGTCGGGCAGGTGCCCGGTGTGCTGCAGAAGCTGGCGGACGGTCACCTTCCGGCCGTCACCGCCGCTGCCGCGCACGACTCCGGGCAGGTACCGTTCCACGGGCGCGTCCAGCACGACGTCACCCTCTCCCACCAGCTGGAGAACGACGGTCGCGACGAACGCCTTGGTGGTCGAGCCGATCCGCACCCGTCCGTTCACCGGCACCGCACGTCCCGTCCTCAGGTCACCGGCCCCGCTGCGCACGGTGACGGCGGAGCGTTCGGTCACCGTCATCAGCGCACCGGGCACACCGGTGTCGCGCACGGCCGCGTCCAGCTCTCGCTGCATCCGCCCGGTCGCCGCCGATACCGACGCCGCCGATACTGGTGCGGATGTTGACGCCGGTGCGGACGCCAGGCCCGCACCGCACGCCATTGTCACTATCACCACGGCCGATCGCCGAAACATCCTGACCTCCCATTCGCCAGAGGTCCCAGCTTTCCGGTGCCGATCACCCAGCGCAGTGTCGCGGAGTCCCCGATCGCTGGTGGAGCCTCCTACACCTCGGCTAGCTGGAAATGGCCGAGACCCAGGCCGTCGTCGACGATGTGGTCTTCGCCGTTGATGTAGGACGCCTCGCGACACGCGAGGAACGCGACGGCGGCCGCGACATCCTCGGAGCCGCCGAACCGGCCGCTGGTGACCTCCGCGCCAGCCGGTAGGACGGCTAGAGCCCGGACATTCACCCCCGGCGGTCACTAAGTTCGCCTGCGGTGGGCGCGCCGGGCTTTCTCGGGCGCCCGATCGAACGTCGAACGCTTCGGTGGATCGCGCTGGTGTTGACGAACCGGACGGCCTCTTCGACCTCCGGATCCCTGGCAGGGCCGCCGAGGTCCGTCAGGGGCGGGCGCGGGCCGCGGAGAGATATCCGGTGCGTTTGAAGCGCATGTGGTGAAAGTAGAGGACGTCGTCCAGCTGCCGGACCCTGCGGCCGGTCGCGGGGTCGAAGGAGGAGACCACGACCTGGCCGAGATGCAGCAGGCCCGCCGCGAGCACCGGCGCTGGACGATCGGCATCGAGGCGAGGGCCGAAGGAACCGGCCGACGCCAGAGGCCCCGGCAGGTGACGGCGTCCAGGGCGCCAGATTGGGCCGGGCCGATCGCCACGCAATTGACCCTGGTCTCCCGCGAATTTGGGTGTTGCGGGGTACACGCGAGCGGGTTGTGCCTGGTCAGCGGTCCATGGCTTTGGGGGCGGCCGGCGTCGGCGTGCCCGGTCGTTACCGGCAGCACCCGCCGTGTGCACACATCGGCTGAGATCTGTGCTTACTTCCTGACCAGCGGTGATGCATCGACCATGAGATCGCCATCGTTTTCTGAAGACCAGGGACGATTCATGCCCGGTGGGTCACTGAGAACACGACGACCCCTTCTCTGGACCGGGAGGACCAGGTTGTTGCCAGCGCGCTGGTGTTCACCGCGGTCGCTGTGGAGTCGGCGGGCTCAAGGCTCAGCACCGTCCTGACGTGGTCGGTGCAGGTTATGGGTCTTGCCCGTTACCGGGCTGGGTAACGGGCAAGACCTGGGTTGGGTGTTTACCTGGCTTGTTGTCGAGTCAGTTCCTTGGCGGGGGTGGTCAGCAGGTCGGCGCCTGGACGGTGTTGGCGATCATGGTGACGGCGGTCTGTGCCAGGGCACGACCGGGTGCGAGTTTCGCACCACTTTGGCCCACGATGGCCTTCTTGCCGAGGATGACGCCCTTGCTCTGGGCGCCTCCTGCCAGGGTGACCTGGTTGGCTGACTGCCAGATCACGTTGCATGCGCGTGCTCCTCCGGTCAGGACGATGTTGGCGGAGCCGGTGAAGTTGAGGGTGTCGGCGACTTGGAAGATGAAGACGTCGTTGACGCCGCCGTTGAGGGTGATGGTTCCCGACACGGTCACGGCGGTGGTCCACTTGTACAGTCCGCGGGTGAGGGTCTGGGGTCCGGTGACCGCACCGGCCAAGTAGTTGAGGGAGTCGGCGGGCGCCCGGCCGGCCGCGTCGTTGTAGGCGGTGACCTCGTTGTTCACGCCGGTCAGGAGATTGGCGGGAGTGGGAGGGGCATAGTCGGCGGCGTAGACCCTGCCGACGACCGTGGGAGAGATGGAGAAGGTCCCCGAGGGGTCGAGGATCAGACCGAAGCCGGTGACCGAGCTGG
>NZ_BAAATD010000015.1:0-198618 GCF_039533225.1 Actinomadura fulvescens | reverse complement strand
TAGGGTGGCCACGAGGCCTCCGGTATCGGGTTTTTCTTGGTCGTTAAACCACCTACCGGAGGCCTCACACGTTAACGATCAAGACACGCCGGACCACCCCGAACCAGACTTCGAAACAGGCCCTAGGCGTCGATTCGCGGATGGTCGCCGCCGCCTATCTGGTCGAGGGCGTGGTAGAGCACCGGAGCCAGGACGGCCATACCGTCGCGGACACCACCGGTCGAGCCGGGCAGGTTGACGATGAGCGTGCGACCGGCGACCCCGGCCAGGCCTCGCGACAGGATGGCGGCGGGCACAGCGTCGCGGTTTTGCATACGCATGGCCTCGGCGATCCCCGGTATCTCACGTTCGACCACCCGGCGGGTCATCTCGGGCGTCAGGTCCATAGGCGTGAGCCCGGTGCCGCCCGTGGTGACGACCAGGTCGTACTCCGCGTCCACGGCGTCCCGCAGCACCTCCTCGACGCGTTCGCCATCCGGGATCACCAACGGGCCGTCCACCTGACAGCCGAGGTTCTGCAACAGCTCGACGAGCACCGGCCCGGACTTGTCGGCGTACACACCGGCCGCCGCCCGGTTGGACACCGTGACGGCCATCGTCCGGATCATCGTCGCCTCCATGGTCAGCTCGTACGAAATGCGCCAGCCCTCCGTACGCGCGCCCTACATGCGCCCGGTCCGGGGACTAGACACGCGTAGCCAATCCTCACGGGCTGGTATACGCCAATCCTCGCGGATTTGGCGCGTACCCATCCTCGCAGGCTCGTTACGTACCTATCCTCGCGGGCTCACAATGCGCGTTAGCACCAACACGCGCACAGACCCGATGCGCTCCCCCACCCCCAGACGCGACGAGCCCACGCGCCGCTGGGTCGCCCGTCCTCACCCGCATGTGACCGACGCACCCGCCCGCCCAGGCGCACAAGGCAGATCCACCACGGTCAAGCACACCCGGCAAACTCAGCACACTTACCTACACACGACGGACCCGACGCGCTCACCAAAGGCGCACGCCACGTTCCGGCGCGATTACCTGCGCACCGTATGCCCAGCGCCAGTTACGGTCGCATGGCAGGCGCGCGGCACGCGCACCAGGTGTAGGGCAAGGCCAGCGCGGTTGGCTGCGCATTGCGAGCTTGGCGTCGTACCGGCACGTGGCAGGTTCGGCGCGGTTATGGGCGCGCGGCAGGCGCGCTGCACTTTCGGGTGCAGGTGCGGATGGGCTTGGTGCGGCACGTGTGCTTAGGGCTCGCCGCGGCGCCAGACGCCGGTTTTGCCGCCGGTCTTCTCTTCGACCCGGACGTCGGTGATCACTGCTGCCGGGTCGATCGCCTTGACCATGTCGATCAGGGCCAGGCCGGCGACGGTGACCGAGGTCAGCGCCTCCATCTCGACGCCGGTGCGGTCGGCGGTACGGACGGTGGCGCTGATCGAGACGCCGCCGTCCTCGACCGCCAGGGTGACCGAGACGCCGTGCAGCGCGATCGGGTGGCAGAGAGGCACCAGGTCGGGGGTGCGTTTGGCGCCCATGATCCCGGCGATCCGGGCGACCGACAGCGCGTCGCCCTTCGGCACGTCGCCGGAACGCAGCGTGGCGACGCAGTCGGGCGACAGCCGCACGAAACCCGTGGCGGTGGCGGTCCGGGACGACACGTTCTTGGCCGACACGTCGACCATGCGTGCCGCTCCCGAGGAGTCCAGATGCGTGAACCCGGTGAATTCCGAACCCATGGCGCTCATGACGGCAACCTCAAGACCTCGACATACGAACCGGCGGGCAGGTCCTCGGCATCCTCGGGCAGCGCTATGAGCGCGTTAGCCGACGACAGCGCGGCCAGTTGGTGGGAGCCCTGTCCCTCCGCCGGAGTGACGGTGTAGCTGTGCTGGTTGTAACTCAGTGTCGCGCGCAGGAAGTGCGCGAGCCCGGCCGGGGACTTCACGTCCTCGGCCAATACCGCTGTGACGGTGGGCAGCGGTTCCGGAGGCAAGCCCTGCATGGCACGTAGCGCGGGCCTGACGAACACCTGGAACGACACGTACGCGCTGACCGGGTTGCCGGGCAGCGTGAAGATGGGTGTGCCTTCCATCAGGCCGAACCCCTGCGGTTTGCCGGGCCGCATCCGCACCTTGTGGAACTGCACGGTGCCGACACCCGTCAGCACCTCTTTGACCACGTCACGCGCGCCCATGGAGACGCCGCCGGACGTGACCAGCGCGTCGGCGCGTACGAGCTGGTCTTCCAGCGTCTCCAGCACCTTGCGCGGATCGTCTTCGACCATGGTCTGGCGGTAGCCGACTCCGCCTGCCTCGATCACCGCGGCGGTGAGCATGAAGCTGTTGGAGTCCCAGATCTGTCCGGGCGCAAGCTCGGAGCCCGGTTCGCGCAGCTCGGTGCCCGTCGAGAGCACGACGACGCGCGGCTTGGGCCGTACCACCGCCCGCGCACGACCGACCGCCGCCAGCATGCCCAGCTGGGTGGCGCCCAGCCGGATCCCGGTGCTCGCGACGACCTGCCCTGCCAGGACGTCCTCTCCCGACCTCCGGATGTAGTGGCCGGGCGGCGCGGGACGGGTGATCCGGACGGTCGCGGCGCCACCGTCCGTCCACTCGACCGGGATGACGGCGTCGGCACCGGCGGGCATCGGCGCGCCCGTCATGATGCGCGCGGTGAGGCCGGGCCGGATCGCGGTCACGCCGGAGTCGCCGGCGGCGATGTCACCGATCACGGGCAACACCGCCGGCTCGGCCTCAGAAGCACCCGCGACGTCGGCCGATACCACCGCGTACCCGTCCATCGCGGAATTGTCGAAGGGCGGCAGCGGGACCGGCGCGGTCACCGGCTCGGCGAGAACGCCGCCCGCCGCCTCCAGCAGAGCCAGGTCGAGCGGCGGCAGCACCGGCACGTTGGCCAGGATGTCCGCAAGATGCTCGTCGACCGTCCTCATGGCACCTCTTCCCCGGGGTACGCGCGTTCCGTACCGGCTACTCCCCGCCGTTCTGCCGAACGAACTCCCGTAGCCACGGCATGAATTCGGGAGCCAGGTCTGGGCGCTCGGACGCGAACTGTACGACGGTACGCAGGTACTCCAGCTTGTTACCGGTGTCGTAGCGACGACCCCGGAACTTCACCCCGTACACGCCACCGCCCTGGTCGCCGGGCATGTCGGCGAGGGTACGCAGCGCGTCGGTCAGCTGAATCTCGCCGCCGCGGCCGGGCGGGGTCTTCTCCAGGACGTCGAAGACCGCCGGGTCGCACACGTACCGCCCGATGATGATCCAGTTGCTCGGCGCCTCCTCCACCGACGGCTTCTCGACCAGGTCGGTGATCTTCACGACGTCCTCTTCGTCGGTGGCCTCGATGGCGGCGCAGCCGTACGCGGACACCTGGTCGGGGTCGACCTCCATGAGCGCCACGACGCTGCCGCCGTGCCTCTGCCGGACCTCGATCATCCGGGTGAGCAGCTGGTCCCGCGCGTCGATCATGTCGTCGCCGAGCAGCACGGCGAACGGCTCGTTCCCGACGTGCTGGCGGGCACAGTGCACCGCGTGGCCGAGGCCGCGCGGCTCGCCCTGCCGGACGTAGTGCATGATCGCCAGGTCGCTGGACTCGTGCACGGCGGCCAGGCGATCCTCGTCGCCCTTGGCGCGCAGCGCGTCCTCGAGTTCGTAGGCCCGGTCGAAGTGGTCCTCGATGGACCGCTTGCTCCGGCCAGTGATCATCAGAACGTCGGTGAGGCCGGCGGCGACCGCCTCCTCGACGACGTACTGGATCGCCGGTTTGTCGACGATGGGCAGCATTTCCTTGGGAGTCGCCTTGGTGGCGGGCAAGAATCGGGTACCGAGGCCGGCCGCCGGGACGACGGCCTTGAGTACAGGTGCGAAGTCGGCCATGCGAAGACCCTAGCCATCGAGAGCGAGCGAAACGTGCAGCACCCAGAGCAGGAGGCTGAAATCTCCATAACAAACTCAGCAAAAAGCGAGGCCGCAGCTAGCGCGACTCCCGCCAAAGGCGACACGCAAGCCACAAAAGGGGCCCCGCACACTCCCAAGCCACAAGCACCCGCCCCCGAAGCCGACGCACGCACCCCAAAACCCGGCGCGTCCGGTGCGGAAGGGGAAGTGCGGGAGTCTGGGGTCGGCGCGCCTAGTACGGAAGACGACGCGCGGGAAACCGCATCTGGTGCGGAGGGTGATGTGCGGGAGCCTGAGTTTGGCGCGCCCAAGGCTGAGGACGATGCGCGCGGCCTTCCGGGTGGCGTGTCTGGTACGCAAGGCGTGGCGCACGGGGCGAAGCGTGAGCTGCGGCGCTCGTTGCTTGCCGCGCGAGGGGGAATGAGCTCGGACGAACGCGCCGCTGCGGCTCGTTCTATGCGGGACGCTCTGCTTTCGGTTCCTGAGTTGGAGATGGGGGGCACGATCGCGGCGTACGTCTCGTTCGGTACCGAGCCCGACACCCGTGGGCTGATTTTCGGGTTGTGGAAGCGCGGCGCGTACGTCCTTCTCCCCCGGCTCCTACCGGACGGCGATCTGGACTGGGCGTCGTACGAGGGCCCCGACTCGCTCGTTCCCGGTCCCATGGGTCTGCTAGAGCCCGCCGAGCCACCGCGCGGACCCCAGGCGGTCGCCAGCGCGGACGTGGTGCTCGTACCGGCCGTGGCGATCGACCGCAC
The DNA here is from genome assembly GCF_039533225.1 of Actinomadura fulvescens. Lineage (NCBI taxonomy): Bacteria > Bacillati > Actinomycetota > Actinomycetes > Streptosporangiales > Thermomonosporaceae > Actinomadura > Actinomadura fulvescens. Next base: position 193,949 of record NZ_BAAATD010000015.1, on the reverse strand, counting down.
GGGGCTGCGCCTGGGCCGCGGCGGCGGTTCGTACGACCGTGCCCTCGCCAGAGTCGGCCCGGCCATCCTGACGATCGGGCTGGTGTACGACCGGGAGCTGGTGGACGAGGTGCCCGCCGAGCCCCACGACCGCCGTGTCCGTGCCGCCGTGACCCCTGAGGGCGGGCTACTCCGGTTCTCGTAGGCGCCCCTACGCTGAGCCCGACAAGATCGCGGTCGATCCCGCCCCCGGAGGGCGCGCTGGAGGTACGACATGACGACGCCGTGGCGGATTCTCTCCCTGCCTCCGCTCGACCATGGCCTGGTACGGGGGTTGTTCGCCCCGCTCGGCGACGCGGTGGAGATCACGTTCCCGGAGACGAGGGACCGCGCCGGGTTGCACGCCGCGCTGCCGACTGCCGAACTGGTCATCGGAGACTTCACCGGCCAGCTCGCCGTCGACGCCGATGCCGTGGCGGCCGCGCCGCGCCTGGCGTTCGTTCAGATGCCCTCGGTCGGAACGGACAGCCTCGATCTGGACGCGCTCGCCGCCGCGGAGGTGCCCGCGGCCAACGCCGCCGGGTTCAACGCCCGGGCCGTGGCGGAATGGGCGGTCGGCGCCGCGTTCGCCCTCTGCCGGCAGCTCGTCTGGGGCGACCGGCGCGTCCGGGCGGGCGAGTGGCCCCAGATGGAACTGCTCGCCCGTGGCCCGCGCGAGATCCACACGCAGCGGGTCGGGATCATCGGGTACGGGCCGATCGGCGAGGAGGCGGCCCGGCTGTTCGGCCTGCTGGGCAGCCCGGTGTCGTACTGGTCCCGGCGCCGCCGCCCGCAGGCCGCCGCCACGTACCGCGAGTTCGACGACCTGCTGGCGAACTCCGACATCCTCGTCGTCGCCGTCCCACTGACGCCCGAGACCACGGGGTTGCTGAACGCGCAGAAGCTCGCGCTCCTGCCGCCGAACGCCCTGCTCGTGAACGTGGGCCGCGGCGGGATCGCGCCGGACGCCGACGTGCTCGCCGCACTCGAATCGGGGAATCTGGCCGGGGCCGCGCTCGACGTCTTCGAGGAGGAGCCGCCGCCTGCCGACCATCCGCTCCGTACCCATGACAACGTGCTGGTCTCGCCGCACACGGCGGGCGGGAGCTCGATGTCCCAGATCAAGCTGGTGACGATGGTCAAGGACAACATCGCCGCCGCCGTCTCCGGCCGCCCTGTGGTGAACGTGGTGAACGGCGTCGACCCGCAGGTCAAGCGCCGCTGATCCGTTCCCGCCGTCCCGAACGGTCAGTCGCAAATAGGTGATCCGTACACGAATCTGTAGGATCTCTTAACGATCAGGCTTCCGCGACCCCGAAGGGTGGGATGTGCAGCTCGACCTCTGGCTACTCTTCGGGGCCACACTCGTACTCAGCGCCATCGTCGCCGTCCGCCTGTCGCACCAGGCAGGACTTCCGTCGCTGCTCGCCTATCTGGGTCTCGGTCTGCTCATCGGCGAGTCAGGCCCTCTGCACATCAAGTTCGACAACGCGGCGGTGGCCGAGACGCTCGGCCTGGCCGCCCTCGTTCTGATCCTGGCCGAGGGCGGGATCACCACCAACTGGCGCCACGTACGGCCGTCGGTACCCGCCGCGCTGGCGGTGTCCACGATCGGGACGCTGATCAGCATCGTGGTGGTGGCGGTCGCCGCCGTCTGGCTGATCGGCCTGGACTGGCGGCTGGCGTTCCTCCTGGCCGCCGTTCTCGCGCCGACCGACGCCGCGGCGGTGTTCTCGGTGCTGCGCAGGCTGCCGCTGCCGTCCCGGTTGAGCGGGCTGCTGGAGGCGGAGTCGGGCTTCAACGACGCACCCGTCATCATCGTCGTCGTCACGCTCAGCATGGCCCCGGGCATGCCGAGCCTGCCGGAGCTCGCCGGCGTCATGATCTACGAGCTGATCGCCGGTGGCATGATCGGCTTCGCGATCGGCTGGCTTGGCGCGTACGCGCTGCGCCGGGTGGCCCTGCCCGCCTCCGGTCTCTACCCGATCGCTGTGCTGTCACTGGCAGTCGGTTCGTACGGCGCGGCGGCGTTGCTGCACGCCAGCGGCTTCCTCGCCGTCTATGTAAGCGCGCTGGTACTGGGCAACTCGCGCCTACCGCACCGCCCCGCGACACGTGGCTTCGCCGAAGGCATCGCTTGGCTGGCCCAGATCGGGCTGTTCGTGATGCTGGGACTGTTGGCCTCGCCAAGCAAACTGCCTGGGCAGATCGTGCCCGCCCTGGTGATCGGGTTCGTTCTGCTCCTGGTGGCGCGGCCGCTGTCGGTCGTGCTGTCCACGATCGGCTTCAAGATCAGCTGGGGCGAGAAGATCTTCGCCTCCTGGGCGGGACTGCGCGGCGCGGTTCCCATCGTGCTGTCCACGATCCCGATGAGGGAGGACGTCCTCGGCTCCGAACGGCTCTTCTCCATCGTCTTCAACATCGTGGTCGTCTTCACGCTGCTCCAGGGCCCCACCCTGCCGCTGGTGGCACGCTGGTGCGGCCTCAAGAGCGACGAGCAGGCCCGCGAGATCGACGTGGAAGCGGCCCCGCTGGAGGAACTGCACGCCGATCTCCTGGAGATCCGCATCCCCCTGGACTCCCGGCTGAACGGAGTCGAGATCTTCGAACTCCGCCTGCCGACGGGCGCCTCGGTGACCTTGATCGTCCGGGACGGAAGCAGCTTCGTACCCGAGCCGACCACCACCCTCCGCGCGGGCGACACCCTCCTGGTGGTCAGCACCGCCGAGGTCCGCGACGCCGCCGAACGCCGCCTCCGCGCCGTGAGCCGCCGAGGCAAACTGGCAGGCTGGTTCGGCGAAACCGGCCACTGACCCGGCCCCAGCGGCCGCCGATGGCCCTACCCGGCCACCAGGCGAACGGCCTGGAAATACGCCCAGGGCGAATCGTGTTCCAGTCATGGGTACCATTAGCAGTCGTTCTAGAGGAGTGCCAGCCCCACACCGGGGCTGTGTCAGCGAGGAGGAACCGTGCCGACGTATCAGTACGTTTGCACCGAGTGCGGCGAGCCTCTCGAGGTCGTGCAGAAGTTCAGCGACGACGCGCTGACCGAGTGCCCGAGCTGCGAAGGGAAGCTGCGCAAGGTCTTCTCTGCCGCAGGCATCATCTTCAAGGGCAGCGGTTTCTACCGGACCGACAGCAGGGGTTCCGGCAAGTCGTCGTCGACCGTGGGCGCCGGCAGCTCGACGTCCAATGGCTCGTCCGGTACGTCGGAGTCGTCCTCATCGTCGGACTCCTCGTCTTCCACGAGCTCGTCGAGCACCGACTCCTCCTCGTCCAGCAGCTCCAGCAGCTCGACGAGCGGCTCCGGCGCAAAGGTCGCCTGACCACGGTCCCAGCGTTCAGAGGGTCATGGCCCCGTCCCCGTACGGCCGCCGTGGCCCTCTTCGCCGTCCCCAGACCGAGGTAGAAGCCCCACGCAAGGCCCGTAGCCCAACGCCGCACCCCGATAACGCCGCAGCCCCCGTGGCAACACCGACCGTGGCAGCGGCGTCGCCGCCGCGGCACCATGACGTGGCACCAGCACGACCCGCAGCAACATGACCATTGCGGCAGCACGCCCCGTCGGCACGACCGTGGCGACGGCCCGCCGCGGCACCATGAGCATGGCCACAGCACGACCGCAGCGGCAGAGCGACCGTCGCGCCAGCACGACCGCGCGCACAGAACGACCGTCGCGACCAGCACGACGATCGCGGAACCGCGACTATGACGGCAGCATGACCGCCTCGCGGCAGCGCCCGAGGCGGCACCACGACCCGCCGCGACACGACCATGATGGCGATACGACCGGCCGACAGCGCGACCGCCAGTGGCGGCACCACGATTACGACCGTTGCGGCGGGCACGACCGTGAGCACAGCGCCATCACCGTGGCAGCATGACGGTGGGCGCAGCACGACCGTGACAGCACACGACCGGGTGGCGGCACCGCCCGCAGCAACATGACCATGGCGGCAGCACGGCGCGTCGGCGTGTCTGTGGCGACGGCCAGCCGCGGCACCATGGGCTTGGCCACAGCACGACCGCAGCGCCGGAGCGACCGTTGCGGCAGCACGACCGCGCGGACAGAACGACCGTCGCGGCCAAACGACGGTGACGGCAGCGCAACCGCTACGGTCGCACGCCGCGGCACCATTCGTGTAGCCCACAGCACAACGGTCCGAGCAGCAAGACCGTGGCAGCGGCGCGACCGTGGCACCGAAGTGGCCGTCGCAGCAGGACGAATGGGCGGACCGAACCATTGCGACCCATACGAAGCTGGCGGCAATCCGGAAACTGCGACGGCAGCATGACGGCCGTGCGAGCACGACGAGTGGCCGCGGCACGACGGTCCAGTATCAGGATCGTGACGGCAGCACGGCCGTCTGCCGGCCAGCACGAAGGTCACGGTCGTTGCGAACTGTGCGGCAGGACGGCTGTCGCGGTGCGAGCGCGGTGGTGGCGACCGTGAGGGCGACGTGGTCCTAGGGGCAATGCGGCCGCGATGTCGACGAGGCCGGGGGCGGGCAATCCCAATTCAGGGGACGCTGACGGCGGTGCGGATGTGGTGGCGGGTCCCTGGGGCTACGGCCGTCGTGGTGGGGTGGACGCGGTGGCAGGGAGTTCGGGGCGTGGCCACTTCCGGCCCCGGCAGGGAACCTTCGTGCGTTCGGGCGCGGTGTGGAAGGTTGACGCGCCTTCGGGTAGCGGCGCTACGGGGGTGCCTGGACATGTCGGCCGCCTTTCACAGCACCGCGGGTGGAGTCGGCGGATAGCTTTCCGATGGGCCTTTAGCGTGCGGTGACCTTTGAGGGCGGTTCCGATCGGAATGCCTGGTCCTCCGTGTGCCTGAGTGGGGCCGCCCTCCTTGCGGCTGAGCGTCCGGCCTGCCTGTACGCCACCGGGAGTAGCCCTGGTGGCCTCGTTCACTCGCAAGATGTAGGTCCGGTCACCTCCCAAGCCCGACGCGCGTGCGGTCACCGTCCGGCGAGCATCAGGTCATGCCAGTGAACGTGGCGATGAGCAGCCAAATCACGTCAGCGGACCAACGGATATCGGTGGCTCCGATGAGTTTGGGATCCCCGAGTAGTCATCAGGGATGGGTCAGGGACGACTCGGGGCGCTCCCCAATACCGGCCCGGGCCTTCGCCGCGGACGCTGGCATGGACGCTGTGAGACCGATCAACCCAAGACGAGATACTACTTGACAAGTCTCTGTTTTAGAGACAATCTGAATCCAACACGACATATCTCGTTCGAGAGCGCGTTAGGCAGGAGAGGACCGATGAGTGCACCGAGCCAGGATCCCCCCAAGGGCTGGGCATACCGACTGGCAAGCCTGATCTCCGGTAGACGTACTAAATGGGTGGTGCTCGCCATCTGGGTCGTGGCGCTGGCGGTCCTCGGGCCGCTGGCGGGCAAGCTTGGCGACGTAGAGAAGAACGACGCGGCGAGCTGGTTGCCCAAGAGCGCCGAGTCCACCCAGGTCGTCAAGCTGCAGGAGCAGTTCCGTAAGGACGAGACGATGCTGGCCGTCATCGTCTACGAACGTTCAGGCGGTGCCATTACGGCGGCAGACACGGCAAAGGCCAAGGCTGATACGGCCACCTTCGGCAAGCTGCCAGGTGCGCAAGGCGTGGAGGGGCCGTTCCCGTCGAAGGACGGCAAGGCCCTGCAGACCCTCGTTCCGCTGACCGACGTCGACGTCACCAAGGCCGTCGATGACGCACGCGATCTGGCCAAGCGCGGCCCGCCCGGCCTGGACGCGCACGTCACCGGCCCCGCGGGCGCCGGCGCCGACATGTTCAAGGTCTTCGAGACCATCGACGGCTTCCTGCTGATGGCCGCCGGCATCGTCGTGATCGTGCTGCTGCTGATCATCTACCGCAGCCCGGTGTTGTGGTTCGTCCCCGTCCTGAGCGCCGTCTTCGCGCTCGGCCTGGCGCAGTCCGTGGTCTACCTGCTGGCCAAGAACGGCGGCGTGACCGTGAACGGGCAAAGTGCAGGCATCCTCACCGTTCTGGTCTTCGGAGTCGCCACCGACTACGCGCTGCTGCTCGTGGCCCGCTACCGCGAGGAACTGCACCGCCACGAAGACCGCCACGAAGCCATGGCGTACGCGCTGCACCGCGCCGGCCCCGCCATCATCGCCTCCGCCGCCACTGTCGCGGTCGGCCTACTGTGCCTGCTCATCGCCGACATGAACTCCACCAAGGGCATGGGTCCGGTCGCCGCGGCCGGCGTCATCACCGCCCTGGCCTCCATGACCACCCTCCTGCCCGCGCTGCTGGTCATCTTCGGCCGCTGGCTCTTCTGGCCGCTCGTGCCGCGCTATGACGTCAAATACCTCGACCCCGAGTCGTACGACAAGGAGCACGGCATCTGGAGCAAGGTGGCCCGGCTCGTCAGCGCCAAGCCACGTCTCCTGTGGGCCGTCACCTCGGTCGGCCTGGTCGCCATGACCCTCGGCCTCGGCTCGCTGAAGGCCGACGGCCTCTCCGACGCCGGCCAGTTCGTCGACAAGCCCGACTCGATCGTCGGCGCCGAGGCGGTCGCCCGGCACTTCCCCGCGGGCTCCGGCTCACCGGCCGTGGTCATCGCCAAGGCGTCCGCGTCCACCGAGGTGGCCCGCGCCATCTCCGGTACGCCCGGCGTCGCCGAACTGGGCAAGCCGGTCACGGTGAACGGGCTGGTCCAGTACGAGGCCACCCTCAAGGACTCGGCCGACAGCAAGGCCGCGCAGAACACCATCGACCGGCTGCGAGACACCGTCCACAGAGTGCAGGGCGCCGACGCCCAGGTAGGCGGCATGACGGCCACCAACCTGGACATCAAACGGGCCTCGGCGCGCGACAACAAGGTCATCATCCCGATCGTGCTGGTCGTGGTCTTCCTGATCCTGGTCGCGCTGCTGCGGGCACTGGTGGCGCCGCTGCTGATGATGGCCACCGTGGTGCTGTCGTTCCTCGCCTCGCTGGGAGCCTGCGCGCTGATCTTCAGGCACGGGTTCGGGTTCGAGGGCACCGACGCGGGATTCCCGCTGCTGGCGTTCATCTTCCTGGTGGCCCTCGGCGTGGACTACAACATCTTCCTGATGCACCGCGTCCGTGAGGAGTCGCAGCACCTCGGCACCCGCCGCGGCGTCCTGCGCGGCCTCACCGTCACCGGCGGCGTCATCACCTCGGCCGGGCTGGTGCTGGCGGCCACGTTCGCCGCCCTGGCCACCCTGCCGCTGGTGTCGATGGCCGAGATGGGCTTCGTGGTCGCCTTCGGCGTCCTGCTCGACACGATCATTGTCCGGTCGCTGCTGCTGCCCGCGCTGTCGTTCGACATGGGCCGCCGCATCTGGGCCCCGGGCCGTCTCGCCAAGCAGGAGCCGCCCATCGCGGCCTCCTCCCCAGAGCCGCCCAAGGTCCTGGACCGGGTCGGCTGACCTCGGAGTCAGCGGCTTTCAGTCGGCGGACATCGAGGCCAGCCGCTGAAAGCCCTGAATCCCCTCGGCTGACATCGAGATAGGGAAGGCCCCCGCGCCATCCGCAAGGATCGCGCAAACCCAAGCGCGGGTCGTCCAACTCAAGCGCGCATCGCGCAGACCCGAGTGCGGGTCGGCAAACCCGAGTGCGGGTCGTGCAGACCCAAGCGCGGGTCGTCCAACCGAAGCACGGATCGAGTAGACCCACCTCCCGAGAAGGGGCCCGGCATCCTCCCGCCGGGCCCCTTCGCTATGCCCAGGAGCCGAGTTATCCACAGTGCCCACGAACGTCCTTAGGCTGTGCGTCCAGGAGAGAGCACAGGGGTGGCAGGTACGGGTTCAGCACAAGTGATAGGCGAGACTTAACGAACTTTGTGCCGGACGCACGGAGACAGATCGCTGGAAGGTATCGCCGATCAACGCACATACCGCCAAAATGAACATCTCGGATATTTCCTCGGAGCGGAGCCCCACATGACCGGCCTGGACAAAATCGACACGACCGTGCCGCACTCGGCCAGAGTGTGGAACTACTGGCTCGGCGGCAAGGACAACTATCCCGTCGATCGCGCGGCCGGAGACCAGTTCATCGAGAACGTCCCCAGCATCGTCGACACCGCGCGGCAATCCCGATACCTCCTCCAGCGAGTCGTCCGGCACCTCGGCGAACGCGAGGGCATTCGCCAGTTCCTGGATATCGGCACCGGACTTCCCACCGTGGACAACACACACGAGGTCGCACAACGCGTAGCGCCGGAAACCCGCATCGTCTACGTCGACAACGACCCGCTCGTGTTGGTCCATGCCCGCGCGCTGCTTACAAGTACGCCGGAGGGGGCCACCGACTATGTGGACGCAGACCTGAAAGAACCGGATGCGATCCTCAACGCGGCTGCGAAGACACTGGATTTCAGTCGCCCCGTGGCACTGATGTTGATGGGCATACTCGGCTTCATCGCCGACGAGGAGGATCCTCACGGCATCGTTCGGAAGCTCGTAGACGCGCTTCCTTCAGGAAGCTTTCTGTCTCTCTGGGACGGTGTGAACGTCGTGAGCGGAGAGGCGCTCGACGAGGCTCAGGGCGACTACAACGAAGAGGGCGGAGTCCCTTACACGCTCCGAAGCCCCGAAGAGATCGCGCGGTTCTTCGACGGCCTGGAGCTACTGGAGCCCGGCGTTGTCCCCGTAACCAAGTGGCGCCCCGAAGCCAACCCGTGGGGCACTCCTCATGACGTTGACGCACTGTGCGGGGTGGCGCGCAAGATCTGACATAGGCGAGCCCCCAGGCAGCAGGCAGCGTGGGGGCACGCCTCAGGCCCCGGCCCCATGAGGTCGGGGTGGGCTCCATAGGCGTCCACTGGCATTGGCCAGCATCAACTGGCTGGGCATACGCCATCGACCCGTAACAGCCGGCAACGGAAGCGGAGTTATCCACAGATCGGGGAGGGCCTCCCGGATGCCCACGGACGGTGGTTAATGTCGGCGGCATGACAACGCCTTCCGCATCCGCGTCCGCCGCCGAGATCGGTGTGATCGGCGGCTCCGGGTTCTACTCGTTCCTTGACGACATCGAGGAAGTGCAGGTCGAGACCCCTTACGGCCCGCCCAGCGATCTCATCGCGATCGGCGAGCTGGGCGGCCGCCGCGTCGCGTTCGTTCCCCGCCACGGCCGCGACCACCGTTACCCTCCGCACAAGATTCCCTATCGGGCCAACCTGTGGGCGCTGCGCTCCCTCGGCGTCCGCCAGGTGCTCGCGCCGAGCGCCGTAGGCTCACTCACCCCCGCCTACGGTCCGGGCACCCTGGCCGTGCCCGACCAGTTCGTCGACCGGACGTCCGGCCGCGCGCAGACCTACTACGACGAGAACGCAGCGATCCACGTCTCGTTCGCCGACCCCTACTGCCCCATCGGCCGCGGCGTCGCCGTTGAGACGGCGCGCAAGGCCGACTGGGAGCCGGTCGACGGCGGCACCCTCGTTGTCATCGAGGGCCCGCGTTTCTCCACCCGCGCCGAGTCACAGTGGTACGCGGCGCAGGGCTGGACGCTCGTCGGCATGACCGGCCACCCCGAGGCCGTGCTCGCCCGCGAGCTCGCCCTCTGCTACACCCCTCTCTGCCTGGTCACCGATCTGGACGCCGGCATCGAGGAGGGCGAGGGCGTCACGATGGAGGAGGTCTACCGCGTCTTCGCCCAAAACATCGACCGGCTCCGGGCCGTAGTCTCCGATGTGGTCGGCGCCCTTCCCAGCGACCGCACCTGTCCCTGCTCACGCGCCCTAGACGGCATGGCACTCCCCCTGGACCTCCCATGACGGCCAGCGCGTCCACCCCCTCGCGCCGCTTCGTTAAGGCCGGCGCGGCAAGCATCGCGCCCGACCGCCACACGATGCCACCGGCCGATCCGACCGCGTCCACGACACGGCACTCCGGCAGAGCCTGATGAACGGGTGGTTAGCGCGATGGCGGCGGCCGGTCGCGGCGTTGTCGGCGGCGGCCGCCACGGGTCTGGCCCTGCTCGCGCTCCGGCCCGGGCCACCGTCCTCGATCACCGTGGTCACCGCTGCCCGGGACCTGCCGGGCGGCTCCGCACTGCGACCTGCTGATCTCCGTACGGTGGCGCTGCCCGCCGCGCTGGTGCCCGACGGTGCGCTGCGCACGCCGGTGACGGGGCGCTGGCTGGCGGGCCCAGTTCGGCGAGGCGAGCCGCTGACCGACGCCCGGCTGATGAGCCCGGGCCTGCTGCGAGGGCTCGCGCCGGGCACGGTGGCGACACCGGTCCGGATCGCCGATGCCGCGGCCGTACGCCTGCTCCGGGCCGGCGACCGCATCGACGTCCTGGCGACACCGTCGGCAGATCCGCTGACCACCGGTGGAGGCCACGGCGCTCCATGGGCACGCCTGGTCGCCAGCGGGGTGACGGTGATCGCGGTGCCGCGGGGACCGAACGCTGCGTCGACCGACCAGGGAGCCCTCGTGGTCGTCGCGACCTCGACCACACAGGCCTCGGCACTGGTCGCGGTCTCCGCCCGATCAAGGTTGTCGGTCACTATCGTGGGGTAGCTCACGATGTGCAACTGATCGATTACGGTACGGGGTTTTCATGGACGGCTTCAAGAAGTTCCTCCTCCGCGGCAATCTGGTCGAGCTGGCCGTGGCGGTCGTCATCGGCGCCGCATTCGGCGCACTGGTCAACGCGCTGGTGTCCTCGTTCATCACCCCGCTGATCGCCGCGATCGGAGGCAAGCCCGACTTCGGCTCGCTCTACTTCACGGTGAACGGGTCGAAGTTCGCCTACGGCGTCTTCCTCAACGCGCTGATCTCGTTCCTGATCATCGCGGCGGTCGTCTACTTCCTGGTCGTCCGGCCGATCGCCACCCTCCTGGACCGCCTCAACCGCAACCAGCTCGCCACCGAACGCGACTGCCCGGCCTGCCTGAGCGAGATCCCCGTCAAAGCCGCCCGCTGCAAGTTCTGCACAACCGAACTAACCCCCGTCCCATAGAACCGGCCGTGTAGCCCGGGCCCCGGCGACATCCGAAACCCGACCAGAGCCAACGCCCTCCGCATCCACGAGGACCGCCACCCCAGCCCTGAACGTCCACCTCTGCACGATCGGGACTACCCCCTCCCGCAAGACCCACCGCGGCAACCCTCATAAGGCCCGACTCGAACGCCCTACGCACCAGCCCATCGACCGCCCCCTATTGGTCCGTCAAACTCTCCGCACCGGCTCGTCTACGGCGAGCCCCCGCCGCGTGACCGGGCGATCGTCGTCGCCGGTGTCCGGTTCGTCGGTGCGCCGCTCGTCAGCTGCGTCGGGCGCCAGCTGGAACAGGCTGCCCCTGGGCGGCTTCGGCGTTGCCCTCCATGACGGAGGCCACTCATAGCTGAGACGGAGGGCACTCATCGCTGAGGCGAAACGAGCACGACTACCGCAACGGCTCCCTACCAGCCATCCATGCCTTCCCGCACCACGAGGATCGCCACCCCGCCCCTTAACCGTCGCACCCGTCCCCTCCCTCAGTGACCGGGAACTCACAGAGAGGTCAATAAGGGGCACTTCCGTGGGTACGGGCGGGTTTGAACGACTCCACCGTCCCCGCAGGAGCGTCCATGGGTGGCTTCAAGAAGTTCCTGATCCGCGGCAACCTCATCGAACTCGCGGTGGCGTTCGTCGTGGGCGCCGCGTTCGCGAGCCTCGTGAAGGACTTCGCGACGGCGTTCATCGCGCCGCTGATCGCCCTGTTCGGCGGCGAACCCGACTACACCCGGCTGGCGGTAACGATCAACGGGACGAAGTTCCCGTACGGCGTGTTCCTGACCTCGGCGATCGCGTTCCTCGTGACCGCAGTGATCGTCTATTTCGTCGTCGTCCTGCCGACCACCAAACTCATCGAACGCATGGACCGCCACAAGGAGGTCACCGAGCGCGAATGCCCACAATGCCTCAGCGACATCCCGGTGAAGGCCCGCCGGTGCCGCTACTGCACCGTCGAGGTCGTCCCCGCCACCGAGGCGCCCGCCACCTAGACGGCTACGCCCACCATGCCGGGCGACAACACCACTGCCTTGGACGAGAGGACTTCACCAAGGACGTGGCCCCGGACCAGAAACTCGCCGCAAGGCACCGTCACCGCCCGCACCATCCCGACGCCCTAGTCGTCGTCGGTGCCGAACTCCCAGTGCCATGGCTCGAACGGATTGGAGTAGGCCCACGCAGGATGCAGCCATCCGTACTTCTTGGAGTTGGCCTCCATCCAGTTGAACTGGATCGAGCCCGAGTTCTGGATGCCGCCGCACAGGTCGACCGCCTGGCCGCGTCCGTGGTTACTCGTGCCCGGCACGGCCGCGAACCCGGGCCGCTGCGAGTACACACGGTTCTGGTCGGCCAGGCTCCGGTAAGAGTCGGTCACACAGATATCGCGTCCGAAGCGTCTCTTGTACGCGGCGTTCAACTTGTAGAACCCCAAGGCCGCGTCGGCCCGGAGCTGCTCGCCCTTCTGCGGCAGAGGACACAGGTACTTGCTCGGGATCAGCCCGTTCGGGAACTTCCGCGCGTCCGCGGCCAGCTCCTTGTCACAGCCGAGCTCCAGCCGCCGGTCGCGGTCGATCCGCATCCGGTTGAGCATCGTCGTCAGCTGCTTGGTCAGCCGCGTCGACTTGTCCTTCAGCCCGTCGATCTCCTGCTGCAACCGGGTCTGCTCGACCGCGTTCTTCGACTGCAGTTCCTGCGCGGCCGAGGTCAGCCGGGACCGGCGCGCCTGCAGTTCGTCGGCCTTCCGCACCAACGCGTCCTGCCCGTTCGCCAGATGGGTGACGTCCGCGGTCGCCCGCAGGGCGTCGTCCAACGCGCCGCCCCCGAAGATCGCCATGGATCCCGCGGCGCCGGGCTGCTGGTACGAGGCGTTCGCAAGCCTCGCCAGGGGCTCCCGGATGCGGTTGAGCTCCGCCTCCGCCTTGCCGAGGTCCTTCAGCGTGACCCGAAGCTTGTCCTGGGAGCGTGCCAGATCCTTCTTGCGGCCCTCCATCTGCTTGGTGGCCTTCTCCAACTGCGAACGAGCCGCGGAGGCCTGCCGCCGGAGTGCCTCAAGGGGGTCAGCGACCGCGGCCTGCGCCACGGGCGCCCCCAGCGTCATCACCAGGAAAACCGCGGTCAGCCCCGCCGACCGAGGGGTTGGCAATTCACTCCTCCTGATGCCCTGAGAGCAGTCCGCAGGAACGCTACTACAGGTTTCCGAGTGACCCGGGCGCATCAGGTCTCACCGGACGCCGTACCCGTGCCGCAGGCACCACCTGCGAAGGAAGGGGACTTCGGACCATCCCGGCGGGCACCGCCGCACCTCCGGCCGCCGCGTGGGCCGGCTCGGCGTCACCTTCGGCCGAGGCGTCGTCCGCAACCGCGGCACCGGGCTCTTCACGGGCCGTGGCGGCACGTACTCCCCGTACGTCGGATAGGTCTCCGACACCGACGGCGTCGGCCTGACCTCCACCGCGCCCTGCTGCCGCTCCTCCTCCACGGACCCGCCGCCGCGCACCATGATCCCCACAACCAGCCCGAGGGCCACGATCGCACCGGCGACCAGAGCCAACACCCGCCACGGAGCACGCTTCAGCGCCGCCAGGTCCCCTCGATGCCGTCCCGTCACGGCAACAGAGCGTACCGATCCGACCCCGTCCCGGCCTATAGCCCCGCATAAGAGGAGCGACCGGTGCTCCCGTTCCTCTACCCTGTATGTGCCGTCCGCTACGCTCTTCCGGCAAGCAACGGCATGCCTCCGTAGCTCAGGGGATAGAGCACCGCTCTCCTAAAGCGGGTGTCGCAGGTTCGAATCCTGCCGGGGGCGCCCTTCCCACCATACGAAAAAAGCCCCTGACCAGCGCGAACGCGGGCCAGGGGCTTTGGGCTGTATGCAGTTGTGTGCGGATGAATGCGGCTCAGTTCGGCTGGCCACCCCCAATACGCCCCCACGGAGGGCGCCCTCTCAGTCCTCCTCTCGCGCCTCGGTGATGCGGCGTCGCGCGGTCTCGTCCTGGCCGTCGATGCACTTGGCGTAGACCCTCAACAGGACTTCCACGCTGTGACCAGCCCATTCGGCGACTTGCGGGGCCGGGACACCGGCGTTGAGCCAGGTGGAAACGCAGGCGTGACGTAGGTCGTAGGGGCGTGCGGCCAGGGGTGAGGCGGCTTCACTGGCGCTCAGGGCGTCCTGGCGAGCCTTGCGCCAGGCACGCCGGTAGGTGATGGCGGGTAGGTCTCCGCCACGGACGCCGTAGAACAGCAGCCCATGCGGCCCGTCGCCGAAGTCGGCGAGGTGCCGGCGAAGGATGCGGGTCAGCGCGGGCTCGCATGGCACGGTGCGCCCCTCTCCCTCGGCACGGTGTTTGAGGGCCCGTTTCTCGCGGGCCGTGCCGTCGTCGGTCCAGGCTGCGCCAGCGAATGGGTGGGCCTCGCTCAGGTGGATCTCTCCCCATGCGTCGGCGGGTTCCTCCTGTTCCTGGGTTGCCTTGTTGAGCACGAGAGCGGGCAAGGTCACATCCTGCTTACGCAGGCTCATCGCTTCCTCGGGACGAAGCGCGGCGTAATACATCAGCGCGAAGAAGGCCATGAGGCGCTTTCCGCTGGGCTGCTGGGTTTCCACCGCGGCCAACAGCGCCCGTGCCTGGGTGTGGTTGACGACGCTTCGCCGATCGACCTGGCCACTGGCGCGCGGAGGTGTCCACTTGAGCGAGCGGATGGGGTTCTCGTCGAGCAGGCCCTGTTCGACGGCGTAATCCATGGCGTTGGCCAGCAGCATGCGGTGTTTGCGGGCAGTGTTGGGCGCAACACTCTTGCCGGTGAGCCGGGACGTCCCTGCCGTCAACAGGGCCCGCGCGACGGCCGGGTCCACAAGGTCGGCTACTGGCCTCGTGTTCAGTGACAGCCAGCGCAGCGCGCCGGCTACTTCGTCGGGGGCGTTCGGCCGGTCCTTTGTGTTGAACCCCCACCGGTGCATGGCGCTGCGGAGGAACGCGGCATCGGACATGCCGCGATCCTCAATGATCATTGCGGGAGTTGCTGCGGTGAGGGCTCGGGCGATGTCCTGCCGATACTTGGCGGCAGCGTCCTTCCATTTCATGTCAACGTAGGAACAGGCGAAGTCGTACCAGCTCGTGGTGGCCCGTTTCGCCCGTCCCCAGGAGAGGGGTTCGCCGTTGGTCAGGCTGAACGCCTCACCGTTTCGGGCGGCGGTGATGAGTGAACTGCGGAAGGCGTCGGCCTGAGGTTCCCTCTTGAAGGTCTCGCGCCAGCGCTCGTTGTCGGTCCACCATTCAACGCGGTACGAGGTCGGTTCGCCGTGCTTGTTGCGGCGAGTCTCGATCTTCAGGACTTTGACTTTGTAGGTAGTCTTGCGCATCAAGCGGCGTCCCCACAGTCGTCGTACCAGCGGTCAAAGTCGGCACGGCGAATGCGCAGCTCACCGTTCGGAATCTTCTTGCACCGTGGCGCCCTTCCCTTCGCGCGCCACTCGTAGAACGTGCGCGGCGAAATCTGAAGAATGCGACAGATGTCAGCCACGGTGAGATCTGGGTCGGCGGTCTTCACCATCGCGTTTGGCCTCGTTTCTTAGTTGAGGCGGACATGAAGACGGCTCCGTCCCAGCGCGCCTGGGCGCGCGGAACGGAGCCGGGTTCGGTGATCGCGTTCGGTCGTCGGGGCTCAGGTGTCGTGTGCGGGAGGGGCTGAAACATCCCCGCATCCCCGCAACTCCGCATTTGTGGCTGTGAGCTGCGGTGATGCGTGCGGAGATGGGTGCGGTGGGGCTCGGTCCATCTCCGCAACTGGGGGGTCATCTCCGCACTGGGTGCGGAGATGCGGAGATGGACGATTGACGACGGCTCTCATCTCCGCAGGTGTTTGTGCAGGTCGTTGGCGGTTCTGCGGGGATGCGGCGTTGCGGAGATGTTTCAGCGCTTTTCGGATCGGGTCAGGCATGGCGCTCTCCCTGGTGGTGTTCGACCCAGAACACGTTGCGGTCGCCGCGGTGGTTTTTGGCTGAGCGGATGACGTAGTCGCCGCGCCATCGGCCGACTTGTCCGGTGAGCAGGCGTCCGAGGGCGAGCACGTTGGGTGGGCGGCCGGTGTGGGTGGTGATGAACTGGCCTTCCCACCGGTCGTCTTCGTCGAAGCCGATCCGGTCGGGCTCACCCGAGGCGCGTAGTTCGGCGGCGGTCATGTGCTGGTCACCATGCAGGGAGTGCCAGGTGGCCAGGAACGCGCGCCAGCGGGTCTCGTCTTCGTCGATCCCCCGGACGTCGGCGGCGTTAGCCAAGAATCCGTCGATCCCGTGGTGGGTCAGGAAACCACCGAGGGCCTGGGCCCAGGGCGTGAATTGCCGCATCGCCATCGTGTCGGCGCGCGGCGCTCCCTGCCGGGTCCAGTCCAATACCAGCACCAGCAGGTGCCACAACACAGTGAGCTGGTTAGCCGGGGTGGTAATCCACTGGTCCAGGTGTGGGATGCCGAAGCGGCTTTGGTCGCGCTGTTCGGGGCGGGGCATGTTGGGGTCCAGGTGCACCCGCACGGTGCGCGACGCCATGTCTCCGCCAACCTGAAGGTTGTTGCCGGTAGCCATCCACAGCCGGTCGTTGACGGTGGCGATGTTGCGGGACGCCCCCAATTGGCGGTCCGACCACACGCCAGCGGTGACCAGCAGCGCCAGGGTGGCCGAGTCGATCACGGTGCCCTCGGCCAGGTTGTCCCACACCACCACCCCGACCTGTTCGGCCAGCACAGCGGTGATGCTTTTGCGCAGTTCTTCTTCGGTGTAGGCCCAGGGGATGACGCGCTGGCCATACAGCATGCCGGGGCCGCCGGTCAGGATGGATTTCCCGGAGGCGGGCATGGTCGCGTCGATCAACGCGAACGGCGTCAGCGAGCGAGTGAAGTGCCGCAAGATCGGCGTGACCAGCAACGCGATGTAGTTCGCCCGATCGGCCTTGCCCGCCCACGGAAAGTCACGCAAGAACCGGTGCAGCAGGAAGTCCCGCGCGGTATGCACCTGCTCTGGCGTGGGCTGGTCCGGCACCGGCGGAAGATCGACCTTGGACGCCAGGTATAGGCCGGTGGCCGAGTCGTAGCCGGGGCGCTGAAGCAAGGTGCCGTCACGGCGCAGCACCGGCGCGCCGATCACCCCGCGCAACGGCAACAAGCCGGGCCAGGTCTTGCCCGCCAACACCGAAGCCAGGATCTCGCGGGGCGGGGTGATCTCCTCCTCGTAGAATTCCGGGTCGCCGTTGCCGTTCTTGCGGGACCTCATCCGGTAGACGTAGGTGTGTTCGGCCAGCAGGCCCGCGAGGGTGGCCGGGGTGATCGGGCTGGCGGCGACCGGCAGCGGTGAGTCTTCATCGGCGGCCGGGCTGGTCTGCCCGCCCGACACGGTCTCCATGTGAACCAGGGCCCCGGCCGACACGTAGGTGTCGGGAAGCAGGTTGTCGGCCAGGGCGGCTTTGAGGACGCGGATGGTTTCGGGGCCGGAACCGGCTTGCAGGCGCGGCGGGGTGGTCATGCGGGGACCTTCCGGGGACGATTGGCACCGGTGCGAAACCCTGACCGGATGGTGCGGAGCGCGGCCATCTCGGCCAGGCCGGTGCCTGTCGCGGCGTTCAACAGCAGGTCTTCGGTTGCGGCGGCGTCCAGTGCGCCGCCGGCCACCAGTTGGCCGAGGGCGACCGCGGCGCCGTACAGGGTGGCGTTGCGGCGGCCTTGGGGTGCGGCGGCGATCGCGTTGAGGCTGGCGGTGATCGCGGCGTCCAGGTAGGCGCCGCGGCGCCCCGTGGCCAGGTTCACGACCACGGGGCGCTGCTCAGGCAGTGGGGCGGGGCGGAGCCGTTCGGCCAGCCAGCCGGGCAGCGGCGCCGGGTCGGGGGTGTGGATCACCTCGTAGGCCCCGGCGCCATCGGCCAGGTCTACGAAGCTGCCCGGCCCGACGACGTATCCGCCGTCGCCGCGGGTGTCGATCTTCCAGCCCAGGCCGTTGCCGTGCTCGTCGGAGGTGTTGGTCAACCGGATGTGGTCGGGGGCGGTGTAGTACAGGTGGAACCCACCGCGGCGGGTGCGGACCTGGAAGGTCTCCAGCGGCATCGCCTCCCCCGCCTCGGCGCACACCAGTGCGAACACGTCCGATCCGTTGGTGATGCCGGGGAGGGCACACCGGGGCGGCGGGTGTTCGCCGGGCTTGGGCACGTCGAGGTCGATCACCACCAGGCGCGACGGGCCGCAGGCGATGCCGATGTTGTAGGAACGGCGTGCCCAGATCCGCCGGATGGTGTCCGGGTCACAGGTGGCGGTGCGTTTCCAGGGCAGGCCCTTGGGCGGGACTTTGTCGCCGGGGGCGAGCGGGAAGACGTGCCAGCCACGGGCGGCGGCGGCCAGCGCGTAGCGCAGCAGCGTGCCAAGGCTGGGCTGTGACGGCGCGGTGGGTGTCATGCTGCGTTTTCTCCGGGGTTGTGCGAGGCGTCGTGCTCGTCGGCGGATGCGACGTGTTCGGGCCGGGCGCCCCGCCGATGCGTCGCGTCTGTCGGCGACAGACGCGACGCGTCGTGTTGCGCCGTGGTGGGACGCGACGCGTCGTGTAGGACCTCACGCGACGGGTCGGGCTCGCCAGTGAAGGCCGCCCATGCTCGGGTCACGGCACCAGACCCAGGGAACAGGTCGTCGAGGAAGTCGCCTGGGGCAGCGCAGAGCAGGTCGAAGATCCAGCGGCAGAACGCGGCGGGTTTGGCGCCGATGACTCGGCCGGGCAGGGTGGTCATCGGTGCGACGCCGTGTACGAGAGAGTCCACTCGACGCGTCGCGTCTGTCGCCGACAGACGCGACGGATCGGTGGGGCGCCCTTGTAGGTAAATGACTGGTTCCCAGGCGTTCAGCGGCCATCGGGAGGTGGTGGGGCGTTCGCCGCGGTGCCAGGCAGCGACGCGAACGCCGGGCGGGCACAGAGCCAGCACGGCGGGCAGCGCGGCGGCCGAGGTCGACAGCGCCCACCCGTCGTAGGTCGTCAGTCGGGCGATGAGCGCAGCGTGGTCAACCTCGCCGGCGTAGTCGGGGTGCCCGCGGTACAGCCGGGAGTTGCCCGGATAGGGAGGGTCGGCATAGGCCAGCCGTAGCGCGCGGCCGTCCGCGACGTCTCGCGCCGCGGGACCTGTGACGGTGCGGTTGAACCGGTGGCGTGCTTGCCGGCAGCGCACCGAACAGCAGACCGCATCACGCCGCATCGCCGGCGGGATCGGGCCCTGACACCAGGCGCACAGCCGTCGCGTCGCGCCGGCGTTACGCGACACGTCGCGCGCAGCTGGACCCGACGCGTCGTGGGCGGCCACGTTCGACGTTTCCGGGCCGGTCATGCAGCGTCCCATCCACTGGCTGGAGCCGACATGTCGTTCCAGAGGGCGTCGGTCCACTCGATCGCGCTGTGATCGCTCATGCGGCGTCCTTGGTGTCGTTGCCGGGGGTCAGGTCGAACAGCGGCGGGGTCTGGCGGCGGCGAAGTTCGGCCAGGGTGAGGGGGCGGGACTGCCCGCGGCGGCGTTCGCGCAGGATCGCCACGTCGCCCAGGTCGGTGCGGATGGTCGCTTCGGCGTGTTCGGCGGCGGCGTAGCGGTCGGGGAAGACCTGAAGCAGGTGTTTCCACTGCCGTTGCCCGGCGCGCACGCAGGCGCCACCGCAGTTGTTGTGGGCGAAGCCCAGGTCATACAGCCGTGGCGGGGTCAGGCCGAGGGACCGGGCCCAGTCGAGCATTTGAGCTTTGGTCAGGTGCGGCGGGTCGCACATGGGGAACTCCACCCGCCAGGGCGCCCAGCCCTTGACGATCGCAGGCGTGCGGTCCGCTTCAGACCAGTCGATCCCCACATACAGCACCGCGCCGGCGGGGTCGGCGTGCTCGTCCAGCCAGCGCCGGCACGGAATCTGCTTCAGATGCGCCGTGCAGGGCGCCAGCCGAGAGTTGCCCAGGAACCGCTGATCGGTGAACACCTGGAACGGGTCCCGGCCGTCCGCAACGCGGACCAGCTCGATCCCGAGCTGGGCGGCACTGTCAGCGAGGAACCGGTACAGGTCGTCGTCTTCCACCAGCGTGTCGGCGAACAGCAACACCAGGTTGTCGGTGCCGTGGGTGGCGGCGACACGCTGGGCGGCGGCCCACGAGCCGATCCCGCCGGAGTACTGGACGACATGCAAGGGTGCGGTCATGTCGCCTCATCTCCGGGGGTGATGACCAGTCCTTCGGGGGTCAGCACGTACTCGTGGCCGTGCTCGCACAGCCACAGGTCGCCCAGTTGGTCGGGCTCGATCGCGGCCCAGCACGTGACCGCGGTGTGGCAGTACGGACACGCGGGGCCGCTGGTGACCGGCCAGTGCGTGACCGGGATGGTCCAGTCGGCGGGGCAGGTGCGGCAGTGCCAGACGTTGACCTGGCCGCCGTCGATGCGGTCGGCGGGGCCGATGAACACCACGTCGGTGGTGGTCTGGCAGGTGGGGCAGTCGGGGGCGTTCAGCACCGGCCACTGATCGGCCGGCGGGAAAGCAGAGGCCATGACAGATTCCCTTCCGGAGGGCGGGCAGCAGAAGGCCCCGGGACCGAGCGGGTTCCGGTGCGGCGGGGCCAGGGGGTCAGTGGTCACGGTGGCCGGTGGCGCGGGCGCCGGGGCGTAGTTCGCGGCGGGTGCCGCCGCAGCGGCGGCACAGCCGCATGGTGTGGGTGAAGAAGTGGCCGCGGTGCAGGCCGGTGCCGTCGCAGGCGCGGCAGGTGCGCAGCGGGTGCAGCCGGACCGAGACCAAATGGGCGATGAGCCAGATGAACCCGGCCAGCGCCAGCAGCAGCCACAGGCCCGCCCCGCCGCCGCGTCCGGTGTCCGGTGGTGGAGAGGCCGGGGCCGGCGACGGAGTCAGCGCCAGGGCGGTGAGGGTAAGGGTCGTGGGTGGTGACGAGGGCAGCATGGTGCCTCCGCTTGGCAGTTGAGAGTGAGGGACGCGCGAGCCGAGTACGTGCACGCGAGGCGCCTGGAAGCGGCGGGTGGTTACGCAGCGTGTAGCGGGTGAACTGTCCGGGCGGGAACTGTCCAACTGTCCGGCGTGGGCGGGTGTTCGCGTCCACGCGTGCGCGTTGGGGCCGGTCGGACAGTTGGGTCGGACAGTTCGCCGGACAGTTGGGTGGACAGTTCCGCCCCGGGCTGCGGTCACGTGGCGTGGTCGTCGGGGGCGTGGTCGGGTAGGTAGTAGCGGGCCGCTTTGCCTTGCCCGGCGCTGGTGATGATCCCGTCGCGGCGTAGGGCGCCCAGGTGCTCGGCGACGGTGGAGCGGCTCATCTTCAGGTGCTTGACCAGTTCGTCGCGGCGGGCGCCCTTGGTGCCGCGTTCGGCCAGCAAGTCGGTGACGGCCTGGACGACCGATGCGGGCACCGTGGTGTTGTCGATCCGCTCGCGGGCGGCCTTGAGATCCTCCAGCGAGGTGGCCTGTTCGGGCGGTGGGAGGGTTTCGGCGATGAACTCGTCCAGTTGTTCCACCAGCCCCTTGGCGGCCTCGTCCACCGCGGCGTCGTCGGCAGGGTCGAACCCCCACCCCTGGTCACGGCTACCCGTCCGGTCGGGGTGGGTTTGCCGATCGGGGTCGTGGCCGTCCGGGCGGGCGGAGCGGCCATCAGGGGCCTCACTGCCCCCGCGGCGATGGTCGCCGCCGCGGTGGTCGGGGTTGCCGGTCCGCCGAGTCGTCGCGGTCGTGGTGGTGGGGGTGGGGTGGTGGTCGGTGTAGCCGGGCAGGTCGGTGGCGATGTGGGGTTCCAAGTGGGCGGTGGCGGGGCCGTAGGCGGCGGCCAGCGCTTGGACGGTTTTGGGGTCGTACAGGGCGCGGGTGCGGCCGGCCTGCCAGGTGCCGCCTTGGCGGACCAGCAGGATGACGCCTTGGGCGTCGCCGCCGTAGGTGGACATGTCGGGGCAGCCGGTGACCTCCCAGTCGGGCAGGGCCTTGGCCATCTCCTTGGTGTTGGCGACACGGCCGACGATGGTGGTGTAGGCGTTGGCCTTGCCTTCCTTAGAGCCGGTGTGCTGGACCACGTCGCGCTGCTTGGCGGTGATCAGCACCACCCCGAGCGAGCGGCCCCGCTTGTGGATTTTGTCCAGGACGGGTTTGATGTCGGCGGCGACGGCGGAGTGGAATCCGGTTGCGGTGTCCTGCTCGTCCACGATCACCTGTACCACCGGTGAGGTGGCCGAGGGGACCAGGGTGCCGCCGGCCAGGTCGATGGCGCGCTCGTCCAGCAGCGCATCGATCCACTCGAAGATCGCAAGGGCCTTGTCCTCCTCGCCGACCCCGGCGTAGTCGTGCAGGTGCTCGCGCCACAGGGTGGGGATGACGCCCTTGCCCAGGTCGATCGCGACGGTCAGCACGTCGGAGCGTTCGGCGCCTTGCTGGACGATGTTGGACAGGGTGTTGGTCTTGCCGCCGCCGTTGGACCCGACGATGTCCACGTGCCGGGCGCCGCCCTCGTCGAACACCACCAGGGTGAGGTCGTCGCCGGTCTCGGGGTCGGTGCCCAGGATGTAGGGGCCGTCCAGGATCGACCGCTGCCCCTTGCCAGCCGCGGCAGCCTCGGCGGGGACCGGGGTGCCGTCGTGGGCGGTGACGGCAGGGTGCGGCACGATGTTCGACCAAAGGTCTACCAACTGGATGATGATCCAGGCGATCCGGGCGTTTTTGCGGTGGGTGCGGATGCGGACCTGATCGGCGCCGATGCCGTAGCAGCGGGCGATCTGTTCGGCCAGGTCACCGCGTTCCAGCCGAGACGCGGACGGCCCCTCGACTCCGAGGTCGATTTTGAACTTGACGCCGGTGCGGGTGCGTTCGGTGCGCAGCAGCCGCGAACCCTCCAGCCCGGCCAGACCGGCGATGGTCTCCCACTTGGCTTGGGCCTCGGCGAACCGGCGCCGCTCCTTCAGCACGTCGGACCAGGTGTAGGCCGACCATGCGGTGGTGGCGGTGAGGGTGTAGCCCAGCAGGGTGGGCAGGTTGGTGATGCCGGTGGTGGCTGCGGTGGCGAACCATGCCGGGATCCCGGCGGCGATGGCGGCGATGGCGCCGGAGTAGCGGGGCGATCCGTGGGTCTTGTAGGTGGCCACCCAGGCGGCCAGCGCGGCCGGCGGCGCGAACGCGCCCAGCAGCAGCGCATCACCGGCGGCGTACTCGTGCGCCAGGTGACCGGCGGGGTAGAGGGCGGCCAGGCCGGTGCCCAGGCCGCGGGTGTCGGGTGAGGCCAGCATCCAGCGGATGTAGCCGCGGGCGGCGGCGCGGGCCAGCGGCCCGGCTACCGGGTGCCGCGGCGCCACCTGGTGGGCGATGACGGCCGGGTACAGCGGGTCGAACATCTCGGCATCGGTGTAGCGGTCACGGCGGCGGCCCCCGAAGCGACCGCGCCCCGCGCTGCGGCGCTGCGGGCGGCCGAAGGCGGGGCGGGCGGGACGACGAATCATGCGAGCGAACTCCCTTGCAGGACGGGCACGCCAACGGCCGTGCCACCTCCCGGGGTCGGGGCGGTGGCACGGCCGGTGCGCGGGAACTGGCAGGTGGTTAGGCGGCTCGGTGTCCGCGGCGGGGGGTGCCGATGATGCGGATGCCGCGGGCGGCGATGGTGCGGGCGTCTTCGAAGTAGTCGGCGAAGTGGGCCGCCGCGGTGCGGGCGGCGTGTTCGGCGTCGGCCAGGTCGTCGGCCAGGTACTCGAACTGGAGCACGATCGCCGGCGGCATGCCGCGGCGGGTCAACTCGCCGGTCCAGTCCTCGACGGCATCGGCCAGCCCGCCCATCAGGGCGGCGATGGCCAGGGCGGTGGCGATGAACTCGCCGTCTGAGTCGGGGGTCTCGAATTCGACGGTGTAGCGGCCGGGACGCCGGCCGCGGGGACGCGGAAGCATCCTCGGTTCATTCCTCTCAGAGTTGCGATGCAGGGGTTATTCGGGGTCGTCGCCGGTGAACTCGATCCCGGCGGCGGCGATCTCGCGCGCCTCGGCGAACCAGTTCTCAAACAAAGCGGTGGCCAGCGCGGTGCACGCAGCCCCATCCACCAGCCCCTCACTCACCTGCTCCAGCGGCCCGGTCACGACCGAGGGCAAGCGGCGGACCATCAGCTCGTCGGTCCAGTCCTCGACGGCGACCCCGATGCCGCGCAGCATCTGTTGCAGGTCCGCGCAGGCGTCCAGGAACTCCACATCGGTGCCGGGCGCGTCCAGGTTCAACGGCACCGCGGCCCGCATCCGCGACCGAGCCCGCCGCCGGCGAGCCGGGGCCCTGGACGCGCCACGCGTCCGGCCGCCAGCGGTGCCGCGGTGCGTGGGGCGGCCGGTGGAACCGGTGGACCCAGTGGGTCCGGGTGGCATTGGGATCGGTGTGTTCGGGGCGGAGGGATTAGATCCGGGCGGCAGCGGCCGCGGGGAGCGGCCGCGCGGCAGTGCCGTGGGCGTCGAGCCGCCCGGTAGCGGCGGCGCATCGCCGGGACGCTTGGTCTGTGGACCCTGCCCGCCACCGGGTGTGCTGGTGGCTGGCTCGGCGCCGTTCGTCGTGTTGGTGGGGCGGTTGCGGCGGCGCCAGAACGTCACGGTGCGGTCCTGGTCTCGGCGGCGTTGCCACCGCGACGCAGCCCCGTTGCGCACCGCCTGGCCGCGGCTCTTGACGCGGGGGGCGGTGCGGCGGACGGTTCGGCCGATTGCGCGTCCGCCCAGGTCGGCCACCGCATCGGCCAGCATGGTCTCCTCGGTGTGCGGAGCGCCAGCGGAGTTCCATGCCTTGACCAGCAGCGAATGTTGCCGGGGCTGTGCGCGGGGGCGCGGGTGGCGGGCGGCGCGGGACTGGCGCATGGCGTGCGCGCCGCCGGCGAACGCGGCTGAGCCCAGAAACAGCAGCTCGATCACCGGGGGTTCTCCTCACCGGCGGGGGCGCGGGTGCCGAGGTCAGGCGGCACGTCGTGCCCGCTGGGAACATCGTCGTCGTGGTTGGCGGGCAGGGGTGCGCGGCGGGCCTCGATGATGGAGACGCTCACTAGGAGCAGCAGCCACAGCGACCATTGCCCGGCGGTGGTCCACCACAGCGGCCAGCCCAACGCCACGTTGGCGATACCGGGTCCGGCCAGCAGGAACGCCAGCGTGCCCAGGGTGGGCCGGTTGGCCCACAGCCGGACCAGCACGGCCCGTGGGCGGCGCGGTCGGGGGCGTGTGGGGGCGGTCATGCGAACCACCCGTCGATGGAGTTGGACAGCGAGTTCAGCGCGGCCACCAGCTTGGCTCCGATCGGGGTGGAGGCGGCCAGCAGCCCCCACGAGCACAGCGCGAGCAGCATCACGTAGGAGACCTGGCGGGCCCAGATCATGAAGATCAGCCCGCCGGTCAGCAGGGCCAGCAGAATCATGGAGATCGTCCCTTCGGTCGGGGGGAGACAGCAGGGGGTTCGGCGGTCCGTACCACCGATCCCGCCCACGCCGACCACCCCGGCACAGCGCAGGCCGTGTCGGGGTGAGGGTGTGGGCGAGATCCGCAAGACGGGCCGGTGATGTGGGGTCAGGTGCCGTGTGGCAGTTCGGCCAGGGGCCGGGGTTCGGCGGGGCCTTGCCCGTTGGGGTGGTGGTCGCGCAGTTCTTGGTAGCGGGCGGCGACCCAGCCGATGGACCAGCCGCACCGCTGCGCGGCGGCGCGTACCGACAGCCCCGCCACAAACGCGGCGGTCACGATCTGCCGGGCTTGGTCTTCGGGGAGCTTGCCGGCGGCGGGCCCGGCCGCCAACAGCGCTTGGCGCTGGCGTTCGGCGCGCTCGGCGTGTTCACGTTCGGCACGTTGCCGGGCCTGTTCACGTTCGCGTTCACGCGCCTGGGCTTGGTCGCGTTCGCGTTGGCGTTCACGCTCGCACTGTTCACGCTCGCGTTCGAGACGTTCGCGTTCGGCCTGCCGGGCGCGTTCAGCTTCCTCGGCGCGACGGCGTTCCTCGGCCGCCAGCCACTCGCGTCGCTCAGCCTCCTGGCGGGCCATCTCGGCCTCATGCTCGCGTTGCTCACGCGCCAGTCGAGCCTGATGCTCGCGCTCCTCACGGACGCGGCGTTCCTCGGTCTCGGCGCGCTCGCGGGCGGCGCGCTCGCGGGCGGCGGCCTCGGCCTGCTGGCGTTTGGTCTGGGCGGCCAGCGCGGCGGTGATGGCGCGTCGGTAAGCCAGGCCAGTTTCGGCGGTCACGATCAACAGCAGCGGCGCCACCGCATGCACTGCCACCCCCACCGGGTCCTTCTTCAGCGCCGAATCTGCGATGTTGAGGGCCAGGGTGATGGTGCCGGTGATCCACCGCAGCGCCACCGGCCAGCGACCACCGTGATGGCCGAGACGCGACAGCACCGCATCCAGCCGGACGACGATGACCACGGCGGCGTCCACCACCAGCGGCAGGATCGGCGCGGTCCAGTCCCAGTCATCGGCGGTGTGCCTGCGCATCAACGGGGTGACGGTCAGCACCGAGTACAGCATCGCGCCGCACACGATCAACCACGTGCCGGCCGACAGCATCCGCTCGGCTGAACGGATCTGTTCGGCGTTCATCGCACTGTTCACCGCAGGCGGGGTAGCCGTGAACGCGGTGAACGCTTGGTCCGATCGTGGTGAACGCTCACCGGTCGGCGCGGGGTGGGTGTTCATCAGGACTCTCCTTCACAACGCCGGCACCCCACCCGCGGGCCGATCGGCTCGGGGTGGGGTGCCGCATCGGTGAACAGCAACCAGCGGGGTCAGGTGCGTCGGTATCGGGCCAGCACGCTGAACGCAGCGACCGCGGCCAGCACCGAGACCAGCAGCGCGGCGGGTGGACGCATGGCGGTCAGGTGCGTGCACACCAGCCACACCACACCGGCGGTGATGCCGGTCAGCAGCAGCACGTCGATCAGTGCCAGATGGGCCCTCCAGCGGGTCCACATCAGCGCGCACCGCGGTTCTGAGGGCGAGGACGACCAGCCCTGGCATACACGTCGGCAAGCCCGGTCTCGGGGTCCAGATGCTCGGCGAGGTCAGCGAGCTGGTCAGCACGGTCTCGGTGAAGCAGTGCCTGGCAGATGGAGTCGGCGGCGGCCGGGGCCGGGGCCAGCGCGGTCAGCGGCAGCCACAGCGCGCCCCCGCCGGCCATCAGCGGGGTGCCGTCGTAGATCAGCGCCCACGGCACTGGGCAGGCCGGGTCGGTGATCCAGCCCAGTACGGCCAGTGGGCCGGTGCCGCTGGCGGGGTCGGTGTGCCACACGGTGGCGCCGGGGGCGTACCAGCGGCGCGTGATCCGCCACCGCCACACCCGCCAGGAGTGGGGCCGGGACACCTCATACCGGCCCGACACCCAGGTGGCCAGGGCGCTGGCCAGTCCTCCGGCGCCGACCACGGCCAGCGCCACCAGGGCGGCAACGGCCGTGAGTCGGGCGGGGACGGTTGCCAGGACCGGGGCAGCGAGCCCGGCCCCGATCAGCGCGAAGGTGGCCGCGAATGCGGCGCGGGTACGGCGGTCGGTCCGGTCGCGCCGGTGCAGCGCGGCCAGGTCCGCAGCCCGCGTGGCGTCGCGGTCGGCAGAGGTAGAGGAATGGGAGGTCAGGGACGAAGGCATGGCGGCTCCTTGCCACGAGGTGAGAGGGGAAGAACGGCGACCTTCGGTCACGCGAAAGGTCTGGCGTTCTGGCCCGTCCCGGACACACACGTTCCGGGACGAGGCACAGCGTCAGGCCGCGGACACCTCGGCATCGGCCGGCGGGTAGGCCAGTGCCCACAGGTTCGGTACGGGCAGCAGGCCAAAGCGATGCACCTGGGCGACCAGCGTGCGGGCGGTGTCGTTCGACAGGTGCAGCCGCCGCGCGACCTCGGTGGGGTGATGACCAGCGGTCAGGATCTGAGCAGCGGCCAGAAGGCGTTCGGTCCCAGTCAGCGCCACCCGCCGTGCACCGGCGGCGGCGATCTCAACCGCGATCGGATCCACGATCCCGTCGTCCGGTAGCACCCACGGCGAGGGCATCCCACGGCCCCGGTCGGCCGAGGGCTCGGAAGTGTTCAGTGCGGAGGCGGTCACAGCGGTGTCCTTTCACAGCAGGTCAGCACGGTCGAAACGGAAAAGGCCAGACGGAAGCGGGCGCGGCGCTAGGCCGCGTCCCGCTCCCAGGGGGTGGCGCAGTCGTGGCAGCAGCCCAGGCGGCGGCGCAGCACATAGCCGCGATCCAGGCCGCATCGCGGGCAGGTCCGCCGGGCCGCCATGGCCTTGTCCAGGGCGGCCCGCTGGGCTGGGGAGGGGGCGCGTTTGGGTAGCGCCAAGCGCCGGTCATAGAGGTAGGCGACCCCGAGTCCGCGTCGGCGGTACCACAGCACTTGCGCGGCCACGTCCTGGCCGCCGGGGCGGAGCCCTTCGGCGGCCAGCTGGCGGCGGGTGGCCAGGTGCGGCGGCGCCATCCGCCACGGATAGGTGGGGATGCCGTACCGGTCGCCGCGCGGGTCGAAGAACCGGGCCGGGCTACGGCGTGCCATCGGCGCCGTGCCGGTTGGGGGTCCAGCGGTGCCCGCACCCGCACCGGTGCCGCCCGTCCGGCAGCACCTGCACGGAGCGGACCGAACCACAGTTGGAGCACCCGGCCGCACGTTCGGTGCCCGTGGGCGCCGACAGGCCAGGCCAGCTGGTGAGGTCGGGACGTGGACCGGCCGCATGGACCGGCATCATCATCGGGTTCGTCATCGCGCACAGCGCTCCCTTCTCCCCGGGTGGGGGACATCGGATGACGAAGGGTCCGGGTGTCTGGCACCGGGTGAGACGGCCCCGCCGCCGCCCACCTGCGGCGCGGGCGAGGGCGGGGCCGTCCGGACTCGATGTCAGCCCCCGAGCAAGGACCCTGGGTGGCGCGTGTTAGGCGGCCAGACCGGCGCCGGCCTCGGGGATGAGGTCGTTCAGGGTCCCTGCCGGTAGCGTCCGACCGGGGCCGACGGTGACTCGGGTGACAGAGAACCGCCACCACTCCCCGCCCCGGTGCCGGGCCGCTACGAATGCACGCACCAGCGGCACGCAGCCGTGCGCACTGTCGCGGTCGCAGAACGGGCCGAGCGCCAGCGCTGATTCGGCCATCCGGGCACTGGTGCGCACCGAGACGTAGAACCCGACCGCGTTCCCGGTCGGCTTGGTTCGCGTGGGCAGGGCGGTGACGATCGACGCGGAGTGGGTGGGGATGCTGCGCATGAGCAAGGGGTCCCTTCAGGACGAACCCGTGCAACGCGTCCAGGCCCGCCCCCGGGGGGTGATCTGGGGCGGGCCTGGACGGGTTGCAGGGGTGTGGGTGCCGCGGGCGCGGCTACTTGTCGGACGGGTGGTCGTCGGTGTCGCCAGCAGTGGGCGCGGTGCTCACGTCGGCTTCCAGGTAGAGCGAGACCAGACGCGAGTTGCCGCGGCGCGGGTAGGGCCGGGAGGTCTCCAGCAGCGTCACCACGTCCGCGATGCGGTCGGCAGCGGCCTGCACCTCCGCCGGCAGTCCGGTGAGTCTGATCTTCACCATCAGGTCAGGCCACCTGCACGTTGGGTTCGTAGGACCGGCGGGCCTCCATGGCCTCGACCTCGACGTCCCGCAGCTTGGAGAAGCTGTATCTCATCCCGGCCAGCTCGAACTCGACGCACTGGGAATGCTCGGTCGCCTGGTGGTCGATCTCGATTCCCGCCGCGGTCAGCGCCGCGGCGGCCCGCTCGATCACCTCGAACGCCTCGGTCTCAGTCCCGGCCAGCGCGAACGAGACCCAATGGTGGGGACTGTGCGGAACCTCCGGCAGGCGCTCCAGCAGATCAGCCAGCATCCGCAGACCCGCGATGTACCCGGCCCGCGTACGATCCCGCTTGGCAATCAACATGAACAGACTCCCTTTCCTTCGGGGTGGTGAACACAGCAAGCAGCGCCCCGGCCAGGACGGCCGAAGCGCTGCAAGAACAGGGGGTGAGGGGAAGACGCTGGGACTCAGCGGGCGACCGCCAGCCGATGCACCGGCGGGGCCGCCGGCGGCTTGGGCCGCGGGATCACCCGAGTCCGGCGACGCTGACCAGCGTGCCGGGATGCCTCGGCCAGCCGGGCTCGCCACTCCTCGAAACTGAGATCGACTTTGACCTTCTGGCCACTGCCTGGACACCACGGCGCCGGTGGCCGGAACTCAGCTGGCCAGGCATCCGCGCCCGGCACGTTCGGGCCGCGGTGCGGCGTGATCATGCTGCGCTTGATCGAACGCCACACACCGCACTCGGGACACCCGATCAAGGTGCAGCCACCACGATCGGACAGGCTGAGCAGGTTCGGAGGGAGCTTGCTGGCCAGGATGATCGGGCGGCCGTTGGATCGCATGGGGCGAGTCCTCCAGGGTTGAGACTGTGACCTTGCGTTCTCCACCCCGCACGGAGGATGGCCCAGACCATTACGATTCAGGGCCCGCCGTGCGGGACAGGCAGCGCAAGCGCTACAGACCTTCCTCGGCATCGCCTGACAGCGCCGGTCCAGGGACGAACGTCAACCCGTACACACGAGGGCAACAGCCACCGATGCCTTCTTGAGTTGTAAGCTAGTCGCCAAACGTTTGGCGTCTGTGCCTCTGATTGTGGCCACCTCCGAGCGAATGTCAAGAGGCGTCAATCGTTTGGCGTTTGGCGAAATCTCTGGTTAGGTAGTCCTAACAGAGCTAGGAAGGGCAGGTAGATGCAGCACTCCGAGCGACACGGGTTCCGCGAGATCGCCTCGAAAATCCGTCAAGAGATCATCGAGGGCCAGTGGCCGACCGGGGCGGTCCTGCCTCCCGAGCCGGAACTTGCCGAGCGGTACGGCGCTTCCCGTAGCTTGGTGAACAGAGCGATGCAAGTACTCGCCGCCGAGGGCATGGTCCGACCCCGGCAGGGACGGGGAACCATGGTCACCTGGCTACCGCCCATGCTCCACTCTCCCGCGCGCTACGACCGAGCTACCCGTGAGAACCAGGGCGCGCGCGGAGCATTCGACGCCGAGGTACGCGCTCGCGGACTGGAACCCCAGCATGAAATCAGCACCGAGCACGCCGAGCCCCCAACGAACGTCGCCGAGATCTTCGGCCTGCCAACTGGAGAGGTCAACTGCCTAGTGCGACGCCGGCGCCTGCTCGCCAGCGGCATCCCCGTCCGGCTCAATGCCAGCTGGTTCCCCCTCGACATCGCGGAGGGCACCGTCCTGGAGGAGAACGGCCCTGTCATCGTCGGTGGCGTCAAGAGCGCCCTGTCCGAACTCGGCTATGCACAGGTATCAGCACGAGAGGAGATCGTGCCCAGCCGCCTGCCCAGCACCGCAGAAGCAAACGCGTTGGAGATCAGTCCCGAGCGCACCGTCGTGGAGATCACCCACGTGGGCATGACCGCCGAAGGACGAGCCGTTGAGGTGACCATCTCGGTCGCCCCCGCGCACTACCTGACGGCCCAGTACGAATTCCCGCTCGCCTGACATCGGAGACCTCAACCACATGATCACGCGCCTCGTCCAAGACCACGCTCACCAGCTGGCAGCCGATGCCCGACTACCCGCATTCGTCTACGATCTGGCCGCACTCCGCGAGCACGCGGCCGAGGTCAAGGCAGCGCTCACGGCTCCTGGCGCACCGGAAATCTTCTACGCGGCCAAGGCCAACCCGGACGTGCCGATTCTCCGCACGCTCGCGCCGTACGTAGATGGCATCGAGGTCGCCTCTGGTGGCGAGCTGGCCCATGTCCGCGAGGCGCTCCCAGACGCCCGCTTGGCCTTCGGCGGTCCCGCCAAGACCGACGACGAACTGGAACTGGCGTTGAAGCTGGGCGTCGAGCGCATCCATGTCGAAAGCCCTCACGAGCTGTCCCGCCTGGCGAACATCGCCCGAACGGCCGGCCAGGAAGTCGATATCCTCCTGCGACTCAACCTCGCAGGCGACCGCAGCGGCGTCGCCCTGGCCATGAGCGGCCCCTTCGGCATGGACCCCAAGCTCATGGAGTCCTGCACCGACATCCTGACCGCCTCACCATGGGTCCGCCTGCACGGCATCCATGCGCATCTGGCCTCCGGACTGAACGCCTCCGCCATGGTGGCCCAATCCACCGAGATCCTCACCTGGGGACGCTCCTGGCTCGACAAGATCGGCCACACCGGCCCGCGTGAGTTCAACCTCGGCGGCGGCATGGCCGTTGACTACGCAGCACCCGACACCCGATTCGACTGGAAGCAGTACGGCACCGAGGTCGCCGCGCTAGCCCGACCCGGCGAGACCCTTCGCATCGAGCCCGGCCGAGCCATCAGCGTCTACTCAGGCTGGTACGTCACCGAAGTCCTGGACGTCAAGGAAGCCCATGGCCAGTGGTACGCCGCCCTACGCGGCGGCACCATGCACATCCGCACGCCGGTCACCAAGCAGCACAATCAACCATTCATCGTGCTCAACCGCGACGGCACCGGACCCACAGTCACCAATGAGCCTGTCACCCTCGTGGGGCAACTCTGCACCCCGAAAGACGTCTTCGCACGCGCTGTTCCCACGGAACGGATCACAGTGGGCGACCTGATCGCCTTCTCCATGGCCGGCGCCTACGCCTGGAACATCTCTCACTACGACTTCCTAATGCACCCCAAGCCGACATTCGAATACCTAGGCGAGTAGTCCGACACAAGCGGGCCGCGGCTGGAGGTGGACAGCCGCGGCCCTTTCGCATCCTGTGCGGCCTTTAGCTACGCCCCCAGCCCCTAGGCGCGAAGTGCACCCGCGTGCCTAACGCGGCGACGTGTTCCCCTCTGCGTCCGGATCGGTTGAGCTTGTGTCCTGCCCGTTCGGGGTTCTCTCCTGATCGCCTCGGGGCGTCGCTTCCGCTTCAGGCGGACCGGTACCGCTGGTGTGGAGTAGTGGGCAGTCTGGGCGGGGGCAGTGCGCATGCGTGCAGGTGTTCAGGTTGGCTAGGGCGTAGCGTGCGTCGACGACAGCGGGGGCGTCGTGCTCGGGGCTGCCATATAGGAAGCGGGACATGGCGTCCACTGGGGTGTGCAGGTTGCGGACTTCGGTGAGGATGCCGAAGGTAACGTCCCGGTCCAGCCAGGCCCGGTGCACAGCCTCGGCCCAGGCAAGGAGTACACGGTAAGCAGCGTCGCGTACGTCGGGCTGCTGCAAGGTGGTAGCCCATCCGCTGATGAGGAAGTCACGAACCTGCGGAGTGCCTTGAGCGAAAGTGATCAGGCCGCTCACCAGGCCGCTGGCGGGCGAGGCACCGGCTGCCGCACCGTGGTCCGAGGGGTCGATCAGTGCCAGGAAGGCACGCGGTCCGGCGGCATGGTCCGGGAATCGTTCCAGCCACGTTTCGATGGTTTCGATGATCCGTTCCAAGCGACCCTGCTCTGCGTGTCTCACCAAGGCCGCGGCGGCCATCTGAGCAGCTTCATCGTCATGGGCCAAGATGTGTCGGAGCCGAACCAGGGCGTGGCTTGGCCACCGTAGCCCATAGGGACCGGCACAGACATGCGCCACGACCTGCCTTCGAGCCGCGTTCTTTGATCCGGCCCAGTCCAGTAGTTTCGCATGGGCCAGCCGAGCGAGTTCTTCGGTTATGGCTGCTTCGGTCAGCAGCTCTGCGATGAGAGTAATCCGATCGCCGTCGATGCCTGGTGTTGCCCATGACTCCAGGACGGCGAAGAAGGGAGGGTCTACCGCAGTGCGTGAGAGCTCCAGTACACGCTGACCGACCTGTTTGCTCCACTTCTCCGCTACTGCACCGGGAGCAGTGATGCGTTGGAGCCACTCGCGCGTCTGAGTGCGTTCGTCGGCCCAGTGATACCAGTCGGTGCGGATGGCCGCCATCGCAAGTCCGGGTCGGCTGGCGAAGCTGGCAGTGTCGGTCTCGGTGACATCCACTCCGACGTCGCGCAGTCGGCGCCGAGGGCTACGCCCCTCACGGAAGCGCTGCCGAGTCTGGTCGCCGCGCGGGTCGAACTCGATCGCGGCCTTGATGCATAGTTCCAGCGGTGCACCTTCGAAATACGAGGCGGCCAGCAGCATGACGCGATCCTGGCCGCGAGTACCGCCCTCAGCGAGAAGCTTCTCAAGGTAGTCGGTCCATTCCAGGACCCACTCGCGAATGGCCTGCAGATTCTGTCGGCCTCGCTCGGCTACTGCGGCATCCTGGCTGTGTTGGTCCTGAACCGCAGTGTCTACATGCTCCGGCTTGACCTGGGCGAGACGTTCGGCGATGCGGACTGCGTCGGCCGGGCTGACACTGCGAGGGATCAGGTCCGCGAAAATGCCGGCGGTCTGATCGGGGGGCGACGTCTGGCGCAACAACCCAGCACGGCTAGCGGCCCTGCTCGTGTCGGCCTGAAGCCAGTGTGCCTGAACGGGACAGTCAAGCCGGTGGAGTAGGTGGTTGCGGGCCACCTGCGCGGCGTCGGGGCGAGACGCTGGCTCAGACAGTCGGCCGTCCGGCCAGTCTGTGAGACCGCCGACCACCACCAGCCCCGAACGGATCTGTTGGAGCCCTGCGGCCCACGACCTGAGGGCCTGTGCTGCCGCCGGACTCACAGTCCTCTGGGCGGCGTCCAGTACGTAACCCTGTCCGGGTAGCGGGTCGGGAAGAACCTCTAGGGGCGGTACCTCACCCTCTTCCCAGTCAGGAGACAGATCCCAGATCTGCGCGGCATGGGACTCCGTGGATGACGGGTCCGCTGACTCAGGTAGCGAGAGGTAGTCGCGCAAGGCCCGCAGGGCCGACGTCCTGCGCCCGGTCCCATGCTCCCCGATGATGACGGCCAACCCGTGCAGGCTGAGTTCCTTCCGCACGTGCTGAGGCGTGGAGGTAAACGCCCACAATGGATCTATGGTTGCAGCAAGTTCTTTCTGTGACACTGGATAGACGGGCAGCTTCGGCAGCCGATGGATATTGATAGGTGCCGTGTTGCTTCCGCCAATTTGAACGGTCGGGGCGGTATTGCCCTGCGCGTACTGACGCGGACGCGCACCAAGCGGTTCCTCCTGCACGCTCACTTTCTCCCCGTTTGCACATCGCCGGAGTTATCACGCCCGATCTGGACGACTGAGCCTTGGTTACCCACGGCGTTCTGCCGCGGCAGCACGGCATCTTCGGGACGGGAGGCGGCTAGGGCCGCCAGGTCCTGCACTGCGGCTGGGAAGTCCTCAGCCAGCGTGAGGAAGCGTCTCTTCCAGCGGTCGACCAGTTCCTCATCACTCACTTCGGACACCTGGGCCTGGTCGGCGTCCAGCCGACGCAGTTGGCGCTCCTGCTCGTCCTCACCGCCATGCCCGAAGAACCGGGCGACGGCAGCCCGCATCGAAGCCCAGCCCTCCTTGGTCATCTCCGCCACGAGCGCGGCAGCAGCGGCCCCCGCCATAGCCACCAGTTGAGCCTGATCACTCATCTTGACCCCGTTCAGTTGTGGTGGTGCGGCCCCCGTTTACTCCCGCCTCCCCAGGCCGGACGGATGACCTCTGCGGAAGGATATAGGCCATTCCAACGGAGTTGGGTCACCTCCCGCATATCATACAAAGCGGGTTGCAAATAGCCCCACTTCTAGTTGGACCGAAATGCCCGGTTACACTCAACCGCGCCGTGGAGAGCACCACGGTGCGGGGCCGCAGCAAAACCTTGCCGGGACACCTGCCGAGCTTGCCGCGCCCCCCGCCGTCGACTCCGGCGCACCTACGCCACTCAGCTACACCGCGGCGCCGATGAGCGCGGTCTTCCTAACTCGGGACGCGACGCTGGCGCTCTCGCGGATGGGAGCGAGCTGGTGCCGCTCACGTGCGGTCAGGTTCGGCGACCGCCGGGCGCTCACGGCATCCAACCTGGGAAGGGGCAAACACACGGCGTATCGGGGGATGCGTGACCCCTGTGTGACCTTGGAGCTCCAGGGGTCTGAGCCATGCCTGCCCGGCAGGACCGACACCGGGCTTCAAGCGTTACCCAATCATGGTCGTTCCCCCCATGCGCCCCCATGCCGCCACCGGCCTGCGTTCTCCCGCTGATTCGGCGCAGGTCAGGGTGATGATCCGAATGCATAGCTACCCTGACTCCTAAAGCGGGTGTCGCAGGTTCGAATCCTGCCGGGGGCGCACAGAACATGGGAAACTCGGGGCGGCGCCGGGCGGGCGCCGATCGCGGCGCTTGTTCGGGTTGATGGCCCCTGATGTTGCGGCGTTGAGTGTGTGCGCGATGTCCTCTCGAACCGTGACACGGATCACGGCCTCGTGCCGTGGCTTGTTGTAGCGGGCTTGAAGCTGGAAGGCGTCGTAGAGGCGGCGTCGCAGTTCCTCGGACAACTCCCCCTGCTTGATTGGTAGCTGCGGGAGTTCCTCCAGCACCGCCGCATCGTCAAACGCCGCGGCAAGCGCCGCGCCCCGGTGGCCGTCGGCAATTCGGTACTGACCATCGCCTACCACCTGCCGTCTGACCCGACGCGCACTTCACCAAGCTCGGTGCCGACCACCACGGCTCGCGCCACGAGCACGTGGTCTCCTAGCCGGTCGGTCTGGTCTTCAGGCGGGAGAGGTAGGTGGATGGGGCCGGCGTTGGTGTCGGGCGCTGTCAGCGGCCATCAGGTCGAAAGTATGGGTGTAGCGCAGAGCGACGGCACCAGTGCGGTATCGGCTACGCGGCCTTCGCCGTCCTGCTGGCGGCAGGCCCGCTCCTCAGCTGCCGCCGGACGATCCGCACCGAACTAGCGGGGCGTTGTCCTGCGCGGTGCGGTTGGCAAAAAGGTGCCGATTGTTTGTTTGTTCCCACGGGCATGCGTCACTGTTTGTGAAAAGGTGACTACTTGGTGCCAAAGCGGGTGCACCCGTACGCACCCCGCAGGGAGAGCCGATGCGCTCGCAGATGCACTCCGACAGGGCATGGTTGTGGCTGGCGTTGACGGCCGACACCGCGATCGCGGCCGCCGATGCGGCACTGACCAACAACGTGATCTTCATCGGCCTGCTGATCGTCGGCCCGCTGCTCGCCTCAGCACGGCTCAAGAGCGCGGCCACGGCACTGGTGGGCGGCTATGCGGTGCTGTTGGGCCTGGCGTTGGGCGTCCCCGATCACATCTTCGGCAGCCACGACCACCTGTTGCGGTGCCTCATCGTGGCGGTCGGCGGCGCCTTCGCCACCCTCACCGCCTACATCCGCACCAACCGAGAAGACGCGCTGACACATATGACCCATGTGGCCGAGGTGGCCCAGCAGGCGCTGCTTCGTCCCATCCCACCCGACATCGGCGGGCTGGCCTTCGCCCACCGCTACCGGTCGGCGGCCCGCAAAGCCCAGATCGGCGGGGACCTGTACGACGTCGCGCTCACCCCACACGGACTGCGGCTGATCATCGGAGACGTCAAGGGCAAGGGACTTCCGGCCATCCAGCAGGCGGCCGCCGTGCTGCGCTGCTTCCGCGAAACGGTGTTCACCACCGCCGCCCTCACCCACCTGGCCAAGGAACTCGATGCCCGCATAGCCCCGGAACTGGCCGCCGAGGACTTCGTCACCGTACTGCTGGCCGAGTTCATCCCCGGCCACGTACGCCTGGTCAACTGCGGCCACCCACCACCACTCCGCATCGGATCACACACCCAACTGCTGGACGCACCGCAACCGTCACCACCACTCGGCCTAGACCCCGAGCCGGTACTCCAGTACGCCCACCTGACCGCTGGCGAACGCCTGCTGTTCTTCACCGACGGGCTCATCGAGGCCAAAGACCCCTATGGCGCCATGTTCCCCCTGGATGAACGCGTCAGCGCTATCTTGCGCACACCCTTCCTGGACGAAGCGCTCCAAGGCCTGCTCGACCTGGTGCTGACCCACACCCACGGCCACTTCCATGACGACCTGGCCATGGTGCTGTGCCAACCCAGTCCCGCCACCTCACACGACCAGCCCTCAGACCGCCATCCGGAAAGGGCCCCGTAACACCAACTGTCGGGAACCAGTCGAGGCCGACCATGGGGCGGGGTCGGGTTCGTCGGCGGTGTGGATCGCGATGGGTGAGGCGTCCAGCTGCAGGACCTGGCCGTGGGAGGGTGCACGCCGTCGGTGCAGGGAACCCAGGGCCCGCCGTGAGGGTTGTCGCGGTCGCGGCGTGGTGGGTGGGGAGGTAGTCGACGGCTGGGGTCTTATCGAGTGACCTGGTAGATGAGCAAGGGTTCGTCGCTGATGGTGGCGCCGGGCTCGTAAGGCTCGGGCTGATCTCGGGTGTCGGCGTATTCGATGATGATGACCGTGCCGGGGAAGGCCCTCTGGAGTGCGGCGGCAAGGTCGCGCGTCGTGTCGTAGTCGTCCGGAATCAGCGGGATCTCGGCATCGTCCAGCGACAGCGGGGTGCCGTCGGCGTGCTGTCCGTAGACGGCGTACTGGGTGGCGCTGTGGCCTCCCGTGCCGCTGATACTGGGACGTGATTGCTGGCTCACGTGAATCCGGAGTACGGCGTCGTGGTGAGGACGGCGTCCACAAATGTCGGGCGTCTGACGGGATTCGGGTTCGGATGCTGAGGCTGGGGTCATGGATCGTCTCCGTCGGTGGCTGTCTCACGCCGCGGAGCGAAGTCTCCGCTTCCCCAGCCGGGCCGGGTAAGGCGGCCCGGCTGGGGAGCCGGATTCGCCGGACTGCGTTATCGGCCGACGCCGCCGGTCAGTTTGATGGTGAGCGGGTTGTCCTTTCCACCGACAAGCGCGTTGATGATGGGGGTATCGAAAAGGCAACCCCATGACATTTCGGGGATCTTGTAGGTGCCGACGAGGGTTCCGCCGGTTGCGATGTCGAAGGGGCCCTGCGACACGAGGTTGAGTTGCGCGGGCTTGGTCGTCTTGCAGTCCGGCAGCGGGATGGGGATGCCGAAGTGGCCGGTCTCGAGGATCTGGATGTCGATGGGCCCGGTGACGTTGACGGTGTCGGCCTTGATGGTGCCCTTCCATTCACCCGCCTGGGTGACCTTGACTTTGATGTTGGTCGGCAGGAACCCGAAGAGGTTGAACTCGCTGCGGGCCTCCGGAGTGGTGACGGTCACCGAGGAGATCTCGCCGCTGTCCACATCGGCGCGAACCGTGGCCTTGGTGGGCGTGAAGGTGAGATCGGCGCCGATTCCGGTGATCTTGGTCTGGGAGGTTCCTGAGTAGTTGTAGTCGCGCGGGGCGGCGTAGCCGGGCTGGGCGAAGCCCGTGAACGCGGCGGCGGCGGCAACTGCGCCCGTCACGACCCTGGCGATGACTCTGGTTCGGACCCGCATTACCGAGGCCTCCATTCGAGGGGTGGCTGATGTACGGCTGTCCAGTGCGATCGCTTCGCACCCGACGCGTGTACCACAGTCTGTGTCACACAGCGAGCCGTCGACTATCGGGACGACTTAGCTTCTTGGGCGGAAGATTGGTCGAGCACTGACAATCGCGCGTCGCCGGAGGGCGTGAGCCTGACCATGAGCCGGGCCGATCGACGTGCCCCAGTGGCCCCAACGGTCGGAGGTCGAAGCGGCCGCGCGGTGTCCCGCGGCCCTCGTACCACCAGCCGTGGTCCACACTCCAGTCAACGATCACTCGCTCGTGAACACGGTGTCATGCGTTTCAGGTCAGGCTAGGTAGGTCCGCATGGTGACGGTGCGGGCGGACGGGTCGTTGCTCACGGTGGCTCTGGAGCGCCCGCAGGACCGGGTGGGGCCGCTGTCGAAGGTGCCGTGGACCTGTCCGTTGTTGGCGGTGGGGTGGCCGAAGACGCCGGCGGCGGGTGCGGCCTGATCGCAGGGCGTGCCGCCGAAGTCTTCGATCCAGCTGACCGAATTGGTGATGCGGCTTTTACCGGCGGGGGCCAGGATGGAGCCGATGTGGGTCTCCTTGCCGGTACTGGTGTCGATCATCCAGGCGCCCCAGCGGTGCCGGTCACCGGTTTCGGCTCCCAGGTACCACAGACGGTACTTGTACGTTGTGCCGGGCTGCCAGTTGTAGAGGATCCGGCAGCTCTTTCCCACGCCTTCGCCGCCGAAGTCGACGCAGACCGCG
The DNA here is from genome assembly GCF_039533225.1 of Actinomadura fulvescens. Taxonomy (NCBI): domain Bacteria; kingdom Bacillati; phylum Actinomycetota; class Actinomycetes; order Streptosporangiales; family Thermomonosporaceae; genus Actinomadura; species Actinomadura fulvescens. The sequence goes on along the minus strand of NZ_BAAATD010000015.1, from coordinate 153,948 downwards.
CCGGGGCCCGGGCGCGCGTCGGCCGCGTTCCAGATCGAGAAGATGGCGAGCTTGCCACGCTGGCCGTTGCCGACCGAGCCGTCGGTCTGCAGCCCGAGGTATCCGCCGTCGCCTCCGACGAAGCCGAACTGGTGCGACCAGAACCGGGTCGGTGCCGATTGGGTGATCCGGACGTTCTGGTCCAGGTTCCACAGCTGCGAGCCCGTGGGGTAGCGCCACCAGGTCCATACCCCGGCGCTGGTGGCGTGGGCGGGCACCGTTCCGAGCGAGGCGAGGGAGGCGGCGCAGAACGTGACGATCACAGCCCGCCAGCGCCTCCTGCAGTCACCGTTCCGTCGAGTGCCGCTCGGTCGTGTTCTGGGAGAGAGCATCGGAAGTTCCTTCCGTCCTCGGGCCCCCCGATTGCTCGCTGATGCGTAATTTATGCCGAAATCAATCAGCCCTCAACACTGATTCGTTCGTACGGTGCATGGCGCCGTGGGCAGGCGAGCATCGTCGTCCCGCGGCGGCCACCCACCCGGCCGGCGCCATCGAGCCTGGTGCAACGGCGCGAAGCCGAAGTCGGCGAGGATCGTGCGGCAGAGAAGGGTCCCGAGAGCGGGTCGGTGGCGCTGCGGCCGCGTTCAGACGTTGATCACTTTGATGCCGGCGTCGGCGAGGCGCGCGATCGCGCCGGCGGGGACGGCCGAGTCGGTCACCAGGACGTCGACGCGGTCGAGGCCGCAGATCCGGGCGAAGGCCCGCCGTTCCATCTTCGAGGAGTCCGCGGCCACGATCACCCGGTGGGCGCGTTCGACGAACAGGCGGCTGATGTTCGCCTCCTCCTCCTGGTGCGTCATGAGGCCCAGTTGTGAATCGACCCCGTCCACCCCGAGGACCGCGACGTCCAGCGCCACCTCGCTCAGCACACTGCCGGCCAGCGGACCGACGAGCTCGTAGGTCTGCGGCCGCACCACGCCACCGGTCATCACCAGCTTGATCTGCGGCCGGACCGCCAGGGCACCCGCGATGTTCAGAGCGTTGGTGACCACGGTCAGGCTGGGCGCGGACGCGGTGAACTGTTCCGCGCCGACGCCGGCGGTCCGCAGCGCCAGCAGGTGCGCGACCTCGGTCATGGTCGTGCCTCCGTTGATGCCGACCACGGCTCCGTCGCCGATCAGATCGACGACGGCGGCGGCGATCCGCTGCTTCTCCGGAGCCTGGCGCACGGACCTGTAGCGCAGCGGCAGTTCGTAGGACACACCGTGCGGAACCGCGCCGCCCCGGGTCCGCACGAGCAACTGCTGTGCCGCGAGCTCGTCGAGATCCCTGCGGATCGTCGCCGCCGACACCTCGAGCACCGTGGCGGCTTCCTCGACCTCCAGGCGGCCATGTTCGGCCAGATACTCCAGGAGCGCGCTCCACCGCTCGTGCTTCGACATCCGCCCGCCTCTCCCTTGAACCGCGTGCACGGCACCGCGGCAACGGACTCGCTTGCACAATCACGCATCAGACATGCATGGTCACGGTGATGGCGGGCGGCGCGCATCCAGTTCAGGATAGCCCGGCGACCGCTTCTAGACCTCGGCGCGCTCTCGGTGCATACTCAGGGCACCCAGATGATTGAACTTGCTCAAAACCTCCTTCGATCGAAGAGTTCCAGTCATCCAGCGATGTGCGTGGTCGGCGACCAGGCTTGACGGCAGAACGGGTCGGCGCCGACACCTGACCACCCCGAGCTCCCGGCGGCTCTTCTCGGGGCCCTGGTCAGAGACGTAGAGCCGCCCCCCGCGTCGCAACGCCGTCCTCCCCCGCCGCAGCGCACCCATCACGGCCAGGCGCAGGCCGATCTCCATCGTGCGCTTTCCTCGACCGCCGCGTGGCTCCGACCTGAGCGCCGGAGCCGTGCGAGAGGCGCCCGGAACCGGCGCCCGCCATCAGAGAGGTCCCGCCATGTCCCACCCCCTGGACCGGCGAAGAACCGCCGGTGTCCTCCTCACCCTGCTCCTCACCGCCTGCCTGGTCCGTGTGCTGACCGCGGCGCCACCCGCGTCCGCGACGACGATCGGCTCGGTCACCGGTTTCAGCCAGTCGGGTGACACGTTCACGATCTCCGCGGGCACGGCCAAGGTCCGGGTGGACTTCGCCCGCGCCGATATCTTCCGGCTCTGGCTGGCCCCCGACGGCACGTTCACCGACCCCGCCGGAGGCAAACTCGCCACGAGGACGGACTTCGGCACGGTGACCCCGGCTTCGGCCGATGCCGGGGACCACTACAGGATCACGACCAGCGCACTCACCCTGCGGGTCTACAAGTCGCCGCTTCGGTTCGCGCTCTACAAGGCCGACAACACGACGCTGATCTGGTCCGAGACCAGCGGACTGACCTGGGACACCTCCGGCACCACGCAGAGCCTGTCGCGCGGCGCGGACGAGCAGTACTACGGCACCGGGCTCCGGCTGGGCAACTGGGCGCTGCGGGGCAAGAGCGTCCCGGTGCGGGTCACCAACTCCTGGAAGGAGAACAGCAACGCCAGTCCGGCCCCGTTCTACATCTCCACCAACGGGTACGCGGTCATGCGCAACACGTGGAAGCCCGGCCAGTACAACTTCCTGTCCCCCGTCACGACCAAGCACGAGGAGAACCGACTCGACGCCTTCTTCTTCGTCGGCGACACCCCCAAGAACCTGCTGGGCGACTACGCCGATGTCACCGGCAAGCCGTTCCTGGCGCCGATCTGGGGTCTGGAGCTCGGCAACGCCGACTGCTGGTCGACCTATGACACCCCGCCGGATACCGGGCCTCAGAACAGGGCCGGACACCTCAAGACGCCCGACGTCATCAACTACGCGCGAGAGGCGCGGAACAAGGACATGCCGTCCGGCTGGTTCCTGCCGAACGACGGCTACAGCTGTGGCTATGAGGACCTTGTCTCCACTGTGGGCGAGCTGAAGAAGCTCGGATTCGCCACCGGTCTGTGGACCGAACGCAGCCTGTCCAACATCGCCTGGGAGGTCGGCACGGCCGGCACCCGAGGGGTGAAGACCGACGTCGCCTGGGTCGGCGGCGGCTACGAGCCGGCCTTCGACGGCGTCCAGTCCGCGGTGAACGGAATCGAAGGCAATTCGGGCGCCCGGCGATTTGTCTGGACCGTCGACGGCTGGGCGGGCACCCACCGCAACGCCGTGGTGTGGACGGGCGACACCTTCGGCAACTGGAACGACATGCGCTGGCACGTCCCGGCCATCGCGGGCGCCGGTTTCTCCGCGTTCAACTACGCCTCGGGCGACGTCGACGGCATCTACAGCGGCTCCGGCCCCACGTTCGCCCGCGACCTGCAATGGAAGGCGTTCACTCCGGCGTTCATGACGATGTCCGGCTGGGGGGCGACCAACCCGTCGACCGGCTACAGGGACAAGCAGCCCTGGCGGTGGGCCGAGCCCTACCTGTCGATCAACCGCAAGTACCTGAAGCTGAAGATGCGGCTGATGCCCTACCTCTACACGCACGCCCGCAACGCCGCCGACACCGGCGTGCCGACCGTACGCGCCATGCCGCTGGAGTTCCCCGCCGACCGCACCGCCCGCGGCGATCTCACCTCCCAGCAGTTCATGACGGGCGACGCCTTCCTCGTCGCGCCCGTCACCTCCGACACCTCGGTGCGCGACGACATCTATCTGCCGGCCGGCACCTGGACCGACTACTGGACGGGCAAAACCTGGACGGGGCCAGGGTGGCTCGACGGCTACGACGCGCCGCTCGACACCCTTCCGCTCCTCGTCAGAGGCGGGTCGATAGTGCCGATGTGGCCCCAGATGAACCACAGCGGCGAGAAGCCCCGGACGCCGATCACGTTCGACATCTACCCGCGCGGCTCCTCGTCCTTCAGCCTTTACGAAGACGATGGGGTGACCCGTTCCTACAAGACCGGCGCATCCGCTCGCCAGAAGGTCGACGTCACCGCGCCCGTCCAGGGCGCCGGCGACATCACCGTCACCGTAGGCGCCTCCCAGGGAGACTTCACCGGCAAGGCGAATTCACGCGGTTACCAGATGGACCTGCATGTCAGCGCTGCGCCGACGGCGGTGACGCTCGACGGTACGGCCCTCACCGCCCACGCCACCCGGGCTGCCTTCGACGCGGCGGCCACTGGGTGGTACTTCGACGGCGCCGAACGCTCTGGCGTGCTCCACGTCAAGGCCGGGTCGAAGCCGACCAGTACCGCGTTCACCGTGGTGGCCTCGGGCGCCAAGGTGCCCGCCGGGATCCCGGCCACCGGCACCCCGCCTGCCGAGCGGAACAGCATCCCCAAGACCGACTGGAAGATCAGGTCGGTCGACAGCCAGGAGACGGCCTCCGAGAACGGCGCCGCCGCCAACGCCATCGACGCCGACCCCGCCACGATCTGGCACACCCAGTGGACCAGCCCCGCCGCCCCGCTCCCCCACGAGATCGTGATCGACATGGCCGCCGAGTACACGGTCGACGGGCTCGATTACCTGCCGCGGCAGGACGGCGGCGTCAATGGGCGCATCGGCCGGTACGAGATCTACGCCTCCACCGACGGAACCACCTGGGGCAGCTCGGTGGCGAGCGGAACCTTCACCGACACCAGCGCCGAGCAACGCGTGGCCTTCACCCCGAAACGGGCGCGTTATCTGAAACTCCGCGCCCTGACCGAGGCCGGGAGCCGAGGCCCCTGGACCACGGCCGCCGAGATCGGCGCGACCGCCGCGTCCAGCGGCCCCGCCGGACGCACGCCCAGATAGGACCTCACACGGACAGGGCTCAGACAGGACCCCACACAGGCAGGGCCCGGATAGGACCTCGCACAGACAGGGCCCGGATAGGACCCGCACAGACGGGCCCAGAACAGACAGGGGCCCAGAACAGACAGGAGCCAGATAGGACCTCGCACAGGCAGGGGTCAGCCAGGGTGCCGGCTGACCCCTGTCTCGTCAGGCTTCGGTCACCGGTTTTTGCCGGCGGGCCAACGTCTGGAAGATCGCTTGACGAGGTCTTGGTCAGCCGCCGGAGTAGACGGCGTGGCTGATGATGAGGCAGGCGGCGCCACGGGCCCACAGGTTGTCGTCCGCCCGATCGACGATGATCTGGCAGTCGTGGGCGGCGGTGGAGAAGCCGTGGGTGGCGAAGGCGGCCTGGCAGGCGGGCCCGAACAGGTCGTAGGCCCCGGCACGCTCGCCGGTGATGATGATCTATTCCAGGTTGAGGAGGTTGCAGAGGACCGCGAGGCCGCGGCCGAGCGCTTCGCCCATCGCGCGGAACGCCTGGACGGCGGCGGGCTCACCGTCGCGGGCGCGTGCGATGGCGTCCTCGATGGTCTCGACCTTGACGTCGGCGTTGAGCAGGTCGCGCAGGACGGCGATGTCGGACGCGACGGTCTCCAGGCACCCTCGGTTGCCGCACGAGCAGTAGTGGCCGTCGGGCACGAGCAGTAGTGGCCGTCGGGCACGAGCGGTATGTGGCCGAACTCGCCGGCCAGGACGCCCGAGCCGGTGTAGAGATCGCCGCCCAGGACGAGGCCGCAGCCCACGCCGGCGCCGACGGTGACGACGGCGAAGTGGTCGCTGTCGCGTCCGGCACCGAACCAGCGTTCCGCGGTCACCAGGGCGTTGACGTCGTTGTTCACAGCGACGGGCAGGCCGGTGGCAGAGCCGAGGCCGCCTGCGACGTCGACGTCGTTCCAGCCCATGATCCCCGAGCGCACGCAGCGGCCGGTGGCGGAATCGACGTGGCCGCCGATGCCCACACCGATGCCCACCCCGATGCCCACCCCGATGCCCAGGACGCGGTCACGTGCTCCATGGGTGGCCTCCAGAAGCTCGTCGACCAGGCCGGAGGGCGCGTCGAATCCGTAGTCGGGCGGATACCCGGCGGGCATCCGCAGCCTCCGCCGGGCCAGGACCGTCGCCTCAAGGTCGGTGATGACCGCGGTCGCGTGCGCGGGGGCGCCGGTATGGAGAGCGGAGTCAACGAAAGCGCGAGGGCGTACCACCCAGTGGCCATCTGCCGTTCGGCCGCTCGCACCCATGCCGTGGCACCTGTCGGTCGACGCCCGCGCTAACCCGGCCTTTTAGGGAAGCCAAGCTCGCCGACAGCGGAACGGCAATGGGGCAGCCGTGTCATGATGCTCGGCTTCGTCCGATGATCAAGCCAGCGAGGAGGCCCTCGGGAACCTCGTTGAACATACGTTCCAGTTCGGGCGGCAGAAAGTCGAGTACCAGAACGTGCCCGTCCGGCAGTTTCCTGGCGTGATCAATAATGAGATTCATCGCGCCGAGGTCGACGAACTCCAGGCCGGAGAAGTCCAGATGGGCTCGCTGATGCTCGATACCTGCTATTAGCAGGAGGCGGTCCAGCACCGTGTGGCGGGCGGCGTCCAGTTCACCCTCAATCCGTAGTCCCGGCGGTCTGCTGCTCCGCGAGATGCGGAGCAGGTCATCTTCGAACTCGAACGCCTCGACCATGCGCATCCTCCAAGCATCCGGATGATGAGTGAGGTCTGATCACCCACCGCGGGCTGGCACCGTTATCCTCCACCCTCGGCACTGATCGATTTCGTTTTTCGAGATTCCTGGTCTGTCAGCCCAGGTGGAGTGGTCGTGATGCCGATGCCGGTCTGAGTGGCGGCGGCATGCCCGATCGGCGTTCCAGGCGAACGTGATGTGTCTGTTGAGGGCGTACCAGGCGGCTGCCAGGAGCAGCCAGATGCTGCTCATCTGCGCGCAGCACCGGTTGGCGCCGGTCGTCTCGGCGACAGTGGCGGCCAGTTGCGCTCCGCCTCCGGCGGTGGGCTCGCCCAGCCCCACCTGACCTCCACCGTGGGCGCACGAGTGTCGATACCGATCATCGTGGCGGCGTCCACCCACGCGGCGCGGGTAAAGGTAAGTCGGAGGCGCTGGTCCATAGCGGTGCCAGCCTCGTACCAACCCCGTTGCCAGGCAGGATCAGGCCCGAGTCGGCGGAAAGCACTGACACTCGGCCGTTCTCTGCGACGTCTATTGAGCAGGTAGGTCGTAGATTCGCAGTTCGATGTCGAGGCCAGGTTCTATCGGGTTGCCGTAGACAAACTTGCCGTAGCCGACGGTCGGCCAGACGACGCCTTCTTTGTCGCCGAGAAGTTGGGATCGCTCGCCGGTGCGGGTATCGAGCAACAGCCATGCATGAGTGGTCTTCACCATGAGGCGGTGGTCGTCTATCCAGACAAGGTTGTCGACGCCTTCGTTCTTGTCAAGAAGCTTGCGTGCGCTACGGCTGTCGGCGAGGCTGGTTAGCCAGACTTGCCCGGTTCCTTGTTCGGGGTCTTTGTTCCGGATGTAGGCCAGTTGCGTGCCGTGCAGTGCGAATTCTTCGGTTCTCTTGCCGAGCCGTCGGTGCTTGCCGGTTTCATCGCGCAGATCGATGGTTCCCACGGCGAACTTGCCTGGTCTTGCGTGGGCGAAGCCGTGCACTTGGCTGACGACAATGCCGCGGCCTGAGGGGACACACTTGTCGACCCAGGTGTTCCAACGGCTCGTCATGGGTTTGGCTTGCGCCGTGAGGTCCTGGCGGGTGACGGTCCAGTGCCGGTTGTTCGTCGACTGAGCCCAGCAGACCGTCTCCCCCGAGAGCTTGGGATCGGGAACACCGCGTTTGGGCGAGGAGCGTTTCTCTTCGGCGATCAGACGGGCGGGCCCTCCGGCCTGCGACGCCACGTACAGCGACCAGGTGAAGCAGCCGAACTCCGGGTCAGCGCAGGGCGAAGAACTCTGACGCGTCTCCACCCAGACGAAGGCACCGCTGGGGGCGATGTAAAAACTCGCCAGCTCGTGATCGGGCTTGACCAGCGGAATTCGGGTGATCCTGCCGTCGGCGGGGTTGAGGATCGCGGCCTGCATGGGTGCGGTCTTCGTGTTCGTGTGCGGCTCGCCCGGGGTCACCGTGCCGCCTTGGCGGGAGCGCGGCGGCTGACGATCGATTCGAGGGATGGAGAGGAGAACACCGTTGGGAACGGGTTCTGCAACGGCGAAGGCGCCGCTCTTGCCCAGGCGGAAAGCCCGGCCGTCCGCCGAGACACCCAACCGGGCCAGCGCCGACGGTCTGGCGACACGGTAGCCCGAGTAGGCCTCGGTCCCAGGAGTACGCGATGGCTTGGCGGGCGAGTCGGCGGTACAGGCGACCAATGGGCTGGTCACTGCGACGAGCGCCGTCACCAGCCCACCGGGAAAGCATCGCCTCATGCGGTCAGCCAAGGCTGACGGCTCCGTTCGCGCCTAGCACGTTCTGCCCATATACAGCCTGCCAATACCAGGAACGGTACTTGGAGCCGTTCTTGTATCCGGTATTCCTCCACGGGTCCCACCAGTGCACGGTATAGCTGTCCCTGCGGTAGACCGATGAGTACCCGCGGATCACCGCGGCGTGCCCTGCAGCGCCGTTCCTGTTGTATCGCCACGGGGTCCCGCCCCACTGCAAGGTCCCCATTAGAGTATGACCCCGGTCCAGGTCGTAACCCAGTCCCCAGTAGTAGTCATTCTGATTGCGGTGGTCGTACCAATTGAAGCGCTTCTTCTTAGCCGTGTAGGCGTTGACGGCGCCAGCGACGTACCTCAGGCTTGTGCCGCGCTTGCCGGTGCGCATTTTCTTGGCGAGAGTCTTCTGGCTGGGTAGCTTGGACTTGGATCGGTACCGCGAAATCATCGCTCGCGCAGAGGCCGGCGCGCACCAGTAGCCGGTCTTCTGCGTCTGGGCCACAATGCCGAGCTTACGGATCCTGGACGGCGGGTCACGGCGCACCGCCGCGTACTGCGCGAGTTCAGCGTTGATCTTCGCGGCGTGGGCACGAGCCTTCCGATCGAAATCAGCCTGTGCCTTACGGTCGATACGAAAACCCTTGTCTGCATAGATGCCCGCTGACGGACCGCTGGCCGCCGTACTTCCATCGTTCTGAAGGGCCGCGGCAAGCGCGGGAACAGTTTCGGAGGTTCCGTCTCCGTCAACACCTGGTGACCCCGTCGCCTCCGAACGTTCAGTCGCGCTGGCAGACACAGGGCCGGCGACAAGCACAGCCGTTGCAATGGCAAGCTCGGCATGGAAGCCGAATCGATTCGGCATACCTCTCCCCGATCGCTTGCATGGCAGATCGAACGGTATAGAGCGCTCTGTGGCCGGGTCAACGAGAAGAACGAGCGAGATGACTCTGACCAAGTTTGTTTCGGTCAGCAAGCTGGTGATTTACACAGCTGGCCCGAAGTGGCCATCACTGCATGGAACCCACCGTCCTCACGCCCCCCGAACCGTGTCCGGTGTCTGCACGGGTGAGAGGCGGCCGTCGCCAGGAAGTGGCTTCCGATCTCGGGCACACCCTGCCCACCACAGGCGGCCACCAGCCAGAATGCATGCATCGTGATCGGGTAGCAACAGATTACTTACGGGGCAAGAGCATTACTATCAATTAATACACCCATTTCCCCACCAGCGCGACAACGAAAGTCGTCGATGGCATCACTGATGCTGGCTTTCTTGCCGCCAGGTTGCCGTGCCCAACTATAGAGGCCCCATCTTGAGTCGAGCGGCCTGGTGGTTCTGGGCAGCCGTTTGCCATTCAGCGCTTGTGGCGTTAGGAGGCTTCGGTAGTTATGGGGCGGGGGGTGTTTGGGATCAGTTTGTTAGCCAGCCAGCGCAGCATCAGGTAGGTGAGAAGGATGAAACCCAGGAGGGGCAACGTCAGGATGACGAGTTCGATTGCGCCTACAAGCAGTTCGAGAGGGCCCGCTCCGGATTGGGCCATTGAAATCAGGATGCTCAGGCGTTGCCAGGTGGCCAGGATCAGGGTGGGGACCTGGAGCGCCAGCAGGCTCAATTGGAAGACGAGCGCCGGGATGATGGTCAGTACCCAGAAGGTGACGATGAGCTGGGGCCACCGTTTCAGTGCGTGGAGTCGTTCGTCGGCAGGGCGGCGCAGGAGGGTCCGGCGCAGGATCGGGCCGATGTATTTGAACAGGTCGGGGATGCCGACCAGGTCGGAGACGATGTAGTAGCCGTCGAAGCGGAGCGTGGGGAGCAACTGCTGCATGATCTCCAGGTTGACGGCGAGGATCGCCACCAGGAGAGGGGTGTAGCCGGTCAGACCGTAGAGCGCCGTCAGGGCGACGAGGAAGATGCCGTTGAAGTAGACGCCGCCCAGATCGGTACGGAGTCGTCCGGCGCGTCCCAGGCGGTAGGAGTCGGTGATGTCGGTGTAGAAGGCCGGCCAGACCAGATAGATGCCGCAGCCCATGGCCCCGGGGCGCACGCCGCTGTAGCGGCAGGCGCTGGCATGGCCGATCTCGTGGAAACCGCACGAGAGAACGGCGAGCGCCAGCACCAGCAGGATGCTGGACGGGGAGAAGATGGCATTGTTGAGCGCCTCGGCCAGCGGCTGGGTGACGAGCAGAAGTTCGCACGCTGTGATCACACTGATCGTCGGCAGCAGGACGGTGGGCCGGAACAACCAGGCGAACAGGCCACTGACGAACCAGGTGGCGGACTCCGGGATGACGGCCACGCGGAAGCGCAGCGCCAGGAAAGTGTCGGCCTTGACGAGCCGTGGTGAGGTGCCGTCGCTGTAGGTCGTGACGCCGAGCGGGGCGAGCTTGTGATCGACGAGGTAGAGCAGCTGCTCGACGGAGAGCCGGGTGCCCGTCGCGGTCGTCACGGCATCGGCTACCTGGGCCAGAGCGGCGCGGGGGTCCGCCGACAGATGGCGGTGGTCGTACAGGGCCTTGGCGACCAGGAACAACAGAGCCGGCAGTTGTACGACCTGGCGATTGGCCAGGCGGACGAGCTGCGGCGGCCGACGATAACCGGAGCCCTTGAACTCGCCTACGAGCTCGGCCCCTTCGGTGAGGGTCGGGAAGCTGAGCGGCTCGGACTCCATGATCAGTACGCGTGAACGACGGCGGGGATGCAGGTCGTTGTTTCTCTCGGTTCCTGCGCCAGCAAGCCCGTGCCGAGAATGCCGGACGTGCCGTGGTAGTGGGTGGTCTGGCAGGCGTAGAACACTTCGGTCCGCTGGCCCCGGACGGGCGAGGGGACGATGACCGACATCAGCACCCTTTCCGGCAGCACCTCGCCCGAGAGCCCTTCCAACTCCACGTCTTCGAACTCGCGAATGGCCACTTCGTTCCTCCGGTTCAATGCGAATCGGGAGAAGGGCCGGCACAGGCCGGCCCTTCTCCGTGCACGTCGCGGGCGGCCGGGCCGCCCGCTAGGCGATCAGTGGCCCGAGACGGCGGTGCCCGGGGCGCAAACGAACGACGCGTTCTGCGGTACGGCGTTCAGGCCGACCTGCTGCAGCAGGCCGCCGTGGGGCGTGGTGATGTTGCTCTGGCAGGCGTGGGTGACCACGGTGGAGCCGGTCGTACCGGCGGAGGCCCCGCCGAGGTTGCCTGCGTTGTTGTTGTTGAAGGAGTCTCCATCGGCCGCGAGGAGCAGCGTGGAGAGGACGGCACGTTCTGGCAGGACCTCGCCGACCAACTGGTCGAGCTCCGCGTAGCTGAAGGACTTCATGGTTTCCTTTCCCAATCGCCAAGTGCGGGGTCCGCTCGAGTACCGAACGCAACCCGACTCGCTCCCGATTGGAGCCAGCGACTCTACGTATAGCATCAACTACCAACAGTAACAAGGGAGCTGGTAAAGCCAGCCCCACGCTCGTCCGGCGATGTCGACATCACCCAAATACGCACAATGCGGTTGAAGAGTCCGGGCCTCGCAGCGGCTCCGCTATCGCCGACCGGCACCGTTCGAAGGTGACCCGCCATCGATGCGCGTATAGGTCACCTCGGGGTTCTCCCAGGGATGTTCTTCGATCAGGTGAGCTTCCAACTCCTCATACCGGGCGGCCGTGGTCCTGAGGAGCAACTGCCATTCTTCGCCTTCCCCAAGGTGACCCTTATGCCAGAAGACCGATACCGCAGGACCGAGAACCTGCCCCGAAGCCGCCAGCTTCGCGCCCACCGCCGACCGCAGGAGTTCGAGCGCGGCTTCACGACTGTGCACCGTCGTGGACACAAGGACCTCATCGCTCACGCCGGTAAGCGTAGATCGCCCCGGATTGCCCCGCGCGGATTTACCGATGACGCCACCCAAGCGGCAGCGACGCCATCCAGACCGGTCCCTCCGCCCCGCGATCAGGACGCATCGGGGGTCCGCCCATCCGGCCGTCACCCCACCCAAGCAATCACACCCCAGCGATGATGCCGCTCCAGCGGTCACGCCACCCAAGCAGTCACGCATCCCGGCGGTCACGCATCCCGGCGGTCAGGCCGTCCCGGCGGACACGCCACCAAGCGGTCACGCCGCCCCGGCAACGCCAGCCAAGGCTGATGCCGCACTATCGATCACGCCACACCAGCGGTCACACCACCCCAGGAGGTGACGCCGCCCCGGCGGTGACGCATCCCCGCAGTCACGCCATACCCGCGGTTCACTCCGGCTCCGGGCGGCCACGCCGCACCGGCGGTCTCGCCATCCCGGGCGGTCACGCCCCCGCTGTGATGCCGCCCCAGCGGTCACGCCACCCCAGCAATCACGCCACCCAAGCAGCCACGCCATCCGAGCGGTGACGCCATACCGGCGATCAGTCCACCCTGGGCGGCCGCGTCGCACCGGCGGTGACGCTTCCTGGCGGACACGCCACCAAGCGGTCACGCCGCCCCGGGCGGCCGCCCATCCCGGCAGTCACGCCGCCCCGGCGGTCACGCATTCCGGCGGTCAGGCCATCCCGGCGATGACGCCAGCCAAGGCTGATGCCGCCCTACCGACTACGCCACACCAGGCGGCCACGCCACCTCGGTCGGCCATACACCGCACCGGCGGCCACGCATCCCCGGTGGCCACTCCATACCGGCGGGTCACGCCACCCCGGCGATGACGCCGCACCAGCGTTCACACCGCACCGGCGATGACGCCCGGCGGGCCGCGCCGTACCGGCGGGTCACGCCCCAGCGGTGATGCCGCCCCAGCGGTCACGCCGCACCGGCGGTCACGCATCCCGGTGGTCACGCCACCCAAGCAGTCACGCCATCCGAGCGGTGCAGCCATACCGGCGCGGTCACGCCACCAGGCGGTCGCGCCGCCCCGGCGGTGACGCCAGCCAGGGGTGATGCCGCACTAGCGGTCCCGCCGCACCGGCGTTCCGCCATCCCGGCGGTACCGCACCCCGGTGGTCACGCCACAAGCGGTCATGCCGCCCCAGTAGTCACGCCACCCAAGCGGTGACGCACCCCGGCTGCCTGCCCTGCCAAAGCCCGCGGCCGCGCCGCCCCGGCGGTGACGCCAGCCAAGGGTGATGTCGCACTGGCGGTCAAGCCGCACCCGGCGTTTCGCCATCCCGGCGGTGACGCATCCCGGCGGTCACACCGCACCGGGCGGCCACACTGCACCGGCGGTGACGCATCCCGGCTGCCACGCCATACCTGCGGGTTGCGCCGCCCCGGCGGTGACCGGGTTATGGCGGCCACTTGGCATGTCGGTGGTTGTGGTGCGGTTTGCTTGTTTAGGTTTCGTCGCTGAAATGGTGAACGGCACGGTCGTCTGGTACGCAGTGCGTCATTTCTAGGCCGGTTACGTCGCGTGGGCCGTTCTTGCCGAGGTTCGCTAGGCGCTTCCGGTCCTCCTCTGTTAGGTCCTGGCTGGCCAGCGGCTCCAGGTGCGATACCTGGTCCGGTGTGATGCCCAGGCCTTGTCCGACGCGTAGGCCGAGGTCGTCCTCGGCTAGCAGGAAGTGCCAGACCATTCGTTCCTGGATGGGTCGTACGCACTGGGACAAGGCCGTGACGAGATTGTGGACGAGGTCGTCGCGTTCCCAGTCGTGCATGAGGAGGTAGCGCTGGCCCGCCTGGAGGTAGTCGTTGGTGCGCGGAATACGTTTCCGGGTCAGGCGTCCTGTGATTTGCGGGCCTTGGTCGTCGTGGGTGGGGTACTGGGCTTCGCGAAGGCCGCCTGTTATGGATGGCTCGTAGTTGACGTGCGGGTTCTCGCCTGCCTTGTCTACGAAATAGGTCATCAGGCCGTCGCGCTGGTTTGTTCGGACATCGCTGTTCTTGGCCTGGTTGACCGGCACTTGCAGGTAGTTGGGGCCGACCCGGTATCGCTGGGTGTCGCTGTAGGAGAACGTACGGCCGACGAGCATCTTGTCGTCGGAGAAGTCCAGGCCGTCGACGAGCACGCCGGTACCGAACGCGATCTGCTCGTTCTCGGCGAAATTGTCGTCGACGTTGCGGTCCAGGACCATGCGGCCGACCGGGCGGGCCGGGAACTGGTTCTCCGGCCATACCTTGGTGTCGTCGAGCGGGTCGAAGTCGAGTTCGGGATGCTCCTCGTCGCTCATCATCTGCACGAGGAGCTCCCACACGGGGTAGTCGCCCCGTTCGATGGCCTCGTGCAGGTCCTTGGTGGCGTGGCCCAGGTCGCCGGCCTGAATGGCCGCCGCGTCGGCCGCTGTCATGCTGCGTACGCCTTGCTGGGGCATCCAGTGGTATTTGACGAGCTTGGTGTCCCCCTGCTCGTTCACCCATTTGTAGGTGTTCACTCCGAAGCCCTGCATGTGCCGGTAGTCGGCGGGGATACCGCGCGGGCTGAAGAGGTTCACGAGCATGTGCATGCTCTCCGGCGTCTGCGACATGAAGTCGAAGATGCGGTTGGGCTCCTGCCGGAACGTGATCGGGTCGGGCTTGAGCGCGTGGATGACGTCGGGGAACTTGATGGCGTCCCTGATGAAGAACACGGCCAGGTTGTTGCCGACCAGGTCCCAGTTGCCGTCCTCGGTGTAGAACTTCACCGCGAACCCGCGCGGGTCGCGGGCGGTCTCGGCGGAGTCGCGACCGCCGATCACCGTGGAGAACCTGACGGCGACTGGGGTACGTGCACCCTCGCGCTGAAACAGCTTGGCGCGGGTGTAGGTGCCGATCGGCTCGTCGCCCCATTTGCCGTAGGCCTCGAAGTAGCCGAAGGACGTCACGCCGCGCGCGTGGACGACCCGTTCGGGGATGCGCTCCCGGTCGAAGTGGCTGATCTTCTCCAGGAACTGGTAGTTCTCCAGCGTCGCCGGCCCCCGCGAGCCGACCGTCCGCTGGTTCTGGTTGTCATAGACAGGATGGCCCTGCCGGTTGGTCAGCACCTCTCGCTGATCGTCGGATTGCGATCCCTGGCTCGACACGTCCGTCATGGCGTTGCTCCCATCGTCGCTGCTCCGGACCCGGTCCTTCCCCCATAGCCGTCCCTTATCCGACAGAGGGCCCCAAGAAAGCACCAAGAGTCCGCTTCTGTGCCACGCCGCGATGACCGGCTCCGCATACGGGCTCTGCTTCCGGGGCACGGTGGGCCTATGAGCCTTCGTAGCCGGATCGCGGAGTGGCCGGTCTATCGACAGTTCACGGGTGGTGACCTGCTGGGACGGGGAGCAGCCGTACAGTCCGTTCGTACGGCCGGGCTACGGGCGAGGACGGCGACGGCGGACCGCGTAGTGAAGTCCGTCTGCCCGTACTGCGCGGTGGGGTGCGGCCAGAACGTGTACGTACGGGACGAGAAGGTCGTCCAGGTCGAGGGCGATCCGGATTCGCCGGTGAGCCGGGGGCGGCTCTGTCCCAAGGGGTCGGCGACCCTGCAGCTGATCACGGGATCGGCTCGGCGGCACAAGGTGCTCTATCGCCGTCCTCACGGCATGGACTGGGAAGAGCTCGACTTGGAGACGGCCATGGAGATGGTGGCCGACCGTGTCGTACGTACGCGCCGGCAGACCTGGGAGGACGAGGCCGACGGATTGCCGGTCCGGCGAACGCTCGGGATCGCCAGCCTGGGCGGAGCCACGCTCGACAACGAGGAGAACTACCTCATCAAGAAGCTCCTGACGGCGCTCGGCGTCGTCCAGGTGGAGAACCAGGCCCGCGTGTGTCACAGCTCGACCGTGGCGGGGCTGGGCACGTCCTTCGGCAGAGGCGGCGCGACCACGTTCATGCAGGATCTGCAGAACTCTGACTGCATCGTCATCCAGGGCTCGAACTACGCGGAGGCGCATCCGGTCGGTTTCCAGTGGGTGATGGAGGCCAAGGCTCGCGGCGCGACGGTGATCCATGTGGATCCGCGGTACACGCGGACGAGCGCCGTGGCGGACCTGCACGTGCCCATCCGGGCGGGCTCCGACATCGCTTTCCTGGGTGGGATCATCAACCACGTCCTGGAGAACGAGGCGTTCTTCCGCGAGTACGTCCTCGCCTACACGAACGCGTCGACGATCCTGAGCGAGGACTTCCGCGACACCGAGGACCTAGGCGGCGTGTTCTCCGGGTTGGACGAGGAGACGCGGCACTACGACTTCGCGAGCTGGCGCTACGAGGGCTCTGACGTAGCAGCCGCGGCGGGAGAACGGGACGCGCGGTACGAGGAGCGCATGCGGCGCATACGCGAGTCTGGGCGCGGTGAGAGCCACGGGGCAGGAGGCGCCCCGGTCAATACCAACGGCGTCCGAACGGACGACACGTTGCAGCATCCACGCTGCGTCTTCCAGGTACTCAAGCGTCACTTCGCGCGGTATACGCCGGAACTGGTGGAACAGGTGTGCGGTATCCCACCCCACCTCTTCGCCAAGGTCTGCGAAGCCCTGGTCAACAACTCAGGCCGTGACCGTACAAGCGCGTTCGCCTATGCCGTGGGATGGACGCAGCACACGGTCGGCGCGCAGTACATCCGGGCCGCCTCGATCCTGCAGTTGCTGCTCGGCAACATCGGACGCCCCGGCGGCGGCATCCAGGCCTTGCGCGGCCATGCGAGCATCCAAGGGTCGAGCGACATTCCGACCCTGTTCGACCTGTTGCCCGGCTACATCCCGATGCCCCACGCGCACGCGCAGCAGGACCTCGATTCGTTCGTGAAAGCGGACGCCCCGGACAGGGGCTACTGGGGCAACATGCGGGCGTACGTGGTGAGCCTGCTCAAGGCCTGGTGGGGCGACGCGGCGACCGCCGACAACGACTTCTGCTTCGACTATCTGCCGCGCCTGACCGGGAGCCACAGCACCTACGAGACGGCGATGGCCCAGATGGACGGTATCTGCAAGGGCTACTTCCTGATGGGCGAGAACCCGGCGGTCGGGTCGGCCAACGCGCGCGTCCAGCGGCTCGGCATGGCCAACCTCGACTGGCTGGTCGTCCGGGACTTCTCACTGATCGAGAGCGCGACCTGGTGGCAGGACGGCCCCGAGATCGACACCGGCGAGCTCCGTACCGAGGACATCGGCACGGAGGTCTTCTTCTTCCCGGCCGCCTCGCACACCGAGAAGGACGGCAGCTTCACCAACACCAACCGGACGCTGCAGTGGCACCACGCCGCGGTCGAGCCCGGCGGCGAGGCGCGCAGCGACCTGTGGTTCATGTACCACCTGGGCCGGCTGGTCCGGGACAGGCTGGACGGCTCGGCCGATCCGCGCGATCGCCCGGTGCTGGATCTGACCTGGGACTATCCGACGCACGGGCCGCACGGCGAGCCGAGCGCGGAGGCGGTGCTCGCGGAGATCAACGGGTACGGCCCGGACGGCGGGCCTCTCTCGACGTACGAGCAGCTCGCCGGGGACGGCACCACGAGCTGCGGCTGCTGGATCTACTGCGGCGTGTACGCGGACGGCGTCAACCAGGCGGCGCGGCGCAAACCCGGCTCCGAGCAGAGCTGGATCGCGCCGGAATGGGCGTGGGCGTGGCCCGCCAACCGGCGCATCCTCTACAACCGCGCCTCCGCCGATCCAGAGGGACGGCCGTGGAGCGACCGTAAGGCGCTCGTCTGGTGGGACGGCTCGGCGAACGAGTGGGCCGGTCATGACGTACCGGATTTCCAGAAGACCAAGGCGCCCTCCTACCGCCCGCAGGACGGCGCCATAGGGCCCGACTCCATCGCCGGAACCGAGCCCTTCATCCTGCAAGCCGACGGTAAGGGCTGGCTGTACGCGCCCGCTGGGATGGTGGACGGGCCGATGCCCACCCACTACGAACCGCAGGAATCGCCGTTCGACAACCCGCTGTACGAGAGGCACAGGAGCAATCCCGTACGCGAGGTGTTCTCACGCCCCGACAACCGGCTCCATCCAAGTGGTTCCGACCCTGGCGCAGGGGTTTATCCCTTTGTCGTCACCACGTACCGGCTGACCGAACACTTCACCGCAGGCGGCATGTCGCGCTGGTCTCCCTACCTGGCGGAGTTGCAGCCGGAGTTCTTCTGCGAGGTCTCACCGGAGCTGGCGGCCGAATGCGGGCTGGAGCACGGCGGCTGGGCCACGATCGTCAGCGCCCGCAATGCCATCGAGGCCAGGGTGATGGTGACCGACCGGATGGCGCCGCTGCGTGTCGCAGGCCGTGTCGTGCACCAGATCGGGCTGCCCTTCCACTGGGGGCCGAACGGGTACAGCCGCGGCGACGCCGCCAACGAGCTGGCCTCGATGTCGCTCGACCCGAACGTGCACATCCAGGAGGTCAAGGCGTTGACGGCCGACATCCGGCCGGGCCGGAGGCCGCGCGGTCCGGCGCTCCCGGACCTCGTCCGCGGCTACCGCGAGCGCGCCGGAATCACCGCGACGACCGGCACGGAGGTATGACCGATGGGTCTTCTCTCGGAAACCGAAACGGGACTTCTCTCGGGTACCGAACCGGACGTGGCGGGCGACGCCGGTCACCACGACCACCCGCCGCGGATGGGCTTCTTCACCGACACCTCCGTCTGCATCGGCTGCAAGGCCTGCGAGGTCGCCTGCAAGGAGTGGAACGCGATCCCCGAGGACGGGCTCACGTTCACCGGGATGTCGTACGACAACACCCAGGGCCTCGGCGCCGACACGTGGCGGCACGTCGCGTTCATCGAGCAGCGCAAGCCGGTCGGCCTCCAGGAACACGGTGTCGATCACTCTGCGTACGAGGGGTTGGACGTGCTCGGGATGGCGGCCGACGCGGGCCGGGACGGCGACCTGCGCTGGCTGATGGCCTCGGACGTGTGCAAGCACTGCACGCACGCCGCCTGCCTGGACGTCTGCCCGACCGGCTCGCTCTTCCGCACCGAGTTCGGCACCGTGGTCGTGCAGGAGGACATCTGCAACGGCTGCGGCTACTGCGTACCGGCCTGCCCGTACGGCGTGATCGACCAGCGGGAGGGCGACGGCCGGGTCTGGAAGTGCACGATGTGCTACGACCGGCTCGGCGACGGCCTCGAACCCGCCTGCGCCAAGGCGTGTCCCACCGACTCCATCCAGTACGGCCCCCTCGATGAGCTGCGCGAACGTGCTGCCGTCCGGGTCGAGCAACTGCACGAGGGCGGCGTGACCGACGCGCGGTTGTACGGCGCCGATCCCGGCGACGGGGTTGGCGGGAACGGCGCGTTCTTCCTGCTGCTGGACGAGCCGGAGGTCTACGGGCTGCCGCCGGGCCCGGTCGTCACCACCCGCGACCTGCCGTCCATGTGGCGGCATGCCGGTGCGGCGGCGCTGACCCTGCTGGGCGGCATGGCCGCGATCACGCTGGCGACCCGGAGGCGGCGATGAGCGAGGCGGAGGTACGTACCGACGGCCTGCACGGTCAACGCCCCGGCAGGCAGGCCGTGCCAGGCGCCAAGGGCGGCCGCACCAAGCGACAGCGCAGGGACCGGCGCGGCGAACGCAGCATGGTGCCGGACGCCGACTTCACGAGCTACTACGGGCGTCCCATCATCAAGGAGCCGACCTGGCGTGCCCGCGACATCGCGGGTTACCTCTTCCTAGGCGGGCTTGCGGGCGCCTCGTCGGTGCTGGCCGCGGGTGCACAGGCCACCGGCCGCCACAGGCTCGCCACCTCAACCAAGGTTGGGGCGCTCGGCGCCATCTCGTTGTCTACGGCCGCGCTTATCCACGACTTGGGGCGGCCTAGCCGGTTCGTCAACATGCTGCGCGTTCTCAAGCCGACCTCGCCGATGAGTGTCGGCTCCTGGATTCTGCTCGGGTACGGCCCGGCCGCCGGGCTGGCGGCCGTGACAGCGGTCACCGGCAGGTTCCCGGGGATCGGACGCGCGGCTACCGGATGGGCCGCCTTGACCGGGCCCGCGGTCGCCACGTACACGGGCGTGCTCTTCGCCGACACGGCCATACCGGCCTGGCACGGCGCCTACCGCGAACTGCCGTTCCTGTTCGCGGGCTCGGCTGCCACGGCGGCCGGAGGTCTCGGCCTGCTCACCGCACCCCGCGCCGAGAACGCCCTCCCCCGCGGCACCGCCGCCTTCGGCACGGCGGTCGAACTTGGCACGGCCCATCTGATGCGCCGCCGCCTCGGCCCGCTCGCCGAGCCGTACGAGCGCGGAAAGGCGAGCCGGCTGATGAAGGCGGCGGAGGTCCTCGCCGCCTCCGGCGCAATCACGGGTGTGCTGGCGGGCGGCCGTAGCCGCGTCGTCGCGGCGGTCGCCGGCGCCGCGCTCCTCGCGGGTTCGGCGGCGACCCGTTTCGCGGTGTTCGAGGCCGGTCGCGCGTCGGCCGCGGACCCGAAGTACGTCGTCACCAGCCAACGCGCCGGGGCACAGTCCGGCCAGGCGTCCCGGACGTAGCCGGAGAGTGCGGAAGGATACCGTGGTCACATGGCCGATGTAGAGATCGACGTTGTCGTTGTGGGCGCCGGCCCCGCCGGTGAGAACGTGGCCGACCGGGTGGTGCGCGCCGGGCTGACCTGCGCGGTGGTCGAAGAACATCTGGCCGGGGGTGAGTGCTCCTACTACGCGTGCATCCCCAGCAAGGCGCTGCTGAGGCCGATGGACCTGATGGGCGAGGTCGGACGGGTTCCCGGGCTGGAGCTCGGCCCGGTGAACGTGTCGAAAGTGCTGGCCCGGCGGGACGAGGCGATCTCCCATCTGGACGACAGCGGGCAGGCGGAGTGGATCGCGAAGCTGCCCGCGACGCTGCTGCGCGGCCGCGGCCGCCTGACCGGCGAGCGCGAGGTGACGGTGACCGGGGCCGACGGCGCGGTCACGGTCGTCCGCGCCCGGCACGCGGTGGTGCTGGCGACCGGCAGCGTGCCGGTCGTTCCGCCGGTCGAAGGGCTGGCCGAGGCCAAGCCGTGGTCCAGCCGGGACGCCACGACCGTCCGCGAGGTGCCCCGCCGGCTGGCCGTGATCGGCGGCGGTGTGGTGGCGTGCGAGATGACGCAGGCCCTGCACGCGCTCGGCGCGGAGGAGACGACGCTCATCGTCCGGGGCGGGCGGCTGCTGGAACGCGTCGAGCCGTTCGCCGGGGAACTGCTGGCCGAGGCGTTCGGCAAGAGCGGGATCGACGTCCGGTTCAACACCGAGGCACGGCGCGTGGAGCGGAGCGCGGACGGCACGGTCACCCTGCACCTGTCGGACGGGTCGACGGTCGAGGCGGACGAGCTGCTGGTGGCCACCGGCCGCCGTCCCGCCACCGGCGATCTCGGGCTGGACGTGGCGGGGCTCGACGTCAAGAAGCCGGTCGAGGTGGACGACAGCATGCGCGTCCCGGGCAGCGAGTGGCTGTACGCGGTCGGCGACCTCAATGGGCGCAACCTGCTCACCCACATGGGCAAATACCAGGCGCGCGTTTGCGGTGACGTCATCGCGGCCCGCGCCAAGGGCGAGAGCGACGACCGGCCGTCCCTGCATGACACGGCCGACGGCTACGGCGCTCCGCAGGTGGTGTTCACCGACCCGCAGGTCTCGGCGGTCGGCCTGACCGAGGCCGCCGCCCGCGACAAGGGCTTCGACGTACGGGCCGTCGAGTACGACCTCGGCAACGTCGGTGGCGCATACCTGCTGGGCGATGGCTACAAGGGCCGGGCCAAGGCGGTCGTCGACGAACGCCGCAAGGTGCTGCTCGGCGTGACGTTCGCCGGTCCGGGCGTCGCCGAGCTCGTGCACGCGGCCACGATCGCCGTCACCGCCGAGGTCCCGCTCGAAAAGCTGTGGCACGCGGTCCCGTCGTTCCCCACCGTCAGCGAGATCTGGCTGCGCCTGCTGGAAGAGTACGGTCTCTGACACCTCCGCCTTCAACCTCCGTACGGCCAACCTCCGTACGGCGCGCGTTCGGCCGCAGCCCCGCCACGGCGAGGAGGGCGGGCAGCAGCAGGAAGGCGCCACAGGAGGCCACCACGACGGCCGTGAACGCGGTCGCCGCCAGCGCGACGACCCGGCCGCGCCCCGCCAGCAGTCGCACGGCCGCCGCCATGGCGAGCACGGTGACCGCGGCGAGGCAGGCGGCCGTGGCGCGCATCAGGGCGTCCAGCCCGAGCCCGCTGACCACGACCGGAACGGCGCCGGCGCCGGTGAGGACGGCCAGCAGGGCCAGGCTGCGGTGGGGCGGCCGGCCAGGCTCGGCGCCGCGGGCGAACCATCCCGGCAGAGCATGGTCGCGGGCGAGCACGGCGCCCAGGCGAGATCCTCCGGCGACGTAGGTGTTGATGGCGATGAAGCTCAGCACGAGCGCCGCTACGGCGGTTACCGGCCGCGCCGCGCCACCGAAGCCCTCTTCGAGCAGGAGGGCGAGGGGCACGGCGGAGGTGGCGGCGCGTTCGCCGAGGACACCGGTCACGATCAGGGCGAGGCCGAGGTAGAGCACGCCGACGATGCCCAGCGTCAGCGACGTCGCACGCGGCAGCAGGCGGCTGTCGGCGAACTCGGCCGACAGGTGGCTGACCGCCTCCCAGCCCGCGAACGCGAAGAAGAGCACCCCCGCGGCGTGCACGACGCCCATCGCGCCGTGCGGCGCGAACGGGGTGAAGTTGGCGGCGTCCGCCCGTGGAGCCGCGACCACGATGGCGGTCACCAGGAGCATGGCCAGCGCCGTGACGAGGAACAGCTGAATCCGGCCCGACATGCGCAGGCCCGCGTGGTTGGCCGCGAACGCCAGGGCCAGCAGGCCGCAGGCGATCGCCACCGCCATGGCCCGGCCGCCGCCGAGGGACGCCGCGACGTACTCGCCGCCGATCAGCGCTCCCGCCAGCGTGCCGACCGGCACCGCGGCATAGAACCACCAGCCCACGACGGCGCCCGCCCGCGCCCCGAAGGCACGGGCCACGTAGGTCGCTGCACCGCCGCCATCAGGAAGCCGCGAACCGAGAGCCGCGAACGTGGTCGCCACCGGCACGCTCAGCGCCAGCAAAGCGAGCCAGGCCAGGATCGACGCCGGTCCGGCCGCCGCCGCGGCGAGGTGGGGCAATGCCAGGACACCGGGGCCTAGCACCGAACCGACCAGCAGCGCCGTGCCCTCTCCCAGTCCCAGTCCGCCCGTGTTCCGGACGGGCCGGACGGAGCTGCCCTTTGTCGCCGATGTCACCACGATCCCCCCATACGTTCGAGACAGTGAGGGTGAACGTAGTCACCTGTATGGCCGGATAGCCCCTCAGATGAACGTTTGACCGGAAACACCAGCCATAATCCGGTCATGGACGAACTTGATTCGGAGATCGTGCGCCTCCTCCAAACGGATGCGCGCCAGTCCAACCGCGAACTGGCCAGGCGCCTCGGCATCGCCCCGTCCACCTGCCTGGAACGGGTCCGGTCACTCACCCGGCGCGGCGTGATCCGCGGCTACCACGCCGACATCGACCTCGCCGCGCTCAACCGAGGCGTGCAGGCGCTGGTCTCGATCCAGGTACGGCCGCTGAACCGCTCGGTCATCAACACGTTCAAGGAGTTCGCCTCGGGCCTGCCGGAGGTGATCAGCGTCTTCGTCGTCGCGGGCGGCGACGACTTCCTGCTGCACGTGGGGGTGCGGGATCTCGACCACCTGCACTCGTTCCTGCTCGACCGGCTCAGCAAGCGCAAGGAGATCGCCGGTTTCCGCACCTCCGTGATCTTCCAGCAGGTCCGCAATCCCGCGCTCAGCCGGCTGGACGACGCCGCCGGCTGATCACGCTCGGCTGGACGACGTCACCGGTCGAGCACGGCCGCCTGGACGACGTCACCGGTCGATCACGGCCGCCTGGTCGACCTCACCGGTTGATCACCGCTGATCGTCCTCGGGCAGGCGCGTGCGGGCGAGCTCGATGAGCGCTCGGGCGGCGGGGCTCGTCGGCCCTCCCGACCGCCAGGCGAGCGCGATCCGCCCGGTCATGCGGGGCCGCGTGATCTCGATCAGCCGCAGCCCGTCGCGGTAGGCGAGCGCGGCCGAGCGCGGCAGGACCGCGACGCCGAGGCCGAGCGCGGCCAGCTGCGCGAGCATCGGCGGGTCACCGATCTCGAACGAGACGCCGGGCGTGAAGCCGGCGGCGGCGCACGCCTCGTCGATGATCGCGCGCAGCCCGGTGCCCTTCGGCAGGCAGATGAGCGCCCGGTCCCGGAGGGCGGTCAGCGGAATCGTGTCGCGCCGGGCCAGCGGGTCGCCCGGGGCGACGACGGCGACCACGTCCTGCGCCAGGATGATCTGGGTCTCCAGGCCCTCCGGCGGCGTCGTGCCCATGCTGATGAAGCCGAGGTCGAGCCGGCCGGCGCGGAGCGAGTCGATCATGTCGGCGGCGCGGGACTCGGACAGGGTGATCTCCACCTGCGGGTGGTCCCGGTGGAAGTCGGCCAGCAGCCCGGGCAGGTCAAGGATCTTCATCCATTCGATCACCCCGACGGTGACGTGCCCGCGGACCAGCCCGGTCAGCTCGTCCACCACGAGCCGCGCCCCGGCGACCGCGGACAGGGCGGCCCGCGCGTAGGGCAGTACGGCCTTGCCCGCCTCGGTGAGGCGCACCGTGCGGCCGGAGCGGTCGAACAGCGGTTGCCCGAGCTCGCGTTCGAGCTGGCGGATCTGGGCGCTCACCCCTGGCTGGGCGACGTGCAGCCGCGCGGCGGCGCGGGTGAAGCTCGCCTCCTCGGTGACCGCCACGAGGTATTCGAGCTGCCGAAGCTCCATAACCAACGATGCTAGCAGCGAGAAGATCTATCTCTTGGACTTCTGGCAAACCGGACGGCAGGGTGGATAACGCAAGGCACCACATCGAGGGGGAAGCAAGCATGAACGACTTCGAGACGCTGGCCGCGCGCGTGGACGGGACGGTGATCCGGCCCGGCGACGACGGCTACGACGGCGAGCGCGTCGGCTACCAGCTCGCCGGACCGCACCGGCCGGAACTGATCGTCGCGGCCGTCTCCGCCTCGGACGTCCGGGCGGCGGTGGAGTACGCGGGCGCGCACGGGCTGCCGGTCGCGGTGCAGGCCACCGGGCACGGGATGCCCGCCGACGCGACGGGCGGCCTGTTGATCAGCACCCGCCGGATGACCGGCCTGAGCGTCGACGCCGGGTCCCGGACGGCCTGGGTTGAGGCGGGGGTGCGCTGGGCCGAGGTCGTCCAGGAAGCTGCGCGCCACGGCCTCGCTCCGCTGAACGGCTCGTACCCCGGCGTAGGCGCGGTCTCGTACACGCTCGGCGGCGGCGTCGGCCTGCTGGCCCGCCGCTACGGCAACGCCGCCGACCGCGTCCGCCGCGTCGAGGTCGTCACCGCCGACGCCGCCCTGCGCACCGTCACCCCGGACACCGATCCGGACCTGTTCTGGGCGCTGCGCGGCGGGCGCGGCAACTTCGGCGTCGTGACGGGGATGGAGATCGAACTCGTTCCGGTCGACACGATCTACGGCGGCGGCCTCTACTTCGACACCGATCTCGCGGCGGAGGCGCTGCGGACGTTCCGGGAGTGGTCCGCCGGCGTCCCCGACGAGATGACCTCGTCGATCGCGCTGATGCCGTTCCCGGACGTTCCGCAGATCCCCGAGGTCTTCCGCGGCCGCCATGTCGCGCACATCCGGATCGCCTACGCCGGTGATCCCGCCGAAGGCGAACGCCTCGTCGCGCCCCTGCGCGCCCTGGGGCCGCGCCTCATCGACACGGTCGAGACGATGCCGTACGCCAAGAGCGCGACGATCCACAACGAACCGGATCAGCCGATGGCCTACCGCTCCAGCCACGTTCTCCTGAACGAGCTGAGCGCGGAGTCGGTCCAGGCCGTGCTCGACCTGACCGGGCCGGGCGCCCCCGAACGGGCCATCGTCGAAGTACGCCACCTCGGCGGCGCGCTGGCCGCGGCGCCCGCGATCCCGAGTGCCGTGGGCCACCGTGGCGCGCAGTATCTGATCGGCGTGCTGACCAAGCTTGAGCCTTCGGAGACGCCGGGCGCCCCCGAGCCGGTCCACGGCGCCTTCGCCGACGTCATGAAGCCGTGGGCGACGGGAGGCCGCCACCTCAACTTCCTCTTCGGCGACAACGCGACCGAGGAGCAGGTGCGCGCCGCGTACGAGCCGGAGGACTACCGGCGGCTGGCCGAACTGAAGGCGGTCTACGACCCCAGGGACATGTTCCGGCTCACGCACCACATCCGTCCGGCGGCCTCATAACGCTGTCGACGACATGCCGCGAGCTAGGACGCGTCCCCACTGGACGCGTCCTCGCTCGCCGCGTCTTGGCCGGGCTCGCGCACGTGCGCGGCGGTCAGCATCTCGTCGGCGACCTGGAGAAGGGCGGCCCGCTTCTCCTCCATCGGCCCCTCCATGGCCTGCACCGCGAATCCGCCGAAGTAGACGGTGAACAGGGCGCTCACCGAGCGGACGCGCCCGACGACGTCCGCCTCCTGGTCGATGATCAGGCGGGCGAGTGACTGCATCCGGTCCTTGAAGTCCTCGCCCGGACGCATGTCGCGCATGGCCGCCTGGTTCTCCTGCAGGAAACGGAAGAGCGGTGTGCTCCCGGCGAGCTCCTCGTTGAGACGCCGGAGCAGCTCGCGCCGGGTCTCCAGGGTCGGCGGCTCCCCCTCGGCCCAAGCGATCAGCTCGTCGAACGACGTGCCGAGCCGGTCGAAGAGGCTGAGGACGATGTCCTCCTTGGTCTTGAAGTGGTAGTAGAGCGCCGCCTTGGTGACCTCCAGCCGTTCGGCGATCTCGCGCAGCGATGTCTTCTCGTAGCCGTGTTCGAGGAACAGCTCCAGAGCCGTGTCCTGGATGCGCTGGCGCGTGTCCTTGCGGCGGGTCTGCGTCTTGGCCACGACACGCTCCTTCCCCGTGGGCCTAGGTCGATGGTCGGAGCCTAACTTACTTGACGCCCGGCTAGTTAGCGCCGTACGGTCGCCCAAGATAACTAGCCGGGCGGCAAGTAAGTTGCGCTCCGGCCTCGCCCCCAGGAGCCGTTCATGTCCGAAGTGCCGGCCGTCACCGCCGAGTCACCACCGAAGGCCAGGAACCAGTACGTCGTCCTCGGCGCCGTGCTGATCGCGATGATGCTGGCGTCCCTCGACAACCTCATCCTGGGCACCGCGATGCCCACGATCGTCGGCGACCTCGGCGGGATGGCGCATCTGTCCTGGGTGGTCACCGCCTACACCCTGGCCACCGCCGTGTCGACCCCGGTCTGGGGCAAGCTCGGCGACCTGTACGGCCGCAAGGGCGTCTTCCTGACCTCGATCGTCATCTTCCTCATCGGCTCGGTGCTCGCGGGCGTGTCCCAGGACATGACCCAGCTGATCGCGTTCCGTGCCGTCCAGGGGCTCGGCGGCGGCGGGCTGATGGTCGGCGCGTTCGCGCTGATCGCCAGCCTCTTCCCGCCGAGCGAGCAGGGCAGGTACCAGGGCATGATCTCGGCCGTCATGGGGCTGACCATGATCGGCGGCCCGCTGATCGGCGGTTTCATCACCGACAACCTGAGCTGGCGCTGGTGCTTCTACGTCAACCTCCCGCTCGGCGCGCTCGCCCTCGTGATGGTCGCGACCGTGCTCCACCTGCCCAAACAGCGCAGCGAGGCGCGCATCGACTACCTCGGCGTGGCGCTGCTCGGCACCGCGATCGCGTCACTGGTGCTGGCCACCACCTGGGGCGGCAACCAGTACGCGTGGGACTCGGCCACGATCGTCGGCCTCGGCGTGCTCACCGTGACCACGGGCGCCGCGTTCCTGTTCGTCGAACGCCGCGCCGCCGAGCCGGTGCTGCCGCTCGGTCTCTTCCGCAACCGCAACTTCACCCTGGTCACGCTGATCGGTTTCATGCTCGGCGTCATGATGTTCGGCGCCATGACCTTCCTGCCCCTCTTCCAGCAGGCGGTGCAGGGCGCGTCGGCCACCAACGCCGGGATCCTGATGATGCCGGTCTTCCTGTCGATGGTGCTGATCAACGCCTTCGCCGGCCCGTTCATCACCCGGACCGGCGACTACAAGCCGATCGTCGTCGCCGGCGGCGCGCTGATCACGACCGGCATGCTGCTGCTCTGCCGGATGGACACCGGCACCAGCCGTCCGATGTCGATGGTCTTCATGGCCTTCCTCGGCGCCGGGATGGGCTGCCTGATGCAGACCACCATGATCATCACGATGCAGAGCGTCGAGCTGAAGGACATCGGCGTCGCCTCGTCCACCGCCACCCTCTCCCGCACGATCGGCGGCTCGATCGGCGTGGCGGTCGCGGGCGCGCTCTTCAACGGCCGGGTGCGGGAGGTCATGGCCGACCGCGGCGCGGCCTCCGGCGCGAGCGAGAACGCGCAGCTCGACTCGGCCGCGCTCGCCAAGCTGCCGGACGCCGTGCGCCACGTGTACGAGCAGGCGGTGGCGGCCGGCACCAGCCAGGTGTTCCTGCTGGCGACGGCCCTCGGCGTGCTGGCCTTCGCCGCGACCTGGTTCGTCCAGCAGGTCCCGCTCAAGACCCCCGCCGACCGGGCCGCCGAACAGCGGCCGGTCCCGCCGGACGAACGCGCGGCCGACGCCGAGCTCGTCACGCCGGGACGGGCTCGGTGAGGACGCCGTCGCGCGGGCCGGGCACCCGGCCCGCGCTGTCGAGCACGTGGGGTGGACCATGCGCGGCCCCGGGCGATCAGCCGGACGTGGCCTCGGCCGCCGTGCGCCGGGCGGCCTGGCGGCCGATGACGTGGCGGACCAGCATGGTGAGGACCTGCTTGCCCGACTCGCGCCGGCGTACGTCGCAGAGCACGACGGGAATGTCCGCGCCCAGGTCGAGCGCGGCGGAGATCTCCTCGGCGGTGTAGTCGTAGCCGTCGTCGAAGCAGTTCACGCCGATGATGAACGGCAGGCCGCGTCGCTCGAAGTAGTCGACGGCCGGGAAGCACTCCGCCAGCCGGCGCGTGTCGGCCAGCACGACGGCGCCGAGCGCGCCCTCCGCGAGCTCGTCCCACATGAACCAGAACCGGTCCTGGCCCGGCGTGCCGAACAGGTAGAGGACGAGCCGTTCGCTGAGCGTGATGCGGCCGAAGTCCATGGCGACGGTCGTCGTGGTCTTGCGTTCCACGCCGGAGGTGTCGTCGACGCCGACGCTCTGCTCGGTGAGCAGTTCCTCGGTCTGCAGCGGGCGGATCTCACTGACGCTGCCGACCAGCGTGGTCTTCCCGACTCCGAAGCCGCCCGCCACCAGGATCTTCACCGGGTACGGGACCGTTTCAGAGGGCTTCGAGTCCATGCAGCACTTCCCTGAGCAGTTGTTCGCTGACGGTCCCGTCGTTGTAGACCGTCTCCTCGCGCCGGGGGCGCACCACACCGATGAGGCTCTGGTCGAGCAGGTCGCCGAGAAGCACCCGCACGACGACCAGCGGGAGCCGCAGCTGCCCGGAGATCTCCGCGACGGGCAGCGGCCGCTCGCACAGGTCGAGGATGGCCAGGTGCTCGGGCCCGATCCCCTGCTGGCCGTACGCCGGACGTCCCCGGGTCTCGACGACGGCCATCATGTCGAAGCCCTCGCGGGTGACCGGGCGGGCCCGCCCGCGCGTCAGCGCGTACGAACGCACGAGGGGACCGGCCTCCTCGTCGAACCACTCGTGCCCGGGTCCGGCCATCACCTGATCACGACTCCTCGCCGCCCTCCACAGGCTCGGCACGCCCGCGCCTGGTGCCCGCCTGGATGGCCGACATCATCGAGCGGACTTCGTCGGGCGAGCGTTCGGTGCGGGCTTCGACCGGCGCCGGAAGGACCAGCTCGCCCGTCGTGCCCGTGGCGTCCCTGCGCAGCTGTGGCGCCAGGTTGGCCTGGCGGACGCGCTGCGGCAGGGCGGGCCGGGCCCCGGCGGGGTCTTGCGGGTCTCTGCGGCGGGTCGGGAGCTCGGGCCGTTCTCCCGGCGGCACCGGCGGCAGAGCGGACTCGGGCGGCACCACCGGCGCGGGCGAACGTTCGTCGAACACCGGCGGCGGCACGGAGGTGACCGGCGGGCCGGTGGGCGGCGGCGCCTGCGCCCGCAACACCTCGGGCTGCGGCACCTCGGGTTGCAGCGCCTCCGGCTGCAGAACGCCAGGCCGCGGCACCTCGGGCTGCGGCGGCTGGGAGCCCGCTTCCAGCGGCAGGCGCAGCAGCGAGCCGCCCGTGCCGGGGCCGAGCTCGGGAAGGGGACCGGTCCCCTCCCGCAGGCCGTGCGACACGCCGGCCGGGACGCGCGCGTCCTCGGCTCGGCGGGTGAGGGCGGCCGGTCCCGCGTCGAGCTCGTGCTGCTCGCCCAGCGTGACGATGTCGAGCGGCAGCAGGACGATCGCTGTCGTGCCACCGTACGGGGACGCGCGCAACGACACCTTGACGTTGTGGCGCCGCGCGAGGCGGCCGACCACGAACAGGCCGAGCTGCGCGGTGTCGGACAGGTCGAAGTCGCCCGTGGAGGCCAGCCGCTCGTTGGCCGCGGCGAGCGCCTCGGGCGTCATGCCGAGGCCGCGGTCGTCGATCTCGATGGTGAGGCCGCGCGCCGCCTGCTGCCCGCTGACCTGGACGGTCGTGTGCGGCGGTGAGAAGATCGCGGCGTTCTCGATGAGCTCGGCGAGCAGGTGGACGATGTCGGCGACGGCGATGCCGGCCACGGCCGCGCTCGGCATCGGCGCCACGTTGACCCGCGTGTAGTCCTCGACCTCGGAGGCGGCGGCGCGGGCGACGTCCATGGCCGCCACCGGGTTGCGCCAGGCCCGGCCGGGCGCCTGGCCGGACAGGATGATCAGGCCCTCGGCGTGGCGCCGCATGCGGGCGGCGAGGTGGTCGACGCGGAACAGGTCCTCCAGGTCCTCCGGCTCGGTGATCCGCCGTTCCATCGCGTCGAGCAGGCCGAGCTGGCGGTGCAGGAGCGCCTGGCTGCGGCGGGCCAGGTTGACGAAGACGTCGTTGATGCTGCGGCGCAGGGCGGCCTCCTCGACCGCGCCCTGGATGGCGGTGCGCCGCGCGGCGTTGAACGCCTGGCCCACCTGGTCGATCTCCGCGGTGCCGAACGCCAGCGGCGGCGCCTCGGCCGCGACGTCGACCTCCTCGCCGCGGCGGAGCCGCCGGATCACCCGGGGCAGCCGGACGTTGGCGAGGTCGAGCGCCTCCCGGCGCAGGCCGGACAGGTCGCGGATGACCGAGCGGGCGACCCAGATCGCCAGCACGATCGAGACGATGACCGCGACGAGGCCGAGCGCGCCGGCGACGACGAGGCGCAGCATGATGCGGTCCGAGATCGGCTCGGCGCGGCGCTCGGCGGCCTCGGCCAGGGCGAGCTCCAGGCCGCGCAGCCGGGTGAGGTTGGAGTCGGCGGTCGTCTTCCACAGCACGTCCGCGCCCGCCTCCGGCTTGCGGCGGCTCAGCCCGGCGAACCGGTCCTCCAGCACGCGGAGCCGGCCGTACTCCGGCGTCCCGGTGATGCGCTGGAGGTAGGTCCGCTCGGCGTCCGTCAGCTCCGGGGCCGCGAGGTTGTAGAGGGTACGCTGGGCGCCGACCATCCGGCTGAACTCGGCGCGTTCCGACGCCGTCACACGGCCCGCCGCCAGCGCGCCCGCCAGCAACGCGTCCTCCTGGGAGAGCATCTCGCGAGCACGGACCAGCGCGACCTGGTTGCGCGCGTCCCGGGCCACGTCGGCGTTGCGGAGCGTGGACAGCGCGCCCTGCAACGTTCCCAGGTCGGTGATCAGCGCCGTGTAGTTGCCGAACGCCTGTGCGCGCGTCATGCGCTTGCGCTCGACCGCCGCCCGCGTGGCCGGGAGCCCGTCGAGCTGCTCGACGATCCGGCCCGCCAGCCGTTTGGCCTGCGCCGAGGCGGCGTCCTGGGCGCCGCGGTCGGCGGCCAGCCGGCGGAACAGCTCGGCCTGCCGGTCGGTCACCAGCCGGCCGGACTCCATCGCCGCCTGGTCGCCAGCCGTGCCGCTGCCGAGGAAGACCGCCGACAGCCGGCGTTCGGCCTGCAGCGCGCTCGCGAGCGCGCCGGACGGATAACCGAAATGGTCGTGAACGGTGTCCACTTTGCGCAGGTTCAACCCGTCGCCCAGCGTGAGGCTCGCCGCGAACGCCCACAGCGCGCTCAGCGACACCAGCGACACCAGCACCAGCGCCACGACCTTGAAGCGGACGGATCTGAACCGGCCCGGTCCCGATCGGCCACGCCGATGACCAGCTCCCGAACCCACTCGGCGGCCCCTTGTTCGCACAGCGGAAGGCTTTCAGTCGGTGACGGATAGCGACGAACCCAGGAGAGGCTACTACCGAAGCGATCTATATGGGCTTCTATGTCGAGAATTTTGGCGATCAAGACGAGATAACGCGAATCGCACCCCGTGGCGACCCTCCGTGCCCCTAGACTCCGTCGATCGTGATCAACGTTCGATCCGTACGCCTCGTCCGCACCGTGCTGACGGCCGTCCTGACGGCCGCCGCGGCCGTCGCCTGCAGCGGCGGCGATCCGAAGGGAGAGGCGGCCCCACCCGCGATTCCGGTCCAGCAGGAAATCGGCCGCGGCGAGGGCCGGCTCAACCTCGTCGTCTGGGCCGGCTACGCCGAGAACGGCTCGAACGACAGGTCCGCCGACTGGGTCACCCCGTTCCAGCGGGCGACCGGTTGCAGGGTCGACGCGAAGATCGCCGACACCTCGGACTCGATGGTCGCCCTCATGAAGACCGGCCGCTACGACGGCGTCTCGGCGTCCGGCGACGCGAGCCTGCGGCTCATCTACGGCGGCGACGTCGCGCCGGTCAACACGGGGCTGCTTGCCAACTACGGCGACATCGCGGGCTACCTCAAGAACCAGCCCTACAACTCGGTGAAGGGCCAGATGTACGGGGCGCCGCACGGCTACGGCGCGAACCTGCTGATGTACCGGACCGACAAGTTCGCCCAGCCGCCCACGTCCTGGAACGTCGTCTGGGACCCGCGTTCACCCGCCGCCGGTCACGTCGCCGCCTACGACTCGCCCATCTACATCGCCGACGCCGCGCTCTACCTCAAGGCCCACCGGCCCGACCTCGGCATCGAGGACGTCTACGCGCTCGACCAGAAGCAGTTCGACGCGGCCGTGGACCTGCTCAAGAAGCAGCGGCCCAGCATCAACCAGTACTGGCACAACTACCTCGACGAGGTCCAGTCGTTCAAGAGCGGCGACAACCACGCGGGAACGTCGTGGCAGGTCATCGCCAACCTGGCCAAGGACCAGAAGGTCCCGGTCGACACCACCATCCCCACCGAGGGGGCGACCGGCTGGTCGGACACCTGGATGATCTCGTCGAAGGCCCAGCATCCGAACTGCATGTACCGGTGGATGAACTGGGTGACCTCGGCCCGCGTCCAGGCGCAGGTCGCGCAGTGGTTCGGCGAGGCCCCCGCCAACCCGAAGGCGTGCCGGTTCACCGCGCCGGGGTTCTGCAAGAACTTCCAGGTCGGCGACGCCGCGTTCTACCGCCGCATCGCGTTCTGGCGGACGCCGGTGGCCGACTGCGGCGACGACCGCGGCGCCTCCTGCGTCGACTACGACGGCTGGGCCCGCGCCTGGACCCAGATCAAGGGCTGACCCGAAAGGCAAGGAGATCCATGAAGTTCAGCTACGCGATGCTCCCGGACTACCCGCTCACGGAGTCGCTCGCCTCCATCAGGCTCGCCGACGAGCTCGGCTTCTACGCCTGTTACGCGGCCGACGAGCCGTGGCACAAGGACCTGTGGCTGCTGTTCGCGGCCGCCGCGGCGCAGACCTCCCAGATCCGCCTCGGCCCGAGCGTCTCCGCCGTGACGCTCCGCGAGCCGACGCTCATCGCGCAGGCCGCCGCGACCCTGGACGAGCTCACCGGTGGCCGCGCCGAGGTCGTGCTGGGCAGCGGCAACTTCGGGGTGCTCGCCCAATACAAGATTGACTGGACGAAGACCAAGCCGCTCACCCGGGTGAAGGAGGCCGTCGGGGTCGTCCGGACGCTCCTCGACGAGGGCACGATCACGCGGGACGGCGAGTTCTACTCCTACGACGGCCTGTTCACGTTCGCCCGCCCGGTCCAGGAGCACCTGCCCGTCAAGATCGGTGCGATGCGCGGGCCGAAGTCGTTCGAGGCGGCCGGCGAACTGTCCGACGGTGTGCACCACGCGCTGTCCTACTCGCGCGAGGCGTACGACTACGCGGTGAAGCACTTCCGCATCGGTGCCGAGCGCGCGGGCAAGGACTGGCGGTCGATGGACATCGGCGCGTGGGTGGTCTTCGCGACGGGCCCCGACTCGGCCGCCGCCAAGGAGGCCGCCCGCAGCATGGTGGGCCTCTACGCCTCGGCGATGCCCGCCGAGCAGCTGGAGCGCAACGGGGTGAGCCCGGCGGACGTCGCGCCGATCATCGAGGCGATCGGCGGCGGCGACCTGGCCAGGGCCATCGAGCTGACCACCCCGGACATCACCGAGAAGCTCTCGCTCGCGGGCACCCCGGCCGAGGTCACCGCCAAGATCGAGAGCGAGATCGCACCGTCCGGCGTCAACCACATGATCCTCGCCATCACCGACAGCGCCCTGGTGAAGTCCTTCACCGGCCGCGAGGTCGCCGGCGTCGCGGACGTGAACACCCAGCTCCGCCTCATCCACGACGAGATCATGCCGTCGTTCTCCTGAGCCTGCCCGAGCACGGCCTGAGCACGGCCTGACCCGGGCTCCCGCCGCCGCCCTTCCCGGCCGCGGGAGCCCGGGAAAGTTCTTCGAAAAAATTCCCCGGATCGCGATGAGTCCGCGATGAGGGGCCGGTCTATCCCGACGAGACACAACGGATGCAGCTGGAGCACCGCTCGTCACGAAGGGAAACACCACCATGGCCGCCCACGCCACCACCGCCGCCCCCGCCACCGACCGCCGCACCGTGCACCGGGTGCTGTGGGGCTTCCAGATCGTCCTCGGCCTGTTCCTCGTCATCGCCTCGGCGTCGCCGAAGTTCGCCGGCCAGAAGGACGCGGTGGAGACCTTCACCAAGATCGGCTGGGGTGACTGGTTCATGTACGTCACCGGCGCCGTCGAGCTGGCGGGCGGCATCGGACTGCTGGTCCCGCGCCTCGCCGGCGCCGCCGCGACCGGGCTGATCGGCGTGATGACCGGTGCGATCATCGCCCAGTGCACCGCGCTGGACGCGCCCGAGCTGGCCGTCCTGCCCGCGGTGATGGGCGTCATCTTCGCGGTCATCGCCTGGAAGCGCCGCACCGAGACCCGTGACCTGGTGCGCCGCGTCACCGGACGCTGAGGACCGGATGCCCGAACGAACGAATGCCCGTACGAACGAAGTCGACGGACAACCCGTGCCCACGGAGGCGCACGGGTTGTCCGTCGTGTTCGTTCGTCCGGACCGCCGGCCGTTCATGACCGCGCGGGGCGGGCGGCCACGGCCGCCAGAAGGCCCGCGGCCTGGAGGACGGCGATGAGGATCACACCGGCGCGGAACCCGCCGGCCCCGGATCCGCCCAGCGTGTAGGCGAGCGCCGCCAGGGACGGGCCGACCGTGAACGCCAGGGTCCGGACGGTCATGCTCACGCCGCTGCCCGCACCGACCATGTCCGGCGGGGTCGCGGCCAGGATCGCGGTGTTGTTGGGCACGTTGAACAGGCTCTGCCCCAGGCCGATCAGAGCCAGGCGCCAGGCCAGGTCCACGACCCCGGCGTCCGGGCCCAGGGTCAGGGTCAGCAGCGTTCCGGCCAGGCTCAACGCGGCGCCGGCGGTGGCGACCAGCCGGACCGGGAACCTGTCGGCGAGGTTGCCGCTGATCGGTGAGCCCGCCGCGAAGGCGCCGACGAAGAACATCAGCGCGAGACCCATCATCGACGGGCCGCCGTCCACGACGTCCGACACGTAGAACGGCAGGAGGAAGAGCGTCAGCCCGATGTAGGAGGCCAGAAGCAGAAGACCCAGCAGTGGCAGGCCGAACGCGGGACGCCGGGACAGGGTGAGGATCGGACGGGAGCTCGGAAGGCGCGTCCACCAGACGCCCAGTCCGATCGCGATGACGGCGAGGACCGCGGCGAGGGCGAACGCGTCGGCCTCGACCCGGTCGAAGGCCAGAAGCAGCGCCGTCACGGCTCCGCCGAGGATCAGCGTGTCGCTGTACAGCGCGCGGTCGGGCCGCGGCAGGGCGCCTTCACCGCGCGGGAGGACCCGGTAGCCGAGCCAGAGAACCACCACCAGGATCGGCAGCTTGAGGAGGAGAACGGGCCGCCAGCCCAGGCCGTCGGCGACGAAGCCGCCGATCGACGTGCCCGCCATCGCGCCGAGAGGCATGACCGTCGCGACGTAGCCGAGGGCACGGCCGCGCCGTTCGGGCGGCACGGACGCGGCGACGATCGGCATGTAGACGGCCGCGACGGCGGCTCCGAGGACTCCCTGGAGGACGCGGGCGACCACGAGCAGCCAGAACGTCGGGGCCGCCGCCGCCAGCACGCTGGAGATCGCGACGCCCGTCACCGCGTATAGGAAGACCTTCCGGGCGTCGGCGTGGTCGACCCAGCGGCCGAGCGGGATCGCCAGCGCGGCCGTGGGCAGCGCGTACGCCAGGATCACCCACTTGGTCGCGGCGGATCCGACGTCCAGTTCCGATCCGATGGCGGGCAGGGTGACCGAGGAGAGGCTCAGTTCGAGGGTGACCATCAGCATGGCGAGCGCGGTCACCATCACGGGCGCCCAGCGCATGGGCGGGGCCGGGGTGCCAGGGGCTTCGAGGGCTTCAAGGGAGAGGTTCTTGTTCATGGCGGTGACGCTAGGAACCGGCGTGTCCGGGTCGCCTCTGTCGCGTGACCGGGTCGGGGCCGACCGGGCCGACCCCAGTCACCTGACGGAGGCGAGCGGGTGATCGACATTCCTAGCGTGAGGGCATCGAACGAAGGGAGTGATCGACATGCGTGCCATCCGACTGCACGAGTTCGGCCCGGCCGAGAACCTGCGGTACGAAGAGGTCGACGACCCGGTGGCGGGCCCCGGCCAGGTGCGGATCGCCGTCCGGGCCGCCGGGGTCCACCTGCTGGACACGGCGGTGCAGGCCGGTGACGCCGACGGGTTGCCCTTCCCGCTGCCCGATCTTCCCGTCACCCCGGGCCGCGAGGTCGCCGGGATCGTCGACCAGGTCGGCGAGGGTGTGAACGAGAGCTGGCTGGGCAGGCGGGTCGTCACCCATCTCGGGCTGGTCAACGCCGGTTACGCCGAGCTCGCGGTGCGCGAGGCCGATGCGCTTTTCGAGATCCCGGACAGCCTGGACTTCGGGACGGCCGTGGCGATGGTGGGCACGGGACGGACGGCGCTGGCCATCCACCACATCGGCGCGGTGACACGTGACGACGTGGTGCTGGTCACAGCGGCGGCGGGCGGGATCGGGCTGCTGCTCGTCCAGGCGGCGAAGGCTGCGGGGGCCACGGTCGCCGGCGTCGCGGGCGGGACGGCCAAGGTCGAACGAGTGCGGGCGGCGGGCGCGGACGTGGCGGTCGACTACAGCGTGCCCGGCTGGTCCAAGGAGGTCGAGGACGCGCTCGGCGGGCGGGCCGTGACGCTGGTCTACGACGGGGTCGGCGGAACGGCGGGACGCGAGGCGTTCGAGCTGCTCGGGTTCGGCGGCCGGATGCTGCTGTTCGGCTGGTCCTCCGGGACGATGACCGAGCTGACCACCAGGGATCTGTTCGACAAGATGGCCGAGGTCACCGTCGCGCTGGGAACCCGGCTGGTGAACGTGCCGGGCGGCCTCCGGGCCATGCAGGAGAAGGCCCTGGCCGAGGCCGCGGCGGGACGGCTCGTTCCGGCCGTGCAGAGCTTCCCGCTACGGGAGGCGGCACGGGCGCACACCGAGCTGCTCGGCCGGGGCACGGTCGGCAAGGTGGTCCTGGTCCCGGACTCCCCGGCCGTAGGGCCTCGGCCGTAAGGCCTAGGTCCGGCGCCTGATCCGGTCAGGTCATTCAGGGCGTACGCTCCTGACCATGCTGCATGGCAGAGCCGACGAGATCGCCCAGTTCGACCGGATGCTGGCCGGCGCCCGTGACGGGCGCAGCACCGCCGTGGTCGTCCGGGGCGAGGCGGGCATCGGCAAGTCGACCTTGCTCGGCCACCTAGCCGATGCCGCCGCCCCGGAGTTCCAGGTGCTCCGGGCCGTCGGTGTCGAGGCCGAGAGCGACCTTCCGTTCGCCGGGCTCAGCCTGCTGCTGAGCCGGGTCACCGACCGGGTAGGCAAGCTGCCCGAGCGCCAGGCGCACGCGCTGAACGGGGCGCTCGGGCTCGCCGAGTCCGGTGCCGACCGGTTCCTGATCGGGCTGGCCGTGCTGACGCTGCTGGGCGACCTCGCCGAGGAACGCCCGCTCCTGGTGCTGCTGGACGACGCGCACTGGCTCGACCCGGCGTCGGCGGACGCGCTGCTGTTCGCCGCGCGGCGGCTGAACGCCGAGGGCGTGGTGCTGGTCTTCGCGGCCCGTGACGTGCATGCGCCTCCGTTCCCGGCGCCCGGCCTCGACGAGCTGAGGCTCACCGGGCTGGACGCGGCGGCGGCGGCCGAGCTGCTGGCCGAGCACGCCGGTGACCTGCCGCGCTATGTCCGCGACCAGATCATGGGCGAGGCCCGGGGCAATCCGCTGGCGCTGCGCGAGCTTCCGGCCGCGCAACGCGAGGGCCGGATCGGCGAGTATCTCGGCGCGCTGCCCCACACGCGCATCCAGCAGACCTTCGCCGAACGCATCGCGGCGCTCCCCGAGCCGACCCGGACCGTGCTGGCGGTCGCCGCCGCCGAGGGCACCGGCGACCTCACGCCCGTGATCGCCGCGGCGTCGCGGCTCGGCGCGCGGATCGAGGACCTCGAACCCGCCGAACGCAGGGACCTCGTCCGGCTGGCGGAGGGGCGGCTGGCGTTCCGGCATCCCCTGATCCGGGCCGCCGCGTACCAAAGCGTCCCGGTCGGCACCCGGCTCGCCGCGCATCGTGCCCTCGCCGACGCGCTGCCCTGCGTCGGCAACATCGACCGGCGCGCGTGGCACCTCGCCGCCGCCACCAGCGAGCCCGACGAGTACGTGGCGTCCGTTCTGGAGGAGACCGCCGAGTTCGCGCGGGCCCGCGGCGGATACGCCGCCGTCGCCGCCGCGTACGACCGCGCGGCCCAGCTCAGCGTCGAGACGCCCCACCGGCTGCGGCGGCTGGCCCTGGCCGCCCGGGCCGCCGCCGACGCCGGGCAGCTGCACCGGGCCGCCGAGTTCGCGGGCCTGGCCGGTTCGCATGTGACCGAGCCGCTGATGCGGGCGGAGCTGGCCCAGGTGCGGGCGCTGGACACCTACGTGCGCGGCCTGCCCAAGACCGCGCACGCGCTGCTCGTCGAGGGAGCGCTGGGCGCGGCCGGGCAGGCGCCGCGCAAGGCCGCGTTCATGTTGTTCGACGCGATGGGCGTGATCTACGCGACCGGCGACGCCGCCGCCACGCAGGAGACGGCGGCGCGCATCCGCGGGCTGCGCCTGGAGCCGCGCTCGGAGGTCGGCCCGTTCCTCGACGCCGCGATCGCGATGGCCGACCTGGCGGCGGGCGACCCGGCGTCCGGCGTTCCCCCGCTGCGCCGCCTGCTGGCGGACGGCGGCGCGGCGCTCGCCGGGCTCGACCTGATGGAACGGGCGTGCGCGATCGAGTGGGCCGTGCTGACCGGCGACCTCCGGCTGGCCGACGACCTGTCCACCGCGCTGGTCGCCGACTGCCGCGAGCAGGGCGCCGTCGGGGTCCTGCCGGAGACCCTCCGCACCCTCGCCCGTGTACGGCTGTTCCGCGGCGCCCACCAGGACGCGCGGGCGTCGGCCACCGAGGCGCTGCGGATCGCCCAGGACACCGGTCAGAGCTACTACGCCGACGATGTGCGCGGCATCCTCGCCGTGCTGGGAGCGGTCGAGGGCGACGAAGCGGCGGCCCGGGACCTGGCCGCCGACGAGGTGTGGTCGGCGAGCGCGCTCGCCCTGCTCGACCTCGGGCTCGGCCGCCACGACGACGCGCTCCGGCACCGCGAGGAGCTGGGCGCGGGCGTCGCGCTGCACGACATCGCCGGGCTCTACACGCTGCCCGACCATGTCGAGGCCGCCGCACGGGCGGGCAGGCCCGAACGCGGCGCCGCCGCCCTGGAGCTGTTCGAGGCGTGGGCGCACGCGACGGGAACCGCCTGGGCCGAGGCGGTCGCGCTCCGTTCCCGTGCGCTCCTCGCCCCCGAGGACGAGGCCGGTGCCCTCTACGCCCGCGCCGTGGAGCTCCACCAGAACTGCGGCCGCGCGTTCGAGCGCGCCCGGACCGAGCTGCTCTACGGCGAATGGCTGCGCCGCTCAGGCCGGCGCGGCGACGCCCGCATGCCGCTGCGTTCGGCGTTGGACGCCTTCGAACGGCTCGGCGCGGCGCCCTGGGCGGAGCGCGCACGCGGCGAGCTGCGCGCGACGGGCGAGACCCGGCCGGCGCGCGGCACGCCGGGCATCGCCGACAGGCTGAGCCTGCTGACCCCGCAGGAGCTCCAGGTCGTACGCCTCGCCGCCACGGGCCTCACCAACCGCGACATCGGGGCACAGCTCTTCCTCAGCCCGCGGACGGTCGGCTATCACCTCTACAACGCCTACCCGAAGCTCGGCGTCTCATCGCGCGGCGAACTCGCGCGCCTGGAGGCCCTGACGGCGGCCTGACCACCGCCGCCCGACCGCCGCCCGGACGTGGACACCCGCCGCCGCCGGGGGTGGGCACCGGCGGCAGCGGGAAACCGTGCCGCGCGGTCACCGCGGTAGTCGCGGTCACCGCGCGGGAATCACTCCGTGGGAACGACGGTCACCTGGAGGGTCCCGTCGAGGTAGGCCTTGCGGCAGGCCGCACGAGCGATCTTGGCGCTGGTGGTCCGGGGCAGGGCACCCGTCTCGATCAGCACGAAGTCGTGCACCCGCACGTCGTGGCCGTTCTTGACGGCGGCCCGTACGGCGCGTTCCACCGCCTCGACGTCCAGCCGCCGGATCGGCACGCGCCGGTTGCGCTCGGCCACGATGACCAGGCCCTCGCCCTCGCCGGTGTCGACCGAGAAGGCCGCCACGTACTCGTTGCGGATGGCCTCGTCGGCGCTGTACGTCGTGTACTCGATGTCCTGCGGGTAGTGGTTGCGGCCGTCGACGATGACCAGATCCTTGATCCGGCCGGTGACGTACAGCTGGCCCCCGTGCATGACACCGAGGTCGCCGGTGCGCAGCCACGGCCCCTCCGGGAGCCCTTCGACGGGCCGGGCGAGCCGGGCGCCGAACGTCTCGGCGGTGGCCTCGGGCCGTCCCCAGTATCCGGCGGTCACGTTCGGCCCGTGGATCCAGATCTCGCCGACCAGCCCGTCGCGGTGGGCGATGGACGTCTTCGGGTCGACGATCAGCACCTCCTGCCCGTACGGCTGGCCGCAGCCGACGTGCACGGCGGCGCGCTCGGCGTCGCCCGGTACCACCACGGCCTCGCCCGCCGACAGCTTGTCGCGGTCGAAGCTCGTCATCACCGGCAGCTCGTACCGCGAGGACGACGCGACGTACACCGTCGCCTCGGCCAGGCCGTACGCCGGCACCTGCACCTCGGGACGCAGCCCGCACTCACGGAACGCCTCCAGGAAGCCCTCCAGCGTGTGCGGCCGG
This sequence comes from Actinomadura fulvescens, assembly GCF_039533225.1. NCBI lineage: Bacteria > Bacillati > Actinomycetota > Actinomycetes > Streptosporangiales > Thermomonosporaceae > Actinomadura > Actinomadura fulvescens. The sequence goes on along the minus strand of NZ_BAAATD010000015.1, from coordinate 112,173 downwards.
ATCGGCTCGGCGCCGTTCATGAAGACCTGCACGCCGCTGAGGTCGAGCTTGGCCTTCTCCTCCGGGGTGACCTGCGCGGTGAGGTACTCGTAGGCGAAGTTCGGCGAGCAGGTGAAGCCCTCCTCCAACCGCGAGAGCAGCTCCAGCCAGCGCGCGGGCCGCATGATGAACGCGACCGGGTCCATGAGGTGGGCCGGGCTCGCGTACGCCAGCGGCAGGCCGACCGCCGTCACCAGGCCCATGTCGTGGAACAGCGGCAGCCACGTCGCGCCCGACGAGCGGCGCGGGACGCCGTCGAAGGTGCCCCAGCACTGCTCGGCGTTCACGGCCAGGTTGCCGTGCGTGACGATGACGCCGGCGGGCGTCCGGGTCGAGCCGGAGGTGTACTGCAGGTACGCGATGTCGTCGGGGTCGATCGGCTCGGGCGTCCACTCCAGGGAGTCCTCGACCTCGTCGACCAGGACGGTCTCGCGGGGCTTCAGCTCGGGGTACTGGCCGAAGAACGCGGTGACGTGCGGCAGCGCCTCGTTGGTCGTCAGCACGCCGGTCGGCTCGGCGTCGCGGGCGACCGCCAGCAGCCGTTCGGCGTGGCCGGGCAGGTCGGGTGAGAACAGCGGCACCCCGATGACCCTCGCGTACATCGCGCCCAGCAGGGCGATGACGTAGTTGAGGTTCTGCGGGGCGAGGATCGCCACCCGCTCGCCGGGCTCGATCGCCGCCGCGCGGATCGTCGCGGCCACCGCGCGGGCCCTGCGGTCCAGCTCTCCCCACGTCATCTCGGTCTCGACGCCGTCGACGTCCACGGCGTAGTCGACGAACGTGTAGGCCCGGTCGTCGGGGTACTTCTCGGCCCAGCGGCCGAGCCGTTCGATCAGGGGGGTGCGGTCGAGGTCCTTCACACTTTCCTCCTCAAGAAATCCTCTTCACGGCCAGGCGCTCCTCGTCCGGCCAGCGGACGTCCCAGGCCCAGCCGAACTTCTCGAACAGCCAGATCACCCGGGCGCTGATGTCGATCTGGCCCTTCAGGACGCCGTGCCGCGCCGACGTGGGGTCGGCGTGGTGGAGGTTGTGCCAGGACTCGCCGAACGAGGGGATGGCCAGCCACCAGACGTTGCGGGAGCGGTCCCGGGTCTGGAAGTGCTCCTTGCCGAAGACATGGCAGATGGAGTTGATCGAGAACGTGATGTGGTCGCCGGCGAAGACGCGCAGCAGGCCCGCCCAGAAGAACGCGGTGACCGCGCCGTGCCACGACCACGTGAGCAGCGCGCCGAGCCCCATCGGGATCAGGATGGTGCTGGCCGCGATCAGCACGTACACGTCGTTGCGGCCGAGCAGGACCAGGTCCTTGTCCGCGAGCAGGTCGGGCGCGTACTTGCTCCGGGAGGTCCGGTGCTTGCGGAACAGCCAGCCCATGTGGGCGTGGAAGAGTCCCTTGGTCAGCCCCCACACGCCGGGGCCGAAGGCCCAGGGCGAGTGCGGGTCGCCCTCCTGGTCGGCGTACTTGTGGTGCCGGCGGTGGTCGGCGACCCAGAAGATCACCGAGCCCTGCCACGCCTGGCCGCCCAGGATCGCCAGCACGATGCGCAGCCAGCGCTTGGCCTTGAACGACTTGTGCGTGAACAGCCGGTGGTACCCGACGGTGATCCCGAGCGCGTTGAACGGGTAGAGGGCCGCGAAGATCGCCACGTCGGTCCAGCCGATCCCCCAGCCCCAGAAGAACGGCACCGCGGCCAGCAGGGCGACGACCGGTCCGACCACGAAGAAGACCACGCTGACGCGCTCCACCAAGGGAACGGTCTTGGGGGAGATGTCCGGCAGAGGGGCCTTGTTGCCGAGCTCGGCGACGCCGGCAGTCATGTGGGGCTCCTTTTGACAGATGAGCAGAGGTGCAGAGGTGCAGGGGTGATCGGTTCCGCCACGTGGCCAAGACCGTACGGACGATCCCGCTCCGGCTCTTTATGCTGGGATCGCCATTTGGTGAAAGAAATTCGCAGTCGATTGACAACGGCCGGGACCGGCTCCTGCGCCGGGGCTCGTTTTTGTCAACAAAGCAACTTCCCGGCGGGCCGCGTTGTCAGGAGGCGCGAAGGTGATGGCCTCCCGCGCGCCCGGGGAGGCCATCACCTGTCGCCTTTGGTCCGTCAGCAGTTGCCCTTGAACGGCTTGCCGGTGAACCGGTCGTTCATGAAGTTCACGACGTCACCCGTGGCGGCCCAGATGCCGAGGGCGTGATCGGCCGCGTAGGTGTTGTTCCACTGGGTGGGGATGCCCGCCTTGCAGTAGGCGGCGCGTGTCGTGTCCGTGGTCTCGTGCGGAATGATCTCTTCGAACCAGCCGCGGTACTGGAACACCGGGAAGCCGATCTTCCACTTGGCGCCGGAGCCGGCGGGGCCGATGTCGACGCCGAGCTTGAGGCTGTCGACGACCTGTCCCCAGGTCACGCCGCCCGGCCCCTTGAGCTGGTAGATCTGGTCAAGGGTGAGCTTCTGCGTGGAGAAGTTCTCGACCTTCTGGAAGGCGAAGGCCGCCAGCGTGCCGATCAGGCAGTTGGTCTGGACGTCCTTGATGGCCTTGCGCCCGGCGTCGTTCATCAGCTCGTCGAACGGCATCTCCGGGTACTGGAACTTGAAGCCCACCAGCGCGTCGGCCATGAACCCGGCGAACGGCCCGCCGTTGAGGAACTTCGCGGTGATCTTCAGGTCGCCCGGCACACCGCCGGAGGCGGAGCCGACCACCTTCACGTCGGGCGCGTACGAGGCGGCCAGCTGGGCCGCCCACAGCGAGGTGTTGCCGCCCTCGGAGTACCCGTGGACGCCCACCTTGGCGTCCGCGGAGACCTTGCCGCCGGGGACCTCTGCCGGGAGCTGCCGGGCGGCGCGCACCACGTCGAGGGTGGCGCGGCCGTTGGCCAGCCCGTTGACGTAGTAGTGCGTCTGCCCGTCGAGGTAGCCGACGCCGTCGGCGGCGGCCAGCGCCCAGCCCTTGTTGATGAACGCCGAAAGGTTGGGCGCCTCGTACGCGTCGTTGAATCCGGTGGTCACCTGCTTGGACAGCGAGCATTGCGGACCCGAACCGTGGGTGAAGGGCGCGTAGTTGATGACGGGACGGGAGCCGCCGCCCGTCCAGGCGGCGTCGGGGACCGCGACCAGTCCGGACGCGGCGACCTTGGCGCCCTTCGCGTCGGTGGTGACGTACTGCACCTTCCACGCGTGCAGCTTGGGCAGGTTGGGGATGTAGGTCAGCGTGGTGGGACGGCAGGCGATGATGTCGCCCGGGTTGCCGGTCACCGTGGCGGGGGGCTTGTAGATGTCGGCTTCGGACGCGGTGCAGCCGGTCGGCGCGGCGAACGCCTGCGGCACGGCGGCCAGCGACGCGCCCACCATGGCGGTACCGGCCGCCATCGCGGTGAGCGAGGCTCTGAGTTTCATCACCACTCCAGGGGTGGGGACGAGCTGCCCGCCCACCTGGGCTCTTCATCGGCTGGGCGTCCTCAGCCAGGCGGACTCGGCAGCGTTCCGGAAAGTGAACGCTGACGACTGTCTCCCATGGACGTTCCGCCGGTAATGAAGTCATCGCACACTTCGGCACCGTCCATTAGCACTCAATTCACAAGTCGCGCCGAAACCGCTGGTCTGATGACAATCGCCGGGCCGGTTCGCGGCGCCGGTCAAGAAGGCTCGCGAGCGTGGGCGGCAGGCACCGGTCTTGTTAGATTTGCTCACATCCGGCGCAAGGGGTGGGCATGAACGGCATGCGGTGGAGGGCCCGGATCGACGCGGCGGGCGAACGGGGCGCGGTGCTCGGCGCGGGCACGCTCATCAGCCCTCGCCACGTTCTGACCTGCGCCCATGTCGTGGCCGGCCGCGACGAGCTCTGGGTGGCCTTTCCCGATTCGCACGAGCACCCGCAACGCGCCGTCGTCGAGTTCCGCGGCGCGTGGAAGGCCGAGGGCGACACCGGTGACGTCGCGGTGCTCCGGCTGCCCGAGCCCGCGCCGGTCGCGCCGTGCCTGCCCGCGCCCCTGGACGCGCTCCGCGACCTGCCCGAGCTGCGCGCCCAGGGTTTCCCGCGCGGTCACGAACGCGACGGGACGCACGTGACGCTGCGCACCAGCCCCGACCGCACGCTGCGGCGCGAGTGGCTGGAGGTCGACGTCGGCAGCGGCCATCCGCGGCGGTTGGGCCAGGGGTTCAGCGGCGCCGGGGTGTACGACCCGCGCACCGGCCAGGTCGTGGGCATGGTCACCGACGCCGAGCTGCACGGCCATCACGAAGGTGCGATCGGCCGGATGCTGCCTCTGGAGACCGTGCGCCGCCACTGGGAGCCGCTCGACGACCTGCTGCCGCACGACTGGCTGCCCGCCGGACCCCGGACCGAACTGCGAACTCTCCTGGCGGACGCCGAGACCTCCGAGCCGCCTGCCGCGCTCTTCAGGCTCGCGTTCCCGGCGTTCCTGCGTCCGCCCGCCACGTTCCGCTCGCTGTGGGACGCCGTGCGGTATGTGGGCGAGTGCGTGCCGGGTGAGGACCGGCTGTCGCGCTTCCTGGTCGTCGTGGCCGAACACCTCACCGGCGAGCACGTTCTGACCAAGCTCAACGCCTGGATTCGCGAGCGTTTCCCTGGCCCCGCCACGGCGCCGCCCGCGACGGCACCCCAGACCTCGATCATCGTGCGGCTGGAGACGATGACGCGCGGACCGTACGAGCTGACGCTGTCCACGCTCGTCGAGGGGGTGCCGGGACGCCCCACCGAACGCGTGAACGTCCGCAGGAACCAGATCCGCCCGCACGTGGAGAAGGCCCTGCCGGCGCTGATGCGGTCGGTCCTGGGCCGCGACCGCGACTGGATGATCGAGTTCGTGGTGCCCGAGCAGCTGCTGAACGAGCCCTTCGAGGAGTGGTCCATCAAGGAGGCGGGTGCCGCGCGTCCACGCCCGATGCGTTCGGTCCCGCTCGTCGTCCGGCACGTGGAGCGCCTGCGCCCGCTGCTCGCGACCGACCTGACCCGGCGCCGCTGGCGCGTCCTGCGCGAGCGCGGCTCCACCCGTCCCGATCCCGTGGCCTGCCGGCTCGGCTACGGCTATGACGAGTTCTACGACTGGCTAGACGCGAGCGAGGAATCGTGCGCGCTCGTCTACGCCTCCAGTCCCAACGCCGACTGGCTGTCGGCCGCCCTCAGCGTCGGCATCCCGGTGATGTTGTGGCGCCGGCACCCGTGCGCGTGCGACTCGGGCGAGTGCGCCGGCGAGCGTTTTCTGACCGAGCTCACCACCATCATCGACAAGGCCCATCCCGACGAGCTCCCGACGCTGGTGATGAAGCTGCGCAAGCAGGCCCGGGTCCCGCCGGGGAACGCCGACCACTGCGGCAACGGCCTCGCCCTCTTCTGGGACGACCCCGCCCGCAACCCCGATCCCCCGCTCGCCATGAGGGAGACCTGAGCGTGTCCGTCGACCGCCTCAGAGAAGTGCTCGACGCCGTCGCCGGAGACGACACGCGACTCACCCCGCGCGACCTGTCCGAGATGCTCTGGCTGGCGTGTCACCTCCCAGCGCCGGAGCCTCCGGCCGTCCCGCCCCTGCCCGCCACGCCCAACGAGGCTCCGCCCGAGCAGCCACCACCCCTCCGGCCGCCGCAGACCGAACCATCCGAGCCTCCCACCGCTCCGGCCCCCGCCGCCGAGCAGCACGCGCTGCACACTCCCCTGCCCGCCCCGCAAGAAGAGCCCGGGGGCGACGGAAAGGACGTCTTCGTCCCGACCGCGCCCATGCTCCGCCACCCTCTGGCCCTGCAACGCGCGCTGCGCCCGCTCAAACGCCGCGTCCCGTCGCCTCGCCACCGGGTCATCAACGAGGACGCCACGGCCGCGCGCATCGCCGACCATCCCTCGAACTGGGTCCCGGTCATGGACCCCGCCCGCGAACGGTGGCTGAGCCTCGCGCTGGTCGTCGACTCCGCTCCGTCCATGCGGATCTGGCGTCCCCTGATCCGGGAGCTCCGCGACCTGCTGATCCGCCTCGGCGCGTTCCGCGACGTCCGCGTCTGGCATCTCGGCCGGACCGGCGTCCGCCCGTACCCCGGCGGCCCGCTGAGCCCGCCCGCGGCCCTCGTCGACCCCACGGGCCGGCGGGCCGTACTCGTCGTCAGCGACTGCTCGGGCCCGAACTGGTGGAACGGCCACGTCGGCCCCGCGCTCCACCTCTGGGCCGCGCACGGCCCGACCGCCATCCTCCAGCCGCTGGTCGAACGCCTCTGGCGCCGCAGCGCCGCGCCGGTGGTCCCCGGCCTCGCCACGTCGCCGCATCCCGGCGCTCCCAACACCGCTCTGAGCTTCGTCCCGTACGGGGGCGGCAGGCCCCCGAAGCACGCCGTCCCGATCCCCGTCCTGGAGATCAGGCCCGAGTGGCTGGCCGACTGGGCCCAGCTGGTCACCGCCTCGGGAAGCGCGGGCCGGCCGACCGCGATCACGTATGTGACCAGGGAACCCCGGCCCGCCGCCGCGCCGCCCCGGCGCGAACGGGAACTGCCGATCGAGGAGCGGGTCGCCCGCTTCTACGCGGCGGCCTCTCCCACCGCCGCCGAACTCGCCGCGCACGTCGCGGTCTCCGTTCCCGCGCTGCCCGTGATGCGGCTGATCCAGCAACGCCTCGTACCCGCCTCCCGGCCCGGCGACCTGGCCGAGGTCATGCTCAGCGGCCTGCTCCAGCCGGTGGACGCCGAGCGGGGCGTGTACGACTTCGTTCCGGGCGCCCGCGAGGCCCTCCTCGCGACCCTCCCCCGTCCCGAGTCCCTCGCCACGGCCGAAGTCCTGGCCGAGGTCTCCGCCGAGATCTCGTCGCGCATGGGCTCCACCGCCGAGGTCTTCCGCGCCGTCATGCCCGCCGCCGACGGCACCCGTGCCCTCGCCGACCGCCCGTTCGCCCTCGTCAGCCCCGAGGCACTGCGCTTCCTCAACCACACCGCCATCCCCGTCCGCACAAGCCCGGCCGAGCCCGCCACCGCTCCGGCCTCCGAGGTAACGCGGAAGACCACGCGAACCGCCTCCGCGTGGCCCCTCTTCGCTATCGGCGCCGACGACCTGCGGATCTGGGACCCGTCCACCAACGAGACCGTGGCGAGGTGGAAGTCCGCCGGGCCGGTCCACGCGCTCACGACGCTCCCCGAGAAACCGCTACTGATCAGCGGCCACGCCGACCTGGCCCTGTGCGTTACCGAGCTCACCGCCGAACGCCGTACCCTCCGCTTCGCGCTCCAGGACACCGACCGGGTGTCGGCCCTGACGACGTTCCGCGACATCGCCGGCCACGACGTGATCGCCAGCGGTGGGTCCGACGGAGTCGTACGGTTCTGGAGCGCGTCGACGGGCGCCCAGGTGCGCACCGGATTCCACGCGCACACCCAGGCGATCCGCGCGATGACCGCCTTCCCGGGTCCGGACGGGCGTCCCCGCCTGGCCACGGGCGGCGACGACGGCATCGTGCAGGTCTGGGACCCCGACTCCGACGCCAGTGCCGGGACCCTCCTGCCCAACCAGGGCCCGCCCGGCAACGCGGTGCTGGCCCTGGCGACGTTCACCGGACCGGGCCAGCGCACGATCCTGGCGGCGGGGCACCGCGACGGGGCGATCCGGCTCTGGTACGACTTCGGCGGCTCGCAGGCCCGCGCACCGCTCACCCGAGGCAAGGGCGCGGTGACGGCCATCGCCGCGCTCACGGCCCATGGCCGCCCCCTGCTCGCGTCCGCCCGCGGCAGTGGCGTCCAGCTCTGGGATCCCCTCGAACGCCGCCCCCTCGGGCCGCCGCTCACCGGCCATCGGGACATGGTCCTGGCCATCGTCGCCTTCACCGGCCCCGACGGGCGTCCGCTCATCGCCTCGATGGACGGTTTCAGCCTCAGGATCTGGGATCCGATCACGGGCACCCCGGCAGGCCCCGTGCTGGAGAGCCGCGGGCTGCGCGCCCTGGCCGTCCTGCCCAGCATGACCATCGGCGACCGTACCGCCGTGCCTGGACCATCGACGAGCCTGCTGCGGCCGGAACGCCGAGTGGTCCCGTTCCGCGGCCGCGAACACGAGCTGGCCGAGCTGATCGGCTGGTGCCAGAGCCCCGCCGAGCGGTCGTCAGCCAAGATCACCGGTCGGCGCGGGACGGGCAAGACCAGGCTCGCCGTCGAGCTCGCGGCCCGAATGCGAGCCGAGGGCTGGAACGTGCGCCACGTGACGGACGGCACGAACACCGTCACGGGCGACACCAACGGGCCGCTCCTGACGATCGTCGAGCTGGACGGGCTGCCGGCCGATGTCAGTGATCTGGACCGCTTCGGACCCGAAGACCCCGAGCGCGCCAGGCTTCTGCTCGTCAGCGAGTCGGCACAGCCGGGCAGAGCCGATGTCAACGCTCACGATCGGGTGATACACCTGTCCGACCTGAAGCGGACGCCCGAAGTCCGCGAGGCTGCGTTCGACGGCGCGATGACGGCTTTCTGCATCGCACTCGGCTTGCCCCGGCCACGCGAGATCGTTCGACCGGATCTGAGCTCGCGCGCCTATGGCCGGGTGCTCACCGTTCATCTCGCCGCGCTCAAGGCGGCCCTCGCGACCGGCCCCACCCGGTCCGAACTCGATCGCGAACGCGACTTCTGGCGCTTCGGCTGCCCTGAGCCGATCGCTCCGCGGCTGCTCGACAAGGTCGTCGCCCTCGGCGTGCTGTGGAGGTCGGCCCACGATGATCACATGGTCGCGATGCTACGCCGGCTTCCCGGGCTGACGCGTTCGCACCAGGCGATCGCTCACTGGTTGAGCTGCGCGTATCCGCCAGGCGGCGAGCTCCCTCAGCGGATCGTGAACGCGCTGCTCGCCGACATCGTCCAGGCGGACCCGGAGTTCCTCAAGTGGAACGCCGAGCAGTCGGCGAACGACCCGGTCGCACGCATGCACATGCTCTCCGTCCTCGACCGCGCGGTGCAGGACCCCGAGATCAGCGAAGCGCTGTCACAGGCCGCTCCCGGACGCCCGGAACCGGACGCCGGACATGCCAGACCACAGCTGACCGAGCTCATCACCAGACGGCGACCACGCTCAGAGCGCCTGGAAAGCCCGATCGGCGTCGACGCACGGGGTGAACCCGTGTGGCTGGACGTGTCCCAGCACGGCCTGGCCGTCGGCGGCGAACGCGGCGAGCTGGTGCGCACCCTCGTCCGGGGGCTCGCGGCGCTCTACAACGCCAACGACTTCGCCGTACTGACGGCCGACGGACACGGCGGCACCTCGTTCCCCGGACTGGACGGGCTGCCGCACGTCGCGGCCGCTCCAGTGACACCGCTCCCCAGCGAGGCCGACCGGAGCATCAGCCGTCTCCACGACGCGTTGCTCGGCGAGCTGGTCCAGCGTCAGGAAGACACCGTGCCGCGGTCGCACCTGCTGATCGTCCTGGAGAACTTCACTGAGCTGACGAACCGCAAGCCCGAGTTCACCGACCTCATCCTGGAGCTCCTGCGAGCCGATCGCGATCTCCGCATCCACGTGCTGCTGACCTCGCACCACGCGTCCGCCAGGGCCCTGCGTCTCCTCGAAGGTCGGCTCTCGTACCGTGTCGAAATCCCGATCTCATCCGGCGGACGGGGGCTGCTGCAGGTCGCCGACGAACCACCGGTGCCCTTCGTGCTCGCCGAAGGGAAGCCCGTCCCCCAGCGCAGCGTTCCCGTTCGCCAGATCCTGCTCTCACCGTTGAGAGAGCCCCCGATCCTGGACGACCTGCTTCCCCGATCGTTCCCGTCGCAGGGTACGCCTCATGCCGTCATCGGTGTCGTGGATCGGCCGCTTCATCACCGGCAGGATCCCCTCACTTTCGATCTCCAGGGCCCGAGGGGCAACGTCGCGATAGTCGGCTCCACGGGCAGCGGTAAGTCGACCTTGCTCGTGACTTTCGTCCGGTCGCTCACCTTGACCAACACCGAGCATTCCGTGCGGTTCATCCTCTTCGATCAGCTCGCCGGCCTGGCACCGCTCCCGCAGGTGCGTTCGATAGGCCCGGACGATCCCGGCCGTTCGATCTTGTGGATCAGGGAGATCGACCGGCACCTCGCCCAGAACGACACCGACGGCGCATCGAGAATCGTCCTCGTCGTCGACGAGTGGGCCGAGCTGGTCCGGTCGCTGGCCCCGGAGGCCGTCCAGGCCCTGCACCACATCGTCGAGCACGGCTGGCGATCGGGCGTTCACGTGGTCGCCTCGGCCACCGGCTGGTCGCAGTTCGACCCGGACGTGCGGGACCGGTTCGGCACCCGGCTGGAGCTCGCCCTCGACTCCCCCGCCGACTCGCTGATCGATCCCGGGCTCGCGGCCGAGGTGCCGCCGGGATCACCGGGACGGGGCATCACGCAGGCCGCCGAGCACTTCTACGCCGCGCTGCCACCCTCACCGGCGGATGACCGGAGATAGTCCGGAGATACCGCCGAGACGCCGCGCAGATGTACTCGTCCGGTGCGCCGGGCGCGCGACCCGGCGCGGAAGGAGGAGTTCTGATGAACACCAAACGGCTCGTCGGAGTGGCGGTGGCCGGGACGTTGAGCCTGGGCCTCGTGGGCTCGGTGACCGCGCCGGTGTCGGCCGCCGAGGCCGTCGGCAAGCCGAAGCCGAAGCCGGAGGCCACCTTCGTCGTCAAGCTGTCACGGGCGAAGCAGGTGGTCGCGCCGAAGCGCGTGATGGCCAGCGGCCGGCAGCGCATCGCGGTCAAGGCACGTCCGCTGGGGTACTGGTCGCTGAGGGTGCGGGCGATCAGGTGCAACGGGGTGCCGCTCGGCGCGTGGAAGCCCGTCCAGGCCGGACGCACCGCGGTCCTCACCAACTACGTTCCCCCGCGTGGCACCTGCTTCAGCCTCCGCTGGCTGCGGGACCATAAGGCGCGCAAGGTGGTGGTCAGGCTGTCCTACTAGGCGGCCCTTAGGCTCGGTCATGTGCAGGAGACCGTGACCTACGTCGAGATGACCGGCGAAGACCAGCTTGTTCCGGCGGCGCCCGTGCCCGGGCTCACCCTGGAGCCGCTCGACCATGGTTCGCCGCTGATCCCGGACGTGCTGGCCCGGATCGGTGCGCCGTACGGATGGAAGAGCGCGCGGCGGACCGAGGAGGAGTGGAGGGCCTGGTTCGCCGGCCACCCCGGCCGCGTGTTCCGGCTGCTGGCGTACGAGGGCGAGGCGGCCGGGATCGTCACCTACGACCCCCATCCCGGTGACGAGGTGGAGATCGTGTCCTTCGGGCTGCTGCCCGACTTCGTCGGCAAGGGGCTGGGCGGCCACGCGCTGACCTTGGGAGTGCGGCAGGCCTGGCAGGTCAAGCCCGGCGTGCGCAGGGTGTGGCTGCACACCTCGTCACTGGACCATCCGAACGCCCTGCCCAACTACCACCGGCGTGGCTTCCGCACGTTCAGGACGGAGGAGCGGGTCAGGTGACGCGGACGCGGCGGTGTCACCGGGTCAGCAGTCCCCTTTCGATGGCCACCACGACGGCGTGGGTGCGGTCGCTGACGTCCAGCTTGGCGAAGACGCGGAGCAGATGCGTCTTGACGGTCGCTTCGGCGATCACCAGGCGCCTGCCGATGTCGGCGTTGGACAGGCCGTCGGCGACCGCGTTCAGGACGTCGAGCTCCCGCGCGGTGAGGGCCACCGGGGGCGGCTGGCGCATGCGGGCCACGAGCTTCTCGGCGACGCGCGGCGCCAGGACGGTCTCGCCGCGGGCGGCGGCGTGGACGGCGGCGACGAGCTGCTCGCGGGTGGTGTCCTTGAGCAGGTAGCCGATGGCACCGGCCTCGACCGCGCGCTCGATCTCGGTGTCGGTGTCGTAGGTGGTGAGGATGAGCACGCGGGTGGCGGTCTTGACGATCTCGGCGGTGGCGGCGACGCCGTCGAGGACGGGCATCCGCAGGTCGAGGAGCGCCACGTCGGGGGCTAGGCGCTCGACCAGGTCGACGGCCTCGCGGCCGTTGCCCGCCTCACCGACGATCTCGATGGACGGCTCGGCGGCCAGCAGCGCGGCGACACCGGCGCGCATCACGGTGTGGTCGTCGGCCAGGATGATGCGGGTCATGGGGCACCGTTCGTGGGGATCATGGCGAGGACGCGGGTGCCGTCGCCGGGGGAACTGGTGACGGTGAGCTCGCCGCCGAGCTCGGCCAGGCGCCGGCGCATGCCGTCGAGTCCGAAACCGCGCGACTCCGCGACGGCGAAGCCGCGGCCGTCGTCGGTGATCTCCAGCTCGACGGCGTGGGGATGGCGGGTGAGGACGGCGCCGACCGTGGTCGCGGCGGCGTGCTTGCGGACGTTGGCCAGCGACTCCTGGGTGCAGCGCAGCAGGGCGATGCGGGTCTGCTGGTCGCAGTCGATGTCGGGCAGGTCGGCGGTGACGGTGAGCCCGGTGTCCTCGGCGAACCGGTCGAGCGTGCGGCGCAGCGTACGGGCGACCGAGCCCGGGGCGATGCCGCTCTGGGGCGCGGAGCCGACCAGGACGCGCGCCTCGGCGAGGTTCTCGCGGGCGGTCTGCTCGATCGACAGCAGTTGCTGGGCACTGCGGTCGGGATCGGTGGCGATGCCGGAACGGGCCGCTTCGGCGAGCACGACGATGGACGCGAAGCCCTGCGCGAGGGTGTCGTGGATCTCGCGGGCGAGCCGTTCGCGTTCGAGGACGGCGCCTTGGCGGCGGTGCGCCTCCAGGAGTTCGCGCTGGGTGGTCTCCAGCTCCGCGCTCAGCCGCCCGGCCCGCTCCTCGCTCCGTTCGATGATCTTGAGCATCGACAGTCCGAGCACGACGCTGGCCACGAAGGCGAGCAGCGTGACGATCACGTTGCCCGTGGCGGGGTCGCCGTTGCGCAGGATGCCGCCGGCGGCGGTGGCCAGGGCGGCGGCACCGCTGAACAGGATCGACCGGCGCGGCCCTCCGGCGAAGATCCAGAAGTGCGGGATCGACACGATGAACAGCGCCGCGCCGCCCGTACGCAGATAGGACAGCGCCCCGAGGCCGGCGATCAGCACGTACAGGAACGCGGTCCGCCGGCTCGGGAACCGGACGGCGAGCGCGTAGGCGGCGGCGAGCGCGAGCGGCAGCCCCAGCGACCAGTACCTGATCGCACCCTGGTCGCCCAGCCCCGCGATGAACATGGGCGTCAGGCCCAGGAGCATCCAGGAGATGTCGTTCCAGCGGTGGATCCAGTACTGGTCGTCGGGCCGCTGCATGCCGATCAGCCTACGTTCTGCGGCGAGCGCATGATCGGGGCGGTGACCTCGGCCTGTCCCGTCGGGCGGGACGGCCACCACGTCCGCTCGCCGAGGAGCAGCATCGCCGCCGGCAAGATCATGAGCCGGATGACGAACGCGTCCAGCAGCACCGCGACCGCGAGGCTGAACCCGAACTGCTTCATCTCGATCAGGTGCAGCGGGATGAAGCTGGCGAACACCGTCACCATCACCAGGGCGGCGCTGGTCACGACGCCCGCCGAGCTCCGGATGCCGTCGAGCACCGCCGTGCGCGTCGGCACCCCGTTCTGGACCGCCTCCCTGATCCGGCTGATCACGAACACCTGGTAGTCCATCGACAGGCCGAACAGGATCACGAACAGGAACAGCGGCACCCGGGAGCCGATCGAGCCCATCGACGTGAAGCCCAGCAGCCCCTCCGCCCAGCGGCCCTGGAACACCAGCGTCAGCAGGCCGAGCGAGGCCCCGGCCGAGAGCAGGTTGAGCAGCGCGCCGACCAGGCCGAGCACGACCGACCGGAAGGCCAGCACGGTGAGCGCGAACGTGACCAGCAGCAGCGCACCGAAGATCAGCGGCATCTTCCGCTTCTGGTGCTCGGGGTAGTCGACGTAGCGGGCGACCTCGCCGCTCACCTCGGCCTCGACGCCGGGCAGCCGGTCGATGGTGGCCGGCATGTACGTCTCGCGGATCTTCGTGAGGGAGTCGCGCGCCGCCTGCGTGCTCATGTCGTGCGGGACGCCCAGCTCCAGCATGGTGATCCGCTTGTCGGGCGAGGTGCGCAGCTGCGGCGTGCCGCCGAACAGCGGATCTCCCTTGGCGCGTCCGGCGAGGTCGCGCAGCGCGGCGGCCACCTGCGGGGCGCGGTCCGGCTCGGCCCGCACGACGATCTGGTTCATGGCCTTGAGCTCGGGGAACGCGGCGTTCACCCGGTGGTAGACCTGCATCGCGGGCAGATTGCGGTCGTAGGTCTCCCGGCCCACGTCGGTCAGCTTGAGGTTCAGCAGCGGAGCGGACATGAGGAGCATCGCGAAGACCGCGACGGCCAGCGTGAGCGCGGGATGCCTGCTGGTGGGCCGCAACATGGCCGCGGTCATCCGGCCGGTCCGCCGCTGCCGCACGGGCCGTACGGCCTTGCCCTTCGCCGCCCTGCGCTCGGCGCGGCGTTCCGCCCGCCGCCCCAGCTTGGTCAGCAGTGCGGGCAGCACGGTCAGCGAGCTGATCACGGCGGCGAAGGTCACCACGATGGCGCCGGTGGCCAGCGAGGAGAAGATGACGTCGTCGGCGAGGTAGAGCGTGGCGCTGGACGCGGCGACCGCGAGCCCCGACATCACGACGGCCCGTCCCGAGGTGGCCGCGGCGAGCTCCACCACGGCCTCCGAGCTGAGCCGGCCGCCCGAACGGGCCCGTTCCTCGCGTTCGCGCTTGAGGTAGAAGAGCGTGTAGTCGACGCCCACGGCCATGCCGATCAGCAGGATGACGTTCGTGCCGACGCCCGCGTCCGGGAAGACGTGTGAGGCGAGCATCGACAGGCCGATCGCCGACATGATCGAAGTGATCGCCAGCAGCAGCGGCACGGTCGCCATCGCCAGCGACCGGAAGACCAGCAGCAGGACGATCAGCGTGACCGGCAGCGCGATCATTTCGGTGCGGGAGAAGTCCTCGCTGCGCTGACCCTGCACGTCCTTGCTGATGGACGGGCCGCCCGCCTCCTCGACGCGCAGGTCCGGGTGGGCCTTCCCGACCTCGGCCGTCTGCGCGAGCAGCGGGTCGATGTGCTTCTTGCCCTCCTGCTCCGGCCCCTTCATGGTCACGTCGACCCGCACCGCGGTGCCGTCGGCCGAACGGACGGGCCCGCCGACCGACGCGACCTCGGGCAGCCGTCTCATCCGTTCCGTGATGTCGAGCACCGCCGCGTCGGCCTTGGCCGCGTCCAGCGGCCCCGATCCCTTCGCCGTGATGAGCACCCGTTCGAGCGGCTTGCGCTCCAGCCCGCCCTGTTCCTGCAGCGCCTCGGCACGACCCGCCTCGCCGACCCGGTAGTCGGCGGACTGGGCCATGTTGCCGCCGACCGCGATGCCGAGCCCGAGGCACACGAACACGAAGAGAAACCAGGCGGCGATCGCTCGCCAGGGGTGGTACGCGCTCCAGCGCGCCATGCGTACAGGGAGGTTCGTCATGGCATCAATGCTGGTGAACGAGGGGTTCCCCGCGACAGCCTCGTCCGGTTGAACCTGGTGTCCACCGATCGGTGGACACGGCCGCCGCCGCTCCCGGTGGCCGGAATCGTCGCTGTGAAAGAATCCGGCCATGCAGGCCGCACACCGGGTCGTCGTCCTCGCCCTCGACGGCGTCTACCCGTTCGAGCTGGGCATCCCCGTCCGGATCTTCGGTACGGCCACCGGCCGGGACGGCGAACCGCTGTACGAGGTGATCACGTGCGGGCTGGACGGCGGGCCGGTGCGGACGGGCGCCGACTTCGCCATCGCGGTCGAGCACGGCGCCGAGGCGATCGAGACGGCGGACACCCTCGTGATCCCGCCGTTCGACCGCGCCCCGGACGACGGGCGCGAGTGGCTGCCGGAGCCGCTGGCGGCGGCGCTCGGCCGGCTTCGCCCCGGAACGCGCCTGGTGTCGCTGTGCACCGCGTCGTACATCCTGGCCGCCGCCGGGCTCCTCGACGGGCGCCGGGCGACCACGCACTGGAACGAGGCCGAGGAGTTCCAGCGGCTGTTTCCCAAGGTGGAGGTCGACCCGGACGTGCTGTTCGTGGACGGCGGCGACGTGCTGACGGCGGCCGGGGTGGCCGCCGGGATCGACCTGTGCATGCACATCGTGCGCCACGACCACGGCAGCGAGATCGCCAACCGGGTGGCCCGCCGCTGCGTGGTGCCGCCGTGGCGCGAGGGCGGGCAGGCCCAGTTCATCGAACGGCCGGTGCCGGAGGCGTCGGCGGCCACCACGGCGGCGACCCGGGAGTGGGCGCTGGAGCGGCTCCACCGCCCGCTCACCCTGTCCGAGCTGGCCGCGCACGCGCGGATGAGCGTCCGCACGTTCTCCCGCCGGTTCCGCGACGAGGTGGGGATGACGCCCGGCCAGTGGCTGGCGCAGCAGCGCATCGAGCACGCGCGGCGCCTGCTGGAGACGACCGACCTGCCGGTGGATCGCGTCGCGGCCGAGGCGGGCTTCGGCACGGCCGCCTCCATGCGCCAGCATCTGGCCGCCACGATCGGCGTCTCGCCGAGCGCGTACCGGCTCACCTTCCGCGCGAACGACCGGGCGCCGGTGGCCTGAACGCCTGCACCCGGCCGGGTCGGCTGGACCGGGGCTGCCCCGCGCGGGCGAGGCCGAACGAGACCAGCGAGCGAACCGCCTCGGCCACACGGGGGAAGTGGCGGGCGTCACCTCGACGGAAGCCTGGGAAACGCGGGCGGCACCGCCCGCGCGACCGAAGGAGACGAGGGCGATGACGCTCAGCACGAAGCAGCGGGCCATGGTGGTGGGGACGGCCGCGGCGGTCACGGTGACCGCACTCGGCGCGGGCGGCGCGATGGCCGCCGACAACGACCGGCCCGTCGCGGCCAAGGACCGGGCCGCCGCCGCCAAGCCCAGGGAAATGCACGTCACCGGCGACGCCTGGGTCAACTTCCCGGGGGACACCGAATACCCGCACCGCCGCTTCATCGTGGACGCGCACGGAGCGCCCTGGAAGATCGAGAACAACAAGATCGTGTTCGGGGCGGCACGCGGGACCGTCAAGTTCGACCACTACTCGCCCGACGAGCCCGGCGGCCCCTCCAAGCACCACTGGGGCAGCATCAAGGTGGACTACGTGATGGCGACCGGTCCGGTGGCGGTGGTCTCGGGCATCCGCCAGGACAACGTCCCGGCGAACCAGAGGCGCGCGACGCTGACCTTCTACCAGTCGCCGGACGGGCACAGGTTCGACCGGATGGGCTTCTCGTGGGGCGTCGTCGACCCGAGGTGCCAGACGATGGGCTCCGGCCCCGCCCCGTTCAGCCCGGTCAGCCGCGGCCCGTTCAACGAACGGATCACCGGCTACACGGTCAAGGACGCGCCGCTGCCCGTCCCCAAGGGTGACTTCCTGCCCCCGGACTCCCCGGCGGACTGCTCGTTCAAGGACGAGGACACCCAGCGCGGATAGCGCATGGCGCGAACTGTGGGGTACGCGTCGTTGACGCCATGAACGGTCCTGGCCGAGCCTGGAGGCATGCGCCGCATCGCCTTCGTGATCTATCCGGCCTTCCACCCGATCGACCTGGTGGGGCCGTATGAGGTCTTCCAGTACGCCCACCGGCTCACGGGCGGCTACGACTGCCGGGTCGTGGCGCCCGTGGCCGGCCTGGTGCGGGCCCACAGCGGACTGCCGGTGCACGCCTCGTACGGCATCGGTGATCTCGATCCGGACGGCATCGACACCCTGCTCGTCGCCGGCGGCCACGGGGTGGACGAGGCACGGCACGACCGGGCGCTCGTCGACTGGGTCACCGCCGCCGGACGGCGCACGCGGCGCCTCACCGCGGTGTGCAGCGGGACGCTCCTGCTCGCGGCCACCGGGCTCATCGACGGCTGCCGGGTCACGACCCACTGGGCGCGCGAACGCCAGCTCGTGGCCGAGCACCCCGAGCTCGTCGTCGACTGCGACCCGATCTTCATCCGGGACGGCCGGGTGTGGACCTCGGCCGGGGTGACGGCCGCGATGGACCTGGCCCTGGCCCTCGTGGAGGAGGACCACGGCCGCGGCGTCGCGCACGCGGTGGCCCAGGAGATGGTGATGTTCCTGCGCCGTCCGGGCAGCCAGTCGCAGTTCAGCGTCCCGCTCTGGTCCGGGCAGCCGGCCAGTGACCCGATCCGGTCGGCGGTCGCCGCGATCAACGCCGATCCCGGCGCCCGGCACACCATCGGGGACCTGGCCGGCACCGCCGGGCTGAGCCCGCGGCACCTGCAGCGCCGCTTCGCCGCCGAGGTCGGCGTACCGCCCGCCGCGTACGTCGAGCGCGTCCGTGTCGAGGCCGCCCGGCGCGCCCTCGCCGAAGGGGACGAGCCGGTCGAGGCGATGGCGCGGCGGCTGGGCTTCGGCACCGGCGAGACCCTGCGGCGGGTGTTCCAGCGCAGGCTCGGCGTCTCACCGTCCGACTATCGCGACCGTTTCCGAGCAATGAAGGAGTACGCATGACGACCTACGGTCTACTGATCTTCGACGAGGCCGAGGAGCTCGACTTCGTCGGTCCGTGGGAGGTGTTCACCGCCTCCTCGATGGTGCGCGGGGACGCCGACACCGCCGTCCTCATCGCCGAGGGCACCGACCCGGTCAGGTGCGCCAAGGGCATGCGGGTGCTGCCCGACCACACCCTGGACGACCATCCGCCGCTGGACGTGCTGCTGATCCCCGGCGGGCGCGGTGCGCGCCTGGTCCAGCCGTCCAACCCGGTCGTGACCGGCTGGATCGCCAAGACCTCCGAGCAGGCCCAGTGGACGCTGAGCGTCTGCACGGGCGCCCTCCTGCTCCATGCGGCCGGCCCTGCCCGCGGGCGCCGGATCGCCACGCACTGGCAGTACGAGGACGCGCTTGAGGAGAAGGGCGAGGTCACCGTCGTCCGGGACGCGCGGTACGTGGTGGACGGCGACGTGGTGAGCAGCCAGGGGGTGTCCGCGGGGATCGACATGGCGTTGTGGCTCGTCGGCAAGCTCCACGGCCGGGACCACGCACGGGCCGTGCGCCGCTACATCCAGTACGAGCCCGCCCCGCCCTACCTCGCCGACGAGCCGCTCTGACGCATACGGTTGAGGTCGCGAACCCCCCACTGCCAGGAGGTACGACCGGCATGATCACGCGTTCGGAAGTCGAGGCGGCGGCGGCCCGGATCGGAGACCGCGTCCGGCGCACGCCCGTCATGCGACGCGACGGCGTGTGGTTGAAGCTCGAACAGACCCAGCACACCGGCTCCTTCAAGGCGCGCGGCGCGTTCAACCGCATCCTCGCCGCCGCCGAGGAGGGCCGGCTGCCCGGCAGCGGGGTGATCGCCGCCTCCGGCGGCAACGCCGGCCTGGCGGTGGCGTACGCGGCGCGCGCGCTGGACGTGCCCGCCGAGGTGTACGTGCCGATGACCGCACCGATGGTCAAGGTCGACCGGCTGCGCGACCTCGGCGCGGACGTCGTGCAGATCGGCGACCGGTACGCCGAGGCCTACGAGGCCGCGAGCAAACGGGCCGCCGACACCGGCGCGCTGACCTGCCACGCCTACGACCAGCCCGAGATCTGCGCGGGGCAGGGCACCCTCGGCCTCGAACTCCTGGAGCAGACGGGCCGCGAGGTCGACACGATCCTCCTCTCGGTCGGCGGCGGCGGCCTGATGGCGGGGGTCGCGGCGGCGGTGGCGGGGCAGGCGGAGGTCGTCGGCGTCGAGCCCGAGACCGTCCCGACGCTGAGCCGCGCGCTGCTGGCCGGATTCCCGGTGGACGTCGAGGTCTCCGGCGTCGCCGCGGACTCGCTCGGCGCCTCCCGCCTCGGCGAGATCGCCTTCGACGTGGCGATCCGCACGGGCGTCCGTTCGGTCCTCGTGCCGGACGCCGCCGTCGTCGCGGCGCGCCGGCGCCTGTGGGACGACCACAGGCTGGTCGTCGAGCACGGCACCGCCGCCGCGTTCGCGGCCCTGTTCACCGGCGCCTACGAGCCCGCCCGAGGAGAACGCGTAGCGATCGTCCTGTGCGGCGCCAACACTGACCCGGGCGATCTGGTGACGTTGAGCCGCTAGTCAGAGGGTTATCGGGAGCGGCTGAAATTCAATTGAAAAGCGCTCTGTTGACGCTAATTCCAATAGCTCCGGATAATGGCGGCGTCCGCCGATCACCGCCCTAGGTGAGGAGGTCGGCGAGGGTCCGGGTACGGGAGGGGTGACGGAGCTTGTGCATCCCCTTGGACTCGATCTGGCGGATGCGCTCGCGCGTCACCCCGTAGACCTTGCCGACCTCGTCGAGGGTCTTGGGCTCGCCGTCGTTCAGCCCGAACCGTAGCGAGATGACGCCCGCCTCCCGTTCGGTCAGCGTGTCCAGCACCGCGTCGAGCTGGTCGCGCAGCAGGGACGTGGCGACGGCGTCGGCCGGGTCGGGCCCGTCGTCCTCGATGAGGTCGCCGAGCTCGCCGTCGCCGTCGTCACCGAACGGGGTGTGCAGTGAGATCGGCTCGCGGCCGTGCTTGAGCACCTGCTCGACCTTCTCAGCGGTGAGGTCGAGCGCGGCCGCGAGCTCCTCGTAGGTGGCCTCGCGGCCGAGGTCCTGCGTCATCTGCCGCCGGGTGCGCGTCACGCGGTTGAGGATCTCGACGACGTGCGCGGGGATGCGGATGGTCCGGCTCTGGTCGGCCAGCGCGCGGCCGACCGCCTGCTTGATCCACCACGTGGCGTACGTGGAGAACTTCAGGCCGCGGTGGTGGTCGAACTTCTCCACGGCGCGCATCATGCCGATGGTGCCCTCCTGGATCAGGTCCAGGAGCGGCAGGCCGCCGCCCGCGTAGCGCTTGGCGATCGACACGACGAGCCGCAGGTTGGCCTCGACCATGTGGTCCTTGGCGCGGAGCCCGTCGGCGACCGCGAGCTCCAGCGCGATCCGGTCGGCGAGGTCGAGCGATCCGCCCTCGGCGTCGAGACGTTCCTGGGCCAGCCGCCCCGCCTCGATGCGCCCGCCCAGCTCGACTTCCTGCTGGGCGGTGAGCAGCGGCGTCCGCCCGATCTGCTTGAGGTAGTCCTTCACCGGGTCACCCGAGGAGACGGTGGCCGAGATTGAGGCGGTGGCGCGCAAGGGCGGTTTCCTTCCACTGGGCGACGGTGTGTCGAACGCCCGGCGCGGGCCGTACATTCCCGCGCCGGGCCGGGTTTTCGTCAGCGGGTGACACGCAGGTTCATCGGACCTCCTTCATCGTGGTGATGACCTAAACTTAGGTCAGGCCTAGAAGTATGTCAAGAAGAAATTTGGGTCGGTCTTATGTATCCTGGCGGCATGAGCGAGCAGACGATGGGCCTCCGGGAGCTCAAGAAGCGGCAGACCAGGGAGAACATCTCCCACCAGGCCACCCGGCTGTTCCTGGAGCACGGCTTCGACAAGGTGACGATCGCCGACGTCGCGGCGGCCGCCCAGGTCGCCAAGATGACCGTCACCAACTACTTCCCGCGCAAGGAGGACCTGGCCCTCGACCTGCACGAGGTGTTCGTCGGGCTGCTCGCCGCGACCGTTCGCGAGCGCGCGCCGGGCGAGTCGGCTCTTGCCTCGCTGCGCCGCGCCTACGTCGCGGCGATCGCCGCGCACGACCCGGTCGTCGGCTTCTCCGGCGCCGCGTTCGCCCGCATGATCACTGAGAGCCCCGCCCTGGTGGCGCGGTTGCGCGAGTTCCACGAGGAGCGCGAGGCCGCCCTCGCCGCCGCGCTCGCCGACGAGACCGGCGCCGGGCCGGACGACATCCTGCCCCGGGTGGCCGCCGCCCAGCTCGGCGGCGTCCACCGGGTGCTCTTCGACGAGACGCTGCGCCGCACGATCGACGGGCAGGACAACGACGAGATCGCGGCCGCCCTGACCCGGCACGTCGCCACCGCCTTCGACGCCATCGAACCCTCTCTCGGCGGCTACGCCGTCCGGGGCCGCGTCACGAGATGACGACCAGGAGGTCGCCGGCCTGGACCGGCGTGACCTCCGGGACGGCGAGACGCCCGACGGTGCCCGCGACGGGGGCCGTGATGGCGGCCTCCATCTTCATGGCCTCGATGGTGGCGACGACGTCCCCCGCCGCGACCTCGTCGCCCTTGGCCACCCGCAGGGTCACCGAGCCGTCGAACGGTGCGGCGACGTGGCCCGGCTCGTTCGGGTCGGCGCGCTCGACCGGCGGGGTGTCGGAGGCGACGGCCCTGTCACGGACCGACAACGTGCGCAGCTGGCCGTTCACCGTGCAGATGACCTGCCGGAAGCCCGCCTCGTCGATCTCGCCGACGGCCTCCAGCATGGCCAGCACGCGGACGCCGGGTTCGAGGTCGAACGAGACCTCCTGCCCGGGGCGCAGCCCGTAGAGGAACGCCGCCGTCGGCAGCAGCGACAGGTCGCCGTACGCCGCGCGCGCCTCGCGGTACTCCTTCGCCGGTCCCGGGAAGAGGAGCCGGTCGAGCGTGTCACGGACCTCGGGACCCGCGAGCGCCTTCTCCTCGGCGCCCGTGAGCTCGGCGCGCGCGGGCGTGAACTGGCGCCCCGCGAGCGCGGCGCTCCGGAACGGCTCGGGCCAGCCGCCCGGCGGGTCGCCCAGCTCGCCGTTCAGGAATCCGATCACGCTGTCGGGGATGTCGTAGCGGTCGGGATGCGCCGCGAAGTCGCCGGCGTCGGCGCCCGCCGCGACCAGGTGCAGCGCCAGGTCCCCGACAACCTTGCTCGACGGCGTGACCTTCACCAGCCGGCCGAGGATGCGGTCGGCCGCCGCGTACAGCCGTTCGATCTCCTCGAACCGGTCGCCGAGGCCGAGCGCGACGGCCTGCTGCCGCAGGTTGGACAGCTGCCCTCCCGGGATCTCGTGCCGGTAGACGCGGCCGGTCGGCGCGGGCAGGCCCATCTCGAACGGCGCGTAGAGCTTGCGGACGGCCTCCCAGTAGGGCTCCAGCGCGGTGAGGGAGCCAAGATCGAGCCCGGTGGCCCGTTCGGTGAAGTCGGTGTGGGCGACGATGGCTTGCAACGGCGGCTGGCTGGTCGTCCCCGACAGCGGCGCCGCGGCCCCGTCGATCGCGTCCACCCCGGCCTCGACGGCCGCGAGGTAGGTGGCGAGCTGACCGCCGGCGGTGTCGTGGGTGTGCAGGTGGACGGGCAGGTCGAAGCGTTCGCGCAACGCGGTCACCAGCGTCCGGGCGGCAGGTGCGCGCAGCAGGCCCGCCATGTCCTTGATGCACAGCACGTGGACGCCCGCCTCGACGAGCTGCTCGGCCAGGCGCAGGTAGTAGTCGAGCGTGAAGAGCTTCTCGCCCGGGTCCGACAGGTCACCGGTGTAGCAGAGCGTGCCTTCGACGAGGGCGTGCGTCTGCAGGACGGCGTCGATGGCCGGGCGCATCCGGTCCACGTCGTTCAGCGCGTCGAACACCCTGAAGATGTCGACGCCCGTCCGGGCCGCCTCGGTGACGAACGCGCGGGCCACCGAGTCGGGGTAGGGCGTGTAGCCGACGGTGTTGGCACCGCGCAGCAACATCTGGATGCACAGGTTGGGAGCGGCTTCGCGAATCTGGGCGAGCCGCTCCCAGGGCGATTCTCCGAGGAAGCGCAGCGCGACGTCGTACGTGGCGCCGCCCCACGCTTCGAGAGAGAGCAGCTGCGGCGTCATGCGCGCGAGGTAGGGCGCCGCCTTGAGCAGGTCGAACGTCCGTACGCGCGTGGCGAGCAGCGACTGGTGCGCGTCGCGGAACGTCGTGTCGGTCACCGCGAGGCTCTTCTGCGCGCGCAGCGCCGTGGCGAACCCCTGCGGCCCGAGGGCGAGCAGGCGGTCGCGCGAACCCTCGATCACCGGGATGGACAGGTCGAGCCCGGGCAGCTTGGTCGCCGGGTCGAGGCCGGTGGGCGCCTCACCGTGCGGCTTGTTGACGGTGACATCGGCGAGGTAGCGGACGAGCCGGGTGGCGCGGTCGCCGCTCGACCGTGCGGTCAGCAGCTGGGGGTGCTCGGCGATGTAGGAGGTGCTGACGCCGCCCGCGCGGAAGTCCGGCTCGTCCAGCAGCGCCTGGAGGAACGGGATGTTGGTGGCGACGCCGCGGATGCGGAACTCGGCCACGGCACGGCGGGCGCGCCGGACCGCCTCCTCGAACGTGCGGCCGCGGCAGGTCAGCTTGACCAGCAGCGAGTCGAAGTGCGGCGTGACGACGGCGCCCGCGTGCGTGGTGCCCGTGTCCAGCCGTACCCCGGCGCCGCCGGGCGAACGGTACGCCGAGATCTTGCCGGTGTCCGGGCGGAAGCCGTTGGCCGGGTCCTCGGTGGTGATGCGGCACTGCACCGCGTATCCGGAGACGGCGATGTCGTCCTGGGCGATGCCGAGGTCGTCCAGGGACTCGCCACCCGCGATGCGCAGCTGGCTCTGCACGAGGTCGACGCCGGTGACCTCTTCGGTCACGGTGTGCTCGACCTGGATGCGCGGGTTCATCTCGATGAAGACATGGCGGCCGGTGTCGTCGACGAGGAACTCGACCGTGCCCGCGTTCACGTAGCCGATCTCCCGGGCGAACGCGACCGCGTCGGCGCACAGCCGCTCGGTCACGGCCTCGTCCAGCCGCGGCGCGGGGGCGATCTCGACGACCTTCTGGTGGCGGCGCTGCACGGAACAGTCACGCTCGCGCAGGTGCACGATGTGCCCGGCGCCGTCTGCCAGCACCTGTACCTCGATGTGGCGCGGGCGGTCGACGGCCTGCTCCAGGAACACGGTCGGATCGCCGAACGCGCTCTCCGCCTCGCGCCGCGCGGTCTCGACGGCCGCCTCCAGGTCCTCGCGCCGGTCCACGCGCCGCAGCCCGCGCCCGCCGCCTCCGGCAGCGGCCTTCACGAACAGGGGAAAGCCGATCTCGCCGGCCGCCGCCAGTTCGTCGCCCTCCGCCGGGGTCATCGAGCGCAGCACCGGCAGCCCGGCCCGCCGCGCGGCGGCGACCGCCTCGATCTTGTTGCCCGCCAGCCGCAGCACCGCGCTCGGCGGGCCCACGAACGTCAGCCCGTTGCGCTCGCACTTCTCGGCCAGCTCCGGGCTCTCCGACAGGAACCCGTAGCCCGGGTAGACCGCGTCGGCGCCGACGCGCAGCGCGGTCTCGACGATGCCGTCCACGTCGAGGTAGGCGCGCACCGGATGCCCGTGCTCGCCGATCTCGTACGCCTCGTCCGCCTTCTGCCGGTGCAGCGAGAACCGGTCTTCGTACGCGTACACCGCCACGCCGGCGATGCCGAGCTCGTAGGCGGCACGGAACGCCCGGACGGCGATCTCACCCCGGTTGGCGACGAGCAACTTCGTGATCACGGCACCCTCTTCCAGACGGCCGGCGAACCTCCGACTACCACCTACCCAGTTGACCGGTGCCGCCCTCGAATCGGACGGCACCGAAACGCGAACAAATCACAAGATCCCTCAAGCCGGAAGAACACACGTTATCTCTGGTTCCTCACGCTTCACCGAACCGGCACCTTGACTGCGCGTAACCCATAGGCTTTTGCCCCGATTGGTACGACACCGGCTGACAGACGGACCCGTTCCGGTGACGTGGACCGCGGGGAGGAACGTGTGGCACTGCCTGAGCACCTCGAACTGCTGGTGAGCGACGAGCCGGTGCTCGACGTCTACGCGTACGGGCCGTGGCGCGTGCCGGACGGGCTCTTCGAGGAGATCCGGGCACGCGTCGACGCGCTCGTCAAGGACGCGCGCTGCGCCGGGCTGACGACCGACCGGCACGGCATGCTCGCCGGTCCCACCCCGCTCGTCGTCGCCGACCTGCTGCTCACGCTCGGCTTCCTGAGCGGCGCGGGCGCGATCGTGGGCGGCTCGCGCTCGATGCTGGACCGCGAACTGCTCGGCCCGTACCACGACCCGCCCGCCGAGCCGCAGCGCCAGCCGACCCAGTGGGGGGCCGGCGCCGGTTCGTTCCGGCCGGTGGACTGGCTGCGGGAAGCACCCGACCAGGAGCTCGCGCTCGCCCTCTCCCGCGAGTCGCTGGACGTTCTGGAGGGCCTGGAGCCGCTGGAACGGCGGCGGCAGGCACTGATCAAGCTGTACGACGACCCGCCGCCGGCCCTCGATCTGGACGACGGCATCGACGCGCAGCACGCGGCATGGCAGGCGCACGCCGGCGACGAGATCCTCGCCGTGCTCCCCGAGCTCACCGGGCCGATCGGCTACCTGGAATGGGTGTGCGGCGGGCTGCTGCCCGTCCACGAACACCTGCGCGAGGTGGCCCCGCACGACGAGCCGGACCTCGATCTGCTCGCGCATCTGGTGTTGCAGGCGGAGGTCGACCAGATCCCGGCGGAGCTGTCGGTCGTGCTGGGCGAGGACCGCTACGGCGAACTGCTCGAACGGTTCGCCGCGATCCGTGACGACTTCCAGCCGAGCGAATGGTTCCGGCGGACCAGGGCGTGGCTCGGCCGCGGCCTGGGCGCGGGCGCCGCGGACGCGTGCCGGGCCTGGATGGACATGTCGGTGCGGTTCACGGGCGTGGTCCAGGGCCTTCCCGAGGTGGCGGACGTGCCGAGCCCGGTGTGGGTGCCCGTCAACCAGTTCCAGATGGACCTGCGGCGGCTGTACGCGCCGCGCCGCAGCGTCCTCAACCCGCTCGCCACCTCGCTCGACGACGCCCCGGCGCGGACGGCCAGGGCCAGGCGCCGGGCCGAGGTCGGCGCCGGGCTCGTCGGCCAGCCCGAGGTCGTGGCGGCGCTGGAGGAGATCGCCGAGGGAGGCACCGAGCCGGTGCGGCTGCTGCTCGCCGGTCCGGACGGCACGGGCAAGCGCGACGCCGCGCAGGAGATCGCGCGGCTGCTGCACGACCGCGGGATCACCGGTCCGCCGGTCTGGCTCGCCGACGACTTCTTCGCCGGCAAGACCGTGGCGAGCGCGACCAACAGCCTCTACATCGACGCCCGCGACTGCGACGGCGGCAACCTGCTCGTCATCGACGGGCTCGACGACATGTCCCGTGACCCGCGCAGCGGCGAGGCCATCCTGGAGGAGCTGCACCGGGTGCTGGACGTCTTCGACGGCCTGCACGTCGTGGCGCTGTGCGAGACGGGCGGCGACCAGCGGATCCGCGAGGTCAACCCGGGCCTGTCGCTGCGTTTCAAGAAGGCCCGCACGCACGCGTTCACCGCCGAGGGCTACGCCGAGCTCTTCAACCGCGCCGTGCACCAGCGCGGCGCCCGCGCCCACAAGCGCGCCCTCACCGCCGCCGGGGAGCTGCTCGTCAGGACCCCGCCCGTGCGCAATCTGCGCAACGCGCGGCTGGCGCACCTGCTCGCCGACATCGTGGTGGACGCCGTGCGGGCGCGCACCGAGCCGGGCGCCGAGCTCGTCGTCAAGCGCGCCGACGTCCCGGCCACGTTCGACGCCGCCGGATCGCCGAGCGACCCGCGGGCCGAGCTGGCCGCCCTGACCGGGCTCGCCCCGGTCAAGCACGAGATCGAGCTGCTGGTGGCCGGGGCCGGGGCCGCGCAACTGCGCCGCGACTCCGGGCTGCCGGTGACGATGCCCGCCCGGCACATGGTCTTCACCGGCAATCCCGGCACCGGCAAGACCGTCGTCGCCCGGCTCATCGCGCGCATCTACAAGGACCTCGGCGTGCTGTCGTCCGGGCACCTGGTCGAAGCGTCCCGGGCGGAGCTCATCGGCGAGTACCTGGGCGAGACCGCGATCAAGACCCGTGCCGTGGTCCAGCGCGCGGTCGGCGGCGTGCTCTTCATCGACGAGGCGTACTCCCTCACCCAGGCCGACTACGAGGGCGACTACGGCGCCGAGGCGATCGCCGAGCTGGTGAAGATGATGGAGGACCATCGCGAGGACCTCGTCGTGATCGTCGCGGGCTACGAACGTGAGATGCGGCGCTTCATCGCCTCCGACCCGGGGCTGGCCTCGCGGTTCCCGACCACGATCCGGTTCCCGGACTTCACCGACGACGAGCTTGTCACCATCTTCGCCGGGTTCGCCGCCGAGGCCGGTCTCGAACCGACGGACGAGGCCCGCGACAAGATCATCGATCTGCTGCGCCGCACCCCGCGCGGCCGCTCGTTCGGCAACGCCCGCCTGATGCGCAACCTGTGCGAACGCGCCACGGCACTGCAGGCTCGGCGGGTCGTCGCGCTGCCGAAGGCGAGCCCCGAGCAGCTCGCCGAGCTCCGTCCCGAGGACTTCCCGCCCTCCCTGTCCGGGACCACGCGCAGCGTGCCCGCCACCGACCCGGTCGCCGAGCTGGACACGCTCATCGGCCTCACCGAGATCAAGACCGAGGTCCGCAAGCTCGTCGCCGAGGCCCGCAGTGCCGAGCTGCGCCGTTCCGCGGGACAGCCAGTGACGGTGCCGACCCGCCACATGGTCTTCACCGGCAACCCGGGCACCGCCAAGACCACCGTGGCGCGGCTCATCGCCCGCGTCTACGCGCAGCTGGGCCTGCTGTCGTCCGGCCATCTGGTCGAGGTCGGCCGGAACGACCTCGTCGGTTCCTACCTCGGGCAGACCGCGCCCAAGGTGCAGGCCGCCGTCGAACAGGCCCTCGGCGGCGTGCTGTTCATCGACGAGGCGTACGCGCTCACCGCCGAGGGCGACTCCTACGGCCGCGAGGCCGTCGCCACCCTGGTGAAGCTCATGGAGGACTACCGCGGTGACCTGCTGGTCATCGCGGCCGGCTACGAACGCGAGATGGCGGCCTTCCTCGCCGCCAACTCCGGCCTGGAGTCACGCTTCCCCAAGCGGCTGCGTTTCCCCGACTACTCCGACTCCGAGCTGGTCGCCATCTTCGAGCACCTCACGGCCGCGGAGGGCCTCACCCTCGCTCCCGAGACGACGGACGCGCTCCGCACGCTGCTGGCACGCGCCGACCGTGGCCCCACGTTCGGCAACGGACGGCTCATGCGCAACCTGCTGGACGCCGCGATCGCCAACCAGGCCGAGCGCATCACCTCCGCCGACGGCCCCGCCGCCACCACCGAGATCCTGACCCTGCGGCCCGAGGACCTCCCGCCCACGACGGGTGCCGAGGCCCAGCGGTACGGCCTCTATCTCTAGCAGCGGGAACGGGTTTCCCTAGCGGCGGGAACGGGCTCGCCACCGGGTCCAGGCCATCGGGACGGCGATGAGCAAGGGGCCGAGGACCGCGCCCGTCACGAAGCCGATGGCCGTGGAAGGGTCACCCGAGAGCGCGATCCAGGGGAGGACGACGGCGGCGAACAGTGCGTAGACGGCGAGAAGGACGTAGAAGCGTTTGCTCCAGAAGACGCGACGGGCGGGCGCGTCGGGGGTGGCGTCCAGCTCGCCGGCGGGTCCGACGCTGGCGGACTTCGGGCGCTTGAAGTACATCCAGACCGTCCACGCGACGGCCGGTTCCCAGCCGTCGGGCGCGAGGCGCTCGGCGACGGCATTGCGGCGCAGGGTGGGAACCATCTCCCGGTGGTACTCCCAGCGCTGCGGCCGTTCGCGGTCGCGGCGGCAGGTGAAGCCGTGCTTCAGGTCGTAGCCTTCGAGCTCCCAGCCCTGGTCGCCGAACTCGTTCAGCCACCTCATCTCGTTGAACGCGTCGGCGTGGAAACGCCAGATCTCGGCGTCGGGCGCGGGCGCGTCCGCGGGGGCGCCGCCCGCGGTGAGCTCGCCGGCGAAGTCCGCCGCCGGGCCGAACTCCTCGACCGGGTCGGCGCCCGACTCGGCGGTGTAGGCGGCGAGGTCGTCGACCGTGCCGCGGATCTCGGCGTCCGGCACGCCGCGTTCGCGCAGGCACGCGGCCAGTTCGTCGAAGTAGCTCATGCCGCCCCGTCCCGGTCGAGCACCGAACGCACCGACTCGTCGAACGCGCGCCACAACCGGCCCTGCTCGGTCAGGGTGGCGCGGCCCTGCTCGGTCAGCCTGTAGTAGCGGCGGCCCGGCCCCCGGTCCGCGACGCGGAACTCGGCGGCGACCAGCCCCGCCTCCTCCAGCCGGTTGAGCACGGGATAGAGCGTGCCGCCCTTGATCTGGCCGAGCCCCGACGCGGCGAGGGACTTGGCGATCTCGTACCCGTAGTTCTCGCCCTCGGTGAGGGTGGCGAGCACCAGAAGGTCGAGCACGCCCTTGAGCCAGCTCGCGCGGCGGTCGGCAGCCATGGCCACCATGGTAGCAGTGCGATCTATATAGGTATGGGACTACCGGGCGCCGCGATGGCGCTCGTAGTGGCGGCTGACGCGGGCCCGGTTGCCGCAGCCGGGCGAGCACCACTCGCGGCGCGGGTGCTGCTTCACGAAGAAGAGGACGCAGCCGGGGCCGCCGCAGGCTCGCAGGTCGGCGCGCAGCGGACCGCCCAAGATCTCGATGGCCGACCGGGCGATGGCGGCCAGCACGGCATCCACCGGAGGCGCCGCGGTCTCCTCGGCGATGCCCGGCGGCGCGAGGTCGAGGCGGGGCCAGCGCGGCGCGGCCGCGGCGGCGGCGTTCAGCACGGCCAGCGAGTCCGGCGACGGCTCGTCGCCGTGGACGGCCCGGCGCGCGAGATCGCGGATCGCGTCGCGCAGCGCCACGAACCGGCCGAGCTCGGTCTCCGCGAGCTCGCGCACGGCCGCCTCGGCGAGCCCGTCGCCGAACGCGGCGGCGTGCGCGCGCAACCAGCCGGCGAGCGGCCCGGCCCCGGACAGCCCTTCCCGTACGTCGCCGCGCACCGCGTACCGGGTGTTGCCGAACTCGACGCCGAGCGGTTCCCCCAGCGCCGGAGCGGCGTTCTCCTCGATCTCCTCGGGCTTCACGTGGGTATGGTGTCACCCCTCCCGAACGGCGGGGATCTTCGGGTTGAACCGGTGGTACTCGCCGAACGCCCAGCTCCCGGGCAACGCGCCGGGCAGCTCGACGACCCGCTCGACGTCGAAGTCGACGACCTGGCGGGCCCCCGGCAACGCCGCGGCCCGCTCGGCGTCCCAGTCGACGCGCGCCCGTCCGCTCAGGTGCAGCGTGTGCCCGTTCTCCCAGTCGACGAACAGCAGGCCGCAGGCGGGTTCGAGTTCGAGGTTGCCGAGCGTCATGTACATCGAGTTGCCCACGTACTCCGGCCACACGAGCCGGTCCGCGCCGGCGGCGCGCACGAACCCCGGGTTGCCGCCCCGGTGCGACACGTCCGTGCCTTGGCCGGGCGCGTGGGTGGCCATGAAGAAGGTATCGGCCCGGTCGATCCACTCGCGCTGGGCGGCGGTGAGGCTCCGGCCCGTCCGCGCCGCGCCGCGCTCGTGCCCGGCCACGTCGCCGACGATCTCGCGCGTCTGGATGTACTTGGGACAGTTGGCGTAGACCTGCTCGGTCCGGATCAGCAGCCCGTCCCCGTCGCCGGAGGCCGTGCCGTTCACGCGCATCCGGCGCCGGGTCGGCGGCTCGATCGCGAGCATGCCGATCTCCCTGGCCGCGTCCGCGAACAGCGGCGCCAGCAGGGCCGGCCGCCGGTCGACGGCGATGGAACGCGCGTCGACCGGCACGGCGAAACCGGGCGGGCCGACGACCGCGTCCGCCCACATCGCCCCGTCGTCGTCGGCGGCGCCCAGCACGAGCAGGCGTTGCTGACGCAGGAACTCCGCCGCGATCGGCGGGATCTCGGCGTCCACACCGGCCGATCCCCAGCCGTCACGGGTGACGCCCATCCGGCGCTGCAGCGCCGCCTCACCTGGATGCCCGCCCACCGGTCCTCCTCCCGCTCGTCGTTGTGTGGCCTAGAAGAATCCGCAGGTGGGAGCCGACTTGGCGGGAGCGGGACGGTCACCGGCACCCGTCGGCGCGTAGATCTCCAGCCGAATGCCGTCGGGATCCTCGAAGAAGACGCCGCCGGACTGCGCACCCTCGCGGTGCGCGACGACGCCGTCGTGGAACAGCGTGGCGCCCAGCTCGCGCAGCGTGGCCTCGGCCCGGCGCACGTCCTCGATGTCCGGCACCTGGAACGCCAGATGGTGCAGGCCGGGCAGCGCCGTGGCGAACCGGCCGTCGCTCTGCTGCCACAACGTGATCAGCAGCTTGCCGTCGAGACCCAGGAAGGCGTACCGGCGGTCGCCCTCGGCGGATTCGCCGAGCGTCTCCAGCCCGAGGACGCGCCGGTAGAAGTCGCCGGAACGGCCGAGGTCGGTGACATTGAGCCCGACGTGGCCGGTGGTGAGGGTGGTCATGTCCGCTCCTAATGTTTACTGCCCGCTTCAAGCATTAGGAATCATGGCACGCGCACCTAACGAATGCAAGCGATCTTTGGCATTAGAACGGCCCAGAAGCCGCATACCCGCGCGTCACGAGGGAATAGAACGGCCGGATCTTGCGGTTACAACGATCATCCGACCGATCCGGTAGCCCGGCGTCGGTCCCTCATGCCCTGATGGAGGACGCTTTGAGAAGCAGCATTCCCCGGCCCCGCAGGGCCGACGGCCGTGCCCAGGTGCGGTCGACCTCGCTCCGTGCCCTCGCGATCGCCGCACGGCTGGAACGGCATCACGCCCCGGAGGGACCACCAGGCCAAGAGAACGGCCGGGCGGCACAGCCCCAGCGGCGCACGCCCGACCCGGCCTGAGCAGCCAAGGGAACAGCCTCCGCGAGACCGTGACGGGTGCCGATCACCCGGTCGCGATCTCGCGGGGGCTTTCCGCTGTCCGGGGCCGGGTGGCCACCGTCACACACTAAAACGGATATCCGTTCTTGATTCACCGACCGACCCGTGTCAGCATCTTATAAAACGAGCATTCGCTTTAACGGTGGCCGGTGGTGATGACGATGCGGGAGATCCTCCTGGCGCTCTGGCGGCTCACTCCCCTGCGCATCGGCGTCCGCCTCTTCAACGTGGGTCTCAACACGGTCTCCGTTCAGGACCTGCTCACGGCTCTGGTCCAGGCCGAGCTGGTCGCCGGCCTGGTCGCCCTCGCCTGGCTCCTCCCCTGGGAGCGGCTGGCCGTACACACCCATCGCCACCTGCGGGCAAGGGCGGCCGTCAAGTCCGTTCTCTTCGCCTCACACACCGAGGCCTTCGCGTTCCGAGGGGGGTTTGACCTGCGGCGCGTCGCCGTCCCAGTGGCCGCTCCGGCGGCGGCGCGCCGCGGCCCGGACCGCCCCAACGCGATCCTCGCGTTCCGGAGCAAATACCATCTAGTGGCCAATACTCTGGCAACGTAGGCGACGCAAGCGACGGAGAGAGAGCGGTGTGACCGACAGGACCATGCCGGACGCCCACCCTCTGCGGTCCGGCGATCCGGAGCGGCTGGGGTCGTACGTGATCCTCGGCCGCCTCGGCGAGGGCGGCCAGGGGGCGGTCTTCCTCGGCCGCCGAGACGTGGAGTCCGCGGACTACGTCGCGATCAAACTCCTGCACGCCGGCCTCACGGCCGACGAGGCGGCGCGGGCGCGTTTCGTGCGCGAGCTGGAGGTCGCCAAGCGGGTGGCCCGGTTCTGCACGGCCCAGGTGATCGACGCCGATGTGGCCGGCGACCGGCCCTACATCGTCAGCGAGTACGTCGCCGGGCTCTCCCTGCACCGGCTCGTGGAGGCCGAGGGCCCGCGCACCGGCGGTGCGCTGGAACGGCTCGCGATCAGCACGCTGACCGCGCTCACCGCGATCCACCAGGCCGGGATCGTGCACCGCGACTTCAAGCCGCACAACGTCATGCTGGGCACCGACGGCCCGCGCGTGATCGACTTCGGGGTGGCCCGGGCGCTCGGCGCGGCGGGCGAGACCCAGAACGTCGGCACGCCCGCCTACATGGCCCCCGAGCACTTCACCGGCGGCACGGTCGGCCCGGCCGCGGACATGTTCGCCTGGGGCATCACGATGGCGTACGCCGCCACCGGCCGCCCGGCGTTCGGCAACGACGAGATGGCCGCGGTGATGCACCGCATCCTGACCGGCGAGCCCGAGCTGGGCGACCTGCCGAGTCCCCTGCGCGACGTCGTCCTCGCCTGCCTGGCCAAGGACCCGGCGCAACGTCCCACCGCGCGCGAGGCGCAGGAGGGGCTCGTCGGCGCGGCGAGCGGCGGCCTGCCACTGCCGATGTCGGCCACCGACCCCCGCGCGGGTCAGCCGGTCGAACGGGGGCACACCGCTCCGCAGCCGCCGCCGTACGAACCCCTTGTCGCGCCTCTTCCGGGCGGCCAGACGCCACCGCCACCGCCACCGCCTCTGCCTCCGCACCAGGCCGAGTCGCCGGCGCCGCAGCCTCCCAAGCGCAACCGCAAGCTCGTGCCGATCGCCTCGGCCGCCGCGATCGTCGTGGTCCTCGCGGGCGGTTCGGTCTGGGCGGCGACCCGTTCCGGCGACGACGGCAAGAAGGACGACCGCA
Organism: Actinomadura fulvescens; assembly: GCF_039533225.1. Taxonomy (NCBI): domain Bacteria; kingdom Bacillati; phylum Actinomycetota; class Actinomycetes; order Streptosporangiales; family Thermomonosporaceae; genus Actinomadura; species Actinomadura fulvescens. Next base: position 77,917 of record NZ_BAAATD010000015.1, on the reverse strand, counting down.
GCACCTCCGCCGCCGACCAGTCGCCGCCGACCACCGACCCCGGTCAGGCGGGCAACCCGGCGGGCGCGGGCCGCGACAAACCCTCCAAGGACCCGAAGAACTCCAAGGCACCCAAGAAGAAGGACGGGCAAGGCGAGAACGACCCCAACCGTCCCAACGGCGGCGGCAAGCCGTCCAAGCCGCCCGCAGGAGGCGGAGGCGGAGGGGGCGGCGGCTCGACCAACGAGCCGGCCAACAAGTTCACGCCCCAGGCGGCCTGTGACAGCGGCGGCCACGGCGGCGGCTACTACGTGCAGCGCAGCATGGCCGTCCCGGGCGGAACGGCGTATCTGCTCTACAACGCCTCCGGCTACAACTGCGCCGTCACGATGAAGACCAAGAACGTAGGCAAGTCGTCGCCGGTCTCGGTCTGGATCCAGCGGCAGAGCGACGGCCAGAAGGACGTGGACAGCGGTTCGTTCTCCTGGTACGGCGGCCCGGTCTACGTCGCGGCCAAGAAGACCTGCGTCCGCTTCGGCGGCAACGGGGTGAGCTCCAGCTACGGCAACTGCGGCTGACGCGGCGAGCCGGCCTGGGGAGCCGGCTCGCCATCGGTCGACGGTCAGGCCCGATCAGAACGGGGACGGCCGGGCGAGCTCGTCTGGGTGTCGTACGACTTGTTGTCCGTCAGTTGTTGCTAGGAGCGATCAGGTCGTCGAAGTCGCCGTCCTTCGCACCGAGGATGAGCGCCTCGATCTCCGGACGGGTGTAGATGAGGGCCGGGCCCTCGGGATGCCGGGAGTTGCGCATCGCCACCTGCCCGCCGGGCAGTTCGGCGATCTCGACGCAATTTCCCTGGGAGTTGCTTCGCCGGGACTTCAGCCAGCGTGCTCCACGGAGCTTGGTCGCCGGTGTCCCGTTGTCGTAGTAGTTGTCCCGTCCGGCCCTGTCATGGCCGTTTTCGGTCTTGAGCATCATGTCTCTCTGAGAAGATCACCAAGAATCTCGACGGTGCGCTCCGGGGTCGCGCTGTCGACGCACAGGCGTTCCATCGCCTGCAGATAGGTGTCGACGTCATCGCGCTTGTCCAGGTACATCGCACCGGTGAGGTTCTCGACGTAGACCACGTCGGGCAGGTCCTGCTCGGGAAAGCGCAGGATCGTGAAGGCCCCGCCCTCGGCGGCATGGCCGCCGAACCGGAACGGCATGACCTGGATGGTGACGTTGGGGAGCTTGCTCATGGTGATGAGGTGCTCGAACTGGCCCCGCATCACCTCGGGACCCCCGATGGGTCGTTTGAGGGCCCCTTCGTCCAGCACGGCCCAAAGCCGCGGTGCGTTCGGGCCGGTGAGCCGCTCCTGCCGCTGCAGGCGCAGCTCGACGCGCTGGTCGATCTCGTGCTCGGTGGCGCCGGCGTTGCCCAGCCGGATCACCGCGCGGGCGTACCCCTCCGACTGCAGCAGTCCCGGAACGAACTGCAGCTCGTAGGTACGGATCAGCGTGGCCGCCTCCTCCAGTCCGACATAGGTCTGGAACCAGTGGGGGAGCACGTCGTTGTAACGGTGCCACCAGCCCGGGGTGTTGGCGTCGCGGGCGAGCTGGAGCAGCGCCTCACGTTCTTCCCTGTCGGCGACTCCGTACAACGTGAGCAGGTCGTCCACGTCACGTTCTTTGAAGCTGACCCGCCCCAGCTCCAGGCGGCTGATCTTGGACTCCGACGCCCGGATGACGTAGCCGGCCTCCTGACGGCTCACACCCTTCGCCTCACGCAGGCGACGAAGCTGTGAGCCGAGCAGGATCCGACGGACCGTCGACCCGGTTCCCGGCGTCTCTGGAGTCACGCCCAACCTCCCGGCTAAATGGCGGACAGCGAACTTCCCCGGCGGAGCCGGGAAATCTAACACAGTGTGCCACTGGCCTACTTGTCCTGCCGCTACCTCCGTTCATGCATAGGAGTCGTGCCACAGGACCCCGCCCCCGCTGGAGTCCTGAGCAGATTCCCGCGCGGATGCACGTGCATTGGGCCTTGCATTCGCACGCTACGATGCGCAGGATAACGCACGAGACTTCCGAGCCACGGCTGCACAACGAGATCACTTTGCGGGGTCCCGGGAAATGACGTCACGCCAGGCGCACGACGACACGCGGTGGGGGCTGGGCCCCGTCGTGGGGCCGGCCGGAGCACAGGACCATGCCGTGCACTCGACACCCATACCCGAGTCCTTCGACCTGCCCGAACGCCTGGAAGCGGCGCTCCGCGCGCTCGTCGGACCCGCCGGCTGCACCGTCTCGTTCACCGTCCTCCCCGAACCCGAATCGGTCACCGAGGCCCGCCACTTCACGCTCTCCAGGCTGAGGGCGTGGAACATGGCCGCGCTCAGCGACGACGTCGGGCTGGTGGTCTCGGAACTCGTCACCAACGCGCTACGACACAGTGGCCGTAGCAGTGACACCTACGGCCGTCTCTCCGACCCGATGCGCTCCGCCCCGACCGCGATCCGGCTGCGGCTCCTTTATGAGGCGCCCTGGCTGCTGTGCGGAATCCTGGACGCGAGCACCGCCGCACCACGCCGCAAACAACCCGACTACATCGCCGAGACCGGACGGGGCCTGCACCTCGTCGATTCCTTTTGCGCGCGCTGGGGCTGGCGCGGACTGCCCGGCGGCAAGGTCGTCTGGGCGCTCTTCCGTACCCCCTGACCGGCCTTCCGTCACGCGCGCACAGATGACCCGGGCAATTACGGATAACACGCGGTCCCGAGGGTAAGAGGCGGAGACCCAGAAGCTACGACAGGAGCCAGGAGAACCGGTGGAATTCGCCGTCGAGCATCGGGCCGAGAGAGACCTCACCGTCGTCAAGATCAGCGGCGAGATCGACGTGTTCACCAGCCCCCGGCTGCGGGAGATGCTGCTCGACATCATCGAGACCGGCGGCCTGCATCTGGTGGTCGACCTCGGCGACGTCACGTTCCTCGACTCCACGGGCCTCGGTGTCCTGGTCGGCATCTACCACCGCCTGCGCGCCCGCGACGGCTCGATGTCGTTCATGGGCGTGAACGACCGAGTCCGCCGCGTCTTCCACGTCACCCAGCTCACGAAGATCTTCGTGCTGCACCGTTCGCTGGACGACGCCGTCGCCGCTCACGAGGCCGCGCAGCGGGCCGGTGACACCCCCGGACCCAACTCGCGTCCCGCCACCTGAGCGGACCCGCGCTCGGAGGGTCCCGCACCCGGTACGGTGAACAGAGATCAAGCCCGCCGTCAGGCCCCCGTCACCGAGGTCGCGTGCGGTGCTAACACCGAACGGACGGGAGCGCTCCGTGGCAGAACAGCCGCTGCATGAGCACACGCTCGGCAATGGCCTGCGCGTGGTGGTCTGCGAGGACCATGTCGTACCACTGGCCGCCGTGAACATCTGGTACGGCGTCGGCTCGCGGCACGAGCGGGCCGGCCGGACCGGGCTCGCCCACCTCTTCGAGCACCTGATGTTCCAGGGCTCGGCCAACGTCGCCGAGGGCGAGCACGCCGGGTTGCTGGAGAGCGCGGGCGCCACGTTCAACGCCAGCACGTCGTTCGAGCGCACCAACTACTACGAGACGGTGCCGGTCAGCCATCTGGAGCTGGCGCTCTGGCTGGAGGCCGACCGGATGGGCACGCTGCCCGCCGCGCTCACCCAGGCCAATCTCGACAACCAGCGCGACGTCGTGAAGAACGAGCGCCGCCAGCGCTACGACAACCAGCCCTACGGCACCGCGTTCGAGCAGCTGTGCGCGCTGACGTTCCCGTCGGGCCACCCCTACGCCCACACGCCGATCGGGTCGATGGAAGACCTCGACGCGACCACGCTCGAAGACTGCACCGACTTCTTCGCCACCTGGTACGCGCCGGGCAACGCGGTGTTGTCGGTCGTGGGCGACGTCGACGCCGAGGAGACCCTCGCCGCGATCGAGCGCTACTTCGGCGGTCTGCCGGCAGGTCCGCGGGTGCCCGCCGCGCGCCCCGGCGACCTCGGCCCCCTCGACGGCGTCCGGATCGAGCCGGTCGACGAGGAGGTCCCCTCTCCCGCCTACTTCGCGATGTTCCCGCTGCCGTCCGACGGCGGCAACGACATCGAGGCGGCGGAGCTGGCCGTGGAGATCCTGGGCGGCGGCTCCGGCTCCCGGCTGTACGACCGGATGGTGCGGCGCGAGCAGATCGCCACCGAGGTCTGGGCCGGCGTCACCCGGCTCGCGCACGGCCCGTCGCTGGCCATCGTCGACGCGATCGGCCCGGACGTCGAGAAGATCGCCGCGGTCCTGGACGAGGAGCTGGCGCGCTTCGCCGCCGACGGCCCCGACGCCGACGAGACGGCGCGCGCGACCGCGCAGGCCGAACGCGGCTTCCTGGAGCAGACCGAGACGGTGACCGGCCTGGCCAACGCGCTGTCGGCCAACGCGACGCAGTTCGGCGACCCGGCGCGCGTCTTCACCGCGCCCAAGCGCGCCGCCGCGGTCACCGCCGACGAGATCACCGAGATGGCGGGCCGCTGGCTGGCGCCGGGCGCCCGCACCGCCCTCACCTACGGAGGTACCAAGTGAGCGGCCTGACCCTGCAGCCCCGTCCGGTGCCCGGGCCGGTCCCGGCCTGGTCGTTCCCGGCCGGCGCCGAGGGCCGCGTCCCCGGCGGGCCTGGCACGCTGCGCTGCGATCTGCCGGGCCGCCGGCTCGCGGCCGTGCGGCTCGTGCTGGACGCGGGCGCGAGCCGCGAGCCCACCGGCAAGGACGGTGTCGCGACGCTCGCCGCCCGGGCGCTGCTCGAAGGCACCGAGCCGGGCGGCGGGACCACGCTGACCGCCGCGTTCGAACGCCTCGGCGCCAGCCTCTACGCCTCGGCCGACCTGACCGCGCTGCGGATCGCGCTGGACGCCCCGGTGACCCGCCTCGGCGAGGCACTGGAGCTCTTCTCGGCGGTCATCCGCCAGCCGGCGCTGGCCGACGCGGACGTGGCCCGGCTGGTCAACGAGCGGCTCGAAGAGATCGCGCAGGATGACGCCGAGCCCAGCAGCCGCGCCGCGCGCGAGCTGCGCGCGGTGATGTTCCCGGCGGCGGCGCGCAGCTCCCGGCCGACCGGCGGCACGAAGGAGTCGATCGCCGCGCTCACCGGCGCGGACGTGCGCGCGTTCTTCGGCTCGGCGGTCCCCGCCGAGGCGACCGCCGTCGTCGCGGGCGACCTGTCGGGCATCGACGCGGACGCCGCGCTCGCGAGCGCGCTCGACGGCTGGACCTCGGCGGGCGACGGCCTGCAAGCACCCGACGCCATCGAGCCCACGGCCGGTCCGCGCATCGTCGTCGTCGACCGTCCCGGCTCGGTCCAGTCCTACATGAGCATCGCCCACGGCGTGCCCAACCGTTCCCACCCCGACTGGGCCGACCTCACCGTGGTCTCGCACGTCCTGGGCGGCGGGCTCACCTCGCGCCTCAACGCGGTGCTGCGCGAGGAGAAGGGCTACACCTACGGCGTGCGCGCCGGGCTGCTGCGCATGCGCCACTGCGGGCTGTTCATCACGCAGGGCTCGGTGCACACCGAGGTGACCGCGGACGCGGTGTCCGACGCGCTCACCGAACTGCGCGGCGTGATCTCCCGAGGTGTCAGCGCGGACGAGTGCGGCTCGTCCGTGCGAGCGCTGGCCGACCGGGCACCCGCCGAGTACGAGACGGCCCGCTCGGTCGCCGCCGAGTTCGCCGACGCGTACGCGAGCGGCCTCGGGCCCGACTACCCGCGCCGCTACCTGGAGGCGGTACGGGCCACGACGCCGGAAAGCGTCGCCGAGGCCTACGCCACGCACGTCGACCCGGAGAAGCTGACCGTCATCGTAGTCGGCGACGCCGAGCAGATCCGCGAGCCCCTGGAGGCCATCGGCTACGCGCCCGTCTCCGTCACCGCCAAAGAGTGATGCTTCGGGCGTAATGGTCGTGGTGGGGCTGCAGGCAAGACGGCCAAACGCAGTTTGTCCCTTAATGGGTGGTGGGTGGGGGCTGCGGGATAGGGGCAACCGCTGGCATGGTGGTGTGCGTCTGACGTTTCGCGGGGAGCGACCCCGCGCGTGCGCGTGAGAGGGGAACGGCCAGTGTCCTACGGGCAGCAGATGCCGGGCGGATTCGGTGGTCCTGGCGGTCCCGCCGGAGCGCCCACGGTCGACACGATCCTGTCGGCGCCGCACGCCCGCCCCGGCGGCGCGGTGGCCGGGAAGGTCCACCTCCGCGGCGGCAGCACCGCCGTGGACGTACGGCACGTGACGATCGCGCTGATGCCGCGCATGGACAACGGTTACGGCGGCCAGAACGCCGGCCCGGAGGTCTACCGCGGCGCGCTCACCCGAGCGTTCCGGCTGGAGGCGGGTGCCCAGCGCGACCTCGCGTTCTCGATCCCGCTCCCGTACGAGCTGCCGTTCACGACCGTGCTCGGCCGCGAGCTGCCCGGCTTCACCATCGGGCTGTGCACCGAGGTCGACACCGTCGGCGTGCCCGACCCCGGCGACATCGACCCGATCTCGGTCGAGCCGCTGGAGTCGCAGCAGTGGGTGCTGGCCGCCATCGCCCAGCTCGGCTTCAAGATCAGGAAAGTCGCGTTCGAGCAGAGCAAGCTGCGCGGGGTCGCCCAGCAGCTGCCCTTCTACCAGGAGATCCAGCTCGCGCCGCCGCAGCAGTACCGCGACCGCATCGGCGAGGTCGGGCTGAGCTTCGTCGCCTCGCCCGGCAGCGTCGCCTTCGTGCTGGAGGCCGACCGCCGGGGCGGCAGCGGCTCGCCCGACGAGACGTTCGGCCGGTTCAAGTGCGAGCACAAGGAGGCGGCCGAGACCGACTGGCCCGCCGAGATCTCCAAGTGGCTCGACAAGGCCGCGGCCCGCTCGCGCGGTGCCGCGCGGAGTCCCGGCTTCTCCGGCACGCCTCCGCACGGTGCGCCCCTGCCGCCGCCTCCCGGCGGCCCTGCCCCGTATCCGGCGCCGGGCCCGGCGCCGGCGCCGTCGTATGGCGTACCGCCCGCGCAGCACGGTCAGCCCGCCGCTCCCGGTCAGTTCCCGCCGCCCGCTCCGGCTCCCGGCCACGCGCCTCCTCCCATTCCGGCTCCAGCTCCGGCCCCGTACGCGCCCGCCGCGCACGCCGCTCCGCCCGTGCCTCCGGCCCACCCCGTTCCTCCGCAGCCCGTTCGCTATCCGCCCGCCGCGCACGGGCATCCGGCACCGCCGCCTCCCGGCTACCACGGCCACCACCCCGGCCACCACCCCGGCTGGGGCGCCGCGGCCGCGGCGGGTGGAGTCGCGGCGGGTGGAGTCGCGGCGGCCGGTGTCGCTGCGGCGGGCGTCGCGGGCTACGCGGCCGCCGGGCCGCCCGTCGGCCAGTGGGTCGACCAGGCCGCCGCGCACGCCGCGGGCTCCGCCGCGAACTTCGCGATGGACCAGGCGGGCCAGTACGCCGGCCAGGCCGTCGCGGACGCCGCCAACGGCGTCGCCGGGGAGGTCGCGGGTGAGGCCGCCGGCATCATCGGTGACGTTCTGGGCGGACTGCTGGGCGGACTTTTCGGCTGACCCGCTTTGTCCACCAAAACGGCCGCGGCTGGTTAGGGTCGAAGGGCGCACGTCCGCCCCCCGAGGAGTCACATGACGACTGTGATCCTGGTCCTGCTGTGCCTGGCGATCGCCGGGCGGGAGCTCTATCTGGCCTCCGACAAGAGGCTGCCGCGTGCCCAGGCCGAGCTGCGCGAGCTGCGCGGCCACGTGACCGAGCTGGGCAAGCAGCTCGGCGTCCTGCAGGCCAGGGTGAACGAGCCCGCGGGCATCCCGATCCCGCAGCCGCCGGCCGACGGCCCGCCCGACGAGGTGGTCGAGCAGGTGGCGTCGCTCGGTGAGCGGGTCGGACGCATCGAGCACGAGCTCGACAGGTTCGCCGCGCAGCTGGAGGGCGTCGAGCTCGACCGCGACGCCCAGCACGCGCTCGCCCGCTCCCTCGACTCGGTGGAGCATGTCGTCGGTGAGCTCCACCGCGAGATGCTCGGCCGGCTCGCCCGCGAGGAAGGGGTCGTGCCCGGCCTCCTGGTGAGCGAGCAGGGCGAGGCCGAGCCGCTCCTGTCGGCGACGTACGAGCGGTGCGCCGTCGAGTACGGCCTGCAGGTCCGCGTCCGTGACCCGCGTCCCGCCGCCAACGGCGGCTACCGGGGCACCGCCTACCGGCTTTCCGGACGCCAGCCCGACGCGTTGTCGGACGAGCTGTTCACCTACGTGCGGGCCCTCTACGACCCGCAGGACCCCTCGGCGCTGACCGCTCTGCTCACCGAGCTCGCCCATCTGCGCGGCGGCGGCGTGGCACGGATCGGCGCGTTCACGGCCGTGCGCACCCCGCACGCGCTGCTCTGCGGCCTGCTCCCCGAGGACGAACGCGCGGAGCCGTGGGAGCTCGCGGCCCGGCTCCGCGAACTCCCCGACGAACAGCAGTGCGACCTGACCTGGCTGCGCACGGAGGACTAGGCTGTGTTTCAAAATCCCGGCCCACGGCGCTCGCCTGGCGGCTCGCCCCTAACCGGGATTGGCGAGCGCGACATCGCTTCGCGATCTGCCCGGTGAAGCTCGCCTTCGGCATCGCTCCACCGGCCAGGTAACGCGCTCGCGCGGTGGTCAAGGCCACTTCGAGACAGCCCCTAGGGCCGGACGAACTTCGGCGTGCCCGAATCCACGCGGAACGCGAGAAGGCACCGGGGCGTCCGCACGATATCGACCTGTAGGCACAGCCCGACGCCGAGGCGCGGGTCGACGAGGACCACCCGCTGCAACGCCCGCAGCGCCCGCCGGGTGCGCACCCGGGTCTCCGGCACCAGCGGGTCGTAGAGCGTCGTCACCACGATCTGGCCCGCGTACCGCCACAACGCGGCCGAGTCGAGCACCCGCACGCGCGCCTTCGCCAGGTCCGCGACGATCACCACTCCCGTGTCGTCGCCCTCCCCCGCCGGCGGCCGCGCCTGTGCCTGGTCGCGCGGCGCGAGCGGCCCGCCGACCGCCCGGTGGTAACGCAGCGGATCGAGCGTGTCGATGACGAACGCCCCGGCGTACGGCCAGGAGGCCCGCGGCTTGCTCGCCGGTTCGTCCGGGACGTTGAGGTGGGCGCTGAGGTCGAACACCATGCCCGCCTCGTCGACCCACGCGGGGAGACCGAGCTTGACGGCGCCGCCGTCCTGCAGGCTGTCCATCGCGCGCCACATCTCGTCGGCCCGGCGCGAGAGCGTCGCGGCCAGCCCGAGCCCGGGGAACGCTCCCTCCAGCACCGCCAGTGTCGCCTGCCAGATCGCGCTGCCGGAGAATCCGCCGACGAACGTGTCGACCACCGACTTGCGGTCGGCCGGGTCGGTCATCGACACCTCGGGTGCCGGACGTGTGGGCGGCACCCACGTGCGCTCGACCGGCCGCGGTGCCGCGGGTGCGGCCGGCATGCTCGGCAGATCGGGCACGGTGGTCGACGGCGGCGGGTCCTTGGCCAGGGGGCCGCCCCGCCCTTCGGGCGGCGCGGGTGTCTCCGACGCGTGCTGCGGCTCGTACGCCGCCCACGTCTCCTCGGAGGGCGGCACGGGCGGCGCGGGCGGCGGCCCGGCTGTCGGCGGCTCTGGCAACGGAGGCTCGGCGACAGGGGCCTCGCCTACCCGAGGCTCGGGCACCGGCAGCTCGTAGGGCCGCGGCGGTTCAGATGCCTGTGGCGGCTCGGGGGCCTGCGGCGGCTCGTGGTTGTCCGGCGGCGGGGAAGGCGGCGGGGCCTCGGGGTTGGTCTCCGGTCGTGGCTGGACGGGCTCCCAGTCAGGGGACTCGCCCAGGTAACCGGCCACGTGAACGTCGCCGGGATGGGGCATCGCCTGTTCGGGCGACGCGTGTTGGGGCGACGCGGGCTCGTCGGGCTCGTCGGGCTGCGGGCTGTCTCGGGGGCCGATTCTCACAACACCGATCCTGTGTCGCGCGGGCGAAGGCCGCAAGGCGAATGGAGATCAGAAGACGCCGGTGCCGAAAAGCGCGGCGCAGAGGGACTCCAGCCGGTCGGGGCCGTCGTCCGCGGCGAGGACGGTCAGCAGTGGCTCGGCCCCCTCGTCCAGGCCCTCCTCGTCCAGGCGCAGGCGGACCGTCACCTCCCGGCGCATCGGCTCCTCGACGCCGTGCGCGGCGGCGACGTCCTGCAGGCCGACCGAGATCAGCTCGGGGAGCTCCACGTGGAGGGGCTGCTGACCGGCGTGGAGCTCGTCGAGCCACAGATCGAGGAGACGCCGGGCCAGCCCGTTCAGCAGGCGGCCCCACGGCTCGACCAGACCGGGTGGCACGTGGTCGGTCTGCAGCTCGGGGAGGCCGAACCTGGCCAGGCCCTTGGTCGTGAACCAGAAACCGTGCGTGCCCGCCGTGTGCGGCAGGAGCATCCAGTCGGTCAGGCGGGTGTCACCGTCGGCGCCCGGCAGCGAGCGCCACAGGTGCTCCTGTGCCAGCACCTGCGGAGTGAAGACATCGATGACCGGCGCCGAGAGAGCCGCGCCGATCGACCCCGCGACGGCCCTGGTCGCCCATTCGTGGGCCGGTGGACGGCCCGGCCGGTAGGCGGCGCGGACGGCGAGGACGTACGACGCGGAACCGACGTCGGCCAGTCGCTCCGGGCTCGCGCCGTACAGGGAGAGGAGGTCGGCCGGCAGCGGCGGGAACTCGCCGGCGGGCCGCAGGTCGAGCGTCAGCATCGGACTGTCGAGCATGCCGAGCACCAGATCGCGCAGCGGCGGCGCGACGCGCAGGGTGACCTGCGTGCGGGCCAGCTCGCGCGGGTCGGCCGGGTCGGCCGACAGGGCGACGGCGTACGTGGCGTGCAGCGTCTCCGGGACCGGCAGCGTCAGAATCTCACCCAACTCGTCCCCCGATACAGAGTCCAAGCGCGGACCCTCCGTCGCCATCGACACTAGCGATCTGACCGGCGACCGGACCCGACAAAATTCTGCCGTTAAGGCGACAATTTCCTACCAACGGCGCAACGCCCGTTACGCCTGACACGCATGCAAGATCCCTAAGATGGCCGGATGTCGGTGATGACCCGGGGTGAACGCGCGGCGTGGCTGTCCCTTCCGCGGCCGGGACATCGGCTGCTCGGCTGGCTCGGCCCGCTCCTGGTCACCGCGTTCGCCGCGTTCTTCCGCTTCGACCGGCTCGGGGAGCCGCACGCCGTCGTCTTCGACGAGACGTACTACGCCAAGGACGGGCTGGCCCTCCTGAAGTTCGGCGTCGAGCACTCCACCATCAAGGACGCCAAGGGCAAGGATCTCGCCGACCCGCTGATCCTCAAGGGCGACACCGACGGCATCTGGACCGACGGCGGCAGCTTCGTCGCCCATCCGCCGGTGGGCAAATGGATGATCGCCGGCGGCGAGTGGCTGTTCGGCATGACGCCGTTCGGCTGGCGCTTCGCGGCCGCGCTGGTCGGGACCCTCTCGGTCCTGATCCTGGCGCGGGTGGCGCGCCGCATGACGGGTTCGACGCTGCTGGGCACCGCCGCGGGTCTGCTGCTGGCCCTGGACGGCCTGCACCTGGTGGCGAGCCGTACCGCGATCCTCGACATCTTCGTGATGTTCTGGGTGCTCGCGGCGTTCGGCTGTCTCGTCGTGGACCGCGACATCGCGCGAGCCCGGCTGGCCGACCGCGTCGGCGACCTGAGGTATGGCCCCGGCCTCGGCATGCGGTGGTGGCGGCTGGGCGCCGGGGTCTGCCTCGGGCTCGCGTGCGGGACGAAGTGGAGCGGCGTCTTCTTCGTCGTGGCGTTCGGAGTCATGACGTTCCTGTGGGACTCGGGCGCCCGCCGGGCCGCCGGAATCCACCGCCCCGTCGCGGGCGCGCTGCGCCACGACGCACTTCCCGCCTTCGTGTCGGTAGCGGTCGTCTCAGCGGTGACGTACGTGGCGTCGTGGGCGGGCTGGTTCGCCTCCGACATCGGCTGGGGACGGCACTGGGCGGACGGACGGGGCGGCACGTTCTCGTTCGTGCCGGCACCGCTGCGCTCCCTCTGGCACTACCACGCGGAGGTCATGGGCTTCCACACGAGGTTGGACGACGCGCACCGCTATCAGTCGTGGCCGTGGGACTGGCCGCTCCTGCGGCGGCCCGTCGCGTTCTACTACTCCGAGCCGTCCGGCTGCGGCGCGGCCAAGTGTTCACGCGAGATCCTCGGCGTGGGCACTCCCGCGGTCTGGTGGGCGGCGATCGCCGCCCTCGCCGTCCTGCTGGGCTGGTGGCTCGTGCACCGCGACTGGCGTGCCGGGGCCACGCTGCTCGGATACGGGACGGGCCTGCTGCCCTGGTTCTACTACGCGGCCGACGACCGGACGATGTTCGCCTTTTACGCGACGCCGATGATCCCGTTCATGGTGCTGGCGATCGTCCTGGCCCTCGGCCTCCTGCTGGGGCCCGCCGAGGAGTCGCGCCGCCGCCTGCTGGGGGCCACTCTGAGCGGCGCCTACGTGCTGACGGTCTTGGCGAACTTCTATCTGCTGCATCCGATCCTCACCGCCAAGGTCATCACGTACGACGCCTGGCGTTTTCGCATCTGGTTCGACACGTGGATCTGACCGGCGATCCGACCGGTGCCCGCGAGGGGCGGCGGGTCAGGGCAGGCGGTGCTCGAACCAGACCACCTTGCCGAGGTCGGTGCGCTGGGTGCCCCAGCGGTCGGCGAGATGGCTGACCAGCTGGATGCCCCGTCCCGACTCGTCGGTGAAGTCGGCGTCGCAGAGGTAGGGGAGTTCGTGCCCGTCGTCGCTGACCTCGCACAGCAGCGTGCTGCCCTTGATCAGCCGCATGCCGATGGCGCCGGCGCCGTGGACGAGCGCGTTGGTGACCAGCTCGCTGACCAGCAGCTCGACGGTCTCGACCAGCTCGGGCAGCCCCCAGTCGAGCAGCTTGGCCGTGGCCTGGGCGCGGGCCCGGGGGACCATGCTGGGCTCGGCCTCCAGAGCCCAGGCCACGACGTGGTCCTCGGGGATGCCGTCGAGGGCGACCGCGACGAGCGCGACGTCGTCGGCCGGCGACCGGGAGGCGAGCGTGTCGACGACGTCGTCGCAGGTGCGGTCGAGCGAACGGCTCGTGCCCGCGAGGTGGTCGCACAGCGTCTCCAGGCCCTCCGCGACGTCGCGGTCACGGCGTTCGAGCAGGCCGTCGGTACAGAAGATCAGCCGGGCGCCGTCCTCGACGGAGAGCTCGACCGTCTCGAACGGCTGGCCACCGACGCCGATCGGCACACCGGAGGGCAGCCGGAGGATCGTGGTCTCCCCGCAGGGCGAGACCAGGACGGGCGGCGGATGCCCGGCGTTGGCGATCCAGCACCGCCGGTCGACCGGGTCGTACACCGCGTACATGCAGGTGGCGACATAGTCGTCACCGAGCCGCTGCGCCACGTCGTCCAGCTGCCGGAGCAGCTGGTCGGGGCGCGGATCCTGGGCCGCGAGCGTGCGCACGGCCGTCCGCAGCTGCCCCATGATCGCCGCGGATGTGACGCCGTAGCCCATCACGTCACCGATCACGATGCCCAGCCGGCAGCCGGGCAGCGGGATCGCGTCGAACCAGTCGCCGCCGACCTGCGCGGCCTGCCCGGCCGGCCGGTAGCGGAAGCACGCGCGCGCGCCCGCGATCCGCGGTGCCTCGGTGGGCAGCATGCTGCGCTGCAGCTCTTGCACCATCTGCGCCTCGCGCCGGTAGAGCCGCCCGTTGTCGATGCACAGGGCCGCGCGGCGGGCCAGCTCCTCGACGAGGGCGAGATCGAGATCGTCGAACCCCGAGCGGTCGGCCTTGCGCAGCAGCTCGAACGTGCCGAGCACCCGGCCGCGCGCGACCAGCGGCACGACGAGCATCGTGCTTCCGGCGACCAGTGGCCGCGACTCCCGGAGGGGGAACGGCGCGGCGGTCGTCCGCGCCGGCTCGCGACCGGCCCGCGCCACGTGCACGGACCGCCCGGTGCGCATCGCCTCGGCGAACGGGGAGTCGTCAGGCAGGAACGAGGCCTCCCCCTCGGGCATGGCGTCGTCCCAGCGGCCGGGCTCGCCGTCGTGCACGACCGCGACCCGGCGCATCAGGGTGGTGTCGTCGACCACGTGCGGCGCCGGCCCGCAGTCGGCGGTCGCGACCCGTTCCAGCAGTTCCACGGCCGCGAAGTCGGCCAGCCGGGGTACCAGAACCTCCGCGAGCGCCCGTGAGGCCTGCAGATGATCGAGTGAACGGCCGATCCGCTGACCGGCCTCGCCGAGAAACATGAACCGCTCCCGCACAGCCATCGTCTCCAGTTCGTGGTGATTGAGCGCGGTCGAGCTTGCCCCGCAGGGTCGGGTCTGGGCGCGGCCCGCACGGTGGCGCACGGCTTTGTCCCGCAGGTTTGTCCCGCAGGCGCGCGGCTCACGGACCTCTCTCTGGGCGGTCTTCGGTCTCATGTCCCGACAACCCGTGGTAAAGAAAACGTTACCTCGCGTGAGAGCCCAGCGCTGGCACTCTGACGAACTGGCCGGTCCCCCGGCGGGCGGCGGCCCCCTAGCGCACCGGCGCACGAAAGGCCGGGCATTGACCAGATGCGGCAAAGAGTGCGACCGGCACATTGACAGCCGATTCTCCTGGGCAGAGGATCACGCCGCCCGCGTACGTGATCCTCCCCGGACCCCGAAGGCCCCGACCGCCTCCACCGGTCGGGGCTTTCGGCCGTCCGAGCGGAATAGGACCGGCCGACCATGCGCTATACCAGCGGGTAACCGCCGGTCTGTCGGCGCACGGGCTTAATGTGACCGACGCCACGCAACCTTTCGGGCCGTCCCAAGCGTCTTAACTCCTAGGGAACACCACCGATGAGTGGGATGCGCCCGACCATGTCATGCCCGCGACGTCCCGGACACCGGGGTCGCCCTGGCTCCGGCGGTCCGCACTCCCCTCGGCCGAACCCTCCACGAACGGCCGGGCCCCCGACCCCCGCGCCGGCTGCGCGGCACCCGCGCCATAAGCCGGTTTCGAACTCGTCGGGAGCGGTGGAACGTATCTCACAACGGGGGGCGGCCTGATCCGCCCGGCCGCGCGCCACCGCGCGCGGAGTCAACCGGCCCGCCGGGTCATGACCTACGGGAAGCGATGATGACCGCAGTCACCATGCCTGTCCGAAACGCCCGCTCGACCACCCAGACCTGCACGGACCCCGAGCGCTACGAGCGCGACGTCCTTCCTTACGTCGCCCCGCTGTACGCCAGTGCCGTCCGCATGACGCGCAACAGCGCCGACGCCGAGGACCTTCTTCAGGAGACCCTCGCCAAGGCCTACGTCAACTTCCACCAGTTCCAGGAAGGCACGAACCTCAAGGCCTGGCTGCACCGCATCCTCACCAACAACTTCATCAACACCTACCGCAAGCGTCAGCGCGAGCCGATGCGCGCCGGTTCCGAGGAGCTGGAGGAGTGGCAGATCGCGCACGCCGAGGCGAATTCGGCCGGCTTCCGGTCGGCGGAGTCCGAGGCGCTCGACCGCATGCCCGACTCCGAGGTCGTGACCGCGCTGCGCCGCCTGCCCAAGGACTTCCGGGACGCGGTCTACCTCGCCGACGTCGAGGGTTACCCCTACAAGGAGATCGCCGAGATGATGGGCACCCCCATCGGCACGGTGATGTCGCGCCTCCACCGCGGCCGCAAGCAACTGCGCGACGCGCTGAGCGAGCACCACACTCTCGCCGCCTGACGCCCGTTCGGCTCGGCTCCCCCCGCTCTGCTCCCCCGCTCCGCCCCCCGACTCCCAGGCTCCCAGGCCCCCTGGACGTGATCCCGCGGTTCCCCCGTGACCGCGGGATCACCCATTTCTCACTGTCTTCCTTCCGGGCCACCCAGATCACGCGAACCAAAACGCAACACTTTCTGTAGTCGTACAGATACATTTAGCGATGATCCGGTAACGAACTCGGGAGGCCCCCTTGCCGCACCTCATCGCCACCGCCCTCACCGGCGCCGCCCTCGCCCTGCTGCCCGCCATGGCCGCTCCGTCCGCCCACGCGGCGGCCGCTCCCGCGACCTGGCCGACCGGCCACCTGCGGCTCACCCTGACCTCGCCCGAGGCGAACGCGTCGGGTACCCGCACGGCCACCCTCCTGTGCGGCCCCGACGTCGGGAGCCACCCCGAAGCCGCCAAGGCCTGCCGCGAGCTCGCCGCGCGCGGCGGCGAGATCGAGCGCGACCCGGCCGACACCGCGTGCGTCCTGATCTACGCGCCGGTCGTCGCGGCGGCCGAGGGCCACTGGCAGGGCCGGCCGGTGCGGTTCGAGCAGGAGTACCCCAACGACTGCGTGATGCGTGCCCACACCGGGCAGGTCTTCGCGTTCTGACCCCGCCCGGGAGCGGTCTCACGGGCCCTCCGGGGCACCTCCCAAACTCTTCGCCTTCAGGTCCACGGTTCTCGCATAGGCCGTTGCATTGCGGGTACGGCGCGGGAACAGCAAGCCACACGCACCTGGGTCGGGCGGAAGGAGTGCGGGCGTCATGTCTCGGAGGGTCAGTGACCTCATGACCGCCACCCCGCAGACCCTGCCCCTGGAGGCGACCCTCTACGAGGCCGCCCGCATCATGCGCGACCAGGGGATCGGCGACGTCCTCGTGACGCTCGCCGGGCGGCTGTGCGGCATGGTCACCGACCGCGACATCGTCGTCCGCGGGGTCGCCGAGAGCCGTGATCCCTCCCTGACCCCGCTCAGTGACGTGTGCACGGCCGAGCTCACCACCATCGGCCCGGACGACGACACCGAGACGGCGGCGCGGCTGATGCGCGAGCAGGCCGTGCGGCGGCTGCCGGTGGTGGACGCGGAGCAGCGCCCGGTGGGCATCGTGTCCATCGGTGATCTGGCGCTGGCCGACAGCGGCGTTCCTTCGGTCCTCGCCGCGATCAGCAAGGCACCACCGCACGTGTAGGGGTTCCGCACGTGCTGGACGACTGTGAGGCGGACATGTCGGGGCGAACGATAGACCGTTGCAGCGGCCTGAAACCGAGCCGGGAGTACGGAACGAGCCGTTCCCGGGATAACGTCGCTGATGTGCCGTCAGCCGATACCGTCCTCACCGACCAGCTCGCCGTGGAGATCGCCCGCCTGGGCATCGTCGGCGAGTCGTCCGACCTGGGGACCCTGCACCGTGTCACCGAGCTGGCGTCCCGGGCCGTACCGGGCTGCGCGGGCGCCGCGAGCGTTCGCTGGGCGCTCCCGTCCGACGAGACGGAACGTCCCGAGCCGCTGGCGTCGGCCGCCAGCCATCCCGACCTGGCCGAGGTGACCGACCTCCAGCTCAGGCGCGGCAACGGCCCCATCTTCGACGTCGTGCGCACCCGGCGGGCGATGACCTCCGACGACGTCCTGGCCGAGACCCGGTGGCCCGCCTCCACCTCGGACATGCTGCGCCGCGGGGTGCGCTGTTTCAGCACCACCCCGCACTACAACGCGCCCGTGCTGGTGACCCTGTCGCTGTACGGGGTGACCCCGCGTTCCCTGAATCCGGACCAGCAGTCCCTCGCGGCCCTGCTGGCGGCGCAGGGCAGCGCGGCCGTGTCCAACACGCTGCAGTACGACCAGGTCCACCGCACCGCGATCCAGCTGCAGGAGGCGGTCGAGTCACGCGCCGTCGTGGACCAGGCGAAGGGCATCCTCATGCACGCCCTCGGCTGCGACGCCGACGAGGCGTTCTCGGAGTTGCGCCGGATCTCACAGTCGCGGCGCGTCAAGCTGACCGCGCTGGCCCAGCGCATCGTCGGAGACCAGGGCCTGACTTAAGGTAACCGGGCTCTGACCTGCGGTGATCGAGGTCTGAGCCGAACCGTGGGCCATCGTCCACAGCACCGCATAGGCTGCGTACCATCCCGCGCTCGCGCCAATGTGAGCCCTATCGCAAGCAGGATCTACCGCCACTAGGCCGGGCGCGCGCAACAGGAATAGGCTGCGCACGGCGACACAGGCCGCGGGGGACGTTTGATCCGAGTACGGCCCTGACCCCGCCTGCCTCGCCGACCGACACCTGGAGCACCCTATATGGCCGAACAGCTCGAACCAGAGACGATCCTGCGCGAGATCAGCGATCTCGAAGGCCGGATCGAAGAGCTGCGGCAGGCTGCCAACATGCCCGCGCCCGACCTGCGGGCCACTCTCGACGCCGCGCTGATCGAGCTTGAGCTCGCGCTGACGGCGCTGCGGACCGTGGGGGCCGACCAGGCGAACGCGGCGGGTCGTTCGGCGACCGCCGAGTCCGAGCGCCGCGTGCTGCGCACCGTCTTCCAGGACGCCCCGGTGCCCCTGTTCCTGCTCGACCGCGACGCGGGCGTGCGCCGGGTCAACAAGCAGGCCGCGGCGCTGCTGGGCACCTCCCCCGGCTACGTCTCCGGCAAGCAGTTCATCGCGTTCTGCGACCTCCCCACCCGCGCGGCGCTCCGGTCGCAGCTGGCCGCCGTCGTGCGGACCGGCCGGCGGCGCCGCACCGAGGTCCGCTTCCTGGGCCGGGAACACCCGGTCGACGCGGTCGTCACCATGGCCAGGGTGTGGATCCGGGGAGAGCCCGATCCGATGATCATCGTCGCGGCGGGGGCCACCACCACCCCGGCCGACGGCCCGGCGCCCGCCGCCGGCCAGGCCCCGGCGGCCGGCCCGGTCCCGGCGCCCGGCCGCGCCCCGGCGCCCGGCAGACCCACCCCGGCCGCCGTGCCCGCCGGGGGGAACGCCACCGGCGCGGCTCGCGACGCCGCGGTCACGGCCGGCGACCGCGACGACGAGGTCATGGGCGCGCTGGTGCACCGGATGGACGTGCTCGCGACCGCGTCCGAGCTGCTCCTCGACGAGCCCGTGTTCAACGAGAACGTGGCGGTCCGCCGCTGCGCGCGGCTGCTGACCGCCGAGATGACCGAGTGGGTCGTCATCGACCTCATGCCGCCCCGGCCCGGTCCGGCGAGCGGGCCGGGCGTGCTCGCCGGGTCCGGCGGTGAGACGAACGGTGATCTGCGGCGCGTGGTGGTCATGGGGCAGGCCGACGAGCCAGGCGAGGACACCGTCCACAGCCTGGAGCAGCTCGCCCCCGCGCCCGGCACCCTGCCGTACACGGTCTTCACCACCCGGCAGAGCGCGCTGCGGCCGCATGTGGAGGATCTCGACCTCCTCGGCGTCTGCGCCGACGGCCAGCCGGCCTGCGTCAAGATGGGCGCGACCTCGGTCCTGTGCGTGCCGGTCGAGGACGGCGACCGTTGCATCGGGACTATCACGCTCGCGAGCAGCGGCGAGCACGGCCCGCTCGACCTGCTCGACCTCGGCGTGGCGCAGCGGCTCGGACGCTACCTCGCGCTGGTCATCCGTGCCGCCCGGCTCTATCAGCGCCGGGACGAGGTCGCGGTGTCCCTGCAGGCGAGCCTGCTGCCGCAGCGCCTGCCCCAGATCGCGGGCGTCGAGGTGGCGGGGCTCTACCGCGCCGCCACGCACGGCATCGAGGTCGGCGGTGACTTCTACGACGTCTTCCCGATGGCGGGGGACGGCTGGGGCATGGTCCTCGGCGACGTCTGCGGCAAGGGCCAGGAGGCGGCCGCGGTGACCGCCGCGGCCCGGCACGGGGTGCGGACCCTGTCTCGCTGGAAGCCCGATCCGGCCGAGGTGCTGGCCATGGTCAACCAGGGCCTGCTGGACGAGGAGCGCTTCGTGACCGCGGTGATGGCCGGGCTCGCCATCGACGAGGAGAGCGTGACGGCGACCCTCGCCTCGGCGGGCCATCCCCCGGCGATCGTGATCGGCCCGGACGGGATGGTCCGGTACGCCTCCAGCGGGGGCGTGCCGCTCGGTCTGTTCGACGACTTCGAGGTCAGCACCGAGGTGATCGAGCTCGCCGTGGGCGACACCCTGTTCCTCCATTCCGACGGCGTCCTGGACGCGTGCGACCTGGCGCGGCGGCAGTTCGGGCAGGAGCGGCTGCTGGAGGTGCTGGCGGCCCACGCCTCCGCGCCCCTCCAGGACATGCTCAACGCGGTCGAACGCCGATTGATCGACTTCTGTGACGGGGACCTGCGGGACGACGTGTCGATGCTCGCCCTGCGCAGGCTCCCGGCCCCGCTCAACTGAGGCCTGGGTAACTGAGGCCCAGGTAACTGGGGCCTACGTGAAATCGGCCGTTTGAGGGGTATCTGCTCCCCATGGGAACCGCATCGCCGTCCGCCGCCACGAATCCCCGCAACGAGACCGAGCACGAGCGGCTCGACCGTCAGCTCATGGAAATGCTTCAAGGATTCCGGGTCGCGGTCACGGGCGTGCAGGTGCTGTTCGCGTTCCTGCTGACCGTTCCGTTCGCCCCCGGGTTCAGCCGGGTGAACGACTCCGGACGGGCGTTGTTCTACGTGGCCCTCTTCGGGGCGGCGCTGGCGTCCATCTGCTTCATCGCCCCGACCATCCAGCACCGCATCCTGTTCCAGCAGAACCAGAAACCGCTGCTGATCAGGCGGGCCAACCGGTTCGGGATCCTCGGCGCGCTGGCGCTCGCGTTCTCCATCGCCGCCTCCACCACCTTGATCGTCAAGACGCTGGGCGGGGTCGAGCCGGCCCTCGCCACCGCGATCGTGGTCGGGGTGCTGTGCGCCTGGGCCTGGTTCGTCCAGCCCCTGCTGACGCGCCGCTCTGTGGAGGGCGACGGTAAGTCCTGACCGTGTGACCGAGTGGGGTGTCCCACCGCCGCGCGCGGTGGGACACCCTGCTCCGGTACGGCCTGTGGTCAGGCGCCGACGTAGAGGAGCTTGTCCGGGGAGCCCGTGCCCGGGTTCGTCACCACGCCGGGAGTCGCGTTCGTGCCGAGCGCCCCGGCCACCTGCTCCGGCGTCGCCGCGGTGTTGGCGGACAGGTAGAGCGCCACGGCGCCCGCGACGTGCGGGCTGGCCATCGACGTCCCGTTCGCGCTGCGCGAGGCGTTGTCGCCCGTGGCCCACGCCGAGGTGATGTCCGAGCCAGGCGCGAAGATGTCCACGCAGGCGCCGAAGTTGGAGAACGAGGAGCGGGCGTCCCGCGCGTCGGTGGCGCCGACGGTGATCGCCTCGGGCACGCGGGCCGGCGAGGAGCCGCACGCGTCCCGGTTGTCGTTGCCCGCGGCGAGGGCGTAGGTCACGCCCGACGCCACCGACTTGCGCACCGCGTCGTCCAGGGCCGCCGAGGCCCCGCCCCCGAGGCTCATGTTGGCCACGGCCGGCTTCTTGGCGTTCTGGGTGACCCAGTCGACCCCGGCGATGACGCCCTCGGTGGAGCCGCTGCCCTCGCAGCCGAGCACCCGGACGGCGACGACGTTCGCCTCCTTGGCCAGGCCGTACTCCTTCCCGGCGATCGTCCCGGCCACGTGCGTGCCGTGGCCCTGGCAGTCGGTGGCGTCGCCGTCGTCGTCGACGAAGTCGTAGCCGCTGGTGGCCCGCCCCTCGAAGGTCGAGTGGGTGAGCCTGACGCCGGTGTCGATGACGTAGGCGTTGACGCCCTTGCCGGTGGCGGTGGGGTTGTAGGCCTTGTCGAGGGGGAGCTTGCGCTGGTCGACTCGGTCCAGGCCCCAGGAGGCGGGTTCGGCGTTGATGGTGAACGTGCGGTTCTGCTCGACGAACGCGACGTCGGAGCGGGCGGCCATGCGACGCGCTTGCCGCTCGTCCAGCCGGATCGAGAAGCCGCGCACGGCGCTCCGGAAGACGCGGCGGACGGTGCCGTCGTGCTTGCCCGCCAGCGTGCGGGCGACGGCGGGCACGCCCTTGTCGCGGGTCTTGGCGGTGTCCTTCAGGATCACGATGTAGTCGCCGGGGACGGCGCCGGGCGCGCCGGCGTTGCGGATCGTGCCCTGCTCAGAGGACTGAGCCTGCGCGAGGGCCTGGGCGGGGAGCGCGACACCGATGGACAGTGCCGTGATGGCGATGACGGGCGTTGCCAGGGATCGCCTGGACTTGGACGCCTTGCTCATTCGCGGGTGCCTCCTGGGGGAGCGGGGGGTTGAAGCACCACATGTTGCGCATAAGGCCCCAAAACCCGGCAAGAGTTCTCACGCGAACAAACGACGGCTTGGCCACATCCGGCCACGCTTGCTGGTAAACCGATGCACCCTCTCAGGCGACGTGCTCACTTGGGTACAAAAGAAGGCGGGCCCTTCCTCACCTGATGAGGAAGGGCCCGCCAGAGATCAGGGTCAGTAGGCCCTGCCGAAGATCACGCGCTTTCCGTACGCCGACGGCCGGCCGCACTTCACGCACTCGCCGGTCTCCTCCGGCGCGTCGGCCGGGATGACCCGCGGCGTCGCGGCGGTGTCGGCCTTGATCTCGTCCTCGCACTCCGGGCGGCCGCAGTGGAAGACGTTCGCCCAGCCGGTGGCCACCTGCGCGGTGAACGCCTCCCACGAGCCGACCGAAGCGGTGTGCTCGTCGCGGAAGGCCTCCGCGCGTGCCAGCAGGAACGACTGGAAGTCGGCCAGGATGCCCGGTAGCAGCTCCGGCACCTTGTCGAGCGGGATCTGCTCCTTGCCCTGGCCCTCCACGGTCGGGAGGCGCCGGGCGAGCGTGGCCACGCCGCCCTCGATGTCGCGCTTGCCGAGCTCGATGCGGACCGGGACGCCGCGCATCTCCCACTCGTTGAACTTGAACCCGGGCGACAGCTGCGGCCGGTTGTCGTCCACGTGCACCCGGATGCCCATCGCCTTGATCGCGGCGCCCAGCTTGCGCGCCTCGGTGGCGGCCTGCTCGCCCTGCTCCTTGCGTCCGATCGGGACGATCACGACCTGGTACGGGGCCAGCCGCGGCGGCAGCACCAGGCCCTTGTCGTCGCCGTGCGTCATGATCACGCCGCCGATCATGCGGGTGCTCATGCCCCAGGACGTGGTGTGGGCGAGCTGGAGCTTGCCCTCCTCGTCCTGGTACTGGATCTCGAAGGCCTTGGCGAAGTTGGTGCCCAGATAGTGGGACGTGCCGGACTGCAGCGCCCGCCCGTCGCGCATCATGCCCTCGACCGTGTAGGTGCGCACGGCCCCGGCGAACCGCTCGCCCGGCGTCTTCTCCCCCGCCACCACGGGGATCGCGGCCAGCTCGCGCGCGACCTGGGCGTAGGCGTCCAGCGCCCACATGGTCTCGCGCATCGCGTCGGCCTCGTCGAGGTGCGCGGTGTGCCCCTCCTGCCAGAGGAACTCGGTGGTGCGCAGGAACAGCCGCGGCCGCATCTCCCAGCGGACCACGTTGGCCCACTGGTTGAGCAGCAGCGGAAGATCACGATGCGAGTCGATCCACTTGGCCATGTACTCGCCGATGACCGTCTCGGAGGTCGGCCGCACGACCAGCGGCTCCTCCAGCTCCTTGCCGCCGGCGATCGTCACCACGGCCAGCTCCGGCGAGAAGCCCTCGACGTGGTCGGCCTCCCGCTTGAGATAGGACTCGGGAATGAACATCGGGAAGGACGCGTTGTCGTGCCCCGACTCCTTGATCCGCCGGTCCAGGTCGGCCTGGAGCAGCTCCCAGATCCGGTACCCGTACGGCCTGATGACCATCGTGCCCCGCACCGGACCACGGTCGACCAGCTGGGCCGCTACGACCAGCTCGTTGTACCAGGCGGAGAAATCCTCGCTCTGCGGCGTCACACCTTCTCGACTCACGGCAACGAGGGTACTAAGTCACAAGGCCCGGCCAGGACGCAACGGTCCTTCGGCGCCGCGCTGTTATCGTCCCCGGATGAGATGGTCGCAGAGCTTCGTCCCGACCCTGCGCGAAGATCCGGCCGAGGCCGACGCCCCGAGTCACCGGCTGCTGCTGCGCGCGGGGTACGTGCGGCAGCTCACAGCGGGCCACTATTCGCTGCTCCCGCTGGCGGTCCGGGTGCGCAGCAAGATCATCCAGATCATCCGGGAGGAGATGGACCGGATCGGGGCGCAGGAGATGTTGCTGCCCGCCCTGCATCCGGCCGAGATCTGGCAGCGGTCGGGGCGCTGGGAGCTCATGGGCCAGGAGATGTTCCGGCTGCGGGACCGGCGGGGCGCCGATCTCGCCCTCGGCATGACGCACGAGGAGATCTTCGCGACGGTCGCCCAGGAGCTGAGCTCCTACAAACAGCTGCCGCGGCAGTGGTACCAGTTCCAGACGAAGTTCCGGGACGAGCCGCGCCCCAAGAGCGGCCTGCTACGCGTCCGCGAGTTTACGATGAAGGACGCCTACAGCTTCGACCTCGACCAGGCCGGGCTGGACGCCTCGTTCGAGGCCTATCACGGCGCCTACGTGCGGATCTTCGAGCGGCTCGGCATCCCCGCGCTCGCGGTCGACGCGTCCAGCGGCACCATGGGCGGCTCGGGCTCGACCGAGTTCATGTGCCCGGCGGAGGTCGGTGAAGACCTCGTCGTGCACTCCCCCGCCTGCGGCTACGCGGCCAACATCGAGAAAGCGACGTCCCGCCTGCCGGAGGCCGACGACGGGCCGGGCGACCCCACCCCCGAACCGTTCGACACGCCGGGCGTCCGCACGATCGACGACCTCGCCACCGGCTATGACGCGCCGGCCGACCGGCAGATCAAGACGCTGGTCTACCTGCTGGACGGCCGCCTCACACTGGTGCTGCTGCGCGGCGATCATCCGCTGAACGAGCAGAAGCTGGCCGACGCGACCGGCGCCGTCTCGATCCGGGCCGCCGGGCCCGAGGAGATCCAGGACGCGCTCGGCGCGCTGCCGGGCAGCCTGGGCGCGGTCGGCGTCACCGGGCACCCAGTGATCGCCGACGGCGCCCTGCGCGGCCGCCGCGGCATGTTCACCGGCGCCAACACCGACGACGTGCACCTGCGCGGCGTGGACGTCGACCGCGACATCCCGGTCGGCACGTGGGCGGATCTTCGCGAGGTGGCCGCCGGGGAGCCCTGCCCGCGCTGCGGCGAGCCCCTGCGGATCGAGCGCGCGATCGAGGTCGGCCACATCTTCAAGCTGGGCGACCGCTACGCCCGGGCGATGGGCGCCGAGGTCCTGGACCCGGACGGCAAGCGAGTGCCGCTGGTCATGGGGAGTTACGGCATCGGGGTCGAACGGGCGATGGCCGTCATCGTCGAGGTCCACCACGACGACAAGGGGATCGTCTGGCCCCTGGCGGTCGCGCCGTTCCAGGTGGCCGTGGTGGTCGCCCAGCCCGACGACCCCGAGACCGCGGCCGCCGCCGGGGACCTCTACACCGGCCTGGGCGCCGCCGGGATCGAAGTGATCATCGATGACCGGGCGGAGCGGGCGGGGGTCAAGTTCCGGGACGTGGAGCTCACCGGCATCCCGTACCGCGTCACCGTGGGGCGGCGCGGACTGGCCGAGGGCGTGGTCGAGGTGACCGCCCGCGCCACCGGGGAGACCGTGCGGATCGCGCCCGCCGAGGTCGTCGCCCACATCGAGGGCCTGCTGGCCTGACCGCGCGGCCTCAGCCGAGGGCCAGGTCGAAGGCGACCTCGACCTCGTCGGCGAGCTTGAGCGCGCCGAAGAAGGCCGAGTAGGGCTTGATGCCCCAGCGGGTCTGCCGGACGGTCGCCCCGCCCCGCACCCGCCCGTCCGCCACCGAGGCCCGCACGGTGAGCGGCTCGGTCCTCCCGAGGAGGGTCAGCCCGCCCTCCACCGCGAACTCCTCGGCCGACCCCTCCACGGCGGTGGACCGGAATGTGATCGCCCGATGGCGGTCGGCTTGGAGCACCTTGCGCAGGTTCTTGCTGATCTCGCTGCGGTCGGACTCGGAGAGCGGCAGCACGCCGCCCGTCCCTTCCCGTACCTCCAGCGCGTCCACCTCGACCGTCACCTCCACCGAAGACCCGGCCGTGCCGGCGACCGTGGCGGTGCCCGACCACCGCGTGGCCTCGATCGTGAGGTCGTGCCCGGCGCGGCGTCCCAACCCGCTGCGGCTGGTCCTGAGCAGCAGCCGCCCGTTGTCCGGTCCCAGCCCGTAGGTGCCCTCGTTCAGCGACATGCGCTCAGCCTAGGCGCAGCGGACGCGGGCCTGGGGTTGGTAGGCGGTGTGGAACTTCTCGCGGCGCACGCGGCGGCCGTCGCTGTTCAGAACGCGCCACACGTCGACCTGGAAGCCGCGGCCTCCGGCCATCGCGACGCAGCCGGGACGGCGGTCGATCGACGAGGTGAACGGGACGAACGCGTAGGCCTTGGACCGTTCGATCCCGACGTCGTACCGGCGTGTGCCCCACAGGCTGACGGTCAGCGAGGCACGGGTGTACGAGGCGCGGATCAGCACCGGCCGCCCGGTGTCGTTGCGCCAGGTGAGGTCGAGCTGCGGGTAGGCGACCGCCGCCTCGCGGCCCTGCGGGTACTCCGGCATCCACATCGAGTGGGCGCGCCACTTGCGGATCTCCATGCCGCCCTGGAAGACCGCGTTGAACAGCGTCGCCGAGACCTGGCAGATGCCGCCGCCGACGTCGTTCACCAGCCGGGAGCCGATGATCGCGGGCGCCGGGACGTAGCCCCGGCTGCGGGTGCGGGGCCCGACGACGCGGTTGAACGAGAAGACGGCGCCGGGGCCGACGAGCGTGCCGTCGAGCGCCTGGGCGCCGAGCTGGATGTTGCGGACGCGCGGCTCTCCGGCCTTGAAGCGGGTGGTGTAGGAGCTGATCGGGCGGCCGGCGGCCACGGGATCGGCGCTGCCGGCGACCACCGGACCGCCGCCGGCGGATCGGTGCCCCCGTGCCAGTGGCGGGGCGGCGGGCGCGGAGCGCACGGAGTGCTCGGCGGCGGAGGCGCCCGGCGAACGCGGGGCTATGCCCGCCACCAGATAGGTGCCGAGCAGGATCGCCGTCACCGCGAGCGTGCCCGCGACGAACGGCCACCAGCGGAGCGCGCACTCGGCCAGGCCGGGTTGGTCACCGTGGACCCGCGGAGGCTCCTCACCACCGCGATGCCTGCCGTGTCCGCTTTGTTTGGCGCGTCTGCCCCTTCTCGTCTTACCCACAGCGCGACCACACCTCCCCGTAGCGACGGGCCGTGACGGTCCTGCACGTTCGGGGGGAGGGCACACAGCGTGGCACGGCGCTCCGGAGCGGCGGTTCCGACGCGCGATCTATCTAAGGAAGCTTTACCAGGCGCGGATGATCGTCTCCGGGCTGAAGACGGGGCTGGTGGCGCCCTCGGGCAGCTCGGTCAGCGGCTGGTCGAGCTCCTGCCGGGACGGGCCGACGCGGTCGGCGTGGGGCCGCAGCGCGTCGAGGTCGAAGCCGTACACGCGCGCCGCGTTCCCCGCGAGGACGGCGTGCTTCTCCTCGGGCGGTACGCCGTGGAAGGTCCGGCGCAGCGCTTCGCGGCTGTAGGGGAACGTGCCCTCGTCATGGGGGAAGTCGCTGCCCCACATGAGCCGTTCGACCCCGATCTCGTACCGCAGCGGGGTCTCCGACGGCTTCATGAACGTGGCCCCGACATGGCAGTTGCGCGCGAAGTACTCGCTCGGCGTGAGCGAGAGCTTCGCGGCCGCCGGGCCGCCGAACTTCGCCTCGGCCGTCGCGTCGCCGGACGTGAAGCGCGAGAAGTAGTAGTCGAGGGTCTTCAGCACCCCCGGAATCCAGTCGCAGCCCTGTTCGGTCAGCACGAACCGCAGGTCCGGGTGGCGTTCGAAGACCCCGCCGAAGATGAGATGCCAGAGGGCGCGATGCGCGTACCAGCTGACCTCGACGATGAAGACCGCGAGCGAGACCGGGGTGGGCTCCAGACCGGGCGCACCGGCGCCTCCGTGGTGGTTGACCGGCATGCCGAGCTCGGCGCAGGTGCGCCAGATCGGGTCGTAGACGTCCGAGTGCAGCGGCGGGATGTCCGGACCGCGGCCGGGGGCGACGCCCGGGACGAGGATGCCGCCGGTCAGCCCGGCCTCGTGCGCCCACTGGATCTCCTCGACGGCGTCGTCCACGTCGTTCAGCATGATCTGCGCGACCCCGGCACGCCGGCCGGGCGCCAGCGCACAGAAGTCGGCCATCCACCGGTTGTGCGCCCGCAGGCCCGCCCACCGCAGCGCGTACTCCTGCGCGGTCGGGTGCGGCGCGGTGAGGTTGGCCGAGGGGAAGAACGGCGGCACCGTGTTGGGGAAGAGCACTTCGGCGACGATGCCGTCCTCTTCCAGCTCGCGCAGCCGCCGGTCGGAGTCCCAGTTGCGGGCGGCCTCGGGTGCCTGGAGGTCGGCGAAGGGATTGACGTAACCCTTGGCCCAGGCGTCGAACTCGTCGTGCAGCCGGGACTCCAGGTAGGGCCGGTAGTCGAGCAGGTCGGCGCCCGCGTGCGAGTCGGCGGAAATGACAAGGTGGTTCATCGAGCCCTCCTGGCGGCTCCGACGACGGCCGGGACATCGGGACCGGTCAGCCAGTGCCGGCCGGACTCGCGGGCCTGGTTCCAGATCGACGTGTCGGCCTTGTCCTGGCCGAGGTCCTGTGGTGTGGGGCCGATACGGCGGGCGAGCGGCTGGAGCCCGGCGGCGTCGAAGCCGTAGACCCCCGCCGCGGTGAGGCCGAGCATCGCGCGTGTCTCGTCGACCGGGACGTCGGCGAACGCGTGTGCGAGCCAGTCACGGGTATGCGGCCAGGTGCCCTCGGGATGCGGGAAGTCGTTGCCCCAGAGCAGGTTCCCGACGCCGATCTCGTAGCGGTGCGACAGCTCGCGGCGCTTCGGCGTCGACATGCCGATGAAGCAGTGGGCGTCGAAGTACTCCGACGGCCTGCGCTTCATGTGCGCGCCGAACGAGGCGAGCTTGCGGGTGCCGTGCTCGCGGTCGAACGCGACGTCCATCTGCCAGAGCAGGTTTCCGACCCACCAGGCACCGGACTCGGTGACCCCGAAGCGCAGTCCCGGGAAACGTTCGAAGACGCCCGTCCAGAGAAGGAACCACAACGGCCGCGCCGACCACCACACGACCTCCGTCACGTACAGGCCCAGGTGGGTGCCGAGCTCGTGGCGCGGCGCGGCGCCCGAATGCGTGTGGACGGGCAGGCCGAGTTCCTGGCAGACCGCCCACACCGGGTCGTACGCGTGGTCGTGGTACGGCTTCTCCCCCTCGCCCCACATCGACGGGATCATGATGCCGCCGAGCAGCCCGTCCGCGTGCGCCCGCCGGATCTCCGCCACGGCGCCCGGCACGTCCCCCACGATCGGGGCGACGATGACACCGCGCCGCCGTGCCGGGGAGTCCTGGCACAGCCCGGCCAGCCAGCGGTTGTGCGCCCGTGCCCCGGCGAGCGCCAGCTCCGGCTCGTAGTCCGCGCCGACCATCCCCAGTCCTGCCCCGAACGGGGCGGCGGTGCCGCCCGCCACCGCGTCGGCGTCCGGGAAGATGACCTCGCCGGCCACGCCGTCCTCGTCGAGCTCGTGGTCGCGCCGGGCCGCGTCCCATCCCGCCCGCAGTTCCTCCTCGTGCTCCTCGAACCAGGCGCCGGCGAACTCCTCGTTCTGCAGGCCGAGCTGCTTGCGCGCGTCGGCGATCGCCGCCTGCCGCGCGAGGAACTCGTCGAACTCCGCGTGCCGCGCGGCGTCCAGATACTCGCGGTACCGCTCGGTCGGCAGCCCGGCGTGCGTGTCCGCCGAAATGATCAGATAGGGCTCGTGGGTCATGCCGCTCTCCTCGTTCAGCGGAGGTAGGTGGGGGCGGATCGGGCGCGCATCGACTCGGCGCGGGCGCGGATCGTGTCGTCGGTGCGCGCGCTGGGCGGCAGGATCCAGAAGCGGCCCGCGCGCACGCCGTCGACCACCTGGCCGGCGACCTCCTCGACCGGCGTGAACTCCGGCTCCAGACCGTGCGCGCGCATGGCCTCGGCGACCTCGTCGGCGGTTCGCGCGGCGGGGCCCGGCTCGGTGCGCGCGTACCGCCGCGGCCGGTTGCGCTCGGCGGTGAAGATCCCGGTGCGCAGCATGTGCGGCCCGGGGAAGAGAACGGAGACCCCGATGTCGCTCGTGGCCGCGGCCAGCTGGCCGTAGAGGCATTCGGACAGCGTCACCACGGCGGCCTTGGTCACCGCGTAGACGGCCGCCGACGGGATCGGCGCGATGCCCCCGTTCCCGGAGGCGGTGTTGACGACGTGTCCCGGCTCCCCCGACGCGATCATCCTTGGCAGGAACGCCCGGAGCCCGTGCAGAACGCCCACCACGTTGACGTCGAGCCCCCACCGCCAGTCGCCGATCTCCTGCTCCCAGAGCGGCGGCGCGGCGGCAGGCCCGACGCCCGCGTTGTTGCACAGCACATGGACGGCGCCGTACGTGTCGTACACCCGGGCGGCCAGCTCCCGCATGGACGCCTCGGAGGTCACGTCCGCCACCACGCCGGGCACTCCGAGCTCCGCGGCGGCCTTGGACAACGCGGGCTCCTCCACGTCCGCGAGCACCACCCGCATGCCCTCGGCCGTGAACGCCCGTCCCATCGCCAGCCCGATGCCGCCCGCGCCTCCGGTGACCACGGCGACCCTTCCGCGCAGGTCAAGCATCGAGCACCTGCATCGGGTCGTCGTAGCGCTGGTGTGCGAACGGCAGGACCGCCTCCGCCGCCACACGTTCGACGATCCAGCCCTCCTGGACGGACGTGCGCTCCCCCAGCG
Source organism: Actinomadura fulvescens (assembly GCF_039533225.1). Lineage (NCBI taxonomy): Bacteria > Bacillati > Actinomycetota > Actinomycetes > Streptosporangiales > Thermomonosporaceae > Actinomadura > Actinomadura fulvescens. The sequence goes on along the minus strand of NZ_BAAATD010000015.1, from coordinate 47,377 downwards.
TGATCTCCAGAAGCCGCCGCACCGGCAGGTCGGCCACCGGGTCGTACGGCGACTCGTTGAGGACGACCTCGCCCTCCACCCGGTGCAGGGACCGCGTCCTGCCCCGCCGGGTGCAGTGGACGAGCGCGGCGTCACCGTCCAGCCCGTCCCCGTCGGGGGCGGGCAGGAACTTGAAGTAGAAGTCCAGGTTCACGTGGTCGCCCGGCGGCGGCAGCTCCTCGGTCACCTGGCCGCTCACCAGCACGAACGTGACGCCGTGCCGGGTGAGCCCGGCGCTCACCCGGTCGCCGTCCCTGCGCACCACCACGTCCCCGAGCTTCTTGGGCTCGCCGAAGACCTCCCGGCCGCCGATCAGCGCTCGTTCGGTCGTCATCGGCATGACCAGCGGATAGTCGCCCTCCTGCCCGTTGTGCACGGCCCGTACGGCGACCGATCCGGCGCCCAGCACCTGGCCGCCGGGCAGGTCGACGTGGCTGATCGTGGCCCGCGCCAGCGGCCGTGCGGCGGGCTTGAGCGGCGGTGGCAGCACCTGGGCGACGGCGTCCGGGTCGGTCTCCCAGAGCGCGATGACCCCGGTGGACCAGATGTCCGGAATCCGGGCGCGGGCCTCGCGCGCGGAACGCAGTTCGTCGGCGGTACGCGGACCGTAGCGGACACGGGGCATGGGGTACCCCTCTCGGTGAGGTCTCTGTAACACCGTTACAGAGAGACCGGGAACCGCCAACCCCTCCTGTCCGCATCCGGTCACGGTGCTCGCGGGCCGGGGCGTGGGCGAGAATGTTGCCCCTGATGAACACGCCACGGGTGAGCCGGGAACTGGTGCTCGACACGGCGATGCGCCTGGTCGAGGAGCAGGGACTCGAAGGGCTCTCGATGCGGCGGCTCGCGGCCGAGCTCGGGGTGGCGGTGACCGCCATCTACTGGCACGTCGGCAACCGCGAGGCCCTGATCGCGCAGCTGGTGGACCGGGTGCCGGCGCGGCTCGGCGACGTGGCGCCGGCCGGGGAGAGCCCATGGCAGCGGATCATCGCGGTGGGCACGGCGCTGCGGCGGATGATCCATGACCATCCGCACGTGATCGCGCTCGTCCACGAGCACGGCAGGACGGCGCTGATGATGGCGCCGGCCGAGCGTGCGCTCGCGCGCGAGGTGAGCGCCGCGGGCCTGGACGGCCGCCGGGGCGCCCTCGTGGTGCGCGCCGTACTCCACCACGTCGTCGGCTACGTACTGCTGGAACGGGCGGTGCGGCGCGGCCCGCAGCAGCACCCGACCGCGGCCGAGCTGTGGCGGGCCGCGGACGAGACCGGCATCGAGCCGGGGCTCGCGAGCGAACTCGGAGAGCCGGTCGATGAGGACCGGCTGTTCGAACTCTCCCTTCGCGCGTTGGTGGACGGGCTGTTGCGCTAGCGAGCGCGGGCGCCGGCGCGCAGGCGTCCGGGATCGATCTCCCGGGCCGGCCGGCGCCGTACGTACTCCGCCTCAAGCATGTTCATCCGCTTGGTGTGCTCGCCGAACGCCTGGACGGCGGCGTGCCGCAAGGCGTCGAGTCTCGTGTCGTAAAGGCTCCCCAGCTCCCGCAGAAGATCCTCGTCACTCAGCGCGCTCGGATCGACTCCCGTGGACATCTTCACCCTTTCGAATCGGCTGCCCCCACATCGCCGAACCTCCCCTACCCGATCTGGACGCCGATGAACCGGGACGAAAGCGCACAACTCTTGCGCCGGCACCGTTACCTACCTAGCGTTTGCTCATGAATGAGACGATCGGCCCGCTGGTCGGGTTCGTGCACGCCGATGACCTTCCGTGGGTGAACGCCGGGCCGGTGGGCCTTCAGGTGCTGCGGGTGTCGCCCGACACCTGGGTGGTCCGCAACCGCTTCAAGGCGCCGTTCCAGCTGCCCAGGCACAAGCACACGGGCAGCGTGCACGCCTACACCTTCTCGGGACGGTGGAGGTACGCCGAGTACGGGATCGACTATGTGGCGGGGACGTTCATCCACGAACCGCCCGGATCGGTCCACACGCTGATGATCGAGGAGGACAGCGACATCCTCTTCATCATCGAGGGCGCGTTCATCGAGTACGACGCCGACGGCGCCATCAGCAGCGTCGTGGACGGCGAGTCGACGCTGAACGCCTACTTCGCGCTGTGCGACGCCGCGGGCGTCCCGCGCCCCGAGGGCATCCTCCGGTGACCGACCTGATCCCGGCGGGCTTCCCGGACGGATCGTTCGGGGAAGGGCATCCGGCGGAGCTCTACGAGCGCCTCCACGCGCACGGGTCGCCCGTACGGCATCCGGAACTGCCGTTGTGGGTCGTCGGCACGCACGCCGAAGTGCTGGAGGCGGCGACCGACCCCGCGACGTACCGGTCCCGCGACGGAATCCTCATCCCGGAGATCGGGCACTCCTACGACGCGCCGCCGACGATCATGCACACGGACCCGCCCGATCACACCCGGTACCGCGGCCTGGTGGCTCCCGCGTTCCGGCCCTCGGTGCTGCGGCGGCTGGAGGGCGCGGTCCGCGACCGGATCGCCGCGCTGCTGGACGCGCTGCCAAGCGGCGGCGAGGCCTGCGACGTGGTCGAACGCCTCGCCGTGCCCCTGCCGTTGCAGGTGATCTGCCTGCTGCTGGGTATCCCGGAGACGGACTGGGAACGTTTCCACACCTGGTCGGAGGCCATCGTCCCGGGCGCGAACCCCGACCTGTCCGAGGAGGATCGGAACCGGCTGCGGATCGAGTGCGGCACCTATCTGATCGGTGAAGCGCACGCGCGGCGGGCCGATCCGCGCGGCGATGTCATCTCCCAACTCGCCACGCTGGAACTGGACGGCGACAAGCTCACCGACCTGGAACTGGTGATGTTCCTCATCCAGCTCCTCGTGGCGGGGAACGAGACGACGCGGCACTCGCTCTCGGGCGGGCTGCTCGCGTTCGCCGAGCGCCCGGACCAGTGGTCGGCGCTGCGGGCACGGCCGGACGAGCTGCTGGCGACCGCGGTCGAGGAGATCCTGCGCTGGACCTCGCCCGTCGTCTACTTCCTCCGGACGGCGACGCGCCCGGCCACGCTGGGCGGGTCGAAGATCTCCGAAGGCGACAAGGTCATGCTGCTCTACGGGGCCGCCAACCGCGATCCGGCGGCGTTCGGCCCGGACGCGGGCGGTTTCGACATCGCCCGGCGGCCCGCGGCGGCGGGGCTCGCCTTCGGGTTCGGCCCGCACTTCTGCCTCGGCGCGGCGCTCGCCCGGATGGAGATCCGGCTCGTGCTGGAGGCACTCCTGGAACGCCACGGGCGGATCGAGCCCGCGGGCGCCGCCGCGTACAACGGCTCCTCCGTGGTCTCCGGGCTCCGCCGATGCCCCCTCTCCTTCCGGCACGGAGGTGAATAGAAGGCGAATTCTCAGCTCGGCGTCCGGGGGCAGAAGACCGACAGCGAACCGGCCTTCTTCGCGAACTTCACCACGCCCCGGACCGACGAGAGCTCGCCGTCGTGCGCCAGCCGGAGGTCACCCTCCGTGGCGATCAGTTCGAGCGAGCCGCCGTGCCAGGCCTGGTAGCCCGGCGTGATGTGCAGGTGCCCGGCGAGGACGGCGGCGAGCGCGCGCACGCGCGGTACCCGGCGGCCCGTGGTGATCATGCGGACGTCGAGCCGCCCGTCGTCCAGGCGGTCGCGCCACGTGGGCGCGGCGCCGCGCGAGCCGTACATCCCGTTGCCCACGAACGCCATCCACACCCGGCGTTTCCTGCCGTCCACGACCATGTCCAGGGGTCTGGAGTGGCGGAGCGTCCGGACGGCCGCCACCGCGAGCGCGGGCCACTTGCCGAGCCGCGTCTCCAGTCGGCGGCGCCGTTCGAGCAGCTCGGCGTACGCGCCGAAGCTCGCCGTGTTGAGGAAGATCAGGCCGCCGTCGCCGCCGTCGCCCCGCGATGTGATGGATCCCACATCCACCCGGGCCAGGCACCCCTGCCGGTACGCGGTGACCGCGTCCATGGGCGTCTCGATGCCGAGCGCGCGGGCGAAGTGGTCGAACGTCCCGCCGGGGATCGGCAGCAGGGGAACGTCGTGTTTCAAGGCCGCCCGCGCCCCGGCGTTGATCGTTCCGTCCCCGCCGACGACGGCCAGCACGGCGGCGCGCTCCGCCGCCTCGTTGAGCAGTTTGTCCAGGTCCTCGTCCTGTCCGGCCCGGATGATCTCCGCCGCGGGGAACTCCCGTGACAGCACCGCCACGTCCAGGTCGGCCCGGCCCGGCACGAGGCCGCGCCCGGGCGGGACCGGCCGGCCGGCCCGTTTGGAACGGCTCTTCCTCGACTCCGGCTCCGCCGTCCCGGCCTTGTCGTTGACCACCACGACCACGCCCCGCCCGTCCTCGGTGATCTCCACGGGCACGGTGGTCCGGCGTGAGACGTGCGCCACCGGCGGGCGGGCCGGCCAGACCAGGCGGGTGCCGATGCCCGCCAGCACGCCGATCCCCACCCCGGCCAGCACGTCCCCGGGATAGTGCGCCCCCGTGTAGACCCGGGAGAAGGCCACCGCCCCGGCGGTGACCGCCACCGGGGCCGCGACCACGCGCGGCGCCTCCATGGCCACCCCGGCGGCGAACGCGGCGGCCGACGCCGAATGGCCCGACGGGAACGCGTGCGACGTGGGCAGTTTCCAGCGGATACGGATCGGCGGGACCAGGTCCACGACCGGTCGCTTGCGGCGGAACGCCTGCTTGCCGATGATGTTGACGGCCGGGCTCGCCACCGCGATCCCGATGGCGCCGCGCAGCGCGGCCCGCCGCAGCCGGGCCCGCCGGGACACGGCCATCGCGCCGGCCAGCGTGAACCACAACACGCCGTGGTCGGCGAAACGCGACAACCGGGGCAGGACGTATTCCAGCCCGGGCAGGCGGGCGGCGGCGACGCTGTCGAACGCCTGCCGGTCGATCTTGCCCAGCCGCCGCAGGACCCCGAAGCCATGACCGGCCCTCGTCGGTTCAGTGATCACGATCGGTGACCACCGGGCTCGTCTCCCGTGAAAGGCACGCATGACGGGGGTATCCCCAGGGAACAGGACATGATTCACAAAGATCACAATGCGGGGGTCACATGTGGGCGAACGTCCCTCACACAACGTCGACTGCAATAGGCTTCCCGGCATGAGTCACCCGGAACGGCTCAGCTCCTCGGGTGGCGAGCCGGTCGGCACGATCGCGGAGTCTCCTCGCATGAACGGGCAGAGCAGCGAGTCGCTGGCCAGATTCGCCGCACGGCATGGACTGAAGCAGAGCGCGGCCCGCCCCCCGCTGCGCACGTACGTCCAGCAGGTCTGGCAACGGCGGACGTTCATCTGGAACTTCGCCTCCGCCAAGACGTCGTCGATGTACAGCAGCTCCCGGCTCGGGCAGGTCTGGCAGGTCCTGACGCCGCTGCTGAACGTCGCCGTCTACTTCCTGATCTTCGGTCTGCTCCTGCAGACCGGGAAGGACGTCACCGACTTCGTCCCGTTCCTGATCACGGGCGTCTTCGTCTTCACGTTCACGCAGCGGTCGGTGACGGCGGGCGCCAAGTCCGTCAGCGGCAACCTGTCGCTCATCCGGGCACTGCACTTCCCGCGTGCCTCGCTCCCGTTCGCGCACGTGATCGTTGAGCTCCAGCAACTGCTGATCTCCATGGTGGTGCTGTTCGCGCTCCTGTTCGCGTGGGGCGTGGCGCCGACGCTGTACATGCTGCTGATCGTGCCGACGCTCCTGCTCCAGCTGTGCTTCAACATGGGGCTCAGCCTGGTGCTGGCGCGGATCGGCGCGTTCACCCCCGACATCCAGCAGCTGCTGCCGTTCATCCTGCGCACCTGGCTCTACGCCTCCGGCGTCATCTTCGCGATGCCGCAGATCGCCGACCAGCGGCTCGCGGACCACCCCTGGCTGCGCGAGCTGCTGAAGGCCAACCCGGGTTCGGTTTACGTGGAGCTCTCGCGCAGCACGCTGATCGAGTCCTATCGCACCAGGGACCTGCCCAAGTGGCACTGGAGCGACAGCCACCTGTGGTGGTACGCGATCGCCTGGGCCGTGATCGCTCTCGTGGCGGGATTCTGGTACTTCCACCGTGCGGAGGAGAGGTACGGGCGTGGCTAAGGCGCTCAAGGAGAAGGCTCCGGTGTCCGACGCGCAGCCCGCGGTCACGATCGATTCCACCCGGGAGCCGATCGTCGTCGTGGACGACCTTCACATCATCTACCGGGTCTACGGCTCGGGCGGCGGCGGGCGCGGCAACGCCGCGACCGCGCTGATGCGGGTCGTCAAGCGCGAGAACCGCCCCCAGATGAAGGAGATCCACGCCGTCCGGGGCGTCTCGTTCATCGCCTACCGGGGCGACGCGATCGGCGTCGTCGGCACCAACGGCTCCGGCAAGTCCACGCTGCTGAAGGCCATCGCGGGCCTGCTGCCCCCGGCCAAGGGCGGCGTCTACACCGACGGCCAGCCGTCGCTGCTGGGTGTCAACGCGGCGCTGATGAAGGACCTGACCGGCTCCCGCAACATCACGCTGGGCTGCCTGGCCATGGGGCTCACGGCCGAGGAGACCAAGCAGAAGTACGACGAGATCGTCAAGTTCGCCGACCTCAAGCCGGGCTTCATCGACTACCCGATGTCCACCTACTCCTCGGGCATGGGCGCCCGGCTGCGGTTCGCGATCGCGGCGGCCCGCACCCACGACGTGATGCTCATCGACGAGGCCCTCGCCACCGGCGACGCCAAGTTCAAGCGGCGCAGCAAGGCCAAGATCGACGAGCTGCGCCAGGACGCGGGCGCGGTCTTCCTGGTCGCGCACAACCTGGACGTGATCGAGGAGACCTGCAACCGGGTCATCTGGCTCGACGAGGGCCGGATCAAGATGGACGGCGACCCCAAGGAAGTCCTCAAGGCCTACACCGACGCCACCGGGAAGTAGTCACCGCTGGGACTGCCGAGGCTGTTGTGTCGCGAGTGACGGCGGTTACATAGAGTTACCCGTTCGCCTCTGGATGAGGGGCCCTTGCCGATCTAACTTCGAAGGGAAACCTTCAGCGGCGAGGGAGATCCCCGATGTCCGGGCAGCTGAGCAGACGTGGCTTTCTCGGTTCGACCGCGCTCGCCGGGGCCGCGGGACTTGCGGCGGGGTGCGCGAGCGAGAGCGGCGGCCCGCAGGGCAGAGATCCCGGCCAGGCGCCCAAAGAGGTCTTCGCCGCGCCCACACGGAAGCTGAGCGGCTCGCTGAGCGTCCTGATGTGGAGCCACTTCGTGCCCAGGCACGACAGGTGGTTCGACAAGTTCGCGGCCGAATGGGGCAAGCGGGTCGGCGTGACGGTGCGGGTCGACCACGTCAACACCGTCGACATTCCGCGCCGGGCGGCGTCGGAGATCCAGGCCCGGCAGGGCCATGACGTCATCCAGCACATCTCGCCGTTCTCGCAGTACGAGCCGTCCGTGCTCGACATGGCCGACGTGGTGCAGGAGGCCACCCGGCGGTGGGGACCGCAACTGGAGCTGTGCCGCAAGTCCAGCTACAACCCCAACACCAAGCGCTTCTACGCGTACTGCCCCGGCTGGTCGCCCGACCCCGGCAACTACCGCAAGTCGATGTGGGAGAAGGTCGGCCTACCCAACGGTCCGGGCAGCTGGGACGAGTTGCTGCGCGGAGCGTCCGAGGTCAAGCGGACGACGGGCGTGCCGTGCGGCCTCGGGTTGTCGCCGGAGAGCGACTCCAACATGGCGGCGCGGGCGCTGCTGTGGTCGTTCGGGGCGTCCGAGCAGGACCGGCACGAGAAGATCGTGCTCAATTCCGACGCCGCGGTGGCGGCCGTCGACTTCATGACCCGGCTGTGGAAGCAGGCCGAGACCAACGAGGTGTTCTCCTGGACGCCCGCGTCCAACAACCAGGCGATGATCGCGGGCAGGTCGTCCTACATCCTCAACTCGATCTCGGCCTGGCGCACCGCGATGGGCACCAACGCCGCGATAGGCGACGACATCTTCTTCGTCCCGGCGCTGCGCGGCCCGCGGGCGGCGATGGCCGCCCAGCACGTCATCCAGCAGTGGATCATCCCCAGGCACGCCAAGAACGCCGACGCGGCCAAGGAGTTCCTGTTGCACTACACCGCCAACTTCCCGGCGGTCACCTACCACTCCGAGGTCTACGACCTGCCCGCCTGGCCGTCGCTCGTGCCGCAGCTCAACGGCTGGCTGGACAAGGACCCGTTCGGCGCCAAGCCCGCCGGCAAGCTGGCGCTGCTCAAGACCGCGGCGTCGTGGAGCGCCAACATCGGCTATCCCGGGCCGTCCAACCCGGCGATCGGCGAGGTCTTCAACACCAACGTGCTGCCGACGATGTTCGGGCGGGCGGCGCGCGGCCAGGTCAGTGCCAGGGAGGCGGTCGCGGAGGCGGACGGGCGGATCAACGCGATCTTCAAGAGCTGGCGCGCGCGGGGCCTGGTGGGCGGCTGATCGGGCCGTGAGCGAGCGGAGCGAGCCATGAACGCTGTCGAGGTACGGGATCTGGTCAAGACCTTCGACGGGCACCTGCGGGGCCGTCGCCGCAAGGACGACGACGTGCACGCCCTGGCCGGGATCGACCTCGCGGCCGAGCCCGGCGAGTACCTGGTGCTGCTGGGCCCCTCCGGGTGCGGCAAGACCACGCTGCTGCGCACGATCGCGGGCCTGGAGCAGCCGACCGGGGGTGAGGTGCTGATCGGCGGCAACGTGGTCAACGGGCTGCCGCCACGGGTTCGCCGCGTCGCGATGGTGTTCCAGTCGTACGCGCTCTACCCGCACAAGTCGGTGCTCGACAACATCGTGTTCCCGTTGAAGGCCGAGAAGATGCCGCGCGGCCCGCGCGAGCGCAGGGCCAAGGAGGCGGCCGGGCGGCTCGGGATCGAGCCGCTGCTCGGCCGCAAGCCCCGGCAGCTGTCGGGCGGTGAACGCCAGCGGGTGGCGCTGGCGCGTGCCCTCGTCCGCGATCCGGCGGTGTTCCTGCTGGACGAGCCGTTGTCCAACCTGGACGCCAAGCTGCGCGCGACCGCGCGCGACGAGCTCAGGCGTTTCCAGGAGCGGATCGGGACGACGACCATCTACGTCACCCACGACCAGGCCGAGGCGATGGGGCTGGGCGACCGGATCGCGGTCCTGGAGAAGGGCCGCGTGCGCCAGATCGGGACCCCCGCGGAGGTGTACGACGACCCCGCCGACACGTTCGTGGCCACGTTCATCGGGTCGCCGCCGATGAACCTGGTGCGGCGCGACGACCGGCTGATCGGCTTCCGTCCCGAGCACCTGCTGCCCGCCGAGAACGTGCCGTACGACGCGCGCGTCACGATGCCGATGCGGATCGAGCGGATGGAGTACCTGTCCGGCGACCGGCACGTCTACGGCACGGTGACCCGGCTGGGCGAGGAGACGCGGGTGATCGCGCGGCTGCCCGCGACCGTGACGACCCCGCTGGCGGCGGGCGACACCCACGAGTTCGCGGTGGTGGCGGGACGGCTGCGGTTCTTCGACGCGGCGGCGGGCCGCCGCACGTCCCCGGTGCCGGTCGGAAACGGGGGCGGCTCGTGACCCACGGGCGGACGCGGCGGGGCGGTCCGCCGGCGGGGTCGGCGGCCGGGGCGCCGGACGGCGGGTCCGGGCCGGTCCGCGCCGCCAAGGCCGGGCTCGCCGACCGGGAGGGCTTCCTGGCCTGGGCGATGTTGCTGCCGTCGGTGGTCTACATCGTCGCGCTGGTGGGCGTGCCGTTCCTGCTGGCCATCGCGTTCGCGTTCTCGGACGTGACGACCGGCGACCCCTCCTACGACTTCGTCGGGTTCCGCAACTTCGAGGCGATCTTCGACGACCGGGTGTTCTGGCGGTCGCTGGTCAACACGGTGGTCTTCACCGTCATCACCATGATCTTCATCGTGCTGCTCGGGAAGGTGCTGGCCAACCTCCTGGTCGCCGACTTCCGCGGCAAGTGGTTCGTGCGGTTCCTGGTGCTGCTTCCGTGGACGACCCCGGTCGCGCTGTCGACGATCTCGTGGCTGTGGTTCCTGGACTCGATCTACTCGCCGGTCGACTGGGTGCTCCGGCAGCTCGGCGTGATCGACACCAACGTGGTGTGGCTCGGGCGGCCCTCGGCGGCCATGGCGTCGGTGATCGCGGTCCAGGTGTGGCGGCTCACCCCGCTGGCCGCGGTGATCGTGATGGCCGGGCTGGTGGCCATCCCGCGCGACATCGACGAGGCGGCCCGCATCGACGGCGCGGGCTTCTGGCGGCGGATGTTCGAGGTGACGATCCCGCTCACGCTGCCGGTGATCGCGGTCGCGGGGCTGTTCGGCGCCATCATGACCTTCACCGACATGACCGTGTCGTACGTGCTGACGCGCGGCGGTCCCACGCACTCCACCGACGTGCTGGCGTCGTGGGCCTACTTCCGCGGCATCGAGGGCGGTGACGTCGGCCAGGGCGCGGCGATCGCGCTGTTCCTCTTCCCGATCCTGCTCGCGGGCGCCATCGCCATCCTGCGCGCCGTCCGCCGTCTGGAGTCGCAATGAAGGGCCACCGCGAGCGGCGGACCTCGGCGGAGGAGGTCGCCCGGCTGCGGCGGCGCTACACGATCCGGCACGTTCTGGCCAGGTGCGGGGTGTACGGGGCGGCACTGCTGGCGGCACTGGTGTGCGCGCTGCCGTTCCTGTGGAGCACGGTCAGCGCCTTCAAGCAGAACCGCGACCTCTACAACCCCGACAGCAGCCCGTTCCTCTTCAACGAGCCCGCCACGCCCGACCACGTGACGTTCCTCTTCACCGACACGCCGTACCTCACGTTCGTGGCCAACACGCTCCTGGTCGGGGCCCTGGTCGTCGCGCTCACCCTCGCGCTGGCGCTGCCCGCCGCGTACTCGCTGGCCCGCCTCAACCGGCCGTGGGGCACTCCGATGGGCATCGCGATCTTCCTGGTCTACCTGGTGCCGCCGTCGTTGCTGTTCCTCTCGCTCACCCGCGTGGTGGTGGCGCTCGGCCTGGAGGACACGATCTGGTCGATGGTCGTGGTCTATCCGACGATCACCGTGCCGGTGTCGGTGTGGCTGCTGATCGGGTTTCTGAAAGCCGTGCCCAAGGACGTCGAGGAGCAGGCGATGGTCGACGGCTACAGCCGGCTCGGCGCGTTCGGCCGGGCGGTCCTCCCGCTCGTCTTCCCCGGGATCGTCGCGGTCGTCGTCTTCAGCTTCACGCTGACGGCGAGCGAGTTCGTGTACGCGCTGGCGTTCGTGTCGGCGAGCCCTGAGATGGTCGTCAGCACGGGCGTGCCGACCCAGCTGATCCGCGGCGACGTCTTCTTCTGGCAGTCGCTGCAGGCCGCCACGGTGACGATGGCCGTGCCGATCGCGTTCGTGTTCAACCTCTTCCTCGACCGCTTCGTGACGGGGTTCACCATGGGCGCCGTGAAGACGTGACCCTCCACTGATAGAGATGGAGGGGACAACGATCGTCTGACGAGGAGGCCGCCATGCCCGCCCCGCTGCCGCACGATTATCTGCCGCAGGTGCCGTCGTTCACCGTCGAGAGCGACGACGTGACCGAAGGCGAGCAGCTGCCGGACAAGCACGTCTTCGACGACTGGGGCTTCAGCGGCGACAACCTCTCGCCGCACCTGCGCTGGTCGGGCTTCCCCGCGGAGACCCGGAGCTTCGCGGTGACCTGCTTCGACCCCGACGCGCCGACCGGCAGCGGTTTCTGGCACTGGGTGGTGTTCGACATCCCGGCCGACGTGACCGAACTGCCCACGGGCGCCGGATCGGCGGACTCCAAGATCGGCATCCAGGCGCGCAACGACTACGGGGCCAAGGCGTTCGGCGGCGCCGCCCCGCCGCCCGGGACGCCGCACCGCTACGTCTTCACGGTGCACGCGCTGGACGCCGACACGCTGGGCATCGACTCCGGCGTCTCCCCGGCCGTGGCGGGCTTCAACATCACGGCCCACACCCTGGCCCGGGCCTCGGTCGTCCCGGTGTACGGCCACTGACCTCGGACGCCGCTCCCCCGCGCGGGGGAACGGGCTCGTCCCGGTGCGGGAGCCGCGGCGCGCGGGGCGGGCGTCACAATGGCCCCTGTGATCATTCCTCTCTCCTCCGAGCCCCCCGCCCCCGCCATGTCCATGAGCCCCGGGCTCTGGGCCATGGCGCTGGTGAGCGGCGTCCTCCTCGTCGCGGGCCTGGCCTGGGCCAGCCGCCGGCTGCTGGGCCTGCCCGTCGGAACGGCGCGGACGGCCGTCGGCGGGCTGATCGGGTTCTCGCTGCCCGGGCTCCTGGCCACCGAGCTCCAGAAGGAGAATCCGGGCCTGTACTTCGCCGCCTCCCTGGGCTCGGCGGTCCTGGCCGCCATGACGTTCATCGTGGTGGCCGAGGCGCTGGTGCCCACGGGCTCGCTGCCCCGGCCGCACGAGCTGGTCATGGCCACCCGGCGGCGGATCGCGCGGACGCGGCGCTACTACCAGATCACGAGGATCGCCGTCCGCCACGGCCTCGGGCCCTATCTGCGCGGGCGGCGGGGAAAGGGCGACGGAGCGTCCCTGGCGCGCTCGCTCCGGCTGGCGTTGCAGGACGGCGGCGTCACGTTCGTCAAGTTCGGGCAGGTGCTGTCCACCCGGCGTGACCTGCTGCCGCAGGCGTTCATCGACGAGCTGTCCCACCTGCAGGACAAGGTCCCGCCCGCGCCCGCCGCCGAGGTGGAACGGGTGCTCGCCGAGGAGCTCGGGGAGTCGCCGTACACGGTGTTCGCCGAGTTCGACCCGGTGCCGCTGGCGGCCGCGTCGATCGCGCAGGTGCACCGGGCGAGGCTGCGGTCGGGCACCGAGGTCGTCGTCAAGGTCCAGCGGCCGGGCATCCGGCCGCTGGTCGAACGCGACCTGGACATCGTCAACCGGCTGGCGGCCACGCTGGAACGGCGTACCCGGTGGGGCCGGTCGCTCGGCGCGGCCGAGCTCGCGCACGGCTTCGGCGTCGCGCTCCGCGAGGAGCTGGACTTCCACGTGGAGGCGCGCAACACCGCGGCGATCGGCGCGGGCGGCCCCACCGAGCTGCGCCTGCCCGCGCTGCACCCCGAGCGCAGCACCGGCCGCGTCCTGATCCAGGAATGGCTGGACGGCGTGCCGCTGGGCGCCGCCGACGAGCTCATCGAGGAGCGCGGGCTCGACCGGGGCAAGCTGGCCCGCACCCTGCTGACCGGCCTGCTCAATCAGATCATGCGGGACGGCACGTTCCACGCCGATCCGCACCCCGGCAACATCCTGTTGATGCGCGACGGCGGCCTCGCGCTGCTGGACTTCGGATCGGTCGGCCGCCTGGACGCCCGGTTGCGCGGTTCGCTGCAGAACATCCTCATCGCGGTCGGCCGGGGCGACCCGGCGGCGCTGTCGGACGCGCTCCTGGAGGTCGTGACCCGGCCCGAGGAGATCGACGAGGAACGGCTGGAACGGGCACTCGGGCAGTTCATGGCGCGGCATCTCAGCGCCGGCCTGGCACCGGGGATGGACATGTTCACGGATCTGTTCCGGCTGATCGCGGCGTTCCGGCTGGCGGTCCATCCCGAGATCGCCGCGGTCTTCCGGGCGCTGGCGACCATCGAGGGGACGCTGACCCGGCTCGACCCCGCGTTCAGCATCGTCGCCGCCGCGCAGGAGTTCGCCGGCACCCACTTCACCGAACGGCTCGCGCCCGGCGCGCTGAGGGACACGCTCACCGACGAGCTGCTCGGCATGGTGCCGGTGCTGCGCAGGCTCCCGCGCCGGTTCGACCGGATCACCCACTCGCTGGAACAGGGACGGCTGGGCGTCAACGTCCGGCTCTTCGCCGACGAACGTGATCGCCGGGTGGTGACCGGGATGCTGCACCAGGTGCTGCTGACCGTGCTCGGCGCCACGACCGCCGTGGTCGCCGCCATGCTGCTCGGCACCCCGGACGGGCCGCGCGTCACCCGGGACGTGGGGCTGTTCGAGCTGCTCGGCTACGGGCTGCTCGGAGTCAGCTCGATCCTCGTGCTGCGCGTCCTGTTCACGATCTTCCGCGCCGACCACCGGCCGGCACCGTGAGCCGCGGCGAGCCGCCGGGTGGAGCATCCGGCGGCTCGCCGCGGCCTCACGTGACCGTCAGGCCTCGAAGGGGAAGCGGTCGGCGAAGGCCGGCTTGAGATCGTCCAGCCAGACGGCGTCCGGGTCGTACTTGGCGAAGAACGGCTTGCCGACCAGGTCGGCGTCGCGCGCCTGGATGAGGTGCAGGGCGAAGACCTTCTCGCCCATCAGGTCCAGCACGCCGTCCACGCAGACCTTGCCGGGGGTCGCCGACATGGACGGACCGCGGACGGTGCGGGAGAGGCCCGACACGTTCTGGTAGGCGTCGCGGAAGATCTCGTACGCCCGCGCCAGCGGTACCGCGAAGTAGTCCTGCGGCCCGGTGTCACGCTCCACGAAGAAGTAGTACGGGACCATGCCCATCCGCGTCTGGGTGCGCCACATGCTCTCCCAGACCGCCGGGTCGTCGTTGATCGTGCGGATCAGCGGCGCCTGGGTGCGGATGACCGCGCCGGTGTCGCGGATGCGGCGGACCGCCTCGGTGACGACCAGGGGCTCCAGCTCGCGGGGATGCGAGAAGTGCGCCATGAACGCGAGGTTCTTGCCCGACTCGACGACCTGCTCGAACAGCCGCAGCATCGCGTCGGCGTCCGGGTCGGTCACGAACTTCTGCGGCCAGTAGGCCAGCGACTTGGTGCCGATGCGGATCGACTCCAACTGCTCCAGGTCGAGCAGCGGCTCGAGGTAGCGGCGGAGCACGGGCTCACCCATGATCATCGCATCGCCGCCGGTGAACAGGACGCTGGTCACCTCGGGGTGGGCGAGCACGTAGTCACGCAGCTGCTGGGTGTCGTCGCCGGCCATCTTGAGGTCGGCCTCGCCGACGAACTGCGCCCAGCGGAAGCAGTACGTGCAGTACGCGTGGCATGTCTGGCCCTGCTTGGGGAAGTACAGCACGGTCTCGTCGTACTTGTGCTGCAGGCCCGGGATCTTGCCGTCCCCGAAGCTCGGGATGTTGAGCTCCATCTGCCCGGCCGGATGGGGGTTCAGCTTCATCCGGACGGCGCGCGCCGCCGCGTCCACCTCGGCCTTGGGCGCCTCGCTGCGGAGCAGGTCCGACAGGCGCGCGACGTCCTCGGCGGGCAGCATGTCCGCCATGGGGAAGACCAGCCGGTAGATCGGATCCTCGGGTGCCGCCGACCAGTCGATGAGCTCGTCGATCACGTACTGGTTGGTCCGAAAAGGCAGGACCGTCGCCACCGCCCGGGTCGCGAGCTGCTGTTCGGGCGACAGTCCCGCGCGAGCCGTGAGCTCGTCGAGGTGCTTCGCCGTGAAGGCGCGGAACTTGCGACCAGTGGATCGCACTGCGGGAGCCGCGTCGTTCACCAAAGTCACGTGTTGGTACTCCTTGAAAGTCAGCGGGGACACGCGCGTCAGGGCGCGTCGTCACGGACAGTGATCAATGAGCCCCGTTTCACCCCCATTGAAGCCTTTGATCCGCGTTCATGCCGAATGCATACCCCTCTCAGGGTACAAAGAAGCTGGTCAAGCCCGAGCCAGACGAACCGCCGGATGTCCGGTCCCGGCGGTCCACCGCTTGTACAACGATTACGGCACGTGAAAGTGGCGCCCGTGTCACGTCCTTATGCTGACTACCGAAATACTGGTATGCGACCACGGGACCGTACGGGCAAGGGGGACGGGTGCAGCCGGAGCCGCGCGACGACGCGCCAGGAGCGGTGCCGGCCTTCGCCGTGGTCCTCGCCGGGGTCGCCACGATCACGTATTCGACCTTCCTGCTCGAACATTTTCTGAGCCCTGACCTGGACCGCATCAACGGTTATGTGAGCGAGCTCTCGGCCGTTGACCAGCCGTTCCACCAGATCTACAGCGCCGGCGACTTCATCGCCGGAGCGCTCTCGATCACGGTGGCCGCCATCTGCCTGCTGACCCTGCCACGGCGGCCCTGGTCGGTCCTCGGCTGGACCTTCCTGGCCCTGTTCGGGCTGTGCGCCATCGGCGACGCGGTCTTCCCGCTCGACTGCGCGCCCAGCCTGGAGACGTGGTGCGCGCTGCGGGAACGGTCGGGGAACGTCTCGTTCTCCCACCAGTTCCACGCCGTCACGAGCAGCATGGTGATCAGCTTCGGGGTGGCGGCGCTGCTCAGCCTCTCGATCGCGGCCCGCCGGTACGGCCGGTGGCCCGCGCTCGCGCGCTGGGGCCTGCCGCTCGCGGTCGCGGAGACCACGTTCGCGCTCAGCACGGTCCTGGCGATGCTCCTCGGCCGCTGGCTGGGCATCATCCAGCGCGTGCAGATCAGCATCCTGGTCCTCGGCCTCGGCACCATCGCCTGGGCCCTGTACGACGAGCGGCGGCGATCTCGCCGGTCGGCCGCAGGTGACCGGCCCGAACGGGAGACGACGCGCCTATGACGCCGGGAATCACGCCAGAGCCGCCGGCCACCACGCCAGAGCCGGGGATCGCCCTGGAGAACGTCGCCGGGGAGCAGATCCATCTGGTCACGAGCGGCCCGCCGGACGGGCCGCCGCTGCTGCTCAGCGGCGGGCTCGGCGGAGCGTGGTTCGACTGGCGGCCGTCGGTCGACCTGCTGGCGGGCACGTACCGGGTGTTCAACTTCGACCGGCCCGGGCTCGGGCTGAGCCCGCCGGCGGCCGGCGCGCCGAGCCTGCGCCGCGAGGTCGCGATCCTGACCGGGCTCGCCGAACGGGCCGGCGCCCCGGTGATCGTCGTCGCCCACTCGATGGCCGGCTTCCACGCGGAGGCGTTCGCCCGGCTGCGCTCCGAGCTCGTCCGCGGGCTCGTCCTCGTGGATCCGAGTTGTGAACGCGACCCCCGCGCCCGTGTCCGGCTCGCCTCCGTGCTCGACCCGGCGGCCAAGGCGTTCGGCGCCGCGCTCGGGTTCACCCGGCTGTCGAAGATCGTCGGCCCGGCCGGACGGCGGCTGGTCCTGCGGTGCACGAGCGACCGCGGTGAGCCCGTCCCGGCCGAGACCGTCCGCTCGGTGTACGGGCGGGGCACGGTGCTCGGCACGTTCCTCTCCGAGGAGCTCGCCTACCGGGAGGTGGCCGAGGACCTCGATCGTCTGCGGGAGCGGAGGCCGTTCCCGCCCGTCCCGCTGGTCGTGCTGACCGCGCTCGGTGACCACCCGGGCCAGTCCGAGGCCGATCGCCGGAAGTGGAGCGAAGGGCACCGGCGTCTCGCAGAGATGAGCCCCTACGGCCGCCAGGTGGTGCTCCCGGACACCCGGCACATGGTGCAGCTGGACAGGCCCGACGCCGTAGCCGACGCCGTGGAGGCCGTGCTGGGCGGTCCGGGCGCCGCCCAGGAGACGTCGTGAAGGCCCTCCGCGCCGGTCTGCTGGCGGCGGTGCTGGTCTGCACGCTGAGCGGATGCGAGCTCATGCAGCGGATCTCGGACGGCGCGTACCGCAACGCGGTCGCCGACGGCGCCGTCGCCGAGCTGGGCGAGCGGGGCATCCGGCTGGACGGCCGCCCGTCGTGCGAGATGCCGGCGACCGGGAACGAGGCGCTCGTCCGCGTGCGGTGCACGGGCGAGACCACCGACGGCGCTCCGGTCGTGGTGTCGGGCGAGGCGACCCGGGCCGACACCGAGCACCCCCGCGAGCAGTACGTGATCACCGTCGGCGGCAGGCCGGTGGTCGAGCAGGAGTGCCTGGGCCTCGGCTGCCCCTCCGCATCCCCGTGATCGGGCAACGCTTTCGCCTGGGCCAGGGAAAACCCGGCCCGCGCTGCGCGCACACGGGGCCGTCCCCGGTGACGCTACGCGTGTGAACGCCGCTGTGAACACCGACCGGCTCAAGGCCGCCGCCAGGAACAACCGGGTGAGGATGATCGTCCTCGGCATCGTCGCCCTCGTCGTCGCGGGCGCGGCCGCCGCCGTCATCGCCTACGCGACCCTCGTCGACACCAAGGAGCTCCGCTATCGGTCGCAGTCGAAGCTCCTGGCCTCGACGGGCGCGATCGCGGGCGCCGAGCTCCAGACCCGGGGCATGACCCTGGGCACCGCGCTCAGCTGCCGGCACATGCCCGGCTGGACCAAGGCCAAGATGCGCGTGTCCTGCACCGGGACCACGGCCGACAAGAAGGCCGTCCAGGTCTTCGCCTCGGGCGAGCGCGCGAAGAAGGAGCACTACTACACGATCCTCGTGAACGGGCGCCCCATCGTGGAGAACGCGCCCTGCCTCGGCCCCGACTGCCGCAAACGGGGCTGAACCGCCGGATCACGAGGCCGCCCGCGAGGCTCCGCCGGCCGGCCCGCGAGGCTCCGCCGTCAGGACGGGTAAAGGGACGCCATACGATGCGATGAGCTGCACTCTTGCGGCCATCGTTCCCTGACCCGACCAGGAGCCCCATGACCGGCAAAGGCGAGTCGCGCGCGGCGCCGGCTCGGCCCGCGCCGATCGCGGTGGACACCATGGGCGGCGACCACGCCCCGGCGGAGATCATCGCCGGGGCGGTCGCGGCCGTCCGTGACCACGGCGTCCGGCTCGTGCTGGTCGGGCAGGCCCCGCGGATCCGCCGTGAGCTGGACCGATTCGGCATCTCCGGCGAGATCCCGATCGTCCACGCCGAGGAGGCGCTGGACATGGCCGAGGGCGCGCTGGCGAGCCGGCGCAAGCCCCGTTCGTCGGTCGCGATCGCCTGCCACCTGATCAAGCAGGGCCGGGCGTCGGCACTGGTGTCGGCGGGCTCCACCGCCGGGGTGGTGGCCACCGCGCGGCTGCGGCTCAAGGGCCAGCAGGGCGTGCTGCGCCCGGCGATCGCTGTGACCTTGCCCACTCGGCCGCGCCCCACCGTGCTGCTGGACGCCGGGGCGACCGCCGACGTCAAGCCCGAGACACTCGTGCAGTTCGCCGCGCTCGGCACCGCCTACGCCCAGATCCGGCTGGGGATGGAGCGTCCGAGCGTCGGCCTGTTGAGCATCGGCGCCGAGCCCGCCAAGGGCGACAAGGTGACCAGGAACGCGCACGAGCTGCTGGCGAACGGCCGCCACGGCCTCCACTTCGCCGGGAACGTCGAGGGCCACGACCTGCTGGAGGGCGTGGTGGACGTGGTGGTGACCGACGGCTTCACCGGCAATGTCGCCCTCAAGACCATGGAGGGCACGGTCCGGATGGCGCTCGCCGAGGTCCGCGAGGCCATGACCGGGAGCCGCACCGCCAAGCTCGGCAGCTTCCTGCAGCGCCGCCAGTTCACCGACCTGCGCGACCGGCTCGATTCCGAGACCTACGGCGGCGGCGTGCTGCTCGGCCTGAACGGCACCGTGGTGATCGCGCACGGCGCCTCGCAGGCCCGGGCCGTCACCTCGGCGTGCCGGCTCGCGCACGAGCTCGCCGCGGGCCGGATCATCGAGCGGACCAGGGATCAGATCGCGGCCACGCGGACACCGTCCAGGTTCGGCCGCCTGATGCACGTCGACCGCGACCCCGCCGAAACCAGTCCCGACCGGCCGGTCGACCGGCCGGCGGCCGAGCGCCCCGCCGAGGAACGGCCGCACGACACGGCCACGACGCCTCCGGACGGGGCCGACATCGCGTCCGGCCGCGGCGAACCCCCCGCCCCGTAGTCTGAGGTTGTCCGCAAGATCTTGGGGAATGCTGCGTCCAACGGGGGCCCAGGTGACGGATGTACGGCAGAGCCCCGCGCCGGGGCTGACCGCGGCGCAGGTCCGCGAACGCGTCGCGGCGCACCAGACCAACGACGTGCCGCGGCGGTCCAGCCGGTCGGCGGCCGACATCGTCCGGGCGAACGTGCTCACCCGGTTCAACGCGCTCATCGGCACCCTGTTCGTGCTGGTGATGATCTTCGGCGAGTGGCAGGACGGGCTGTTCGGCGGCATCATCCTCGCCAACTCCGCGATCGGCGTGATCCAGGAACTGCGCGCCAAGCGCACGCTCGACAGGCTGGCCGTGGTCGGCGAGACGCCCGTCAAGGTCAGGCGGGACGGCGAACTCGCCGAGCTGGAGCAGCGGGAGGTCGTGCTCGGGGACCTGATCGTGCTCGGCACCGGCGACAGGATCGTGGTGGACGGGACGGTCGCCGCGTCCCAGGGCCTGGAGGTCGACGAGTCGCTGCTCACCGGCGAGGCCGACCCGGTGCACAAGGCGCCCGGCGACAAGGTCATGTCGGGCAGCTTCGTGGTCGCGGGCGGCGGCACGTTCACCGCCGAGAAGGTCGGCCGGGAGGCCTACGCGGCGCGGCTGGTCGAGGAGGCCAGCCAGTTCTCGCTGTCGCACTCGGAGCTGATGGCGGGCATCAACCGGTTCCTCAAGTACGTGACCTGGCTGATCATTCCGACCGCGGTCCTGCTGTTCGCCAGCCAGCTCGGCAGCGCCGACACCACCGGCGAGGCGATCGTGGGCGCGGTGGCGGGCGTGGTCACGATGATCCCCGAGGGGCTGGTGCTGATGACCAGCATCGCCTTCGCGGTCGGCGTGGTGCGGCTCGGGCGGCGCCGCTGCCTGGTCCAGGAGCTGCCCGCGATCGAGGGCCTGGCCCGGGTGGACGTGCTCTGCGTGGACAAGACCGGCACGCTGACCGAGCCCGGCATGGACCTGGACGAGATCATCGTGCTCGACGACGACCTGCCCGCCCGCCCGGCGCTGGCGGCGACGGCGGACGCCGATCCCGACCCCAACGCGACCATGCTGGCGGTCAGGGAGGGGCTGGACGAGCCCGCGCCCGGCTGGGAGGTCACCGAGACCGTCCCGTTCTCCTCGGCCCGCAAATGGAGCGGCGTCGCGTTCGACGGGCACGGCACCTGGCTCTTCGGCGCCGCCGACGTGCTGCTGGAGCCCGGCGCGCCGGGCCGGCGGCGCGCGGAGGAGCTCGGCTCCACCGGCCTGCGCGTCCTGGTCCTGGCCCGCGTCCCCGACGGCGCCCTGGCCTCGCCGGACCGGAAGACCGGACCGGTACGGCCCGCCGCGCTGGTCGTGCTCCGGCAGCGGATCCGCGCCGAGGCCCCGAAGACGCTGGAGTACTTCGCCGAGCAGGGCGTCGCGGTCAAGGTGATCTCGGGCGACAACCCGGCCTCGGTGGGCGCCATCGCCCGTTCCCTGAACCTGCCCAAGGCCGAGCGCCCGGTGGACGCCCGCACGCTTCCGGGCGACCTCGCCGCCATGGCGGACGTCCTGGAGGACAACTCGGTCTTCGGCCGCGTCGGCCCCCAGCAGAAGCGCGCCATGGTCAAGGCGCTCCAGTCGCGCGGCCACACGGTCGCGATGACCGGCGACGGGGTGAACGACGTGCTCGCGCTCAAGGACGCCGACCTCGGCGTGTCGATGGGCTCGGGCAGCGGCGCCACCCGGGCCGTGGCGCAGATCGTCCTGCTCGACAACAGCTTCGCGACGCTGCCGTACGTGGTGGGCGAGGGCCGCCGGGTGCTCGGCAACATCGAACGCGTCGCCAACCTGTTCCTCACCAAGACGGTCTATTCGATCATCCTGGCCGTGCTGGTGGGGCTCGTGCACATCCGCTTTCCGTTCCTGCCCCGGCATCTCACGCTGATCAGCAGCCTGACCATCGGCATCCCCGCGTTCTTCCTGGCGCTGGCGCCCAACCTGGAGCGGGCCCGGTCCGGTTTCGTCCCGCGGGTGCTGCGCTTCGCGGTGCCCGCCGGGCTCGCGTGCGGCATCGCCACGTTCGCCGGGTACTACCTCGCCACCGAGTACACCCGCAGCCCGTTCGCCGAGAACAGCTCCACCGCCACCCTCGCCCTCTTCCTCCTGACCCTCTGGGTGCTGGCCCTGATCGCCCGGCCGTGGAACTGGTGGCGGCTCGGGCTCGTGGCCGCGATGGGGGCGGCGTTCTTGATCGTTCTGGCGGTCCCGTGGCTGCGGGAGTTCTTCGCGCTGCGGCCCGACAACGTCCGCAACGACGTGACCGCGCTCGCGATCGCCGCCGGCGCCGGCGTCCTGCTCACGGTCGCGCTGCGCTGGGACAAGTGGCTGACCAGGCTCCGCGATCCTTCCGGTCAGCAATACGGGAAAAGCAATACCTGATCCTCGCCGTGGCCCCGATAACCTTGGGACATGCCCGATCCGCAACTCGCACTCACCGCCCGGGTCCAGGAGGCGCTGACCGCCGCCTTCGGGCCGTCCTACGCCGGCACCGACCCGGTCATCCGACCGTCCCAGTTCGCCGACCTGCAGGCCAACGTGGCCATGTCGCTGGTCAAGCCGCTGACGGCGGAGCGAGGCGAGAAGCAGAACCCGCGCGGCATCGCGCAGGAGATCGTGGCGAAGCTCGACCGGGGCGACCTGATCGACAAGATCGAGGTCAGCGGTCCCGGCTTCATCAACCTCACGTTGCGGGACGACTGGATCGCGGCGCAGGCCCAGCGGGTCCTGACCGAGCCGCGGCTCGCGGTACCCGAGACCGAGACGCCGCAGCGCGTCGTCGTGGAGTACTCCTCGCCCAACGTGGCCAAGGAGATGCACGTCGGGCACCTGCGCACCACGATCGTCGGCGACGCGCTCGCCCGGATCCTGGGTTTCCTCGGCCATGAGGTGATCAAGGACAACCACGTCGGCGACTGGGGCACCCCGTTCGGCATGCTCATCGAGCACCTGCTCGACATCGGCGAGGAGAAGGCCGCCGACGACGACTCCTCCGTCAGCGACCTGACCGCGTTCTACCAGGCCGCCCGCGAGAAGTTCGACAGCGACGAGAAGTTCGCCGACCGCGCCCGGAGGCGGGTCGTGGAGCTGCAGGCGGGCGACCCCGAGACGCTGCGGCTCTGGCAGGTCCTGGTCGACGTGTCCAAGCGCTACTTCAACACCGTCTACAGGCGGCTGGGCGTCACGCTCACCGACGACGACATCAAGGGCGAGAGCTTCTACAACGACCTGCTCGCGCCCACCGTCCAGGAGCTTGAGGACAAGGGCATCGCGGTCCTCAGCGACGGCGCGCTGTGCGCGTTCCCGCCCGGTTTCACCGGCCGCGAGGGCGAGCCGCTGCCGGTGATCATCCGCAAGAGCGACGGCGGCTACAACTACTCCACCAGCGACCTCGCGACCGTCCGCTACCGGGTCGACACCGAGCACGTCGACCGCATGATCTACGTGGTGGGCGCGCCGCAGGCGCTGCACTTCCAGATGGTGTTCGCGGTCGCCCGGATGGCCGGCTGGCTGAACGACGGCGTCAGGGCCGAGCACGCCCAGATCGGCAACGTGCTGGGCACCGACGGCAAGATGCTGCGCACCCGGGCGGGCGGCACCGTCAAGCTCTCCGAACTGCTGGACGAGGCCGTCGAACGGGCCGGTGAACGGTTCGACGCGGTCGAGCACCAGGCGGAGTTCGACGCCGCGACCCGCGACGAGATCGTCGAGAAGGTCGGCATCGGCGCGGTGAAGTACGCCGACCTGTCGGTGGCCCTCGACAGCGAGTACATCTTCGACATCGACCGGATGACCCTGTTCAACGGCAAGACCGGTCCCTACCTCCAGTACGCCACCGTCCGGATCCGCTCGATCTTCCGCAAGGGCGGGGTGGACCCCGAGACGGCGACCGACCCGATCAAGATCGGGCACGAGGCCGAGCGTGCGCTGGCGCTGAAGCTCCTGGACTTCGGTGCCGTCGTCCAGCAGTCCGGTGAGCTGAGCGAGCCGCACCGGCTGGCGGGCTACCTGTTCGAGCTGGCCCAGGCGTTCACGTCGTTCTTCGAGAACTGCCCGGTGCTGAACGCTCCCGACGAGGAGACCCGAGGATCGCGGCTGGCACTGAGCGCGGCCACCTTGCGCACCATGACCACTGGGCTCGACCTGCTCGGCATCCCGGTGCCCGAGCGGATGTAGTCCCGCGGCTCACGGTCGTCCGCACGGCATGACGGAGAGCCGGTCCCGGAGCGTTCCGGGACCGGCTCTCTCGTGCGTGCGAACCTACTGCAGGTAGCCCTCCACCTCGTCCGGCGGCCGGGCCTTCGCGGCCTCGGGGTCCTCGCCCGCGTCGTGACGGGCCCTGCGCTGCCTGAGGAGGTCCCAGCACTGGTCCAGGGCCACCTCCAGCTCCCGCAGCCGCCGGCGTTCCTCCTCGCCGGTGAGCTCACCGCGCTGGCGGCGCTCGCGCAGCCGGTGCTCCTCGGCCACGTACGCGTCGATGTTCGACAGGATCGTGTCGTCGTCCACGGACCCTCCACTCCCTCGGTGATCCGGCGGAGCCCCGTCCCCGCGCGGGGAAGGGGCTCCGCCGCCGGGTACCCGGCGGTCAACCGCGGGAAACGCCGCTGCCCGTCACGCCGGACAGGAAGCCGCCGTCGCCGGTGGTCGAGTGCTGCAACGAGCCCATGTCGGTCTTCGGCTCGACGAGAGCCGCGGACGAGGCCCCCGAGGACTCCGGTGGACGTGTGGTCGACCGCTTCGACGTGGCCGCGGACTTGCGGGGCCGCGTCGTGGTGGCCCTGGGCCTGGTCGCCTTGGGTCTGGTGGTGGTGGACTTGCGTGCCGCCACCGAACGCGTGGGCGACTTCCTGGCCCCGGACGTGGTCGATTTCCTGGCGGTCGACTTGCGCGCGGTCGTGGACTTGCGGGCCGTGCTCTTGCGAGCCGTGCTCTTGCGGGCCGTCGTGGACCGCCCGGTCGTCGAACCCGCCCCGGTGGTGCCCGCCGTGGTCGACTTGCGGGCGGGCGACCTGCTCGCGGTCGTCCGCTTCGCGGTCGACTTGCGGGCCCCCGAGGTCGACTTCCTCGCCGACGACGTCGACTTGCGGCCCGAGGACGTCGACTTCCTGGCCGACGTGGACTTGCGGGAGCCGCTCGCCTTCCGGGCGGTGCCGGACCCGCTCGGGGCCTTGGACACGGCCTTGGCGGCGGTGCTCATCGCCTTGGCGGCGTCGTTCATCGCCTTGGTCGCGGTCGCCATCGCCTTGGTCATGGCGGTCATGGCCTTGACCGACGCCGAGGCCTTGCTGGTCGCCGACTTCATCTGCTTGGCGGCCGATGTCGCCTTGGTGGCGGCGGTCTTGGCCTTGGTGGCCGCCCCCGAGGACGACCGGCTCGCGGTGGCCGTGGCGCGGGACGTCGACTTCCGCGCGGCGGACGTGCCCCTGCCTCCCGCCGTGGTCTTCCTGGCGGTGGACTTCTTCGCCGTCGACCTGCTGGTCGACTTTTTGGCGGCCGACTTCTTGGCCGTCGACTTCCTCGCGGTCGACTTCTTGGCCGTCGACTTCCTGGCCGTCGACTTCTTGGCCGTCGACTTCGTGGCGGTCGACCTGCCGGTGGACGACTTGCGCGCCGCGGAAGTGGACTTCCGGGGCGTGGTCGTCTTCTTGGCCGCCGACCTGGTCCCCGTCGTCCGCTTGCCGGCCGTGGACTTCCTGCCGGTCGTGGACTTCTTGGCGGTGCCCTTCTTGGCCATCGAACGGCTGACCGTGGTACGCGGCGACGAGGTCTTCGCGGCGGCGCTGACACGTTTGGCGGCCGGCTTCCTCGTGGTCGCCTTCTTGGTGGTCGCCTTCTTGGTCGCCGCCTTCTTCGTGGCCGACTTGCGCGCAGTGGTCTTCTTCGCGGTCGAGCTTTTCGCGCGACTAGCCGTACCTCGGCTGGACGTCGCGCGCTGAGCAGTCTTGGTAGCCACTGATCTCCCCCCCGTGTGATCAGTTACGGGGAGATCTATTCCACATTTGTTGACGCTCTACACACGCTCTGTTACTTGAGCGGATCAGAGACCCACCGGATGCCACACCGTCTTGGTCTCCAAGAAGGCGGTCATGCGTTCCGTTCCGGGCTCCGCGGACCAGTCGGCCATACCGGGTCGCAGCACCCGCTTGAGGTTCTCCGCGGCCGCCTCCTCCAGGGCCCTGACGCGGTCTTCGGCCACCCCGGCCAGGTCGATGGCGTTCACGTCCATGTGCGCGGCGAGCCACGGCGCGAGCTCGTCGCGGCGGCCGGTCAGCACGTTGACGACACCACCCGGAAGATCGGACGTCGCCAGCACCTCGGCGAACGTGATCGACGGCAGCGGAGCCGGCTCGGACGCGATGACGACGCACGTGTTGCCCGCCACGATCGCCGGTGCGACGACCGACACCAGGCCGAGCAGCGGGGAGTCCGGCGCGACGACGCCGACGACGCCGGTCGGTTCCGGCGTGGAGAAGTTGAAGAACGGCCCGGCGACGGGGTTGGCGGAGCCGCCGACCGCGCCGATCTTGTCGGCCCAGCCCGCGTACCAGACCCAGCGGTCGATCGCCGCGTCCACCTCGGCGTTGGCGGCGGCCTTGGCGAGCCCGGCGGCTCGCAGCTCCTCGACGAACTGCGCCCGCCGGCCCTCCAGCATCTCGGCGATCCGGTAGAGGATCTGCCCCCGGTTGTAGGGGGTACGCCCGGCCCAGCCGCCGAACGCCTTGCGAGCGGCGGTCACCGCGTCCCGGACGTCCTTGCGGGACGCCTGGGAGGCGTTGGCGAGGAAGGTGCCCTTGCCGTCGTTCACCACGTACGACCTGCCGGACTCGGACCGGGGGAACGCGCCCCCGATGAACAGCTTGTAGGTCTTGCGCACGGCGAGCCGCTCAGATCGCTCTGTGCTCATTTGCCTCACTCCGTTCGGCGGTTCACGGCCGCCTTCACGCGACGTCTTCCCTCGTCGCTCGTTCCTCGCTCCTCAGTCCAGACGCCGCGCGCCCGCTCACACATCGAGGTAGGCCTCCAGCCCGTGCCGGCCGCCCTCGCGGCCGTAGCCGGACTCCTTGTAGCCGCCGAACGGCGACGCGGGGTCGAACTTGTTGAACGTGTTGGCCCAGACGACGCCCGCGCGCAGGCGCTCGGCCATCCACAGGATGCGCGAGCCCTTCTCGGTCCAGACCCCGGCCGACAGCCCGTACGGCGTGTTGTTGGCCTTCTCGACGGCCTCGGCGGGCGTACGGAACGTCAGCACCGACAGCACCGGCCCGAAGATCTCCTCGCGGGCGATGCGGTGCGACTGGGCGACGTCGGTGAAGATCGTGGGCGCGAACCAGAATCCGCGCTGCGGCAGCTCGCACGGCGGCGACCAGCGGCCGGCGCCCTCCTGCTCGCCGATTTCCGACAGCATCCGGATCTTCTCCAGCTGGGCGCCGGAGTTGATCGCGCCGATGTCGGTGTTCTTGTCGAGCGGGTCACCGACGCGCAGCGTGGCCATCCGCCGCTTGAGCCGGTCGAGCAGCTCCTCCGCCACCGACTCCTGGACGAGGAGCCGCGACCCGGCGCAGCACACGTGGCCCTGGTTGAAGAAGATCCCGTTGACGACGCCCTCGACGGCCTGGTCCAGCGCCGCGTCATCGAAGATCACGTTGGCGGCCTTGCCGCCGAGCTCCAGCGTCAGCCTCTTGGTGGTGCCGGCCGCGGCACGCGCGATCTGCTTGCCGACCTCGGTGGAGCCGGTGAACGCGATCTTGTCGATGCCGGTGTGCTCGACCAGCAGCCGGCCGGTCTCGCCCGCGCCGGTGATGATGTTGACCACGCCCGGCGGCAGGTCGGCCTGGCGGCAGATCTCGGCGAACGCCAGCGCGGTCAGCGGCGTGGTCTCGGCGGGCTTGAGCACCACCGTGTTGCCGCACGCCAGCGCCGGCGCGATCTTCCAGGCCAGCATCAGCAGCGGGAAGTTCCACGGGATGACCTGACCGGCCACGCCCAGCGGCCTCGGATCCGGCCCGAGGCCCGCGTACGCCAGCTTGTCGGCCCAGCCCGCGTAGTAGAAGAAATGCGCGGCGACCAGCGGCAGGTCGACGTCCCGTGACTCGCGGATCGGCTTGCCGTTGTCGATCGACTCCAGCACCGCCAGCTCGCGCGACCGTTCCTGGACGATCCGCGCGATCCGGTAGAGGTACTTGGCCCTCTCGCGGCCCGGCATCGGGCCCCAGACCTTGTCGTGGGCGCGCCGGGCGGCCGCCACCGCGCGGTCCACGTCGGCCGCGTCGGCGGCGGCGATCTCGGCGAGCGGCTCCTCGTTCGACGGGTCGATGCTCTTGAACGGCTCGCCGTGCCCGTCGCGGAACTCACCGTCGACGAACAGCCCGTAGGAGGGCCTGATGTCGACGACGGCCCGCGACTCGGGTGCCGGCGCGTACTCGAAGTCCATGATCAGCCATTCCAGTGAGTCGAGTCAGTCGAGCGTGAAGTAGTCGGGGCCGGAGTAGACACCCGTGGCCAGCTTGCGGCGCTGCATGAGGAGATCGTTCAGCAGGCTGGAGGCGCCGAGGCGGAACCAGTCCGGGGTGAGCCAGTCGGGCCCGGCCGTCTCGTTGACCAGGACCAGGTACTTGATCGCGTCCTTGGTGGTGCGGATGCCGCCCGCGGGCTTGACCCCGACCATCCGCCCGGTCTCGGCCCGGTAGTCGCGCACGGCCTCCAGCATGACCAGCGTCACCGGCAGCGTGGCGGCCGGGGAGATCTTGCCGGTGGAGGTCTTGATGAAGTCGGCACCGGCCCGCATGGCGAGCCAGGAGGCACGCCGCACGTTGTCGTAGGTGACGAGCTCGCCGGTCTCGAAGATCACCTTGAGGTGCGCGCCGTGCCCGTCGTTCGCACGTTTCCCGCCGTCCACGGAGGTCGCGGCGCAGGCCTCCTTGGTCGCGACGATCTCCTCGTACACCTTGAGGTAGTCGCCGGCCAGGAACGCGCCGCGGTCGATCACCATGTCGATCTCGGTGGCGCCCGCCTCGACCGCGGCCCGGGTGTCGGCCAGCTTGGCCTCCATCGGCGCCCGTCCCGAGGGGAACGCGGTGGCCACGCTCGCCACCCCGACCCCGGAGCCCCGGAGGGCCTCCACCGCCGTCGCGACCATGTCCGGATAGACACAGATGGCCGCCACCCGGGGCACTCCCGGGTCACCCGGATCGGGCCGCAGGCCCTTGGCGCACAGGGCGCGCACCTTCCCGGGCGTGTCCGCGCCCTCCAGCGTGGTGAGGTCGACCATGGTGATCGCCAGGTCGATGGCCTGGGCCTTGGCCGAGGTCTTGATCGAACGCGTGGCGAGCCGCGCGGCCCGCTCCTCCGCCCCGACCTGGTCGACGCCCGGCAGCCCGTGCAGGAAGGCGCGCAGCTCAGTGGCGCTCACAAGAGTCTCCGTTGACACGTCTCCAGCATCGCGCACGCCCGGCACCTGCACAAAACGGCCAGAGGGTGCAAATAACCTACAAGTCGTCTATCTTGGTCGGGAAATTTGAACACGCGGAGACGTCCCCCGGGGGACGACGTCTCACACCCCCCGACACGCCCTCCGGGGCGTGGACCGTGTAGAGGAGCCCGCTGCGCCATGGCTGACGACCCGGTGCCTCCGCAGATCGACACCACAGTGCCGCACTCCGCCCGGATCTGGAACTACTGGCTCGGCGGCAAGGACAACTATCCGATCGACCGCGAGGCCGGGGACGCCTACGTCCAGGTCTATCCGGGCATCGTGGACATCGCGCGCGTCGGCCGGCACTTCCTCGCCCGCGCCGTCCGCCACCTGGCCGAGGAGGCCGGCATCCGGCAGTTCCTCGACATCGGCACCGGGCTGCCGACGGTCGACAACACCCACGAGGTCGCCCAGCGGGTGGCTCCCGAATCCCACATCGTCTACGTCGACAACGACCCCCTCGTGCTCGTCCACGCGCACGCCCTGCTGACAAGCTCGGCCGAGGGCGCGACGAGCTACATCGAGGCCGACATGCGCAGGCCCGATGACATCCTGAGCATCGCCCAGAAGAAGCTCGACTTCGACCGTCCCATCGCCCTGATGCTCATGGGCGTCCTCGGCCACGTCGACTCCTACGAAGAGGTCCTGTCCATCATCCGGAGCCTGATGTCGGGGCTTCCCGAGGGCAGCTACCTGGCCCTGTACGACGACACCGACACCGACGACGCCCATAACAAGGCCCAGCAGGGGTATGACGACACTGGCGCGGTCCCTTACCGGCTGCGCCCACCGGAGCAGATCGTCGGCTACTTCGACGGGTTCGACCTGGTCGAGCCCGGCGTGGTGGCCTGCGAGTCGTGGCGTCCCGAACCCACCCCGTTCGAAGACATCACCAAGACGTCCACTCTGTGCGGCGTCGCACGTAAACGCCAGGCGTAGAGCCCCGCACGGTTGTCTCCGCCGGTGGCGGATGTCAGTCTTGACCGGGGTTCGGCGTCGCTTGTGATTTTTCGGGAGTGGGAGTGGGCACCGAACGTGTCGAGGACATGCCGCCCAGTGCGCTGACGCACGGGCGTGCGGGACCGACCGTGCTGCGGTTGGTCGTGGGGGCACAGCTGCGACGGCTGCGCGAGCTCAGCGGCATCTCCGCCGAGCAGGCCGCCTACGAGATCCGCGGTTCCGCGTCGAAGATCAGCCGGATGGAGCTCGGACGGGTCCGGTTCAAGGACCGTGACGTCTCCGACCTGCTGACGTTGTACGGCGTCACCGACCTGGCCGACCGGCTGCCGTTGCTGGAGATGGCCAAGCAGGCCAGCGCGGCGGGCTGGTGGCAGGCCTACAGCGACCTGGTGCCCCCCTGGTTCGAGGCCTATCTCGGGCTGGAGCAGGGCGCCAGCATGATCCGCTGCTACGAGGTCCAGTTCGTGCCAGGTCTCCTCCAAACGGAGGCCTACGCCCATGCCGTGGTCCGGGCCGGCATGCCGAGCGCGTCCGACAACGAGATCGAACGCCGCGTCGAGCTGCGGATGGCGCGGCACCAGGTGCTCACCCGGCCCGACCCGGTGCGGTTCTGGGCCGTCCTCGACGAGGCCGCGATCCGCCGTCCCTTCGGCGGCCGCGCCACCATGCGCGCCCAGCTGAAGCAGCTCATCGCCCTCAACGAGCTGCCGCACGTCACGGTGCAGATCAGCCCGTTCAGCGCGGGCGGCCACGGTGCGGGCGGCCCGATCAGCATCCTGCGCCTGCCCGCCGCCGACCTGCCCGACGTGATCTACCTGGAGCAGCTCACCAACGCGTTCTATCCCGACAAGCCGGCCGACGTCTTCCACTACACCGACGTGATGAACCGGCTCGCCGTGCACTCGGCCCCCGCCACCTCGACGCCCAAGATCCTCCAAAACGTCCTCGACGAAATGTGACTCCAGGCTGGGGCCCCTGGCAAGGCCCTAGGGCCCTGTCGGGCCGGTGACCACGCTCAATACCGTCGTTCGAAAATGGTCGACGGTATTGGAGCGCACAATGGCACGTATCACGCGAGCCGGGCGGCTCGCGATCGCGGCGACGCTGGCAACCGGAACCTTGGTGCCCGCCGGCTGGGCCCTCATGGACTCCGGCGAGGTCAAGGCCGGAAATGTTTCCGCCGCCACCGCCAAAAAGGCCGAACGCCCCTGCTCTCTCGCACGCTACTCCAAGTATCGCAAGTTCGTCGGAACGAAGAAGACCTGGCCCAACGACCCCGTCCACCGCATCGCCGGATACAGCGGGCAGCGCCTGGACATCTCCAAGAAGGTCGGCGTCAAGAACTCCGTGACCGCCACCTTCGGCGTCACCATCAAGGCGATCAGCAACACCGTCGGCTTCTCCGTGGAAAAGTCATGGGAGGACACCATGACCGCCTCCAGCGGGAAGCTTCCGTACGGCCCCAAGAAGAAGAAGCTGCATTACCAGCTGCAGATGGGACGCGTTTACAAGGCCTACAAGTTCAACGTGTACGAGAGGCGCGGAAAGGTGCGCTTCTTCACGCCGACCGCCGTCCGGTGCGTCTGGGACCAGAAGCCCGATCACTGGGTCGGCACCGGAACCGCCTACAAATTCTGGATCTTCGACTCCCGGGTACGCCAAGTCTGATCCCGAACAGAAGAACCGGTCACCTCGCAAAGAGGAGGTGACCGGTTCCTTGGTTTTACAGGCGTTGGCGTAGCCTGACGAACGAGGCCCAGCTCAGCAGCAGGCCGAGCCGGGTCCCGTCGTACTGGATGTCGGACAGGTCGACGAGATGGTCCCGCAGCTTGACGTCTTCCGCCTTCAGCATGAACGTCTCAGACGCGGCCGGGGACCAGGTCGAAGCGGGTCGTCGTGCCGAGGAGGGCGGCCTTCGTCCCGGCGCCGTGCGCCTTGCAGGGCAGGCCCTTTTCGATCTTCGGGCAGCTGAAGGTCTTCATCACCCAGGACGGGCAGCGGTCCCCGGTCCCCGGGCAGTACATGGTCACGAGCCCGAACGGCTTTCCCCGGGTGATGCGGGTGTCGACGACCTGCCGGACGACCTGCTTGCGCTTGATCCGGCAGCCGCTCTTGCCGCACGTGAACTCCCGTGCGGTGATGGAGAGGTTGTAGTTGGTCCCTGTCGTGTGCCGCCACGACGCGACCTTGGTCATCTTCGCGATGTGCGAGTACTTCGTGAATCCGTGCTTGAGCGCGATCTTGGCGAAGCCGAATCCCTTCGCCGGTTCCGAGCGCTTGAAGTAGCCGCGCCGCAGCGGAACCTTGCGGAGCTTGCGCCCCGCACCCCCTGCCGCGAAGGTCTGGATGATGGTGTAGCGGTTGGGTGCGGCGGTGGAGGCGTCCTGAACGGAGGCGGCGACTCTGGTGGTGCCGGGTTGGGAGTCTTGCGCCGACAGGGCGATGCCGCCCGCGAGCGTTCCCGCCGCGACGACCGTGGCGATTCCGCCGGATGCGAGATAGCGGACCTTCATGAGGATTCCCCTCTGAAAAGGAGCGATGGCACCCGGCACGCTATGAATTTGTCATTGCTGCAAATAGGGCCCATGGGCCCTATGGCCACGCTTCGGGGACCTCAGCGTGCGCTCAGGCGGGCCTCCAGCTCGGGAACGCCCGGACCGGCGAGGAGCGGAAGCGCGACAGGGCGGCCCGTGATGAGCAGGAGGATCGCCGAGATCGGGCCCTCCACCAAGGCCCCTTCTCCCGCGGTCCACGTGTGGTCGGTCGCCACGAGCCTGACCCCGCGCAGCCGGCGTTCCGCACGGAAGGGCCAGAGCGCGGGCCAGACGTGCGACGCGGCGACGGCCGCCGCCTCGGTCGGCATGGGGCGGGTACGTGAGAGCGGGACGGCGATGTCCTGACCGTGCACGAGAACGTCGATGAGCGGCTCCAGCTCCGAAAGCCCGGGCGCCGTCACGCGCGAACCGACCATGGCGCGCAGCATCGGGGCGTAGCCGTCGACCGGCAGCTCGGCCTGCCGCCGGGCCGAGTCACGGATCATGCGATTGACGCTGCCACGGGCCCGGACCAGGGCTCGCAGAGCCGGGAACACCCCCGTCTGGGCCAGCGTGAGGTGGGCGGCGACGTCGCGCACGCGCCAGCCCGCGCAGAGGGACGGCGTCTCCCACTCACGCTCGGTCAGATCGTCGAAGAGGTCGGCCAGGCCGCGCCGCTGCTCGTCGATCGTTCGCCAGATCTCGTCACGGTCCATGACGATCCCCCGTCCAGGTCTCTACCACCGTGACACGCGGCGGCCAGTCGTCAAGGCTCCTCGCCTCGCGCTCTCACGTCGCCAGGACGTCGGTCGCCACATGATCACCGTCGACGCCGTCCAGCAGGAAGATGTCGCCGACCGAGTTGTCGGCCCGCAGCGGGATGATCGCCTGGTAGGCCGCCGAGTCGTACCACTCCCGGGCCCGGTCGAGATCGGGGAACTCGATGACGATCAGGTCGCCCCGGAAGTCCCCCTCCTTCACCTCCGCCTTGGCCCCGTGGACGATGAACTTCCCGCCGAACGGCTCCAGCGTCGCGTCGATCCGCTCCAGGTACTCCACGATCCCCGGCCCCATGGTGACCTCGTGCAGGTGCCCTACGCCGTACGCAGACATGACGTCCCCTCCATCAGTGGGTCTCTCCCGACGCCCCAACGATGCCGGTCAGGACCCACCCGAGGCGATTACGCGGCAGGTAATGCGCGCGACTACCTCAGTACGGCGACGGGCCGCCGAACATCTCGCTGATCTTCGGTGCCAGCTCAAGGTTGCCGCGGATCTTCAGACGGCCGTCCATCAGCAGCGACGCGGGGTTGGCGTCGCCCGTGAACGTGCGCAGGAAGTCGGCGGTGCCCGTGAGGATCGTGATGGCGGGCTCGCGGGCCTCGCCCTGCCTTGCCCGGGCCTTCCCGCCGCGGACGTGGACGGTCCACGCGGTCTGGGTGCCGTCCGTACGGTTCAGCCGGAACTCCAGCTCGCCTTCGAAGCCCGCCGCCGTCGAGGGGTCGAACTGCCGCGCCATCGCGGCGAAGAAGACGCGCTGCGCCCGGGGCCCGAACGTTCGCTCGATCTCGGCGTCCGACCGACCGCGGACGAACCGCGAGAACCCCTGCTGGACGCGCCGCCGCGTCGTCGCGCGCGCCTCGTCCCGCACCGACGCCAACGCCGGGCGGAGCCCCGCCGGACGCCCCGACCTGCGGGCGCGCCGCGCCCTGGCGAGCTCGGCGTCCTCATCGATGCGGTATCCGGGCGGCGACTTCCGAGCCGGAGCCCGCCGGGCGAGTGCCGCCTCGACCGCGGGCGCGAGCCGTTCGGCCTTGGCGGCCTCCCGCTCCTCCCGCCCCTCGGCGAAACGAGGCAGCACGTCCTTGCCGAAGAGCTCGATGCTCTCGCAGATGTGCTCATGCTTGTTGGGGCCCGCCTGGAGCACGAAGACGATCTGGTCGACTCCCGCCGTCTCGTACCGCCGCACCAGATCGGCGACCTGCTGGGGCGTGCCGACCGCGCCCCGCAGCGACCCCACGTTCACGTTGAGCGCCTCGGCGTTGGCGATGATCTGCTCCCGGTCGAACCCCTGGCGCGCCCGCCGCTCCTGGAACTCGGCCCAGACGTCCGTGCGCCCCGGATCGTGCGGGGTCGTCCCGTAGTAGTGCGCGAGCGCGAATCCGAAGAAGTGCGCCCCGTCGATCCCGCGGTCGATCGCGGTGGCCTCGTCCTCGTGCAGCATCATCGGCAGGACGACCGTCACGTTCGGATTGACCGCGAACCCCGCCGGCACGCACTCGTCCGACTCGATGATCCGGTAGTACTCGCCCGTCCATTTGGCCGCGTCCTCGGGCTCCACGAAGGAGAACGACAGCGCCCCGATCCCGTTCCGGGCCGCGAAATGAATGGTCTCCCGCCGTGAGCACGCCACCCACAACGGCGGATGCGGCTTCTGCAGGGTCTTGGGAATGACGTTCCGGGGCGGCATCCGCAGGTGCGGAGACTCCCACCCGGCGAACGGCTCCTCCACGAACATCCGGGTGATCGCGTCGATCGCGTCCTCCCACTGGGCCCGCTTCCCGGCGCGCCGCACCCCGAAGCCGCCCAGCTCGGCGCTGGAGCTGGCCTCCCCCGTCCCGAAGTCGACCCGCCCGTCCGAGACCAGATCCAGCGTCGCGATCCGCTCGGCCACCCGTGCCGGGTGGTTGACGTCGGGCGGCAGCTGGACGATCCCGTGCCCCAGCCGGATCCGTTTGGTGCGCTGCGACGCCGCCGCGAGGAAGACCTCCGGCGCCGACGAGTGGCTGTACTCCTCCAGGAAGTGGTGTTCGACCTCCCACACGTAGTCGAACCCCACGCGGTCGGCGATCTCGATCTGCTCCAGCGCGTCCTTGTAGAGCCGGTGCTCCTCCCCATGATCCCAAGGCCGCGGAAGCTGATGCTCGTAGAAGATCCCGAAACGCACCTTTATGCTCCTTCCACTCTCTGACCAGGGAGAACAGACGACGATGTGTCCCGCTACCCGGCCAGCGTCACCCCTGCCGGACTTCGAGTCAACACACCGCCAGTCATCGACCAAGCGCTCGCTTGACTTGATGATGGCCCGGCGGCACGGTGGGGCCTACCACGATCGAGGGGAGCGGGTACGGATGGCGCTGCTGGACGGGTTGCGGGTACTGGATCTGACCATGTGGCGGCCCGGGCCGTACGCCACGCAGCTGCTCGCCCAGCTCGGCGCGGACGTGATCAAGGTGGAGCCGCCCGGCGGCGAGCCGATGCGCGGGTTCCGGAGCCACTTCGACCTGCTCAACCAGCACAAGCGCAGCCTCGTCCTCGACCTCAAGGACGACGGGGACCGGGCGCGCTGCCTGGAGCTGGCGAGCGGGGCCGAGGTCTTCGTGGAGGGGTTCCGCCCCGGCGTCGCCGAGAGGCTGGGAGTCGGGTACGAGGCGTTGCGGACGCTCAACGCGGGGCTGGTGTACTGCTCGATCTCGGGGTACGGGGCGCAGGGGCCGCTGGCGGCGGTGCCCGGCCATGACGTCAACTACCGGGCGTACGCGGCCGCTCTGGGGGCTGAGGCCGTTTCTCCCGACGCCGACGACCTGCCCGTGGCCGACATGGCCGCCGCGACGATGGCCGCGTTCGCCATCACGGCCGCGTGCCTCAAGGCACGGGCGACCGGGATCGGCGACCGGATCGACCTCGGCATGGCCGATGTCCTGGCCAACTGGGTCGGTACCGTGCCGACGGCGATCACCCGGAACGGCGGCGCGGGGCCGGTGCCCGGTTACGGGGTCTACCCGACCAGGGACGGCGAGAAGATCACGCTGGGGGTGGTGTCCGAGGAGCGTCTCTGGGCCGCCACGTGCGAGGCCCTGGAGCTGGATGATCTCGCGGCCGTGCCGTTCCTCGAACGCCTCGGGCGGGTGCGCGAGCTCGACGGGGCCGTCGCGGCGGCGGTCGCCGGGCTCACCCGGGACGAGGCGGTCGAGCGGCTCGGAGCGGCCGGCGCCCCCGTCGCCCCGCTGCTGGCGCGCGCCGAGATGATGGCCCACGAGCACTTCCGGGAACGAGGAGTGATCGACGCCGAGACGGTGGGGAGCCCCGTCCGGACGGCGGCCCATCCGCCGCTCCCGGCCGGTCCCGTGGCCGAGCTCGACCAGCACCGTGACCAGGGCTGGCGCCCCTGAGCCCGCCGTGGGCTCCGGGCGATCTCACAGGGTGATATTTGGATGGTTTTGTCGTATTCATAGGGCATCCTTGGTGCGTGAGCGTACGCGTGATGAGTCCGGTCCTGGTGGGCCGTTCGGCGGAGCTCGGTGATCTTGACGAGGCGCTGGCCGCCGCGCCGGGCGCCGTGCTCGTCGGCGGTGAGGCGGGCCTCGGCAAGACCCGGCTCGTCCGGGAGTTCGCCCGGACGGTGGAGGACGTGGACGGGACGCCCCGCGCCCGGCTGCTGGTCGGCGGCTGCCTGGAGCTGGGCTCCGACGGCCTGCCGTTCGCCCCGTTCACCACCGTGCTGCGCGGGCTGGTCCGCGACATCGGCATCGACGGGATCGCCGAGCTGCTGCCGCGCGGCGACACCCGGGGCCTGGCGCGCCTGCTGCCCGAGTTCGGCGAGCCCGAGAGCGACACGCCCTCCGGCGAGGAACGCGCCCGGCTGTTCGAGCTGGTGCTCACCCTGCTGGAGCGGCTGGCCGAACGGCAGCCGCTGGTACTGGTGATCGAGGACGCGCACTGGGCCGACCGGTCCACCCGTGACCTGCTGGCGTTCCTGGTCCGCAACACCTTCTCCGCACCGCTGCTGATCGTGGTCACCTACCGCGTCGACGAGCTGCACCGCACCCATCCGCTGCGGCCGCTGCTGGCCGAGCTGGACCGCAGCGACAAGGTCCGGCGGATCGAGCTGACCCGGCTGTCGCGCGCCGAGGTCGCCGAGCAGGCCGCCCGGATCCTCGGGACCGAGCCCCAGCCGCGGCTGGTGGACCGGATCCACGCGCGCAGCGAGGGCAACCCCCTGTTCGTCGAGGCGCTGCTCGACAGCGACGGGACGCTCGCCAGCGAGCTCCCCGAGTCGCTGCGCGACCTGCTGCTCGCGGGCGTGCAGCGGCTTCCGGAGGAGACCCAGGACGTCCTGCGCGACGCGAGCGGCGGCGGAACCCGCATCGAGCACGCCCTGCTCGCCGCCGTCTCCGGGCTCGACGACACCACGCTGACCCGCGTCCTGCGGCCCGCCGTGGCCGCCAATGTCCTGGTCGTGGACGGCGACGGCTACGCGTTCCGGCACGCCCTGATCCGCGAGGCGCTCCACGACGACCTGCTGCCGGGCGAGCACACCCGGCTCCATACGCGCTACGCCCAGGCCCTCGAAGACGACCCCGGCCTGGTGCCGCCGGGTCGCCTGTGGGTCGAACTCAGCCACCACTGGAACGCCGCGCACGACGCCACGTGGGCGCTCGTCAGTTCCAGCCGCGCGGCCGGTGACGCCCACAAGGCCCTGGCCTACGCCGAGTCGCTGGCGATGTTGTCGCGCGTCCTGGAGCTGTGGGAGCGGGTACCGGACGCCGCCCAGCGGATCGGCGCCGACCACACCGACGTGCTGGAGCAGGCCGCTGCCGCCGCCGACCTTGCCGGCGAGTACGAGATCGGCATCAAGCTGGCCACCGCGGCGCTGCGCGAGGTCGAGGAGTCCGGCGGCCCGAGCACGCGGCGGGCCGCGCTGCTGGAGCTGCGTGGCCGGATGCGCCACCAGATGGCCCGGCCCGGGTTCGTCGAGGACCTGCGCGAGGCGGTGCGCTGCCTGCCGGCCGAGCCTTCGGTGATCCGCGCCCGTACGCTCGCCACGCTGGCGCAGTACGTACGGCTGACGACCGACACCCAGGAGGCCCGGAGCGCCGCCGTCGAGTCGATGGAGATCGCCCGTGCGCTCGGCGACGTCATCGCCGAGGCCGATGCGTTGATCACGCTGTTCTGCGTCGACATCGACTACGACGGCGACGAGGAGATGCTCGCCGCCGCCGAGGAGGCCGCGCTGCGCTCGGGAAGCCACCGCGTGCTGCTGCGCCTCGCCGTGATCAAGTCGCACTTCCTGGAGGGCTGCGGGCGGCATGAGGAGGCCGTCGAGGTGGCCCGGCGCGGCATGGAGCGGGCCGAGGACTTCGGCGTCGCCCGTACGCAGGGCACGTTCCTCGGCATCAACCTCGCCGAGCCGCTGGTGTCGCTCGGCCGCTGGGACGAGGCGTTCGCCGTGCTCGGCCAGGCTCTGGAGCAGGACCCGGCGATCACGATCCGCACCTCCCTGCTGGTGCTGCTCGGCGAGGTCGCGGCGGCGCGCGGCGACCTGCCGGCCGCGCAGGCCTGGCTCGACGCCTCGGACGAGATCATGGATCTCAAGATGGAGTGGCTGAAGACCCAGGACTACTTCGCCACGCTCCGGCTGAAGGCCCGGCTCCGGATCGCGGCCCGCCGGTACGAGGAGGCGCTGGAGGCCGTCGGCCCGGTGATCCCGACCACGGGCCTGCCGGACGACAGCCGCTACGCCTGGCCGATCATGGTGCTCGGTGCCACCGCCTGCGCCGCCCTCGGCGACCAGGCGACGATCGACGGAACGCCGGCGCTGCCGCAGATCGAGGCCCGCGCCGCCGATCTCAAGGTGCTGGGCCCCGCCCAGGAGGCGCACCGCCTCACGTTCCTCGCGGAGGCCGCCCGCGCCCGGGGCGTGCACGACCTGGCGGCCTGGGACACCGCCGCGGCAGCGTGGGAGAGGCTCGGCGAGCGCTATCCGCTCGCCACCGCGCTGACCCGCGCCGGTGAGGCGGCGATCCTCGACGGCGACCGCGACGCCGCCGCCGACCGTCTGCGGCGCGCCGCCGACCTCGCCGACCGGCTTGGAGCCAAGCCGCTCTCCGCGCATCTCGACGATCTCCGCCGCCGCGCCCGCCTCGGCCGCGCGGCCGGGCCGGCCACCGAGCCCGCCCCCGCCGGCCCGCCGCTCGGCCTGACCCCGCGCGAGCTCGAAGTGCTGCGCCTGGTCGCCGACGGCCAGAGCAACCGCGAGATCGCCGAGGTGCTCTTCATCTCGGCCAAGACGGCGAGCGTCCACGTCTCGAACATTCTCACCAAGCTGGAGGTCGCCAGCCGCGGCGAAGCCGCGGCCACCGCGCACCGCCTGGCTCTCTTCCCGATCCGTCGCGCCTGAGACGAGGCGCCGCACGGTGTGGATCCGGCGACGGGAGCCTCCCCTCCCGGGCTCCAGCCGCCGAACCGTCGGACCACACGGGAACTTCAGTGGTTGCCTGCCAGGACACGGTCCGCGGAAGTACGCGGCACTTCTCCGCTCGGAGAGGCGGCACGTGGCCCTTTCAGCGAGTACTTAGTCTTCCGGATAGGGGCCCGCCTACGCATCGGGAGACATCCCGATAGCCGTACCTAAAAATCAGTCGCGGGCCGGACGACGACGTTCGGTGACCCAGGCGGCGATCTGTGTCCGGGAGGCCATCTCCAGCTTGGCGAGGATGTGCTCCAAGTGGGAGTCGACCGTGCGCTTGGCGATGACCAGGCGTTCGGAGATCTCCCGGTTGGACAGCCCCTGCGCCACCAGGGCCGCGATCTCACGTTCGCGGCGGGTGAGGGGCTCCCAGGGATCGACGTCATGCGCGTTGACGCCGGGACGCTCGTCCATGGCGTGCTCCACGGCCTCGTCGAGACCGAGCCGGAGCCCCTCGTCATGGAAGACCTGCCAGCAGCGCTCCCCGAGCGAACCGCGCACCTCCGCGAGCACGACCTCGCGCAACGAGAGGTAGGCGGGGCCGAAGAACATCGGCGCGCCCACCATCCGCCACATTCGCTCGGCGGCGCCGAACAGCCGCGCCGACCGTTCGTACGATCCGGTGAAGCCCGCGCAGCTCGCGGCCAGATCCAGCGCCATCGCGCCGCCGAGCCGATCGTTGAGGTCGCGCATGAGCCCCAGCGTGCGCCGCGCCTCCACCGTCGCCGCCTCAGGGTCACCACGGAGACAGTGCGCGAGCCCGCGTACCCACGTCGCGTACGCCAGGCACCACTGGTCGCCGCACTCGGAGCTGACGACCTGGCATTCCTCGCAGAACTCCAGGGCCCGGTCGATCTCGCCGGTGAGGCAGTGCACCGCGGCGAGCAGCGGCAGCCGCAACATCGTCCAGATGTCGCCGTCCGGAGCGGGCTCCGCCAGGAGGGGCAGGGCCGTCTCCAGATCGCCGCGGAAGAACGCCACGAGCCCGGCCAGCTCGACCGTGTAGGCGCGCTCCAAGCCGTCCGACGCCAGCGGCACCGCCGCGGCCTGGAAACGCTCAGCCGCCTCAAGATCGCCCTGGAGCACCGCCAGCAGTCCGGCCAGGCAGAGCGCCTTGGCGCGATCGGACGTGGCGTCGTGGCCGCCGTCCGCGTCGAGGGCCTTGCCCAGCCACAGGCGCCCCTCGCCGAGCAGCCCCGCGGAGAACCAGAACTGCGCCAGCGCCACCGTCATCCGCCTCGCCTGCGCGGCCTCGCCGGGCGTGGTGACCGAGTAGTCGAGGGCGGCGCGGAGGTTGGCGTGCTCACGCATCAGACGGTCGAGGCGTTCGGGCTGGTCGGCGCCGAACGCCTCGGCCTCGGCGCGGATGGCGAGGCTCAGGAACCAGTCGCGGTGACTGCGCCGCAGCCGTTCCTTCTCGCCCAGCCCCGCCAGCAGGTCGCCGCCGTACTCGCGGAGCGTGTCGAGCATCCGGTAACGGCGGCCGCCCTCCTCGCGCAGCACGATCGACTTTTCGACGAGGCGCGCGAGCGTCTCGTAGACCGCGTCGGCGGGCAGGCCGGTCGCCGCGTTCTCCGCGTCGGCGCACACGTGCTCGGCCGCGGTGAGATCGAACCCGCCGGGGAAGACCGTGAGCCGGGCCCACAACAACGCCTCCCGCGGCGTGCACAGCTCGTGGCTCCACTGCACCGCCGCCCGCAGGGTCTGGTGGCGGGAACGCCCGGCCCGCTGCGCGCGATGGGTGCCGAGCAACCGGAACCGGTCGTCCAGCCGCTCGACGAGCTGCTCGACCGACAGCGCGCGGAGCCGTACGGCGGCCAGCTCGATCGCGAGCGGGATGCCGTCCAGCCGCCGGCACAGCCGGGCCACGGCGCCCAGATCGTTCTCACTCAGCGTGAAGCCCGGCACGACCGCCGCGGCGCGGTCGGCGAAGAGCGCCACCGCGTCCGACATCGCGATCGCCTCGGCGACGCCCTCGGCGCCCGGTCCCTCGGCGTCGGGGAGGCTCAACGGCGGCAGCACCATCGTGTGCTCGCCCAGCACGTCGAGCGGCTCGCGGCTGGTCGCCAGCAGGTGCAGGCGCGGCGCCGCCCGCAGCAGCACCTCCGCCAGCATCGCGCAGGCGTCCACCAGGTGCTCGCAGGTGTCGAGCACGAGCAGCAGCTGGCGGTCGGCCAGATGGTCGGCCAGCATGTCGAGCCGGTCGCGCGTGGACTGGTCGGGCACGTGCAGCGCCTCGGCCACGGTGTGCGCGAGCAGTTCGGCGTCACGCAGCGCCGACAGATCGACGAACCACGCGCCGTCGGCGTAGCCGGGACGGGCCTCCGCCGCCAGGTGGAGCGCCAGCCGGGTCTTGCCGACCCCGCTCGCCCCGGTCAGCGTCACCAGCCGTGACGCCTCCAGGAGCCGTTTGCCCTCGGAGAGCTCACGCTTTCGTCCGACGAACCTGGTCACCTCTGCGGGCAGCCAGCCCGCCCGCCGTTCCAGCGCAACGCTCGCCACGGGCCGCCTCGGGTCGCATCGCCGGTGCTCGACCGGCGTATCGGAGGGTCTTCCGGCATCGTACCCGCCCGACCACGACCTGAGAGGGCCCGATTACCTACCGCGAGCGCGGTCGCCCTCGCCGCCTCAGCCGGGAACGCGGGCCACGCAGAAGACGGTCTGGCCGAACGGCGGCCGCACGAGGCGCTCGATGGCGCGGGTGGCGGGGATGACCGTCCGGTCGTAGA
The DNA here is from genome assembly GCF_039533225.1 of Actinomadura fulvescens. Classification (NCBI taxonomy): domain Bacteria; kingdom Bacillati; phylum Actinomycetota; class Actinomycetes; order Streptosporangiales; family Thermomonosporaceae; genus Actinomadura; species Actinomadura fulvescens. Next base: position 4,722 of record NZ_BAAATD010000015.1, on the reverse strand, counting down.
TCTTCACCAGCCGCGGGTCCGGGTAACCGGCGCCGCCGCGGCGGACGGCCGCCCACCAGGCGATGCCGCCCAGGAAGTTGATCGGCTTGAGCACCTCGGGGACGAGCCCGGCCTCGCGGACCGAGGCCTCCAGGGTGGCCGGGGTGTACCGGGTCACGTGGCCGACCTTGCGGTCGAAGTCGCCGTACAGCTGCATGTAGCCGGGCACCCAGATGACGATGCGACCGCCGGGCTTGGTCACCGAGGCGAGGTCGCGCAGCGCCTGGACGTCGTCCTTGATGTGCTCCAGGACGTTCATCATCACGACGGTGTCGACCTTCTGCCGGATGTCGATCTCGGCCGGCAGCTCCAGGTCGAGCACCTCGACGTCGTCGTCGTCGGCGTACCGGTTGCGGAGCTCGCCCACGCAGTAGGGGTCGTTGTCGCTCACGGCCAGGTAGTCGAGCCGCCCGGCGAACTGCTCGGAGAAGTGCCCGAGGCCGGAGCCGATCTCCAGCAGGGAACGGCCCACGTGCGGGGCCACCATGTCGTACTCGTACTTGCGGTAGTTGCGGGCCTCGTCGCCGCCCAGGTGGTTTTCCAGGGCGCCCTCGCCCGCGGCGGGCTGGACGAGTTCGCCGTCGCCGGCGGTGGGAACGGCGGGCCGCGTCCTGCTGCTGAGGAGCTTGAGCAGCGTGCCGGCAATGGAATTCTTCTGACCTGGTGAATGCATACTTCCCGCTCGCTGGAGTGCGTTGTCGGTCGCCTGGAATCGGCTGGCGCTCGCCGGACCGGCGTGCCGACCTGGACTGCGAGGCGGGCCGATCTCTAGCGCAAGGTCGGGTCAGTCTAGTGGACGGCTGCCGCCCATGAGCCGATCGTGGGCTTTCCGGCGCCGACGGCACCGGGTGAGCTCGCTCACGCCTGCCGCTCCATGACCGCCGGTCGGTCCCGTCCCGGAGTGCGGCGGCCGGGAGGCCGAACCTTCGACAGCCGTGGGCCACGAGCGCGTCGAGGTCGGGCCGCACTCCGGAACGGGGGCTCCGTCATCACGGCGGTAACAGCGGGTGAGTGCAACCTATCCGCACTTGGCCGAAGGCACAGGCGGACAGTTTTCAGATGGTGACACAGCGCGATGATCCCCGGTCAGGAGCAGGGCGCTCGTCAGCCGACCGGACGGTGGACGTTCTCCTTGTCGGACGGGCCCGGCGTCGCGTCGGCGATCCAGGGACCGGGGATGGACGGGTCGAGGACGCCCTCCTCCAGCCAGGTGAAGTCGCCGGAGAGGACGTGCCTGGCGAGCTTGGCGTCCAGGGCGTCGGTGTTGCGCCAGAGCCCCTCGAAGAGCTCCTCGATCCGTACGCGGGCCTGCCTGCAGAACGCGTCGGCCAGCCTGATCGCGGAAACCCCGGGCGGACGTGCCGTCTCGCCCTCGGACTGCCGTCCGGCCGTCTCCCCGCCGTCTTCCAGGGCCCGTACGCAGACGGCGCTCATCGCGTAGAGCTCGGCGCCGATGTCGACCATGCGGCCGAGGAAGCCCTGCTTGTACTCCAGCTTGCCCTGCCAGCGTCCCGCGGCGTAGAAGGTCGAACGGGCCAGCTTGCGGGAGGCGCGTTCGACATAACGCAGGTGCCGCGCGAGCGGACCGAACTCGGCGTACGCGCCTGGCCGCTGGCCCGCGCCCGTGACCAGCGTCGGCAGCCACCGGGCGTAGAAGCCGCCGGCGCGGGCCGCCGCACGCGCCTTCTGCCCGCGCGAGGCGTCCGGGTCGATGATGTCGCCGGCCACCGACAGGTGCGCGTCCACGGCCTCGCGGGCGATCAGCAGATGCATGATCTCGGTCGAGCCCTCGAAGATCCGGTTGATCCGGAGATCGCGCAGGACCTGCTCGGCGGGCACGCCGCGTTCGCCCCGGGCCGCCAGTGACGCCGCGGTCTCGTAGCCGCGGCCGCCGCGGACCTGGATCAGCTCGTCGGCGATCTTGCAGGCCATCTCGGAGGACCACAGCTTGGCCAGCGCCGCCTCGATGCGGATGTCGTTGCGCTCGTCGTCGGCCAGCCGGCCGGACAGGTCGAGCATGGCCTCCAGGGCGTACGACGTGGCGGTGATGAACGCGAGCTTCTTGGAGATCGCCTCGTGCTCGCCGACCGGGCGGCCCCACTGGACCCGCTCCTTGGACCACTCGCGCGCGATCTTGGTCGACCACTTGCCGGCCGCCGCGCACATCGCGGGCAGTGACAGGCGGCCGGTGTTGAGCGTGGTCAGCGCGATCTTGAGCCCGGCGCCCTCCTTGCCGATCAGGTTCGCGGCGGGAACGCGCACGTCGTGGAAGCGCGTCACGCCGTTCTCGATGCCGCGCAGGCCCATGAAGGCGTTGCGGTGCTCGACGGTGATGCCCGGCGAGCCCGCCTCGACGACGAACGCGGAGATGCCGCCGCGATGCCCCTCGGACTTCGGCACCCGCGCCATCACGACCACGAGGTCGGCGACGACGCCGTTGGTGGTCCACAGCTTGACGCCGTTCAGCACGTACTCGCCGCCGTCCTCGGAGGGCACCGCGGTGGTGCGCAGCCGCGCGGGGTCCGAGCCGACGTCCGGCTCGGTCAGCAGGAACGCGCTGATCTCGTTGGCGCAGCGCGGCAGCCAGGTGTTCTTCTGCTCGTCGGTGCCGAAGAGCTTGATCGGCTGCGGGACGCCGATGGACTGGTGCGCCGAGACGAGGGCGCCGAGCGCCGGGCTGACCGAGCCGATGATCATAAGAGCCCGGCCGTAGTGGTACTGGCCGAGCCCGAGGCCGCCGTACCGTTCCGGAATCTTCATGCCGAGCGCGCCCAGCGCGCGCAGTCCCTTGACGACCTCGTCCGGAATACGCGCGTCGCGCTCGATCGCGGCCGAGTCGACCTTCGTCGCGCAGAACTCCCGCAGCCGCGCCAGGAATTCCTCTCCCTTGCGCGCCGCCTCCGGGTCGAGCCGCGGGTGGGGGTGGATGAGATCGAGACGGAAGTCGCCCAGGAACAGCTGCTTTCCGAAGCTCGGAAGCCGCCATTCGGTCTCGCGCGCCTCTTCGGCGACCTTGCGGGCGGTGCGCTCGTCTACGCGGCTCGGCTGGGTCATACCGGCTCCTCGGAGTAGCTTCCGCGTGTCCCCTGCGAAGTTACTCCCGGGTTGTACCCCTGAGTAGGCCCAGCGAACGGCCGTGCGGGTCAAGCCCAGGCCAATGTGATTGGAGTGCACTTACGCTGCCCGTGGGAACAAGGATCTCGCCATGTGGAAAGGCGACGATAAAGGACCGTTCCACTTACTCAATTGAGCAGCGGAGTTGCGCGAACCCGGTACGTGACCGCGCGAGAACTGATCCAATGGGCCCAGTATCGCCAAAGGCCTTGACCCAACGAGGCCAGAGGGGTTCGCTGTGCGTGATGGATGAGACACGGAGACCAACTCTCATCGCCTCAGTGCAACGTGCCTTGCACCTGATGGAGGCAGTGGCATCGCATCCCAACGGGGCGCCCGCCAAGCAGCTGGCCCGTGAGGCCGGGTTGCCGCTCGCCACGACCTACCACCTCCTGCGCACCCTCGCCCACGAGGGCTACGCGATGCGCCTGTCCGACGGTGTCTGGGTGCTCGGCGACCGGGTGCAGTCGCTGCACGGCCAGAGCAAGACCCAGCAGCTGCTCGCCCGCGTCCGCCCCGCCCTGGCCGCCCTGCGCGACGAGCTCGGCGTCGCCGCCTACTTCGGCCTCCACGAGAACGACGAGATCCGCATCGTCGACATCGCCGACGGCCCCCGCACGCCCCGCGTCGACCTCTGGGTGGGCTTCGACGACGCCGCCCACGCCACCGCCATCGGCAAGTGCATGCTCGGCCAGCTCGACGACGAACGCCGCCGCGACTACCTCGCCCGGCATCCGCTGGTCGACCTCACCCCGCACACGATCACCGACCGGCAGCAGCTCCTGCGCACGCTCGCCAAGTCGTCCGGGCTCTCCCTCGACCACGAGGAGTACGCGATCGGCACCGGCTGCGCCGCCGTCCCGGTGACCGACGCGACCGGCAGCGTCGTCGGCGCGCTCGCCATCTCCTGCCGGACGAGCAAGCTGCCCAAGATCGAGGCTTCGGTGCACCGCATGCAGGCCACCGCGGCCCGCATCCAGCGCACCCTGAGCCTCACCCTGACCTGACCGCCGCCTCCATCGGCGGCACCGAGGCGCGGCGGCCCCGCAGGCGCGATTCGAGATCACGGATGCGCCGCGTGTCGTCCTCCCGGCGGCGTTCCAGGTCACGGACACGCTGCTCCAGCTGCAGCACACGACGGATCGCGGCCAGGGTCATGCCCTCCCCGACCAGCTCCACGACGTACTGCACGAGGCTGATCTCGGACCGCGAATAGCGTCGCTGTCCGCCCTCCGTACGGCGGGGGCAGACCACCTGGTACTCGTCGAGCCGGCGCAGGAACGCCTGCCGGACCTGCAACATCGCGGCGACCTGGCCCACGGAGTACAGCGGGGCGTGCTCGTCGTCGACGGGCAGCGCGGCTCTTCTCTCAAGCACGGGCATGGTCGATCACTCAACCACGCGCACCCGCGCAGGTCCCGGAGGCGAAGACGGTGTCGCCCAGGGCGTGTCTCGAAGTCGGCGCCCGTAGCGAGCGGCGTCCAGGTGCGTGCATCGCGGGGGCGGAGGAGGGAGTCGGCCCGGGTTTGGCCGTCGACTGACGACAACTCCGCGAGGTGCGTGCCTGGG
>NZ_BAAATD010000014.1:0-264873 GCF_039533225.1 Actinomadura fulvescens | reverse complement strand
GTGCCTGGTTGGAGTTCGAGGTCGACAAGCGCGACAACGTGGGCGTTCGTATCGATCGCAAGCGCAAGCAGCCGGTGACGGTGCTGCTGAAGGCGCTGGGGTGGGACGAGGCCCGGATCCGCGAGCACTTCGGCGGGTATGAGTCGATCAACGTCACGCTGGAGAAGGACCACACCTCCGGGCAGGACGACGCCCTGCTGGACATCTACCGCAAGCTGCGTCCGGGCGAGCCGCCGACCAAGGAGTCGGCGCAGACCCTGCTGGAGAACCTCTACTTCAACCCCAAGCGCTATGACCTGGCGAAGGTCGGCCGCTACAAGATCAACCGAAAGCTCGGGCTGGACCTGGACACCACCCAGGGCACCCTGACCGAGGACGACATCGTCGCCATCATCACCTACCTGGTGCGCCTGCACGCCGGTGAGGACGAGGGCGTCGTCGGCGGTGTCCCGGTGCCGATCGAGGTCGATGACATCGACCACTTCGGCAACCGGCGGCTGCGTACGGTGGGCGAGCTGATCCAAAACCAGGTGCGTCTGGGTCTGGCGCGGATGGAGCGGGTCGTTCGTGAGCGGATGACCACGCAGGACGTCGAGGCGATCACGCCGCAGACTCTGATCAACATCCGCCCGGTCGTGGCCTCGATCAAGGAGTTCTTCGGCACCAGCCAGTCGTCGCAGTTCATGGACCAGACCAACCCCCTCGCCGGCCTGACCAACAAGCGCCGGTTGTCGGCGCTGGGTCCGGGTGGCCTGTCGCGTGAGCGGGCGGGCATGGAGGTCCGTGACGTTCACCCGTCGCACTACGGCCGCATGTGCCCGATCGAGACGCCCGAAGGCCCCAACATCGGCCTGATCGGATCGCTGTCGTCCTACGGCCGGGTCAACTCCCTGGGCTTCGTCGAGACCCCGTACCGCAAGGTCGTCGAGGGCCGCGTGACCGACCAGATCGACTACCTCACGGCCGACGAGGAGGACCGCTTCGTCAAGGCCCAGGCGAACGCGCCGCTCAACCCCGACGGCACCTTCACCGAAGACCGCGTGCTCGTCCGTACGAAGGGCGGCGAGGTCGAGGCGATCCCGCCGGGCGAGGTCGACTACATGGACGTCTCACCGCGCCAGATGGTCTCGGTCGCGACGGCGATGATCCCGTTCCTGGAGCACGACGACGCCAACCGGGCGCTGATGGGCTCCAACATGCAGCGCCAGTCGGTGCCGCTGCTGCGCAGCGAAGCACCGCTGGTGGGCACGGGCATGGAATACCGCGCCGCCGTCGACGCCGGTGATCTGATCACCACGCAGAAGGCCGGTGTGGTCGAGGAGGTGTCGGCCGACTACGTCACCGTCATGAACGACGACGGCAGCCGCACCACCTACCGGATCGCCAAGTTCAAGCGGTCCAACCAGGGCACCTCGGTCAACCAGAGGCCCATCGTCAAGGAGGGCCAGCGGGTCGAGGCCAACCAGGTCATCGCCGACGGCCCCTGCATCGACCAGGGTGAGATGGCGCTCGGCAAGAACCTGCTCGTGGCGTTCATGCCGTGGGAGGGTCACAACTACGAAGACGCGATCATCCTGTCGCAGCGGCTGGTGCAGGACGACGTCCTGTCCTCGATCCACATCGAGGAGCACGAGGTCGACGCCCGCGACACCAAGCTAGGCCCAGAAGAGATCACCCGCGACATCCCCAACGTCTCCGAAGAGGTCCTGGCCGACCTGGACGAGCGCGGCATCATCCGCATCGGCGCCGACGTCGTCCCGGGCGACATCCTGGTCGGCAAGGTCACCCCGAAGGGCGAGACCGAGCTGACGCCTGAGGAGCGGCTGCTGCGCGCGATCTTCGGTGAGAAGGCGCGCGAAGTACGCGACACCTCCCTGAAGGTGCCGCACGGCCAGCAGGGCAAGGTCATCGGCGTCCGCGTCTTCAGCCGCGACGAGGGCGACGAGCTGCCGCCGGGCGTGAACGAGCTGGTCCGCGTCTACGTGGCGCAGAAGCGCAAGATCACCGACGGGGACAAGCTGGCCGGCCGTCACGGCAACAAGGGCGTCATCTCCAAGGTGCTGCCGGTCGAGGACATGCCGTTCCTCGAAGACGGCACCCCGGTCGACATCGTCCTCAACCCGCTCGGTGTGCCCGGCCGGATGAACGTCGGCCAGGTCTTCGAAACCCACCTCGGCTGGATCGCCGCCCAGGGCTGGGACATCACCGGGGTCAAGGAGCAGTGGGCCGAGCGGCTGCGCGCCAAGGGCTTCGACCGCGTCGAGCCCAACACCAACGTCGCCACCCCGGTCTTCGACGGCGCCAGCGAAGAGGAGATCATCGGTCTCCTGGCCAACACCCTGCCCAACCGTGACGGTGACCGCATGGTCGGTCCGGGTGGCAAGGCCATGCTGTTCGATGGCCGTACCGGTGAGCCCTACAAGGACCCGATCTCGGTCGGCTACATCTACATCCTCAAGCTGCTGCACCTGGTCGACGACAAGATCCACGCTCGTTCGACCGGACCGTACTCCATGATCACCCAGCAGCCGCTGGGCGGTAAGGCCCAGTTCGGCGGCCAGCGCTTCGGCGAGATGGAGGTCTGGGCCCTGGAGGCCTACGGCGCGGCCTACGCGCTGCAGGAGCTGCTGACGATCAAGTCCGACGACGTACTGGGCCGCGTGAAGGTCTACGAGGCCATCGTCAAGGGCGAGAACATCCCCGAGCCCGGCATTCCCGAGTCCTTCAAGGTCCTCATCAAGGAAATGCAATCGCTGTGCCTCAACGTCGAGGTGCTCTCCAGCGACGGCATGTCCATCGAGATGCGAGACACCGACGAGGACGTCTTCCGCGCAGCGGAAGAGCTCGGCATCGACCTGTCCCGGCGCCCCAACGAAGGCGCGATGAACGTCGACGACATCTGACGAACGTGCCCGACCGCGGCGGCCGGCCTGACCAAGAAACCTGCCGGCCGCCGCCCAGCACAAAGCCGACGCGGCCGGGCCGTGCTGGACGCGATCTTGAGCCCGAACGAAGCCGCCTGCGCGGATCGTCCAAGCCCATCCACCAGCCCGCGCCGGTGCCGTACTGCCACAGCTCACGCGGCGCGTGCGCTCGCCGGCCCGATCACCACCCTCTGCGCTCCGCCCGGCATCTCACTCTGGCGGGGGAGCCGGTTCCCCTGAGCGAGTGATCACCAGTCCTTGCAGGTCAAAGAGGGTAGGGGCATGGCGATCAAACTGATTCACGCCGCCCCCTCTGTCAGCGACACCCAGCGGCCCGTCCCGCGCTGGGCGCTGCGAACCGCCTATGCGATCCCGCTGCTTCTCCTGCCCTCGTGCCTGTGGCGGCTGCCGTTCGCTTTCCACTTCGAGATGGGCCAGGTCAACGATGCGACCATGGCGGCGCTGTGGATCAGCATTCCGTACGTCTTCGGCCTCAGTGTGCTCACCGAGGCGGCGGCATTGCTGGGCACCGGCCTGGTACGAGGATGGGGCGAGGTCGCCCCCGCTTGGATCCCTGTGATCGGCGGCAAGCGCATCCGTCCGGCAGCGGTAATCGTCCCGGCGGCGGTCGGCGGGCTGGTCATGACCGCCGTCTCGGTGATGATGGCGCTCAGCTGGATCGGCGTCATCGACGGAACCGACTACCAGAACGGCTGGTGGGAGGCGCTGGCCAAGATCTGCATCAGCCCGATCGGCCTGTGGGGCCCCCTGACGCTGGCACTGACGTACGCCTACTACGTGCGCCGCTGCCGCCCGGCAAACACCCCATGATGTCCCCCCATACGACACGTTCGCTAAGTGCACCGCTGCGAGCAGCGTACGTCAGGCAGCACGCGACCCCCTAGCCTGACCTGGCGCTAGAGGGTCGCAGTGACGCTTGTCAGGCGCGTTGGAAAGCCTCACGCAGGGCACGCAAGGCGGCCCTGTCGATCACCAGATGACCGGCGTCAGGATTCTTGCTGTCGCGCACGCCCACGGCTTCGCCGAGATCAGCGAGTTCAACGCAGTCGCCGCCCTGGGTGTTGCTGTGACTGCTCTTCCGCCACTCGATCACTTCAGTTCCTCCATGGTCCGCTCGATCAGGCTCCGCGACGCGTCTTCGGGCAGAGCCTTCGCACTGATCCTGTCCCATCGGACGCCGAAGCGGCGCACTTCCGCAGGTGTCAAGATCAGCCTCCCACCGCCGTGAGCCTCTGTGTACGCCACATCCGTCTCATCAACAGAGAGGATCTTGAATGAGCCGTCGAGTCCGATGGTGGCTCCCGCCGTGCGAGGCAGGACCCGCACGATCATGTTCGGGTGCTGCGCAACGCTCAGTAGACGGGCAAGCTGCGCGCGCATGACTACCGCTCCACCCACCGGCCAGTCGATCACGTTCTGCGAAGAACGACAGTCATTACCGGGCGGGGGGAACGTTCAAGCGTCTCCTGTCGAGCGATGCGCGCGGAGACCTCCGCCTCGACGTCTTCAGCACCCGCTACTTCGAAGCAGGCACGGGCGTAGTCGGGGGTCTGTAGCAGACCCGGTATGAGAGACAGCTCGTAGATCTTCAACAATGACGCGCGGCTCTCGTAGCCGAGGTGCTCCTTGAACCAGTCGGGATCGTGACCCAGCTTCGCGTAGGTCAGCAGACGCAGGAAGTGCCCACCTGTTGCGAAGTGCGTATCCAGGGCTGCCGCCTGTTTCTCATCGAGCCGAAGGTCTCCAGATTCGAGCCGGGAAACAGTGGAGCGCACGACACCGATGATCCGGCCGAAGGTCTCCCCGCTCATACGCGCCCGGGTCCGGTAGAAGCGCAGGTCATAGGCCAGCCATGCCCACATAGAGGACATCGGGTCTGGTGACGGCTTGGCACTCATGAGTGACCCTCCGGAGTGGGGGCGTGTTTCCGGCTGTTGCGGTCGTTCTTGGGAACAGCGACAACATTACGCCGCTCTACCCAAGCTGTGACCCAGGACACAAACTCTGAGGTGATCAGCTTGTACGACGAGGTACACGCGATGACGATCAAGGCCGACGCGGACGCTTTGAAGGCCGCACGCGACTGGGCCGGAAGGATCTTCGAGACCTGGGGCCTCGACGCCTATCTCGGAAAGCTGATCACCTCAGAGCTGGTCGGCAATGTCGTTAAGCACACCGACGTCACGGAAATGATCGTTCGGATCTACATGGCCGACGCCGGGCCGGTCGTGGAAGTCGAGGACAGCTCCCCAGAGCTGCCCGAAGTCCGCCCGCTGGACTCCTCATCCCTATCAGGTAGGGGCCTTGCGATGATCGAACTGCTGGCCGCTGAGGTCGGCTGGAATCCCTGCGCAGGTGGCGGAAAGTGCGTCTACGCGGTGATCAAGCAGGCGGCGGCATGAACGAGGCGGAGATCATCGCGCGGCTATCGCAAGCCTTCCCGCTCTGGTCGTTCTCGGTTGTGCGGGACACGTGGAAGGCAGACGGGAGCCCGGCCCCGTCGGTGACGTCGTCTCGGGGACGGTCTTGGATGACCAACGGCCGTTCGGGCCGCGCATACGGCTCGACGGAGACTCCACCGCGATGCCCGCGTACATCAGGGACTTTCCATGGCGTGGGAAGCGGCCCGAGGTGGGGCAGCGCGTCACCGCTGAAGTGGTCTCCGTCGATACGTCCGCCGGACGGATCTGGCTTTCCATGGCGGCGACCGAGCACCCTGACGTCTGGACGTTCTTGAAAGGGCTGCGTTCCGGTGACGTGCTCACCGGAACGGTCGCCGACATCCAGAATTTCGGCGTGTTCATCGCTCTGGACGAAGGCCCACCGCACCCCGCCTACGCCGGCGTCGGGTTCGTCACGATCCCCGAACTGTCCTGGCAGCGCTTCGAAGAGGTGACCGACGTCATTCGCATCGGACAGCGTGTCCGTGGCGAACTGCTCAGCTTCGACACCACCAACGGCGAAGCCAGGCTCTCCCTCCGTGCCCTGCTCCCGGATCCGTTCCAGTCCTTCGCCGACAACGCCGTCGTAGGACAGCGGCTCGCAGGCACCGTCACCAAGATCGTTCCCTTGGGGATGTTCGTCGAAGTCGCGGACGGCATCGAAGGCCTCGTCCACGAGGACGAACTCGATTCGCCCGCCCGGCCAGGCGACGAGGTCCAGGTGTCCATCGTGGACCTGGACCGCGACCAGCGCCGCCTCCGGCTTGGCCTTTAGGTGTTTCTCTATGCTTTCGGGGTTCAGCCTCGCAGGGTGGCGATGACCTTCTCGATACGCCGCCGGCGCGTCTCGGGCTTCTTCGCGCTCTCGATGGCGCGCACGTGCTCGCGCTTGCGGCTGTGCGTGAGACCGTCGTAGGCGGCGCGGGCGACCGGGTCATCGTCGAGAGCTCGGGCGAAGTCCGCGGGCTCGACGACGACGCGCGGCTCGGTGTCGAGCTCCAGTTCGACCTCGACCTCGTCACCGATCGCGACACCCGCGGCTGTCCGGTTGGCGTTGCTGAGGCCGAGCAGGTGGCGGCCGCGCATGATCGCGACGCGGCTCTTCCAGGAATGCCCGTTGACGGTGATCGTCACTGGCGGCCTCGCGCCGGCGCCGAGCGCCTCCACCACCTCGGGCGGAACCTCCAGCCCCCGCATGGGCTCGGGTGGCTCGACGAGGGTGCGAAACTTCACGACGTGCTCCTTGCAGATCGGTGTGGGGTCGGACGCCGCCACCGCGTTGTGCATCATCTCGTCCCCAACGTTGTCTGGGTTGAAGTGGGAGGCGGCGCGGGCCACGCCGGTGGCCGCCTCCCACTTTCCCTGGCGGCTACTCCGCGTACGGCTGGTCGGTCCCCTGGGCGCTGTAGCCCAGGCTCCAGATGTAGCCGTCGGGGTCGGCGAAGGTGCCGCCGTACCCGCCCCAAGGCAGTGCGCCGGCGGGCGTGAGGATCGTGGCGCCGGCCGCCTCGGCCTCGGCGATGATCTCGTCTACCCGTGCCTCGCTGCGGACGACGTAGGTGAGGACCAGTCCGCTGAAGCCGCTGCCTTCTGGGCTGGTGCCCACCTGCTCGGCCAGGCCCTCACGGCCGTAGAAGCCGACGGGCGAGGCTCCGTCGGATTCGAAGAACACCGAGATGCCGTAGTCGTCCTTGACCTTCCAGCCGAGCCCTTCGGTGTAGAACCGCTTGGACGCGTCCATGTCCTGGACGCCGAGGAGGATCGAACTGACGTGCGCCTTCATGGTTTGTCTCCTTGATTGGCAGGCCGGACAGCCAGGGTCGGGCCCGGCCGTCACATCGGCGTGGGTTCGCCGGTCAATCAGTAATGACCGGCTAGACGGAGGAATGTGACACATGGTCGAGCAGGATTGGGTGGGCGAACGGTTCGCCGAGCACCAGGACCGCTTGCACGCGATGGCCTACCGGATGCTCGGCTCGCCCGGCGAGGCCGAGGATGCGGTGCAGGAGGCGTGGCTGCGGGTCAGCCGCTCCGACACCGGCCAGATCGAGAACCCGGGAGGGTGGCTGACCACGATCGTCGCCCGGGTGTGCCTGAACATGCTGGAGGCGCGCCGGAACCGGCGTGAGGAGTCGGCCGGGGCGCTGCCGGACGAGCCGCACGCGAGCATCCGCCCGACCGGACAGGCAGGCCCGGAGGACGAGGCGCTCCTTGCCGATTCGGTCGGCGTCGCGCTGATGGTGGTCCTGGACGCGCTGGCTCCGGCCGAGCGGCTCGCGTTCGTCCTGCACGACGTCTTCGCCGTGCCCTTCGCCGAGATCGGCCCCATCATCGACCGTTCCCCGACAGCGGCCCGGCAGCTCGCTAGCAGGGCCCGGCGCCGGGTGCAGGGAGCGGCGAGCGCGTCCGAAGCAGCGCGGTCGGCGAAACGGGAGATCGTCGAAGCCTTCCTGGCCGCCTCCCGGGGCGGGGATTTCGCCGCCCTGCTGGAACTGCTCGATCCGGACGCCGTGGTCGGCGAGCTCCGCGGCGGCCGGGAGGTGGCCGCCTTCTTCGCCGGACGGGCCGAGGCCGCGCGGCTCGCGCTGGTGGACGGCGTTCCGGCGGCCGTCTGGTGGCACCTGGGCAGGCCCAAGGCGGTCATCACCTTCACCGTCGAGGACGGCAAGATCGCCCGCATCGATGTCGACACCGATACGGATCAAATCCGGGAGCTCGACATCGTCGTTCTTCCCGCCGACGACAAGGGGCGGCGTTGATCCGCGCGGAGCTCATGCTCTCGTCGTGCGCGCTGGCCGTCCACGACGTGGGTGAGGCGCTCGGCTTCTACCGTGACGTACTGGGCTTCGAGGTGCGCGCTGACGCCGATCTCGGGGGGACGCGGCAGGTGAGCGTAGGCCCGCCTTCGCAGCCGGACGTGCAGATCCTCCTCCAGTGCCCCGGCGCGGACCCGGTCGTCTCGTCCACCGATCGGCGGGCGATCGTCGAGCTGATGGCCAAGAGCCTGCTGGGCAGTCTCGTCTTCGAGACCGACGACTGCGACGCCACGTTCGAGCACATCGAGGCCGCGGGCGCCGAGGTGATGCAAGAACCGATCAACCGGCCCGACGACGTCCGCGACTGCGCGTTCCTCGACCCCTCCGGCAACCTGCTGCGATTCACCCAGCCACGGCAAGTGGACCGGGCGCTCGCGTCGCGGCAGGCACACGCCGCGACAGACCCCCGGACGCCCTGAACGCGGCTCCTGGCCGGACGTGGCGCGCTCGGCCGGCGCCTCGGTCGAGCCGGTCCGCATGGCTCCCCCGAACGCCACGTCCGCCGGAGCACTCGACTGGAGCCAACGAATGCACGCTGAACCGCGCGAAGGGACGTCCCCCAACGACTGGCGGGAACGGTTGCGCCACGTCTATTGGATCGGCGGCGGGAGCGGGTCCGGAAAGTCCACCATCGCCCGGCGCATCGCCGAGCGGTACGGGATGCACCTGTACGACACCGACGCCGTCATGCCTGACCACGCCCGGCGCATGTCCGCGGAACAAGCTCCCTACCTGCGCACGTTCGCCGCGATGGACATGGACGAACGGTGGGTGGCCAGAAGCCCGCGCGAGATGCTCGACACCTTCCATTGGTTCCACGGCGAAGGCTTCGAGCTGATCATTGAAGACCTGCTCGCCCTGCCCGCCGGTCGGCCGGTGATCGCCGAAGGATTCCGGCTCCTGCCCGACCTGGTGCGCCCCCTGCTCGCCGATGTGGGCCGCGCCGTGTGGCTGCTGCCGACTCCTCAGTTCCGCGAGGCGGTGTTCGACAGCCGTGGGGGTCCGGCCTGGGGATTCCTCGCCAGGACCGGCCACCCGCAGCAGGCGCTGCACAACCTGCTCCAGCGCGACGCGCTGTTCACCGACCGGCTCACCGAACAGACCCGGCGCCTAGGCCTGCACGGGCTCAAGGTGGATGCCACGGTCACCGAGGAAGATCTCGCACGAAGAGTGTGCACGGCGTTCGACCTTGCGAACTAGGTGGTCAGACCGGCTGGTTGCGACGGCAGAACTCAGACATCTGATGCCGAGAGGCCCGCAGGCCGAGTTGCTCCTCGGTGCGGGATCGGGAGGGCTCACTGGGGGTTCGTGTTCGTGCTGCTGAGGGCGCCTGCGCGTGCTGCGGCGAGAGCCACTCGTGCCGCATGGTCGGCGGCGGCCTGATCCAGCGGCTCGGTGGTGATCGCCAGCCGGAAGTAGAGCGGGGCGATGAGGGTCTTGATGAGCTCCTCCGCGTCGGTGTCAGGGGGGAGCTCGCCTCGTTGGACGGCGCGGGAGATCGCGGAGGACGCCCGGCGCGGGCCCTCCTCGAACAGCTGCCGCCGGGCGTCGACGATCCCCGGTATGCGGGCGGCGTCGGAGAAGATCGCGGCAAAGATCGTCTGGCCGGCGGGGCTCGTCACCCAGGCGACGAAGGCACGTGCGATGTCGCGCAGGTCGGTGTCCACCGACCCGGTGTCGGGCATGGGGATGTCGACGGCGATCTGCTCGCCGAGGACGTCGACGACGAGGCTTTCGCGGTCCTTCCAGCGCCGGTAGATCGTCGTCTTGTGCACCCCGGCACGCCTGGCGATGTTGTCGATGGTCAGCGCGGCGTACCCGTGGTCGGCCAGCTCGGCCAGCGTCGCGGCGAGCACGGCCGTGCGGACCTTGGCTCCGCGGCCGACCTGGCGGCCATGCTTCTCCGTGCTCAATGCAACTCCCAGTTGCGTTATGGAACGGGCCTCTGCCAGACTCACGCTATCGCAACTCAGAGTTGCATACGGTGGGGAGACGCGATGCGGAACGTGGTCAACAAGCACCAGGCCAGGGCATGGAACGGCTACGAGGGCGAGCATTGGGCCCAGCACCAGGACCGTTACGACGCGCTGGTCAGCGGCTTCAACGAGCACATCTTCGGTGCCGCCGCCATCCGGGCGGGCGAGCGAGTGCTCGACATCGGCTGCGGAACGGGCCAGACCACCCGGATCGCCGCTCGCCGGGCGGTCCACGGCCACGCCACCGGAGTTGATCTGTCAGCGCCGATGCTGGCGCGCGCCCGCGCCGTCGCCGCCTCCGACGGCATCACCAACGTGACCTTCGAGCAGGGCGACGCCCAGGTCTTCCCTTTCCCGGCGTCCGGTTTCGACGTGGCGATCAGCCGGGGCGGCATCATGTACTTCGCCGATCCGGTCGCGGCGTTCACCAACATCGGACACGCGCTGCGACCCGGCGGGCGGTTCGTCTTCATCGCCGGCCGATCGGCCGGCGATGACAACGACGGGATGGTGATCTTCCGCGCCCTCGCCGACCACGTCCCGCAGGCCCGGCGCGCCCCGGACGACGACAGCCCCAGCCCCGACTCTCTGGACGACCCCGAACACACACGGGCGATTCTGCACAGTTCCGGCTTCGCCAACGTGCGCATCGAGGCAGTGAAGATGTCGGGCATCCTCGGCAAGGACGCCGATGACGCGGCGGCGTTCGTCCTCGGATGGGGGCCGGTGCACTACGACTTCCAGCAGGCCGGTGTGACCGACACCGAACCGGCACGCGCCGCAGTAGCAGCCGCGCTGCGCCCACTCGAAACCCAGGACGGCGTACGGATGCGCGCGGACGCCTGGCTGGTCAGCGCGACGAGGTAAACGCCTCGGGCAGCGACGGGTCGTAGATTTCGGCCGAGGCGAGTTGGGCGGGCGGCAGGGAGAACGGCCCGCTGATTCCTCCGGCGGCCAGGACCCGACCGTCCTGGAGGCGTGTGAGCGTGTGGAGCCTGCGCGTCGTGTTCAGGTCGCCGACCGCCGTCCAGGCGTTGGCGGCCGCGTCGTACACCGTCGCCTCATCGCGTGCGTTGCGCCGCGCGTCCTCTCCGCCGGCCAGCAACACCTTGCCGTCGCTCAGCGCCACCGCCGTGTTCGTGGCCAGCCACGTGGCCTTGGGCAGCTTCCCCGCCGCAGACCATCGCCCCGGCACCACCCCGGCCGCGACCTCCCGCACCGCTCTGGACGTGCCTTCGATCATGATGCCGACCCCCTCGATGAGTTGTACGCGCTTGGTCATCACATGGTGCGTTCGTACCGTCACCTTGTGCATCAGGGAGAGCACGTACATCCCGGCCTGCCGGTCGTACATGTGCACGCCCTGCGGCGCCGGCCCAGCTAACGATCTGCGGCCGCGTCATCTGGCCACCCCTTGCGCGGATGCGCCAACTGGGCCCACCGGACCCTCTTCGACGGGATGACGACGCCCGATGTTCCGCTGCGATGTCACAGCCGGGCGGTCTGTCTTGTCTCGGGTAGTGACAGACGTTCACGTCAGGAAGGTGATGGTCATGCGGGTGTTCGTGGCGGGCGGGACCGGGGTGCTGGGACGGCGGCTGGTGCCGCAGTTGGTGGCCCGGGGTCACGAGGTGACGGCGACGACCACGAGCGCGGCCAAGCTCGGGCTGGTGGCGGGGATGGGCGCCGAGGGCGCGGTGATGGACGGGCTGGACGCGGCGTCGGTCGGTGAGGCGGTGGCCAAGGCCCGGCCGGACGTGATCGTTCACCAGATGACCGCGATCTCCATGACGCACGCCGGCAAGCCCGATCTCAAGCATCCGGACCGCTGGTTCGCCATCACCAACCGGTTGCGCACCGCCGGGACCGACCACCTGCTGGCGGCGGCCGAGGCGACCGGCGTCTCCCACTTCGTCGCCCAGGGCTACGCCAGCTTTAACGGCATCCGCCAGGGCGGCTGGGTGAAGACCGAGGAGGACCCGCTGGACCTGCTTGAGGGTACGGCGGCACACGTGGGCATGGAGGCGTTGCGCCGGGTCGAGGAGGTGGTCCTCAAGGCCGGCGGCGCGGTCCTGCGGTACGGCGCGTTCTACGGGCCCGATGCCATCGACGACCAGGTCGAGCTGGTGCGCAAGCGGCAGTACCCGCTGGTGGGGCGCGCCACCGGCTACAGCTCGTGGGTGCATCTGGACGACGCGGCCAGCGCCACCGTCCTGGCGGTGGAGCAGAAGGCCAGGGGAGTGTTCAACATCGTCGACGACGAACCGGCACCGGCCTCCGAGTGGCTGCCCCACCTGGCCGCCTGCGTGGGAGCGAGGCGGCCGATGCGGGTCCCGGTGTGGCTGGCCCGGCGGCTGGCGGGGGATCAGGCGGTGGTGATGATGATCGAGGGCCGCGGGTTCTCCAATGCCAAGGCCAAGCGCGAGCTGGGCTGGGAACTGCGCTATCCCTCGTGGCGGCAGGGCTTCAAGGAGGAACTGGCGTGACCCGTGCCGAGGAGTTCGAGGACCTGCGACCGCTGCTGTTCTCGATCGCCTACCGGATCTTGGGCAGTGTGAGCGAGGCGGAGGACGCGGTGCAGGAGACCTGGCTGCGCTACCAGGCCTCCGCGACGCGGCCCGCCTCGGCCAAGGCGTTCCTGTCGGCCGTGGTGACCCGGATCTCGATCAACGTGCTGCGCTCGGCCCGCGTCCGGCGCGAGGCGTACGTCGGGCCGTGGTTCCCCGAGCCGCTGCTAACCGATCCCTACCAGGACCCCGAGCGGTCGGCGGAACTGGCCGACTCGGTGTCGATGGCGGCCCTGGTCCTGCTGGAGCGGCTGTCCCCTTTGGAACGGGCGGTGTTCGTGCTGCGCGAGGTGTTCGGGTTTGGCTTCGGCGAGGTCGCGTCCGCGGTGGGCCGGTCGGAGGCGGCGTGCCGCCAGCTCGCGGTGCGGGCCCGCCGTCACATGGACGAGGGCCGGCCCCGGTTCGAGGCCGACCGGCGTGAACGCGAGGAACTGGCGACGCGGTTCTTCGACGCGTTCGCCCAGGGGAACCTCGACGGACTGGCCGAGCTGCTGGCCGCTGACGTGCACCTGGTCGCCGACGGCGGCGGCAAGGCCCCGCTCTGGGGAACGGGCGTCATCGTCGGCGCGGGCAACGTGACACGCGTACTCGCCGCGCTCGTCCCCCCGTTCGCCCGGATCGGCGGCTCCGTGGAGCCGCACCAGGTGAACGGCCACCCGGGCGCGATCTTCCGCGACCGCGACGGCAAGGTCGTCAACACCTGGGCACTGGACATCCTCGACGGCCGGATCCAGGCGATTCGCACGGTGCTCAATCCCGACAAACTCGGACACGTAGGCCCCGTGGCCGACGCCTGGGCCGTCCTCCGCGAAGCGATCCAAACCCGGGGCGCACTGCTGACCAGCGAATCGTGAGGAATATGCCCTTTTCTGCCATTTATATAAGCGCACCCAGACTTCCCGTTGTCGAAGGGTTAGTGATCTTTTAGCCAGGGCATCCTCCTGCAAGGCCATGCGCATACTTAGGAGTGAAGCATGGAAAAGAAGGAACTGTACGATCGGGATATCAGCAGCGCCCAATGGCGCAAGAGCAGCCGCAGTCTGATGATCTGCGTCGAAGTCGCCGAAATCGGCGAAGGCGCCATGGCACTTCGGGATTCCAAGAACCCGGACCTGCCCGCGCTCCGTTTCACCCCCGAGGAGTGGACCGCCTTCCGCGAGGGAGTCCGCGCCGGCGAGTTCTGAACTCTCTCATACACCGACAGGCGGCCAGGAGCCGCCTGTCGGTGTTCAGCACTCACAGAATCTGCGGTTTGACATGGCCGACCACGAACACCCGCCGCACACGCTGTCGCGCCCCGTCTGGAGAGGCGAGAGCACCGTTCTGCGCCGCGTGGAGCCGGGCGACTGGGAAGTCGTCCTCGCCCTCGAATCCTCGTCCTCTTATCAGCGCGCCTGGGAGCGTGTCACCGCGCCGCGTTCACCCCAGAACTGCCAAGAATGGCTGAAGCAGGAATCGGCAAAGGACCCCTTGGACGACAACTTCCTCCTAGCCATCACCGATCGACGGCACGGCGGCATGGTCGGCTGCATCAATACAAGCCAGGCCGACCCGGTGTCCGGGCGCTTTTATCTGGGGCTGGCGGTCGCTTCAGAGCACCAACGCAAGGGATACGCCTGGGAAGCCGGAATTCTCGTACTCGGCTACATGTTCGGCGAACGCCGCTACCAAAAGGCGCAGGCCTATGTGCACGACTTCAACGAGGCCTCACAAGCGGCCATGCTCGCCGTCGGCGCCACCCTGGAGGGCCGCCTGCGCCGTCACGACTTCTTTGCCGGCCGATATCACGACAACTTGATCTACGGCATGACAGCCGAAGAATTCTTCGCCACCCACGGCCCCAAAGCCTAGCCCCGGGCGATACCCGTACGTGGAGCCCAATCTGCAGCCACCAAGCCGCATCCCGAGACGCCACGTGCGCCGCAACGGCAACGGCACACTGGGGAACGTCTCCACGCGCAACACTGCCACGCCCACGTGCTGAGCGGACGACCTCCTGTTCGCGGGCAGTCCGAGCCCGCTCGGTCGTGGCCGCCCAGCCAGGCCGACGTATGCTGACCGGCCGCCGCGAGTGTGGATGATCTCTGCTCGGCGAGGGCTTCGGCATGGTCAAATAGACAACTATGGCTGCCTCATTGGAACCCGACGATCCCGAACGACTGGGACGGTACGAGCTGACCGGCCGTCTCGGGGAGGGGGGCCAGGGCGTCGTGTACGCCGGGCGCGGGCCGGACGGCGGGGAGGTGGCCGTCAAGCTGCTGCGCACTCAGGTCGCACGTGATCCGAAGGCGCGTGAGCGGTTCGTGCGTGAGCTGGGATTCGCGGAGAGGGTCGCCGAGTTCTGCACCGCCCGGGTGCTGGAGGCCGACATCCAGGGCGATCAGCCCTACATCGTCAGCGAGTTCGTGCCCGGCCCGTCTTTGTACGAGCTCGTTCGCGACGAAGGGCCACGGACAGGTGCGGCTTTGCAGCGGCTGGCCATCGGCACCGCCACCGCGCTGGCCGCGATCCACCAGGCCGGAGTCGTGCACCGCGACTTCAAGCCACCGAACGTGCTGATGAGCGAGGACGGTCCGCGAGTCATCGACTTCGGCATCGCCAAGGCTCTTGACGGCACCTCCACCATGACGAGCCAGGTCGTCGGAACTCCCGCCTACATGGCGCCCGAACAAGTGAGCGGCCAGGAGCCCGGCACATGGACCGACATGTTCGCCTGGGGAGCCACCATCCTCTTCGCCGCGACCGGCCGTTCCCCTTTCGGAGCCGACACCGTACCCGCGGTGATGCATCGCATCCTGCATGTCAACCCCGACACCAGCGCGCTTCCCCAGCCCTTGGCCGGGCTGGTCACCGCATGCCTGGCCAAGGAACCCGCCCACAGGCCGACCGCAACCCACGTTCTGCTCGCCCTGCTTGGTCTCGGCACGGCACCGGGAGACGCCGATGGTCTCCTGGCGGCCGGCGCCACCGCGGTCGAGAGCGCCGTGCCGCCGCCGTTGGCCGTGCCAAGCCCGCCGCCCCAACCCCGCGGCCCCGGCCAGTTCAGCCCACGCCCACAGCCCCCTAGACCGAGGGCGAACGCCACGGCGGCGGTGATCGCCAGCATCCTGGCGCTGCTCATCGCCGTCGTCCTCGTCTTTTTCGCGCTCTACAACGTCGTCCACGCCAGCGGGCCGAACGGTCGCTGGACCAGCGGGGTGTTGGTGAACGTGCTCGGCGGCGTCATCGCGGCCGGGGCGACGTCGGCCGCAGCGGGGTTCACGTTCGCCCGCAGGATTTCCGGCGCGTGGACACTGTGCGCGCTCTGCGCGCTTTACGTACTGGCGACGATCTTCATGGCGCCGCTGCTGCACGGCACCACCCTCAGCGCCCAGCTCAAGTTCCTCTTCGGCTTCGACCAGACCGACGACGCCGCCGCAGGGCTGGCGCTCATCTTCAGCGCCCTGACGGCGATCATCGCGGCGATCGCCGGCAGCCTGAAGTCGTACGCACCGACCACCGCCACACCACCCCATCCATGATCACAACGCTGCCCAGCCGGCGAATTCACCAAGCTCAGCTGCGAACGCCTCGCAGGCCGATCCGGCGCACCGCCAGCAGGCCCGACCTGGCCGGCGAAGGTGTTCGCGCCGCACCTGCGGCAGCTTCCTGGAGGCGGGCTCGGGAGCCGGGTGCTCGCCACCTGCGCCCGCGCCGCCGTCTCGACACCACCACCACCAGCGGACCGGGTAGTACAGCCACACCAGCATCTGGTCGACCACAGTCTCGGCGTAGAAGCGGGTGACCTTTTGGTACTTGGAGACGTAGGCGGCCTATGAGGAGGCCCTGCTACGCCACGGGATGCTCAGGGGCACGGTTGAGCTGATCCACGCCTATGCCGACCACAACCTTGCTGACCTGGACGACGCTTCCGAGGGGCTTCCAGGTGACGTGGTGGAACGGCTGTTGGACGCTGCCGAGCATGTGATAGCTGGCTGTCCCCAGTGCGCTGATGCACCAGAGCATTCACCGCCGTAGAGACTCCTCCGGGCATGCAGGGTCAGTTCGTCCCCAACGACACTCCGCGACCCGTCCGCCCGGAGGTTCAGGCGCGGCAATCAGTTGCGCCCCGAGGCTCTGAGGAGGAGCCGATGTCAGCAGATCCCCGTGACCTGATCAGCGCTGACTTGTTCGAGAAGCTCACCGAGCGTGTCATGAAAGACGAGGGGCACGACCGCGAAATGGCGAAGCGGATCATCGGTCAGACTCTGGTGTTTCTGGCCGCCTGTGCCCAGAACCCCGGCGCCAAGCTGGCACCTTCCAACGCCACCGATCCGGGATGGCACGCCTTCATCCTTCACACCAAGGCATACGCAGAGTTCTGCAACCGCGTAGCCGGACGCTTCATCCATCACCTCCCAATCATGAACGACGACATCCGATCGGGTCGTGCGCTCACGCGCACCAAGGAAGCGCTTCAGCGGACCGGCTACCCCGTGGATGAGGAGCTATGGCCGGAGGCACCCACGTGCATGAACACGTGCAATCATCCCTGCCATGACTCGGACGACGACTGACCGAACCGAATGGGCCGACCTGCCGGAGGCTGTTCGGACCCGAGTCCAGGAGCACACGGGACGAGTCTTGGACAGCCGTCCGGCGGGCGGTGACCGATCCGACATCACGGCCACCCTCGACACCGAAACAGGTCCGGTGTTCATCAAGGGAGCCAACGGCGGGATCTTCGCCCGCGCCCTACGCAACGAAGCCAACGTCACCCCGCACGTTGCCGGGATCTCTCCCGCGCTCCTCTGGCGAGTCGAGACAGAGAACTGGATCATTCTGGGCCTTGATTATGTGGAGGGCCGCCACGCCGACTACACACCCGGCTCGGCAGACCTGGATCTCCTCAGAACAACTCTGAGCCAACTCCAGCAGGTACCGCTACCCCAGCAGGTGACCAAGGGCGTTGAACGACAGTACGGCGGCCTGGAGGCCATCGCCGGGGACAACCTGCTTCACACGGACCTACATGCCGAGAACGTACTCATCACCCCCGAACGCGCTTACCTGGTCGATTGGGCCTGGGCCTGCAAGGGCGCCCCATGGGCTGAACTGGCGATGCTGGCCTTCCGTCTGATGGCTGCTGGGCACACCATCGAGTCAGCCGTGGCATGGGGGCAAAGCTTCCCTGCGTGGGACGACGGCGAGCCACTGACCGCCTTCGTGGCCGCGAACGCACAATCGTGGGAGCGCGCCGCGCAACATGACCCCCAGGACTGGAAGGTACGCGCGGCCGACGTTGCTCAGCAGTGGGCAGACCGCCGACGCAGCTTGTATGCCTCCGACAAGCGCTGTGCCTGTGAGGACTTTGAAGCGCCCGGCTCGGATGGAGGCTCGATTCCCTGAGGGATCGAGCCATGGCAGGTTTGTCCCATTATCCCCTTGAGCTGCGCAACCGCGCCGTCCGCATGGTCGCCGAGGTCCGGCCGGACCATCCCGTTGGGCTGGTCCTCTTCCGGTCGGCCTCCGTCCGAACCGAGCGGACCCGTTTCCGAGGACGTGCGGCGGATCTTGCTCATGACCTGGACCCATTCGGGCTGCGGCTGGCCAGGCCGGTTGAGGTCGATCAGCGCCCGGATGTGGTGAACAGCAATGTTGTCCCGTTCGGCCAGGCCCTCGCAGGGGTCGTTGGCCTCTCATCGAGGTGATCGCTCTGGTGTACGTCTCACTGTGGCTCCGCCGCTCGGCGTAGGGCGCTGGAGGCTGTGACGGCCAGGGCAAGGGCTACCAGGCAGGCGCTGACCCACAGCGGCAAGCGGTAGTCCGAGCCCGCGCCGATGGCGAGACCGCCCAGCCAGGGGCCGATCGCGGCGCCCACGTTCAGCGCGGTCGTGGCGAACGCGCCGCCCAGCGCCGGCGCGCCGCTCGCCGCGTACAGCACCTGGGTGATCAGCGTCGACCCGACGGCGAACGACAACGTTCCCTGAACGAGGACGAGCACGACCGTCGCCGCCGCGTTCCCGGCCGCCAGCCCGAACACCGCCCACCCGAGGAGCAGAAGGGTGCCGCCGATCAGCAGCAGCGGAACGGGCCGGGTGTCGGCGAGCCGGCCGCTGAGCGTGATCCCGGCGAACGACCCCAGCCCGAACAGCGCCAGCATGACCGGCACCCAGCCCGCCCGGAATCCGGCGACCTCGGTCACCACGGACGCCAGGTAGGTGAACGTGCAGAACGTGGCGCCGTTGAGCAGGGCCGTCGCCAGCAACGTCGCCGCCAAGCGCGGACTGCGAAGCGTCCGCAGCTCCTGACGCGCGCGGGGCGGGACGGGCGCCGGGGAGGTCGTACCAGGGATCGAACGCGCGATCGCGATGACGGCCGGGATGGAGATCAGGACGACGGCCCAGAACGCGGCGCGCCAGCCCCACATCCGGCCGAGCAGGGCACCGGCGGGGACACCCGCCACACAGGCGAGAGTGACGCCGCCGATGAGGATCGAGGTGGCGCGGCCTTTGGCACTGGGCCCGGCGATGGCCGCCGCGGCGGCCAAGGCCACCGCCAGGAACCCCGCGTTCGCCAGCGCACCGATGACCCGAGTGGCCACCAGCACCGGAAAGCTGCTGGTGACCGCGGCGACGGCGTGCACGACCAGGAACGTGAGCAGGAAGACCAGCAGGGCACGGCGCCGGGGCCAGCGCAGGCTCAGGACCGCCATCGTCGGCGCCCCGATGACCATCCCCACGGCGAAAGCCGAGGTCAGCGCACCGGCTGCGGGGATGGAGACGCCCAGGTCGGCGGCGATGTCCGGGACCAGCCCGGCCAACATGAACTCCGAGGTGCCTTGAGCGAAGACCGCCAAGGCGAGCAGATAAAGAACGAAGGGCACAGCGAACTCCGCGACGCGTGAAGGTGAGTGATGGCAGCGGCGGTCGCGAAGTCGCAGCGGCGTTCAGGAACGAGGATCACGGCCCGAGAGACACGACGCCCAGACCCGCGTTCACGCAGACCGGCATTCACCAGCGCAGCGTTCACGCAGACCGCCGTTCACGCAGACCTGGCGTTCACGCGGAGCAGCGTTCACGCGGAGCAGCGTTCACGCAGACCCAGCGTTCACGCAGACCCAGCGTTCACGCAGAGCGGCGTTCACGCGGAGCAGCGTTCACGACGAACAGCGGGCACGCAGACCCGGCGTTCGCACAGACCCGGCGTTCACGCAGACCTGGCGTTCACGCAGACCTGGCGTCCGCGCAGAGCGGCGTTCACGCAGACCGGCGTTCACGCGGACCGGCGTTCACGCGGAGCAGCGTTCACGCGGAGCAGCGTTCACGCAGACCCAGCGTTCACGCAGACCCAGCGTCCGCGCAGACCGGCGTCCACGCAGACCGGCGTCCACGCAGACCGGCGTCCACGCAGACCGGCGTCCACGCGGAGCAGCGTTCACGACGAACAGCGGGCACGCAGACCCGGCGTTCACGCAGACCCAGCGTCCACGCAGACCCAGCGTCCACGCAGAGCGGCGTTCACGCAGACCGGCGTTCACGCGGAGCAGCGTTCACGACGAACAGCGGGCACGCAGACCCGGCGTTCACGCAGACCCAGCGTTCACGCAGCCCTGGCGTCCGCGCAGAGCAGCGTTCACGCAGACCGGCGTTCGCGCGACCCAGCGTTCACCAGCGCAGCGTTCGCGCAGACCGCCGTTCACGCAGACCGGCGCTCGCGCGGCCCGTTGCTTGCGCAGACCGGCGTTCACGAGGAGCGGTGCTCGCGCGGACCCGGGGTTCGTGCAGATCTGCGTTCGTGACGGGCGGTGTGGGTTGGGCGTGGTGCTTCGGCCCTAGCCACGGCGATCCGGTGGCGATGAGGGCGGTGGTCGCTTGTACTTCCGCTTCGACGGGCGGAGCGTTGAGGCAACGTCACCGGGGAGCCACCGGGCGACCGGTGGCTAGCGTCTTGACGCCTCGGGGCTGGACATGCGCCGCAGCCTAATAGACTTCGCGTGATCTTGTCGAATGAGTAGGGGTCGGCGGCAGGCCGAATCTTGGGAGCAGGGACGGGTCGGAGAAGAGGACGATCCTGCTGATGCCCTCGTTCGTCGCGGTCAGGACGGCGACGCCGAACGCGTGATAGCCGTCGTCTCCACGTCGGTAGACCGCGGCGGCGGGCTGTCCGTTCGCGGACGTCGGCGCCATCCGCCACGTGCCGGGTGGGCCGATGACTTGCGCGAGGTAGCGCAGGCAGGTTTCCACGCCGGAGAACCACGTGGTGTAGCCGACCATCTCCAACGCGGCGTCCTTGCGAAGCGCGCGCTCCAGGGCGTCCAGGTCGGAGTTCTCGAACGCGCTCATGTAGTTGTCCAGGAGAACGCGCGCCTTCGGTTCGTCGGGCTCCACGACCTGCTCCGCCGTGTCGGTCACCTGCGCCATGCTTGCGCGGGCCCGCTGGAGCATGCTCTTGACCGCCGCCACCGAGGTGCCCATCATCTCGGCCACGTCGGAGGCCGGGAATTCCAGCGCCTCTCGCAGGATGTAGACGGCCCGCTGGCGCGGCGACAGATGTTGCAGGCTGGCTATCAGGGTGAGCCGGAGCCTCTCGCGGGCCGTGACGATGGCGGCCGGGTCGCCGAGCCCGGACGTGACCACTGTGTCCGGGATCGGCTGCAGCCAGACCACCTCGCCGGCGGCCTTCGGGGGCAGATCCGGGTCGTCGGCCGGCGGTCCGAGGCCCGAGGGCAGCGGCCGGCGGCTGCGTCGTTCGCGCGCGTTCAGGCACGCGTTCGTGGCGATCTTGTACAGCCAGACGCGCAGGGACGAGCGCCCCTCGAACCCGCCGTAGGACCGCCAGGCTCGCAGGAAGGTCTCCTGCACCAGGTCCTCGGCCTCGTCGAACGTGCCCATCATGCGGTAGCAGTGCGCCAAGAGCTCGCGGCGGAACGGTTCCACGAGGCCGGCGAACTCGTCTGTCTCAGTCACACCCATGAAGACCGTCCGTGCGGCGAAAACGAATCGCGGAGCCGGGGCAGGATTTCCCGCCCGTACAGCTCGAAGAACTGGGCCTGGTCGGGCCCCGGTGAGTGGAAGACGAGATGGTTGAAGCCGAGGTCCACGTACGACTTGATCTGTTGGACGTGCTCGTCCGGGTCCGTGGAGACGATGAACCGCCGGGCGGCGTCCTCCAGCGGGAGCCGGTCGGCGAGCCGCTGCAGTTCGACCGGGTCCTCGATTCCGGCCTTCTGGTCGGCGCCGAGCCCGAGCGCGGCCCAGAACCGGGTGGCCGCCAGCGCCCGGTCACGGTCGGGGTCGAACGACACCTTCACCTCGATCATCTTTTCCAGCCGCTCCGGCGCCCGTCCGGCCGCCGCGGCGCCGGTGGCGACGGCGGGCAGCAGAACGTCGGTGTAGAGCGCCGCGTCCTTGCCGGACGTGGTGATCCAGCCGTCGCCCGTACGTCCGGCGAAGCGGGTCGCCGCCGGGCCTGACGCGGCCAGCCAGATCGGCACCTCCTTCTCGGGGCGGTCGTAGATGGTCGCGTTGACCGTGCGGTAGTAGTCGCCCTCGAACGTCACGCGCTCGTCCCGCCACAGCGCCCGTATGAGGTCCACGGCTTCGCGTAGGCGGGCCAAGCGTTCCTTGCCGTTGGGCCAGGCGATGCCCAGCGGCGCCTCGTTCATCGCCTCGCCGCTGCCTAGCCCCAGGACGACGCGTCCAGGGAAAAGACTGCCCAGGGTGGCGAACGCCTGGGCGACGACGGCTGGGTGGTAGCGGAACGTCGGGGTGAGCACGGAGGTCCCGATGACTATCCGTTCCGTACGTGCGCCTAGGGCTCCCAGCATCGGCAGTACGGCTGGGGCGTGGCCGCCGTCGTGCCGCCACGGCTGGAGATGGTCGGACAGGAAGACCGAGTCGAAGCCGTACCGTTCGGCCATCAGGCCGTAGCCGAGGAGCTCGTCGGGACCGAACTGTTCGCTGGAGGCCTTGTAGCCAAGCTTCACCGCTGGCACGCCGTTCACCGCCTGAACTCGTGCGAGCCGTCGGCGGCCGGGTAGAGGAACTCGGACGCGAAGCGGCGCACGAGGTTCGGGTCGAGGGAGTCGTGGAATCCGATCAGCAGCTCGTCGACCCCCGCGTCCTCGTAGGCCGCGAGCCGTTCGCGGATGGTGTCGACGGTGCCGATCAGGCCGTACGAGGCCAGGTCGCCGGGGAAGACGTGCGGCGCCCACGGCGGGATCTGCGCGCGGGCCTCCTCGTCGGTGTCGGCGATGATGCAGTATCCGGTCGACGTCCGTGTGATCTCTTCGTGGGGCCGCCCGACCGCCTCGCAGTGGCGGCGCAGCACGCCGTCCAGGCGCCGGAACTCCTCCGGCGAGGTCTGGAAATTGCAGGCGTCACCGAACTCGGCGACGATCTTCAGGGTGACCTTCTCCCCGGCGCCGGCGATCAGCATCGGCGGGTGCGGTGCCTGGACGCCCTTCGGTTCGTTGACGGCGTTGCGGACCTGGTAGTACTCGCCTTCGAACGTGGTCTCCGGCTTGGTCCACATCGACCGGATGATCTGCACGGCCTCCCGCAGGCGGCCCAGGCGCTCCTTCGTTCCGGGAAACTCGTAGCCGTACGCCACGTACTCGGGCTCGAACCACCCGGCGCCGATGCCGAACGTGAACCGCCCCTGCGACAGCACGTCCAGCGTGGAGGCCATCTTGGCCTGGAGGGCGGGGTTACGGTAGCTGACGCCGGTGACCATCTGGCCGACGCGGACGCGGCGGGTCTCGCGGGCCAGCGCCGCCAGCGTCGTCCAGACCTCGAAGACCGGCGCGGGCGTACCCGACAGCGGCACGAAGTGGTCGGCCGCCCAGATGGTCTCGTAGCCGCTCTCGTCCGCCGCGCGGGCCAGCTCGACGACGGTGTCGAACGCGTCGACGGGATCGGCGACGCCGGCGAACTCGTGCGCCAGGCCGGTGGGCAGGTAGAGGCTTGCTTTCATCGGTTCCGGTCCTCTTCGTCGGCGTCCATGCCGGGGAGAGAAGATCTCTCCCGGTCATGGAGACAGCCGAACCACGAGGAAGGAATCGAGCGCGCCCCGTTCACCCGAAGTGCGCCGCGGCGCGCAGCAGGGTGAGCCGCCGCCAGCGGGTCAGTGGCGGGCGGGGGCGGGGGAGCGGCCTGGCAGGGTGCCGCGGTAGGTGACGGGCGCGGTGGCCGCGAGCCGCTTGACGATGTGCGGGGTCGCGCGTTCGGCCAGGGCGGCGATCGTGAGGCTCGGGTTGACGCAGAGCGCGCCCGGGACCGACGACCCGTCGGTGACGAAGATGCCCGGATGGCCGCGCAGTTCGTGGCGGTCGTCGAGGGCCGAGGTGGCGGGGTCGTCGCCGACGCGGCAGGAGGAGAGCGGGTGCGCGGTCACGCCCGGGCCGGTGAGCTCACCGAGGGGAAGCGCCACGCCGAGGCCGTCGCGTTCCAGGATCGCCCGCTGCTCGCGCATCGAGGCGGCGAGGGACGCCCGGGTGTTGGCGTTGGCCCGGTAGCGCAGACCGCTCAGGCCGAGGCCCGGCAGCACCCGGGTGAACGCGCCCGCCACCGGTGGCGCCCCGAACACGCCCTCGTTGTCGTCCTCCGCCATTCCCAAAGTGGTCAGCAGTGACGGGACGGCGGCGGGATGCTTCTCGGCCCTCGGGAACAGCGCCGTTCCCACGAGTGGAATGGGCAGGCCGACGAGCAGGTTGGACACGATCGGCAGATAGCAGTCCTGGAAGCTGCCGCGGTCGAACTCCTTGCGCCCGGCGGTCAGCCGGTCGATGGCCATTGTCGTGATGCTCTTGCCGATGCGGAAACCGTCGAACGGCTTGTCCGTGCCGGGCAGATCGAGCCCGAGTGTCGCGGCGATGCGGCCCTGGTTCATGTGAAAGTGCATGAAATGGTCGCCGTTGCCGGAGAAATGGCGGCCCACCGCCTCAGGAACGCCGCCCAGAAGGTCGGCGGAGCGGCGCAGGAGCACGGGAGTGGCGACGGTCCCGGCCGCGACG
Organism: Actinomadura fulvescens; assembly: GCF_039533225.1. Lineage (NCBI taxonomy): Bacteria > Bacillati > Actinomycetota > Actinomycetes > Streptosporangiales > Thermomonosporaceae > Actinomadura > Actinomadura fulvescens. The sequence continues at coordinate 240,133 of NZ_BAAATD010000014.1, read as the reverse complement.
ACCACGACCTTGGCCTCGATCGCGCCCGTTCCGGCCGGAAGGTAACCCAGGGCGCTGAGCTTGCGGTATTCCAGCCGGTAGCGGTAGCCGGACGTACGCGCCGGGGCGATGGTCTGCACCTCGTGCAGGTCGCGAACTTGAGCGCCGTGCGCCTCGGCGGCCGGAAGGTAGTTGAGCATCATCGAACGCTTCGCCGAATAGGCGCAGCCCGAGAACATCCACCCGCAGTCGACGCAGCGTTCGACGTCCACGGCGAGCGGGGTCGGATTGCACGTACGCCCGGCCTTGGCGCACGCCCCGGCGAAGACGCCGCCGTGGACGGACACGTCCGACCAGGTGAGCCGGGTGACCGGCAGCGCCCGCTCCGCCCGCGCGTACCAGGGGTCGAGCGTCTCGCGGGTGATCGCCCGGGGCCACAGCGGCCGCCCGGCGCCGCCCACGCGCTGGAACGCGAACGTCGGGGCACGCAGGGAGACGCCGAAGTAGTGCATGCTCCCGCCGCCCACGCAGTTGCCCGCCAGGACGGTCATGCCGTCGCCCACGACGATGTCGACCATCTTCAGCCAGCGTGTGGCCGGGGGCTCCTTGGCCAGATCTGCCGCGCCCAGGCGCGGTCCGCGCTCCAGCACGACGACCTTGGCGCCGCCTACGGCGAGGTGGTAGGCCGGGATGGCCCCGCCGAATCCGCTGCCGACCACGACGACGTCGGCTGTCTCAAGGGCGCTCACGCGGGGTTCCCTTCGGGTGTGGTCGCGGGATGGAGGGGGGCGATGGCCTTTCCGGAGGGATTCCACTGCGCGGGACGCTGCGGGCCTTCGTCCTTCGACGTGCCGTACTCGTGCGCGATGGCGCTGAGCATCGCCAGGCCGCCCCAGGTGAGCCGGTCGGGCGCTTTGTCGAGCCGTTCGACGAGCGCGGTCCGGTGACGAGGCGGCAGGCCCGCGAAGCCGTCCGCGGCCAGCCGATTTGAGGACGCGTACCGTGCCGCCGCACGATCCAGCTCCTGGGCGATGTGGGGCAGCTTGTCGGCGATGCCCAGGACCGGCATGCTCATCAGCGTCACCGCCCCGGCCTTCGCCGCCCCTGGGCGAACGGTGTCGGCGAACGCCTCCAAGGACTTTCGCGTGGACGCGGGCAGGGCGTCGTCGCCTTCCGCTGCCGCCGTCCGCGCGGCCAGCGGAACGGCGGCGAAAGCGAGGCTCAGGGTCGTCAGCAGGGTCCGCCGGTCCCAGGGTTCGAACACGCCCAATGACTTCTCCGGGGGGTAGGCCTAAAGCGGGCATTGAAGATGCATCGCACTTGACCCGGATCTCTCCGGAAGCGCACCACGAGAGATTACTTAGACCCGAACTCCACGTCTCAATTACCGTTCATTTGCCAGCGCAATACTTGGACGCGATGGCGCGACATTCTTGGCATTTTCGACGATCTTCACTTACGCCGCCCGCTTCAGGCGCACGTATAGGCACTTTCCGCCACCCGCGCAGCCTCCCCGGCGCCCCGGCGCCCCGGCTCCCGGCTCCCGGCTCCCGGCTCCCGGCTCCCGGCGCGACTGACGTCAGTGTGCGTCTGATCGCAAAGAGCCCGTTGTCCAGTGACGGAGTTTCTCGGGGTTGCGTACTACCCAGATGTGGGTGATTCGGTCGCCGGCGATCTCGAACGCGAATACCGTCACGGTGACGCCGTCCTGCTGGGCCACCAGGCCGGGCTGGCCGTTGACCGTACATTCCAGGAACGTCATGTCGGCGGGCCTGCGGTGGGCGATTTCGAGCCAGGCGTGCGCGATCTGCTCGCCGCCTTCGATGGGGTGCGGGAAGGTCGTGGCCAGGCCGCCGCCGTCGGCGACCGCCGTGGCGTCGGGGTCGAGCAGGCCGATGAGGGCGTCGATGTCCTTGGCTTCCCAGGCCCGCTTGAAGTCCCTGACGATGCCGGCGCGGTGGGCCGCCGGGGTCGCGGAAGGCGCGGACGGCTGTGCGGCCCGGACGCGGCGGCGGGCTGAGGAGGCCAGCTGGCGGCACGCGGCCGGTGTACGGCCGACGATCTCGGCCACTTCGGCGAAGGAGTGGCAGAAGACGTCGTGCAGGATGAACGCGACGCGCTCGGCCGGGGTCATCGATTCGAGCACGACCAGGAACGCCAGGTTGACCGACTCGTCCAGGGTGACCCGGTCGGCCGGGTCGCCGCTCGCACCGCCCGGCCGGCCGGCGCTCCACTCGCCGTGTTCGGGTAGCGGCTCGGGGATCCACTCGCCCACGTAGGTCTCTCGCCGGGCCCGGGCCGAGCTGAGCACGTTGAGGCAGATGCGGCTGGCGACCGTCGTCAGCCAGGCGCCGGGAGACTCGATCGCGTCCTGCTGCCGCCGGGACATGGCGTACCAGCGCGTGTAGGTCTCCTGGACGGCGTCCTCGGCCTCGGCCAGGGAGCCGAGCAGCCGGTACGCGAGATTGATCAGCTGGCGCCGCTCGCTCATGATCGCGTCCAGGCCGGGGTCGGGCCGGCCGTTTCCCGGCTCGGATCGGGTGGTCATGGGGTCGGGGTCTCCCTTGGTCGTAGCCGCCTCACTGGTACGACAACGCAGCCCTCCGGAACGTCAGGCCGCTGTGTCGCCTGACATTCCGGAGGGCTGGCTTGTCGGACTGCTGAGACGAACGCATCATCCAGCGACCAGAAAGCTCACAGACATCATGACCACCTCAACACCGTTCGCCGGCCCGGCCCTTGAACGGGCGGCCGACGCGCTGACCGCACACGGGTTCACCGTCGAGATCCTCGATGACGCCGCCGCCGCGCGTACCCGCGTCCAAGAGCTGATACCCGAAGGCGCCAGCGTGTTCACCGGGGCCAGCGAGACCCTCCGCCTGTCCGGCATCGACGAGGACATCAACGGCAGCGAGCGGTACCGGTCCGTCAAGGCACGCAGCAGGACCATGGACCGCGCCACCCAATCGGCCGAGATCTGGCGGATGATCGCCTGCCCCGACGTCATCGTGGGCAGCGTCGCCGCGGTCACCGAGACCGGATCCCTCGTGGCCGCCTCGGCGAGCGGAAGCCAGCTGGCCGGGTACTCCGGCGCCGCGGCCCGCGCGATCTGGATCGTCGGAGCGCAGAAGGTGGTACCCGACCTGAGCACCGCCCTGCGCCGCATCGAAGACCACTGCCTCCCGCTGGAGAACGAGCGCGCCATGAAGGCCTACGGGCAGCCCAGTGCGCTCAACCGCGTCCTCATCCTCAACGCCGAACCCCATCCCGGGCGCGGCACCGTCCTGCTGCTCCGCGAAGCCATCGGCTTCTGAGACCCGTCGGCTCGCGAAGATCCCATGCCCGTTCCGCAGAAGTGACCCGACCCGGAGGAGAGAGCGACATGTCAACAGATCAGATAGCACGCAACAAGGCGGCGTTCAGCCGGCTGCACGACGCCCAGAGCAGTGGTGACCTGGAGGTCTTCCGGAAGGCGGTCGACGAGGTCGTCGAGCCGGACGTGCTGATCCGCACGCCGTTGCCGATCGAGGCGACGGGGGCCGAAGCGCTCAAACAGGTGGGCGCGATGCTCCTGCGCGCGTTCCCCGACCTTCACATCGAGGTCGAGGACGTGATCGCCGAAGGCGACAAGGTCGTCTTCCGGAACACCGTCACCGGGACCCACCAGGGCGAGTACATGGGCGTCCCGCCGACCGGCAGATCCATCACCTACAGAGAGATCATGATCGTCCGCTTCACGGACGGCCGGATCGCTGAGACCTGGGGAATCGTCGACGTCCTCGCACAGATGAAACAGCTCGGCCTGATTCCGGCATAGGAAACCCCCCGCGCGGTGTCCCACTAGGGAATCCAACAAACCAGCTTGATGCATCTAACTGGTTTGATTTATTGTTCGGCTGTGGCTTCCTCTCCTTCCGCTGACGCAGCGTCGATCTCACCGCCCTCTGTCCTGCGCCTGACCGGGCATCCGGTGCGGTGGCAGCTGCTGAGCGAGCTGGCGCGCAGCGATCGGCAGGTCCGTGAGCTGACGGCCTTGCTGGGCCAGCGGCAGAGCCTGACGTCCTACCATCTGGGCCAGTTGCGCGAGGCCGGGCTGGTGTCGATGCGGCGCAGCTCGGCCGACAAACGCGACACCTACTACAGCCTCGATCTGGCCGCGTGCCGAGACCACCTGGCCGTGGCCGGCGCCGCGCTGCACCCCGGCCTGCGGCTGGTCCCGGCCGCGCCGACGACGCCGCCGGACGGCGCGGGCCGGCGGCCGGCCCGGGTGCTGTTCCTGTGTACGGGCAACAGCTCCCGGTCCCAGATGGCCGAGGCGATCTTGGAACGGCTGGGCGGCGGGAGGGTCGAGGTCGCCAGCGCCGGCAGCCGCCCCAAGGCCCTGCATCCCAACGCGGTGCGGGTGATGCGCGAGCGTGGCATCGACATCGGCGACGCTCGTTCCAAGCATCTGAGTGAGTTCACCGAGCGGCGGTTCGACCACGTGATCAGCCTTTGTGATCGCGTACGGGAGGTGTGCCCGGAGTTTTCGGGGGCGCCGGCGGTGGCGCACTGGAGCATTCCCGACCCGGCGGCCTCGGCGGCGGCCGACGAGCTCAGCTACCCGGCGTTCGTCCGCACCGCCGACGAACTGACCACGCGCATCCAGTTCCTGCTTCATGTGATCGAACGTGCGGAGGAGAACCAGCAATGACCGAAGACCTTGCGGACCTGGTCAGCGTCCGGTACATCGTCGACGACGTCGACGCCGCGATCGGCTTCTACACCGAGCATCTGGGGTTCACGCTGAGAACGAGCGCGGCACCGGCGTTCGCCGACGTCGTACGCGGCAGGCTGCGGCTGCTGCTGAGCGGGTCGGCCAGCTCGGCGGGCAGGCCGATGCCCGACGGTGCCGTGCCCGTCCCGGGCGGATGGAACCGCATCCATCTCCTGGTGAGCGACATCGCCGCCGACGTGGAGCGGCTGCGCGCCGCGGGTGTGCCCTTCCGCAACGACATCGTCGTAGGCCCCGGCGGGCAGCAGATCCTGCTGCAAGATCCATCCGGGAACGTGGTCGAACTCTTCCAGCCGGCCCGCGGTTAGGCGTTGCCATGACCGAGGGGATGCGGGCAGCCCTGATCGTGGCGACCATACTGAGCGCCTTGTCCGTCGCCACCCTCGCACGCACCCACGTACCGCACCGGCCCACGACAGCAGCACCCGAGCCTGTTACGTGAGTTCTGATCTGCGCGCAAAGGGGCTGAATCCATCGGATGGGCGCGCAGTGTGGTTTACCAACAATCTTCTGACTTACTGTACTTGATTGCTCCCGCTGGGTAACGAATTGACTGACGGGGAAATTGAGGATGGTGCCGCTTTCGTGGGCGGCTCAGGAGGTCATGTGAGTCAGGCAGATCTGTCGGCGGCGATCACCCGGGCCTTGGCGGACCACGTCGGTGTGGCGGAGTTCGACGTGGTGTCCATGGGCGAGGACGGCTCGGAGGTGGTCGCCGTCGTCGTGCCGGCGGAGGTCTCGTCCGCGATCGAGATCCGGGAGGACCTCTGGGCGGTGGCCGATGGCCTGGGACATGAGGTGAGTCCGGTGGTCGTGGCGGTCGCAGGGCTGCCTGCGGGCGGTGTCGATGACGCCTGGTTGCGTGAGAAGCTGGCCGGATCGTCCAGTGTGTCGCGCTACGAGCCTCCGGCCACGCCCTTGGAGGAGGAGCTCGCCTCCCGAATGGCGGACGTGCTCGGCCGTCCACGAGTCAGTGTCGGTGACGACTTCATGGAACTCGGCGGCGACTCGCTGACCGCTGTCGAGTTCGTCACGGCTCTGCAGGAGACGCACGAGGTTTCGGTGTCGGTCGCGGAGCTGTTCGGCGCTGGAACGGTCCGGCGTCTCACCGGGCTGCTCGAAGACCACTCGTCGGCGGCCTGACATGCGAGCCCTGCGCCTGGCAGCCGAGGACCTGAGGCTGTGGTCCGGCAGTGATCTCATCTCCGCCGCGACGTTCCGCGCAGGGCTGGACGAGGCGAAACGTTCCCTGTCCGCGCCCGACAAGGCACTGGTGGCGGTCTTCGCGGGCCGCACACAGGCCGGATTGACCGCCTACCTGGCGGCGCTGGAGCTCGGCCATGCCGTCCTGCTCAAGGAAGACCACACAGGCGACACCCGCCGGTCGCTGCTGGACGCCTACCAGCCGGAGTTCGTCGTCGAGGGCGACGAGGCGACAGTGGGCGACGAGGCGACGGTGCTTCCCGGCTATCGAGTGCACGGGTCGATGCTGGGACGCAGGGTCCTGATCCGCTCGTCCCCGTCCGGCGGCGGCCTCCATCCGCAACTGGCGTTGGTGATGACGACGTCGGGATCGTCGGGGCGAGCCAAGACCGTCCGGCTCTCCTACGGCAACGTGTCGGCCAACGCCCGTTCCATCGTCGGCGCGCTCGGCCTTGAGGGGCGCGACGTCGGCATCACCTCGTTGCCCACCGACTACAGCTTCGGCCTGTCCATAGTCAACAGCCATCTGGTCGCCGGCGCGGGGCTCGTCCTGTCCACGGTGGGCCCGAGCTCGCAGCGCTTCTGGCGGCTGTTCGACCGGACGGGCGTGACGAACTTCGGCACGGTCCCGATCGGCTGGCGGATCATGCGTCAGCTGGACTGGCAGGCCGGTCACCATCCCTCGCTGCGGCTGGCCTACCACGCCGGTGGTGCGCTGGAGGCCGAGCTGGTGGAGTACTTCGGGCGCATGATGGCCGCCGCGGACGGCGGATTCTGCTCGATGTACGGGGCGACCGAGGCGACCGCCCGCATGACCTGCCTGCCTCCGGACCTGCTGCTCGACCACGTCGGCTCGGTCGGGCGGGCGATCCCCGGCGGCCGGATACGGCTGGCGGGGGACGCGGGGGCCGTCGGCGAGATCGTCTACGAAGGACCCAACGTCATGATGGGATACGCCCGATCGCGCCGGGACCTCAGCGGCGGCGACGACCTGGGCGGCGTGCTGCACACCGGCGACCTCGGCCGCCTGGACGACGGCATGCTGTACGTCGTGGGCCGCAAGGACCGTCAGGTGAAGCTGTACGGCAAACGCATCCAGCTCGACCAGATCGAACGGCGCCTGAGCGGCATCGGACCGGCGGCCGCCGTACAAGCCGGGTCCGACACCGCCGTGGTCTTCGTGGAGGGCGACACCGATCGGTTCCGCGACGCCTGGCTGGCGACGCTGCGAGCTCTCGGCGTCCCTGCGGAATCCCTGCTTCTGCGTTCGGTGCCGAGCCTGCCGCGCACCCATTCCGGCAAGGTGGACCTCGATCGCCTGCGGTCGTCGGCCCTCGGCGGGTGATCTGTGGCCTCCGGAGTCGTCGAGACGAGCCTGGGCCGGATTCGCGGCCGTGAGTCGCAGGGCGTGCGCACCTTCCTCGGAGTGCCCTATGCCGATTCGACGGCGGGCCCGGCACGGTTCCGGCCGCCGCGGCCGCACCCGCGCTGGACGGGCGTCCGGGACGCGACGGAGTTCGGGCAGACCTGCCCGCAGCCGCCGCTGAGCGGGCTGCTCGACGCCCGGCCGTCGGTCATCTCCATGTTGCCCTTGTTCGGCGTTCCCACCAGTGTGGAGAACCAGGGCGAGCAATGCCTGGTGCTCAACATCTGGACGTCCTGCGCCGATGCCGACGCTCCGCGCCCGGTGCTGGTCTGGTTGCACGGCGGAGCCAACTTCGGCGCCGGTGACTGGCCGCGGTTCAACGGATCCGCCCTCGCCCGCGACGGCGGCCTGGTGGTGGTCACCCTCAACCACCGTGTCGGCATCCTGGGGCACCTCGACCTGTCCTGGACCGGAGTCCCCGGCTACGAGCACTCGGGCAACGCCGGGATACTCGACCTGCGGATGGCGCTGGGGTGGCTGCGCGACAACGTCGCCGCCTTCGGCGGCGATCCCGGCAACATCACCGTGGCCGGCGGATCACGGGGCGCGTCCAGGCTGGCCACGCTGCTGGCGACCGGCGGCGAGCCCCCGTTCCACAAGGCCATCATGGTCAGCCCTCCGCCACCCCGCAGCACCTGTCCCGCTTCCCCGCAGGAGGCGGCCCGGGGCGTTCTGGACCGTCTCGGCATCCCCGCGGACCGTCCCGACCTGCTCGCCCGCGCGAGCGTGAAGCAGTTGCTCGATGTGAACGACGAGCTGGAGCGCGCACAGCGGTGGTACAGGTTCCAGCCTGTGGTCGACGGGGCGCCCGTCGAGGCGCGGGCGTACGCCGACCTGGCGGCAGGGGTCGCCCCGACCATGCCGCTGCTCATCGGGAGCGCGCTCAACGAGACCACCAGGGTCCTCGACGCTGATCCGGGCGACTGGGACGACTGCGACGACACCGAACTGGCCGAGCGCTGCTCGCGCCTCGCCCGTTGCGACGTGTCCGCACTGGTGCAGGAGTATCGGCGACTCCGTCCGGACAACCCGGCGCGCAAGATAGCGGTCACCGTCACCACCGACGCGATGTACCGCTTCCCCGCGCTGGCGCTCGCCTCGGCCCGCAACAACACCGCGACGGCCCCGGCCTACGCCTACATCTTCACCGGCGGCACCGGCAGCCACGGCGAAGACGTCCTGTACTTCTTCCACAACCTGGAACGCGCCGCGCTGGTGACCGACAACGAGGTGAACCAGCGCCTGGCCGACGAGGCGAGCGGCGCGTGGATCACCTTCTGCCGGCAGGGGCGCCCCACGGTGCCCGGTGTGGACGACTGGCCGCCCCACCACGACTCCGGCCGGCTGACCCTTCTGTTCGGCAACCCCACCAGAGTCGCCTCCAACCCCTTCGCCGCAGGCCGTGCCCGCTGGGAGGAGAACCCCTCCCAAGACTGGGCCCCCGTTTTCACCGGTCGGCGTCCAGAGCCGACGCGATGAACAGCGGCCCAACGCCTACCTCAGCACCGCGTATACGCACTTTCCGCCGCCCGCGCAGGCGTTCCACCCGACCTCGGCCGCCAGCAGCTTGATCATGGCGAGCCCCCTCCCGGACAGGGACTCGGGCTCCATGGGGCGGACGACGGGGAACTGCGGGGAGCCGTCCTCCACCTCGACCACAGGCCCGGCGTCGGCCAGATAGACCCTGACGATCATCTTGTCCACATCGGTGTGCCGGACGACATTGCCGACGAGCTCGGACACGATGATTTTCCCCAGATAAGAGTCCAGGTGCCATGACTCGAAAACCGCGCCGACGAACGCCCGGGCCTCCCGGAGCTGCTCGGCATCAGCCTTGATCGTTATCTCGTGTGGCTCGGACACCCCGTCTCCTCACAATGAGTTCCTGTTCGGTGACAGATTGCGCCCAAGCGAGTAGCCTCCACCATGCAAGCCCCCCGGACACACGTAAACCGCTTCACATCGGTGTCAGCCCCCTCAACACCTGGTGGAGATTCCCGTGACAGCACGCAAGCCGACCCCCGCGCTCAAGGCGTTCGGGAGTGAAGTCACCAGACTTCGCGAAGAGGCCGGGATATCCCGCGCCGAACTGGCCCGACTAGCGACCGTCAGCCGTTCCTACATCAGCCAGGTGGAGAACGGCGCCACCCGATGCCGGAAGGACTTCGCCGAACGCCTCGACGAGGTGCTCGACACCAGCACGGCGCTGGCGGACGGCTGGGAAGACCTCCTACGGACCACCCCATATCCCCAGTTCTTCGCCGACTTCCCGATGGCGGAGGGCTCCGCCGTACTGCTGCGCTCCTACCAGGAGACCTTCGTCTACGGTCTCTTCCAGATCGAGGAGTACATGCGGGCGCTGCTGACCAGGGAGGCCGACTTCGAAGGTCGGATGCGTCGGCAGGCCATCCTTAATTCGAAGAGTCCGCCCGTGATCAGCCTCGTGCTCGGAGAATCCACTCTCTATCGCGAGGTCGGCGGACCGGACGTGATGAATGCGCAGCTTGAGCGCCTGCTCGAAGTGTCGGAGTGGGAGAACGTCACCCTCCAGGTGGCACGCACCGCCCACTACCGAGGAATCAGCGGGTCGTTCACGCTGGCCACGCAAGAGAACGGAGACGAACTGCTCTACCAGGAGACGACCACCGGAGGCATGACGTCGAACGATCGGGCGGATATCTTGTTCGTTGTGAAAGTGCTCACCGCTCTTCAAGGGAGGGCGCTGAGCGTCGCCGACTCCCGCGAGTTCATACGAAAGGTTGCATCGGACCGATGGATGAGAACGTGACGGTGTGGCGCAAGGCTAGGCGGAGCAACGACACGGGCGGCGACTGCGTGGAGCTGGCCCGGCTTGCTGAGGGTGTTGGCCTGCGTGACAGCAAGGACCCGGACGGCCCCAAGCTCACCTTGACCCACAACGCCCTCGCGGATCTGCTGGAAGCAGCACGACGGGCGTAGTAGATCGAACGGCACTGGGTCCCGGTCCTCGCCTACAAGGGCCGGGCGCCGTGTCGGTGGACGACTCGCGCGAGTACCTGCGAAAGGTGGTGCGTGATCGGTGGACGTAACATGGCGCAGCTCCAGCTACAGCGATGACCTCGGCGGAAACTGTGTTCAGCTTGCCGACCTCGGTGCCGGGACAGTAGGTGTCCGTGACAGCAAGGATCCTGACGCCGGTCACCTGGTGGTAGACAAGGCGTCTCTGCGTACCCTTGTGGCTCGAATCAAGCAGTAGCCGGAGCCTTGGAAGGCTTCAGAAACGCTGATGATGTAGCGCAAGCGCAGCCAAAGCACGGACGCCCAGTGAGCAGATGTATCGGGCGTACTTGGCTCAGAACCTGAGGCGGAACGTGAGCACACCCGAAGGGTGATGACATGAGCGACGCGATGTGGCGGAAGGCTCGACGGAGCAACGACATGGGCGGTGACTGCATTGAGCTGGCCCGGCTTGCCCAGGGTGTCGGCCTGCGCGACAGCAAAGACCCAGACGGCCCCAAGCTCACCTTGACCCGCAACGCCCTCGCAGGTCTGCTGGAAGCAGCACGACGGGCGTAGGCCGAACGGCACTGAGCCCCGGCCCTCGCTCATAAGGGCCGGGCGCTCCGCCAAGTGGACTCAACGCTCGCCATGAGGCAGCGTGAGCACACCCGAAGGGCGATGACATGAGCGACGCGATGTGGCGGAAGGCTCGACGGAGCAACGACACGGGCGGATCGTGCATTGAGCTGGCCCGGCTTGCCCAGGGTGTCGGCCTGCGCGACAGCAAAGACCCAGACGGCCCCAAGCTCACCTTGACCCGCAACGCCCTCGCAGGTCTGCTGGAAGCAGCACGACGGGCGTAGCACACTGAGGACGAGATCAGCGCTCATCATGAGGCAGCGCGAGCACACCCGAAGGGCGATGACATGAGCGACGCAGTGTGGCGCAAGGCTCGACGGAGCAACGACGCGGGCGGTGACTGCATTGAGCTGGCCCGGCTTGCCCAGGGTGTCGGCCTGCGCGACAGCAAAGACCCAGACGGCCCCAAGCTCACCTTGACCCGCAACGCCCTCGCGGATCTGCTGGAAGCAGCACGACAGGCGTAGCACGTCGAACGGCACTGAGCCCAGGGGCCGGTCTCATCACAGGTGCAGGAAGCTCCGGACGTCGTCGAGGCCGTCCAGTGCCCGACCGTCCACGTCTGAGGTATCCACCTCAGCACGCCCCGCCAAGGAATGCGCCAACGCAACGGCCTCGTCGCTGAGATGTCCGAACCGTCGGGTGGTATGACCCAAGCACAGGCCGGCCAGCCCAAGCAGCGGGCTGCCCGACACCGCTCGTGTCCCAACCTGCACGCACCAGTACTCGACGAACGTCCGATCGTCATCGTTCAAGGCAATCCCGACCAGAACGTCGGCCGCATCGGGCTCATGCGCCCGGTCCCCAAGCGCCCGCTCCAACACCTCGACCACCAACTCATGCGGCAGCGCAGGAGGGTTCTGGAAGCTCAGATGCACTTGCATGCCGTGAGACTACGCATTCCGCCACCTGCCCCGTGCTGATCCAGCCGAACGATGCCTGATGCGGCACTGGCTTGACGCTGGTGACCTGGCCGAGGTGGAGGTGATCCTGCGCAACGCCGTGCCGGGGGTTTGAGCACGCGGTCCGAAACCCGGGTTTAATCTCGCGCCGGTGGGTGCGGCTCGGTGCTCAACCTAGTGGAGTACGGGCCCTGCAGCGCTGGTTGTACGGCCGGAGTTTCTACGGGCCAATCGCGGTAGGGCGGTTCAACCGCTCGTTCGATGTGCTGTTCCGTGGCTCCTCGTATCTTTTTCATGAGCATGCACAAGCGCTGGCCGTGACGCATTGTTCGCGCAGGCCAAGCGCTGTTTCCGCGCGCATGGAATGCCCCGAGCCAGCCGGAAACAATCCTCAATCAAAGGAGCCCAGATGGGCAAGAACGTTCCGCTGATGGCGCTGGCGTCATTGGCTCTGATCCCGGCCCTGAGCGTGCCCGCCCAAGCACAGGCCTCACACCACGCCACTTCCACCACGGCCACTTCCTCGGCAGCCACCGACGTGAAACCCGCCGCCTCGGCGGCCCAGAACGCGGCGATCCAGGGTTGGAAGCCCATCAAGGTCTCCTATAAGGACGGATGGACGGTCGGCAAAGTCCACAACCAGAAGACCCGCCACGCCAGGGTCGAAGGAATCGTCTACGACAAAAACTGCAAGGCCTACGGCGGGAGCCGGGTCAAGATCTCACGCCAACAGCCCGGCAGCGATCCGGTCTGGTGGAGCAAGACCGCCTGCAACAACGGCAGGGGTTTCGGATTGGATATCGGCCTAGGCGACTGGGTCGGAGGGCTCAAGGTCCAGGTCTGCTCCACCCGCCCGAAGAAGTGCGGCCCCGTCCAGTTCTTCAAGCACCGCTAGCAACTCGGGCACGTCGGTAGCGAACACGTCACCAAGCCCCACGGCCGGGGCAGGGCCCAATCGGCACTGCCCCGGCCTGCCCCACCCCGGCTCCGGACTCGTCCCACGGATCAGGGGCCCGAAGACGAGTAGAGGCACGAGGCCTGTTCAAACGTTGGCCCACCGCTCGTGGGCAGACTGCCGGGTCATCCCCGCGGCCGCGCCGACCTCATCGGGCTGTGTCTACGTTCGGGCGTGAGTGTTGACGGGGCGCCTCTCGCGCTAGCGTCACACGGATGGCAATCGCACGCGGGACCGGACGACCAGGCTCGTGTCCGGTGGGTTTGACGACACTCGAACCTCAGCGGTGACTGGCCGTTACTCAGAGTGTATTCATGATCACATGTTGCCGTGTGGAGATCCGTCGCGGATCGGGCTTCACTGCGCTCTTGACGGTCGTGAACTGGAGGATTCTGTGATGCGTTCGTTCCCGCCGGCCCGTGCCTGTGCCATCGCTGTGGCCGCTGCCTGCGGCGTGCTCGCGACCGGCGTCAGCGCCGCGGCCTCCCCGGTGCCCAGAGGCTCCTTGACGTTGACCGTCTACACCGTCGGTTCCGGGGGCGGATGGAAGGCCGAGATCGCCACGCTGAGCTGCCCGGCGGGCACGAGTTCCAGTCACCCCGACGCCACTGAGGCCTGCGCCGACCTGACGAATGTCCGGGGGGATCTGGGAGACATTCAGGAAGCCCCGCAGAAGTGCCCGTCCGCCTACAAGGCGGTCAAGGGCAGGGCTGTCGGTGTGTGGGCCGGTCAGCCCGTTGCTTGGGAACGGATTTTCGCCAACCGCTGTGAGCTGAACGGGACGACCGGTGGTGCGGTCTTCAACTTTTGAGCCAACACCTATGGCTGGTGCAGGTTTCTGATGGGGCGGGTGGCCAGCAAGGCGACACAGACCGCGACGCAGGCGGCTGCCGAGACGAACAGCAGGCTTCGCGGGTCGACGGCGTCGGAGACCGGGCCGACCAGGGCCTGCCCGACCGCGGCTCCGGAGACCGACCCGGCGATCTCATAGGCGGTCACGCGGTTCAGCACGTCCTCGGCGACCTGCGCCTGGACGCTGGTCGACCACATCACCGACCAGAACGCCAAGGCGCAGCCGCCCAGCAGGTGCCCGGCGACCAGCAGCGGCAGTGACAGCTCCAGCGCCACCGAGAGCGGGACGAACGTGAAGCCGGCGACGGCGATGCCGCCCGCCGCCAGCGGCCGTGGCGGTCTCAGCTTGATCGCGATCAGCCCGCCGACGACCGTGCCGGTGCCGAGCCCGGCCATCGCCCAGCCGTAGGCGGCCTCGCCCAGCCGTTCGCCGATCAGGCGCGAGCCCAGCGGGATGTACGGGCCGAAGACCAGCAGCCCGAAGAACACCCAGATCACGATCACCGACCACATCCAGGTGCGGGAACGGAACTCCGTCCAGCCGCGCCGCAGGTCGAGCAGGATCGTGGAGGACCGCTTCGGGCCGCCGGCGGGACGTGCCCTGATCAGCGCGAGGCACAGCCCGCTGAAGGCGAAGGCCGCGGCGTTCAGCGAATAGACCACGCCCGCGCTGGAGAACGCCATGATCAGACCGGCCAGCGCGGGCCCGGCGAGCTGCGACCCCGCGTCGGCGATTTTGAGGGTGGCGTTGGCCCGCTGCCGGTCGCGTGCGATCAGCGGGATCATCCCGTTCACTCCCGGCTGGAACATCCCGGCCGCGGTGCCCGCGAGGGACGAGCAGACGAGCAGCAGCCAGAGCGGCGGCGTCCCGGTCAGGAAGGCCACCGCGACGACGCTCTGGGTCACCACCCGGACGATGTCGGCCGCGACCATCACGGTCCGGGCCCCGATCCGGTCGGCGAAGACCCCGCCGAAGACAACGAAGCCGACGGCCGCCAGCGTCCACACCGCCAGGACGTAGCCGACGCCCGAAACCCCGTAGGTCTTCCCCACGGCCAGCGCGGCGGCGACCTGCATCATCGCGTCGCCGAGCAGCGAGACCGAACGCGCCCCGAAGTAGAGGGTGAAGTCCCTGGTCCACAGCCTGGTCGGGGCCTGCAGGTCCGCGCGGTCGAGTACCGCGGTCGTTTCCATGCCGACCATGCTGGACAAGATCACTACGGTCGACAGGCGTCCGGAATGACATCAATAGGTATATTCCTGCCATGAGGCATCGCGTGGTCGCCCTGGTCGGGTCCTCGCTGGAGCTCTACCCCGTGACCTGCGCGTCCGCCGTGTTCGGCTGGCACGGCGAGGAGATCCCCCAGCACTACGACTTCCGCATGTGCGCCGAACGGCCGGGGCCGGTCCGCACCACACTCGGGGCCGACGTGCTGGTCGAACAGGGGCTGGAGGCCCTCGCGGAGGCCGACACGGTGCTCATCGCGGGCTGGTGCACCCGGCCCGACTCTCCGGCGGTGCTCGACGCCGTACGGGACGCCCACGCGCGGGGTGCCCGGATCGTCGCGATCTGCGAAGGGGTCTGGATCCCGGCCGCGCTCGGCCTGCTGGACGGCCGGCGCTCGGCCTCGCACTGGGACCTGGTGGACGAGCTCTCGGCGGCCTTTCCGCGGGCCAGATTCGACTCCAAGGTCCTCTACGTGGACCACGGCGACGTGGCCACCGGCGGCGCCTCGGCCACGGCCCTGGACCTCTGCCTCAACCTGGTCCGCAGCGATCACGGCGCGGCGCTGGCGGCCCGGATCGGCCGCCAGTTCGCGACCCCGCCGCTGCGCGAGGGCGGCCAGCGCCAGTTTCCCGAGCTGCCGACCAGCGGGCCCGTTCCCGACTCGCTGGCGCCGCTCCTGGAATGGATCACCGCCCGGCTGGACCAGCCGCTGACGGTCGAGGACATCGCGGCCCGTTCCGGAGTCTCACCGCGCACGCTCAGCCGGCACTTCACCCGGCAACTCGGCGTCTCCCCAGGTCGCTGGCTGCTCGAACGCCGTATCGCGACAACCCGCGCGCTCCTGGAGGAAACCGACCTCCCGGTCGAGACCATCGCCCAGCGGGTCGGGCTCTCCTCGGCGGTCAACCTGCGCCGCCGCTTCTACAGCGCCCTGCGCACCACCCCCGCCGCCTACCGGCGATCCTTCCGCTGACGCCCGCCGCCTACCGGCGATCCTGCCGCTGACGCCCGCTGCCTACCGGCGATCCTTCCGCTGACGCCTGGCGCCTACCGGCGATCCTTCCGCTGACGCCCGCCGCCTACCGGCGATCCTTCCGCTGACGCCTGGCGCCTACCGGCGATCCTTCCGCTGACGCCTGGCGCCTATCGGCGATCCTTTCCCTGACGCCATCAGTCGCGGTGGTCGTCACGAGCCGGTGCCGGTGGCTCGCCGAGCGCGATGGGCACGGAGCTTGTGGCGGTTGCCGCAGCGTTCCATCGCGCACCAGCGTCGGGCGCCGGGCCGGGAGGTGTCGACGAACACCAGCGGGCAGTTGTCGCTGGCGCATTCGCGGATGCGTCCGGACAGCGGCCCGGTCAGCAGGTCGATCATCTCGCGCGCCAGTGCCGACAGTGCCTGCGTGGCCCGCACGGGCGGCGCCCATGCCGCGGTGGTGGCGTCGGCGGCCAGTTCGGGGATGAACGGCGTCGCGGCCGCGGCCCGGTTGATGGTGGCCACAGCTTCGGCGGGAACGGGACGTTGCGCGGCCCGGGCGTGCGCGGCGTCCCAGATCGCCTGGCGCAAGGCCTTGGCCGCGGTGAGGTCGCGGGCCGTCGCGGGGACGGTCAACGTCGCGTCCAGCGGCGGCTGGGCCAGCCATTCGGCGAGGTCGGCGGGCTCGTGGAGGGACTCGAACACCGCGTAGTCGCCCTCGCCGCCAGTGTGGGCGAAATCGAGGCAGACCGCGCCGGCGTCGAAGCGGAACGACCCACCTTTGGGGTCGTGCAGTACCCGTCCAGTTGTACCAACTCGCATGGAACCACTATAACTGGTTTCATGACGACACCGTTAAAACTGGTGTCCCTATCGAAGGAGACAGACATGGGCGTACGGCACCTCAATCCCGAGGGGCTGCACCGCAGCCCGGCCTTCAGCCAGGCCGTCGTGGTCGAGCAGCCGGCCAAGACCATCTACATCGGTGGACAGAACGGCGTTGACGCCGAAGGCACGCTCGTCGGCCCCACGGTCGGGGAGCAGGCCGCCCAGGCGTTCCGCAACCTTCAGACCATCCTGCGGAGCGAGGGCGCGAGCCTGGCCGACATCGTGCACTGGAGGATCGCCGTGGTCGACGGCCACTCCTTCGACGAGGGCGTGGCCGCGTTCCAGCAGGTGTGGAACCGCGCCGACCCGCCACCGGCCATCACCGTCCACGTCGTCGCCGGCCTGGGCCCGGGGTTCCTGGTCGAGATCGACGCCGTCGCCGTCGTCTGACGTCCCGGAAGATCCAGCCGCCCGGCTCCCGGCCTCCGCGTTCGATGACGCGCGGGGACGTGGGGTGGGCGGCTGGGCTTACGCTGCACGCATGTCCAACGGCAGGGCGCCGGATCGTTCCCGGCGTAGTGAACGGTCGCGGCAGGCGATCCTTGAGGCCACCCGCGCGCTGATCTCCGAGGTGGGGTACCGGAAGGTCTCGATCGAGGCCATCGCCACCCGTGCCGGCGTCGGCAAGCAGACGATCTACCGGTGGTGGCCGTCCAAGGGGGCCGTGATCTTCGATGCGTTCCTGGCGTTGAGCGACGCCGGGGGAGAGGGCGGCCTGGCGCTGCCGGACACCGGAGACCTTGAGGCCGACCTCAAGCTGGTCATGCGGGCGACGGTCGCCGAGTTCGCCGATCCGGCGTTCGAGAAGCCGATCCGGGCGCTCAACGCCGAGATCGTCAACGATCCCGACCTCGCCGCCCAGTACCGCGAGCAGCTCGCCCGTCCCGTGGACGACGCCAAGCGGGCGCGACTGCGCAGCGCGCAGCGGGCAGGTCAGCTGGCTGCGGACGCCGACCTGGACCTGGTGCTCGAAGTGCTCTACGCCCCGCTCTTCCAGCGGTGGCTGCACCGTACGGGGCCGCTCAACGCCGAGTACGCCGACTCTCTCGTCGACATCACGCTCAAGGCGTTCCGCCCCTGAGTTGGCGGCAGTTTCTGCAGGCACGGCCCCGGGCGCGGGCCGGCGACACGGCGGCCTCGGGCCACGGCGCGGGCCGAGGTTCGTCAGGGTGCGGGTCGGCTGACCTGCTCGAACCTCGGCCCCGTGAACGTGATCAGGGGCAGGGATGCGGCTCGTTCACCGCACAGTCCCACATCTCCAGGCCGTGCTTCTCCATGACCGGGGCGACCGGCTGGTAGTACGTGGTGCCGCCGCTGGAGCAATTGCCCGAGCCGCCGGACGTGAGTCCGAGCCCCATGCCGTCGGAGTACAGCGGGCCGCCGCTGTCGCCGGGCTCGGCGCAGGCATTGGTCTGGATCAGGCCGTGGACGGTCGCCTGGTCGTAGTTCGCCGTCACGTTGAGCGCCGTGACCCGGCCGCTGCGCACGCCGGTGGTGCTGCCGCTGCGCTCGACCGACTGGCCGACGTAGGCCAGGTCATATCCCTCGATTTTCTCCATGCTGCCGGCGACCGTGCCGAAAACGTGAATTCCGTCGGCCTCGTAGCCGACCATTCCGTAGTCGCCTGCGGGGCCGAACGTACTCGCCTTGGTGTTCCCGAGGAAACTGCTGGTGTTTTTGTCTGCGAACCACGGCAGGCCGCTTTGCGTGCAGTGCCCGGCGGTCAGGAAGTAGTGCGGGCCGTCCTTTCCGGCTTGACCGACGGGGAACGCGTTGAAGCCGAGCGAGCACCGAGTCAACGCGGTGTAGATGGCCGTACCGTCCAACATGATGGGGTTGGCGAGCGTGCTCAGTTTCCCGTTGGCGGATACCACTCTGGCCGCCCCGCCGAGCTTGCCGGCAGCTGCCTTGACCTTGGCGAGCTTGGCTCCCTTGACGGTCTCGTCCACTGAGATCACCACCTGGTTGGTGGCCGGGTCGACTCCCCAGGCGGTGCCGGAGATCCGGGCGGAACGTTCGAGGCTCGCGGTCGCCTTCTCCAGATCGGTGCGGCTGCGAGTGACCGTGCGCGGGGTCGCGCCTGCCGCACGTACGCTCTGAGCGGCGGAGCCGTCGGTGACGGTCACGACGAGCTTGCCCGTCCCCTTGTCGAGATATGAGCCGGCGGTGCGTGCGCCCAGGCGCTTTTCCAGGGCGGCGGCGAGCTTGGCCCGTTCGTCTCGATCGCTGGTGGCGGCGGCTCCTGCCTGCGCGGTCAGCGCCGGCGGCGCCGCTTGCGCCGCCTCCGCGCCCTGCGCACTCGGCGGGACAGCCGAGAATGCGGCGGCCAGGCCGGCGGCCGTAATTGCGGCAATGGTCATGCTGCGTCTCATCGAGAACCTCCCTCATCGAGGGCCGGTGCTTTTGTGCTCGGCCCGTCGATGCGTTCACTGGAAATGGCCTTGTCCACGCGTGTGCAGCGACTGTGGCATTCGGGCCTGAAACGGCGCTGATACGCCGCTGAAGCGCGCAGCGCAGGGTGAACTTCAGGGCAGCGTTCTGCGGTGTTCCTGAACGAATTTGACGGTCAGGTAGAGCGCCTCTGCGATTTCGCGGTCGGACAGCCCCGCGTCCGCAAGGTCGGCGATCCGCGCCTCGGTGGGAGACAGGGCGGTCCTGCTCGGCGTGACCGGAAGGACGTCCAAACCGTTCACCTGCCTCAGTGCGGCCATCACGTTCCACCGGAGAGGGCGGGCGCCGCAGAACGCGGCGAGTTCCAGCGCTGTGAGCAGGTGAACGCGGGCATCGTCGAGATGGCCGTCCTGTCGCAGCGCTTCGCCCAGCAGAAAGCGGGACGAGGCGTGTTCGAGGCCCGCCTCGGTGCCTTCCAGCAGCCGGACGGATTCGGTGAGCATGTCGAGTCTGTCCTTGCCGTTGGCGGTGGCGGCCACCCTCAGGGCCCGGCCGATCGCACGCGGGGTCCCCCAGGCGGTCGCGGCGGACAGCAGCTCCGCCGCCACGGCCCGAGCCTCGTCGTGCTGCCCCAGCCGCGTGAGGCAGTGTGCGAGCGGCGTCCGCCAATCGAAGATCTCCGGGTTGGTGACGCCCAGCGCCCGGCATTGATCCCTGGTCGACCGGGCCATCGCCAGCGCACGGCGGACGTGGCCTTGCGCGAGGAGGAGCCGGGTCTCGCCGGTGGCGTAGATGTGCCGGTTGAGATCGGGGCCGTGCGCGTTCTTGACCTGGTCGAGGATCGACTGCGCCTCGCCGAGGGCGCCGCGTACCACCAGGGCGGTGACGAGCCAGTCGGCGGTGAACACCTGCCCGAGGTCAAGGCCGCTGTTCTTGGACGCCTCCCAGGAGAGCCGGCCGTCGCGGACCGCCTCGTCCAGATGGCCGCGGGTCAGCATGACCATCGACCGGTAGGCGAGCGCGGGGCACATCCCGCGCATCGAGCCGGTCCTGCGGCTCTGTTCGAGCATCGCCTCGATGGACGGGAGGAGCTGCGGAACGTCGCACGGCCCCAGCGCGTACCACGCACAGGTCAGCAGGGGAGGGGCGAGCGGCTGCCCGGCCAGGCGGTCATCAGCGAGCACTCGCAGGCCACGTCGCTCTGCCGATTCCCGCCGGTTCCTCATCGCGTCGTGCAGGGAGAGGCTGGCTTCGAGCATGAGGCCGCCGGGAGAGGAGTCAGGGGCCTGTGCGCCGAATCCGTCGAGCAGCGCGACGAGGTCGGTGCCGTCCGGTGTCCCGTAGGACGCCATGCCGATACAGGACTGCAGCGCCTGGCGTGCGCTGGCCGACAGCCGGCGCTCCCGGCCGAGCGCGACCTGGCAGACGCGTGCCGCCTGCCGAGGGCGGCACGTCATCCAGGTGGTGGCGGCGAGCACAAAGGTGATCTCCGCCCGCCGTTCGGGATCGGGCTCCAACGCCAGCGCCTGGGACAGGCGTTCGATGGCCTGGGGCATGTCCACGAGGGCCTCGGTCATGCCGAGGCGGGACAGGACGGCGAGCCGTTGATCGCCGAGATCCTCGTCGAGGATCCTGCGCAGGAACGCGACCGCGCTGTCGACCGACCCGCGGGCGAGGCTGAGATCGGCCGCCTGGTTGAGGACGGCGACGGGGTCGACGTCGCCCGTGCCGGGCGGAACCCGCAGCAGATGGGTGGCCGCTCTGATCGGGTCATGGTCGTCGAACGCCGCGCGGCAGGCACGCAGATGGAGGTCGATCAGCGCGCCGGCCTCGATCCCGTCATACACGGCCGAACGGATCAGGGGATGGGCGAACGACAGGCGCGCCGGCACCCCGTCCGCGAGAACGAGTTCGCTGGTGACCAAGGAGGCGACACCGGCCAGTGCCTGCCGCGCGGGCATCCCGGCGACCCGCGCCAGGGTGTGCCCGTCGCATTGGTCACCGAGCACGGCCAGGGCGTGTGCCACGTCGCGGGCCTGCTCGGGCAGGTGAGCGAGCTGACCGGCGACGAAGCGGGCGATGTTGGGTGAGCCCTGCAGCAGACCGGCGTCGGGTCGCGAGGTCAGTTGCCGGCCGAGTTCGCGCACCAGGAACGGGTTGCCGCGTGTCGCCTCATGGCAGCGCAGAACGAGGTCCTGGGTGGGGGCATCGATGAGGCCCGCGAGCAGTTCCGCGCAACCGGAGGCGGTGAGCGGAGCCAACGTGGTGCTGACGGCCAGGGGCAGCCGGGTGATCATCGAGACGATGTGGTCGATCCGGCCGGACCCGGGCCGCAGCGCGACCATGAGCACGGCCGGGAGAGCGTCCATGCGCGCGGCCAGGTAGGCCAGGAACCGGGCCGAGGCGGTGTCGGCCCACTGCAGGTCGTCCATGACGATCAGCAGCGGATTCTGCGACGCCAGATCGCTGGCCAGCCAGAACAGCGAGTTGATGATCGAATACTCGCCCAGCGGCACGGCGGGGTCGTCGCCGGCGAACGGCAGGACCGCGGCGGTGGAGCTCTTGGTAAAGGGCTCGAACAGCTGCCGGGCGCACCCCCAGGCGTAGTCGACCTCCAGCTCGGTGCCGCGAGCCGTGGCGACCGTCAACCCCAGCGTCTCAGCCCGCGCACGGGCATAGGCGAGCAAGGTCGTCTTCCCGATCCCAGCCGGCCCCTCCACGACCACGATGCCACCCTCCCGCCCAACCACGGCACGCTCAATAACCTGATCAACAAGCTCGGTCTCCCTAGCCCGCTCAACCAACCCCACCGAAGAACCCACACGAACCGCCGCAGTCGTCCCCCCTCCCACCGCCGCAGTCACCGCGCCTCCCACCGCCGGGGTCACCGCCCCGCTCACCGCCGTGGGCGTCGCTGTGGGCGTCGCCCCGCCCACCGTGGTGGTCGTAGCCGCGGCCGCCGCCCCGCTCACTGCCCTGGTCGTCACAGGGCTCACCGCCTCGCTCGCCGCCTCGCTCGCCGCCTCGCTCGCCGCCTCGCTCGCCGCCTCGTCCACCACCCCGCCCACCGCCGTGGTCGTCGCGGTGGTCACCACCTCGCTCACCGACGGAGTCGCCGCCGGGGTCATCGCTCCGCTCACCGTCGGGGCCGCCGCCGGGGTCGCCGTTCCGCCCACCGCTGCGGTCGTCACCGTGGTCACCGCCCCGCTCGCCGTTCCGCCCACCGCCGCAGTCACCGCCGTGGGCGTCGCGGTGGGCGTCGCCCCGCCCACCGCCGCGGTCGTCGGCGCGGCCGTCGCCCCGCTCACTGCTGTGGTCGTCGCAGGGCTCACCGCCTCGCTCGCCGCTGCGGTCGCCGCCCCGCCCACCGCTGCGGTCGTCACCGTGGTCACCGCCCCGCTCGCCGTTCCGCCCACCGCCGCAGTCACCGCCGCGGGCGTCGCGGTGGGCGTCGCCCCGCCCACCGCCGCGGTCGTAGCCGCGGCCGCCGCCCCGCTCACTGCCCTGGTCGTCACAGGGCTCACCGCCTCGCTCGCCGCTGCGGTCGCCGCCCCGCTCGCCACTGCAGTCGGAGCCGAGGTCACCGCCTCGTCCACTACCCCGCCCACCACCGCGGTCGTCGCGGTGGTCACCGCCTCGTTCACCGCCGTGGTCGCGGCCGGGGTCATCGCTCCGCTCGCCGCCGGGGTCGCCGTTCCGCTCACCGCCGCGGTCGTCACCGTGGTCACCGCCCCGCTCGCCGTTCCGCCCACCGCCGCAGTCACCGCCTCGCTCACCGCCGCGGTCGTGGCCCCGGTCGCCGCCGGGGTCGCCGCTCCGGGCGGCGCTGCGGTCGTCGCCTCGTTGACCGCCGTAGTCGTCGCTGTGGGCGTCGTCGGCGCTACGTGATCGAGGGTTGGGTCCTGGCGCAGGATTGCTGTTTGGAGATCGCGCAGGGCGGCGCTCGGGTCGATGCCCAGTTCGTCGCGGAGTCGGCGTCGCAGCCGGTGCAGGGTCGACAGGGCGTCGGCTTGGCGGCCCGAACGGTACAACGCGACGACCAGCAGCCTGTGCAGGTCCTCATCGAAGGGATGCCGCCGGACGAGGCACTCCAGCTCAGACACCAGCTCCGTATGCTGGCCCAGTGCCAGCCTCGCCTCCGCGAGCGCCTGCTCGGCACCGTGACGGAGCTGTTCCAGGCGGGCAGCCTGGTCTTGGAACCATGACAGGCCGCAAACGTCCGCCAGTGGCCGCCCGCGCCACATCCGCAAGGCCGCTGTCAGCCGGTGTACACGGTCCCTGGGATCCGGCGCGCTTCTGCCTTGGGCGATGAGCGCTTCCGCGTCTCCGACATCGGTCGCACTCGTACCCAGGTCAAGCACATATCCCGGTGCCCTGGCCACGATCGCACCAGGCACACCCAGCAGGCGCCGCAAGCCGGACATGTGGCTTTGCAGGGTGTTCGCCGCCGTCGCAGGTGGCTCGCCGTCCCAGACGGCGTCGACCAGCCCGTCGACGCCGACCACCTCGCCCGCCCGCAGAGCCAGGACGGTCAACACCGCCTTGCGCCGAAGTCCCGGAACGTGCCGAACGTCGCCGTCCACGGTGAAATCCACCGGACCAAGCAGCCGCACCTGAACCGACACCCGAAGCCCCCGTCAAAGCACTGGAAGGCCACGTTGTCTGAGCCGACGCGACGGCCAACACTCATTGCAGCGGGGCAAAACGAGACTAACCGCCCTATGCGGATTCCCTCTCGTTCCCGGCCTCAGGCGGTCACAACGGACGGCGGCGGCGGTCTGTGGCGAAAATACGGGAAAGTGAACGCCGGTTGCGGTTGATACCCAGGTGACCGCCACCCGCGCCATGGAAAGGCACCACATGACAGGGGATCCCCCGCCCCGCTCGGCCGAACGTTTCGACGAGGTCTTCGACGCCTACTTCGCCGAGATCCGCCGGTACGCGGCCAAGCGGCTCGGCCCGGATGCCGCCGCCGACGTCGCGGCGCAGACGTTCCTGGAGGCGTTCCGGCAACGCCGGCGCTACGACCCGGAACGTGCGAGCGTGCGCACCTGGCTGTACGGCATCGCGACCAAGGTCGTCGGCAGGCACCAGCGGGCCGAGACGCGCGCGCTGCGGGCCGCGGCCCGCCTCGGCCCGGGCCGCCACACCGAGGAGCAGACCGACCGGGTCGACTCGCGGGTCAGCGCACAGGGTCTGAGAGGCGAACTCGCCGGGGCCATCGCGGCACTGCCGCGCGGGCAACGCGACGTTCTGCTGCTCGTGGCACTGGCCGACCTCAGCCACGACGAGGTAGCGGCGGCGCTGGGGATCTCCTACGGCACGGTCGGCTCGCGCCTGAACCGTGCCCGAACCAAGCTGCGCAAGGCGCTGGGCGGGACCAATCCGATGCTCACTTTGGAGGAACAGCATGGATGAGGTGCGGATGGTCCGCGACAGCTACCCCGAGCCCGCCCCACCGAGCGCCGAAGAGATCGCCCAGGTGAAGGCGATGCTGAACGCGCCGCCGCGCCGTTCTCTGCCGCGCCTGCGGTGGGGACTGGGCGGCGGCCTGGTCGCGGTAGGCGCGGCGGCGACGGTCGCGATCACGCTCACCGGGGGGAACGGCCCTTCGCGCGTCCCGCTGCCCGGCCAGATCGATCTGGACGCCAGGGGAGCGGTTCTCGCGGCGGCCCAGAAGGCCGAGCAGCAGCCGACCGGCAAGTACTGGAGCGTCGACACGGTCGCGGGCCAGTCCTACGTGATCCGTGCCAAGACCGGCACCTACGCGATCACCGGTGCGGCCGACGAGACGTTCAGCTGGCACGGCGCCAAGGTCGGCATGGGGGAGGCGTACTACGGGCGTGACCTCCCGGCCCACCCGCTGACCAGGGAGGACGTGGCGCTGTGGCGCAAGGCCGGGTCGCCGTCGACCTTCCGTGTGCCGGGTGACGGCCGTACCAACACCTACACGACCAGGGTGGCGAAGTGGCGGTCGAGCGGGCCGGAGGTCGGTGCGAACCCGCGCGGCGGCGGGGACTTCCTGGGCAAGTCGGCCGAGGAACTGCAGAACCTCCCCACCGACCCGGCCAAGCTCGCCGAGCTGTTCCTCAACCAGAACGAGATGAGCAAGGCGACCGGCCTTTCGGCGAAACGTGCCTTGGCTAAGGACGTGCAAGCCTCCGCCAAGCTCTTCAGGATCTCGGGTCTTCTGCGCACTCCGCTCCCGCCGAAGGTCCGGGCGGGCCTGATGCGGGCGCTGGCCGCGCAGCCGGGCATCCACGCGATCGGCCGTGCCACCGATCCGCTGGGGCGCACCGGCGTCGCGCTGGCCTCCGGGGAACGCGTCGTCACGGTCACCGGCGAGTTCGGCACTCCGAAGATCGAGCAGGGGACGTACCGTTCCCGCGAAGTGATCATCTTCGATGAGCGCACCGGCGCGCTCCTGTCCCGGCAGGACACGCTGACCAAGCCCGGTGGCCGGTACGCGGAGATGAAGCCGGGCTTCGTCATCGAGTACCAGGCCAACCGCTCGGCAGGCTGGACCGACACCAAGCCGAAGCCCCCGACCGAACTCCCGTTCGGCCGAATCCTCGGTCCCGGCTGGTAATACGCACAGCCTGTACAGCGAGGGCCCGGTGTCCGAGACACCGGGCCCTCGCCGTCGATGACTCCGGCGCCACGTCCGGCCCAGAACGGCACGCCCCGACGCCGATCAGCGCCGAACGCGCAATCAGGCACCGGCAGCACGGTCAGGCACCGCGTGCGCGGCAGACGCCGAACGCGCGGTCAGGTGTTGGCAGCGCGGTCGAGTGCGGCCTGCACGGTCTGATGCCCGCTGCGCGGCAGGCGCCAGCCACGCGGTCACCGCCGGCAGCGCGGTCACCGCCGGCAGCGCGGTCAGGCGCGGCCTGCGCGGCAGGCGCCAGCCACGCGGTCACCGGCGGCAGCGCGGTGAGGCGCGGCCTGCACGGCAGGTGCTAGCGACGCGGTCAGCGCGGGGCGCACGGTCAGACGCCAGCCTCGTGGTCAGACGTCGGCGCGCGTCAGGTGTTGGCGGTGCGGGCGAGTGCGGTTGTGTTGGCGGCGTGCATCTGGGCTGCGACCGTGGGGCCGTCCGGAGCCGTCCTTCGGCGGGCTTGGGGTCCGAGGTGGGTCTCGCGGAGCTCGTCCATGAAGGCTTCCCAGAGTGGCGGGCCGCCTTGGGCGAGCACTTCCGCGCGTACGACGTACTCCTCGGTCGCCGGCAGGTGCCGTACTCCCCAGGCACTCAGCTGGGCGAAGATCGGCACCAGTTCGATCGCCTGCTCGGTCAGGCTGTAGACGACCTTCTGCTTGTGCGAGGGGTCGTCGGCCTTGGTGAGCAGGCCGTGGTCGACGAGCACGGCGAGCCGGTCGGCGAGGATGTTGGACGAGATCCGTTCGGGCCCGGCGAGCAGCTCACGGAAGTGCCGGGCACCAGTGAAGATCACGTCACGGAGGACCAGCAGGGTCCAGCGGTCGCCGAAGATCTCCAGCGACAGATTGATCGGGCAGCCCGACCGCATGTCCTTCCGCACTGCACTCCTTTCGAGACCAGTTGCAGTTTAGCACCAGTCGTCTAGGGTAGGCCTCCCCACCGGTTGCGAAACAAGAGCGATCAAGGAGTACAGATGGCGCCCGAGAACCTGCCCGACGTGGTGTCACGCGAGGAGTGGCTGACCGCGCGCAAACGACTGCTGGCCAAGGAGAAGGAGCTCACCCAAGCCCGTGACCGGGTGAACGCCGACCGCCGCCGGCTGCCGATGGTCCGGATCGACAAGCCGTACACGTTCGAGGGCCCGGACGGGACGGTCGGCCTGCTCGACCTCTTCGAAGGCCGGCGGCAGCTGGTGGTGCACCACTTCATGTGGCTGTTCGACATCGACGCCGACGGCACCGAGCATCCCCGCGACGACACCTGCTCAAGCTGCTCCTCCGCCGCCGACGGGATCGGCAAGCTGAGGCAGCTGCACGTCCGCGACACCACGCTCGCCGCCGTGTCCCGCGGGCCGTACGACAAGATCGCCGCGGCCCGTGAACGCATGGGGTGGACGTTCCCCTGGTACTCCTCCGCCGGCAGCGACTTCAACTACGACTTCCACACCACCCTGGACGAGCGCGTGGCCCCCGTACTGCTCAACTACCGCGACGAGGCGGCACTGGCCGAGGCCGGGACACCCTGGTCGGAGGACATGCGCGGTGACTGGCCCGGCATCAGCGCGTTCCTGCGCGTAGGCGACGAGGTCTACCACACCTACTCCACCTTCGGCCGGGGCATCGAAAGCTTCCACAACGGCAACCCCTACCTCGATCTCACCGCTCTGGGCCGCCAGGAGGCCTGGGAGGAGCCGAAGGGACGCGCCGTCCCGCTCGGCATGCATGTCGGCGGCCCCGCGATGCGCCTCCTCGACAAGTACGAGGCGTAAGCACCGGCGTCACGTCGGTCATCGGCGGCGTACCGACGGTAGCGACGCCCGCCATTGCGTTCGGCCATCCAACCCGTTCGCGAACCGCTCCGCCCTAGACCCACCGCATAGCGAACCGACGCTCTGGCCCCAGGGCAGTGGCCTAATCACCTCTCATGCGCGCCGCCTACCCAGCGCCACGCGCGGACACCAGCCCGCATTCCCGCAGCCATACGTAAGAGCGCGATGCGTCCCGAACGTTGCGAAGCGTGACGCCTGACCGCCGTCCCGCGCAGGGTGAGTCTGCGGTGGGCCGGAACGGTGGGTTCGATTGTTTTGCGGCGAGTGCTCCCCAGGTCAGGGCGGCGATGGCGAATATAGGAGTGAAGTGGTCCGCCGTTGGCCGCGTACGAGGGAGGAGCAAGCGGGATATGAAAGGGCCGGTGGACGAGTTCGATATCGCCGGGGATGACGGCTTGCCGGATGTGGTGCATCAGGCGGCAGGGATGGTGTCGGTGCAACTGGGGGTCAAGGTCGCTGACGCCTATGCGCGGCTGCTCGGGTACGCGCAGCAGTGCGGGCGGCCGGTGGAGGACGTCGCCGACGACGTCGTGGAACGGCAACTTCACCTGGACGGGCCGATGCCAGAGCCCGAACGGACCGACGCGCCCGGCGGCGCGGCCAATGATGGCGATGACGCGGTCCCCGCTCGTTAAGGCGGGGCACGCCGCGTACACCAGCGTTGTTCAGCGGCCGAAGGCCGCTCTGGTACTGGGCAACCCCGCCGGCAGGGCAAGGTCACTTGCCGGTGCTGGTGCGTGCGGGGTCGGGCAGGGAGCGGGGCGTACGGTGGGTGGTGGGCTTCTTTGAAATGGGCGGGCGGTCATGCGGTGGTCGGCGAGGGTAAGGCCAGGATCTGGGGCTTGATCGCCGAGAGCGCGCGGTCGCGGGGCGGCCCGATGTCGGTGCGGGACGTGTGCACGGTGTGCGTACGGGTGCTGGCTGCCGACGGGGCCGGAGTGTCGTTGCTGAACGGTGACCGGCTGGAGCCGGTGCAGGCTGAGGGCGCGCTGAGCCGTCCCCTGCTGGAGGCGGAATTGACGACCGGAGACGGACCATGCGTGGAGGCGGTGGCGACGGGACTGCCGGTAGCGGCCACTGACCTCGGTGATGCGCGGTGCAGGCGGCGATGGCCGTTCTTCACCGCCACCGCGTACGCAGGTGACATCGCGGCCGCGTTCGCCTTTCCGCTGATATCCCGCATGGCCCCGATCGGAGTGCTGGCGGCCTGCCGCAGCCGGCCGGGAACGTTGAGCGCAGCCGCGCACCGCGACGCTCTGATCCTGGCCGACACCGCGGTGACACTGCTTCTCACAGGCCAGGCCGACGCGGTACCGGACGACTGGCTGGCGCTGGGGGCGGAGATCCATCAGGCGGCCGGGATGGTGTCAGTGCAACTCGACTGCACCGTGGAACAAGCCCTGGCGAGGCTGCGCGGCCACGCGTTCGCTCACGAACTGCCGGTGACGCAGGTCGCCAAGCAGGTGGTAGAGCGCATCCTGCGGTTCACGCCTGACACGTCCCGTCCCTGAAGTGGCGGCCTTGTGCAGGCCTTTTGGGCGCCGCTGGATGCAGGCATAGGCTGTGGAAATGGGCAGCACACGTGTGCAAGTGCCGGACCAGCGGGTGACGGCGGCCTTTGTCGCGCTGGCGGACACGCTGGTGACCGGCTTCGATCTCATCGAGTTCCTGCAGCAGACCTCCGAGCGCTGCGTCGAGCTGCTGGGGGTGGACGCCGCCGGGCTGCTGGTGACCGACCAGCGTGGCTCGCTGCGGATGATGGCCTCCTCCAGCGAGCAGTCCCGGCTGCTGGAACTGTTCGAGCTGCAGAACGACCAGGGCCCCTGCCCGGAGGCCTTCGCCACGGGCCAAGCCGTCCACGCGGCCGACCTGACCGCCCCCCTTGCCCGCCAGCGGTGGCCGCTGTTCACCGAACAAGCCGCCCGGTGCGGATTCGCCGCCGTCAGCGCACTGCCGATGCGGCTGCGTGACCAGGTGATCGGCGCGTTGAACCTCTTCCGCACCGACACCGGCGAACTACACCCCGCGACCGTGCGCCTAGGGCAGGCGATGGCCGACGTCGCCACCATAGGCCTGCTGCAAGAACGCACGATCCGGCACGGACAGATCCTCACCGAGCAACTCCAGACAGCTCTGACCAGCCGGATACTCATCGAACAGGCCAAGGGAGTCTTGGCCGAACGCCACAGCTGGAACATGGACAAGGCGTTCACCGCCCTACGCGACCACGCCCGCAGCCACAACCAGCCCCTAACCGACCTCGCCCGCGCCGTAGTAACCCGCTCCCCAGAAGCCGGCCCCCTAGGCGAACCCCCCGCCCCCTAACCAGCCCGCCCCAACCCGCGCCCCCACGCCGCGCCGTCGCAGCCCGACCCGCCGCGCGTCCACACGCACCTCCGCCCGCCCGCCCCGCACCGTTGCGCTGGCCGCGCGTCCGTGCGCACCGCCCCGCGCAGCCCCCGTGCACACCCGCTCGCGCCGCACCGTCGAACTCGCCGCGCGTCCGTACGCCCTCGTTCGCCCCGCGCGCTCCGGCTCGCCGCGCGTTTGTGCGCGCGCTCGCGTCCGCGCTGCGTTCTTGCGCTCGCGCCTTCCGCCCCGCCATCTTCACGCCGCTCGGCCTGTCACCGCGACCTTGCGCACCGCCATGAGCGTGCTTTCCCATGCCCCGGGCATGTCCGGCGATGTTGGGGAGGGCAGACGCCGGTTGTACGGGACGGGCATGCCGGAAGCTTTCGTTTCGGCCTCTTCGGCCAGCATTCCCGGTAGATTGCTCTTTGCGTACAAACGAACACAGTAAGTGGAGACCTGTGGTACGTGCCACCGCAGGTCAGGATCTTTCGTGACGTCCAGACCCTGCGCCACGCCGATTCGTTAAGTCGGCAGCCAATGGCGCCTTGAACCACGCGTCTTCTGACAGGCTCGGGGGGCAGATGCGCCTGTGGCCGCCGGTGAGACCATCTCCGGCCACCAGCCCAGGGACTGATGCCTCATGGACGCTCTGCGTCTGACGACCCGCTACCACGGCGGCAGCGCCATCATCGTCATCACCGGGTCACTGGACATCTGCGGCACTCACCCGCTCCAAGACCGCTTGCGCGAGGTCCTCAGGCAGCTGTCCGACGGCGATCCCGCAGCGCGGCTGGTGCTCGACACCAGCGGCATCACGTTCATCGACGCCGCCGGACTCGGTGCCCTGATCTCCGTGCAGAACGAGGCCCGCCGCCACCCCATCCCGCTGCTGCTCACGGCACCGTCTCCCGCACTGCACCGCGTCCTGGAGCTCACCAAGCTAGGTGATCACTTCACCACCCTGCCCACCCCGGACGCCGACCTGGCCACCGCGCATCCGGTGAGGCAACTGCCCCAGGCGTGAGCATGGGCGAGGCTGCCCCGGCGCGTCATGCCCGGTGGGCGGCCAGAGAAGATGGAGGGGGATCAGTCGGCCTGTGCCACGCAAGTGCGGTTCTGTGAGAGATCGGGGCGAAGAATGAAGGCGGTGCGTTTCAGCCGGTTCGGGGGGCCGGAGGTCCTTGAGATCGTGGATGTTCCTGATCCGCATCCGGGAGCGGGGCAGGTGCGGGTCGCGGTGCGCGCGGCGGCGGTCAACCCCAGCGACTGGAAGAAGCGCGAGGGGCTTATGAACGGGCGGCTCCCGCAGACCATGGGTCACGAGGCGGCGGGTGTGGTCGATGAGGTCGGCGAGGGCGTCACGGGCGTGGCCGTCGGCGATCGCGTGTTCGGTCTCAGCGCCGAGGGGGCGGCACAGGCCGAGCTGGCGGTGCTGGCCTACTATGCGCCGATCCCGCCGTCGCTCGACTTCCCCGGCGCCGCCGCGCTGCCGGCCGCCATCGAGACGGCCACGCGCGCGCTCGACCAGCTCGGCGTCGTGGACGGCAGCACGCTGCTGGTCAACGGCGCCTCCGGAAGCGTCGGCAGCGCCGCGGTTCAGCTGGCCGTGGTACGTGGCGCGCGCGTGATCGGCACCGCCAGTCCGGCGAAGCACGACTACCTTCGCTCACTGGCAGCCGAGCCCGTCGTTTATGGCGAGGGCCTGGTCGAACGGGTTCGGGTGCTCGCGCCCGACGGTGTCGACCTCGCACTCGACGTCGCCGGGAGCGGGGTGCTGGCCGAGCTGATCGAGCTCGCCGGCGGCGCCGAGCACGTCATCACGGTCGCCGACTTCGGCGGAGCCCGAGAGCATGGGGTGAGGTTCAGCAGCGGCGACGCCGGCCGCGCCGTCCACGTGCTCGGCCAGATCGGCGAGCTGATCGAGTCCGGACGCTTCTTGCCTCCGGTCACGCAGACCTTCCCGCTCGCCGAGGTCGCCGAGGCGCACCGGGCGGGCGAGCGAGGCCACGTGCGCGGGAAGCTCGTGCTGCTGATCGGCTGAGTCGCCGGCGCTCCGCGGCCACCCCGCGTAATTCGTGTGGGCTTAGGACGGGCGAAGGTCAGTGACCGGGAGGTTGTGCTCGGCCCGCAGACGTTCGGCTACGAGTGAGCGGTGGCACGCTTCCGGATCGCGCTCGACGCAGAGGAGCGCGGTCGTCGAGTCGTCCGGGAGCTCCGCCACCAACGCGCCGAGGTCGAACGGGTCGAGGATCTCGTGGGTGTAGCGCCCGGCATACTCGGCCGCGAGCGAGATGCGGTTGCGCTTGCCCACGCCTAGCCGGTCGTCCTCGCGGTATTGAAGCTGACGCAGGTCGGTCGTCGGAGCCAGATCCTTCACGTGTCGGTAGGCGACGTCCGCCGCGATGAGCGCGCGCTGGAGTCGCGCCGAGTTCGCCCAGGAGTAGTCGGGGCCCCGAACGCCGCGCCGCTGGCGGAGGTCGAGCAGCAGCCCCACGCCCTCGCCGGTGAGCTTCTCGACGAACGCTTCGGCCGTGAAGCCGTAGACGCCGATCGTCGCGATGCGCCTCAAAGGTGGGGGACCTACTGTTTCGCTATCCACCGGCAGATCACCTCCATGACGTCGCAGAGCCTGGCGTTCACCCTCGCTGCCGCTAGCCTCCCGGATATACACGACATCCTGTGTCGTGTATTCCCGTAGAGTTTTCGTATGCGCGCCGACCGGTTGGTATCGCTGGTGCTGCTGCTGCGGCAG
Organism: Actinomadura fulvescens; assembly: GCF_039533225.1. NCBI lineage: Bacteria > Bacillati > Actinomycetota > Actinomycetes > Streptosporangiales > Thermomonosporaceae > Actinomadura > Actinomadura fulvescens. Next base: position 207,354 of record NZ_BAAATD010000014.1, on the reverse strand, counting down.
CACGGCCGGCTGTCCGCGGCCGCGCTGGCCCGCGAGCTGGAGGTGTCCACCCGCACCGTTCTGCGCGACATCGAGGCGCTGTCGGCGGCCGGCGTCCCGGTCTACGCCGAACGCGGCCGGCACGGCGGTTTCGCGCTGTTGCCCGGTTTCCGGACCGAGCTCACCGGACTGAACCACGACGAGGCGCTCGCCCTGCTGATCGCCGGATCGCGGCGCGGCGCGCAGGCGTTCGGTCTCGGCTCGGCGCTCGCCTCGGCCATGCTCAAGGTGGTCGACGCGCTGCCCGAAAGCTATCGGGACACCGCGGCCGACGCGGCCCGGCGGTTGCTCATCGACCCGGAGACCGACCTGCTCTCGCGCCGGCTGGTCACCGAGGAGGTGCCCGACACCGTGGTGGCCGAGGTGCGGCGCGCGGTGTTCGCCGGGCACAAGCTGCGCATCCACTACGCGGCCAAGGACCAGGCCCCGAAGTGGCGAACGGTGGACCCCATCGGCCTGGTCACCGTACGCGAGCAGGGCTACCTGCTGGCCACCAGGTCTGGCGCTGACCGTACCTACCGGCTGTCGCGGATCCTGGCCGCCGAGGAACTCGCCGAACCCGCACAACGACCGGACCGGGTCGATCTGGACCGGGCCTGGCAGGAACGCAGCACGCGGTTCCGCACCGGCGGCGACCAGGTCACCGTGCTGGTACGAATGCACCCGGCGCGGCGGGAGGAGCTGGTGGGCACCGCGCTCGCCGTCCACGCCGAAGAAACCGACGCGGACGGCCGGCTGCGGATGGAGGTGACCTTCCAGGACCCGAGACATGCCGAATGGGCGCTGTGGCAGCTCGCCACGAGCGCGGAAGCCCTGGCCCCGCAGTGGTTGCGCGCCGCCCTGCGCGACCGCGCCGCCGCGATCGCCGCCCGCTACGAGGGTGAGCCTGAGAGCTGACGGGCCAAAGATCTTGACGATGCCGCCCGCGCGGCGCGGCGCCGCGAAGTCAACCCCCCGGAGTGGTCGCCGGGCCGGGCGGCCGCACTGAACAGGTGAACCACACGGTCTTGCCGGTGGCGGTCCGATACCAGCCGCTGCTGGTCGACAGCCGCGCCAGCAGCACCAGCCCGCGTCCGCCTTCGTCCTCAGATCCCTTCCGCGCCGGGACCGGCCCGGCCGCGTTGTGGTCGCTGACCGCGGCCGTCACCCGATCGTCATGGACGACCAGACGCACCGCCACCGGGCCCGCGCCGCCGTAGCGCACGGCATTGGTGACCAGCTCGGTCAGCAACACCAGGCACACTTCACACTCACCGTCCAGCCCGCACCCGGCCAGCGCCGTACGAGCCAGCGCACGCACCCGCGCCGGCCCCCTCACCGTCGGCGGCACCCGCCACCGCCAACGCCGCCGGACTTTGGTGGTGGCCAGCACGTCGCGGCGCGCACGTTCGAGTACCGCGCCCCGCACATAGTCGGGCACGCTCATCCCCGCCAGCGCCGCCGCCCGTTCCAGCACCGCGCGAGCCGCAGCGCTCGCGGCGACGCTCTGTCGTGACGACTCGGTCGTGGCGGCGAAGGAAGACTGTGCCGAACGCATTGGTGGCCTCGCCTCCGGTCGGGAGCGCAGGCGTCCACCAGGGACCGGGGCGATCACCCACTGCGGCCTCGCACCGCCACCCGAGTGGTCGACGCCAACAAGGCCGCCTCACCCGAGAGTACGCCCGGACCGCACCAAAAGCCCGCCACGACGAAACCACGTCTGCAGCGAGCCGCGAGCCGTTCTGGTCCACGGAGACGCCCGCAAGGACCCGTTGCGCCGGCCCCTCGACCACGGGGGAGTCGAGGGGCCAGCCATCCGGTGCGAGCACACGTGCGCGCCACCACCGCGATGAACAAACTCCTCCATCGCAGCCCCGGGCGGCTCCGCGACACAAGTCCACCGCCAGGCGGTCTTGGCGACGTCATAGAACTGTCTCGATGTCGTGACACGAACGCGAGGGCCGCGAGCCGCGCCGTGGAGCGCGGGACAAGCAACCCTGGCGGTTACTTTACGCAAGAAGCAGTCACTTAACGTAGCATTGCGGTGGAGTCCATCATGCGCGCCCAGCCACCTGTCATCCGAACGGGGGAATCATGAGCACGTTGACGTTCGATCACACCGCCACCGGCTACGGGCTGCCGCATGCCCGCTGCCTGGCCGAAGCATCCGACCTTGCCTACAAAGACGCCGACACCGTCCGCGAGCGCACTCGTGAGTGGGGATTTGACCGGGTGGAGGTGTTCAGCGTGCCGTTCCAGCCGCCGTTCCCGCTGCCCGACACCCAGGCCTACATCGCCGCCAGCGACGACATGGTCATCGTGGCCTTCCGCGGCACCGAACCGAAACAGTTGCGCGACTGGCTCAGCGACGGCGGCGCGATGCTGATTCCCTATACCGGCGCGACCGGGCTGGTGCACCTGGGCTTTCACCAGGCTCTGCAGGAGGTGTGGCCCAAGCTGCGCGACAGCATCGACACCCTGCGGGATCGTGACCAGTCGCTGTGGTTCACCGGTCACAGCCTGGGCGGCGCGCTGGCCATGCTGGCCGCCGCCCGCCTGCACTTCGAAAAGCCCTCTCTGCTGGCCGACGGGGTCTACACCTTCGGCCAGCCCCGCACCTGCGACCCGACACTGGCCAGCGCCTACGACAAAGCTCTCAAAGACCGGGTGTTCCGGTTCGTCAACAGCCACGACATCGTGCCCCAGCTGCCGCCCGAGCCGCTTTACGCCCACGTGGCCGCCGAACGTTACATCGACGCCGACGGCCACATCCACGACACCCGTCCCGCTGGCAGTGGCCTGCTCGGCACCGCCACCAGCGGCGCCGCGAACGCCGTCACCGGAGGACTAGGCGGCCTGGCGGGCGGCACCGCCAAAGCCCCGACGCCCCTGGCTGACCTGCTGGCTCCGGGCACTCAGGGCATCCGCGACCACGGCATCGGCCGCTACATCGCCGCCCTGCAAGCCAACTGCAGCTGACTGACCCCGAGCGCCGGCAGGCGGCGTCCGGCCCGCCGCGTTTCCTCATGAAGCAACGGGGTTGAGCGTGAAGTGCTGGTGCTGGACGTCGAGCACGTGGTGTTGACGAGGTGTGCGAGGTCTCCCGCCATCAATCTTGATCAAGAGGACGAACCGGCCCCCCGGTTGCGCGGCGCCCGCTGCCGTCTCGCCCGAACGCAGACGAGCAGGCCGCATGTGTGTCTGGTTTCACCGGCGATGAGTGGCCCCATCTTCGTGTGGCGTTCGGCCCTACGGGTTCGGAGGGGGTTTGTTGGTTCGTGTTCGGCTCGTCAGTGTGGGGGGAAACGGCTGCCGTGCACTTCGAAACGTTCGACTCGGGATTCGCCGGTCAGCAGGCCGGTGGCGGTGATGCGGGCGACGGTGTCGCGGTAGGCGGGCGACACTTCGAGGGCGTCCGCTGCCGCATGGTCGGTCCAGAACGTGGTGACGACACAGACGCCGTCGCGGCGTCCGAACACCAGGCCCTGAAAGCCGCGCTGGGCGCGGAACATCGGCAGTGACTCCTCGGCGGCGAAGCGTTCGTACTCGGCGGTACGGGCCTCGTCCACGCTCGTACGCCAGACACGCATGATCATTTCGTGTTCCGTCTTCCGGGGCCGGGGCGGAGGGCTTGTTCCAGGTCTTCCCACAAGTCATCGACAGGGGCAGCAGGGCGGGACTGATGCCGCCGGCGCGGCGGTCGGCGTCGTCGACGATGTGGTGGGTGGGGAAGGCCGGATGCTGGATGTGGGTGTCCACGCTACTCAGGGCGGACGGTGGATACGACCGCGCACGGATCGCCCGTCACCTCGAACGACACCAGCGGTCCGCCGATGCCGGAATGGAAGACCCGCGTCACACGCGGGTGGCCCCTCAACCGTTTGGCGCCGCAGACGCTTCGGGCAGGTCGTCGAAGGCGACGGGCGCGGGGCGGGCAACGCGTCCCAGGACAGGCGACGCGCCCGAGGCGGGCCGACGCTGACGAACACTTTGCCAACGGCACGCCTCTAGTTGATCTTGCCGGAGACCCGCACCGGCAACATCAGAGGCATGAAAGCTCGTGTCATGTTCTGTGTGACCTCCATGGTCCTGGGCGCCGCCGTGCTGAGCGGGTGCACGGACGACGAGAAGCTCGCGGCCGACGCCGAACTGGCGCGGAGCCAGGCCTCCAAAGCCGCGTTCGACGCCAAGGTCTCCGCCGCGGCCAGGGCCAAGGCGAACGAGGCGGGGGACGTCCCGGTGCTGATGTACCACCGGGTCGTCGAGAAGCCGTCGGTGCCGGACGACCGCACCGTCGAACAGTTCCGCGCGGAACTGGAGCGGCTGGCCACCGAGGGCTACGTGCCGGTCACCGCCGCCGAGTACGTGACGGGCCGGATCAACATCCCGGCCGGACGGCATCCGGTGGTGCTGACCTTGGACGACTCCTCGCCGTCGCAGCTCACGCTCACCGCGAACGGCGAACCGGATCCCAAGAGCGCGGCGGGCATCCTGCGCGAGGTCGCCTCACGTCATCCGGGCTTCCGGCCGGTGGCGACCTACTACGTCATCCGGGACCTGTTCCAGCTGCATGGCGGGAGCGAGCAGCGCCAGGCGCTGGCCTGGCTGGCGAACAACGGATTCGAGGTCGGCAACCACACCAAGGACCACCTCGACCTGAGCGGCAAGAGCCAGGACGAGGTCACCAAGCAGATCGCCGCCGGCCATTCCCTCATCACCGGGCTGGGCGCACCGGCACCGATCACGCTGGCCCTGCCGTACGGCAACACACCCAGCAAGCAGCAGTGGGCGGCGAAGGGCAGCACGGGCGCGACCTCGTACTCCTACAGCGGGGTCTTCCGCGCGGGTTACACGCCCGCGCCCTCACCGTTCGCCGCCCGTTTCGATCCGCTGGCCATCCCGCGCGTCCGGGCCGGCGACAACCGCGGCGACTGCGCGCGGTTCTGCTCGCAGGGCTGGCTCGACCACCTCAAGCAGAACCCCGCCGACCGGTACACCTCCGACGGCGCTCCCGACACGATCGCCGTGCCGCAGTTCAAGGCCGAAGAGGTCAACGCCAAGTTCCGCACCAAGGTGCTGACCTACAAGCCCGTCTGAGCCACGCAGGACGCCGCCCATCGATCGCGTGCGCTTTGCCCGTCTGCCGCCTTTTTGGTCCATTTCTTGGGCTCTGGTTGAGATGCCCTTGTCGGCCCGGCGGACACAAAAGAGACAGAGGCCCTGGCGGCTTCACGGCAACCAGTCGCTCGGGCCTGTCGCGCACTCGGCAACTCGCGCGAATCGGCCCGGGTCCTGTCGTCTAACAAGGACCCGGCTAAAGCAAGGCCCCGGCCGTTCCAAGTCGAACTACCGGGGCCTTGCCAACCGACCACAAGGCCGACCGGCGATCTCCTTATCCGACCTCGTCGTTCTGCGCGGGGATCGCTATCGTCCTGGAGCGGCGAACGCGCCAGCAGACGGTTCCTCCGGCCAGTACGAGCGCCATCCCCGTACCGACCATGGCCATCAGTGTCGTCGTGGACAGCCCGGTCTGTGGCAGCTCGTGGGCGCCCCGGATCGGTCGTTGCGGTGCGGGTTTCCGCGGATAGTCGGGCCTACGCACTTCCGGCTTATGCGCCGCTCCAGGCTTGTGTGCTCCCGGCTTGTGCGCCGCTCCAGGCTTGTGTGCTCCCGGCTTGTGTGCTCCCGGCTTGTGCGCCGCTCCTGGCTTGTGCGCCACCGGCTTATGCGCTCCAGGCTTGTGCGCCGCTCCTGGCTTCTTAGCCGCGGGCTTGTGCGCCAGCGGTTTGTCCACCGCCGGTTTGTGAGGGGCGGGCTTGGGCCGCGCCGATTTGGTAGGAACGATCCGTACGGTGTGAGCGGCGACCCTGCGGCCATCGCGATGAGTCAGGACGGCCCGGTTGCGGAGCCGACTGCCGCCCTTGGCTGTCGGTGACACATGCACGTCGACGCGTACGGTGACCGAGCGCCGATAACCGACCTGCTGCCAGCGGCAGGACACCGTGGCCATCTTCGCGCCGGTCCGGCAGTTGGGCCCGCGCACCCTGGTGACCTTCAGCCCGGCGGGCATGTGATCGGTGAGCCTGACCCCGTACGCCGGAACCATGCCGACGTTGCGTACACGCAGCACATAGCCGAACCGCTGCCCTGGCCTGGCCGACGACAGCGACGCCTGCTTGTGCATCGACAGGCGCGCCGGCGTGCGGGGACCATCACCCGGCTGAGCCAGCGCCTGCGGTGCCGCTGTCGCGACGACCATCCCCGTCGCCACGCCGGCGATCACCGCCCTGGCCAGTGCGCGCCCTACCGCCATACGTGGGGCCCGATATCGCGAACCCGCTCCTCGTCGTTCGAATTCGGCCATGATTCCCCCGGGTGACACTCGCGGGCCCCCGCCCGCTTCCGGCGTTCACTCAGCTCGCGCGGCAAAGCAGAACGTCCGGTGGATGAGACGCGGGTAAGCATCCAACAATCGCAAGATCACGTCCGTCTCCAACATGCACCCGAAACGTAAAGCCTGCGAGTGGCCCGTCTCTGCCTGAACCCCAGCCGTGTCACCATGGCGAGAAGGCGTCCCACGTCCGCATAAATGACGAGACCCGCGCGGAACGCGCCGGACGCGCCGCCACCGGCGGTGGCTCGCGCTCGTGAAGCGTCGCCATGCTCTCGCGAACAGGGGCCTCAGCCTGCGTGACGGGCAGCACACGGGTGCGCCCGCTTGGCGGTGTCAGATGTGCTTGCCCTCGGACAGTTCGCGAACGTACTGCTGGTAGACGACGTTGAACAAGGTCGAGGAGATCTCCACGATCTCGTCGACGGTCGCGTCCATTTCGCCGAGGATCCAGTCGGTCATGAGTTCGTTGACGGCGCCGACCAGGACGGTGGCGCCCATCTGGAGGCGTTTGGTGCGGGGGACGTTCAGGGTCTCGGTCACGACGCCGATGATGAACTCGCCGAAGTCGTGCTTGGCCTGCTCGTACAGGGCCTCGGTGGTGGGGGTGGCGACGCGGATGATCTCGCGGAAGACCAGCCGGGTGACGCGGGGGTCGGCGCCCAGGGTGCGGATGAGGGCCGACAGCCCGGCGGCGGCCCGTTCCTCGATGGTGGGCCCGGCCTGCGAGAGGGCGAGCACGACCGCCTCCTGTGCCTTGGTGATCTCGGCACGGTAGATGGTGATCAGCAGGGCTTCGCGGTCGGCGAAGGACTCGTAGAAGTACTTCTTGGCGAGCTGTGCCCGCCGGCTGACGTTCTCGACGGTGGTGGCCGCGTAGCCGGCGGTGCCGAACAGCTCCAGGCCCGCTTCGATCAGCTGTTCGCGGCGGGCCGCCTCGCGCTCGGGGCCGTCCATGCCGCGATAGCGCCGCTTGTCCGCAGAACGCGATTCCGCCATGCCCGTCCCGTCTCCAGTTTCGTGTGTCTCCCTCGCCTCGTCCGGGACGAGGAGGAGCGCGTGAAGATCTCGCGGCACTGAGTCTAGGTGCTGTGACGGTGGCCGCCCCCAACAGCAATCGAATGCCCGAGCGTGCTCTCGGCGAGGACGGGCTGCAAGCCACGCGCTTTTGACGTGATCAGCGAAATGGAAACGGGAAACTTCGTGATCGTAGATCTACCGGCATTGTGCTGTGAAGATTGGAACGGACCTCGCCGCGCAGACCATTTCCCGGTGTGCGTTCACGCGGACACGTCAAGGCCGTGGCGTCGGTCAAAGCGACGCCACGGCCTTGGTCTCGGCTCTCGCGAGCGGGGGTCGGGGTCAGTCCTTCATGACCGAACCGTTGATGCAGTCACCCGACTCGTAGCTGATACCGAGGATGTTGTGGATCGCGGCACCCACGCCGGCGATGTCAATGCCGCGGCAGGTCTGAATGCCGATGATCTGAACGATTTCGGGGCCGCCCGGCCCATCGCTTCCGGCGTGGGCCGGGGCGGCGGCGAACGTCGTGAACGCGGCGGACCCGGCGAGGCCAGAAATGACCAGCTTCTTGAGCATGAGGCTCTCCATTCGCGGTGAGTGCAGTCGAACGACACGCAGAAGGCGGGAGTCTTCGGCGTGCAGGCAATCGCATCTCACACGCCAGCCGAAGACAAGCGTGCCAAACCGAATTTCATCGCCTGTTGATACAACCTGGCAGAGCCTTTCCATGCGAGACGAAGATAACGCGGCACTATTCGTGCATTCTAGGCATAGTCGTCAGGTCGCCGAAATACAGCCTGGCACGCCGAGTCGCGCACGGCAAGCATCGTTTCGTGTCGCCGCCGGGTACGGATAGAAGCCAAATGGCGTTCTGGCCTTAGGCAACCGAAGGCAAAGACATACGCCGGAGGTGTGCCATGCCACGGGCGGTCGCTAGCTTCTTCGTGCACGACGCCGAACGTACGTCGGCGCTGCGACGACGGTGGGCGCGGCGATTTCAGTGGCCTTCTTTGACAATGGAGCCGTCAAGAAACGCCAATCGCGCGACTGACGACCGGGGAACGACCTCCGCCGGCTGTTAGCGTCCCCGCCATCCAGCCGAACGAGGGGATCGTCACCGCTGGTCCGGAGAACCTTCGAGGAGTGTTGACCGATGCGGCTACTGGGGTCGGCATGTCACGGGGTCGCAGTGCCCCGAGACGGGCTCCAGCCTGCGCTGATTTCCCGCACGCTGCGCGTCGTGACGACGGGTCTCCTCGTCGCGGCGGGCTGGCTGGTGGCCGCGATGCTCTCCGAGGCGGACGCACACGCGTCCTCGCCCGCGCCCGGTGACTGCGCCGGCGACACGGTGAAGACGTCCGCTGACGCGCCTTGCTCGGGCCGGTCAGAGCGCGGACCCGCAAGGCGGCTCACGAGCCGGCGCGCAGACGAAGCGCGAGCCACCGCTGATGAACGACCGGCCAGGGGACGTTCCTGGTCGGACTCGAAGTCCCGCGGCCGAACGCCCCTCATCGGCACCCCTGCACGACGCGGCACCGACCGCCTTCCCCTCGACACCGCCCACCTGGTCGACGACGGTCTCGCTGTGGGACGCCTCGTCAGTGAACGTCTCGCGGCCGAACGCGTCGCCGCCGGACACCTGAAGCTAGGTCCCCTCGCGGCGGGACGCCTCGAAGTCGGACCTCCCACGACCGGACCACGCACAACCAAACGCCCCCCGGCCCAATCACTCACGACCGCACGTCCCGCTATCGGACGCCCCCCGGCCATCCCCCTCACGGCCGGATCGCTTGAGACCGCCCGTCCCACCAACGGACAGCCCACGGCCGAACGCCCCGCCAACGGACAGTCCGCGGCCGAACCGCTCACGACCGGACCGCTCACAACCCGATCACTCGCCGCCGGATCACTCGAAATCGGACCTCCCACACCCGGACGGCCCGCGGCCGTCTTCCTTGCGGCGGGACGCCCCGCTGACGGAAAGCCCGCGGACGGACGCCCCATCAACGGGGAGCTCGTGGGTGGATCGTTCACGATCGGACGCTCTGGCAAGGGAAAGCCGGCGGGCGGATCGTTCACGATCGGACGGCCCGCCAGCGGACAGCCTGCGGGCGGACGGCCGGTCAACGGGCAGCTCGCGAGTGGACGTCTCGACGTTGGACGGCTCGCGGGTGGACAGCTGTCGGCCGGACGGCTTGATGTCGGGCGGTTCTCGCCTGGGCGGCTCGGGGGAGCGCTTGTCGGTGCGGCCGGTCGGCTGCCCCGACCGGCTCTGGACCGGATTCAGCCGCAGGTACTCGGCCCGGCCGTCCTGTCGTCGGTAGGCAGAATCCTCAGCTTGCCGGTGCGATCGCCGGAGGTCCTGTCGAAGGCGTCGGAAGGTTTGCTCGACGGCGCCGCGGCCGCCCTGCGGCCGGTCGTCCAGACACCGGCGGTTCTTTTCTCGCCGCCTGAACGTCCCGCAGCGCTTGGCCCGGACGTCGCGTTCGCGCCGGGCTTCGGGGAGGGCTTCTTCCAGCCCGTCTCCGGTTCGTCGAGCCCGCAGTCGATGATGCCGCGGGCAGCCACCGCGTCCGATCTGCCGTTCAGGGCCGAAAGCGTCCTGGCCGACCAGGTCGGAGAGCCGGCCGGGGTGCCGCCGGCACCCTCGGGCGGGCACTACGCGGGCGGAGGCTCGGCCCCGTCCGCCGGCCACGGTTCCGGCGCGCTCGGAATGCTGGCGGTGACGCCGATTCCCTCGGCGCACGTGCGCATCGAACGGCGCACCCGGCTGGTCACGGCCCCGACCGCCGCCGCACCGGACGTTCCGGTTCCGGTTCCCGAGTAGGCGACCAGCCACTCTTCTCGCATGCCGCCTCGTCGTCCGAGGCGTGCCAGCGATCTTCCTTCCGCGGACATGGTGCCCACGCCATTTGCCGCCGGGCGTTTGCCATTACGCCCAATGCATCCACATCGGAAAAGGAGCAACAAGAATGCGAAACTGGGTAAGAAACTCTGCTCGCGTCGCTCTGGTGGCGGCGGGGATAGCGACCGTCAGCTCAGGCACCGTCGTCGCGGCGAACGCCGACACGACCCGAGGCGACCTCAGCGTCCTCGGTGGCAACCAGCTCAACGCGCCGGTCTCCGTACCGATCAACATCAGCGGGAACTCCGCGGCGCTGCTGGGATCCGCCAAGGCCGAGTCGCCCGGTGGCGCCTACGTCGACCACAGGGACGAGGACGGCGACTCGATGCTCACCTCCGGCATGCTCTCGTTCGGAGGCGGGAACCAGCTGCACGCACCGGTCGACGCTCCGGTCAACATCTGCGGCAACGCGCTCGCCATCGGCGGGGTCGCCAAGGCCGCCTGCAAGGGCACGGCCATCGTCACCGACCGCGGCATGTCGTCGATCCAGAAGACCTCGGGCATCCTCAGCGTGCTGGGCGGCAACCAGGCCTACACGCCGGTCAGCTCTCCCATCAACATCTGCGGGAACGCGGCGGCGGCGTTGGGCGCGGCCAAGGCGTACTGCGTGGGCGGCGCGTACGTGGATCACGACGGTCACGGCAAGAAGAACCACGGGCACGACAAGCCGTTCAAGCCCTGCGATCACGGCCTGTCCTCCGTCGGCAGGTACAAGCACGGGTGTGAGGTAGCCGCGCCGATCGCGAAGCCGGTCGCGCCTCCGAAGAAGAAGCCGCGCAAGGCGCCCAAGGTACGCGACGTCAGAACGCCCAAGATCCTGCCGTCCACCAGGCGTACGGCTCTGGCGCCCGTGCCGCCCACCGTTCCCGGGCAGGCGACCGGGTCCGAGCCGCTGGTCGACGGTACGACGCAGCACCCGGCGGCGCAGAAGCTGCAGGACCTCATCCGGGCGATCGGCCTGCCCATCCCGTCCCCGGACCACGCGGCGGAGTACCGGCCCACCCTCGGTGTGACGAAGGGGATGCCGGTCAGGGTGGCGAGCATTCCCATCCTGCGCTGACACGGCTGCCACACCTGCGGGCGAATCACGGAAAGGGGGCGGCGCAATGAAAGGCCGCCCCCTTCGGGGAGACCACGCCATTTCGAGATGGGAGCCTAAATGAACCACAGACTCTCGTTGTGTTTCCTCGGGACGCTCTTCCTCACGGCCCTGAACCCGCAGCAGGCCGCCGGCGCCGACCGGCCTCGACGCGTCGCGCCCATCATCGCCACCATCGTGATCCCGAAGATCGGGCTCAAGGCGACGGTCCGCGAAGGCGTCGCCCGAACCACTCTGAGACACGCAGTCGGACACTACCCGGGCACGGCCGGGCCAGGTCAGCCGGGGAACACGGCCCTCCTGGGCCACCGGACCACCGGCCTGGCCCTCTTCCGCAGCCTTGACCATCTGACCAAAGGAGACACGGTCATACTCAAGACCAAATCACATCTTTTCCGCTATCTGGTCCGTGGAAAGCGCGTCATCACGCCCAGGCGGACAAGCGTCCTTCGTCCGGTCCCTTTCCGGGCAGGCAGAACGCCTGAAGGAGGGTTCGTCTCACTCATCACCTGCCATCCCAAGGGAAGCAACGCCAAGAGACTCGTCGTCGTGGGGAAACTGGTAAGCGAACGCCCTCTACGACCCCACGCCGGCCAAACCGGATGACCGTCTGATCGACACCAGGCCGCGACGTTCGGCGAAGGTAGCCACCGCCAGGGCGACCACCGCCGAACCCGCCGCCACCTGTCGACCAGCCGGAACGGTTGGCATGAGCTCATTTTTGCCTTGGGTACGGGTGACGTTGGCGAGCCGAGGGGAAGGAAAGCCTGCGGTCGAAGGTGCTTGGCGTCATCTTCGACCAGCGCGGTCGAACGGGGGCGGCGTGCCCAACAAGGTGCCCTCAGCCTGATGCAGGCGGCACGCCGCCCAACTGCGCCCGGCCCCGTCCAAAGCCGAGCGCAGCCAGCTACCTCATAGCTGCACCCACGACCCGCAGGCCTAAGGGCCCGCTCTACCGTGCTGCGCCCCACACCACCAGACAACCCGCCACCGCCAGCCCGTCCTGCCGCCGCATACCCGGGCTGCGGTCGCATGATCTGGCGTGCCGCCGCGCACCGGGCCTGCTCTCGCACGCCCAGCCGACCACCACGTGCCGGACCGCCACCGCACACCCGGCCGACCGCCCTCTGCCCTGCTTGGAGCCGCGCACCCGACCTGTCGCCGCATGCCGGACCTGCCGCCGCACGCCCGGTCCACCGTCGCGTGCCCGGCCTACCACCGCACGCCCGGCCTACCGCCGCATGCCGGGGCTTCCCTTGCGCCGCACCGGGCCTGCCGTCTCGTGCCCGGCATACCGCCGTACGCCCGAACTGCCCTCGCATGCCCGACCGGCCGCCGCGCACCCGGCCTGCCGCCGCACACCCGGTCCGCCGTCGCGTGCCGGACCTGCGGTCGCGTGTCCGGCCTGCCGCCGCACATCCGGCCTGCCGCCGCACACCCGTCCAGCCGCCGCACACCCGGTCCGCCGCCGCACACCCGGCCGCCGCCGCACACCCGGTCCGCCGCCGCACACCCGGCCGCCGCCGCACACCCGGCCGCCGCCGCATGCCCGAACTGGCCTCGCATGCCCGACCGGCCGCCGCACGCCCGTCCAGCCGTCGCACGCCCGTCCAGCCGTCGCACGCCCGTCCAGCCGTCGCACGCCCGGTCCACCGTCGCGTGCCGAACCTGCGGTCGCGTGTCCGGCCTACCGCCGCACACCCGAACTGCCCTCGCATGCCCGACCTGCGGCCGCGTGTCCGACCTGCGGCCGCACGCCGTGCCTGCCCTCGCACGCCCGGCTGCCACCGCATGCCGGGGCTGCCCTCGAGCACCGGGCCCTGCCGTCGCGTGCCTGGGGTGCGGTTGCGGGGCTGGCGTGCCTTCGGGTGTCTGGCCTGGCTCGGGCATGGTTTGAAGTCGTCCTGCCAGTTGTGTGCAGCGCGATGAGCGCATCTTGGTGCAACTCAGCGTGACTGACCGAATGGATACTGTCACTTTCCCCTGGTAGGAGACTGGCCGACCTCGGTTTTGCCGGCGGTTGGCCGGGGGAAGTCCCCGGTGTCGCTTCGTTGTGGAGCGATCCAGTGTGGGCCGCCCAAGGCCGACCCCCGCGGCCCGCACCTTGACTGGCAGGGCCGGGCCCAGGGACGGGCGAAAACCCGGGCGGGTGCCCATCCCTGGGCCCGGCTCCGCCTGGGCGGCCCTGCCAGCGACGTTCAGCGTCCGGGAGAACCCGGGGGCTGGCGGGTCGCTCGAGCCTTAGCGAGATGCGGAGCGAACCCTGTTTACTAGCGGTAGTTGAGGGGAGACTCTTTGTCGTTGGACATGAACACAGAAGGTCGCCTCAGGCGCGGAGGCGGCGGCGCACGGACGGGTTGCTGCTCCTTCTTGCCGCCGTCGCCTCCACTCGGACTCCCGTTCAGCGGATGTCGTGCCGATGGGCTGGATCAGGGCGTCCCGGAACCGCGACTGGGCAAGCACAGGCGGGGCCGTGGCGGTTCCGACCTCGCTCCGGCGTGAGAGGGTGATGGCGATGCCCGATCGGTTCAAGGTCGAGTACCGGCCGGCGGCAGACCTGCACGACCACTACCGGTCGATGGAGTCCAAGATGTGGAACCACATCCTGGTCTTCCTGGTGATCGTGGGCGCGATCGTGCTGGTGTCGAACCTCGCCGCCGACTTCATCAACGAGCGCGGGACCATCTTCCTTCTGGCCGTGGAGATCCTGGGCATCATCGTGCTGATGCTCAACCAGACCTGGACCCGGCTGGACAAGCTGGCTCACGACCAGGACAAGGTGCTCGCCATGCTGCTCGCCATCACCAGCCAGCCGTCGCAGCCAGGTGGCCCGCCCGAGTCGTCCGAAGGCCCGACCAGACCGCAGCCGGGCGAGCAGCTGTAACCGGTGGAGCTGGGGATTCAGTGGCATTCGTCCCAAATTAACATTACTTAGAGTGTTCATATAGGCGCGCGGGGTAGGTGCTCGTGGGGCGATGCAAGCACCACGAGAGGAGCGCGGCATGGCTGAGTCAGGCCAAGTCGATCAGCTGCATGGCCGAACCGTGATCGATCCGGACGGGCAGAAGATCGGCAGAATCAACCAGGTCTGGGTGGACGATCACACGGGTGCGCCGATGTGGGCGACCGTGCACACCGGGCTTTTCGGTGCGAAGGAGACCTTCGTGCCCATCCGCCAGGGACGACCCGCCGCCGGCGGCGAACTCCAGGTTCCGGTGAGCAAGGACCGGGTCAAGGACGCCCCGCGCGTCGACCCGGAGAACGGTCACATTGACGAGCGTCAGCAGGACGCCCTCAACCACTACTACGGGATGGACGTGGCGCCCAACCGCGGTGACCAGGCCGGCCGTCAGGCGGCGGCTCAGGACACCCAGCGTGAACGCGACCAGCGGGTGCACGGCCAGGATTCGGTCACCCGGTCCGAGGAGCACCTCAACGTCGGCACCGAACGGGTCGAGACGGGCCATGTGCGCCTCCGCAAGGTCGTGGTGACCGAGCAGCAGCAGGTCAGCGTCCCGGTCTCCCACGAAGAGGTCCGTGTCGTGCGCGAGCCCATCAGCCCGGAGGACCGCCGGCGCGGCGACCAGCGCATCGGCGAGGAGGAGCTGGAAGTCACCCTGCATGGTGAACGACCCGTGGTGGAGACCGAGACCGTTCCGGTCGAGAGGGTCGGCCTGGACACCGAGACCGTGACGGAGGAGCAGAAGGTCGGCGGCCAGGTCCGCAAGGAACGCATCGAGGTCGAGGACGACTCCCAGGCCGGCAGGACGCCCGCCGACCAGGAGCGCCGTCGTCCCGGCCCCGGCGCCGGACGGTGACCTGCGCCTAGTCGCACGGCCGGACGCACAACCTGCGCGTAACCGGACGGCCGGACGCACAACCTGCGTCCGGCCGTCCGCGCGTCAGTGGGCGTCGCCGACCGTCCGCGCGTCAACGGGCGTCGCGCGTCAGTGGCCGGCGCCGGCCGTCCGTGCGGCGCCGACCGTTCCCAGGAGGTCGGTGATGCGGATGAACCCGTCTGTTCCGTTGCCCAGCCCGATGACGCGCCGGGCCAGGCCCTCGGCCGCGCGCATGACTCCGGCGTCGATCCCGTGGGCCTCGGAGGCGTGGATGATGTGGGCCATGGACGACGCGGCCGAGGTGATCGGGTTGACGTCGCCGGAGAAGTTCCCCTGGTCCACCTGCTCCGCGATGTCCTCGAAGAACGGCGGCAGGATCGCCCCGATGCCCTTGGCGAACGGGGCCAGTTCGCGCGCGGTGATCCCCTCGGCCTTCGCCACCGCCAGGGCGTGCGCGTAGCCCGCCATCGCGGTCCAGAAGATGTCCAGCAGCGCGACGTCGTACGCGGCGGCGCGGCCGATGTCCTCGCCCAGATGAGTGTGGGTGCCGCCGAGCGCCTCCAGTACGGGCAGGTGCTCCTGGTAGAGATCCTTCGGGCCACTGTGGATGAACACCGCGTCCGGCGTTCCGATGGTGGTGGTCGGCGTCATGATCGCGCCGTCCAGGTACCGGATGCCATGGCCCGCCGCCCATGAGGCGGTGTCGCGGGCGCGTCCGGGCGTGTCGGCGGTCAGGTTCACCACCGTTCGTCCCTTGAGCGCGCCGGTGACCGCCTCGCGCCGCAGCACCGAGTCCGCCGCGTCGTAGTCCACCACGCACACGACGGTCAGATCGGCCGCCGCGACCGCCTCCTCGGGCGACGAAGCGCTCGTGGCGCCGCGTTCGACGAGCTCGCCGTCCCGGCCCGGTGTGCGGTTCCAGACGGTGGTCCGCAGACCGGCGTTCACGAACGTTCCCGCCAAGGCCCGGCCCATCGGTCCCAGACCGATCACGGTGACGGCAGACTGGTCGGACATGCTTCAACCCCCAACAAATAGGACATCGATGACGCGCAAGCTCGCCCAGAACACGAACGTCTGCGGAGTGACCGCCGCGATCGCCGTGATCGACGGCAAGTGGAAGACCGCCCTGCTCTGGCTGCTGGAAGGCCGCCCGCACCGCCCCGGCGAACTGCGTCGGCAGCTGCCCGGTCTCAGCGAGAAGGTGCTGACCCAGGCGCTCCGCGAGATGGAGGACGACGGCCTGGTGCACCGCGAGGTCCACGAGGGGCTACCGCTGAAGACGGTGTACTCGCTGACCGACTTCGGCCGCGACCTGTCCGAGGCACTGGCTCCCCTCTCCGACTGGGGTCACCGCCGCCTGGACAGGCTCGTCGAGACCCAGTCGGCTTCCTGAACGCGCGTCACCTCCGTTCACCTGCGTCGGACGGCCCGCTCGACCGCCCACCAACAGCCTCGCCCCACCACCGCGCCGCCGCCAAGTACCCACAAAAAAGTGGGTATCGCCCACGGCAGCTCGAAGCTCGCGCCCGTGCCGTCTACCCGGCTGCGGTCGTGGATGCGCGGACACCACTGTCGGTGGTCTCGTGGACCTCGCCGCGCGTATCGGATACGTGCTCGCTGACGTGTGGGACGCGCTCTCGCTGTAGCCAGCGGCCCTGACGCAAGTCGGTCCTGCGATCGGCCGCGGGTGGAACGCGGAGATCAGAAACGGGAACATCGGTCCCGTCCTGCGCGTCAGCCACCCCAAGGTGGCTGAGCTGAACGACGAGATCTCGTGCCGGAACGAGACGTTCCAGTGGGCGTGGGGGCAAGGAATCGGCCCGGTCACCGGGGTCACTGACGTCGCCGACCGTATCCAGTACGTGCTGCGTGAGGTCAGCCCGTGAACGCGGGTGCGGCGCGACCCGTCATGGGGCCGCGCGCCGTTCCCGTCGCGTCGTACGGTCGTCTGCTGCGGTTGCGGCAGCCCGCGGCAGGCGGCCGTACGACCAGCATCGGCCGCGCGCAAGTGGAGCCGGTCGTTCCCGTCTACCTCGTACGCTCGCCCGTCGCGGTCGCGGCCGTACAACCGCCATCCGGCGCGCGCGGGTGGGAGCCGCCGTGCGCGCCTGCGTCGTACGGTCGTCCGTTGCGGTTGCGGCCGTACGGCCAGGATCGACTGCGCCCGAGTGGAGCCTGCCGCTTCCGTCTACCTCGTACGCTCGTCCGTCGCGGTCGCGGCCGTACAACCGCCATCCGGCGCGCGCGGGTGGGGAGCCTGCCGGGCGCGCCTGCGTCGTACGGTCGAGGCCTGTCGCGCGGCAGTCAAGGGACGGTCACGTGCGGCAGGGCCACGACGGCCTGTGTCCGGTCTGATGATCTTGGACGGGCGGCGTTAGGCGCGGCGGCGGGCGTGTCGTTGGCCGCGTCGCCAGTACCAGCGTGCGTAGAGGTGGAGCCACCAGCGTCGTGCGGTTCCGAACGCGCGTGGGGGACGGAGACTGGGCTCGTTGTCACGAGCGGGCACGACGATTCTCCTGGTGGCAGAGCGGCCGGGGGCAAGCGTGGCTCCGGGTCGGAGCGGAGCCCTCCTGCGACCTACGAGAGACATCCCTGCAGGTCTCCCCGGTTTTCCGCGGCAGGAATCCCGCCAACGGCACCCGTGACCTCGGCGGTCGGTGATTGGTCCTCGCTGGGCTGCCAGAAACGTCGGGCCGTCAGAAGCCAAGCACCGAGGCGATGGTGAACGGTGTCCGAGGGGTGCCTGGGCCTACGGGGCCGCCCTTGTCGAACTGTGAGCGGACGACGTACAGCCTCCCGTTCCTGTGCAGGAGTGTGGTGGGGAGTTGCAGCGCCTGGTCGGTCAGTCGCCGTTCCGCCTGGGCTGCGTAGCCGTCCCGGGTGACCCGCCACCGGCTGATGGCGTTGGCGTGGGGGATGGGGTGCGCCACCCACAGCCTGCCGTGCCGTAGTTCCATGCCGTCGCCTTGCGAGATGTCGCCTCCGCCTAGTGTGACCTTGCGGATCGCGCCGGATGGCAGGGCGATGCGGTAGAGGTCTCCGCCGGACATGTCCACGGCTAGCAGATAGCGACCGAACGGGTCGGCGACGATGCCGTTGAGGGTGACGGCGCCGGGTCCGTGTGGCTCCAGGACGCGGGTCAGATCGAAGGCGGGGAGGAGTGGGGCGCGGCCTCGGTGTTGGCGTGCGCGTGCCAACTGTGCGGGTGTGATTCGGTAGATGACCGAACGCAGGCTGTCGGTGATGTAGGCGGTGCCGTCAGTGATCGCCACGTCGTTGACCAGACGGCCGCCATGGCCGGGCACGTCGAAGCGCGCCAGCAGGCGGCGGCTGCGGAGGTCGTACACCGCGATTCCGGTGGCCGCGTCGATCACCCACAGGCGCCCGGCCCGGTCCGCCTCCAGCCCGAGTGCCCTGGTACGCCCGTCCGTACCGGCGGGCAGGAACACCTCGGCAACGCGCCGGCCCGGCCTCATCCTGAAGATCATGCCGTCGACGAACGAGCCGGTGTAGAGATCGCCCGTACGGGGGTCGGCGGTGATGCCCTCGGGGTAGACCCGTTCGCCTGGAAGCTCATGGGCCGTGATGATCCGGGCGGACGGCGGCGGCTCTCCGGCCGCCGGGATTGAGGGGAGGAGGGCCAGGGTTGTGGCCGCGAGGGCGGCGGCGGCGAAGCGGCGGCGTGAACGTGTTCGGAGCACGAGCATCTCCAGGGTGGTGGTGTTCGTTCAGGCGCTGGCTTTGTCCAGCAGGGCGAGTTCGTCGGTGGTGAGCCGAAGGGTCAGGAACGGGAGCAGGTCGGCGAGCTGCGCCGGGGTGCGGGCTCCGGCCAGCGGGGCGGCGACGGTGGGCTGGGCGGCGAGCCAGGCCAGCGCGACCGCGGCCAGGGTGGTGTGGTGCGCGGCGGCGACCTCGTCCAGCGCCGAGAGAACGGCGGGGCCGTTGCCGTCCAGGTGCGCGCCGGCGCGGGCGGCGCGGGCGCTGTCCACGTGGGGTCCGCCGGGGCGGTATTTCCCGGTGAGGAAGCCTCGGGCCAGGGCGACATACGGCAGGCAGGCCAGCCCGGCACCGGCCACGATGGGCGCCAGGTCACGTTCGTAGCCCTCGCGTTGCACCAGGTTGTACTCCGCCTGCAGCGCGACGTACGCCGCGAGCCCTTCCCGCGCCGAGACGTCCAGCGATTCGGCGAGGCGGCCGGCGGTGAAGTTGGACGCCGCGATGTGCCGTACCTTGCCGGCCCGCACCAGGCCGTCGAACGCCGCCAGGGTCTGCGTCACGGGGGTATCGGGGTCGTCGACATGCGCGTAGTACAGGTCGATGTGCTCGATCCCGAGCCGCCGCAGCGAGTCGTCGACGCCGCGCCGGATCGTCTCCGGCGCCAGGCCGTCCACGCCCGGCAGCGCGCCCACCTTCGTCGCGATCACCAGCTGGTCGCGGTTGCCGCGGGCCTTCATCCAGCGGCCGATGATCGTTTCGGATTCGCCGCCGCTGTTGCCGGGGACCCAGCAGGAGTACATGTCGGCGGTGTCGATGAAGTTGCCGCCCGCCTCGGCGTAGGCGTCCAGCACCGCGAACGAGGTCTCCTCGTCGGCGGTCCAGCCGAAGGGATTGCCTCCCAGGCACAGCGGTGAGACCCGCAGGTCGCTCGCGCCGATCTTTACTGTTGGCATGGCGGCAACGTTAGGAGCGGGCAGGGAACCATTCGGTTCCTTGCGGTATGTCAGTCATCGCCGCCGAGGTCGGTGGCGTGTTCCTGTGCCCACTGGGCGAGCACGCTCACCGGTCCGAGGAGGCTCTCGCCGAGGAAGGTCAGCCGGTACTCCACGCCGGCGGGCGCGTTGGGCGGGGTACGCCGCTCCACGAGGTTGTTGCGCTCCAGCTTGCGCAGGGTCTGCGTCAGCATCTTGTTGCTGATGCCGCCGATCCGGTCATGAAGGTCGCTGTAGCGCAACGGGCCGCGTCCTAGCCCGAACACCACGACGACCGACCAGGTGTCGGCGATCAGGTCCAGGGTGGTTCTGGCGGGACAGTCGGCTAGGAAGACGTCGTGTTCAGCCATGGGCGCGGCTCCGTGCCTGCGGCCAGATGGCCGTGCGCGTGCCGGGCGGGCTTGGGGGGTCACTGGGGTGGGGCGCGGCTTGGGCGTGGGGATGCCGGTGGCGGGCGGGGTGATTGTTACCGGTTCCCACGTCCAGATCGTACCGAAATCCGGCTGGGGGCGCCGCCGCTGCGGGCGGCGCCCCCGGCGGTCACTGGGGTGCCACGCTCTTGTCGGTCTGCTTGGGCGGGATCGCGGCGCCGGACGAGGTGGACGTCCGGCGTCTGGCGAGGCTGTCGGCGATGCGCTGGGCGGCGAACGAGCTCCCGTGCACGAAGCGCATCACCGGGCCGAAGCTCGCCGCGGCCGCCAGGCCGGCGAAGTAGAGGCCGGGGACCGAGCTTTCGAAGTGGCGTGACAGGGCGGGCGACCGGTGCCGCAGCCGCAGCCGGCGGCGCAGCTGCGGATCGAGGATGGTGACCTTGTCGACGTCGGGGACGTAGCCGGTCGCGGCGATGATGTGGTCGGTCTGGCAGAGGTGGATGCCGCCGCGGCTGGTGACGGTCGAGAACCGGACCCTGCCGTTGTTCTCGTCGGCCTCGACGACGCGTTCGCCCAGCCGCAGCGTGATGCGGTGGTCGAGGCGATCCCTCAGCCACCAGGAGCCGGCCGGGCCCAGCGTGTTCTTCACGATCTTCTGGCGGGTCCGGTCGGGGAGGGCGCGGGTGGTGGCCGGGTACTCCGACCACAGCCAGGTGCGCCAGCCACGTCCCAGCCCGGACTGGGGACCGCGCAGTGCCCTGCTCGCCCACGACGGGTCGGGCTCGGGCACCGCGTTCCAGGCCAGTTGTTCCTTGCGGGAGACCACGGTGGGCCGTGCTCCCGCGTCAGCCAGCAGGACCGCGGTCTCCAGCGCCGACTGGCCCGCGCCGACGACCGTCACCTCGCGGTCGGCGAAGCGGCTCAGGTCATGGTGGTCGACGCTGTGGGTGGCGAGCTCGGGGGGCAGGGAACGCAGCTGGTCGGGCACATGGGCGAACTGGCGTACGCCGATGGCGATGACCACGTTCAGGGCGCGGACCCGCTCGCCGGTGCTCAGGGTCACGGTGAAGCCGGGGTCGGCGGCCTCGACGTGCTCGACCTGGGCGTCCTCGGTGCCGCGGACCGCGTGCTCGGCGAACCACTGCCCGTAGGAGACGAACGAGCCCAGCGGGATCGGCCGTCCCATCGGCCAGCCGGGATGCAGGTCGGTGAACGAACTGCCGGGCGAGGGCGAGCTGAGGTTGGAGGCGAACGGCTCGGACTTCAGGAGCATGCCCGCGGGCATGTGCCGCTGCCAGAAGTCCATGGGCGTACCGATG
The DNA here is from genome assembly GCF_039533225.1 of Actinomadura fulvescens. Classification (NCBI taxonomy): domain Bacteria; kingdom Bacillati; phylum Actinomycetota; class Actinomycetes; order Streptosporangiales; family Thermomonosporaceae; genus Actinomadura; species Actinomadura fulvescens. Next base: position 185,677 of record NZ_BAAATD010000014.1, on the reverse strand, counting down.
ACGCGCACGTTGAGCCCGTGCGCCCGCGCGTGCGCCGCGATCGACAAGCCGTAGGGTCCAGCCCCGACGATCAGGGTGTCGATGAGTGAGTCGTCCACGAGGTCGTTGTTCCTTCCTGAGGTGCGGTGCTGCTCGCGGGATGAACGCGGCAGGCGGTGGCGCGTCATCGGCGGCGGCGGCCCGGTCTCGCGCGCGTCAGGGCGCCGGCCAGGCTGAGCTTGCCCATGACGAAGAACGGACGGGGGTCGTCGGCGGCCCACCAGGCCAGTTCGTCCGCCTGGCGGCCGCGGCGGATCTTGGTGAGGGGGCGGGTGAACGAGCCGAGGGCGTAGTGGTTCTCGACGATCAGCGTCCGGCCCGGCGCCGGTCGTGGCCGCGGGATGCGGCGTCCCGACTGGTGCAGGTGCAGCGCTCGGACGAGGTCGAGGGACTGGCGGTCGTGGAAGAGCCGGAACTGCGCGCCGAGCCGGGGATTGAAGTCCAGCAGGTGATAGGTGCCCTCGTCCTCGGCGTCGTCCTCGACGTCGTCCTGGGCGTCGAGGCGGAAGTCCAGGTCGACGACGCCGGTGTAGCCCAGGGTGCAGACGATCTCGTGCGCGAGCCGTTCCAGGCGGGGGTTGACGACCCATTCGCCGGCGACGGTGTGGCCGGCGTCGGCGGGCCGCGCCACGTGCTTGCGGCCGGTGCCGCCGAACAGGCATCTGGACGAGCCGTCGAAGTAGCCGTGAAAGAACCAGTCACCCCCGGCGGGCGGGATGCGGCGCTGCAGGATCAGGGGACCGGCCGCCTGGTTGGCCGGGTCGTGCGCCCTGGCCAGCAGCCGCTGCGCCTGCTGGAGCGTGGTGACCAGCAGGGTGCTGCGCAGCCCGGGCGGCAGCAGCCACGACCGCGCCCACTTGGCGATCAGGGGGAGGCCGAGGGCGCCGACGGCCTCGCGGAGTTCGGCGTCGGTCGCGGGCATCCGGCTGGGCGGCATGGCGATGCCGTTGCGCTGGGCGGCCTCCAGCAGCGTCGCCTTGTCGGCCACCATGCGGGGGGTGCTGGGCCACTGGGCCGGGAAGACGAATCCGGCCTTCAGCGTCCCGGCGTTCTCGGCGATGTAGATGGCGCCGGCGTCGTCCATCGGCAGCAGCAGGGCAGGGCGGCCGATCCGCGTAGCGATCCTGTCGAGGTAGCGGGCGAGAGCGGTGCCCAGGTGGGGCGCCGGGCCCCAGCCGTGGCACCGGTGCAGGTATTTGGAGGTGCCGGCGGGCGTGGTGCCGGGTTCGAGAATGGCGTGGACCTCGACCCCGGCCCGTCCTAGGGACCTGATGGCCGCCAGGGTGCCGTGGTGCAGGGGGTAGCGGTTGGTGCGCAGCAGCAGGACGGGCAGCCGGCGGTCGAGTTCGGGTGCGGTCAACTGCGGGGAGTCACGCAGCATGGGGCATCCGGCCAATTCTCCTATGTCGGTACATATGCGAGGTGCTTATAGCGTGGGCAAAGAATTTTCACGGCACCGGGGTGCGGCCGTTCGTCTCGACCCCGGCCGGGCATACGATACGCATGGCACCTGACCGCATCCACGATGCCTCTGGGCGATTCTATCGGGGACGGAAGCGACGACTTCTGAGTTTCCTTAAATGTGGTGCCGCCTGTGCGTCGATTTTTGCTGCGACAGCGGTCAGCTCGTGCGTGACAACCGATGCGTCGACCGCGCGAGAACGGCACGCAGCCGTTTCGAGTCCGCCGCTGGGAGCATTTCTGGGGTCGGGTGCCGAGGGAGTCGCGAGAATACCGGGCTTTCAGCAATGGCTCGGCTCGCCGGTCAAAGTCGGGCATACCTATCTCCCCGGTGAGTCCTGGGCCGCGATCGAGGGGCCGGCGGGAATCATCGAGCCGTGGGCGCGCTGGCGGGCCCAAGACCCGTCCCGCCTGCTCGTCATCAACGTCCCGATGGTCGCGCCCAACGAGGCGAACCTGCCGGACGAAGTCGTGGTGTCGTTCCTGCGCGCCGGCGCGTCCGGGTCGTACGACGGGCACTTCCGGCGGCTCGCCGAGCGGCTGGTAAAGGTCGGCGCGGCCGACTCGATCATCATTCCCGGATGGGAAATGAACGGCGTCACCTACAGCGGCCGATGCCGTCCCGACCCCGCGTCCTGGAAGCGCTATTGGCGCCGCATCGTCACCACCATGCGGTCGGTCGCCGGCACGCGGTTCCGTTTCGACTTCAACGCCAGCCGCGGCCGGGACGCCATCCCGTGGACGGCCTGCTATCCCGGAGACGACGTCGTCGACATCATCGGCTCGGACAGCTACGACCAGCCACGGGGCCAATCCTTCGAGGATTTCGTCAATGAGCCGTACGGCATGCAGGCCCAGGCCGACTTCGCCGCCGCCCACGGCAAGCCCATCTCTTTCCCCGAATGGGGATTGTTTCGTAATTCCGACAATCCGGATTACATCGAAGGTATGCATAAATGGATAACGTCCCACAACGTCGTCTATCAGACCCTCACTGACTATTGCCCGCACGGAGTATGGCGCTGCGACGACAACCCCGAGTCGTCCCAGACCTACCGCAAACTCTTCGGCGGCCAGTCAGACCAGGCCTCCACCCCTCCACCCACCCCGACCTGCACCCCCACCCCTGCCACACCCGGCGTGCCCCAGACGCCCACCGCACCGGGAAGCCCAGCCACACCAGAGACACCCGCCTCGCCCGGCGCGCCCGCCTCCCCAGGCGCGCCCGCCACACCGGGCGTGCCTGCCGCGCCGGGAACGCCTGCCACACCCGGCGCAGCTGCCACGCCAGGGAGCCCTGCCGCGCCAGGGACACCCGCGTCGCCAGGCGTACCTGCCACGCAGCGGGCACCCGCCACGCCGGGAACGCCCGCCACGCCGGGCATGCCAGCCGCGCAGGGCAACCCCGCCGTGCCCGGGCCGGCTGCCACACCGGGCGTGCCGGCCGCGCCGGGCAACCGTCCCGCGCCAGGCCTGCCGGCCACACCAGGGAGCCCTGCCGCGCCGGGGACACCCGCGTCGCCAGGCGTACCTGCCACGCAGCGGGCACCCGCCACGCCGGGCATGCCGACCGCGCCGGGCGTGCCTGCCGCGCCAGGGACACCCGTGTCGCCGGGGGCGCCGACCACCGCAGGGATACCTGCCACGCCGTCCGCATCGACGAACGCTTCTTCTATGCCGTCAGCCGCGACTTCCGCAACGAGCGGCGCCCCGGCCTTGCCCCCGGTCGTCTCCGCCGCGCCATCGCCTACCGCACCCGCTCCTACGCCGACGATCGTGAGCCCCACGCCACTGGTAGCGCCGGGTTCAAGGCCGAAGGCGGCCCCATCCGTACCGCTGGCCATGCGGTCGGACCCGATGGCGGCGCCCGGCCAGGCTGTAGCGCCTCCAATGGCGGCTCCGCCCACGTCCGTTTCACCACCGCTGGCGTCGTCTCCTCCGGCGGGTACTGCGGCTCCGTCCACCCCCGTAGCGGGCGCCACTCCAATGGCTACGCCGGGCGTGAGGCCCACACCGGCGGTGCCGTATGCCTCGCCACCGTCCGCCGACTACCGGATCACGTGCCCGCCCGCCACCACACCAGCCCCGGGAACCGCCACCAGCGGCAGCTAAGACACAGAGCCGGCGGCAACGCCGGGGTCAGCCGGACGCCAGCAGTGCCGGATGGTTGTTAGCGTCCGCCGGTTACCAGGTCGCTTGCCTGCCGCCGCTCGGCCAGCCACAGCGATCGGTTGGGGGTGAGCCGCACTCGGTGGTGTGGGGTGTCTTGCTATCCGCCGATGACCGGCTGGTTTCCTGCCCGCCGCCACGCCAGGCACGGGAATCGCCACCAGCGGTGGTTAGCGCGCAGAGCCGGTGGCTACGCCGGATGGGCCCATTCCGGTGGTGTCGGGTGTGTTGCTAGTGTCCGCCGGCTACCGGGGTGCTTGTCTGCTTGGAGGTGGCGCGGGGGCGGGTGGCGGCGGCTACGGCTGTGGTTAGGGCGCAGAGTTGGTCGAGGGTTTCGGTGAGGTTGAACGCCGAGGCCGCGCGGGTTCCGGCGGCGCCTTCGGCGTCGGCCAGGTCGGGTGCGGCGAGCCGTTCGGCTACGGCCTCGGCGAGCGCCTCGGGGTCCTCGGCCGGGACGAGTGCGCCTGTTCCGGGGGTCACGACCTCGGTCAGTCCGGGGATGGCCGTTGCTACCAGGCTGCGGCCGGTGGCGAGGGTCTCCAGTGCGCTGAGCGGCAGGCCTTCCCATCGGGAGGGCATCACCACCACGTTGCAGGCCGCCAGCCAGGGGCGCGGGTCGGCGGCTGCCGGCATGAAGGAGACCGAGCCCGGCTGGGGTCCTGTTTCCGTCAGACCGTCGCCGACGATGGCGAGCCGTGCTTGCGGGCAGCGGGTCAGGACCGCGGGCCAGGCAGCCAGGAGGAGGTCTTGGCCTTTCTGGCGGCTGCGGCGGCCGAAGCAGAGGGCCAGGGGTACGTCTGCCGGGATGCCGAGGGCGAGTCTGGCGGCGTGCCGTTCCGCAGGGGCGGCCGGGTTGAATCTGGTGAGGTCCACTCCGTTGCGGACGACGATGAGCGGCCCGCGGACTCCCGCGTTCTGGCCCTGTCGTAGTTCGCCGTCGCCTACGCAGATCAGGGCGTCGCAACGTGGCGCCGCTGTCTTCTCCCAGGCCTTGCTGGCTCGGGCGAGCATGCCGCGTCCTGCCAGCCACGACCAGCCGTGCGGCTGGAAGATGACCCCATGGCGACGCGAGCCTGGCAGCCGTCCCGCCAGACCGGCCTTGGCGGAATGCAGGTGCACCACGTCCGGGGCGAACTCTCGTACGATGCGGCGCAGTCGCCACGCTTCGTCCAGGGTGTGCAGGTCTGGCGCGCGTCCGGCCCGCCATGGCAGCGCCGGTATGCCGGTAGGCCTGAGCCACTGCGCCAGTTGCCCGTCCTGGGGGCAGGCGACCGCGACGTGCCAGCCTCGCCGTAGTTGTTCGGCTGCTGCCTGGGCGACGTAGGCCGCGACCCCGCCGGTAGTCGGCTGGGCCACGTGCAGGACGCGCAACTCCCGCATTAGCGGCTGCCTGGGTTCTGACGCTGTCGGTAGCGGTGCTTGAGGGTCATGAGGAACGTGCGGACGCCGGCAGCGGCGGCGTAGGCCCGCGCCCGATGACCACGTCCCAGGATGAGCCGCTCGTTCATCACTGTGGTGGGCCGCCATTTGGCCTTGTAGTGCTCCTGGCCGCGCAACATGCTGAAGGTGGGAAGGCCGCGGCTGTGGGTGCACGCCAGGTTCTGTCGGAGCAGCATCAGCGTGACGTCGATGGTGTTGCGGAGGGTAGGGCGGCATCCGTACAGGTAGGCGCCGGCCAGCTGATGACCGAACAGGACCAGGTCGACGGCGACGAGCCCGCCGTCGGCGTCCTTGTACTGGAAGAGCACGGCCTCGTCGTGGCGGATCATGTCGGTGCAGGCCTGGGCCAGGTGGCGGCGGAACCGGTCTCGCGTGTGCTCGGGATTCATCTTGCGTCCGTGCCACTGGCGGATGTGCAGCCGGAGCAGCTCCGCCACGGCCTGGGGCGCGTCCTGCGGCGGTACGGGGGAGACGGTGATCCGCTGATGGTCGATCTTGCGGAGCTTGCTGCGCAGCTTGCCCGCGGTGCGTCCGGGATAGCGGCCCAGCAGTTCGTCCATGGGGCCGCCGGGGAGGTCCAGGCAGGCGGCGGCCTGGGTCTGCCAGACCTGACGAGGCCACCGCCGTGCCAGGGCGTGGGCGTTCGATCCGGGCCGCGCCTGGGTGAAGTCGATCGCCGACCAGCGGGGTTCGGCTAGCAGGGCCGTGACGAGCCGGCTCAGGGCCTCGTCGGCGTTGTCGGCGTCGACCAGGACGTCGGTGAAGTCGCTGATCGGGTGTGCCAGCGGCAGAAGGACGGTCGTCGCGGCACGCCGGTCTGCCAGCAGCGGCGCCGCCGCCATCAAGGTCTGCCCACGCCAGACCAGAACGAGCCGGAGGGCGCCGGGCCGGCCGTAGTTCGACCACCATGCCGCCAGCCAGGCGGGGGACTGGAACGGCGTCGCGGCGGGGGAGCGCCGGTAGAGGTCGCGCAGCGGGCCGGCGAGCTCCTGCAGTGCCTGCTGGTCGCGGCGGACCTCCGCCGTCCAGGTGATGGCGGAGGTCCCGGCAGTCGCCGGCGCGGAAGGACTGGTCATTTGGTCGCAGCCTCCGCGGCCCCCGCCGACCCGATCCCTTGACTGCTCTTCGTAGAGTCGCCTTCGGCCTTTCGTACGGAGTCGTCTGGGGCCGGATCGTCCCGGGCCGCCTCGTCCTGCGCGAGTTCGCCTTGCGGTGCGTCGTCCTGCGCCGGGACGCCTGGGCCACGTTCGCCTCGGATACGGCCACCTTGCCCCCGAACGCTTAGGCCGGGGCCATCTTTCGGCGCGCCGCCTAGCGCACGTTCGCCTTGCGCACGTCCGCCGTACGCGCGGTCGCCATGCGCGCGTTCGCCGTACGGGCGTTCACCTTGGGCGTGCTCGCCTTGGGCGCGTTCGCCGTACGCGCGTTCGCCGTGCGTGCGTTCGCCTTGGGCGCGTTCGCCTTGCGCGCGTTCGCCTTGGGCGCGTTCGCCGTACGCGCGTTCGCCTTGCCCGCGTTCGCCTTGCGCGCGTTCGCCTTGCGGGCGTTCGCCTTGCGGGCGTTCGCCTTGCGGGCGTTCGCCTTGCGGGCGTTCGCCTTGGGCGCGTTCGCCATGCGGGCGTTCGCCGTACGGGCGTTCACCTTGGGCGTGCTCGCCATGCGCGCGTTCGCCATGCGGGCGTTCGCCTTGGGCGCGTTCGCCTTGCGGGCGTTCGCCTTGGGCGCGTTCGCCTTGCGGGCGTTCGCCTTGCGGGCGTCCGCCTTGCGGGCGTTCGCCTTGCGGGCGTCCGCCTTGCGGGCGTTCGCCTTGCGGGCGTCCGCCTTGCGGGCGTCCGCCTTGCGGGCGTTCACCTTGGGCGCGTTCGGCTTGCGGGCGTTCGGCTTGGGCGCGTTCGGCTTGGGTTTGTGTCGTGTTGTCTTGGGCGGAGGCGGTTCGGGCTGGGGTGTCGGCCAGGTCTTCATGGGCGAAGTCGACTCGTACAGGCGGGGTCGGTTGGTGGCGTTTTACGGTGATGCGCCTGCGTGCCGGCCATCGGGGACGACGGGGCCGCGGGATGTGCCAATTGTGGTGCCGGACGGCGGGCCACCAGCGGCGGTCCCAGCCGGTGGCCGCTACCAGCATGGCCAGCAGCACGCCCGCGGCCGTTCCCACCAGGCCGCTGATCGGCAGGTTGGGGCCGGAGGGGAACGCGGGCGGGCTGGCGGTGTTCATCAGCACGACACGGACTCCGGTCTCGTGGCGGTGCTCGGCCCCGTACTGGGCCAGCGCGGTGGCGGCGGCGTTGGCGTACGCGGTGGCCCGCGCGGGCGTGGGGCCTGATCCGGTGAGGCGGATCAGCGGGGCGTCGGGCGACGTCGACACCTGCAGGTGCTCGCGGGCGGCGTCCATCAAGGCCGGGGGCAGCGGCGGTGACGCGAGTGCCAGCGTCCCGGGCAGCGTGGCCAGGCGGGCGTAGGCCTGGGCGAAGCTGGTGGCCACCGGCCCGGCGCTCGCCGGGGCCGTCACCAGAACGTGTGCGTCGGCCGTATAGGTCGCGGGCTGGAGGCTTCCATAGCCCAGGCCGCCCAGCAGCCCGAGCATGACCACGGCGGCCAGCAGTACGGCCCTGCTGAACGTGGTCGCGGTGTGGGTGTGTGGATGAGGCATCTGCGGCCCTTTCACGCTGGAGAAACGCTGGACGGTACGGAGGCGCCGATCGCGGCGGGCCCGTGCTGGTAGAGCCGGACCAGCGGTTCGATCTGCCTGGTGATGGCGTAGTGCGCCACGGCCGGGGGAGGGCGGAGGCGAGCGGCCGGACGCCGGGCGGCCTGCTCGATCGCGGCCCGCCAGTCCGGTTCGTGCGGCGGCAGCCGCTGTGCCTGCGGGGCGGCGTCGGGCGGCAGGTCCGTCAGGGCCGGGCAGACGGAGTAGAGGACGGGCAGCCCGCTGGCGAGGGCTTCGAGGACGCTCAGCCCGAACGTCTCCTGGGACGAGGGCGCCGCGTACAGGTCCATCGCCGAGAGCAGGGCGGGTACGTCGGCACGGTCGCCGGTGAAGATCACGCGGTGGGTCGCGCCGAGGGACGCGGCGAGCCGTTCCAATGTGGCCCGGGCGGGTCCCGCGCCGACGATCAGCAGGCGCCCGCGTTCGTCGTGCGGCAGGGAACGGATGAGCACGTCCAGGCGCTTGGTGTCCACCAGGCGGCCCACCGAGCCCACGACGAACTCGTCGGGGCCAATGCCCAGGCAGGCGCGGGTGGCGGCCCGGTGGCGCGGGTCGAAGCGGAAGGCCGCCGCGTCGATCCCGTTCGGCAGCGTCAGCAGCCGGCTCGCCGGTACGCCCCAGCCGCGCAGGCGCCTGGCCACGGTGGGGGAGACGGCGATGGTGGTCTCGCCCAGGCGTTCGGTGGCCCGGTAGAGCAGGCGCACCGGGGTGCTCGTGCGGCGGCCTTCGATGTGCCCGTCGCCGAGCGAGTGCTCGGTGGCTATGACCCTGCGGATCCCGGCGATGCGGGCCGCGAGCCGTCCGTGGACGCAGGCCCGGTACAGGTGGGTGTGCACCACGTCGTAGGCGCCGCGCCGCATCAGGCGGGCCAGCCGGGGAACGGCTCGCGGGTCGGAGTTGCCGCGCATCCCGATGTGGTGCACGTCGATCCCGGCCGCCCGGGCCGCCGGGGTGAGGTCTCCGGTACCGGTGAGCACCGCGATGTCACAGTGCACCGGCAGGTGCCGCACCAGCAGCAGCAGCTGCCGTTCGGCGCCGCCGCGGTCCCAGCCGGTGATGACGTGCAGGACCCTGGTCATCGGCGCACGTTCCAGCGCAGGTGGTGGCGGGCCGACTTGGCCCATAGGCGCAGGCCGCCGTCCCGTTCGCCGATGTAGGTACGTGGGATGGCGTGAGGGCCCGGATGCTCGTCCCAGATGGCGCAGCCGTAGGCGTACCCGGCCTCCCGTACGGCGGCGATGACATCGGGTGTGACGTGCCCGTACGGGTAGGCGAAGCCGGGCACGGGCCTGTCGAGGAACTCCTCCAGGGCGGCACGGCTCTGCTTGAGCTCCTGCTTGACCTGGTGGTCGTCCAGCGACGGCAGGGAAAGGTGGTGGACGCCGTGCGAACCGACCTCCATTCCGCAGCGCACCACGGCCTGAAGCTGCGCCTCGTTCATCAGCGGTATGCGCGGCCCCTCGTCCCAGGTGTTGGCCTCGCCGATGCGCGCGGTGACCATGAAGACGGTGGCGGTGAAGCCAAAACGCGCCAGGACCGGGACGACGTGCGCGAAGAAGTCGGCGTACCCGTCGTCGAACGTGAGGCCGACCAGCCTGCCCGCCTGCCCGGCCTGCTGGGCGTGCAGCAGCTCGGTCATGCTCACCCCGCGCAGGCCCCTGCTCTTGAGCCAGCGGATCTGCCGTTCGAAACGACGGGGCGACACCGTGATCAGATGCGGGTCGTCGCTCCGGTGGTCCACGGAGTGGTACATGAGCACCAGCGGCGTGCGTTCGGTGGTTTCGTTCATCGGCCCCCCATGGGTCTAGTCGGAACGGAGACAGCGGAGCGCCCGCAGGTTGCCGAGGGGAGACCAGGTGGCGCCGGCCAGAGCCAGCACCGCGGCGAACACGGCGCCCACGACGGCGAGGTTGGCGACCAGGAGCGGAATCGCGCTATGGGACGCCAGGAGCGCGGTGACCGCCGTGGCCGCGGCACCGGCGGCCACGGCGGCGGCGGCCAGCTTGGCGACGTCCCCGGCCACGGCGCGCAACGAGATCCGGACGCGGCCGCCGCGCAGTCCCGCCAGCAGCAGCGCGGCCGCCAGCGTGATGCCGGCCGCGTTGGCCGCCGCCAGCGCGGCCGCCCCGGTGGCGGCGGTGAGCGCGCCACCGAGGACGATGGTGACGGCGGGACCCAGGGCGACGGCCGCCGCTGGCCGCCACCCCGGGTGCTTCTGGGCGAAGTAGGCGCGAGCGCAGGCGCCGAGCACGGCCTGCCCCCACAGCCCGAGGCAGTAGATCTGCAGCAACGTCGCGGTGCGCGCGGTGTCGGCCGCCGTGAAGCGTCCGTGTTCGAACAGCACCTGGATGATCACGTGGGCGGACCCGACGAGATAAGCCGTCGCCGCCAGCACGATCGCGCTGACGATCACCAGGTCGGCCTCGACCCGGGACCGCACCTGCCGGGTGTCCCCGCCCGCGCTGGCCCGCGCCAACCTGGGGAACGTCACCGTCACCACCAGCAGCGACAGCACCATCGGCACCTGCGCGACCTTCTGGGCGTAGTTGAGATGGGAGATCGAACCGGCCGCCAGCCCCGAACCGATGAACCGTTCGGCCAGCGTCTGCGCTTGCCGCGTCAGCGTGTAGACGACGACGGGAATGACCCCGGCCAACGCCAGCACGGCCGCAGCGGCCGGCGCGGACTCAGCAGAACGAGCCACGCCGGGCGAACGTTCAACCGCCCCAGCCGAACCACCACCCCCGGCCTCGGCACCCAACCCCGCAGCAGAGACACCACCCGGACCAACAGCGCCACGCTCGGCCAGGCTCGCAGACGACAGATCGGGCTGGCCGGCGGCTGCGGCGGCGGGGGCGGCGGCGGGGGCGGTCGTCGAGGCGGGCTCGATCGGACCGACAGGGCCAAGGTCAGCCGGGGCGGCAGGGGCGACAGGGGCGACCTCGGCCGGGCCGGGCAGTGGGGGGTTGCGCAGGTGTCGCAGGAAGGACGGGAGTTGGATGGCGACCATGAGGGCGCTGCCGCAGGCGACTCCGGCGGCGGCGCTGGTGATGCCGAGTGAGCTGGCGCCGGCGGCGATGACGGCCAGGATTCCGACGTTGTACGCGAGGTAGATGCTCGCCGGGGGACCGAAGCAGTGGTGCGCGCGCAGGGTCGCGCTCATGAACCCGGCGACCCCGAAGGTCAGGATCGTGACGGCGGTCAGGCGTACGCACAGTACGGCGGGAGCGGCGTCGTGCAGGCCCGGAGCCAGGAGCGCCACCAGGAGCGGCGCGCCCAGGATGACCCCCAGCATGGCCACCGCCAGCCCGGCGGCCAGACGCGGCAGCGCGGCGGCGATCAGTGGCCGTACCCGGCCGTGCCGCTGCAGCCGCCGGGCGACGGCGGGCACCATGATCAAGGCCATGGCGTCCTCGATGAGCAGGGGGGACATGGTCTCGGGCACCGTCCAGGCGACCAGGAACGCGTCGGTGCTGCTGCTGGCTCCGAACAGGTGCGCCATCGTCAGGTCCCGGACGAACCCCAGGACGGTGCCGCCACAGATCAGCACCGCGGAGACGCCCGCCGCCCAGCCGATCGAGGAACTGCGGCTGAGCCGGTGGGCCGGCGTCGTCACCACTGTGGGGACTCCCGGTCCGGGCGGGTGGTGAGCACCACGACACCGGTCAAACCGACCAGGACCCCCGTCAGGACGCAGCTGGCCCCGCCCAGGTCGCCGTAGACGAAGGTCATCAGGCACACGGTCATGAACCCGGCGCCGGCCAGCCACGCCGCGTCCCGGCGCCGCCGCACGGCCACGACACGCCATGCCAGCGCGCCCAGCAGCACCACGAAGCCGGCCAGGCCGAGAACACCTTGCTCGGACAACACCAGCAGGTACTGGTTGTGCGGGGACAGCAGCGGCTGCCGCAGGTAGCCGTTGACCGGATCCTGAGTTTCGCTGGCCGAGGACAGCTGCAGCGGGGCGTAGCCGTCGCGGTACGCGGGAAATCCCTTCACTCCTACGCCGACCAGCGGGTGGTCCTGCCAGATCGTGACCGCCGTCGTCCACAGGCTGAAGCGGTCGCCGACCGACCGGTCGGGCGTGCTGATCGAAGCCGCGATCGATTCGGCTCGTTCGGCGAAGGCGGACGATTGCACGCCCAGTCCGCACACCACCACGATCGCCGCGGCGCTCGTCCCGACCGCCATGCGCCACGCCAGCGCGCGCGACCGCGCCACCAGCATGACGGCCAGCCCCGCGATGATGGCCAGCCAGACGCCGCGGCTCAGGGAAAGCACGAGCGCCAGGCCGAGTACGGCCGCGAGCGGCAGCAGTACGAGGCGCCGGCGCCCGGGCCAGGCCAGTGCCGCCGCGACGACGATGACCATCGCGTAGCCGACGACCGTCGCCATCGCCATGATGTCGACCGCGCCGAACGTCCCCACCGCACGGGTCAAGCGCCCGGTGAAGGACGCTCCGTTGCCGGTGAGCACCTGCCAGATCCCGATGCTCGCCTGCACCAGACCCACAACAACAACGGCCCCGGCGACCACCGCGATGTCGTGCCGCCGGCGGACGGTGAGCATGACCGCCGCGGGTACGAGCAGGAAGATCTCCACGACACGTACAAAACCGGCGAGACTCGCAGCAGGGTCGTGAGCACACAGGGTGCTGATCGTCAGCGTCACCAGCAGCGGCCCGAAAACCCACAAGCCGCGCGACGGTAGACGCCGCCCGTCCCGGAGCGCCGTCACCGCCGCTCCGCACACCAGCACAACGGCGGCCAGATCGCCGGCCGTCACCTGTACGGAGGAGTCGATGTGGGCTTCGCCGGGCGGAACACAGACAGCCAGAACGGTCAACGCTGCAAGCCAACTGGGGCTCGGCCGCAAAGCCTTGGCGAGCCAAGAGCGAACGAGGCGCAGCCGACGGTCATCGCAGCACCGCGCCACCGGAACAGAAGCCGACACAACCCCAGCCGCAGAGAACCCCGCGCCCACGGGCACGTCCCGAGACTCGCTGGACGCAGACGTTCCCGTGGGTACGTCCCGGGGCTGGTCGGACGCAGGCGTGCCCGTGGGGTCGGGTGGGGGGGTGGTCATGCTCTGTCCCGGAACAGCATGGCGCGGACCGTCAGCAGGATGATTCTCAGGTCGCCGGTGAAGCTCCAGGTGTCGATGTAGTCGTTGTCGAACTGGGCGCGCAGCTCGATGGAGGTGTTGCCGCGCAGGCCGTTCACCTGGGCCCAGCCGGTCATCCCGGCCGGCGCGCGGTGGCGCAGGGCGTAGGCCGGATAGGAGCTGGAGAAGAGCTCGACGAAGTACGGCCGTTCGGGACGCGGGCCGACCAGGCTCATGTCGCCGCGCAGGACGTTCCATAGCTGGGGAAGCTCGTCGAGTGAGGTGCGGCGTAGGAAACGTCCTACCGCGCCTATCCGCGCGTCGTCTTCGACGGACCACCGGGTGTCCGACTCGTGGTCGTCGGAGGGTTTGAGCGTACGGAACTTCAGCACGGTGAACCTGCGGCCGTGTTGCCCTATGCGCACCTGCCGGAAGATGACTCCTGGGCCGTCCTGGATCCGCAGCGCCACCGCGCACACCGCGAGCAACGGAAGCGCCGTTATCAGGAGCGCCGCGGCGCCGATTACGTCGAAGACGCGTTTGGCGAGCCGCGCCCCGGGCCGTTGAAGGCTGGGAACGAGTTGGCGGCACGGCATACCGGCGAGCCGTTGGATATCGGGAGCTAGCGCGAAGGTGTCCGCCGGTGACAGCAGGGCAATGGTTTCGCGTTGGGCCGCCGTACACAGCCTGGCCGCGGCTTCACGTTCCTGCTGGGGGAGCCCATCGCACACCAGCACCGCTACTTCGACTTCGCTGGTGTCCAAGATGCTGGCCAGGTCCGTGACGGCGCCCAGCACCGGCAGCTGCGACGGCGGCGCCTCCTTCGCGTCTTCGGCGAGGACCTGTCCGACCAAACTCAGCCCGGCTTCGCGATGCTGGAGCAGCCGCTGAATGGCGGGCTCGGCATTCCCGCCGCAGCCAATCACAATGGCGGTACGTGACGAGGACCGGCGGCGGCGATGGGTGTCGAGCGCGATGCGGAACGCTCCGCGCCCCGTACCGGCCAGCGCGCTGCACGCGACCGACATGGCGAGCCAGTTCGTCGAGCCGCCCGGGTGGCCCGACGGGACGAACGCCGAGATCAACACGACCACCACCAGCGCGCGGCCCATCATCGGCACCAGATCGCGCCTGGGTGTCGAGACGCGGCGCGGCCGGTACGCGCCTGCCGCCGCGTGCAGGCAGACCAGTGTCGCGGCGGCGGCCCACGCCTGGATCGCCGCACCGCCGTAGACGCCCACGGCCACGGCCATCGAAACGCCGTCGATGAACGCCATCACCGTGCGAAAACACGCGGACCGAACGCGCGACCGCGGCGGCCACACCACCCTGAATCGTGAACGCGCCTCCGCCGCGTCGTCTGCCAGCGAACGAGCCGACCCTTCGGCTGCGGCGACCGATCCGGTCCCCTGGGCATTCATCTCGGGTCGCACTCCCTACGAAACCGCATTGCGATCGGCGAGCGGTCGACACCAATCTCAGAACACACATCTACGGACCCGCCTAACCGCCAGACGCCGTTAGCGGAACCAGACGCACATCCCAGCATGCCAGCACCTTCGACATAGGACCCCGTGGCTTTAATCAACATGTCCGAACGCTTGACAGTCATGGCCCGGGTCACGCTCACGGACGCGGCGAATCGACGGCGCCGGCCACCGCAGATACAAAAGCGGCGTTCTGGGAATACCGTATCGATCTGTTATATGTGAGCGGCAGGTGAGTTCAGCTAAGAGCAATGGTTTCCCTAGTTCTGCCCATAACGCTTCCGGGGAGGTTTTCCGAAGGGCCGATCGTGCTACTCATACCTTTGTCCGGCCGTTCATCACGGGATAAGCGGCCGACCGCAGTGACTGCAGTCAACAGTGAAGGAGAAAAAGACAATGATGAAGCGACTGGCGGCCACCGGAATGATGACCCTGTGCGCCGGCGCCGTCCTGATGGGCGCGACCCCGGCCCTGGCTGGCGACGAGGGTGGGGACGGCAACGAGAACAACCAGATCGTTGGCATCCTTACCTGCCGCGATGTCAATGTCTCCCTGATCGTCACCATCGACGACATCCTCAGCAAGACCACCGACAAGGGCGACTGCAACAACGGCTCCGCTAACGACGACAGCGGCCACGAGCACAGCGGCGACGACGGTAACGGCAACAACTTCCACCACGACCGCGACTGATCGGGTACAGCCGGAACAAAGGCGGGGGCGTCACTTCGGTGGCGCCCCCCTCCTTTTGCGCCAAGACCGGTCGTTCCCCTCACCACGGCACATCCAGGGAAAACCTCCGAAACGCGACACCCCCCCGGATAAATTCGACACAGCCCCCAAACCGAAGGACACCCCCACCAGGCCCGCCCCACCTACATATAAGCGCGCAAGAAAACCCGCACCCAAGCCCCTATAAACCCGACGAGCCGACGGTTTTCACTAAGCGCAACCCTGAAACTCACCCAACACGGCACCCCCGGCCCAGCCCCCCTTCCCCACCGCGCAAGGAAGGGCTAGTCAGTCCCCGCGAAACACCGTTCCCCTCAAGCCAGCACGAGGAAGTCCTACGCCCGCGCAAGCGCCTTCGCTAAACGACGTCCCTCGCCAGGACGACGGAACAACGTTCCCTGGGCAGCGAGACAACGCCCACCCGAGCCCGGCGGGCAACGTCCGCTTCAGCACAGCGACACGACGGTCCCCTGCCAGGACGACGGAACAATGTTCTCTGGTCAGCGGGACAGCGCCCATCCCAGCTCGGCGTGGCCCAGTCGTATGACGGGCCGATGTTCCGCGTCTGGGTCGGCAGAACGGCGTCTCCCGGTCGGCGGGACGATGTGCACCAGCTTGGCGGGACAACGTCCGCTTTCGCACATGCGATGCCAGGGTCCGCTTTGGCACGTGAGACCAGCCCCCCAGTCAAGGCGAGGCGAGCCTTTGGTCGGCGCGCACTGTCGGCGTGCTCATTGGTGTGCAGAGGTGAGGACGAGTAAACGTGTAGAGCTGATAGCGGACAGAGCTGTGCCTGGGCTTCCTGTGCGGCAGTCAGGAGCAGGGCGTCAGCTGGTTGTTCCTGGGGTGAACTGGATTGGGTGCAGCTCTTCAGGACCCCAGGGTGAGGGTGTGTCTGTTCCGGTCAGTCCCACCAGAAGGACCAGACAGGGGCGTCGACGAGCCCCTCCGCGTACTCCTGGAAGTCATAGCCCTGCGTCAGGTCGTGGCAGAAGGCGTAGTGTTCGGCGGCGACGTGCCGGGCGTGGTCCAGGGTGCGGGGCGGCCAGGCGACGGTGACGCTGAAGGTGGCCTCCGCCAGTGAGCAGAGCCGGACCCCGAAGCGCTCCTGCCAGGTTCGCACGACGGCGGTGGCCTCCTCGACGCCCCCCTCCGAGAACCAGCCCGACGCCATGATGGCGTCGGGGCCGTCGTGAGCAGGGACCAGGCCGAGGTACGGACCGTGCTTGCCCATAATCAAGTCGCCGATGCCCGATGGGGTGGTCGCCAGCTCGACGGCCACCTGTTCGGGATCGGAGTCGGATTCGCCGGAGGGGGCCCGGCCCGGCCACGCGTCGAACGGGGCTTGGTCCTCGAAGCACTCAACGAAGGTTCGCTGCCAGCCTCGGGCCAGCCACTCGTCCACGTTGACCTTGTCCCCCCAGCTCGACGGGATGGGGTTTATGGCACCGACATGCCAGGGATAGCCGCCGTCAGTCTCGTTCCCCAGCAGCAGGGGCCACAGACCGGTCTCGCGATGGCGAGGCAGAAGCTCGGCCCACAGGCGTCCGGCGTTCTCCCCATCCAACCGGTCGTCGGAGATCCACAGCACCGGCTCGGTCATGGGCTCGCCCGTCCAGGTGTACTTGGAGTCCGGCGTGACCAGACGGCCCCGCAGGCCGTCCGGCGCTTGGAACGTGGTCATCCACATGGTGCTCCTCCTGTGTCTCATGCTCGGGGGCGCATGAGTGTGAGGTCGGCTCGTCAGAGGTATACAGCCCGGAACAGACAAAAGCCGCTCGCACGTGTTGGCGCGCTTTGACGAGCAAGAGGAAGAGCGGCTTCGCGGAACCGAACTCAACCTCGACGCGGCCGACCCGGTGAGGGCCTGGGGCGGAGCCTCGGTGTACGAGGTGGACCTTGATCAGTCGCGCGCGGCGGTCGGATTCTGGCTCGCCTCGGCACGCTGATCATCTCTGCACGTTCGCGCGGTCTTGACGGGTTTGTTCTTGGCTGGCGTGGTCCGGGGGTACGCGGCGCATCGGTGAAGGCGGCGTGGCGAGTGGACGCATTTGGGTTTATGCCGGAAATTGTCGCTACGTCCGTGAGCCGTAGAGCCCGATCAAGCCGTGGTAATCGCCTAGGCCGAGGGTGGCGGGGCCCTCGTCGCAGGTCTTCATCGTCGGCGCCATGGTCAGATTGGCGTGCCTTTTCCCGCGGACGTGCTTGAGGCCCAGGACGTGCAGCATCTCGTGGACCACGGCCGAGGTCGCGTTGAAGCTTCCCGCCGGGCAGGCCGAACGGGCCTTACCGCCGGCGGCCTGGGCCTTGGCGGACGCCCACCATTCCTTGCCGCTGCTCTGGAGCGCGATGTCCCCTTCGATGATGTTCCGGGTCGTCTGCCAGGTGCACGAGAGGGCCAGTGTTCCCGGATCGGCGTCCCCCATGTTCATCCAGCCAATGGCATTCGTTCCGTCGCGTTTCGTGCAGGCACCGCCGCTGATGTTGGGCGTGGACTCTGTTGTCCCGGCGAACTTCTCATGAATGTCGGGCTGCGGTTCGAAGCGTTTCTTGGCCCTGCAGTCCGTGGACGCGGTCACCGCGCGGGTCACGCCGTCCGAGACCACCGACTTCTCGTCGGAGATTCCGCTGATATCCGGTCCCTTGGCGAATTTCCAGTCGATGGTGCTGCCTTTCTTCCAGGCACTGAAACCCGCCGCCCACGAGCCGTCGCGGCACGCGTCCAGCGGCGCGGCCGAGGTGCGCGGCCTGCCGTTGGCGTACCCGAGGGTCTGCTGCTGGATGCTCACCGCCCGCTGGTCGGACGCGACCCGAACTGTCAGCTCAGAGCCCCCGGTCCGCTGCAACGCGTGCGCCGTCACCACGACGACCTCGCTGCCGCGCGGCGGCACTTCGACCCGTATTCCGTGCGAACCTTCGATGACCCGGCTGCGGATGTCACACTCGCCCGTCCTGACCGACGATGGCAGCGATTCCACGTCGAGCGGCCCGCCCTCTTTGCACCACGAGGGTGCCGGATTGGTGTCGCCGGCGGCCGGCACCGACGACAGGAGGGTCAGGCTGACAACTGCGAAGAAGCAACTGGCGGGACGCTTTGGCAGCTGCTGTAGGGACGAGGTCACAAGGTTCCCTTCCTGGCATATTTCGCTCGCTGCTTGCCTGGAAACAAGCCGGTCTCGGAGTTGTATCCCCCACCGATTCGAGTACGGAGGGCATTGATCAGGAAAGGTTTGGCAAGTACCGCTGTCGTGCGCACAGAGGCCGGAAACAGCCATATGAACCTCTCCCCCTTGGTAAGCGGACGGGAAAGATCAGGAAGAGGTAGGCTCAAGAGCGGTTTTCCGTGCTTTCGCGGGGACACACAGTGGTGACTGTGCAGTTTCCTCCGCGTGAGATCGGGATGACTCATGTCTAGGCCGTGGTATGTCGTCGAACCACGTCAACGTCGCTCGATCGTCGGCCATCGGCGCACCGCAATGTCCCGCCGGCTGAAAGTAGAATATGAAGAAGGCCGGACGATGCGAGAGCTGGCCATCCAGGAGGGGATCACGGAGGGCATGGTGCGCAGATTGCTCCAAGAAGCCGGAACCGAGATACGCCCCAGGGGCGGCGCCCGGCGCCCAGGCCGAAAATGAGGACGCCGCCGACCTTCCTCCATATACGCCCGCGAAGGCTCATGGGCGGGCTCGGCACTGCCGCGCTACTGGTCAGCGGTATCGCGGTCGCCTCCGAGGCCGCGTCCCACAATCCGGTCCTGGTGGTAGGCGGCATACGCGCCGACCAGAGCACCCTGGACAAAATGGTCTCCGCCCTGGAAGAACGCGGATTCCGGGCCTCGGCCATGCAATTGGCCGGAAACCCCAGTGGGACGGCGTCGATACCGGCGTCCGCCCGGCTCGTGGCCGACAAACTAGACAAGATTCGCAAAGAGACCGGCGCCGATCGTGTCGACGTCATCGGGCACTCGATGGGCGGCCTGGCGCTCCGGCACTACCTGAAGTCTCTCGGCGGCCACCCCCACGTCCGCACCTACATCAGCATAGGAACGCCCCACCAGGGCGATTGGCTCGGCCTGCTGTGCGCGCCCACATCCCAAGGCTGCCGCGACCTGCTCCCCTCGTCGCCGTTCATCAAACGACTCAACGCCCGGCCGCCGATCCCCACCGGCATACGCGCGTTCCATCTCTACAGCGACCAAGGAACGGGCGAAAAGAACCCGCTGCCAGGCGCGACGAACCTGCGGATCCAGCAATTCTGTCCCGGCCGCAAAGTCGAGCACCCCGCGGAGCTCGTCGACGGCGCCGTACAAGAACTGGTCGCCTCCATCCTCCGCCACCGCCCGCCCGCGACCACCTGCCCCACCTGAGCATCCGTTCGCCAAGCCCCCAGGCACCTGCAACACCGGCCCGGACGGGGAACCGTGTCCTCCACCCTGGCCCCGGCCGACGCTCTTGCCGAAGGCCCCTCCGATGACGTGCCGGTCGACGTGCCCGATACCCCGGTAGAACGCCTCCTCGGTCGGCCGGGCCCGTCGACGCCCACGCCCACGCGCGACCTCCCGTGCGGGGCCGAGCGCACCGCGCACTGCCCGCCGTCTCGGTGTCGCGGCACCGACGCCGCGCTGGCCTGCCTTTGCGACGGCCTTCACGCGCGATGGCGGGGACGAACGGGGCGAATCAATCCAGATCTCTAGGATTGCCGCATGGCTGTGAGCTGGACGGCGGGACGGCCCGTGGAATTGCCAGGCGCGGTCCACTACACGCTGGTCACCGGAAGCGAGCCCACCGACCAGTGGCATGTCGCAGTGGCGTTACCGCACCAGCGAGCGAGCACGAACCCAGGCCCGTTCCCCGCGCTGTATCTGCTCGACGGCTTCCTCACCTTCATGGCCGCAGCGCAGATCGCGCAGACCACGCTGGCGTTCTCCCTGGGGCAGCTGCGCCCCGTCGCCATCGTCGGCATCTCCCCCGCCACCGACGATTTCGACCGGCTGATCGCCCAACGCGCGCGAGACCTGACACCGACGAGCAGCACGTCCGGCCATCTGCGCGGCCCGACCTCCTATGGAACGGGCGGCGCCGGCGCGATGCTCGACTTGATCCGCCACGTCATCGCACCGCACGTGGAGGCCGCTCATCCGCTCGACCCCGATGACCGGGGACTCGCCGGATTCTCCCTGGGCGGGCTGTTCACCTGCTGGGCCCTTGTGCGCCGCCCGGAGGGGTTCCGCCGCTTCCTGGCCGTGAGCCCGTCGTTGTGGTGGGACGAGCACCTGCTGCTCGACCCGCGCCGAACGCCCGTCACCGACCGGGAGAACAGCGACGTCTACCTCGCCGTGGGCCGGCGCGAGGACAGCCCGGACCATGGCTGGCCGCTGATCCCCGCGCCGATGCGCGAGGCCCTGTCCGGCCTCGACATGGTCACCGACCTCGCCGGCTTCACCGACCGCCTGCGCCGGCAGCCGAACGTCGAGCTCCGGAGCGAGGTCATCCCCGACGAGCAGCACGCGACCGTATGGCCGGCCGCCATGACCCGCGGCCTGGTGCACCTCTATGGACGTGACGCGCCGAACCAATTCGTCCGGTAAAGACTTTCCCCACGTTGATCTATTGTCAGGCAGCCGAATTGCGGATGTCGCCTCGTGTGCCACGATTCCACTCGTTCACGAACGACCCGCAGCGGAGCACCCGCGTGGGCTCACCGCCACGGCCATGACAACGGAGACCGAACGCCCATGTCGACCAACCAGCTTCCGCCGCGGCGGCGCATCAAAGGTGAAGACCGCAGGTCCGCCGCGTCCGCGTTCGTCTCCAGGTACGAGTCCGGCCTGAGCGTACGAGCCCTGGCTTCCGAATCAGGCCGCTCCTATGGATTTGTGTACAAGCTTCTCCAGGAGAACGGCGCGGCAATGCGCGGACGCGGCGGGCCGAATCACCGCGGACGTGGCGCGGCCGACTACGACGACCCCGAGTTGAACTCAGACAACCCCGAGTAGGTTTCCGCCACCTTTGATATCCCGACGACGCGTCCTGACGCACGCGCGGCTCCACGGTATGCGCGATCTCCAGGGGTACTCTGCTTTTACGTACTCGCCGAGATTTGGCATCCGCTCTGGTTGAGCGACCGCGGTCGGCCAGAGAGGGGTCAGAGGCCGGCGCCGGTCAGGCTCCAGCCAAGAGCCCGGGCCGGTCCCTCGTATTTCCCGTCGCAAGGGATACAGGGAGGTGCCAGATGAGCAAACGGCGCAAGCGAGTTGGCTCGTCGCCATCGGACGCCTGGCAGTGCGGGAGTTTCCTGCTGAATCTGGCCAGGCTCGTGCTCGAGGTGTTCCGGTGGTCTAACAGCGGAGGCCCCAGGATCTGACCAATGGAGTTTGGCAGATACCCAGGGCCCCGGTGGAGCTCCGCATCCGGCCAGTCCTCCACGACCGCGGATGCGGGGCTCCTTCTTGGTTCACCGCGAAATGCGACTGCTCACCGCATGCTCACGCCATTGCCGCCGCACAGCCACAAAGGTGCGTGCGTGCCCGGCCGTGGCACTCACATAGGTTGCCATGGAGATGGCGATCGTGTCCTCGTACGCGCCGGGGCATGTCGGCTTGGGCATTGGTCACTCGATCCGGCGCCTTTACATTGTAGATTTTTAAGCGGGCCGTCACCAGGGTCCGCCGCGGTCGATGTCGCGGTTCAGCTCCTGCTGCACCGGAGGCTCGTCCGCCTCCCGCATGTGCTCGGCCAGGCCCGCCTTGTTGTGGTGCCGCCGCTGCTCCGACCGTTCGGCTTCGCTGCGGTCGGGATCAGGGTCCAGGGGAACGGACCGCTGCACCTCCTTGACCGAGTCGTACTCGCCCAAGGGCAGCGCCGACAGCGCTCGCTCGGTCTCGGTGTCCGCACCATGTCGCCGGGCATGCTCGACGATCTGGTCCTTGTCGGCGGGGAACGCCAGATCACCCAGCACGTTCTTGATCTGGTCGGTGCTCTTGGCCCTCATCTGCGGTCCTTCCTGCGATCGGCCGCCAATGTGGGCTCGGCCGCGTCCTGCCGGCGCCTTTCCGCCACCAAGGCGGACACATTTGGCGGAATGGACTGGCCCTGCGACGGCAGTCCCTGCCCTGACGTCCCCCGCTCCGGGACACCGGAACCGCCAGGAAGCGGAGCTTTTCCATAAAAGCCCCTGAAGCCAAGAGACAATAAAGCTCTGCCCGCATTATCCCATCAGAACGCGCAGCGAAAGGCGAAAGCCCGACCCGATCAAGGGCCGGGTTCCGGTTTCGGCGGAGCGGTCAGGGGCGCTTTCTGGCTTCGGCGCGGTGGGCCGGGTCCGGGGTGAGGACGGCGACCCGGGCGCCGGTGGGATCGGTCATCATCGCGTACCGGCCGGGCTCGACATCGGTCGGCGGGACCCGGATCTTGGCGCCGAGTTCGGCGGCGCGCGCGGCCGTCGCGTCGCAGTCCTCGACCCAGAAGTAGGGGATCCAGTGGGCCGGGTAGTTGGGCGGCCACAGCTCGTCCATGAGCACCATGCCCGCCACCGACCAGGCGCCGACCTTGAAGTCGGAGTAGACGGAGTTGTGGTAGTCGCGGCGCACCGCTCGCCAGCCGAAGACCTCGCCGTAGAAGCGGATGGCCTGCTCGGTGTCGCGGCACGCCAGCTCGACCCAGCACATCGCCGAGGGCTCGTCCATGACGCCGGCGCCCTGCAGATTCTGGGGCAGCCAGAGCCCGAAGTCGGCGCCCTGGGGGTCCGCGCACAGCGCCATCTCTCCGAGGTCGGCGACCCGGGTGAGCGGCAGCAGTTCCTGACCGCCCTGGGCCTCGGCGGCGTCGACGGTGGCCTGGAGGTCGTCGGTCCGGAAGTAGCACGACCAGGACGGACGTTGGGCGTCGTCGGCCAGGGTCTGCATTCCGGCCACCTCGGGTCCCTGAATCCCGCCCAAGGTGAACATCTCGTAGTCGCCCTTTTCAGGGACGGTCAGCGTGTAGGAATACCAGTCGAACAACGCGCAATAGAAGTCCTTGGACGCCTCGGCGTCCGGGGTGGCGAGCTCGGCCCAGGACGGCCATCCCGGGGGATATCCGGTTACCTCGGGCATCGGCTGTCCTTCAAAGAGCGCATACCCACCAGGCTATGGACGGCCGCGCAATCACAACCAACGAAGCAGTGACGCAGCCGGTCAACAGCGTCTAAAGCCTCGCCATGCGCCCTACGCCCTCCTGCGCCCTGCGCCCTGCGGCATGCGCCCTGCGGCATGCGCCATGCGGCCTACGACGTCGTCCAGGGCCGGAGCTTGTCCGGGTTCCGTACGGCCCAGATCTGCTTGATCCGGTCGCTCGCCACGTCGAACGCCATCACGGCCACGTTCTCGCCGTGCGACAGGGCCACCAGTCCCGGCTGGCCGTTGACCGTACGTTCGGTGATCGCGAGGCCGGGCACCAGGCCGGCCAGCTCGACGAAGTAGCGCGCGATCCGCTCAGCGCCCTCGACGGGACGCGGCGCGGCGCTGACGAGACCGCCGCCGTCGCCGGTCGCCGTGGCGCCGGGGTCCAGGAGGCCGATGAGGGCGTCCACGTCCTTGGCCTCCCACGCCCGCTTGAACTCCCGGACGAGCTCGGCGTGCCGGGCCGCCGGGGTCACCGGCCCCTGCGCCGCGCGGATGCGGCGGCGGGCCGAGGTCGCCAGCTGGCGGCACGCCGCCGGTGTACGGCCGACGATCTCGGCCACTTCGGCGAACGGGTAACGGAAGACGTCGTGCAGGACGAACGCCACCCGTTCGGCCGGGGTCATCGATTCGAGCACGACGAGGAACGCCATGTTGACCGACTCGTCCAGGGTGACCCGGTCGGCCGGATCGACCGAGCCGTCGCCCGGCCGGCCGCCGACCAACTCCGTACGATCGGGCACCGGCTCGGGAAGCCACTGGCCCACGTACCTCTCGCGCCAGGCCCGGGCCGAGCGCAGCAGATCGAGGCAGATGCGGCCGGCCACCTTCGTCAGCCAGGCGCCGGGGACCTCGATGGCCTCCTGCTGCCGCGGCGACATCGCGTACCAGCGGGCGTAGGTCTCCTGGACGACGTCCTCGGCGTCGGCCAGCGACCCCAGGAGCCGGTACGCGAGGTTGATCAGCTGACGCCGCTCGCCCATGATCGCTTGCAGTCCTGGATCGAGCCGGCCGTCTCCCGGCTCGGATCGGGTGCTCATCATGTCGCCGTCCCTTGGTCGCGTCCGCCCTCACCGGTCCGACGGGACACCACACCGAACTGTGAGGTCCCCGCGGAGATTCCCCCGGAGGTCCCCGCGGGGATTCCCTCCGTGGCGGCCGTCATCGCTCACCTCACCCGAGGCCAGGCTCCCCGCCGGTGCCGCCCTGCGCCTGGTCGTCGCGGGGCAGCAGGCCGATGAGCTTGTCGGGGTTGACCTGGAGGCGCACGTTGTGGAGGTGGTCGTCGTCGGCCAGGTCGAAGGTCAGGGCACCGATGGGCTGGTCACCGAGCACCACCAGAACGCTCAGTTCGCCGTTGATGGTGGCGGGCCGCAGGGTGACGCCGGCGGAGACCGGCTTGGCCAGCGTGCCCAGCAACCAGCGCGCCACGTGGTCGGGGCCGTGCAGGGGACGGCGGGCGGCGGTGACCTTGCCGCCGCCGTCGCTCCAGGCGGTGACGTCGGGGGCCAGGAGCCGCATGACCTCGTTGAGGTCACCGCCCGAGCACGCCGCGATGAACCGGGCGGTGACGCTTTCGCGCTGGCCGGGGTCGGCGTCGTAGCGGGGGCGGCGGGCCTGCACGTGCGCCCGGGCGCGGCGGGCGATCTGCCGGACGGCGGACTCGCGCCGGTCGAGGATCTCGGCGATCTCGGCGTGGGTGTAGCCGAAGACCTCCCGCAGCACGAAGACGGCGCGTTCGACGGGACCGAGGGTTTCCAGCACGACCAGCATGGCGGTGGAGACGGTGTCGGCCATCTCGGTCTCCTCGGCGGCGTCGGGTGAGGTCAGCAGCGGCTCGGGCAGCCACGGGCCGACATAGGTCTCGCGGGTGGCGCGGGCCGAGGTGAGCCGGTTGAGAGCCAGGTTGGTGACCGTGCGCACCAGGTAGGCCCGGGGGTTCTCGACCCCGCTGCGGTCGGCGGAGTTCCAGGTCAGCCACGCGTCCTGGAGAACGTCCTCCGCGTCGGCGACACTGCCCAGCATGCGGTAGGCGGTGGCGAACAGCAGCCGCCGGTGTTCCAGGTAGGGGTCCGATCCGGACGTTTGGGTGACCATCGGGGCATCCTAGGCAGGCGAGCCGTTTCGCGTCCGCGCGGCGTCGTCACGGCGCGTCCGCGCGGCGTCGTCACGGCGCGTCCGCGCGGCGTCGTCACGGCGCGTGCGCGCGGCGTCGTCACGGCGCGTGCGCGCGGCGTCGTCACGGCGCGTGCGCGCGGCGTCGTCGTGGCGCGTGCGCGCGGCGTCGTCGTGGCGCGTGCGCGCGGCGCGCTTGGGGAGGGTGACGCGGCCACCCTTGGAGGGGGTGACGCTGATGTTGAAGCGCTTGCTGATCCGGTAGAACTTCAGCGGGCTGCTCGAAACGAACTCCTTGTACAGCACGGCGGCGCGGCCCTTGAGATAGACGCGGCGCGGAGTGTCGTCAGCGTAGGTGAACTGGATGACCGCGTCGCGGCGGCCAAGACTGACCGGCTGGTGGTAGTAGCCGAACCGGAACGGCTTGACGGCGCGGCCGCGCAGCAGGCGAGCGATCGCGTCGCCGGTGTACTGGGCGGTGGGCAGACCGCTCTGGCAGGTGCCGTGGATCTGTCCCCAGGCCATGCGGATCGCGGCGGTGTCACCGATGGCGTGGACGCTGGGGTGCGACACCGACCGCAGGGTCTCGTCCACCAGGATCAGGCCGCGGTCGTCCACCGCGATCCCGGCGTCGGCGGCCAGCGCCGGCACCTTCACGCCCGTGGTCCACAGGCACGCGTCCGAGGCGACGACCTCGCCGCCCTCCAGTTCGACGGCGCCGGGCAGCACCTTGGTCACCCGTACGCCAGTCCGGACCGTGACACCGAGCCTGTCCAGCGCCCGGTAGAGGTAGGCGCGGGCGCGGGTGCCCATCATCGCGCCCGGCTCGGCGTGGCTGATCAGCGTGACGTGCGCGCCGGGGTGGGCCTCGGCGAGCTCGGTCGCGGCCTCGACGCCGGTCAGTCCGCCGCCGCACACGGTGATGGTGCCGCCGGCGGCGGCGACCTCGCGTGCCCGCGCGGCGAGATCGGCGGCGGCTCGCGGGCCGTTGAGGGTGAACGCGTGCACGTCGGCGCCGGGGACCAGGCCGGTGTCGGTCGCGCTGCCGAGCGCGTAGACCAGGGTGTCGTAGTCCAGCCTGGCCGCTCCGCCGTCCAGCACCACGGCCCGGGCGTCGGGGTCGAGAGCGGTCACGGTGCCCTGAACGAAGGTGATGCCGGTCCCGGCGAGCAGGTCGGGGATGTGGTGGTCGGCCAGCCGGTGACCGGCGGCGGTCTGGTGCAGCCGCAGCCGTTCGGTGAACCGGTCCGAGGCGTTGACCAGCGTGATCCGCACGCCGGCCCGCCGGGTGCGGTGGGCCAGCCGGATCGCCGCCAGCATGCCGGTGTAACCGCCGCCCAGGACGACGACGCGGTGTCCGTTGGTGTTCATCGTTTCTCACTCCCACGGTCGGTGCGGCCCTCTGTGGTGGCCGGTGACGTCCATGGGACAAACGACCCGCCCCGCACGTGACACCTCGCCAATGTGAGCTGGGTCACAGGTGCATATCCGGCGTTCGGCACTCCTCGCCACCCTTCTCAGCTCGCAACATCACGGTGCGTGAAGGTGTAGGTTCGCTCTGTGCTTCCCGCGTCGAACCCAGCGGACGTGTTCCACGAAGACCGCGAGACCGCTGAGCTCGCCGCGACGGCCGGCGAGATGCTGAACGTCCTCGATCACCCGCCGCCGGGCGCCAGCCCCGCCGTACTGGCGCTTCGCTGGCAACGCGCGGCGCACGGTTGCCGGGAGCTGGCCAACCGCGAGATCCTGCGCGACACCGGCACCGACACCGCGGCGGCCGAACGCCGTCGCCGGCTCGCCGAGCTGGCGGTACGGCTCGCCGTCAACGCCGAGTGGGCCGCCGTCGTCTGCCGCACGCACACCGCGCCTCTGAACGCCCTCGGCGCCGACGCCGCCGAGGCCTGGACCGCCGCCCGCGGCGTTCTCCATCAGACCGTGACCGGCGTTCTGTCGCTGCTGCCCAGCGCGCACGACACCAGGTCCTGAGACCGCGCCCGTTCGCTCGCCCACGCGCCGCGTCCGTGGCGTTATGGGCAGGAGTCTGGGGGTAGGGCAGCGGCAAGCCAGGATCACACGGAAAGGAAGAACAATGGATCCGGCACGTCAGGAGACCGGTGCCACCACGGGAACCCAGGACAAGGACTACAACCTGATCTGGTTCGTCGAGCAGTGCCTGAGCAACGTGCTGCGCCTGGAGAACTACATCGCCGACGCCACCCGTACCGGCGACGCCGAACTGGCGGACTTCTTCCGCCGCGCCCAGGGCGAGAGCCGGAAGGGCGCCGAGCAGGGCAAGGAACTCCTGCGCAAGCGGCTGAGCGGCTGACGGTCCCCAGGCCGGGCACACCGGCCCGGGCTGACCATGACGGCCCCATGCGAAGTGCCCGCCCTGCGTGGGGAGAGAACGCACGGCGGGCACCTCTGGGGGTTGGTCAGCACTGGCGCAGGTCTCCGTACGCGTTGAGGCCCCCGCCCCACAGCCACGCGTAACCCTTCCAGCCATACTTGATCTTCACCCAGTCCGTGCGGGTCCGGCCCCAGGCCGTGATCTGCGCCCCGTCGGGGATCTGGCACTCGGCGCTGGCCTGGACACCCGGTTGCAGCGTGCCGATGACCCTGCCGGCCGGGACGCCGGTGCCGCCGGGATCCTCACGTATGTTGAGGAACGGGCGGGCCCAGTCGCCGACCGTGACCCTGTCGAACCGCGCCTGCCCGGCCATCCCCGCGGCGGGAGCGGCCACGACGGCCGACGCGGTCAGCACCCCGATCACGGTGGCGCAGGCGGCGAACGTGACGTGACGGCGCCTCACCGGCGCACCTCCTTGTTGTCGCGCTTCTTCTCTTCACAGTCCGCGTCGGACCTGCCGGCCCGCGGACAGCAGGGCCGGGCGGGCTCATGCTCCACAAGCCCGCCGTCCCACACCCACGAGGGCGAGGAGCGGTCGAGCTTGACCCAGGTCGAGCTCTTGCGCCCCCAGACGTGGAGTTCGGCGCCGTCGTAGATCTGGCAGACGGCGTTCTCCGAATGCGGATAACGGATCGCGCCGATCACGTCCCCCGGCTGACCGCCCGGCCAGCCCGGATGGGACCGGACCCTCAGGTGGGGGTTCGCCCAGGCTCCGGCCTGGACGCGCACCAGCCAGCGAGGCGCGGTGGCGACGCCGATTACCACGCGATCGACGGCCACCTGCCTCGGCGCGCGATCGACGGATCGTTCCGGCACCGTCGGTGCCGCTTGAGCCGCCTGCGCGGCGGCGACGGTCGTTGTGGCGAGCAGCCCTGCGACGGCGAACGAGGTTGCGCGCACTCTTCGCATCACGTTCCTCACTCTCTGCTTTGACAGCAATACAGAGTGTGAGAGTTGCCTGGTGGAGGCGGTATCCGGGAAAACCCCTACTTCACCTGCCGTCCCACGTAGGCGCGGTTCTCACGTTCCGTGACCACGTGGCAATTCTCGTCCGCCTGGCGGGCCAGGCGCCGACGGTCGACCGGCTGACGGCGATCGTCGCGGAGCGGTGGGCAGGGCTGCCGCGGCTGCGGTTGTCGGTGGAGCACCGGTTCGGCCGAGCGCCGCGCTGGCGGTGGGGAACGCCCTCGACCTGAGCGAACACGTCTCCGCTGTGTCGGCCGGCGACGGCACCGGCGAGAAGGCACTGCTGGGAACGGTGAGCGGCCTTCTCAGCCGGCGAATCGTGGCCGGACTGCCGCCTTGGCGGCTCGACATGGTGTCGGGCTATGCCCAAGACGAGTTCGCTGTTCGCCGAAGAACTGGAGAAAGAGTTCCACGTCTTGGCGGACCTGCACTGACGAACCGCTCTGGACGCGCCGCGTTCGGCGGAGGTGACGCACGTCCCGCCGCCGTGACGCAACCAAAGGTTGCACTTTCGCGAACGCTCGGATAGCGTGACGTGCAACCAATGGTTGCAGAAGGTGGCGAGCATGGACTACGGAACGATCGAACGAGAGATCCACATCGACGCCTCACCCGAGGTCGTCTTCGACGTGGTGAGCAGCCCCGAGCATCTGCGCGAGTGGTGGCCGGACGAGGCGGAGTTCCCGGTCGTACCCGGGGGAGAGGGACGGATCGGCTTCGGCGACCTCTCCAAGGGCGGCACGTGGATGCGGTTCACGGTCGTCGACGCCGCACCGCCGCGTCTCTTCTCCTTCCGGTGGACCCACCAGGAGGGGGAGACCGCCGCCCCGGGCAACTCCAACCTGGTCGTCTTCGAGCTCGAACCCTCCGGGACCGGGACGCTGCTGCGGATGACCGAGAGCGGCTTCCGCGAGCGCGGCTGGGACGAGGCGAAGATCGCCGCCGAGCACGCCGCGCACGCCACGGGCTGGGACTACTACCTGCCGCGGCTGCCGGCGTACGCGGCGAAGGTCGGAGCGCGCGCATGAGCGTGATGGTCGACGACGACCTTTGGTCGGCGGTCGGCGACCCGACCCGGCGCCGGATGCTCGACCTCCTCCTGAACGAGGGCAGCGGAACGGCGACCAGCCTCAGCGAGCACCTGCCCGTGACCCGGCAGGCGGTCGCCAAGCACCTGCTCGTCCTCGACAGGGCCGGCCTGGTGCACGCCAGCACCGAGGGCCGCGAGAAGCAGTTCCGCGTCGACCAGGCGCAGCTCGCGCGCGCCGTCGCCCAGCTCGCCGAGGTCGGCGCCGCCTGGGACAACCGGCTGCGGCGCATCAAGCGCATCGCCGAGACGATCCAGCGCGACACGGACACCCAGACCAGGAAGAAGCAGTAGAGGAGCTCCGACATGGCAGACATCCTTCACCGCATCGGCGTCGAGCAGTCCTCGCCGCAGAAGGTGTACGACGCGCTCACCACCCTGGACGGCCTGTCCGGCTGGTGGGCCGAGAAGACGACGGGAAACCCCGACCTGGGCGGCGTGATCGCGTTCCAGTTCGCGGCGGGAGCCTTCGACATGAAGGTCACCGAACTCGACCCCGGACGGCTCGTTCGCTGGGAGGTCGTGGCCGGACCGCCGGAATGGGTCGGCACCACCGTGCACTGGGACCTCCGCCAGGAGGGCGACTCCGCGATCGTGCTGTTCAAACACGAGGGCTGGCGCGAGCAGGTCGAGTTCATGAACCACTGCAGCACAAAATGGGCCACCTTCCTGATGAGCCTCAAGCAGCTCCTCGAAACCGGACAGGGCGCCCCAGACCCGCTCGACGTACGAATCAGCGACTGGCACTGACCCACCAAACCCCTGCCCACCGCCCGCGAGCACCGACACTCGCGGCCGGTGGGCATTCTGACGACGGCCTGCCGGCCCGCAATGCACGGCCCGCAGTGCACGCGCCGCTGTGCGTGGCCCGCACCGCACGGCCCGCAGTGCGCGGGTCGCAGTGCGCGGGTCGCACCGCACGGCCCGCACCGCACGGCCCGCAGTGCACGGCCCGCAGTGCACGGCCCGCAGTGCACGGCCCGCAGTGCACGGCCCGCAGTGCGCGGGCCGCTGTGCACGGCCGCTGTGCACGGCCGCTGTGCGCGGGCCGCTGTGGGCGAGCGGCGGTGGGCGGTCTGGCTGTGGGGCGGACGGCGGTGGCTTTGTTTAGGGCGTTGTGTCTGGGCGGGCGGCGGTGGCTTTGTTTAGGGCGTTGTGTCTGGGCGGGCGGCGGTGGGAGGTAGGGGGAAGAGGGCGAAGAACCGTTCGGCGGTCGCCGGGTCGCCTTCGAGGGTGAGGTCGCCGGTCTTTTGGGTGTCCGTCAGGGTTCGGTCGCCCCAGATGAGGGCGCTCAACGTCGCGGAGTCGGTTGTGATGGTCAGGTCGGCAGGGGAGTTGGGACCGCGGGTCACCTCGAAGGTTTTGCCCGAGACGTCCAGGTTGTAGACGTCGTCGCCGAGGTGCAGGCTCAGGCGGGCGACGAGGGCCTCGGCGGCGTGCGGGTTGAAGAGTGTCCGGAGGGCCAGGAGGAGGGAGTCGGTGCTCATCTCGGCCTCCGGGTCCAGGAACGGTGAGCGCGAGCCCCAGCGGGCGAGTGCGATGATCACGGGCTCGAGTTCCCGGCCCCATTCGGTGAGCTCGTAGACGCGGGACGCGGCGGGCGGGGGGAGTGTGCGCCGCCGTACGACTCCCGCTTCCTCCAGCTCGCGCAACCGCTGCGACAGCACGTTCGGGCTGGCGCCCGGCAGGCCCGTCCGCAGGTCGGTGAAGCGTTTGGCGCCGAGCAGCAGCTCCCGGGCGATCGGCAGTGCCCAGCGTTCCCCCACCAGGTCCAACGCATGCGACGTGGCGCACCCGTCGGCGTACTTGCGCTTGCCCGTCATGGACTCAGGATACCTCCGGCGATACAAGAAGACTCCTAAGTGGTTGTTTTTTAGGATTAAGTGGTTGTAGTTTCCAACTACTGTCGTCGGAGCGGCCTGGGCGAGTGTCCGGGGTGAGGAGTGTCGGATGATCCGCGAACCTGACGGAATCGGCCCGGATCCACGGCGATGGAAGGCGCTGGCGTTGCTGGGGACGGCCTTCTTCATGGTCATCCTCGACTCGACGATCGTTCTGACCGCGATCCCCTCGATGCAGCAGGAGTTGCGCCTGTCGGTGGCGGGCGTGCAGTGGGTCCTCATCGGCTACGCGCTGACCTTCGGCGGCCTGATGTTGCTGGGCGGACGGATGGCGGATCTGCTGGGACGGCGTCGCGTCTTCATGGTGGGCGTGGTGCTCTTCGCGCTGTCGTCGTTGGCGTGCGGGCTCGCCTGGAGCGGCGGGGCCCTGATCGTGTCCCGTGCGATCCAGGGCGTCTCGGCCGCGTTGATGGCCCCGACGGCGCTGTCCATCGTGATGTCCGCGTTCGAGGAAGGGCCGGAACGCAACAAGGCCCTCGGGATCTGGGGCGGGCTCGGCGGCGTCGGCGCCACGGCCGGGCTGCTGGTCGGCGGAGTGATCACCGCTGGGCTCGGCTGGGAGTGGATCTTCTTCATCAACGTGCCGGTCGCGGCCGTGCTGCTGGCGCTGAGCCCGGTGGTGCTCAGCGAGAGCCGGGCGCGCTTCGCGATCCGCACCTTCGACGCCGCGGGCGCGATCACGATCACTGGGGCGCTGCTACTGCTCGTTTACGCGGTGTTCAGGGCGCCGGAGACCGGGTGGACGAGCCTTCAGACCGGCGGCTCATTCCTGGGGGCGGCCGTTCTCGTCGCGCTCTTCGTCTTTGTCGAGGGCCGGTCGGCGGTGCCGCTCGTACCGCTGCGTGTCTTCCGTATGCGCGCGCTAGTGAGCGGCAACCTCACCATCTTCGCCGTAGGGCTCGCCGTGGACGGGGTGCTCTTCCCTCTCACCCTGTACGCGCAGGACGTCCTGGACTACTCGGCACTGGAGTTCGGCCTCATGAGCGCCGTCATGACCGTCATGTCCATCGCCGGCGCCATGGCCGGGCAGAGCCTGGTGACGAGGCTGGGGCTGCGGGCGGTCGCCGTTCCCAGCGTGCTTCTCATGGCCGTGGGCTGCCTCCTGCTCGTCGGGGTGTCAGCGGACGGCGGCTTCGTCACGGACCTGCTGCCCGGCCTGCTGGTCTTCGGCCCGGGACTGGGCGGCGCGTTCGTCGCCTCGCAGATCGCGGCCCTCACCGGCGTCGCGGAGGAGGAGTCGGGCCTGGCCTCCGGGCTGGTGGACACCTCGTTCAACATCGGCAGCGCGTTCGGCATCTCGATCGTCACGATGGTCGCCGTTTCCCGCACCGACGAACTCCTGGCAGGGGGCCGACAGGTGCCACCAGGCGTCGCCCTGACCGAGGGCTATCAATCCGCCTTCTGGGCCACCGTGGTCTTCGCCGGGCTAGGCGTGCTCGCCGCGCTCTTCCTGCACGGTAAGCCCGGGTCGGACGAGCCTGCGCTCACTAGGCCGGACGCCGAGCCCGTCCTCAGCCAGGACTGACCCACGTACACGACGAGCCTTGGAGGAATTCATGAACGAGACCATCGTCATCCGTTACGAAACGCATCCGGACGCTGCGGACGAGAACCAGCGCCTAATCGAGGACGTCTTCGCCGAGCTGCAGACCGGCAACCCGGACGGTTTGCGGTACGCCTCGTTCCGCCTCGCTGACGGTGTGAGCTTCATGCACATCGCTGTCGTGGAGGGAACGGAGAATCCCTTGTTCTCGATACCGGCGTTCCAGCGGTTCACCAGGACCATCGGCGAGCGCCTGAGCCGTTCGCCTGTCCAGCAGGACGCCACCCTGATCGGCTCCTATCGCTTCCCGCAAGCCAGGCCGTCCGTTGCCGAGGGTCGCGACTGACTCTGGGAGGGCGGTGACGCATGCCGCGTGCCGGATTGTCGTCAGTCGTCTGTCGGCATGGGGGCGGGTTCGGCGTCCTGCGTGCGTTCGGGGGTCCAGTAGTCGGGTGCGTCCTCGGGGAGGACGTCGCTGCTCGTGCTGGCCGGGTCGGGTGACGGGGGAGGAGGCGGCGGCGAGGTGCTCGCCGGCCGTGCGACCGTGGCCACGGCGATGGCGGCCATGAACGTGAGAACGGGGCGGCGCATCATGCGTGGCTCCTCCTGGTCGTCGTTTTGCGGGCGGGCACGGGCGGGCCTGCCTGCCGGCCGCCGTCACGCGGCGGGCGGGTCTGCCGGGCCACCGTAACGCGGTGGCCCGGCAGGGTCGGTCAGGTCACGCCGCCCTGGGCGTCGAACATGGTCTTGACCGCGTCATCGAAGTAGGGACTGCGGTTCCAGCCGGTGTTGGTGATGGTGCTCTGGACTCCGTTGGAGTAGCCGAGTCCCGTCGCGTCGTTGAACTCCCGCAGCCAGGGTCCGCCGCTGGAGCCGCCGCCGAAGTTGCAGTTGATCTCGATCCGCCCGTCGGCGATGCCGCGGGTGGTGCCCTGACACCACATCTGGATCTCGCCGCTGTTGTGGTTGCTCGGGTAGCCGAGGACCGTGACGGCGACGTTGCGCGGCCAGTTCCACTGGAAGCCGTTGCCGCCGACGGCGTTGACGAGCTTCTGGCCGTTGAGCGGCCAGGTGGTGACCATGCCGACGTCGCGGCGGAAGTCGCTGCTGTTCATCCAGGCGTTGAACGTGCGGAACTGCTTGGCGGCGTAGGTGCCGAAGGGCCGCGCGCCGTTGCGGTACCGGGGGACGAACGTCCAGTTCTGCATCCAGCCGCCGCCCGCGCCCTCGTGGACGCAGTGCCCGGCGGTGATCACCAGTTGCTTGGACGCGCTGTTGAGCGCGGCGGCCGAGCACATCCAGTTGCCGCCGCTGGGCTTGCTGAAGAACACCTTCCCGACGGTGGCGGTCTCGGTGAGCATGAGCGCCTTGGCCTTGTCGCCTCCGGCGAGCTTCAGCGCACCGGCCTTGATCGCGGCCTTGTTGACCCCCGCCGCGGGCGCGTACGACCCCGCCTTGCCCGCGCGAGGTGCGGACGATGCGGTGACCGAGGCGGAACGATCAGCGCGCGGCGTCACCAGCCTGGCCGAACGCATGCGCTCGGCGGTCCAGTACTTGCGCACCTTCTCCGCCGCCGCCTGGGTGTCCATCCGGCTGCCGTCGCTGAGCCTGGCGACGGCGGTGGTGGTGGCAGTGCCTGCGGAGGGACCCGGAGCCGCCTGTGCGGTCGTGGTTCCCATCCCGGCGATCGCCAGAATGGAAGCCGCGGCCACCGGTACGAGTGTTCGACGTATACGTCGCATGACACTCCCATAATTTGTGGAAGTCACATTGACTCCTCGGAACTCTCCGGAGTCAACCTGATGCCGGTCGCGGCTCGCCATGCTTTTTTGGTGGCCTCAGACGGCCATTAGACGCACCAGCCCGGAATGGCGTTGTGAAAGTGCGCTCACGCTGCGTTGACTACTGTACGTGCTGGCCAGTGGCGGTCACGGTGCGCTCTGTGACCGGAAGCGGACTGTCAGGAACCTCCTGGCCACGCGGTCGATATGCGATGGGACGCACGTTGAAACTTCTATTGACATGGAGGGTTATCGATTTTGTGAATTAGCTGACTATGACGAGACGCACAACGTTCGTTCGATGTTTGTCATGCGTCGATAGAGGGGCGGGCGCTACAGAAGTACGACAGTTTGTCGAGTGACCGGTGTCCCTGTCAGAGGGGGATCGCCGGGCTCGCGGGCTCGCGGCGCGGCTAGCGGTCGGTCGTCCAGGCCGCGTCCGCCGGCGGGGTGCCGTGGGCAACGATGTGGCGGACGATCTGGAGGGCCAGGGGGAGCGGCACCGTGTCCTGGTCGGGGTATTCGTCGTCCTGTCCGTTGCTCAGCACGAAGCCGCCGCTGGAGCCCTCCGCCGCCGGATCGGTCGCGTGCTCCCCGGGATCCCCTTCGTGATCGAGCAGCATCACCATGGCCCGCTCCGCGTTGGTCACGACGGCGAGCAGCCGGCCGGACGAACTGGTCAGCCATGACTCGTACCGTTCACCGGCGATCCTGGCGCGCAGTTCGCCGACCACCGCGTCGGCGGTCAGCGGCTCGGTGGCGTCGTCGAACGTCCAGGTCTCGGCCATCGGCCTGGTTCCTTTCTGCGGGATGGGCCCCCGGGCGGGCAGGTTGAGGCCCTTCGGCCCTAGTTCACTTTTGCGTCGCCGCAATAACTTGCCATGCGTTCTTTCCGTTCCAAAGAAAAGGGGCCAGAGTGAAGAAACCTGCCATGGCCGCAGCCGCCGCCGTCACGGGATTGGCGGTCGCCGGAAGCACCTGGGGCCTGACCGCCATGGAGCAGAAAAAGACTCCGGCCCGAAGCGTCGCGGCCGCTTCCTCCGGGGGGCAGACCTCGGCTCTCGCGACGAAGGACATCAAGCTCACCTACCGGAAGACACTGAAGCGCGTTGCGAGCGGCCGGGGAAAGATCGAGCACAGGATCACCACTCAGCGCGTCCGGGTCACCGGGTTCGTCCATGACCTCAGCTGCAAGGACGGAAAGTCGTTCACCCGCATCACCATCGCCCAGCGCGGCGAGGACCGTGACGTGGACCTCGGCGCCGTCTGCGGGAAGAAGGCGTACTTCAAGAAGGACGTGCGATGGGGTGGCTTCGCCGCGGTGACCGGCGTCTATGTGCGGGTGTGCTCGACCACTAAGTGCACCGGCAAGAGCACCCTTCACATCGCCCGATAACCGTTCCCCCGAAAGGTCACGTTCCATGAACAGGAAGACTTTGATCGCCGCTCCGATCGCGGCGCTGGCGCTCGGCGCCGGGGCCGCCGTCCCGCTTTTGAGCGACACCGGACCGGCACAGAAGACCATCGCCAAGACCGCATCGGCCGGCGCCCCGATGGCGGCCCCAGCCGCCCAGACCAAGGCCAAGGCCCGCAGTTACTCGTATCAGAAGACGCTCAAGGGTCAGGGAACCAGCCGGGGACGGGTCACCCTTGCCAATGGCTTCATCAAAATCATGGGCACCCACACCGACAACAGCTGCCGTAATGGGTGGTCGTACACCAAGGTGACCATTTCCCGGGTCGGGCCGGACAGGCGGCCGCACAAACTGGGACTCACCTGCGGCAGAACCCGGGAGGTCAAGTTCTCCCACATGTTCCAGGGCCCCGAGACCGGCCTTTACATCCAGGTCTGCACCCGCCATGACGAGAAATGCACGACCAAGAACACCTGGAAGCGCCCCGACTGACGAAGAGCCAACCGAGCTACGAGACGCGGTCGCCGACCTCAAAGTGCAGGTGGAGTCCGCAACCGCACGGGCCATGCTGCGACGCTCGCGATACGCACGGTGGGTGTAGAGCAGGCGGTGCACAGGGTGGACGCGGAGGAGGCGGCCAGGAGCGCAGTGCAAGCGGCTGAGGCCGCGGCGAACGCGGCGAACGCCGCAGACACCATCGCGGCCGTGGCGAACGCTGTGGACACGGCGGCACGCGCGGCGGACATAGCGGCGTGGACGTTCACGTTGTGCCGTTCCAGCGCGCCGCTGTAGGAGTCCGGATCAGTCGGCGGCGCGGGTGCTGTGCTGGCGGCGGACATCGGGGAGGCGGCGGGTGGGCGGGCCATGCCGGACCATCGAGATGGCCTGGCTGGCGACCATGAACGCCAAGGCCGCCATGACGGCGTGGTAGCCGGACGTAGACCAGTGGGCGTTGAGCAGGGACAGGTGTGCGAGGAGCACCAGAACCAAGCCGCGGCCGATGATGGCGGTGGCGGAGATGAGCGCCTCTTCTTGTCGCGGTGTCGCTGGGCGGACCAGAGCTCGCAGTAGCCACAGAGTGCCGGCGACTCCGGCGACGTTCGCGGCTGCCAAGGCCGGTGTCGGCTGTCGTACGGCGGCCAGCGCGAGGAGCGTTCCGGCGACCCAGCAAGCCGCGCTGATGGCGCAGGT
The DNA here is from genome assembly GCF_039533225.1 of Actinomadura fulvescens. Taxonomy (NCBI): domain Bacteria; kingdom Bacillati; phylum Actinomycetota; class Actinomycetes; order Streptosporangiales; family Thermomonosporaceae; genus Actinomadura; species Actinomadura fulvescens. The sequence goes on along the minus strand of NZ_BAAATD010000014.1, from coordinate 147,978 downwards.
CCACGCGCGGCCGTGGCGTACCAGGAACGTGCGTTTGCCGAACAGCGCGTCACCGCGGACGTCGCGGAAGTCCTTCAGCAGGATCCGGCCGATGAACCCGACGTACAGTCCGGTGAGCAACAGCAGGTCCTCGGTGCGAACGCTGGAAGACACGGCGAGGACGCCCAGCAGGTAGGGAACGGCGACGTAGCAGGCCGGTAGCACGAGCGAGGCCACGGCGCCGCGGTCCGCCAGGCGTACCGGCCGCAGCGAATAGCCCGCGCTCACGGTCAACCCGGCGCATGTGACCGCCACCGCCGGCGTGCCGATCGTGGCGGCGGCGGCCAGCGCGACCGTGGCGCACACCAGGGCCACGGCGATCATCTGACGGCGGTCGGCCGCGCCCGTCACCAGCGGCCGGCGCCGGTCGCCGGGGAGGTTGACCCGGTCGATGGCCTCGTCGGCCAGGTCGTTGCAGGCCACCGAGAACAGCACGAAGCCGAGGACGACGAGGAGGATCCGGACCACGTCGAGGTGGCCGCCGTCATGCCCGGCCTGCGCGAGACCGACGGCGGCGAACATCGCCACGATCACCACGACGGCGGGGCGGGCCAGCAGGATCATCAGCCGCAGACGAGTGATCATTTGTTGCTTCCCCAGGAGCTCAGAGCGGCATGGGCGACGATGAGCACGGCGAGCACCGTCAGGCCGCCCATCGCGAGCAGCGCGGCGACGACGATGAGCGGGACGCCGATCCACCACTTCGCTGAGCGAGGGGCTGGAACGGGCGGGGGCCGCTGGTCGTCCGGTGGCAGGGACCCATCGTTCATCGGACCGCCTCCGATCCTGGCGTCAGCCGGATGTTCGGATTCCCCGAGTGTGACCTGCGGCGCGTGGGCGGTCCATGAGTACGCCTACTCAACCTGAGTGAGTAGCAACCGCCACTTGGTCCAACGATACTTAGCCCTTGCGCTAACTATTGCGATGACCGATACTTAGCCGCATGGCACAGTATTCGGCGCACCTGGACGGGGTGTTCGTCGCGCTCGCCGATCCGACCCGGCGCGCCGTCGTCCGGCGGCTCGGTCACGGGCCCGCCAGCGTCGGCGACCTCGCCCGCGAGTTCCCGATGACGCTTCCCTCGTTCATGAAGCACGTGCGCACGCTCGAATCCAGCGGGCTCATCCGCACGGTCAAGTCCGGCCGGGTGCGCACGTGCGTGCTCAACCGCGAGCGGCTCTCGCTCGTCGACGACTGGCTCGCCGAACAGCGCCGGATCTGGGAAGAGCGCACCGACCGCCTCGAACAGTTCGTCACCGACCCGGAGGAGAACAGCCAGTGAATCCCGACCTCGACCTCGGCCTGGCGCGGATCATCCGCGCGCCGCGCGCGACCGTGTGGGACGCCTGGACCGACCCGTCCCGGCTCGAACAGTGGTGGGTCCCGGCTCCGTCCCGCTGCCGGGTCGAGCGCCTGGACCTGCGGCCCGGCGGGGCGTTCGTGACGCGGCTGAGCGACGACGGCGCCGCGTTCGTCCCGCACCTGGACGCGTGCTTCCTCGCCGTCGACGAACTCGAGCGGATCGTGTTCACCAACGCGATCGACAGCGCCTGGCGTCCCGCGCGGCCCGTCCCGGTCCCGATGACCGCCACGATCACACTGGAGGACCATCCGGACGGCACGGACTATCGGGTGGTCGTCCGGCACGGCGACCCCGAGGCGCGCGCCCATCACGCCGAGCTCGGCTTCGCCGAGGGCTGGGGTACGGTCGCCGGTCAGCTTGCCGCTCTCACCGAGGCCATGGCCACGCGATGAAGATCGCCCTCACCGAGTTCGTCACGCTCGACGGGGTCAGCCAGGGGCCCGGCTCGCCCGACGAGGACACCAGCGGCGGCTTCGCGCGCGGCGGCTGGCTCGTGCCCCACCTCGACGTGACGTTCGTCCGGCGCGTCTCCGGCTGGCTCGGCCTCGCCGACGGCCTGCTGCTCGGCCGGCGCACCTACGAGGCGTTCGCGCGTGACTGGCCGGAGATCACCGACCCGGTCCAGACGGTCGCGGGGCTCAAGGCACGACCGGGACGAGAACTCCAGATCCACGGCAGTGCCCGCCTGGGCGACGCGCTCCTGGCGGCGGGCCTGATCGACACGTTCCGCCTTGTGGTCGCGCCCACGGTGCTACGCACCGGCCGGCGCCTGCTGGCAGGCGCGGGCGTCCCGTCCGGCCTCCGCCTAACCCACCACGAGGCGACGCCGAACGGCCTGCTGCTTCTCCAATACGAAACAGCAGGCGAAGCACTCCAAGCCGAATACAAGGGGGTTACCGCCTTCGTCTAGGCGAACGACAGCTCCCGGGTGAGGCTGTTGCGGCCTCACCCGGGAGCGGGCGGAGTGTCAGGCGTTCCTCCACTGCTCCGTCGGGGCCACCCCGGGCAGCGGCCTGCCGATGAGCGCTAGCGGAATGAAGAAGCTGACCTGGCCGATCGCGAGGGTGAGCGTGGCCAGTGCCTTGTCGTCGTAGTGCTCGGCCGCCTGGGCGTACAGCTGATCGGGAACGCGTTCGCCATGGGGGTTGGGGGTGAGCACGGCCTCCACCAGGGCCAGCGCGGCGCGTTCGGCCTCGGTGAAGTAGGGCGCGTCCTGCCAGGACGCCACGGCGGTGATGCGCTCGTCGGTCTCTCCGGCCTTGCGCAGGTTGCCGGTGTGCAGAACGGTCAGGTAGGTGTTGCCGACGATCTGCCCGGCGCGCAACTGGACGAGGCTGATGGTCTTCTGCGGGACCGAACCGTTCCCGATGGCCTTGAACAGCGCGCCGCCGATCTCAGCCAGCTCGGGGATGAGCGTGGCGGGGTTGGGCAGCCGCGACTGGAGCTCGTTCTGCGTGGTCATGGTCGGGTTTCCTTCCGTGTTTATGTTGTGCCACTGCAATGACGGGTGGCGTGGGATCGATGTGACCGGTGGCCGGTGTGAATCTCGGGCATTTACCCCCGCTGTGAAGGCGCGGTCCCCACGTGGTCGGTGCTGGGGGCTTGGTCGCGGGTCGGCGGTTGGGCGGCCGGGCGGGGGCGCAGGAGGGTGACGGCGGCCAGGACGGCGGCCAGGTAGAACGCGCCTGCGCCGAGGAGGCCGGCGGTGTAGCCGTTGGTGAGTGCCTCGCGTGCCGCCGTCGCGGCGGGCTGGTTCTGGGTGGTGGTGACGGCGATGCTGGCCAGGACCGCCAGTCCCAGCGCGCCGCCGATCTGCTGGCTGGTGTTGATGAGCCCGGAGGCGACGCCGGAGTCCTTGGGCGCGACGTTCTGGACGCCGCCGATGGTGGCCGCGACGAAGCCGATGCCCAGGCCGATCCCCGCGACGAGCTGCGCCGGAAGCAAGGTGATCAGGGGGTTCTGGTCGGGGGTGAGCAGGCTGAACCAGACCATCGCGGCGGTGGCCACCGCCATGCCGGTCGCCAGGACGGTCCGCGCGGACGCCCGTGCCTGCAGCCGGGGGCCGACCGCTCCGGAACCGATACCGATGCCGATGGCGAACGGCAGGTACGCCAGGCCGGTGACCATGGGCGCGTAGTCCTTGACCGTTTGCATGTAGAGGGTGAGGAAGTAGAACGTGGCCAGCTGGCCCGCGCCCATCAGCAGCATGACCAGGTTGGCGCCGAGCCTGCCGCGGTCGGCCAGCACGGTGGCCGGGAGCATCGGGTTGCGGACGCCGCGCTGGATGGCGGCGAACGCGATGCCCAGGACCAGCGCGATCGCGCCGAAGGTCAGGGTGAGCGAGTCGGTCAGCCCGTCGGAGCCGGCACGGTTGATCGCGTACACCAGTGAGCCGAGGGCGAGGGTGACGGTGGCCGCGCCGGGCAGGTCGATGCCGCCGCGTTCGCGGGTGCCGGGGACCAGGGCGAACGTGCCGGCCAGCACCAGCAAGGCGATCGGGACGTTGACGAACATGATCCATCGCCAGCCCAGGTACTCCGTGAGCGCGCCGCCCAGCAGCAGGCCGACCACCGATCCCAGGCCGCCCATCGCCCCGTACACCCCCAGCGCCTTGTTGCGCCGCGGCCCGGCGGGGAAGGTGTCGGCCAGCAGGGACAGCGCGGCCGGGGCGATGATCGCGCCGCCCACCCCCTGCAGCACCCGGGCGGCGATCAGCACGCCGCCGCTCTGCGCAACCCCGCCCAGCAGCGAGGCCAGCAGGAACACCACCAGCCCGGCGCGGAACAGCCGGCGCCGGCCGAACACGTCACCGGCCCGGCCGCCGGCCAGCAACAGCCCGCCGAACGCCAGCGCGTAGGAGGTCAGCACCCAGTCGAGATCGGCCTCGGCGATGCCCAGCCCGGTGCCGATGACCGGCAGCCCGACGGTCACGATGGTGCCGTCCATCACGATCAGCAACTGCGCCGCGGCGATCACCAGCAGCGCCAGCTTCGTCTTCCCGCCTGTCTCGGGGCGGGTTCGGGTAGGCGAAGTCATCAAAGTTCTCCTTAAAGGATGTTCGCTAGGACTTGCCGAGCGTTCGCTAGGACGCGGAGGCGGCGCGGTGAACGGCGGCGGCCAGCCGGTCGTGCTCGGGGTAGGACCAGTTGAAGGAGAAGCGGCGGCGGGTGTAGCCGAACGCGATCCCGTAGACCGGGTCGGCGAACGACTCCGCACCGGCCGAGCCGTTGTGGCCGAAGGCGTTCGCACTCAGGAACGGGTAGCGCAGCCCCTTGGCCTGGAACCCCAACGCGTACTGGCCCATCTCGCCGGTGACCAGGTCGCCGCCGGTGGAGTGCAGCATGGCGAACTCGCCCAGCACGTCGGGCTTCAACAGCGGCGCGTCGCCGTCCAGGCCGAAGACCGCCGCCGCGTACATCGCCGCCAGCCCCCGCGCGCTGCCCACGCCACCGGCCGAAGCCTGCCCCAGCGCGCGCACCCGCCGGGTGTTGACGAAGCCGACCTGGTCCAGCGGAGGGGTGGAGTTAAGGCCGTATCCGATCCCGGTGATGCTGTGCGGGCCGGGAACGTTCGCCCAGAACGCCGCCTGCTCCTCCGGGGAGGCCAGCCCCGGCTGGATCTCCCGGTAGCGGCCCTCCTCGGTTTCGGGCAGGCCGAGGTAGATGTCCAGGCCGTAGGGCGCGCGGATGCGCTCCTCGAAGTGGTCCTGCAGCGTACGGCCCGTCACGCGGCGGACCACCTCGCCCACGATCGCGAACGACACGAACCCGCCGTAGCCGTAGGCCGACCCCGGCCGCCAGTACGGCCGCTGCCCGGCCAGCCGCTCGGCGATCACCGCGTCGTCGGCCAGTTCGGCGGCGGTGAGGCCGCCGTCCACGCCGATCACGCCGGAACGGTGCGACAACACCTCCCGCAGGGTGATGCCGGCCTTGCCCGCGGCGGCGAACTCCGGCCAGTGCCGGGCCACGGGCTCGTCCAGCTCCAGCGTTCCGTCCTGCACCAGCAGCGCCGTCACCAGCGTGGCGGCGCCCTTGGTCGCGGAGTAGACGCCGGTCAGGGTGTCACCGCCGATCCGGTCCCCGGCCCACAGGTCGACCACTTTGCGGCCGTGCGCGTACGCCGCCAGCTGCGCCCCGGCCTCGCCGTCCTGCTCGGCCACCACGGCCGCGAACTCCTCGCGCACCGCCTCGAAACCGGCGGCCACGCTCCCGTGTACTTCGCTCATGTCGGTGCTCCGATCATCACGTCGTCGGTTGTGAACGACGGCATGACGAACGGGCCGCCGCGGATGTGACCGGATGCGCGCGGTCACATCGGCGGCCTCCGGTACGTCATGGCAGCGATCACCGACACGACGAAGAGGCGAGACATGAACGAGCGTGACTTTCTGGCAGAGCGGTTCGAGGAGCACCGCACGCACCTGAAGGCGGTCGCCTACCGGATGCTGGGCTCGCTGGCCGAGGCCGACGACGCCGTCCAGGAGGCCTGGCTCAAGCTCGCGCGTTCCGAGAACGGCGACATCGACAACCTCGGCGGCTGGCTGACCACCGTCGTCGGCCGGGTCTGCCTGGACATGCTGCGCTCGCGCCGACTGCGCGGCGAGACGCCGCTGGAGACCCGCCTGCCCGACCCCGTCGTCAGCGACCAGGTCACCGACCCCGAACAGCAGGCGCTGGTCGCCGACTCGGTCGGGCTGGCGCTGCTGGTGGTGCTGGAATCACTCAACCCGGCCGAACGGCTGGCGTTCGTCCTGCACGACATGTTCGGCATGCCGTTCGAGGAGATCGCCCCGATCGTCGACCGCACCCCGGCCGCGGCCCGCAAACTCGCCAGCCGCGCCCGCCGGCGCGTGCAGGGCGCCGCACCCGACCCGGACCCCGACCCGGTGACCCAGCGGCGCGTGGTCGACGCCTTCCTGACCGCCGCCCGCGGCGGCGACCTCGACGGCCTGGTGGCCATCCTCGACCCCGAGGTCGTCCTGCGCGCCGACAGCGGCAAGACGCTCCCCGGCGGCATGAGGGTCATCCGCGGCGCCGAGGCCGTGGCCGGTCAGGCCGCCACCTTCCAGCGCATGGCCACCACCTCGCACACCCACCCCGCGCTGGTCAACGGCACCGCCGGACTGGTCAACACCATCGACGGCCGGCTCATCTCCATCATGAGCTTCACGGTCACCGCCGGCAGGATCGCCGAGATCGACATCCTCTCCGACCCCGACCGCCTGGCGAACTTCGCCCTGGACCGCTGACTTCGTCCATGCACGAAAGGACACCGCCTGTGCAGGAATAGTCAAGGACGCTTTGCGGCGGCCGCGCATACTCAGGGCCGGTAGGGCAACGACAGGCCTCTCTATTGATCACGGCCACGCCGCCGCTCGGACGGTGGGAGCTGACGTTCGCGGCTGAGCCGCCGATCTAGGGGCGGTCCGGGGTTGGTGCGGAGCACATTGACTCAGTCACTCTCTGTACTTGATCGCATACCGTGTGTAATATAGCGCGCACGCACAACCCCCCGAAAGGTGATTTCTCCATGCACAAGCTGCTCCCCCTGGCCGCAGTCGTTCCCGCGGCCCTCATCGCCATGGCCGCTCCCGCACAGGCCGACATCGCACACAACCCCGTCACGCACGGCGTCGCCCTCGCCGCCGAGCCGGGTCCGGGCGCCACCGACGAGACGGCCGGGGTCGTCGGCGTCCAGCCCGACGTCCAGCCGAAGGCCGAGATCGCCCCGTCGGTCGGTGGATCCGGTCGCTAGCTGATCAGGCGTGGCCGCGGGGCCGTAGGTGCGCGGACGGCCCCGCGGCCGCTTGCCTGACCAGGGCACTCTTAGGGCGCCATTCCCGAGGGCCGCCCACGTGAAAGAGCGCTGCGGCGGTCGGAATACGCCGTCAAGATGTATTAAATGATCATGTTGTGGGTGTTGACCGGGTTAGAGATCATTTGTGGTGATGGTGGAGGTCCGGGGCGGGCGGCCTTGATGACCGGATTGGGCCGGACCGTTGTGGATGCGGGTACCTTGTGTGACACTTGCGTCACTGCCTGTCCCGTCTTCTTTGTTTCCTTCGCCGTTTTCTGCGACCAGAACGCCGAATAGTCGCATGTAGTTCCGGGGGCTTTCTGGTGGCTGATTTCGAGGCTCTGAAGAAGAAGTATTTTGTTCAGCCCGACGATACGGAACTCCCTTCGGAGCCGCTACCGGCCACCTTTGGCGGCTGCAAGGTCACGCCGCTCATCGACGGCGTCGAATACTTCCGCGACCTCGCCAAGCAGATCGCTCCTCTGGGCGCGGGGACGCCGAGCGAGAACAGCGCCCAGTTCATCTACATCACCGGCTGGTGGCTCGGTTTCATGGGGCGTCCGGCCGTTCCCGGGCCGCCTCCGATCCCAGCGCGGCCTCCGTTCTCGCTCGACGGCGCCGGAGCCACGAATCACCTGGTCGACGTGCTCAAGGCCAAGGCGCACGCCGGAGTGGACGTCCGCGTCATGGGCTGGATCTCGTTCTCCGGAATGGCCGACTACGGCCTGCTGACCACGTCGGTCCGGGGGAGGATCGGTATTCGCGATATCAACCTCGACACCATGGCCTCCATCCTCGGGCTGCGCAAGGAGCTCGCCCTCGTCGAGAAGGCCTGTCTGAGCATCATCTCCCACTCCGCCGGCGCGTCCCATACCAAGATGGCTCTCGTCGGCGACGGCAGCGGCAGCGCCATCGGCTACACCGGCGGGCTCGACCTCGACAACGACCGCCACGGCTCCCAGCCGCACCCTCCCAGGGAGTGGCACGACGTGCAGGCGAAGGTCGAGGGCCCGGCGGTGCAGGCGTTGTACGACTTCTATCGCAGCCTGTGGAACGAGAACAGGGCGCGAAAGATCAAGTCCTTCCGCAGTGTCAACGAGATAGTCATCAGCCACACGCCCACCACGCCCCCCGTGCCGGCACGCACCTTTCCGACCACGCCGGTGGGCGGGCATCACCTCCAGTCGCTGCGCACCGTGCCGCGGTTCAACTACAAGAGCACCAACAATCTGCCGGAGAACGAGAAGATCTCCTTCGCTCCCGATGGCTTCTTCGAGGTGCGCTCCGCCTGGTTCAACGCCGTCCTCACCGCCGAGCGCTATGTCTATATCGAAGACCAGGGATTCTGGTCGGTGGAGGTGATGGCCTGGCTGAACCGCGTCATCAAGCTCCGCGCTGATCTCAAGGTGATCCTGGTCAAGGGGATCAACGACCCGAACGATCCGCCCTTCCCCGCGTATGCCAACATCGCGCTGTGGAACGGTCTGCTCCACGATCTGAACCCGCAGCAGCGCGGGCGGGTCCGTGCGTTCCTCCGCAACGTGTTCGTGCACTCCAAGACCACGATCGTCGACGACCACTGGGCGATCATCGGCTCGGCCAATGCCTACCGGCGCAGCCTCTACAGCGACATCGAGCACGCGGTGGGCCTCCTCGACGAGGAGGACAAGCTGGTGCGGCAGTACAGGGTGCGGCTCTGGAGCGACCATCTCGGCCTGCTCGACCCGGCCGACCAGCAGAAGATCGCCGACATCGACAAGGCGCTCAACGTCTGGGACGGCAACTGGGGCACGCCGGGCAGCGGGGTGACCCTGCCGCCCACCCTCGCCCCCATCCCCCTCCCCACCATCGAGACGACGCTCGACAGCAGTCAGCAGGACAGATACGACCGTTACGACGACGTCGACTCACGCTTGCCGTGGGGGGGTTGCCTGCCATGAGCAGCATGTTCGTGACCGTCAACGAGTTCATCGGCGAAAAGTGGCCGCCCTTCCTGCCCAAGCCGCCCGACCCCGCCGTGCTCGACCATGTCTGGATCGAGCCGCCGCAGACCACCGCCAACGTCGACCGGGGCGGGATGACCACCCGCCTGCTCTTCGAGAAGGAGCTCGTGCTGGGCCTGCCCGGCTTCGACGCGGTGAGCGTGGTGCTGGCCCCTGGCGCCGCCGATGGCGCGCCCGCCGAGCTGGGCCTGGGCATCGACATCCTGCCGAAGACGGTGCTGCGCCTGACCGACGCGCCCGTCGCGCTGCGCTTCGGCCCGAAGCTGCTGCGCCCCATGCGCAAGGTGACCAGCGGTGGCGAGGCCCGGTACGAGCCCGACCCCGGACGCCCGTTCGTCCAGTTCGTGGTGCCGAAGCTCAGCGGGAGCGCCAGCCAGGACGGCCTCGTCTCCGACACGCCGTTCACCGCGCAGCTGCCCTACCCGGTGATGATCGGCGACACCGGGGTGGTCATCGACGGCGCCACGGTCGGGTTCCACCGCTCGGGCGGCAAGGCGTGCCTGGTGATGCAGTGGACGGAGGGCGCCCTCAACCGGCTGCTCGGCCAGTTCGTCCCCAACCTGGGCGACCGCAGCCCGGCGGGCGCGCAGCAGGTCACCCTGCGCATGATCATCGGCGATGGCCTCGAAGAGCTGCGCCTCGACTGGCAGGCGGCCGCCCCTGGCGCCGCGTTCGCGCTCCCCGGCCTCAGCGTGGGCATACCGGCCTCCAGCCGCTTCTCGTTGTTGCTGCTGCGCCAAGGCACGGGCCTCGGCCGCGCCGCCTTCGTCGTCACCCTGACCGGGAACGAGCCGGTCACGGCGGGCAGCACGTTCGCCTGGGGCCGCGACGGCGACCGCGAGCTGCACAACGACGAGCCGCCCCAGCCGCCCGACAAGCCTCTGTTCAAGGTCACGCTCAAGCCGACGGGCGGGCCGCGCAGCCTGGTGCTGCTCGACGTCCCGCTCGGCGCTGCGAAGCTGCCCGGCTTCTTCCGCGAGCTCACCACGCCGATCGCCCCGCTCGACCTGAACGATCCGGCCGCCCTCTGCACACCCGTGGCCTTCGACCCGGTGGACCTCCGGGACGGCTGGACCGCCGAGCTGAGCGTCAACATCGACGCGGGCGGCGGAGCGTTCACCCTGCCCTTCCTCAAGCAGGGCCAGGGCGGAGACAGCCAGTTCCTGCAGCTCTACACGCCCACACCGCTCACCGGGCTGCCGATCACCCTGCCCCAGGGTGAGGTCGGCTTCGACATCGGGGTACGGCTGCGCGCCCTGAGCATGAGCTTCGACCTGCGGTGCCGCCTGACCTTCAGCCTCAGCACCTTCGCCCTCAAGGTCGACCACGACCGGGGGATCGAGCTGCGCTCCCCGGAGGCCGAGCGCGAGTTCCCCGACCTGTTCGGGCTGCGCTGGCGGTTCAAGGGCAAGGATCTGGGCGACAAGACCTTCCACTACTTCACCATCGCCACCAAGGGCTACAACTACCAGATCCAACAGCCCGAAGGCGCCTTGCTGGAGCTCGACTTCACCCGGGCCAGCGAGGAGCCGATCACCTTCAGCGTGCGGGACTTCGCCCTCACGCCCAAGGGCGTCAACCTCGCCGCCACCGTCACCGACCGGCCGGCCCGGCTCAACGGCCTGCGCACCCGCTTCCGCTTCACCGACAGCGGCTTCGTCATCCGCGAAAACCGCATCGCCGACTTCACCATCGCCGGCTCGGGCCCGCTGCCGCCCGACCTCGTGGGCGACGCCACGGCCGACATCGCCCTGCAGTTCGCCCAGCGTGACGGCGGCAACCTGACCCTGGTGCAGGGCGCCGCCAACCTGCGCGGCGTCAAGCTGCTCGACTGCAAGGGCACGCGCTTCCAGTTCTCGGTCGACGCCCTGGGCCTGCGGTTCGTCGACGACGGCGCCTTCCACCTCTACTTCACCATCACCGGCTCCGCCCAGTTCGTGCTGGCCCCCGGCGATGACGCCGACGGGCCGCTGGCCCTGCTCGGCAAGACCCGCATCGACCTGGTTCAGTGCCCGCTCACCGGCGACGCCCAGGTGATCGGCAAGCACGTGAAGTTCCTGATCGAGCTGCCCAAGCCCAAGACGTTCGGCTTCCTCGGCTGCTTCGAGATGGAGCTGCGCGCGATCGGCTTCGTGCCGCAGTGCGAGTTCTTCGACGGCGACGGAGCCATGCAGGTGACCGGCCAGCTGAAGTTCGCCCAGGGCCCCGGCGACACGCCGGACTCACGGCCCGACTACCACGAGCTGTTCATCGGCCTGCCGCTGCCGGGCGAGTTCGTGCCGCGCATCCACTTCACGCGCCTGGCGGTCAACCTGGCGATCGGCGCCGCGTTCCGGCTCAACGGCGTGGTCGACTTCGTCGACGAGCCCGACCAGGCCGGGCTGATCGGCGAGGGCCTGGTCCAGATCCAGGGCCTGCCCGCCATCGCGGCCAGCTTCGGCTTCCTGCGCGTGCGCCGCGGCGCCGGCTCGCCCTGGGTGCGGGCCTGGTTCCTGTACCTGGAGATCCGCCAGGTCAGCTTCATGATCCCGGTCATCCAGATCTACCTGCGCGAGATCGGCATGGGCTTCGGCTACCGCTTCACCATCGCCGCCATCAAGGCCGCCGACGCCGAGAACGACGTCAAGAAGCTGCTCAAGACCCTGCAGGGCCTCTCGCGCACCCAGGGTGATCTGTCCAAGCGCGACCGCTGGGCGGTGGATCTGGAGGACGCCGGCCAGGATCCCCGCTGGACGATCGTGCTGCGCGCGATGATCTCGCAGACCTCGGCTTCGGCCTCGCCGCTGCGGTACGAGGCGTTCGCCGAGGCCGACCTCGCGTGCATCTTCCTCGTCGACGCGATCATCGCCTTCCGCAGCGACCTGACCTTCTTCATGTCGGTGCGCGGGTGGTTCAACACCAACTACGCCGACTACGTCACCAACCGGGACGGCGCCCGCGAGAACCCCATCCTGAGCGGTTTCGTGCTGCTCTCGCCGCGCCAGAAGCGCTTCCTGGCCCACATCTCCAAGCCCGAGGGCGGCAAGCCGGGCGTCCACCCGCCGCTGCCCGACTTCGTCCGCGACGCGATCGCCAACAGCCGCTTCTCGGCGACCCTGCTGATCGAGCCGGGCCTGTTCCACTACGAGCTCGGCTGGCCCAACATGCTGCGCTGGCACACCAAGCTCGGCCCGCTGGCCGTGGAGATCGAGGGCGGGTTCATCTTCCGCGTCTCGACCACGGAGCTGGTGCTCGGGACGAGCTTCCTGGCCCGCGGCAAGCTGGAGCTCAGCGCCGGTGTGGACCTCGGGCTGGTCGGCATGCGGATCAGCGCTCTCGCCCGGGTGGCGTTCGGGGCGCGCTACATCGGCGTGATCGACTTCCGCGATCCGACGGGCAACTCGGCCATCTACGGCGCGATCGGGCTGGAGGTGCAGATCGCGTTCTCCATCGAGTTCTGGATCAAGATCCCGCTGGTCTTCACCACCATCAGGCTCTCGTTCAGCTTCAGCCTAGAGATCACGTTCAGCGCGGGCCTGGAGATCGGCGTCAAGGGGCTGAGCATTCCCGGCGTACGCGGCGTCGGCACCGTCGGCGTCGCCTGCTGCGGCCACAGCCTCCAGGCCACCGTCAAGGTGGCCTTCCAGGAGGACAACGTCCAGGCCGCCCTCGACCGGACCAAGGAGTTCCTGTCGCTGGGGCTGGAGGCCACCGAGGTCGACCCGGTGCCGGGTACCGCGGGCACCCTGGAAGCCGCGTCGACCACGGACACCGCGTCGACCACGGACGCCGCGCAGACCACGGACGCCGCATCGGCGTTCACGCGCATGCTGACCCCGCGCCGCGCCGCCCTGCCGCCGCGCGCCCTCGCGCCCCTGCTCGGCGAGGGGACGGCGGCCCCGGCCGAAGCAGACGTGTTCCACGTGCCCGGCTACGTCATCTTCGTGCTGCGCGAGGCGCCGAGCTGGGACGCCGAGCGCCACGTCTACTTCGTGCTGCTGCCGCAGGGCGAACGGCTGCACCGGGACGCGCAGGGCCTGCTCGACCTCGACGAGGACGGCTTCCCGATAGCCGAGCCCGAGCTGGGTTTCCTGCCGCCACCGCCCGCCGAGGGCACCGTGGTGGGCAAGGACTTCGCGCTGCGCGTGCCGAGGCCGGCGGCCGGTGAGACCTATACGCTCAAACACTTCGAGCCGCTGCCCGATCCGCGGTTCGTCGACGTGAGCGGCGCCGTCACCGCCGGCGAGCCGATCACCTGGGCGGTGAACTGGGCCGCGCGGCTCTACACCGACGGCTCCGCCGAGCGCCGCGTCGTCAACCAGACCACGGGACAGCCGGGTGCCCCCACTCCCTTGGGAGACGGCCTCAGCCTGGCGCAGCACCTCGCCAACGCCTTCAAGCAGCACTACTCCGGCGCGGTCGCCCGCCCGGTCGGCGACCCTGGCCCACTGCCCGGCTACCGCCCCCCGGTCACCGACCCACGGGTGCAAAACCCCTCCGACAGCTCCTTCGAGGCGGCTGTGCGCGGAGCGTACGAGCAGTTCAGCGGCTCGCCGTTCCTCAAGCACGACACCCAGGAGCTCTACGAGCAACTGCTGGAGTCGGCCTTCGACCCGCGTACGACGATCTACGCCGCCGACGGCGCCGCCCAGGACGGCGGTGACCCCGGCACCGTCGGCACGGTCCAGGCCAACCAGCAGGCCCACCAGCTGCGCGGCGTGATCATCCACGACATCATCTCCGACCTGCGCGCGTTCCACGCCGAGAGCGACCAGACCGAACGCGGCAAGCTGGTCTCCCGCTCGCTGGCGTTCCAGATGGGGCTGGTGTTCGCGGTGCGGACCGCCGACAACCGCCGTCCCGCCTGGCTCGACCAGGTGGCGACCGGCCCGGACGTACAGCCGTCGATCAGCCAGCGCGAGCGGCCCGAGGCGAGCGCACCCGGCCCGACGAACGAGGGCGTACGCACCTTCAACGTCGCCCAGGCGCAGTTCAACCTGTTCCCGCCCGAGTTCGAGCAGGTGCGCCAATACAGCGACGCGAGCACGATCGCCCTTGCGTGGGATCTCAGCTGGCAACGTCAGGCCAAGCCGGGGATGAGCCGGGTCCAGAACGACCCCGACCATCACCTGGCCCATTACCTTGTGCGCAGGCGCGCCCTCGACGGTGACGAGGCCGAGCGCACCACCACGGTCAAGCCGGTCAAGGTGCTGCACCGCCACACCACCGACGTCGCCGGTGCCGACGGGTCCGACGAGGCCACGCCGACCGACACCCTCTCGCTGCTCCAGCCGCGCTTCCAGGTGGTCGACCACTTCCCTGACACGGCGGACGACCTCGCCGCCCTGCCGCGCGAGGGGCGCGGCTACGTCTACACGATCACCCCGGTCGACTTCGCCGGAACGGCCGGGCGCCCGCTGACCCTGATCGCGACGCGCTACCCCAACACCCCTCCCGCGGTGCCGGTGGACGGCGATCTCACGGTGAGCTACAGCATCGCCCCGTCCGACCTCGATCCGGCGGGAAGCGCGGCGACCCCGCAGGTGATGTCCCCGCGTCAGGTCTACGTCGAGTGGAGCGAGCCGGCCCGCCAGAACGGTCCCGCGGTGCCCATCCGCACCTACCGGCTGATCTTCCGACGCGAGAGCACCGTGCCGATCGGCTCCTACGGGCTGGACAGCACGACCCAGCGCGGGCGCACCGCGGGCCTGCCGACGTCGAACGCCCGCCCGCTGCCCACCGACATCAAGATCGACCTCGATCACGTCTTCGGGCCGCCCGGTGCGCGCGCGGCGGTGATCCCGGTCGCCACGCTGCGCGAGCGGGGCGTGCTGCCGGACGGCGCGTGGCGTCCCGAGGCGTGGCGGGTCTTCTTCCAGACGATCTCTGACCGTGAGGTGCCGTCGGCACTGGCGCCGGTGCAGCTCCTGCTCGCCGCCGAAGCGGTGGCCGCGCCGCCCGCGACCCCCGCGCCGACCGACCGCATCGAGCACACGGGCAACCCGCGTGAGGAACGCCGCCCGGCCGAGCTGGAGTGGCTGCCGCGCCCGACCGCATTCGGTGTGGTGCGGCCCGAGGACGAACGGGCCGAGCCGGGCACGGCCCACGCGCCGATGCCGCTCCCGAGCATCGACGTTCAATCCGACGGGGAGGACGGGGAGGACGGGGAGTCGGCCGGCGTGGCCCCGTTCGTCTTCACCGGAGATATCGGCGCGAACGTCGGGTTCCGGCCGCATCCACTGGGCATCCGGGCGATCCGGTTCCGCTGGAACCAGGGCCCGAGCGGCGACGCCGCCTACCCTCTCGAACTGAACGCCGGCTACCGGTTGTACGAGCTGAACATCGACGCGGCCACCACAGACACCTTCGCCAGCGCCGCCCGGCTCTCGGAGGAGCTGCGGCTGCTGCAAGAGGTCCAGATGCTCCCGGCCGACGACCTGCCGCTGGTGCCCGGCGACACGCTGAACACCAGCCAGTGGGAGGCTTGGTATCCCGGCGCCGTCCAGCGCCGCCGTCGACCCGATCCCTCCGCGCAGGGCGTACAGGACGAGCGCGGCCCCTGGTACTCCTGGCAGGACTCCTATCTGGAGTGGCCAGCATGGGAGGGCGTCACCCAGCCCGGCGGGAAGCGTACGACGGCGCTGCATCCGCTGCTCGAACGCCTGGTGGAGCGGCTGCGCGGGATGCGCCCTGGCAGCGTCACCGACTCGCAGGGCCGGATCTCCGATGGCTACGCCGCCGCCCTGCAGATCAGCCCGCCGACGTTGCCCAACGACCTGGCCGACTTCCTGGCCAGCTGTCCGCCGGGCGCGGACCGATATGGCTGGGGTGCGCTCCAACGCCTCGGCCTGGCGGTGACCTTCAGCCTCCACGACCCCGTCACGGGCGCCGTGCGCGGCCCGAAGCTGCTGGAGCTGCTCCAGGGGCTCGTCGCGAAGCTCGGGAACGGCGAGACCACCGCCGCCCCTGACCCCGACGCCGCCGCTCCCGACGCCGCCGGCCCCGATGCCGCCGCCGCTCCCGATCCTGACGCCGCCGCCTTCGCCGCGTTCCGCCGTCACCTCCATGTCGAGCTGCTGTTCCAGCCGGGCCGCAGCATTCAGCTCGGCGAGCGGCCCGCGGCGGGTGACGATCTGCTGGCGCTGGTCCAGATCAGCCTGCGGCCGACCGTACGGCAGCGGCTGCGCTACCGCGCCGTCACCATCAGCGGACGCTCGAACACCGAGGTCGAGGTGCGTTTCACGCTCACCGCGCCCTGCAGCCTGGTCGACCGGCCTGACAGCGGGGCCGGCCAGCTGGAGCTCGACCCCCAGCCGGCTCCGATCACCCGCACGATCAGGCTGCCGCTCAACGGCGAGGCGGCCCTGCTGCTGCGCGGCGCGGCACTGCCCGCGACGATCGAGGTACGCCCGTCGGCCAAGCTGAGCGTGGACCCCCAGCCCTTCGACCCGGCGATCGCGGCTCTGCTGACCTACGACGCGGGCCGCAAGCTGCTCAGCGCCCGCACCATGCTCAGCGCCGAGCAGATCAAGCTCGTGCGCCCCTCCATCGCCCCGGCCGACCTCCAGTCCGTGGAGAGCCTGGCCGGGACGGTGCGCAGCGAGCAGTTCGGCCCGGCCGACGAGCGCACCAACCACTTCACCGTCGCGACCGGCGCGCTGGCCAAGGCGTTCGCCACCGCGGACGGCAACCCGCCCGAGCACGTCCAGTGGCTGCGGCTCAAGTACTACCTGGAGACGCTCAACAGCAACGACCCCAAGGTGCCGGACAGCAGCAGGGTCAACCTCCCCACCGCCGAGGCCGAGATAGCCAAGGCGCTGCCCGACGTATTGGCCTGGACGGCGCGTTTCTTCGACGCCAGCGGCGCGATAGCCGCACGGCAGGGTGAGCTGGGCGAGACAGGCGCTGGGCCCTGGGTGGCCACGGCCTACCCACGCGCGGGGTCGCCCGCGCTGGCCACGCCCGACGCCAGCGGGCGCCTGACCTACACCCAGCTACTCGAAGACCGCTGGGCACATACGCTGCGCTACTACTTCCAGCCCTACGGGCGCTACGACCTGCTCTGGCAGAGCCTGCGCCGTTCGCCCACGCTCTTCCCCGGCCGCGCCGCCACCGAGGTCGACATCCCGGCCGTGAAGGTGGACCCCGCCGCGGGCGGGCTCGACGTGGTGATCGAACGCACGCAGGCCGTCGACGCTCCGCTCATCCTCGGCTCGCGCCGGCTCGACGAGGCGGCCACCCCGGCCCGCCCGCCGGCGCCCGGCGCGATCTGGGAGGTGATCGTCGCCCAGCATCACGAGCAGGCCCTGGCCGAGCGCAACCAGACCCTGGTCCGCCAGCTCGCGTTCCGCCAGCTCGCCTTCAGCCTGCTGCGCCGCTTCGGCTACCCGAGCTGGTACTACTGGGTGCGCGCCTTCGCGCGCCAGCACCGGTTCGAGCTGCCCGTGCGCCTGGTCGAGGACGAGTACCCGCCCATCCCGGACGGCCTGCCGAGCAAGCCGGACCATCTCGTTCTCGACGGTGCGGCCGACCAGGACGAGTTGCGCGGCCTTGATCTGCCCGAGCGCGTCGGCGACTTCTCGCAGGGCGTCCTCGCGCTGCAGTGGCGGGCCCTGCCGTTCTACTACGAGCATCGTCTGCTGGTGATCGCCCAGACCGACAGCACCGTCTCGCCGATCAACAGCGTCACCCAGCGCGACCTGACCTACCGCTCGCCCATACCGAACGCCACCGTCAGCGGCGCCGACATCGTGTGGCGGCGGCTGCCGCCGTTCCCCGCCGACATCCCCGCCGGCGCCCAGCTGCAGCCCGACACCCGCGTGCGCACCATCGCCATCCCGCTGCGGCGGTTCTGGGACAGCCTGCCCGACGAGGCGCAGCGGCGCTGGCCCGGGGAGACGCCCGACCCGGCGACCGGCGGGGCGACGGCGCGCAAGCTCAGCGCCCTGCCCGACCCCGAGGTGGTCTACCAGATCGTCGAGCTGTTCAGCGGCAACATCGAGGTGCAGGCCGAGTGCTTCTACGACCCGGTCGCCAAGAAGTTCGCCCACCGCCAGCTCGGCAAGCGCTTCCTGGTGGCGCGCACCACGCTGCTGCCCCCGGCGGGCGCTCTCGGCGACTTCCCGCTGGCGGTCGAGCTGGTCCAGGTGAGCGAGGAGCGGCTGAGCACCGGCTACTCCACGGCGGGCCTGCCGCTCGACACGCGCAACCGGGTGGCCATCGACGCGCAGGGGCGGCTGCTGTTCGCCGGGGTGATGACGAGCGGAGACCGCGACGTCCTGGTCAGGCTGATGAACGAGCCGGACGCGGCGAAGATCCGGCAGCTGTTCGACGGCTGGTACGTCACCGAACCGGTGAGCGCCCCCGCCGCCGACCTGCCCGCCCGGCTCCAAGCGCTGATCGACTTCCTGCCCACGCAGACCTTGACCCTGGTCTGGGAGGGTCCCTCGGACGCCGCCGCGGGAGAGCTGCGACGGCTCCCCGGCGACAGCGCCTTCACCGGGGCGATCGCGCAGATCATCGCCCAGGCCGCGGGTGCGGGTCCGGACGCCGTCACCCGCGTGGAGATCTCGGTCGGGCCGGAGCAGGTCCCGGCCGAGCTCCGACGCAAGGCGGAGCTCGCGCGCAACGCGGCGGGCACGCACTACACCACCCTCGGGTGGAACGGCGCGATGAGCAGCGCGGACGTCGCCGCTCTGCGGCGCTGGGCGCGGTTCCCCGAGTTCGCCCAGGCCGTGGAGAAGCTGATCGTCGCGGTGCGCGAGGCCGGCACGAGCGAACCTCCGCCGCCTTCGGTCACGGTGCCCTTCGTCGTCGCGGTACGGCCCACCCAGGCCGCGCTCAGCGGCGCCCTGGC
This sequence comes from Actinomadura fulvescens, assembly GCF_039533225.1. Taxonomy (NCBI): domain Bacteria; kingdom Bacillati; phylum Actinomycetota; class Actinomycetes; order Streptosporangiales; family Thermomonosporaceae; genus Actinomadura; species Actinomadura fulvescens. The sequence continues at coordinate 128,942 of NZ_BAAATD010000014.1, read as the reverse complement.
CGCGAAGCTGCTGCTCGGCGCCGTGCTGATGCGCTACCACGGCATGATGCGCGCCGATGATCCGGCCGCGCTGCTGCCGTCCTATCCCGGGCGGCCCGACCAGCTCGCCCTCAGACGACTGCACAGCGCGAGCCAGGGCAGCGGGATGCGCGGGCGATCCCTGGTGATCCGCGCCCGCCGTGGCAGCGCCACGCCGAGCGAGCCGCGGCCGATCGAGCCCCGGCGGATCGAGCCCACGGACCTGTAGGCGCAACGGCCTTTGACGGCGGCCATCCAAGGCCATGAGCGGACCAGGAGCAGCAGATGGCGAAACTCCCCGAGCTGCCGAAGATGAGGATCGCCGGTCCCTTCTGGACGGCCGAGGCCGAGGTGATCCGGCTGGCCGATCCGGTCAGCAACCTGGCGTTCCGCGGCCTGTTCGTGGACACGACGCCGCGCCAGGCGGCCGGCGAGGACAGCGTGCTGCTGCCGGGCTCCCTGCTGGCATTGGTCTACGTCACCAGCGTCACGATCAGCCCGACCGGCAACACCGCGCCGCAGTACGTGTGGAAGCGCAGCGGCACCAAGCCCGACGGCCACCTCCCGCCCCAGGCGATCCGAGCCGCGATCACCGCCGGCACCGCCAGCCTGCTGCTCCTGCAAGCCCCCGCCGACGGCTGGCCCACGAACATCGCCGGCAGGCTCCCGACGTTCACCTGCCTGGGCGGCGAGATCATCCTCGACGCGATGACGGCCCAGAACAGCGCCGCCCAGAAGCTGTACACCGCGCTGGGAGTCGCACCGGCGGCGATCACCCAGCGCACCGGCGCGGCCCGCCTGCTCGGTGCCCTGGCCGTCCACGCCGCCGGCCTCTCGATCTTCGGCCAGATCCGCCTGCTCTGGGACACCGGGCCGGTCAGCGCCGTGTTCCAGCTCGCCCGGGTCGTCCCCGACCCCGAGTCGGCGCCGGGGACCAGGGTGCGCGGCTTCCGGATGACGATCGAGGCCGAGCGGCTGACGGACGGCGAGCGGGCGGCGATCATCGGCTCCTGGCGGCGCCTCAACCGCTACCTCAACCCCAACAACCCGCTGAACGGCCTGGTCGAGCCGGTGCCCGTGCCGGAGTGGGCCACCCTGGAGCTGGCCAACCCACTGGCCATCCCGCGCCTGTTCTGGGAGATCGCGCCCTGGCAGGAGCAGCCCGGCACGCGCCCGATCAGCTTCGCGGGCGACGAGTTCAGCGTGCTGCTGAGCGACCGTCAGCCGTACGACCAGACCGCCCAGCCGGACACGCTCGCCCGGATCACGCCGGGCAGCGCGCGCGTGGCCGTCGCCGGCACGAACCTGCGGGTGGAGCTGGCGGCCGGCGCCCCGCCCGCCGGCTCCACCGGCACGCTCGGCTACCGGGCCGGCCGCGACAACACCGGCTGGAGCGAGCGGGTCACCCTCGCTGCCACCACGCTCGCGTTCGACCCGAACGAGGCCGCGCGCCGGCTCCGCGCCACCTTGCAGGTGCCCGAGCCGTCCTGGAGCCGGCCGGCGCCGGGGGGACCGGCGCCAGGTGAGACGCAGCACGTCACCCCGGCCGTGCTGTGGGGGTTCACGCCGCTGGACGACGGCTGGGCGCAGCTCCCGCTGCCCAACCTGTCCGAGCAGATCTACCTCGACGCAGGTGTGGCCCAGGAGGAGCCCGCGCCGGCGCCCGACAACCTGCTGCGCGGCGCCGTCAGCTACGGCAACGACGATCCGGCCGGGCGCGGGAAAGTCCCCGGTGAACAGCCCTGGAGCCTCACCCTCGCCGCGGCCCAGCGCATGACCGCCACTTGGGTGCTCGGCCCGATCGCAGGGGGATATCAAGTCCAGTCGGCTGAGCTGGCGCTGGACGCGCCCGAGGTGGCGCTGAACGGGCTGTTCTGGCTGAGCACCGAGGCGCCCACCGCGGCCGACGCCCTGCCCGGCTTCGACGACTGGATCGGTGGCCTGGCGACCGTACCTCTGCGCACCGTCACCGGACGCGAGCTGTTCGCGCCCCTCGTGCGGTTCGCCTTCGAGGCCGTCAGCTTCGCGTGGCGGAGCGAGCCGACCCCCTCAGCCGACCTCGGCGCCTGGGCCTTCCAGTACGGCATCGACAAGGCGCTCCTGCGGGCCCTGGTCGACGGTGGCGTCCTGCCGCCCGACGTCATCGGCGCGGCGCTGCCTCTGGTCTGGCGTCGCCACCCGACTCTGCCGATGGTGCAGGCCCTCGCGCTCACCCAGAGCGTCAGCCCGCCCAACGTGCCGATCGCCGGGCGGCAGCTCGTCCCGTTCGAGCTGCCGGTGATCCGCCAGGACGGCGTGGACCTCCCGAACGGCTGGCGCTTCGCGGCGGCGGGCGCCACGGGCTGGCCGCGCTACGGCGGCGGCGTTGTCTCGCCCGCCCGCGAATGGCTCGGTGCGGGGGAGCGGAAACTGTACGACCTGCCGCTGGTGGCGCTCTCACTGCCCGGCCTGGTGCTCGACCCGCGCCCCGACGGTGACCCGCCGCAGAACGACTCCGCGCTCGGCCTGCCCGTCCAGTACCGCTACGACCTGCCCTATACCGACGAGGTCCAGGCCCTGGCGCAGCTTCCCAAGATCCCCAAAGATCCTCGGGAGAGCTCGCCGCTGCCCGGCACGGCGCGGCCCGAGCCACCGCGTCCGCTCACCCGCGCCGACTACGCCGACTACTGGCGGCGCCTGGCCGAGCGCGCCGGGCTGGCCGCCGCCGACAGCGTGGCCGCCTTCGCCCGGCAGGGCGGCCAGACCGTGCTGCGCCACCTGGCCTCGATTCACGCCTGGCCGGTCCGCGCCACGCTCGCCCTCGACGGCTATCCCGGCGAGCTCCGCCTCGACAACGCCGACCCGGCCCCAAGCGCCCCCCTGACGCTGACGCGCGAGACGGCCCTGCCCGGGATCGGCGGCGATTTCGCCGACGGGGCGGGCGGCCTGCGCCGCCTGCCCGCCGACGCGCCCGCAGGGTCGGCCCAATACCAGGTGACGGCCGGAAGCATGGCCGCCCGGCCTGTTGACGGCGCCGGCTACGCCGACCAGCGCGGCCTGGTGCGCGGCGCAAGCGTGTCCACGTCCAACCTGATCAGGACGCCGCTGAGCCATCCCACGGCGGGCGACCTGCAGCTGACCACCACCCGCCTGCCGCTCACCCTCGGCCACGCCGCCGCGAGCTGGCAGCTCTGGTTCCGCGACCTTCCGGCCCAGGGCTCCACGTTCAGCAAGGCGTCCGCTCGTTCACCCAAGGCCGTCGAGCTCGATCTCGACAGCAACGACCCCGAGGCGCGCAGCAGCGACTACGAGCACCGCACCGGGTACGAATGGCGGCTGCGACCGCTCGACGATGACCCGGACGCGCCCTCACCCGGCCTCGACCTGTTCGGCCTGCGCTTCTTCCCGCTGGTGCTCGACCGCGTGGTCTTCGCGGGCGACGGCGTGGCCACGGTCGAGGTGATCGGGCGGCTGCAGCTGCCGGTGGCCGGCTCGGGCGACGAGCAGACCGATCTGAGCAACTGCGTGCGGCTGACCTTCTCCGGCGGCACCGCCCCGGGCGGCGGCACCGCCCTGAGCCTCAGCGCCATCGGCCTCGACGGCGCCGCCCTGGAGTGGCCGCTGGCCGTCTCCGCCGGCGAGGCCGGCGACGCGCCGCGCCTGCGGGTCGGCGCCATCGCGCTGGCGTCCGGTGGCGCCGGGCTGACCATCGAGCAGGTGCGGCTGTATTTCCACCTGTTCCAGGTGGAGTGGGCGGTCGGCCTGCCGCCGATCAGCTTCCCCGACCCCGCGACGCCGCCGTTCACCCTGCCCGGCGCGACCCGTCCCGACCCGATCGTGCCGCAGCGGGTCGCCCTCGGCCTCGACATGACCGGCGGTCAGCACACCCTGAAGCTCACGCTCGCCGTGCGGATCGGCAGGCCGCCGACGGGTCTGCAGGCGCTCTACCGCTTCGATGAGGGCAGCGGCGCCACCGTCCGCGACTCCTCCGGCACCGGCGAGCCGCTGCACCTGACCGCGGCGGCGACCCAGGGCATGAGCTGGGGTCCGGGCGGCCTGACCCTCACCAAGGCGACGCTCCTCCGCTCGGGCGCGCCCGCCACCAAGCTGAACGCCGCGGTGAAGGCGAGCAACGAGATCAGTATCGAGGCGTGGGTGAAGCCCGTCTCCGGCCTGCTGACGACCGGGCAGTTCAACGTCATCACCGTCTCGTCCGACGCCGCGCACCGCAACGTGACCCTCCAGCAGCGCAAGGGGCTGCTCGATTCGTCCTCTGTGGACGGGTGGCTGCGCACCGACGGCACGAACGAGGAGGGCGCCCCCGCCCTCGCCACCCCGGCCGGCTCGCTCAGCAGCGCCCTGACCCACCTGGCCTACACCCGCTCGGCCGACGGCCGGACCCGCATCTACATCAACGGGCAGCTCAAGGCCGAGCACACCGTGGGCGGGAGCCTGGCCGCCTGGAACGACCAGTTCGAGCTGGCTCTCGGCGATGAGATCACGGGCGGCCGGGCCTGGCTGGGCACGTACCGCATGATCGCCGTCTACAGCCGTGCCCTCGCCGCCGAAGAGGTGTCCGCGCGCTTCGCCTCGGGTCCGGCGACGGTGCCCACCACGGCCCGGGGGGAGGCCTTGGCGGCAGCGCTGACCTTCGACCTGATGGCGACAGGGACGGATCGTTTCACGCTCGACGGCGCGAACCTGTTCGGCGACCTCGCCCTCGCCGTCACCCTGCCCGACGGCTCGCCCGCGGCCCTGGCCGGCGACACGGCGCTGCAGTTCAGCTGGAACGGCTACAGCGCCCCGCAGCCGCAAGGCCTCCAGTTCCTGCCGGGCATGCGCCTGGCCGACGCCCAGACGCCCGGCCTGGGCGAACGTGCCGCTCCCGGCTTCGCCACGGTCACATTCCGCGTCACCGCCCGCCCGGATGATCTGCCGAAGCTGCCCCTGACCGGCGCGTTCGTGGAGGCTCTGCTCGTGGCCCACTGGGGCCGTTCGCTGCACGACGCCGACCCCAGCCGAAACGCCGGGGCCGCGCAGCTGTACGGGTCCTCGGCCGGCGACCTCGTGGTGGGCTACACCTCGCGCCTGCGGGGCCCGGACTGGCAGGAGAGCTTCCTGTTCAACGGGATGCTGACCACGACCAACCTGATCTCCTGGCCCAAGCAGCTCAACTACGACGCGGCCACCGCGCGCATCACCCTGCCGGCGGCCCGCACCGCCGGCGCCCCGCCCCTGACCCATCTGCGCCACACGATCAGGGTGCTGCTCAACCAGCATGAGCTGCCCGGCTCCACCCTGACCGGCGCCGAGGGCCCGCTGCTGTTCACCTTCGCCCAGGGCCAGAGCTGGCAGACCCTGGCCCTGGTCGAGCACCAGCTCGTCGAGGTGACGCCGGCGGCCGGCGGAAACGGCGGCACCCTCGGCCGCGAGGTCCGCTGGACGGCGGTGCAGGAGGTCCGCCTGCTCACGCCCCGGCGCGCCGCGCAGTTCCTGCGTGCCATGGCCGCCCTCAAGACCACCGACCCCGTCGAGGGCGTCAGCCCGCTCGGCAGCGTGAGCGCCGGTTACCTGGGCGCGGGCCTGTCGGCGCTGCTGGCCGACTCGGGCGCGGCGCTAGAAACGCTGCCTGGAGACACGCTGCTCGTCGAGGCGAGCGCCCATCACCTGGTCAGGCTCGTGCCCGCCGCGGAAGGCATGGCCACCACGCTGCAGTTCCTCCCGACCGGTAGCCAGGGCGCCCTGCTCAGCGGCCCGGCGGACTACGCGCCCACCGACCCGGCCGACCCGCGCTGGCTGCTGCTGACCATGCCGTTCCTGGGCCGGCTGCAGGACCCTGCCCGTGACCTGGCCCAGCCCGCCGCCGGGCAGCAGCCCAGCCCGCTGCAGACCGACCCGCTGCTGCTCATCTCCCGCCTGCGCGCCACGGCCCCCGCCACCGCCCTGCCCGGCCTGGCTCTCGCCCTGTGCGGCTGGGCCGACAGCGCCCCGCTGGCCGTCACGTTCGCCGGCCTGGACACCGTGGTCGGCCGCGGCTTCGCCCGCCTCGACCCGCTGGCGCTGGAGGAGAGCTGGTTCCGCGCTCAGAACCCGCGTCCCGAGCCGCAGGACGAGCTGCTGCAGAGCGTCCTCGCGGCCCTGCCTGAGACGCCGGCTCGGCTCAGCCGCCCGGTCGCCCTGCGCCAGGCCTTCGACCCGCGCCGCCCGTTCTACCCGCCCCGGCCGGACGACCGGCCGGCGCCGGCCGAGCCCTCGCCGTACGCCGACCCTGTCTGGCGCGAGGACGCGCTGCTGCAGACCCAGGCCGTGAGCACTGTGGCGACGACCAACAAACCGCCGTACGGCTGGACGCTGGCCGCCGCGCTCATCGCGAGCAGCGGATGGCTCAGCCAGCCGCCCGCCGACGGCCAAAGCCCTCGCCGCTATCCCGCGGCCACTCTCATCCCCGCGCCGCTGGCAGTCGACGGCGCCGACAACCCGCGTCCGCTGAACCTGGTGGTCAGCCCGTACCTGGGGCTCCAGTGGCGGCCGGCTCCGGCGGTGCCGGGCAGCGGCCCTTCGCCGCTGCAACCCCGGCTGCTGCTGGCCGAGCTGCTCTGCCTCGCGCCCAGTACCGTTCGGCTGGAGCCCGTGGCGAGCCGCATGTGGAGCGTTCAGCCCGACAACCCCGAGCTGGCCGATGAGAACCAGCTGCGCGCCCAGGCTCAGAGCTGGGCCGTGCAGTCCCAGCGTCTGCTGGCGCCCGAGTCGCCGATCGCGGTGCTGCGCTACCGGACCATCAGCGACAACACCCGCCCAGACAACCTGGGGGAGGCGGCCCTGACCACCGGCTACGCCTTCGCCCTGGTCCGGGTGACGACCGCGTCACCACTGGCGAAACGGCTGTTCCGCATCCGCCCCGAACTCACCGCTCTGCGTTACCGCGAGGGTCAGTGCAATATCGCGGCGATCCCCGCGAGCGCCCGCGACTTCGAACTCGCGCCGCCGCAGACGGCCGGGGTACAGCCGTTCTATCTCACCCAGCGCCCGGTCCGCGGCGACCTGCCGGCGTGGCCCTGGGGTCTCAGCGCGCTGCGCGTCAGTGTGCACTACACCCAGGGGCAGCAGGGCGTCATCGGCGCGGCCACCCCCGGCGAGGCGGGCCAGACGCTCTGGTGGCAGACGGTCCAGCGTACGGTGCAGTTCCGTTCGGCGCTGCACACCGACCGGCCGGCCAGCGGCCTGCCCCGACGCTTCCGCGCGCCCGCCGTACGCAGCCTGCTTCCCGTACCGCCCAACCCGCCGCTGCCCGCGCTGACGGCGCCGGTGTTCGATCAGCCCGACCTCCCCGAGCCGGACGGGCAGGAGCCGGGGGTGCCGGAGGGGCTGGCCCTGGAGCGCTGGCAGCCGGTCCTGCCCGGCGCGTTGCACTACCTGGTGAGCGGCGCACGTGCCGGCGTGTTCGTGACGCTGCGCAACCACCTGCTGCGCCAGAGCGGCGTCACCCTGGCCGGCGAACGCCCGCGCCCGCGCGGCCTGGCCATGCTTTCCGGCGGGCTGCCGGTGCAGCATCGTGCCCCGCGCCCCGTGCCGCTGCCGGCCAACCTCGAAGGCGGCCAGGGAGTCGCGCTGCGCACCTGGGCGAGCCACTTCGACCCAGGCAAGCCGGCTCTGGTCACGGCGTCCCCGGCCGACGAGGCGTTCCGCGCCGGCTTCGTCGACCCGCCGGAGAATCCGACCTACCGGCAGACCGCCCAGCGCCTGCGGCTGCAGCTGGCCGCCGTCGAACGCCACACGCTGGACGTGGACTGGGACGGAGTCCTGACCTTCGTCTACCGGATCGACGGCAGCGTCACGCCGCCCGGCGGGCAGACGACGGCGACCGGCATCCGCGACTGGATCCTGGCCCTGGAACTCGTCGACGCCGGACGCGTCACCGCGCTCACCGACATCACCACCCCGACGCTGGTCCTGACACCGGCCCTGCGTGCCCAGCTCGGTGCGGTCGGCGTGCCCCTGCCGGGGCCCGAGGTCGACATCATCGAGACGGCGAAGTTCTCGATCTGCCAGTTCGGGTTGCCCGGCGACCCCACGACCCGCGCCGGCCAAGCCCGCGAGCTGATCGCCGGCATGCCGCCCGGCGCGAGCGTCCACGCCCGCGTCAAGGCACGGTTCACCCCTCACCTGCCCGGCGCGGAGCCGTATCACGACGGCTACAGCCAGGTGCTGCGTTTCCCGCTCCGTGTGGCCGACCCGGGCGTGCCCTACCTGCCCCTCGTCCCGCGCTACGTCCACTTTGAGGATCCTGAATACAACCGGCGGCTCGCCTCGCCGTCCGCCCACGCCAGCGTCCCGGTGCAGTTCCCCCAGCAACCCGCGGGCACCAGCCCGCAGCGCGCCGTCACGCTGTCCGCCGAGCGGCGGGAGTGCAACCCCGACAGCACGCTGGCCATACGCTTCGACTGGGACGAACCGCCCCCGGGCGGCCCGCGGGTCACGCTGACGCTCCAGAAGATCGACCTGGACCAGACCCCGCGCGACCTGCTGGACCCGAACGCCGCGGGCGGGCCGCAAAGGCTCGACCCGGGCAAGCTCCATGAGCTCTCGCTGGCGGCGATCCAGAAGCTGAACGGCCCGTTCACCCCGGGCGAACGGCTGCGGCTCGCCCTGCGCGTCGACTCGGGCCCGGTGAAGCCGGCCGTGGTGCGGCTCGACATCACCATCGTCGAGGCCCCGGTGATCCCCGCGACCGAGGCGGCGTACGCGCTCCTGCGCAGGCAGGCGGTCGGCGACCGCACGCATGTCGAGTGTCCGCGCTTCGCCTGGGGCCCGCAGGCACAACGGGTCGAGCTGGTGAACCCGGCCGACCTGCGCACGGAGGTGGTGCGCCGGCGTGCGGTGTTCCAGTTCACCGACTCCGCCCGCCCCGGCCGGCACGAGGTCTACGCCATCCAGAAGCTCACCCAGTCCGGATCGACCCACATCCCACTGGCCACCTGACCCGCCGTCCACGAGACCGGAGACCTCACCCATCCCGTCAGAGTGCGGGCAGCAGGGTCAGGGCGAGGGTGAGCAGCAGGGAGTCCAGGCGGTCGAGGAGGCCGCCGGCCTGCTTGATCTGCTTGACCATGGCGTCGAAGGTGATCGGGCCAGCGCCACCCTTGGCCTGGACCACGACCTTCTCTCCGCGGCGCGGCTGCTTGGGCGGAAGGGTTCCTCGGCCAAGGCGGAAGCCTTGATGTTCCTGGCAGAGCTTCCGCAAGGCCGCCCTTCCTTCGGCAGTAGAACTTGCCGAGAGGTTCCGGAAGACCGACCGATGGGCTAGAGACGTGCTGGCAGAGTTCAAGGCACCACAGGCGGCGTGACCAACGACAAAGCCCCCGGCTCCGGCTGGGGGCTTTCTACTTAGGTTGCGTGGATAGGTGCTAGGTCGCTTCGTGTATTTGATTCCTGACGTACTCGGCCAGATCGGCGATCGTGAGCACGCCTATGCATGACGGTAGGCAGGTGGGAGTTATCTCGTGGGGATCGGCGGGCCAGCCGTCATGTACGCGGTAGGGCACGTCTCTCGCCTGTTGCTCATGCATGAGGGCGCGCATGAGTTGAGGGGACTTGGCGCCGATGGCCAGCGGCCCTCCGCTTATACCGACGAGTTTGCGGTGTGCACGGAAAGGGTCGAGACGCGAGACGTCTAGGCTGAACACCCACCGGGGGAAATCGGATTGTAGTCGTTCGAGTTCGGCGAACGCGCTTGATTCTCGGTTGATGGCGTACCTCACAAGAGGGTTAGCGGGCGGGATTGAGTCGGTCGAACTAGAGGTAAATGCGTCTCGGTGGTTTGGCAACGTCTTGGCTGGTCTCTATCGCCCATGTGTAGGTATCGGCGAGAGCCCAGGAGCGGTAGATGAGTTCAAGGAGTTAGGACGTTCGCCTACTTGATCAGCACGGCGAGTTCGGCGACCGTGGGGCGATCCATCTCGGTTTGCCAGTGTCCTCGAACCGGTAGCCCGTTGGGTGTGCCGCCCAGTTCCCAGGCGGGATTCCTGGCTCGTGCCGGCCCAGGTGATCGGTATACGCCGGTTGCCGTTCCGGGTAGTAGGAGATCAGCCAGCACGGGTGATCGCCCAGCAGCGCCAGGACTGCATCCAGATCGGGCCACCCGCATCGCTTCCCAATGATCTCGGGGTTGTGGCGGATTCGCTCAGTTGCCGTCATCCGGTCGAATGGCTTACGGGTTTGGGGGGCGTGTTCCATGTCGAACCTTCGGCGTCTCGGCGGTTTCTTCTCATGGGTGGCGAACGCCCACGTCATCCGCTCCCCTGCCTGCGCCCGGGGATGACGAGGCGTTCAATTTCTTGCAGCCCCCAAAGGGACCTGCCCGTGGGCGTCTGGAGTCGACAGAGCCTGGCTCACGCTGTCTGTCATCGGGTCACCTCCAGAACGCGGGCGATTTCTTGGGCCGCGGACTCGACGTATCCAGGTGACTCGACCGAACCCAGGGCGCTGCCCGGGGTCGGGCCGTCCAGCCACACGTACTCAAAGCCGTCCCAGCCCACCCACCATGGGCCATGGGTGCAGGACTCGACCCACAGCTTGTAGTGGGGCTGTCCGTCGTCGGGGGCCGGGCCATTGACGGTGGCGATCTGGTGGCAGGCGGCCCTGATCTGGGGGGAAGTTCGTCCGGATCGTGTCCCGGAGTTCGTCCAGGGCATCGAACCGCGTGGTGTCAGCCGTCATGGCAGAGGGCTTCTCCTTCTCGGATGTGCGGGGAGAGGGCCCTCCGGGCGGCGGCGCACTTCGACCAAGGGTGCGCCGGGGGCAAGTGCCCCTGATCGGACCACACGGGGAACTTCAGTGGTTGGTCGGCCTGCCGTCCGGAGGGGGTTGGAGGGCTATCCGATGACCTGTGATGGTTTGTCGAGCCAGACGTCCTGTCCCTGGTTCGACACCGTCAGGCCGAACCGGCTGCGCTCGGGGCGGCCGATGGTGTTCCAGTACATCCACGCGGCGCAGACCTCGTCCCACAGGTCTCGCGCGCCGTAGGAGGTCACCTCGTACTCGTTGGCGTCGGGAACGTACTCAACGGTCGCCCACGAGCCGTGCTCGCGGGAGCCGGGATAGGTCTCCCTCAGCCACAGCGTTGCCTCGCCACTGTCGTCCTGGGCCTCGCGCAGGTCGTAGCGGATACCTGGTGCCAGGGCGGTGATGACCACTCCGCCGCCGTAGGTCTGCCAGCCGGGCGCGTCGCCAGATCTACCGACGTGCCTGGGGTTGATCTTGGTTGCGTACTGTTTCGCTGCGTCCTCATGGTGCAGGAACGAGGCCAAGGTCCCCGGCTCGGGCCGTTGGGACCGCAGCATCATGTAGCCGGCGGTGGTGCTGAGCCGGCCCATGGCCTCGTCACCGGTTCGGGTCAGTGCGAGTTTCTGTCCGTGGCCCCACGCAGGACACCACGGCAGGACGGCCGTCCCACCAGGGCGCAGCGCCGCCAGCAGGTTCCATGGGATCTGTGAGACGCCTGCCGTTACATGCAGGCGATCGAACACATCAAGTGAGTTGAAATCCAGAGCGTCCAGGTTGAGGACCTCGACATTGGTGAAGCCTTGCCCGGCGGTGCGTTCTTCCGCGGCCTCGGCCAGATCGGTGTCCACCTCGATGGAGACGACACGACCATGCTCGCCGACGATGTGAGCCAGCAGGCAAGCCGTCCAGCCCGATCCGGTCCCGATCTCCAGGACGCGGTCCCCGCGGATTGGAGCCAGCAACTCGCCGAACTGGGCGACCACGCCCGGAGCCGACACCGATGAAGTGAACCAGCCCTCACCGCTGGCTGGATCTCCCTTACCGTCATCCACCTGAGTGACGATTGAGGCATCGGAGTACACCGCTCCTAGCCACTCGTCGGGACGGGCCGTCTTGTCAATGGAATAGGACGGAGCATCGTAGTCAGGGTTGACCCACGCTCTGTCGGGGACGAACCGCTCACGCGGTACGGCGATGAATGCCTCCATCCACTCGCGGCGAGTGAGGTCGCCCTGGCCCGCCAGGATGCGGTTCAGGTCGTACATGTCCTTACCCTTGATCAGGCCAGGGTCCTCAGTCACGTCACGCGCTCCCTACTTCTTGCCGTCGCTGGAGTTGCCCTTGGTGTCCTCGTTGCCGCGACCGCCGCCCTGCGAGCTGTTGCCGTCGCTTCCCTTACCGTCGCTACTTCCACCGCCGCCGTGCTTGGACATCAGAACCTCCTGAAGGGATGCCCCGCTGCGTTAGGCTGCCCGACCGGCGGCGGGGTTGGTTGACTCACCGGCCGGACAGGGTTATTGGGTTTCGATCACCGCGAACACTGTCTTGCCTTCCGGCTCAGGCCGAACTCCGCAGTGACAGGCCAGAGCCTCCACGATTCCGAGTCCCCTCCCTCCGAGATCGGTGAGGCTCGGCGTCTTACGTATGGGCTCCTGCTGCGAGGAATCCCGGACCTCCACAGTGATGGAGCCGGGCACATCTTCGGCAAGCGTCAGGGTGAGAGTGCGGACTCCTTTTGCCTGAACAGCGTTGGTGACCAGCTCAGAGATCACCAGGCTGATGTTCTCGATCACTGGCAGAGGGACACCCCACACCTCCAGGCGGCGCTTGGCGATCCTGCGGGTGACGCCAACGGCAGCAGGCACGGCAGGGTAGTCACTGCTCATAACCAGCCTTCGGGCTTCCGTCATCGCTGTCATCGCCTGTGTCCTTGAAGCGCGGTGTTCCGGCATTGGCATCCGGTTTTGGTGTGTCCACTGCAAGAAACCACTCCACATGACACGGAGACCAGGCCAGACTGGAAGACGTCGGCGGACGCAAGCGGACGTGAGCGGATGTCATGCAGGTGGCGTTCGGAGGGGGTCGAGCCGATGAGCGAAGATGGAAGCCAGATGGAGGTGGCCGACCAGATCCGGTTGCTCCTGGAGCGCAAGATCTGGACTCAGAACCACTTGGCGAAAGAGATGCGCGATGTCGCGACCCCCAAGGAGCGCGTCCAGCTATCGTCGATCGACTCCATGGCTAGACGGATACGGGCTCACCAGCGAGGGGAGCGCGTTGGGCCGGTCTACGCAGAGCTGTACCGCCGCGTCTTCGCCAAGCACATCGAGGTCTTCAATCCCGTGGTGCCGACAGGCCCCGAGGCTTTCGTCAATGCCGATCCGCTTCTACTCGCCTGGACAGTAGGAAGGCTCAACCAGCGCGTGGACCGTCGAAGTCTGCTCCAGCTCGCCGCCGTGACGGTGGCGGGACCTTCTGCACTCGAACCTGCTGAGCGGCTCATGAGGGCGCTCACAGGACACCACAGGCCGGACGCCGAGACCGTTAGACACCTGGAAGACCGCACCAAGGGGTTTCACCGGCTCGAAGAACACTGGCCGGCGAAGAAGCTTTACCCCGCTCTGATGGCCCACATCGGCGAACTCAGTGCACTCCTGGAGACGAATCGGGATGTCCACCTACGTCATCGCCTGGCGATGGCCGCCGCTGAGTCCGCAGTCCTTGGTGCATGGTTCGCATGGGAGCTGGGGGACCGACAACGAGCCGGCGGACAGGCTCGTCTCGTCGGAATTGCGGCGAAACAGGCCGATGACGCCGCTTCCGCGGCCTGTATGACCGGCTATCAGACCTACATGACCGGCGGAAACCACGCCGTGGGTGTCCAATTGGCCTCGAATGCCCTGGAGCGGCTCCAAGCCGGGGACCGGGCGACCAGAGCATGGCTTCTCGCTCGAAAAGGCGAGGAGTCTGCCCTCCTCGGCGACCGAAAGTCCGCCCTGGAGGCCATCCGAGAGGCCGAAGAGACATACTCAGGCGCCGACATCACAGCTAGGCCGTGGACTTGCTTCCTCGACCCGGCCCGTTTTGCTTCTATGTGCCTGTCGGTCTACTCCAGAGTCCGCGAGGAAGATCGAGCGGTGGAGGCCAGCAACCGTGTCTCCGCCTTCATGGGGCCGGATGTGGAGACCAAGAAGCTCTGCGTGGTCCAAGCGGACATGGCACTGGCCTACTACAGACTGGGAGACGTCTCCGAGGCGGTGAAGTACGCCCGTTCGTCGCTTGAGGCGACTACCACCATGGCGGCCCCACTCGGGTGGGACCGCCTTGATCAAGTCGTAGAGGAGTTCTCCGGAACCAAAGTGCCGGCTGTGAGCCGGTTCCGCGAGGACTACTCGGCTAGTCGCCCGAAGACGGAACCTCTGTCTCTGCTTTGATCCACGTCAGGTAGTCACCGAGACCGCCGACGATCGGCACGGCCACGATCTCGGGAGTGTCGTAGGAGTGGTTGGCCTTGATGTTGGCCACCAGAGCGTCGAGACGCTCATCGGTCGTCTTCATGACGATGAAAAACTCTTCGTCGCGCTCCAGTTTGCCCTGCCACCAGTAGGTGGAGGTGATCGGACCACTGATCTGAGCACAGGCTGCAAGCCGTCCTTCAACCGCGGCCTGGACCACCTTCTCGGCTTCCTCGCGGTTGCCAGTCGTAACGTGGATTTCGAGGTTCTGGGTCATGCCCAGACCCTAACTCTCGGCCAAGCCGAGCTTCGGGCTCTTGACAGTCAGGTGACCGGTGGAGGCAGCCGGGGAGTGCAGACCGCCTTGCCAGTCTCCGCAGAGACCTGCTGAGCCAGCCGCTTGTAGAGCCCGTCCTTCGTCGACCAGCAATCTTCGTCAGGGCAGTCGATCACGACCAGCTTGCGGGACGCCTTCACCCACGCCTGGATGACGACACCTTCCTCCAGGCTGATCAACCCTTCGCCAGCCGACTCGGCTGAGTGAACTGGTGACCAACTCCGTCAATCAGGGAGCCGGCGCGATTCATGTCTTGGTCGAGAGCTACACCGACCAGATGTTTGAGATCGCGGTCTGGGACAACGTTTCCGGCAGGCCGGAACTACAGCCGGTCGACTTCGTCGCCGATGGTGGCCGCGACCTCCACATTCTCGACTCGTACTCGGTGGCGTGGTGGGTCACCGCTTCCCCTGACGGCGGCAAGACCGTTCGCGCTCGCTTCATCGAGGGGGACGAATGACGCCGGAAGAGGTGGCTTCACGCCTGGACACACGCTGGCCGGAGTGGTCCGTCGCCTACGGCCAACACAGCCGCGTCCAAGCAGCCTCCTGGCGTGCCAGAGGGATGCCGTGCAGCCCGGTGAACACCCCGCAGGCCGACGCGTATCCCGAACTGGCACGCCAGGAGGTGACCACAGTGACGTGGAACGTCGAGACCTTCGTTCCGGACGCGAGGCGGTCATCCGCCCGGAGGCTCAGACGAGCGAAGGAGTCACGATGCACGACCTCATAGCCAGCCCGTTCCTCGGAGACTTTGTCACCAAGCCAGGGAACGCCAACGGCATCAAAATCACCCGCTCCCGATACCTCGAACTCGGCCAGGCCGTGATCTTCCCGGACTGGCTTGTCAACGCCGCCCAGCGTGTCTGGGATATCGACCTTCGCCAGACACCGGTCACTGGCCGGCTGCTTGTGCGGCCCGAGAACGTCTACATGTTCGGCAAGGCCACCTACGAACTGAATCTGGGCTGCAACTACGACTGTGAGCACTGCTACCTGGGCTTGAAGACGTTCGAGGGACTGGATTGGCCGGACCGTGAGCGGCTGTTGGAAACGATCCGCGACGCGGGCGTGTTGTGGCTCCAGCTCACCGGGGGTGAGCCCATAGTGGATCGCCTCTTCGCCGCCGTCTACGCCAAGGCGTACGAACTCGGGATGATGATCGAGGTTCTGGCCAACGGTTCCCGATTGGCCAATCCCAAGATGCTCGATCTGCTGACCGCGCAGCGGCCAAGCAAGTTGAGCATCAGTGTCTATGGCGCCACGGCCGACAGCTACGACGCGCTCACCCGCCGGCCGGGCTCGTTCGACAAGTTCATGAAGGGTCTCTCGGCTGCAAGCGAGGCGGGCCTTCAGATGGATCTGAGCCTCATCATCACGGACAGGAATGCACACGAGGCTGACCAAATGCGTCTGATGGCCAACGAGTTCGGTGTGCGATATCGCGAGTACGGCATCTGGGCCATCAGGGCTACCTGCTGGGCACCGCCGACGCGGTGACCAGGGACGCCGAGCGGCGGGTCGAGCTGGTGAACCCGGCCGACCTGCGCACGGAGGTGGTGCGCCGGCGCACGGTGTTCCAGTTCACCGACTCGACCCGCCCCGGCCGGGTGGAGGGAGTCCCACGATCCGCGTCCGGCCGCGGCTACTGCGAGCCTGCGCTCTGCACTCGGTGGGCGAGAAGGCCGGCGAGGACCGGCGGCGTAGCACCCTCGGACAGGCTCTGGAGAGTCAATGAGACCCCCAGGTCCCGTTCGACGGCGGCCTGCAGCTCGGCGAGCATGAGCGAGTCGGCGTAGGCCGGCAGCGAGGCCTCTAGGTCGACCTCCCCGGGCGGCAGCCCCGTCACCTCCGCCACCTGATGGACGAGATAGTCGAGGATCAGACCGCGGCGCGCGCCGGCGTCGGCCGAACGCAGCGCGTCAGGTGAGGGGGCCGCCGGTACGGAACCGGCCCTCGGGCCGCGGACCGGCTTCACGATGCGGTCCAGCATCGCGACGGAGATCGTCCGGAAGCGGACCCCCTGCAGGTCCGCGACCGCACGGTCGTGTGCGTCGGTGAGCCGCAGGTCGCCGCTGAGCGTGCCGTCGGGTGCCTTCCGGGTCGTCGCGACACAGTGGAACGGCCCGTCGAGGTCGTGCGAGTGGACGATGGCCCGGTCGTAGCCCGTGCCGATGTGGACGGGACGGTCGCCGTCGGCGAGATCTGTCTCCGCACCGACCGGGATGAGCTGCACGCAGGTGTCCAGGAGCAGCAGTTCGGGCCGTACCCCGGCGAGGACTCCGGCGCAGGCCGCATCGGGAGCCGTCAGCCTCGCCGCCGCGACGCCATGGCCGCGCCAAGCGGTTTGAACGAGCTGGAAGCTCCTGCCCAGGACGAACGACGGGTGCCAGGCACGTTGGTAGAAGTCGGTCTGGCCGAGCTCGTCCACGCAGCGCCGCGCGGCGTCGGAGAGCGTCTGCGCCAGGCTTCGCCCGCTGGTCTTCCAGCCGTGGCTGGATGCCGTCTTGTCGGCGCCGGTGTCGGTCTCGGCGCCGGTGTCGGCCGCGGTCACCCGGGCCTCCATGTGCAGGTGCCACTTGCCAGAGGCGTCCGCGGCGAAAACGCGGGCCCTGGCGCGGCCCGGGCCGGCCGGGTCGAGGACGACCTGGACGCGGCGTTCGTCGTCGTCGCCCAGCGCCATCGCGCGGGGGATCGTGAGGTCGGCAAGGGCCGGGTCGGGTCCGAAGAGCCGCTCGCCCGCCTGCAGCAGGAGTTCGACGAGTGCCACACCCGGCACCACGAGGCGGCCGTGGACCCGATGTTCGTCCAGGAAGGGCACCGTGCGCAGGGACAGGACGGTCTCGGCGATCGCGCCGCCCGTCGCGGTCAGCAGGAAGGCCGGCCGCAGCGGGCGCCGCGCCGCCGGAGCGGTCGTCATGCTTTCGGGGACCTGGTGATACCTGTGCTGGAACGGGTAAGTGGGCAGGCCTTCGAGTAGTGGACGACGCGGGTTGACCTCGTCCCACCTCACGTCCACCCCCTTGACCCAGGCGCGGGAGAGGGTTTCCAGCAGGCGACGATGCGCGTGCCTGCCGTCCGTCAGCGGCTGAGCCGGCCCGTGCGATGCCTCCGGGTCGTCACCCGCGACGCCGACCCCGATGACGACGCCTTCGCCGTCGCCGTTATCGGGCCCGGTCGCACGGTCATGGCCGACCCAGTAGTCGGGTGAGGTCAGCTGGTCCACGGCCGTCACGTTCTCGCCGTCGAGCACGAGGTCCAGGCGCGGCCTCGCCACCTCCAGGTCGCGGACCACGCGAGCGAGCGCCGAGCGGTCCGCGCCGCCGGATCGCCCTGCCGCGACGGCGAGGCGGGCGCCGTCGGCCGCGGAGAAGACCCCGGCGAGGACCGCCGCCGCGACGATCCCCGGGCCTCGGCCCGTGACCTGGTCGGGTTCGACGCCGACCGACCGCCACCACTGGCCGAGGGCGACGGCCAGGCAGTAGGCGGTGACGGGATCGGCCGGCGGCAGCTCGGTGGCGGGACCCACGACCTCGGCCAGCGAGTCGAGTGCCTGACCGAACGCCGGCAGCCGCCGGCAGAGATCAGCGATCATGGCCGGTGCCGCCGGGCCGGGGAGCCGGGCGGGCACGGCGAACGTCACGCGCGGCGCGCCGGCGGCACTGCGGCGGCCGCGCGCGGGCTCGATCCCGTCAGGCCGGTCCTGGGCGATGGCGCGCAGCCCGCCGACCAGATCGCCGGACGCGTCGAGGACCACGGCGGCGCGGTCGCGCAGGTCGGCGCGCCCGACACCGGCGGCCCAGGCCACATCGGCGGGAGCGAGCCCGGTCCGGGCCGTGCAGTGGTCGGCGAGACGGGCCGCGTACGCGCGCACGGCGGCTTCCCGCGCCCCGCTGACCTTGACCACCACCGGGCGGTCGGGCACGGGGGCCGGTGGGCGGTGGGCCGGGGCCGGAGCGTTCTCGATGACGGTGTGGGCGTTGGTGCCGCCGAACCCGAACGAGGAGACTCCGGCGATGCGGCGAGGCCGGTCCCAGGACGTGGGCTCGGTCGGGACGGTGACCGGCAGGCGATCCCAGGCCACGTGCGGGGTGGGTTCGCGCAGGTGCGGGTGCGGTGGGACGAGGCCGCGCTCGACGGTCAGGACGGCCTTGATGAATCCGGCGATGCCGGCGGCGGCCTCCAGGTGCCCGATGTTGGTCTTGACCGAGCCGACCATGACCGGGCGTTCCGGCGCGCGGCCCGGTCCGAGCGCCTCGGCCAGCGCGCGCAGCTCGATCGGGTCGCCCAGCGGGGTGCCCGTGCCGTGGGCCTCCACGTAACCGACGTCGGAGGGCGCGATGCCCGCGGCGGCGCAGGCCTGACGGACGACCTCCTGCTGGGCGGCGGCGTTCGGCACCGTGATCCCCGAGGTCCGGCCGTCGTGGTTGACGGCGGTGCCGCGCACCACCGCCGCCACCCGATCGCCCGCCATGATCGCGTCCGACAGCCGTTTCAGCACCACGATGCCGCAGCCCTCGCCGCGCACGTAGCCGTCGGCGGACGCGTCGAACACGCGGCACGCTCCCGACACCGACAACATCCGGGCCTGACACAGCGCCACCCAGCCGTCCACGCCCAGCAGCGCGTTCACGCCACCGGCCAACGCCGCATCGCATTCGCCCGCGCGCAGGCTCTGTACCGCCAGGTGCAGGGCCACCAGCGAGGACGAGCACGCCGTATCGACCACCAGACTCGGCCCCGCCAAACCCAGGCAGTAGGAGATCCGATTCGCCACGAAGTTCGCCGACGCCCCGGACGCCGCGTATTCGTCCACCACCTCCACACCGGCCGCGGCACCCAGCCGGGCCCAATCCGAACCTCCCACCCCCACGAACACGCCGGTCCGCGATCCCCGTAGGCGGTCGGGCGCTATCGCCGCGCCCTCCAGCGCCTCCCACACCACCTCCAGCACCAGCCGCTGCTGCGGGTCCATCTTCAGCAGCTCACGCGGCGGCACTCCGAACAGCTCCGCGTCAAAGCCGCCCATCCCCTCGACGAAACCGCCGTGCCGCGCGTACACCCGCCCGGCGTCACCCACTTCCGGCGAGAACCATTCGCGGGCATCCCACCGGTCCGCGGGAACGTCACCAACGCCCGAGCCACCGTCCACCAGCAACTCCCAGAAGCCGGCCACACCGTTCCCCGAGCCCGCGTCCACCCCCGGAAAGCGACATCCCAGTCCGACCACGGCGATCGGCTCGGTCTGCCGGCGCCGGAGGTCCGCGGCCTCGGCCCGGGCCGCTCTGAGCTCGGTCAGGGCACGCCTGACCACCTCCTGGCGGCTTCCCGGGGTCCGCTTGTCGACAGCGTCGTCGGGGGCGTGCCTGCTAACCGGGTTCATCACGGTCCTCCAGCTCCTCTTCGAGGAGTCGCAGCAGCTCGTCCTCGGACGTGTCGGTGAAGTCGCCCGCCCCTGCTTCGCGCGCCCCGGTCTCGCCCGCCTCGGTCTCGGTCCGCGGGTCGCGTTCGGCGGAGGCGGTGCTCGCCGGCAGGACGGTGGGGAGCACCTCGCGTACCAGGAAGCCGGCCAGCGCGGCCACGGTCGCGTGCTCGAACGCGGTGGTCGCGGGCAGTCGCACGCCGAGCAGCGCATCCAGGCGGCTCTTCAGCTCGACACTGGTGATCGAGTCCATGCCCGCCTCGAAGAACCCGCGCTCGCGGTCGAGCGGGCCCTCGTCCGTGCGGCCGAGAACGGTGGCGATCTCCCGCTGGAGCAGCTCCTCGACCAGCCTCAGCCGGGCACCGGTGGTGGCCGCGCCGGCGAGCCGGTCGAGCAGCGCCGTGTCCACGGCGTCACCGGCGGCCCGGGGGAGGGGCTCGACGTCGGCGAAGTCCGAGAGCAGCGGCCTGCGTCGCCTGGCCTCCAGAACGGGACGGAACCGGGCCCAGTCGATCGGCGCCACGGTGACCTGGGCACGGGAGGAGCGCAGCAGCCGTTCGAAGGCGGCGAGCCCCTCGTCGTCGGGCAGGGCGTGCAGGCCCATCGCCTGGAAGTACTGGGCGTGCTGGGCGGCCATGTCGCTGTCGGACCACCAGCCCCAGTTGATCGCCAGGCCGGGCAGCCCGCGCCGGGCCCGGTCGTGCGCCGCCACGTCCAGGAAGTGGTTGGCGGCGCAGTAATGACCCGCGAGCGCCGAACCCCACACCGACGACGCGGAGGAGAACATGACGAAGAAGTCCAGCCGCCGGTCGGCGGTCACAGCGTCCAGCACCAGCGTCCCGTCGACCTTGGCGCGCAGCGTGTCGCGGAACGCCGTCCAGCTCAGCTCGGCCACCGATGCGGGCTCGAAGACCCCGGCGGCGTGCACGACACCACGGACGGCGGGCCAGGGCGTCGACTCGGCGTCGAACAGTGCGGCCATGGCCGCCGCATCGGACACGTCCGCCACGGGAGCGTGCACGGTGACGCCCGCCTCGGCCAGCCGGCCCAGCGCCTCGCCGATGCCCGAGCGCCGGGCGGCATCGCCGGCGGCGGCCGGCGGTCGCCTGCCGAGCAGGACCAGGTGCCGGGCTCCGCGTTCGGCGAGCCGCGCGGCGACACGCAGGCCGAGCGCTCCGCGCCCGCCGGTGACGAGGTAGGCGGCCTCGCCGTCGAGCCTCATGCCCTCGGCGGGAACGAGCGGTCCGGTCCGAACAAGGCGGGCCGCCAGCCGGGTACCCGAGCGCAGTGCGATCTGGTCCTCGCCGTCCGGGGCGAGAAGTTCGGCGACGACCGCCGCGGCATGGACGTCGGGGTCGGATTCGGCCGGGTCCAGGTCGATCATGGCCCCCCAGGTGTCCGGGTGCTCAAGGGCGATCGTGCGGCCCAGACCCCAGACGGGAGCCTGGGGCAGGACCGGACGTGCGGACCCGGCCGGCGTCGCGCCGCAGGTGACCGTCCACACCCGTGGCGCGGGCCCGCCGATCCGTGCCGTCCACGCCGTCAGCAGGGCGGGAGCGGCGAGCAGCGGCTCACATGAGACCTCCAGCGCGCGGTCGAGTCCGGGACCGGGCCCGGCGTCGGCGGACCTGGCGTCGAGCGCGCCCAGATGAACGATCCCGTGCAGGGTCTCGGTGCCGTTCAGCGCGGCGGCGAGACCGGCCCGCGTCACGTCCTGGATCGTCGAGCACTCGTGCCCGGCCGTGGTGAGACGGGCGGCGACGCGGGCGCCGACGCCCTGTCCGTCGGCGAGCACGAGCCACTTTCCCTTGGGCACGCTTGGTGCGTGTGCGTGTGCGTGTGCGTGTTCCGCGCGCGGGCTCGGACGCCAGTCGATCTCGTAGACGTCGCGTTCGAGCGCCCGCTCCAGCTCCGTCCCGGCGGCAGGAGCCGCGTCGGCGGGAGCGGCGGTGGCCGGGCGGGTGGGCAACCAGTGGCGTGCACGTTTCCACTGCCGGGGCGGACGTGGGGCACGTCCGGCATGAGCGACCGGCTGCGGCGCCTCCTCCACGACCACGTGCGCGTTCGTGCCGCTGAAGCCGAAGGAGCTGAGCCCGGCCAGGCGCGCCTGCCCCTCGGCCGGCCAGGGCGCGAGCTCGGTCGGCACGGTCACCGGTAGCTCGTTCCAGTTCACGTACGGGTTCGGCTCGGTGAGATGCAGATGCGGCGGAACGCGACGGTGGTGCAGGGCGAGCGCCACCTTGATCAGCCCGCAGACGCCCGCGGCCGCCTCCAGGTGCCCGACGTTGGTCTTCGCCGATCCGACCAGCAGTGGCGGCGCGGCGCACCCCGCCGGTCGCAGGCACTCGGCGAGGGCGGTCAGCTCCAGCGGGTCGCCCAGGGCCGTGCCCGTGCCGTGAGCCTCCACATAGCCGACCGCCTCGGCGGCCACGCCGGCGTCGCGCAGCGCCGCGCGGATGACCTCCTGCTGGGCCTGCCCGTTCGGCACGGTCAGTCCGGCGCTGCGGCCGTCCTGGTTGACGGCCGTGCCGCGCAGCAGCGCCCAGATCCGGTCGCCGGCGGCCACCGCGTCCGAACACCGTTTGAGGATCACCACCCCGCAGCCCTCGCCTCGCCCGTATCCGTCGGCGGTGGCGTCGAAGACCTTGCAGCGGCCGTCCGGTGCCAGGGCCCGCATCGTCGCCAGGCTCGCCGTGGTCGCGGGCGACAGCATGAGGCTGACCCCTGCCACGATCGCGAGGTCGGACTCGCCGGACCGCAGGCTGCGCGCGGCGAGGTGCGCCGCCACCAGTGACGAGGAGCACGCGGTGTCCACGGCCATGGCCGGGCCGTGCAGGCCGAGCAGGTAGGACAGCCGTCCCGCCGCGACGCTGAAGGTGTTGCCGGTCGCGACGTACGGATCGATCGTGTACGAGTCGTCGGCCGCCAGCAGCTGCAGGTAGTCCGAGGTGTTGATGCCGACATAGACCGAGGTGAGCGACCGGTCGAGCGTCTCCGGGCCGCGGCCGGCGTCGTCGAGGGCCTCGTAGGCGACCTCCAGCAGCAGCCGCTGCTGGGGGTCCATGGCCCGGGCCTCGCGCGGGGAGATGCCGAACGCGTCGGCGTCGAACTCGTCGACCGGCAGGTCGAGGAACGCGGCCCGGGCCGGGGACGCGGCGCCCGGCTGCCACCTTCCCGGGGGGACGTCGCCGACGGCGTCACGGCCGTCGTGAAGCAGCCGCCAGAAGCTCGTGATGTCGTTGGCGCCGCCCGGGAAGCGGCAGGCCATGCCCACGATGGCGAGCGGCTCGGCATGGGCGGGACGAGAGCGTTCGGCCGGACGGGACCGTTCGGCGGGACGAGAGCGTTCGGCGGGACGAGACCGTTCAGAGGTCGCCGGGGCGAGCGCCGCGCCTCCGCCGCCGGCCAGGTACTCGGCCAGTCGCCGGATCGTCGGGTGGTCGAAAACCGCGGTCGTCGGGATCTCCCGGCCGACGCGGCGTTCGATCCGGCCGCGCAGCTCCACCACCATCGCCGAGGTCAGGCCCAGGTCGAACAGGCCCGTGTCGGGGTCGAGCGACTCGTCCGAGGCCAGGTTGAGCGCCTCACGCAGTTCCGCGCGCAACCAGCCGGCCAGCTCCGACTCCGCCTGGACGGCCTCCGCCGCCGTTGCCTCGGCCGGGGCCTTCACCGTCGGGCTCGTCGGCGGTTCCGCCGGGAGGCGTTGACGCGGCAACGTGAACGGGTCGGCGTCCTGGGGGCGGAGGGGGAACTCCCGGCGTTGGTAGGCGTAGGTCGGCAGCGCGACGGGGCGCTCCGGGCGCCGGTTGACCTGGGGCCACGCCACGTCCGTGCCGTTCGCCCATAGCGCGCCGAGTGCCTGGAGCATCCCGCGGTGCCGATCACCCCGCGCCGGTACGGTCGCGACGGAGCGCAGCCGCACGTCGAGTTCCGCGGCGACGCTCGCGCCCGCCTGGAGCAGCGCTCCGGGACCCAGCTCGATGAGCCTGGTCACGCCGCTGCCCAGCACCGTGCGCAGCGCGGCGGAGAACCGCACCGGGCCGCGGGTGTGCCGCACCCAGTAGGCCGGGGTGGCGAGTTCGTCGCCGGCGAGCTCGCCGGTGTGGTCGGAGACCAGTCCGGTCAGGGGCGGCGTCGCCGGGACACGGGTGAACGCCTCGGCGAGCCGGTCGAGGATCGGGTCCACGTGGGCGGAGTGGAAGGCATAGGGGACCGGCAGCCGGACCACGCGGACGTCGCGCCTGACGAGCAGCTCGGACACGGCGGCCACCGCCTCCGCGGGGCCGGACACCACCGTGTTGGCGGGCCCGTTCTCCACGGCGACCACGACCTCGCCCGAGACGATCTGGGGCAGCCCGGCCAGTCGGCCGGGCGGTGCCAGCACCACCGCCATGGCACCGGACGGCGTCAGCTCCGACGTCAGGCGTCCGCGTTCGGCGACCAGCCGGGCACCGTCCTCGATCGAGAAGACCCCGGCGAGCGCGGCGGCCGCGTAGGCGCCGACGCTGTGCCCGAGGAGCAGGCCGGGGCGTACGCCGACCGACCGCCACCACTCGCCGAAGGCCACGGCGGCCGCGTACACCGCGGGCTGGAAGACCTCGGTGCGGGCGGCCGCGGCCTCGGCGTCCGGCCCCGTCCCGGTCAGCACCGACAGCGGCGGCCCGGCGGCCGGCCCCAGGACTCCGGCGAGCGCGTCGATCACCCGGGTGACGACGGGGACGCGCCCGTACACGCCCTCAAGGAGCCCGGTCACCCGGACGCCGTGGCCGGGGGCGACGAAGGCCACGGCCGGCGCGGGTCCCGGAGCCCGGCGGCCCGCCGCTCCGCCGGAGGGCTCGGCCCCCTCGGCCACCGCCCTCAGCCCCGCCAGCAGTTCGCCGGTCGAGTCCGCCACCAGGGCCGCCCGGTCCGGCAGGTCGGCGCGGCCGGTGCACGCCGTCCAGGCGAGCCCCGCCAGATCGACCGCGGGGTCGTCCGCCAGGAAGGCGGCCAGCCGGGCCGCCTGGGCGCGCAGCGCGTCAGGACCCGCACCGGCGACCTTGCACACCACCGGCCCGCCGCCCAGAGCCGGCCCGCCGCGCGGCTGGGCGCCTTCCTGGCTCACGGGGCGTCCCCGGTCAGCTCGCCGACGCAATCGTCGATCACGGTGTGGGCGTTGGTGCCGCCGAAGCCGAACGAGGAGATTCCGGCGATGCGGCGGGGCCGGTCCCAGGGCGTGGGTCGAGTGGGAATGGTGAGCGGCAGTCGGTCCCACGCGATGTGGGGGTTGGGCCGGTGGAGGTGCGGGTGCGGGGGGACGACGCCGTGTTTGACGGCGAGGACGGCCTTGATGAGCCCGGCGATGCCGGCGGCGGCCTCCAGGTGCCCGATGTTGGTCTTGACCGACCCGATCATCAGGGGGCGGTCCGGTGGGCGTCCCTGGCCCAGCGTCTCGGCCAGGGCCCGGGCCTCGACCGGGTCGCCCAGCGGTGTGCCCGTGCCGTGCGCCTCCACATAGCCGACAGCGGCGGGCTCGACGTTCGCCATCGCGAGCGCGTCCCGGATGACGTGCTGTTGCGCGAGCCCGTTGGGGGCGGTCAGGCCGTTGCTGCGGCCGTCGTGGTTGATGGCGGTGCCGCGGATGACCGCCAGCACCTCATCGCCTGCCGCGACCGCGTCCGGCAGGCGTTTGAGGACCACGATGCCGCAGCCCTCGCCGCGCACATAACCGTCGGCGGCCTCGTCGAACGCTCTGCACAGGCCCGAGGCCGACAGCATCCGGCCCTGACACAGCGCCACCCACGCGTCCACCCCCAGCAACAGATTGACCCCGCCCGCCAGCGCCAGATCGCATTCGCCGCCGCGCAGACTCTGCACCGCCAGATGCACCGCCACCAACGACGACGAACACGCCGTATCGACCGCCAGGCTCGGCCCTGCCAACCCCAAGCCGTACGACACCCGGTTCGCCACGAAATTCACCGACGACCCCGTTGCCGCGTATTCGTCTATCGCCCCCACTCCGGCCGCCGCGCTCAAGCGCGCCCAATCCGAGCCCGCCACCCCCACGAAGACACCCGTCCGCGACCCGCGCAGCCCGTCCGGCGCCACCCCCGCGCCCTCCAGGGCCTCCCACACGACCTCCAGCACCAGCCGCTGCTGCGGGTCCATCCTCATCGCCTCTCGCGGTGACACCCCGAACAGCTCGGCGTCGAAGCCGCCCAGTCCCGCAACGAAGCCGCCATGCCGCGCGTACACGCGACCCGCCTCACCCATGACCGGCGAAAACCACTCCTTCACGTTCCACCGCTCCGCAGGCACGTCGGTCACCTCACAACCACCCCTCACCAGCAGATCCCAGAAACCACCCACACCACCTCCCGGGCTCACACCTGGAAAACGGCAACCCATTCCCACGACGGCGACCGGATCGAAATGCGACTGCGAGGCTTTTCCGGCACGTGCGCAAACCGTTGTGGCCGGTCCGGGATTGTTTGCGGTGAGCGCACGCACCGCACTTTCGATGGTCGGGTAGTCCCACACGAACGTCGGAGGGACCTCGACGCCGAGCCATTCCGACAGCCGATGCGCCAGGGAACTGGCATGGACGGAATCCAGGCCGTAGTCGGTGAAGGGCCGGTCGAGATCGACCTCGGCTGAATCCCGGTCGGCCGCGTCCGCGACAAGCAGCCGGAGACGAGCGGCGACTTGATCGGGGGCCGGGTCCGAGACCGGACGCGCCGCCTCGTCGGCGCGGGGCCGGACGCGCGGTAGCTCGCCGGCCAGGTACGAGGCGCGGCACGCCGCCCTCCGCAGCTTGCCGCTCGATGTGACCGGGATCTTCTTCGAGGGGATGAGGACGACGTCGTGCGGGTGGAGACCGTGTTCCTGCGCGATGGCACGGCCCACGGCCGAGGTGATCTCGTCCACGTCACCTGCGCTCACCCGGGGCCGGACCAGCCCCTGCACGACGACCAGGCGTTCGGTCCCCTGGACGTCGATCGAGAACGCGACGGCACGGCTCCCGGCAAGGCAGGGATGGCTGGCGACGCTGCCGGCCTCCACGTCCTGCGGGTGGACGTTCCGGCCCCGGAAGACCATCATGTCGCTGGCCCGGCCGGTGACGAACAGGTAGTCCTCGATGAAGGTTCCGAGATCGCCTGTGCGCAGGTAGGGCCCGTCACCGTCCGCGAGAGTGGCACCGAAGGTCTCCCGCGTCGCCTCCTCGGCACGGAAGTAGCCCGCGGCGACCGTCGGACCCCGTACCCAGAGCTCACCGATCCGGCCGGGTGGCAGTACGCGGCGTTCCGCCGGGTCGACGATCAGAATCTCGGTGTCGTCGACCACGGCCCCGCAGCCCACCAGCCGGCGCGCCGACGCCACGTCCTCCGGCAGGCCCACCCGGCCGTCGGTCTCCAACGCGGGGGCGGAAACGAGGCGCACCTTCGGAATCTCGCCGGGCGGGCGGGCGCCCGAGAGCAGCGCGGTACCTTCGGCCAGCCCGTAGCAGGGGAAGAAGGCCGACCGCCGGAAGCCGCAACGCTCGAACTTCAGGGAGAACCTGTCGAGCACCTCGGGCCGGACCGGTTCCGCGCCGCTCAGCGTGCAGGCCAGGGTCGACAGGTCCAGCCGGTCGAGGTCCTCGTCCGCGACCCGGTCGCAGCACAGGTCGTAGGCGAAGTTCGGTGCCGCGCTCACGGTCGCGCCGAAACGCGTGATCGCATCGAGCCAGCGCGCCGGGTCGCGCAGGAACGCCATCGGCGACATCACGTTCACGGGGAAGCCGGTGTACATCGGGAAGATGAGGCCTCCGAGCAGCCCCATGTCGTGGTGCGGCGGCACCCAGCTGACACCCACGGCCTCGCTGCCCACGGCGAGGGCCGGCTCGGCCGACCGCATGTTGGCGAGGACGTTGGCGTGGGTGACCATCACTCCCTTGGGCTCGGCCGTCGACCCGGACGTGTACTGCAGGAACGCCAGGTCCGCACTGCCCGCGACGATTCCGTCCCAGGATTCCTGCCTGCCGTCGACGAGCCGGTCGGTGGCGGCCAGCCAGTCCAGCCCGGGCACGTCCAGGCCCAGCGGATCGGTGTCGGAGGTGACCGGATCTCCCGACCGGCCGGTCACGGCGAGCCGGGCTTGCGCGCCGCGCGCGATGCTCCGGACGCGGTCGACGTGCCTGGCGGAGGTGGGCGGGTAGGCGGGAACGGCCACCAGCCGGGCGTAGAGGCTTCCCAGGAGGTACGCCACGTACTCCGGCCCGGGCGGGCAGAGCAACAGCACCCGGTCGCCGGGCCTGCTGCGTTCGCCCAGGGTCACCGCGATCGCCCGCGCCCAGACGTCCAGCTGGCCATAGGTCAGCGGGGAGATCCGTGGCGGGCCCTTTCCCGGGTAGTCCAGGAAGCGGTAGGCGATGCGGTCCGGATGCTCTGTGGCCCGTCGACGCAGCACGTCAACGAGCGTTCTGGGCCGAGGCTCGCCACATACCGACACGGCAAACGGTCCTTTGCTCAAGAGGATGAACGGCACTCGGTAGGAAGCTGACCGTGCTCACGCGTATGGAGGAAGACGGTCATGGTGGGTCGTTGTCGAAGCGGTGGAAGAGCGCCCGTGCGTTGCGGTGGCCGATGCTCTCGTCCTGGGCGATCGGCCCGTTGAAATAGGTGACGGCGAGTTCTGGTGCGAACGGCCAGTCGCTGCCGTACAGCACGTGACCGGGCCGGGCGAACGACAGCAACGACGGCAGCGCGGCCGGGCTCGACGACAGGGCCGTGTCGAAGTAGAAGCCGGCCAGGTCGTCCAGGATCGTGGCGGGGTCGCGGCCGGTCTGGTCGAACAGGCTGACCGCGAGGCGGTGCGCGGCGTAGGGCAGGAAGCCGCCCGCGTGCGCCAGCACGAAGCGGATGCCCGGGAACCGGCGTGGCACGTCGTGGCGCACGAGGCCGTAGGCGGCACGGGTGGTGTCGAGCAGGAAGTCGGCGGCGAACGGCGGGATGCCGGCCGCCGCGGGGCCGGGCAGTTCGGCGGGGTGGACGAGCACCACCGCGCCGCGCCGGTCGAGTTCGGCCATGAGCGGGTCGAACGAGGGGTCGCCCAGGTAGCGGCCGTGGCTGTTGGCCAGGAGCACCACCCCGTCGGCCGACAGCTCGTCCAGTGCGTGCGCCGCCGCGGTGACGGCGCCGTCCACGTACGGCAGGGTGAGCGTCGCCAGCAGCCCGAACCGGCCGGGGTGGTCCTTGACGAGTTCGGCGCCGAACTCGTTGAACTCCCGTGCCGCCGCGGCCGCCTCGCGGTCGTCGCCGAGATGCACGCCCGGCGTGGTCAGCGAGAGGAGGGCGGTCGCGATGCCCTGCCGGTCCATGAGCTCCAGCGCCATGGCCGGGCTCCAGCCGGGCAGCTTCCGGCCGCCGGGCGCGGTGATCCCGTGGTCGCGCAGCCGGCCGGCGTAGGCGGCGGGCACCAGGTGCTGGTGAACGTCGATGCGGCCGCTGGTCATGGCGCTCCCTCGGTCCTCGCTGCTCAGGCCGGCCGCCCGAGCCCGGGTCCAGGATCGGCAACGCCCAATCACGTAAAGTAGTTGACCAATCACAGAAGGCAAATGACGGAAGAGTAAGAGTGGTTGAGCGGTAAGGCTCCGGCGATGCCGACCTCGCAGCCACCGCCTTCGCACACCAGTCGAAGCTGAGCGACAACAGCGACCGGCGTCCGGCTGGGCGTCGTCAGAGTGCGGGCAGCAGGGCCAGGGCGAGGGTGAGCAGCAGGGAGTCCAGGCGGTCGAGGAGGCCGCCGGCGCCGGCCAGCCAGGATGCGGAGTCCTTGGCTCCCAGGGATCGTTTGATCAGGGATTCCAGGAGGTCGCCCAAGGGGGCGCCGAGCAGGACGGCGGCGGCGTGGGCGGGGGTGAAGGCGTCCAGGGCGGCGAGGGCCGCCAGGCCGGCCGCGGCACCGCACAGGGCGCCTGACCAGGTCTTGTCCGGCGAGATCGGTGACAGCTTGGGGCCGCGCAGGCGGCGTCCGGCCAGGGAGGCGGTGATGTCGGTGACCGATACGGCCGCGAACAGGGCCAGGACGGCGTTGCCGAGCAGGACGGCGCCCGCCAGGGGAGCGAACCACAGGATTCCGCCGGCGGTGAAGGCCAGGCGGCGCGCACCGTCGTCGGCGTCCGCCGCCAGGACGGGAATCAGCAGGGCCGCCAGGACGGCGGCGGCCAAGACCTGGGGGAGTCGCCCCGGGGTGAGCCAGGCGGCGGCGGGCAAGGCGAGGGCTGCGGCGTGCAGGACGACGCGGTCCGCCGGACGCAGCCGCGCCAGGGCGGCGTACTCGGCGGCGCAGACCGTCCCGCCGAGCGCTGCGAGCAGCGTCAAACCGGGCTCGCCCAGGGCGAACGCCCCCAGGACGGCCGGGACGGCGACCGTCCAGGCGCACCAGCGGACGAGGTAGTCGCGGCGGCGTGAGAGGGCGGCTCCGACGCCGCCGATGGCCAGCGCCCCGCCGATCCAGGGCGCCGCCTGAACCACGGTCATCACGCCAGGACGTCCCGCAGTGCCTTGGTGACGCGAGCGTTGTCCTCGGCGCTGCGCACCGAGACGCGCAGGGTGCGTCCTTCGAAGGACGGCGACATGCCGGTGAGGTCGCGCACGAACACGCCGCGAGCGCGGCAGGCGCGGGCCACCCTGGTGGCGGTGGGCCCGCCTTGGGGGAGGGTGAGCAGGACGGAGTTGGCGCAGCCGGTGAGCACCTGCGGGGCACTCTCCCGGAGTGCGGCGGCCAGGTCGTCGCGCAAGCGGGCGGTCTCGGCCCAGCGGGCGGCGTAGTACGCCTGTTCACGCAGCGCCTGGACGGCGGCGACCTGCGCGGGCAGGCTCACCGCCCACGGCGGCGTCCAGCGGCGGACGTCCTGGACCAGCGTCGGCGGCCCGGCCAGGTAGCCGACGCGCAGGCCGGACAGGGCATACATCTTTGACAGGGTCTTGGCCACCACGACATTGGACGAGGCGGCGGCGTAGCCCTCCAGCGACGGCTGCCCTGTGTACTCCAGGTACGCCTCGTCGATCCAAAATCGCGTCGTGCGCGGGGCACGCTCCAGCACGTCCCGCAACACAGCGGTGTCCAGGACCTGGCCGGTGGGGTTGTTCGGATTGACGATCACCGCCAGGTCGTAGTCTCCCTCGGCCAGGGCACGCGACAGGCGCTCCGGGTCGATCCGCCAGTCCTGTTCCCGGCGCAGCCGCAAGCGTTCGGCCCGGCATCCCGCGATCTGCTCCACCACGTGCGCGTACTCGCCGTACATGGGGTCCAGGAGCAGGACGCGGCTGCCGGGCCGCAACCACCCGCGCAGCGTCCGGAAGATCAGGTCGGAGGAGCCGGCGCCGACCGCGACGGCCTCGGCGGGCAGGCCACGCCGCTCGCACACCTCGGCCAGCAGACCGTCCGCGCCCGCCGGCGGCGAGGTCCGCGCCAGCCACGCCGGGTCTTCCAGGAGCACCTTCTCCACTGCCGGCGCGGGCGGGTACCAGGCGTCCAGGACGTCGGCCGGCACCGCGGCGTACCTGCCGTCGAGCGCGTCCACCCGCTCACCGATCGCGCTGATCGAGGCCCCGCCGTGGTAGCAGGATTCCTCGGCCGGCAGGAACGGCGTGTCCAGCTCCCAGACCGTCCGTTTCTCCATCGCCCGCAAGATCCGTCCGTACCGTTCCAGCGACACCCGCGCCATCTGCGCGGTGTCCCCGGCCATCAGCTCGAACTCCACCGAGCCTGACCGGATCGCGCGTCCCGTCCCCGCCAGGCCGATCCCTCGGTACATCTCCATCAGCTCGGCCCGCCCCATCGCGGCCACCCGCCGCCCGCCATGCGCGATCACCCACCGCAGCGCCGCGTGCAACAGCACCCCGGCCACCGCCGACCCCCGGAACCTCCCCGCCACCGTCAGCAGCCGCACCTCGAACAGCGCCTCACCCCCGGCAAGCCGGTCAAGCTCTCCCGGCACCAGGTACTTCTCCAGCGCGTACCGCCCCGCCCACGGCGGCGTCACGCTGATGAACCCGGCACGCTCCCCGTCCACCTCAGCGAGAAGGTGGACGTTCCGCTCGTCCACCGCGTCGCTGAGCACGCCCTGGTCGTTGACCGGATGCTGTCCCAGCTCCCGCGCGAACACCTCATGCCGCGTCCGGAAGATCCACTCTCGGTCTTCCGCACCGGCGACCCGAATCCGCATGATCCCTCGATCCCCAGGGCTTACGGTCGCCGCCGAACCTCGCGGCGCCCGGTGGCTTCTGCCATCGTTCCGATCGCCACCCTGGCCCCTCCCGCCCCGCCAGGAACACCGCCGCGATACTCAATCCCAGCTGAGTACGCGCCCCCCTACAGCATCGCCGGTCATCGTGTCTCGCCGCCTTCCTCCGCAGGCTCATCGTGGCTCTGCTCGCGTTCCCACCGGTCGAGCTGGGGCCTGGCGAAGGCGCGTCTCAGCGTCGATCGTCTGCTCGACAAGGTCCTGGCGCAGCTCGGCCCGGCGTCGTTCCATCGCCTCCGCTCCCATGGTTCTCAGCGGGAGGCCCCTGCCTCCTCACTGAGATGACGCAGACCCGTTGGACCGCAGGTCGCGCGGCTGCGGCGAGGTCAGACGAGGAACGCCAGGAGGGTGGCGGTCAGGACCATGCCCAGGTAGCACGGCCAGTAGAGCAGCTTGGGCAGCAGGTTTCCGCCCCAGGTCAGGACGCGGATGTGGGTCTTGGTGGTGATCAGCATGGCGTTGAGGCCGACCAGCAGGATCATCCCGTACAGGGCATAGGAGAAGTACTCCAGATACACCACGCCGCGCGCTTCGACCGCCTCGCGCACGGCCACCTGGTCGAAGACGATGACCAGCAGCATGCCGACCGCGAAGCTCATCACCTCGAACGTGGTGAAGCCGACGACCTCCCGCCGCTCGGAGTCGACGGTGACCAGGAACAACGCGGCGAACACGATCAGGGCGATGAAGAGCCAGCGGATGAGCTGGCCGTACAGCGGACCCTGGGGGTCACGCTTGAGGCCGAGGTTGAAATACAGCTCCGGGGTGCCGTCACCGGCCTGGGTGGCGGTGGTGCCGTAACCGAAGTTGGAGTTGTAGTGGTTGGTGACGTAGCTGAAGGCGGTGAAGTCGGGGTTCCACTCGCCGTAGACCATCTGCTCGTCCACCCCGGTCATCGCGCCGTTCTTCCAGGGAGGGTAGGCGGCGTAGTCGGGCGACAGGATCGCCTGGTCGCTGAAGTCGGCCGACCACATGCGCAGCCACACGTTCTGCTTGTCCAGCGGATAGCTGCCGTAGTCGAAGCGCTGCCGCAGCTGGGTGTCGAAGTACCAGCCGATGAGCGTGTGATCTCCCTGTACCTGCCGGTAGACCTCGCTGTCCTTGGTGACGTACGCGTCGTCGGCCTCGGGGAACACGACCCCCGCCTTGTCCTCCGCCCCCTTCGGGACGCGCTGCCAGACATATCCGGATACGGCCACGTCGCTGGCGCCCTCGAACTTCACCGACTGCAGGAAGACCCCCGTCGGTATCCGCTTGGCACCGGCGTCCTCGCGCGGCAGGTGCGACCGGAGAAAGTCCTCGGCCTGCCGCGGCCCCGCCACCACGGTGCCCTTCGCCTCCATCAGGGCGCTCCGCTCGTACACCTGCGACCAGGCCACCGCGATGGCCGCCAGGCACAGCACGGTGGCGAAAGCGCTGACCAGGCCCAGCCGCCGGCGGATACGCACCGGATCGGGCTTGGCCAGCGGCGCCGCCACCTCCAAGGCCAGCAGCGTCAGGAACACCACCGGCGTGATGATCAACGCGGCCATTCCACGGTGGTGGTTCGGATCAGCGGTCGTCCCGTGGTCGGACAGGTAAGCCAGTACGGACCACACCATCCACACCGTGGCCAGGCCGAGCAGGATCCGCACCGCGAGCCGGAACCGCCGCGCCACACGCCGGGTGGTCACCACGGTCAGCGGATCGTCATCCCAGTCCTGGTCCGCAGCCCTCACTGCCTTGTCCACTTACGACCTCACTCCGGTGTCGGTTTCGGCGCGGGCGACA
This sequence comes from Actinomadura fulvescens, assembly GCF_039533225.1. NCBI lineage: Bacteria > Bacillati > Actinomycetota > Actinomycetes > Streptosporangiales > Thermomonosporaceae > Actinomadura > Actinomadura fulvescens. Next base: position 94,909 of record NZ_BAAATD010000014.1, on the reverse strand, counting down.
GCAGCCGACGGGCGGAACGTTCGGCCAGCGGTCGGAGGTTACTCTCCATTTACCAGTTTGCTACACAGAGTAATCATAGTGAACGAGGATCTGTCCGTGGCGGAACCTCGCAGAACGTTCTCTTGACCCGGCCGAACGGCCCTCACCGAGGCCGACCGTCCGGGGGAGCGCGATGCCGCACGTCAGGGGACTGGCAAGCGCGATCAACGCGAAATCTGCCGCTTATGACCTGCGTCACGTTTACTAACAGACACTTGTGTTCTTATGGGGTCGTGCTCAGACTTGCAGTGAAATTACCGGGAAAGCCCTGACAGAAGGGTTGCGGTGAAGAAGTCCGGCCTTGGGAGGAGCCAAGGCCGGACTCAGCCCGGATCGGTCAGGTGAGGGGGCAAATGCCCTTGTAGTCGGCGACGGTGCTGCTGGGCGTGGGAAGAGGGCAGAGGAACTGGTCATAGCGGGTGTCGTTGTCAAGGAACCGCTTGAGCCAGGACACGCTGTACTTGGTGATGGTGGGGTTGTACAGCAGGTACGACAGGGTGTGCCCTGCCATCTTGAGCTTCACGTACGTCCGGTTCTGGGCGGTGAGGCTCTTGTAGAACGACTCGGCGAGCAGGCCCGAAGGGGCGATCGGGTCCATGTCCGCGCCGATGATCATCGTCGGGGCCTTGACCTTCGGTGGCGACGAGAAGTCCAGGTTCCAGGGCGCGAGGGGAATGGCCGCCTTGAGATCGGGCAGCTGGGCCGCCGCGTCCAGAGTGCCCCCGCCGCCCATCGAATGACCCATCAGGCCGAGACGGGCAGGGTCGACCTTGTCCTTCATCGCGCTCTTGCTCTTGAGGTAGTCCAGCGCGGACCGCAGCTGCGCGGCGCGGCCGAAGGGCGGGTCGATCGGGGTGATGGTCGACATGGTCATGACCACGAAGCCGTGGGAGGCCAGCGTGCGTCCGTACCACTGGATCATCGGTTCCACGGTCATGAAGCCGGGCGAGACCACGACGGCGCCGAACGTGCCGCTCTCGTCCTTGGGATACCAGATGGTGCCGCCGCCGAACCCCCCGTTGAAGGGCCCGACGGAGACGCTCGCGATCTCGAACGGCCCCTTCTCGGCCTTCACCGAGGCCTCGGTGGGGTCCGGCCCCCGCTGGTGCGGACCGGCGGCGGCCGAGGCCTGCACCGGCCCCGCCACCACCGTGGTGACCGCCACGCACAGCGCGGCGATCACGTGTGTGAGTTTCATGCGACCCTCCTCAGAAACCATCCGGAACGCGGACGGCTCGGATATCTGCAACGCGAATGTCCCAGATGGGTCACATCGATCTATAGAGCTTCAGTGCCAAAAAACAGGCAGCGTGCTGACACCGGCTTCTACACCGCGCCACCTGGCACTTCCGGCGTGACGGCTGGCGGATGCGGGGGGAGGCGGTACGGGCCATCGACACGGCGAGGCGGTGAAGCCTGCCCGAGCTCCGATCGCTATACCAGACAGAACATGGATTCTGTCTGGTATTGCCAGGCTGCCGCCATGCCATCCGCCGCCGGCAGCGTCCCGTCCCGTCCCGCTGTGCGGCTTGTCCCCGCAGGTCAGCAGGTGAGATGTCCCGGCGCTGCGCGGTTGTGCCGATCACCCTACCGAGGGAGTGGCCGCGCTGATCAGGATCTGTCCAGCGGGGCCAGCCGGCCACCGGACGAAACCAGATTGAAAGGAGTCGTTGCCATGGCAGCGACACGTACAGCGTTCATGGGGATCGCGGCGGCGGCCTGCGGCGCGAGCCTGCTGACCGCACCACCGGCGCAGGCGCACGTTCAGGCACAGCCCGCCTCCCCGAGCACGGCAACCGCGGCCGTGTCCGCCGAACAACCCCCCGAGGCCCGGCAGGCACGGTGGAATTGTCGTAAGGGCAGAAGCTCGATCAGCGGAGCGTCGGCCTGGGCGACTCTGTGCTGGGAGAATCCTCGGGGCGTGGCCAGGCTCTCGCTGAAGGGCTCCGTGCGCGACAGCGCCAACGACGGCAAGTACGCGCAGTTCCGGATTCACTGGCGGGTCAGCAGGGGTACGTACTGGCAGACCAAGACGGCGATCATCAAGACGACCAAGGGCAAGCGCGCCCCCATCACTCTGCCCGTAAACATGGACACCATGTACGGCCTGCGATTCAAGGACTTCTGGATGCAGGCGTGCAAGCAGGGCAGCGGCAAGCGCACCTGCGACTCCCGCTGGCGCTGACCCAGCGCCTGATGTCCGGTCATTGAGGCACGGGACCATGGGGGTCCCCGTGGTCCCGTGCTCTCACCTGCGGCACCAGCCGTGCTGGGGACCAGGCCAATCTCCCCTCGCCTCCGCCCTTTGCCGAGCTGCCAGCGGCGGATCGAGCGATGCGAAACCCGGGGCTGATTCCACGCCGTGGGTACGACTCGGCACTCAAGCCGGTGGAGTACGGCCGTACGGCACTGGTTGTACGTCCGGAGTTTCTGCAAGCCAATCGCGGTAGCGCGGTTCAACCCCCTGTTCGACGCGCTGTGCCCGCGGCTGCTCGTATCTTTTCGCAGGTATATCCATGCACTGCGGAGGGACGACGCGTTGGGCACATGGCGGCCTCTTCCCGAGGCGCTGGAACCAGAGATGCGGCATCTGACCGTGCGGTTGCGGGAACTCAAAGACCACACCGGGCTGAGCCTGACCGATCTGGCGCGGCGGACCCCGGCCAGCCGATCGGCGTGGAGCCGCTACCTCAACGGCCAGGTCCTGCCGCCCTGGAAGGTGGCCAGCGCGCTCGGCCAGCTCGCCGACACCAACCAAACCGAGCTCAAGACTCTGTGGAGGCTGGCCGACCACGCCTACCGCCAGCGACCCGTCCACACCGGCACCGACGAGCAAGTCCAGCCCGCACCAAGCGGCAAATCGGCTCCCGCCGATGACCACCAAGGCATCCCCCACCGAAGCGATGACCAGACCGTCCCGTCACCGCACGTCCGCGAGCGGCCAGCAGCGCAGCGCTGGACCGTGCTCGGGATGCTGCACGCCGTGATCCCCACACTGCTGGCCATCGGCGCCTTGACCATCGCACTCACCGGCTGGCGCGCCGATCCCTCCGCCCGCACTTCGCCTCATCCAACGCCGACGCCTTCCTCGGATCCGGCGTCTTCCTCTCCACTCCCCTCCGCGACACCAACCCCGGCCACCCGGCCTCGCAGCCACGACCGAACACCCGTCATCACAAAGCCCCGGACAAAGCCCAAGTCCCCCAAGAAATCGTCCAGTCCCTCTCCTAGCGTCGAGCGCAGCGGTGGCCCGCACCCAGACCCAGACGCCGGTGGCGGACTGCCTCCGACCCACGCGACCTCCCCGCCGCAGAGCAGGGACCGGTGACAGGCGGGCTCCGGTCCGGCCTACAACGAAGCGCGTCCTACCCGAATCTGACGAACGTCGGGAAGGGGGCTGAGAACTCTGCGGACTGGCGGGAGCCGACGAACCCCCCGAACGCGGTGCAGCTGCTGTTGGTGTACATCGTGGCGTCGGTGTCGGTGTCGTTGAGCGCCGTGCGGGCCCCGCCGGGGACCGAGAGGCAGACGCCGTTGGGCGTGCTGCCGAGGAAGGTCTCCCTGCCGGTGTCGGCCCTGGTGTAGAAGAACGTGCCTTCGGCGGCCTGGGCGGGGGCCGGAACCGCCGCCGTGAGCAGGAACGCAGCGGCAAGGGCGGCCAGAGTGGGGCGGCGCATCGGCTCCTCCTGGGGGTGAATGGCCAGGCCGTATCCCAGAGTAGTCAACTCTTTACAATATGTCACGACCTGAGGCGTGGCCGGATTTGTTGTCATCGGTGGCGTAGAGAACCGAGCCTCTAACAAATATCTTTGTCTGTATGAGGCGCCGCGGACGCGTGGCGATTCGGGGGTCTGGGTTTCCGCGCCCCGATGAAAGGTGCTGGTCCGATGACGCGTTGGTCGAAGGCGGCCGTGGCGGCGTTGATGTTCGTGCTCTGCTCCGGCGGCCCCGCGCGGGCGGCCTCGCCGCCGACGTACTATCTGGCGCTCGGTGACTCGGGGGCGATCGGAGCCCAGGTCGGGCAGGGAGCCACCAACGAGGGCTACACCGACGTTCTTCACGCGGCGCTGAAAGTGGACCAGCCGAACCTCCGGCTGGTGAAGCTGGGCTGCGGCGGCGAGACCACCACGACCATGATCAACGGCGGGATCTGCCGCTACCCGGCGGGTTCGCAGCTGAACGCGGCGATCGCGTTCATCAAGCAGCACCCAGGCCAGGTCCGCTACGTCACGTTGAGTATCGGGGTCAACAACGTCGGCTGCCTACTGCAAGGCGACATCGTCTGCGGGCTGAGCGGCACCGGCGGTCTCGTCACCGAGCTGCCGCAGATCACCGGAAAGCTGCGCGGCGCGGGCGGTGACACCCCGGTGTACGCCTCGATGACCTCCTACGACCCCGGCCTGGCCTCCTGGGTGACCGGCGGCAAGGCCTTCGCCGTCGCCTCCGTCGCGCTGGTCGACGCGTTCAACGCCGTTCAGCGGGCCGCCGCCGCGGCGGCCGGATTCCAGGTCGCCGACGTCAACGCGGCCTTCTCCACTCACGACTTCGCCACCAAGGTGACTCTCGCGCCGTACGGCACCATCCCGCTGAACGTCGCACGCATCTGCGTCTGGACGTCCCAGTGCACCCACAACGACGGGCACGCCAACGCGGCCGGTTACCGGCAGATCGCCCACAGCTTCCTGCGCGTCCTGGCCTGACATCGGGACGCCGCACCAGCCCCCCGAAAGGACTTGCGATGCCTGACGACTCTGGCCCCAGCACGTTCGCTCGCCGGGACGTCCTGACCCGTGGGGGCGCGGCCCTCGCCGGCCTGGCGGCCGGGGGCTGGCTCGCCCCGCCGGCGCTGGCCGCCGGTTCGGCTCCGGACTGGCCGGGCGCCGAGCTCACCGGCGCCGCCGCCCGTTGCGTCGACCCCGTCCAGTTCCTGCCCTGGGAGCAGATCCACGTCTGGCAGCAGGCCGCCGACGACGTCGGGCTGCGAGCCACCGGCACCGGTTCGCACCACCGTTACGTCGACCATCTGGCGGAACGCATGGAACAGGTCGGCATCCGCGACGTCCAGGCCGACCAGACTCCGCTGAACCGCTGGGAACCCTCCACGTGGGGCCTGGATGTGATCGGTGGCCAGGACGCCGGCCCGGTCGATGTGGCCTGGTACGTGCCGTACTCCGGCAGCACCGGGCCGGACGGGGTCACCGCGCCGTTGTCGGCCCACCCCCGCCGCGACACCATCGGCATCGTCAAGGTGGACCCGTGGCGCATCCCCTACCTGCTGATGGACCTCATCGACTGGGACGCGCCCTGGCAGCCCAAGCACCACCCCGGCTACAACCCGGCCGAGATCTACAACCGGCCCTGGTCCGGCGGCATGTCGGCGGCCAAAGCCCTGGACGACTACAAGAAGGCCGGGGCTCTCGGCCTGGTCATCGTCCTCGACCTGCCCCGCGATGTCGCCCGCGGCCAGTACCTGCCCTACGACGGGATCATCCGCGGTCTCCCGTCGCTCATCGTCGACCGCGACACCGGGGCGCGGCTGATGAAAGCCGCCGGCAGCGGTGCTCAGGTACGCATTCGGCTGCGGGCCGCGGTGACGCGAGTGACGACGCCCAACCTCTACGGCATCATCCCCGGAGCCAGCGACGAACTGGTCATGCTGCACTCCCATACCGACGGCACCAACGGCCTGGAAGAGAACGGCCCCGAGGCCATCCTGGCGATGGCGCAGTACCTGGCCCGGATCCCCCGCCGGCATCTCCCCCGTTCCATCCTCGTGGTGATGGCCACCGGCCACATGGCGGGCACGATGGGCACCGACGCGTTCCTGCGCCGCCACGCCGACGGCATGGTCGCCCGAACCGCGGCGGCCATGAGCCTGGAGCACCTGGGGGCACGTCCCTGGCTGCCCGACGCCAACGGCGACTACCGCATCGCGCCCGGCTATGAGACGGCCATCTGCTTCACCTCTCCGCACCCCGCCATGATCAACGCCGCCCGGCGAGCCCAGCTGCGGTCCAAGGTCGGGGACGCGCGGGTGATGCGGCCGTTCCTGCCCGACACCCGCTTGGAGTCGCCCAGCGGCTTCTGGTGGCCGGGCGACGGCGAGGGCCTGTGGCGGATCTCCGCCCTGCCCTCGCTCCAGTTCATCACCGGCCCGGCCTACCTGCTCAACGCCAACATGCCGACCATGCAGTTCGTCGACACCCACGCCATGCGCCGCCAAGCCATCGCCTTCACCAACGCCGCCCTCGAACTGGCCAACACCCCGCGCACCCAGCTCCAGCAGCGCCGCATCGATGACCCGTCCATCGTCTTGGACGCCCTGCGCCGCCTCGGTCTCGCCTAGGCGCAGCCGTGCAGCCAGCCTCTACCTGGTCTCGCTGGAATGGAGTGATGCTTCAGCTGCTTTCGCATGCCGAAGTGTCAGTTCGGCGACCTTGTCGGGTACCTCGCGTGGAGGAAAGTGGCCAACCTCAGGCAGAACGACTCGTTCGTAGCCGGCGGCGAACAACTCTTGCTTGCCTTCGGTTGTCTCGGGCAGATTGTCCCCGTCCTGGGCGCCGTGCACCACCAGCGTCGGAACCCGTACCGGCGGCGGATCCGACAGTCGCTGCTCGATGTCGTCATAAGCCTCGTCACCTGCCGCCTCGCCCCAGCGGTGCAGGTAGGCGTGCACGGTGATCGGCGGCCAGTCGTCGTTGTCCCAGGCCACCGCCGCCTGCTCGAACTCCTCGTCGCTGAAGCTCCACCCGGGCGCCCAGGACTCCCACAGATAGCGCGAGAAGGACCGGCGGTCATCTCGCATGGCGCGGCGGCCACGCTCGGTCGCGACGAACCACTCGTACCAGTAGGCGTGCACAAGAGGCCAGCTCAACGGCGCGTCCGGCCGGTTGGTCGCGTATCCCGCCGACAACGCCACGAGCGCCGCCACCCGTTCGGGAAACAACGCGCCCACCACGTACCCGGCCCGTGCGCCCCAGTCGTGCCCCACCACCAGCACCCGATCCAGCTCCAGTGCCTCCAGGAAGGCCGCCAGATCGTGCCCGAGCGCACCGATCTGACCGCTGCGCATCTTGTCCGCAGCACGAAACCGCGTCGGCCCAAAGCCCCGCAGGTATGGCCGGTACACCCGGTAGCCGGCTTCATGCCAGAACGGCACCACCCCGTCCCAGCAATGAACGTCGTCCGGCCACCCGTGCACGGCCACCAGGCTGCGCCCGGGCTCAGGGCCCGTCACCACGTAGCCGATGTCCAGCTCCGCAGTCCGTGCGACCTCGACCATCACGGTCACCCCCTCGAACCGCCCTGCCCCTCCCCCACCTGGACAAACATCCAAAAGGGACGGCACGAACCCGGCATCACCGCTGCCTGGAACGGCTGGCTACGAGTGCCCGGGCTCGGCGAGGACGGCCAGGTCGGGGCCGGGGCGGGACGCGTCGCCGAACGACCGCAGGGTCTTGGCCGCGCCGGGAACGAAGGTCGAGTTGGGCGGGAACGTCGCGGGTTCGCCGGATGCCCAGCCGATGCTCTGCAGGCTCCCGCCGGGTCGCAGCAGGCTCCAGGCGGTGACCAGGTGCCCGCCGCCCACACTGTCCAGCACCACGTCGACGGACGTGTCGATGTCGTCGAGCCCGACCACGATCTCGTTCGCGCCGAGTTCGCGCAGGCCCTCGCCGCTGCTCGGCTCGTTCGACGGTGACCTCGTCCGGCGGATCACCGCGGACGGCGGCAGCACCCGCATGCGCGGTAGTGCACGACCTCGCCACGACGCTGGTGCCTGAACCGGCCCGACCGGGCCGCCTGCCGGCTCGGCCTGACAGGCGTTCATCGGTCGTCGGGGATGGAGAGCGAGGCCAGCTGGGCGTCGAGGACCGCCAGGGTCTCCTCGGGGGTGCGGGCGCCCAGGAGCAGGGGGTAGCGCAGGCCCTCCAGGACGGCGACCAGGTGGTGGGAGGCCAGGTCGAGCGATTCGGCGGGCACACCGACGTCGGCCAGCCGGGCGCGGACGAACGCGGTGAGGTTGGTGTAGGCCTCGGCGGCAAGCCGCTGGGCCGCGGGGTCGATCGCCGCGCGAGAGAGGAAGGCCATCCAGACCCGGGCACCCCGGCGCGACTCCTCGTCCAGGGGGAGCAGCTGGGTGAAGAAGTAGCGGTAGAGGTCGCGGGGCGGGGTGTCGGGGTGGGCGGCCATGCGCTGTCGCATGCGGGCCGCCAGGTTCTCATTGCCGTACTCCAGGGCAAAAAGGATCATCTCCTCCTTCGCCTTGAAGTAGTGCTGGACGGCCCCCATCGAGACGCCGGCCTCGGCGGCCACGGTGCGCAGGCTCGCCCCCTCGGCGCCCCGGGTGGCCAGCAGCGTCAGGACCGCCTCGGCGATCGCGCGGCGGCGCTCCTCGTGGTCTACCTGCTTGGGCACCCGCCCACCCCCTATGCAATGCAGTCGCATTGCCAACTTGTTACCATGCAAGTGCATTGTAAAACGAGGAGGTGCTCGGTGGAGACGTTCACGGCTCGCAACGGTGAGGTCGAGATCGCCTATGAGGTGTTCGGGACCGAGGGGCGGCCGCTGCTGCTCGCCGGCGGCCTGGACGGGCAGATGATCTGGTGGGCCGACATGTTCTGCGACGGGCTCGTCCGGGCCGGGTTCCAGGTCGTCCGGTTCGACCATCGGGACGCGGGGCTGTCGACGCACTTCACCGGCAAGAAGAAGGCCTACTCGCGGGACGACATGCTCGACGACCTGACCGCGGTGCTCGACGCGATGGGGTGGGAGGCCGCCCATGTCCTCGGCCTGTCGATGGGCGCCGGGCTCGTCCAGTTCGCCGCACTCCGCTCCCCCGAGCGGTTCCGGACACTGACCCTGCTCAACGGCCTGCCCATGGACGACGCCGGATTCGGGATGTTCCGCTACATCCGCTTCCCCGGGCCATTCCGCGGCGTTCTGCGCCGCCACGGCAGGTCCCGGGACGAGCAGGCGCGGATGCTCATGCACGTCATGCGGCTGACCGAGGGCCGGTTCCACAAGTTCGACCAGACCTGGCTGCGCGAGACCGCCGAGCGATGCCTCGACCGCAGGATGCCCGATCCGCACGCGCGCGGCCGGCAGCTGGCGACCGCCCTGCACGACAGACGGAAGATCTCGCTCGCCGGGATCAGGCACCCGACCCTCGTGATCAGCGGACTGGCCGATCCGATCGTGAAGCCGGTGGCCGGCCGGCGGCTGGCCGCCCGGATTCCGGATGCCCGGCTTGTCGCGGTTCCCGACCTCGGCCACGGTGTCACCCCGGAGCACTGGCCACTGATCATCCGTGAACTGGACGCACACGCCCACTGACGTCCGGCCGGGTAGTCGAGCGCGATTTCCAGGAACCAGCGGTGCGGTGACCCCACGTTCCGGATCGTCCCCGGCGCACCCTCACCCACCGCCCACGCCCGCCGCCTCTACACCCGCGTCTTCGGCGACACAGCTCCCTGACAGATCGGGCCGCCGGCAGCCGCCCGCGGTGCGCCTTCAGCCGGGGCGGTGCCGGGGAGCTGTCAGACACAGGTGTTTTTCTGTCATGCTTTTCGCATGGTCGAGATGATCGGTCGGTATCGGCTGGTTCGCCGGCTGGGACGCGGCGGAATGGGGACTGTGTGGCTCGCCGAGGACGGCGGCGGGCGGCGGGTCGCGGTGAAGGTCATCAACGACGAGCTGGCGCGCGAGCCCGAGTTCCGGGAACGGTTCCGGCAGGAGGTCGAGGCGGCGCGGCGAGTGCGGCGGTTCTGCACGGCGCCGGTCCTGGACGCCGGTCTCGACCACGATCCGCTGTGGGTGGCCACCGACTTCATCGACGGCCCGACCGTGCAGGAGGCGGTGTCGGCCCGGGGTCCGCTGCGGGGAGCCGACCTCGACGCGCTCGCGGTCGGTATCGCCACGGCCCTGACCGCCATCCACCAGGCCAGGCTGATCCACCGGGACCTCAAACCCTCCAACGTGCTGCTGTCACCGGTCGGCCCGCGGGTCATCGACTTCGGTATCGCCCGCGCTCTGGACGCCACCGGGCAGCTGACGCGTTCAGGCACGGTCATCGGCACTCCCGGCTACATCGCGCCCGAGCTGCTGGCCGGCGGCCGGCCGTTCCCCGCCGCCGACGTGTTCTGCTGGGGCGCCGTCGTCGCCTACGCGGGCACGGGCCGTCCTCCCTTCGGCGGGGCCGGCGGCACCGAGATCAACGACCGGGTCCAGTACGCCGAGCCTGATCTGGACGGCCTTGACGCGCACCTTCGCCACCTGGTCGCCCGTGCCCTCGCCAAGGATCCCGCCGCCCGGCCGACCGTTCCCCAGCTGCTCGCCGAGCTCACCGGCTCGCCGTCCGCTCCACCCCACCCTCGCACCCGCGCGCTGACAACACGGCTCGACGCGCGCACCGCCCGGCGGCTCGCGCCGTTCGCGGGTCTGGGCGCGGTCGTGCTCGTCGCGGCCAGTGGTGCCGCGCTGGCCTTGGCCGCGTCCAACGGAGATCCCGGAGCGGGAAGCACGGGCCGGGCCGCGACGGCGACCTCGCCCGCCACCAGCGCCACACCTTCGGCATCGCCCACAAGCCTTAAGCCGACCACCGCTCCTGCGCCCGACCCGCGGCCCAGTACGCAATCGCCTCTGTCGGGCCCGGGGCCGCTCACCAACACCGCCAGCGGCCTGTGCATCGACACCGACGGCCCTCAGCGGCCCGGTGTCGCCGTGCAAGTCCGTGCCTGCGGCAACTTCAGCGGCCAGGAATGGAGCTACGACCAGACCACCTACCGCCTCGCCAACCCGCCCAGCGGGCTGTGCCTGGACACAGCCAGGGCCCCCGCCACGGGAGTCAGCGCCGTACTGAACCGGTGCGGGAACTACACCGGCCAGCAGTGGCAGTACAAGCCCGGCACCGGCCAGCTCACCAACCTCACCAGCGGCCTGTGCCTGGACACGTCCAGACCCCCCGCCGACTTCGTCGCCCTGGTGCTCAAGCCCTGCGGAAACCACACCGGTCAGAGCTGGCACGGATGAGCCCTTCGGCTGCGGGCGTTGCGGAAAGTCATTGGGGATACGGACCGCGAAGGGTGATTTGTGGCTTCGGTCCGTTCGGGGAACTGACGAGCCGCTGACCGGTGGAACGTCTCGTGGCGTCGAGGCGTGACTACGGTACGTTGCGGTGCGCGTGCTGATGGTTACTCTTTGAATCTGGATGGCGTGACGGCGTGTGGTCATCGCACCGGCGCGCCGACCGTGATCTCGGGCGCTCACCGTCACACGGCAGGGACGGCATCGATGGCGACCGATTCTTCGTGGCCGCGTTGGCGGGACGTCGGTGTGCACGGTGCTCGGGTGTCGGCTCCGCTTCGGGGCAATCCGCCGTTCCGGCGTTACCTGCTGGCCGGTCTGATCTCCTCGGCCGGGACCGCGATGGCGACCGGGGCCGTGGCGTTCGCCGTGCTGCGGCTCGGCCACGGCGCCTCCGGGGTGGCCATGGTCGCCTTGGGGCAGACGGGCGCGACCGTGCTGATGCTGCCGGTGGGCGGGACGCTGGCCGACCGGTTCTCCCGGGTCCGGGTCATCGTCGTCGCGCAGCTGGTCATCGGCTCACTGGTGGCGCTGCAGGCCTGTCTGGTCGCCGCGGAGCGGGCACAGGTCGCGCAGCTGGCGTTGATCGCCGCGGCGGTGAGCGTCGCCAGGGCGTTCTCCTCGCCGGCCCGGTTCGGTCTCGTGGGTGATCTGGTCCCCGCCGAGCAGGCGCCGGAAGCCAACTCGCTCGCCAAGCTGGCCCAGACCGGTGTCGATGTGTTCGGGCCCGCCGTCGGCGGCGTGGTCGTGGCCGCCGCCGGACCGTCCGTCGGGATCGGCGTCAACGCGCTCAGCTTCGTGCTGTCGGCGCTGCTCATGCGCGGTGTGCGGGCACCGCCGGCCCGTGCGCGAGGGCGTACGTTCCGTTCCGACGTCCGCGAGGGCTGGCGGGTGGTGTCGCGTACGCCGTGGATCGCCTGGAAGGTGCTCGGCAGCGCCGTGGTGGTGTCCTGCTGGCAGGTGAGCTACGCGATCGCCGGGCTCACGTACGTGCAGCAGCGGCTCGGCGGCCCGGCCGCGTGGGGCGTGGTCGCCTCGTGTCTGGGGATCGGGACGGTCGCCGGGGCCGTGCTCGCTCTGGTGTGGACGCCGCGTCGCGCGGGCCAGGCCGGTGGTGCCGCCCTCCTGCCGCTGGCTCTGCCCGGCCTGTGCATGGGCTGCGGCGCTCCGCTCCCGTTGATCGCCGGGACGGTCGTGTTCGCCGCCATGGGGCTCACGGTCGCCGCGGTCACCTGGCGCAGCCTGGTCCAGCAGAAGATCCCCGAATCCCAGCAGGGCCGCGTGGCGGCCTGGGTTCAGCTGGGCGAGACCGGCCTGGCTCCGCTGGCGTTCCTGCTGGTCGACCCCGCGGTCGGACGGCTCGGGCTGCAGGGCGCGCTGCTGCTGTGCGCGGGCGGGCTCGCGGCCGCCGCCGTGGCGCCGCTCGCCCATCCCGACGTTCGCCGGCTGCGGCTGGCGCCACGACCGTCCCAGGGGTGACATCACTGTCCGGGCCGGGCAACCGGGCGCGGCACCGCTGCCGGGTACGGAACAACACGATGGCACGACACCAAGGATCTTCGGCATGACGAGTCCGTGCGGGCACGCGGCGATTCCCTTCCCCTTCCCCATGCCTCCCCCGCTGACGGTCCCGCCGGAGTTCGCCGAGCTGCGGGCCGGCTGCCCGGTGGCGCGGGTGGCCTTTCCGACGGGGTACGAGGGGTGGCTGGTCAGCAGTTACGAGCACGTCCGGACGGTGCTGACCGACCCGCGCTTCAGCCGCGCCGCGATCAACCGGCCCGGCGCCCCGGTCCTGCGGCCGATCATCCCCGGCTCCCAGTCGCTGCAGAAGAAGGACGGCGCGGACCATGCCCGGCTCCGCAGGGTCCTGGCACCCGCGTTCTCCCCGGCGGCGGCCAGGAGGCTGCGCCCGTTCATCGCCCGCACCGCCGGGTCCCTGCTCGACGACATGGTCGCCGCCGGGCCTCCGGCCGACCTGGTGGGCGCGTACGCCCGGCCGCTGGCGATGTCGGTCGTCTGCCGGGTGGTGGGCGTCCCGGACTCCGATCACCGCTGTCTCGACGACGTGTCCTCCCGGCTTCTCGGGCTCTCCTTCGATTCGGCGGACGAGATCAGGCGGGCGCGCGCACAGATCGACGCCCACATGGCCCGGCTCCTGGACGCCAAGCGTGCGGCGCCCGGCCAGGACGTGCTGAGCGACCTGGTCAGAGTCCACGACGAGGACGGCCGGGTGACCGGGCCCGAGCTCCTGGACGCCGGATGGTCACTGGTGCTGGCCGGACGCGGGCCGCTGGCGATCTCCATCGCGAACGGGGTCCTGCGGCTGCTGCGCCATCCCGATCAGCTGGACCTGCTGCGCGCCCGGCCGGACCTGCTGCCCGGCGCCGCGGAGGAGCTGCTGCGGATCAACCCGTTCGCGGTCGGCAACTCCCTGCTCAGGATCGCGCGCGAGGAGGTCCGGCTCGGGGACGTCACCGTCGCCGCCGGACAGGCCGTGATACCGGCCATCATGTCGGCCAACCGCGACGAGAGCGTGTTCCCCGAGCCCGACACCTTCGACATCCGGCGCACTCCCAACCCTCACCTGGCCTTCGGCAAGGGATACCGGTACTGCCCGGGAGCGCATCTCGCCCGCCTGCAATTCACGATCGCGTTGAGGATCCTGCTGACGCGGCTCCCCCGTCTGGAGCTCGCCTGCGACGAGCGCGACATCACGCTGAGGAACGACCGGGCCCTGTTCGCTCCCGCCGAGCTTCCGGTCAGCTGGTGAACGGCCGCCCGTTCACCAGGTCACCGGCACCGCGGTGAGAGCGTAGAGGACCATGTCGTCCCGGACCCTGATCTCGTTTCCGCCGCCCGCGACCTCCAGGCCGGGAAGGCGCCTCAGGATCGCCTTCAGCGCGACCTCGATCTCCACGCGCGACAGCCGGGCGGCCAGGCAGAAATGAGGGCCCTTGCCGAAGGCCAGTTGCGGGTTGGGGGTGCGCCGGATGTCGAAGGTGTCGGCGTCCGGGAACACGCTCTCGTCGCGGTTGGCCGAGATCGCCGCCGGCACCACGGACTCGCCGGCCCGGATCGTGACGCCGCCCAGCCGGACGTCCTCCAGGGCGATCCGGAGCAGGATGCCGGCGACCGAGAACGGATTGACGCGCAGCGACTCCTCGACGGCGCCGCGCAGCAGGTTCGGCCGGGCGCGCAGCAGGTCCAGCTGATCGGGATGGCGCAGCAGCCGCAGGACCGCGTTGGCGATGGAGATCCACTGCGACGGGTAGCCGGTGAACAGCAGGGACCATCCGAGGTCGGTGAGCTCCCGGCCGGTCAGTTCGCCGTTGTCGTGTGCGCTGATCAGGCTGCTCAGCGCGTCGTCACCGGGCGCGCTCCGCTTGGCGTCGACGAGCTCGCTGATGTAGGCGTCCAGCTCCCACCTGGCCGCGCTGATCTCGCCGGCCGCGTTCGGGAACAGGCCGAGGAGCCGGCCGAACCAGCTCGCGATGGCCTGACGATCCTCATACGGCACGCCCATCACCCGGCAGATGACCGCCATCGCCAGCGGCTGGGCGTACGCGCTCACCAGGTCGGCCGGAGGCCCGGCCTCGACCATGTCGTCGAGCAGGGAATCGGCGGTGCGGGCGATGAACGGGCGCAGCTCCCGCACGCTCGCCACGGAGAACGCACGCACCGCGATCTTGCGGAGCCGGGCGTGCTCCGCGCCGTCCTTCTTCAGCAGCGACCGGGAGTCGGGGATGATCGGGCGCATGACGGGCGCGTCCGGCCGGTTGACGGCGGCGCGGCTGAAGCGCGGATCGGTCAGCACCGTGCGGACGTGCTCGTAGCTGCTGACCAGCCACCCCTCGTACCCCGTCGGAAAGGCCACCCGCGCCACCGGGCAGCCGGCCCGCAGCTCGGCGAACTCCGGCGGGACCGTCAGCGGAGGGGGCGTCGTGAACGGGAAGTGCAGCTCTGCTCGGGTGTCCCGGCTCGTCATATCGGCCGTCCTCCGTAGGCGGGCATCAGCAGGCGGGTCCGGCGAGGGGGAAACCGGCAGATCCCGGAGGCAGGTAGGTGGATCGATCGTTGAGGTGCGGGAACGGTTCGCCGGGGACCTCGACGCCGAGGAAGGCGCACAGCGGCTCCCAGCCCTGGCCGATCTCGTAGGTCAGCAGCCGGCCGGCCGGAATCGTTCGCTGGACGGCGGCGGTGTGCGCCCGGAATCCGGCGATCACCCGTTCGCCGTCCTCGGGCGCGCAGCCGAAGTCGTGCCGGAACCGCCGGCGCCACGCCCGGTCGATCGGGCCGGGCTCGGCGGCGTTGGCCGGGTTGTAGATCGTGGCCATGGCGCTCTCGTACCACTGCCGCGGATCACGGACGCTCAGCAGCACCTTCGCGCGCGGATAGTACGCGGTCAGCTCGCGCCAGAACGACCGTCCGGGGAAGTCCACGGTGGACCGGTAGCCGCGGAAGACCTCACCCCAGTCGACCGGCCTGCCCTCGGTGGCGTCCAGCCACGCGCGGCCGCGCTCGGGCTCCCGCTGGATCTCGACCATGTGGTAGCACGGGCCGAAACCGAGCCGCTCCAGCGCGTGTTTCAGCGACAGTGTCCCGGTCCGCCCCATGCCGACACCGATGACCTCCATGCCCGGCTATCGAGGTCGCGCAGCCGTCCGCTACCTGATGCGACGGGCGTGTGAGTGCGACGCCACCCCGATCTGCTGCTCAGGTAAGTCCACGGCAACGAACTCGGCCGCGGCGCGGAAGCATCGTGAAACAGGTAAACCCGGACTGCCATCCAAGCGCCTTTGTAACGGACAACTCTGTGCGAAAGGTAATCGGATGGACGGTTCGCTCGACCAATTCGTCGCCGGGCGTGGCTCTGCCCTGCTCAAGACCGCCACCTTGCTGCTGCTGGCGGTGGTGCCCGCCGCGGCGTGCACCGCGGCGCCTCGGGACGACGGGTCGGGGCGCCCTGCGGCCACCGCCACGCCGAGCCCGTCCGGCAGCCCTCTGGTGCCCACGGTCGCCGGTATGCGGATCACTTACCTGCCCACGATCGCGAACCTGGCCCGCCAGCCGAGCGCGGGAGGCGATGATGGACGCGGCTGGAAATCGCTGGTCGCGTCCTGGACGAGCGGAGGATTCAGCAAGCGCGAAGAGGTCGTCGTGATCGTCTTCTTCGGCAAGGCGGTCAAGGATCTGGATTCGTTCGTCGCGGCGGCCTATCCCGGAACGAAGCCGCCAAAGGTGGGCAGGGTGCACGGCAAACCCGCGGTGTTCCCCTTCGAACCGCAGGTAGGCCGGGGCTTCACCAGCCTGGCCTGGGTCAAGCGCCCTGGCGTGGGCATCACGGTGGCCGTCCGCGGCACAAATGAACGCGCCAAGCGGGAGGCGCGCAAGATCGCCGAAGGTGTGCAGGGCGAGCCCGAAGGCATTGGGGACTAGGTGTCGGGCAGGTCGAGAACGCGGACGGCGGGTGGTGTGAATCCTTTGGACCCGTTCGCTCCTCTCATGGGGGTGTCCGGCGACAGTGCCGGACGGGAACGGGAGGTCGTCGTGATCGTTGGTGCCGCCGTGATCGGTGTGGCCGTGCTCATCTGTGCCTGCAGTGTCACCGTGCTGCGCCGGCGGGGTCGTTCGCGTGGCTGAGACGACCTGGCCCGGTGAGCGGCTGATCGCCGCCGCGCGGGGTGGTGACGTCGAGTCGATCGCCGCCCTGGTGTCGGGCTCCCATCCGCATGTGCGGAGGTTCGCCCGCTCGCTGTGCGCCTCGCCCGAGGACGCGGAGGACGCCGCGCAGGAGGCGCTGATCATTCTGTATCGCAAGATCGGGACGCTGCGGGCGTCCGGGGCGCTGGCGTCGTGGATGTTCCGGATCGTTCGCAACGAGTGCCTGCGGCGGGCGAGGCTGAGGCCGCGGCACGACGGACCGGTTCCCGACGTCGGCACGGTGTCGGCCGAGGACGAGGTGCTGCGGCGTCTGGAGGCCGGCCGGGTGGCGGCGGCGATCGCCGCCCTGCCCGCCGACCAGCGGCGCGTACTGATCATGCGAGACGTGCAGGGCTACAGCGGGCGGATGACCGCCGACGCGCTCGGCCTCAGCGTGCCGGCGATGAAGTCGCGGCTGCACCGTGCCCGTGCGGCGGTTCACCACGCGCTGCGGGACCCGGGAGGCGGCGATGACTGACAGGCCGAGTTTCGCGAGCACGTCGCTGCCCCGGCATCTGCTCCGCGGCATGGTGGGGTTCGGGGCCTTGATCGGTTCGTTCGCGCTGCTGCCGGTGTTCGGGCCGGCGAGCCTCCTGCTCGCGCCGATCGGCCTGCTGGCGCTCCGCGGGTGCCCGGCCTGCTGGGCGATCGGGCTGGTGCAGACCATCTCCATGGGCCGGTTGCGGCGCTCGTGCACCGACGGGCGGTGCGAATTGGAGTTCCGCCCAAAGCAATGAATGGTCAACTGGTGTAGTTCAGGAGTGACCGCGCTCGGGATTCAGGGGGGAATTTGGGTGTTTCCGCATTTTGGCGAGAATTGCGGTCCGAGTCGCGCCCGGCCGGGTGGCCGGACGGGGTGCCGCTCACGTTCGGGGACCACTACACCCTCTGCCTGAGCGACGCCGCGGTGGACGACGCCCGGATGCACATCGTCGTCGGCGCCCGGATGCCCGGTCCCCCGCCCACGCCGCGGGCGCTGCGCGGCCTCGTCGCCGACAGGGTCGCGCACGCGCCCGTGCTGGCCTATCGGCTGGCCGGGGCCGGCCGACGCCTCCGATGGGTGCCCGATCCCGCGTTCGAACCGGCTGACCACGTCGAATACCACCGGCTGTCGCCCGGCCAAAGCCCCCACCAGGCCGTGGTCGCGGCCATGCGCGACCGGCCGCTGTCGCGGGGCCGCCCGCTGTGGAGCCTGCTGGTGCTGCACGGCTACACCTCGGACGAGCACCTCCTGTGCTACCGCGCCCACCACGCGTTCCAGGACGGCCTCGGCGTCCTGAGTGCGGTCCGGGCTCTGACCGGCGATGAGTCGCTGCCCCATCCGGTCCCCGATTCCGGATCGCCGGTACGTGTGCCGGGGGCGACCCGCCGGGCCCTGGGCGATCTGGCGCGGCTGATGCCGGGACCGCCGCGCTGGTACACGTCCGGCGACCCCGGCACCCTGCTTCCCCGCCTGCACGTCGGCAGCCTGGCCATCACGCCGTTCCGCGAGATCGCCAGGGAGTCCGGCGCCGGCCTCGCCCAGATCGCCCTCGCCGTCGTGGCCGGCGCCCTGGGGGAATGGACGGCGGTGACGGCACCCGAACGCGCGCCCCGGCGAGGGATGACGGTCCCGATGCCGGTCAGCCTGCGAGGCCGCCGAGGCAACACCGGCCTGGGCAACCAGGTGGGCCTGATGCCGGTGGTCCTGCCCTGCGCCGAGCCCTCACCGCGGGACCGCCTGCGCCGGGTCGTCGAGCAGACGAGCCTCGACAGGGTTCTCCTGTGCCGCCGCGGCAGCCGTGAGATCTACCGGGCGCCTCCCGGTCTGGTCCGTCCGATCCTCCGGTGCGTCCTGCCGTTCGCCAACGCCCGCTCCGCCACACGGCTCGACGTCAGCGTGCTCAGATGGAAGGGCGAGTTCCCCGGAGGCCGAGACCGTTTCAGCGTTCCCCCGCTGGCGCCCGGAAGCGCCGGCATGATCATGATCATGTCCGGCGACACCGACGTGTCGGTCTCAGCCGTGTTCGAGCCCGGCGTCCGCCACACCGACCGGCTGCTCCCGCTGCTGCGGCAGGCCCTCGGCGAGCTGCACGCCGCTGTCTGACCGCCGGCGCAGCACGAGGCGGCAGTCGTCGCGCGGAGCGTTGCTGACGGCGCGCCACTTGACCGGCTCGTCTCCCGGGTCCGCCGGGGCGATGGCCACCGAACGGGCGAACACGTGCAGGAAGGTCTTGATCTGCATGATGGCGAGATGGTCGCCGATGCAGGTGTGCGAGCCGCCGCCGAAAGGCATCCAGCCGTACCCGCCCGGCCGCCTGCCGAGCCAGCGCTCGGGGCGGAAGGCCGCGGGATCGGGGAAGAGGTCAGGGTCGTGGTGGAGGGCCCGCAGGTGGACCACGATCATCGTGCCGGGCCGCAGCCGGTGGCCGCCCAGCTCGTACGGGCGCCGCGCCATCCGCCCGATGAACGCGACCGGTGGCCGCACCCGCAGCGCCTCGTAGGCCACCGCGGCGGCGTACCCGTCCTGACCACCCTCGTCGGCCTCGGCCGTCAGCCGCCGCAGCGCCGCCGGATGGCGTGCCACCCGTTCGAACGCCCAGGCCAGCCCGGTGGCGGTGGTCGTGCGCGCGCCGGCCACCACGCTGATCACCTGGTCGCGCAGCGCCCGGTCGGTGAGCGGCGCGCCGTGGTCGTCGCGGGCCCGCATCAGCACGCCGAGCAGGTCGTCCCGGTCCTCGCCGCGCCGCCGGCGGCGGGCGATCTCGGCGTAGACCAGGCGGTCGCACTCGGCGTGGAGGCGGTGCCATGACGGCCACAGCGCCAGTCCCCCGGCGTGCCGCAGGAAGTACCGCACGGTGATCTCGATGGAGTCGGCCCGCCGCAGCAGCAGGCGCAACGGCGCGTTCCACTCGTCGACGCGCTCGCCGGTGCCCACCGTGATCGCAAGGATCGACTGGAGCATCGCCACGCGGAGCCGTGGCAGCAGGGCGAACGGCGTGCCGGCGGGGCAGGCGTCCACCGTGCGCTGCGCGATCGACGCCGTCGACTCGCGCAGGCGACGCAGCTCCCCGCCCCGGAGCGACGGCAGCAGGATCCCGCGCAGCCGCCGGTGCTCCTCGCCGTCCAGCCGGCCCAGTCCGAGGCGGCCGATGACCGGCTCCTGCACGCGGTTGGCCCCGGCTTGGTCGATGTCCTCGGGCGAGGCGCGCAGGATCTGCCTGACCATCGCCGGGTCGCGTACCATCACGGCCCGGCCGAGGCCGGGGAACCGGAACTCGAACATGCCGCCGGCCGAGCGGAACATGTCGTCGATGACACGCTCGCCCAGCAGCAGGGCCGCCGGCATCACCATGGGCTCCGGCCACGGCAAGGCGCGCGGTCGCCGGTCACGCATCGTCTCTCCTCGGCTCGCCGGCCGCATCAGCGCGCACCCGCGCAGGCGATCAGGTTGAGGCGGCGGCCGACGGCGGCGACGGCGTCCAGCACGCGCTCCAGGTGCGCGTCACCGTGGTCCGCCGTGACGCTGAGACGGATCAGCGCCCTGCCCTCCGGAACGCTCGGCGGGATCATCGCGTTGGTGAAGATCCCCTCGTCCAGCAGCTCGGCCCAGGCGCGCAGGCACAGCGGCGTGTCCCCGATGTGCAGCGGGATGGTCGGCGTACGGCCCGGGACCACCGCGAAGCCGAGCTCGGCCAGGCCCGCCCGCAGGCGCTCGGCGGCGGCCAGGACGCGCCACCGCCGCTCCGGCTCGCCGCGGATGATGTCGAGTGCGGCCAGCGCGGCGGCGGTGCAGGCCGCCGGCAGCGACGCTGAGAACAGCGCCGCGCGGGCGTGGTAGCGCAGGTAGTCGATGACCCGCCGGGACCCGGTCACGGCCCCGCCGATGGTGCCGAAGCATTTGGAGAAGGTCAGCGTCTGCACGTCGACCGCGATGTCCTCGGCCACCCCGCCCCCGTACGTGCCGAGCAGGCCGATGTCGTGGGCGCCGTCGAGCACGACGCGGGCGCCGTGGCGGCGGGCGAGGTCGCTGATGGCGGGCAGGTCGCACAGGTCGCCGGTGGTGGAGAACATGCCCTCGGTGAGGATGAGGCGGCCGGCGGAAGGGTCGGCGGTCGCCAGCATGCGGGCGAGATCGGCGGCGTCGTTGTGGCGGTAGCGCCGGAACCGGGCCTGGCCCAGGCGGACGGCCTCGACCAGCGAGGCGTGGACATGCCGGTCGGCGAACAGGACGTCGTCCGGTCCGAACAGCGGGCTGAGGGCGAGGTTGGCCTGGTAGCCGGTGGAGACCACCATCGCCGCCTCGTGGCCGAGGAACCCGGCGAGCTCCTCCTCCAGCTTCTCGTGCAGCGCCAGCGTGCCGTTGAGGGCGCGGGACCCGGAGTTGCCGGTACCCAGCCCGCGGATCGCTTCGACGGCGGCCGCCTGGAGCCGCGGATCGCCGGAGAGGGCGAGGTAGTCGTTGGAGCCGGCCATCAGCACCGCACGCCCGTCGACCAGGACCTCGCCGCCCGGCAGCCGCTTCTCGATCGGCCGGTAGAAGGGCAGATCCTTGGAGGCGAGCTCGATGTCCCGGCGGCGCACGCATTTGTCGAAGACGTCCATCACCGAGGGATGGTAACTGACCGTCACCATTCGGTTGGCTAGGGTGATCACGCATGAGCGACGACGAGATCTTCCAGGAGCTGCGCTCCATCTGTGCGCGGATACTGTCGGTCGACCCCGCGACCATCACCCGGGACATCGACCTGCGCCAGGAGCTGGAGGCCGACAGCCTCGACATGGCCGAGCTGGCCGCCGCGGCCGAGGACCGGTTCGGCCTGGTCATCCGGCTGGACGACACGAGCCGGGTACGTACGCCCACGGACGTGATCTCGCTCGTTCGACACGGCATCAACGCCCGGTGAGACCTGATCGGGTACGTGTCGCCGTCACCGGCGTGGGAGTGCGCACCCCCGCCGGCAACGATCCCGCGACGCTGTGGGACACGCTGATCGCCGGGAAGTCCACGGCACGGACCATCACCTCGTTCGACGCGGACGGCCTGCCGGTGGACTTCGCCTGCCAGGTCCCCGACATCGGCGCCGGCCGGGTGACGGGCCGGGACGCGCGCCGGATGGACCGCACCACCCTGCTGGCCGTGTGCGCGGCCGACGACTCGCTGGCCGACGCCGGGGAGCCGGGGGTGCCGCCCGAGCGGCGCGCCGTGGTGACCGGGACCGGGCTCGCCGGGAACGAGACGGCCGAGGCCGCCTTTCTCGGGCGGCCCTCGCCGCTGCACGTCCCGAAGGTGATGGCCAACGCGTCGGCGGCGTTCATCGGCATGCGCCACCGGGCCCTCGGCCCGAGCCTCACGATCTCGACGGCCTGCGCCTCCGGTGGCCACGCGATCGGAGAGGGCCTGCGCCTGGTCCGGGACGGCTCGGCCGACCTGGTCGTGGCCGGCGGCGCCGAGGCGTGCGTCACGCCCACGCTGCTGCTGGCGTTCGCCCTGTGCGGTGCCCTGTCGCAGCGGGTCGCCGAGCCCGACTGCGCCTCCCGGCCGTTCGACGCCGACCGCGACGGCTTCGTGCTCGCCGAGGGCGCCGCGTTCGTCGTGCTGGAACGGCTCGATCGCGCGCTGCGGCGCGGCGCCCACGTGTACGCCGAGCTGGCGGGCTACGGCCGCACCACCGACGGCCACCATCTCACCGTCCCGCACCCGCACGGCGAGGGCGCCGAGCGGTGCATGCGCCAGGCCCTGGCCGACGCGGACCTCTCACCGCACCAGGTCGCGCACGTCAACGCCCATGGCAGCGGCACCGAGCTCAACGACGTCACCGAGGCGCAGGTGATCGCCCGGCTGCTGGGCTTCGATGTCCCCGTCACCGCGACCAAGAGCGTGACCGGCCACGCCATCGGGGCCGCCGGGGCGATCGAGGCCGTGGTCAGCGTGCTGACCCTGGAGAACGGAACCATCCCTCCCACCATCAACCTCCGCACGCAGGACCCCCGCTGCGAGATCGACGTGGTGCGCCGGCCGCGTCCCCTCCGGCCCGGCGCGATCCTCTCCAACTCCTTCGCCTTCGGCGGTCACAATGCCAGCCTCGTCTTCACCCGGCCCTGAGCTGCCGGTCGATCCCGTCCGCAAGCCGTCGGTCGAGCCCGTCCGCACGCGTTCCCGGTTGAGGGAGTTCGTCGAGCTGCCGTACCGGCTGTACGAGGGCGACCCGCATTTCGTACCGCCACTGCGCGGAGAGTGCCGTCGCCTGCTGTCGCGCCGGCACAACCCGTTCTTCGCGTACGGCGACGCGGAGCTGTTCACCGCCCGCCGTGACGGACGGGTGGTGGGGCGGATCGCCGCGGTGCACAACCCCCGCCACAACGAGGTCCACCAGGCCCGCGACGGCTTCTTCGGCCAGTTCGAATGCGAGGACGACCCGGCGGTGGCCCGGGCCCTGATCGACACCGCCTCCGGGTGGCTGCGCCGCCGGGGCTTGGCGACCATGCTCGGCCCGTTCAACTTCACCACCAACGACGAGTGCGGCCTGCTGGTGGACGGCTTCGACACGTCGCCCCGCGTGCTGATGCCGTACAACCCGCCCTACTATCCGGCGCTGCTGGAGAGTTGCGGCCTGGCCAAGGCGAAGGACCTGTGGACCTGGGAACGTGGCACGCAACCGCCCGGCGATCGCCTGCTGCGCCTCTACGAGCGCGTCCAGCGGCGCGAGCAGGTCAGCGTGCGGACGCTCGACCTGCGGCACTTCGACCGGGACCTGGCCAAGATCAGGCACGTGTACCACGTCGCCTGGCGGCACAACTGGGGTTTCGTGCCGATGACCGACGCCGAGCTGACGGCCTTCGCGCGCCGCCTCCGCAGGATCGTCGATCCTTCACTGGTCCTCCTCGTCGAGGCCGCGGGCGAGCCGGTGGCCGCCGGCCTGGCCGTCCCCGACGTGAACCAGGCCCTCTCCGCCGCCCGCGGCCGGTCGACGCCCATCGGCCTGCTCCGCCTGTCGCGCGCCGCCCGCGCCATCACCCAGACGCGCGGCCTGCTGCTCGGCGTCGTCCCCGGCTATCGCGAACGCGGCCTCGAACTCCTCCTGTACGGCCGCTTCCTGGAGGCCGCGCGAACGGGCGGCTACCGCGGCACCACCGAGTTCGGCTGGACGCTGGAGGACAACCGCCCCATCAACCAGAGCATGACGGCCCTCGGCTGCACCCACGCCAAGACCTACCGGATCTACGGCAAGGACCTGTGATCCCCCTCCACAGATCCGGGCCTGACACCACGGGGTTGATAGGTAGGGAAATTCCTACGTATAGTGGGAGCCATGCAGATCACACACGCCACGTTCGTCACGCTGCCCGTCACCGACCAGGACCGCGCCAAAGAGTTCTACGCGGGCGCGCTCGGATTCGAGGTCGTCGCCGACCGGCAGGCAGGGCCGGTGCGCTGGGTCCAGGTCGCGCCCAAGGGCGCGCAGACCAGTTTCACGCTGGCCACCGCCGACCAGCTCGGGCTCCAGCCCGGCAGCGTCTCGGGGCTCATGCTGGAGACGGCCGACCTGGACGGCGACTGCGCCGAGCTCACCCGGGCCGGGATCGCGGTCGAGGGGCCGCAGGACCTGCCCTGGGGACGGCAGGCCACGCTGGCCGACCCGGACGGCAACGGCCTGATCCTGTCGGAGAAGCCGGCGTCCGCGAGGTGATGGCGTGGCTGAGGACCAGGTCTTCGCCGCGCTGGCCAGCCCGGTGCGCCGCCGGGTACTGGAGTTGCTGCTGGAACGCAGCCCGCGCCCGGTGACCGAGCTCGCCGCCGGGTTCGCCATGGCACGGCCGAGCTTCTCCGAGCATCTTCGGGTGCTGCGGGAGGCCGGGCTGGTCAGCGAGCGCCGCGACGGACGGCAGCGGCTGTACCGGCTGGAGGTCCAGGCGCTGGAAGAGGTGCAGGACTGGCTGCATCCGTTCGAGCGGTTCTGGCGCGAACGCCTGGCCCAGCTCGGCGACGTCCTCGACGACCTTGATACCGAGGGCTCGTGACCAGTGATGACATGAACGCGATCAGCGTCGACCAGTTCCTGGCCCACCCGCCCGCCAAGGTGTGGCGGGCCCTGACCGAACCCGAACTGCTGGCCCGGTGGCTGATGCCCGGCGACTTCCGGTTGCGGGTGGGCCACCGGTACACGATGCGCACCAAGCCCGTCCCGGCCACCGGGTTCTCCGGCATCGTCCAGGCCGAGGTGCTCGCCTTCGAGATCGAGAAGATGCTCCGCGTCAGCTGGCGGGACACCGCGCCCACCCAGGGCCCGGCGGCCGACTGGACGATCACGTGGACGCTGCACCCGGAGGGGCGCGGCACCCGGCTGTTCCTCGTGCATGAGGGCTTCGATCCCGACAACCCCCTGCACCAGCGTTCCCGCACGATCATGGGCGGCGGCTGGCGCTCCCACGTGATGCGTGCTCTGCGGAGCGTGCTCGACCAACTCTGAGAGGAAACCCCTTGTGACCATGTCTGCCCAGGCGGAACGGTTTCGCCGTGCCGCCGACGGCTTCCAGGCCAGGATCGCCGCGGTCCCCGCGGACCGGTGGAACGCGCCCAGCCCCTGCCCTGCCTGGACGGCCCGTGACGTCGCCGTTCACGTCATCCACGAGGCCCGCCGTGTCGTGGCCACCGTCCGCGGCGCCCGGCCCGCTGAACTGCACGGCATCGGGCTCGCCGAAATGGGGACGCTGCCCGCCACGGCACCGGACGCCGACCTTGCCGCGGCCTGGGAGGAGATCAGCGCGGCCCTGACCGCCGCCATCGACGATCCCGCCTGTCACACGGCCAAAATGCCCACACCGGTCGGGGAGGTCCCGTTCACCGACGTCATCGAGGTGCTTCCCGAGGACGTCCTGATCCACACCTGGGACCTCGCCCGCGCCACCGGCGGCGACGAACGCCTCGACCCGGGCCTGGTCGCCCACGTCCACGAGCACCTCAAGCCGATGGACGAGGCGCTGCGCCAGCCCTGGGCGTTCGGCCCCAAGACGCCGGTGCCCGACGGCGCCGACCCGCAGACCGAGTTCCTCTGCTTCGTCGGAAGGAACCCGAACTGAGCCACAAACCGCCGATCTGACGGTCAGGCGCGCTGGCCCTTTCGCGCGTCGTTCACGGCCTGCACGAGGTCGTCGACGTCCGCGGAGGTGGTGCGATGGCTGATGACGCAGGCGCGCAGTGCCGCGCGCCCGTTCAGCCGTACAGGGCTGATCCAGGCGCGTCCGCTCCGCACGACCGATTGCGCGAGCGCGCTGTGGTGCTCCCAGGACTCGCCGGACGGAAGGGCACCGGCGGCGGGGTCGGCGAAGCAGACCACCGGGAGCGGTGTGTCGTTGGCGATCAGCCAGTCAGAGTCGGTGAGCCGTCGGCGCAGGATTCCGGCGAGGTCGACATCGCGTTCCACTTGCTCGGCGTAACCGGAGCGACCCGCGACGGCGAGGCTGAGGAACAGTTTCAGCCCGGTGAACCGGCGCGACCATTGCTGGCTGGAGGTGTAGGGATCGACGGTGTCGGGGATGTCGGCCGGCATGTAGGAGGTGGAGACCCGGAACGTCTCCGCCAGGCCCTCGCGGTCGGTGCACAGCAGGGCACCGGCTCCCATCGGCACGCTCAGCCACTTGTGCGCGTCGACGGTGATGGAGTGGGCCCGTTCGATCCCGGCCAGTTCGTTCCGTAGCCGATCGGACAAGGCGGCGACTCCGCCGTAAGCGGCGTCGACATGAAACCGTACGCCGAACTCAGCGCACAGGTCGGCGAGCTCGGGCAGCGGGTCGATGACACCGGCCCCCGTGGTGCCGGCCGTTCCGACCACCATGAACGGCTCGTCACCGGCGTCGCGGTCGGTCTCCAGCCGGACTCTCAGCCGCTCGATATCCATGCGCAGCCCGGCATCGACCGGTACGAGCCGTACCGCGTCCCGGCCGATGCCGGTGGCGTGCGCGATCTTCAGCCAGGCCAGATGGCTTTCCGACGACGCGTACAGGACGGGCCGGCCGGGCAGTGCCCGCAGCCCTTCGGTGCCGTACTCGGGCCACATCCGGGTCAGCGCCAGCAGCACGGCGGTCAGGTTCGCCTCCGCGCCGCCGCTCGTGAACGACCCGGCCACCTCGCCGGGGGGATATCCCATGCGCCCGCCGAGGAAGCGCAGGAGGTGCGCTTCGATCTCCACCGCCGCCGGCGCGTGCGACCACGCCGCCAGCTGCGGGTTGAACGCCGCGGCGAGGGTCTCGCCGACGACGCCCAGCAGCGTCGGCGTCGGGTTGAACAGGCCGAAGTAGCGGGGATGGGTCGTGTGGACGGTGCTCTCGCGCAACAGGGCCACGACCTCGTCGATCACGACCCCGGGCTCGGCCGGTTCGTCGAAGTCGTACGAACCGACGGCGGATCTCAACCTGCCGACGTCGGCCTCCGCGCTCACCGGCCGCGCGGCGATCTGCTCCCGTTCGGCGCGCAGAACCTCCAGGACGCGCCGCCAGAGCCCGTCCGCCGGCCCTGAGGCAGGGTCGAACGACCCGCGGCCCAGCGGAAAGGCCTCTTCGGTGATCAAGCCAGGTGCGTCGTCTCCCATGGAAGCCATGATCACCGACGGCGTATCATGGCGCCAAGTGGCAAGAACGACAATGAGCGCTTAAATAGTGACATGACGTCCCGTACCCTCGCCGTCGCCGTCACCGACGGCGTGCCGATCTTCGAACTCGCCATCCCGTGCGAGGTGTTCGGCTACCGGCGCCCGGATCTGACCGACTCCTGGTACGACTTCCGGCTGTGCGCCCCGGCCGGCGAGCGCCCCCGCACCGCCGCCGGCTTCTCCCCCGAGACCGACCACGGCCTCGACGCCCTCGCCGAAGCCGACACCGTCGTGATCCCCGCGTGCCACGACGTCCACGACACGCAGCCGCCCGAACTCGTCGCCGCGGTCCGCGCCGCCCATGACAACGGGGCCCGGATCGTCTCGCTGTGCTCCGGCGCGTTCGTGCTGGCGGCCGCGGGCATCCTCGACGGGCGCCCGGCCACCACCCACTGGATGCACGCCGACCTGCTCGCCCGCCGCCACCCCAAGGTCCTCGTCGACGCGTCCGTGCTCTACATCGACGACGGCGACGTCCTCACCAGCGCGGGAACCGCCGCCGGCCTCGACCTCTGCCTGCACATCGTCCGCACCGACTACGGCACCGCCATCGCGAACGCCCTCGCCAAACGCCTGGTCATGCCCGCACATCGGCCCGGAGGCCAGGCCCAGTACATCGACTCCGGCACCGTCATCGATGACATGGACCAGCTCGCTCCCTTGCTGGACTGGGCACGCCGGCGCCTGGACCAGCCGCTGACGATCGCGGCCCTCGCGCGACAGGCGAACGTCACCACCCGCACCCTCATCCGCCGCTTCCACACCGTGACGGGCACGACGCCGATGAACTGGCTGCGCAACATCCGGGTCGACCACGCCCGCGAACTCCTCGAAACCACCACCCTGCCCATCGACCGGATCGCCGAACGTTCTGGACTGGGCAGCCCCGCCAACCTCCGCCGCCACTTCACCCGTACCGTCGGCGTCCCCCCGAGCGCCTACCGCAAGGCCTTCTCCCCGTGAGGCACGTCGCTTTGCGTAGCGCTGCCCTGGCGTGCGGGCCAGCAGCCCCGCCGACCGGCTGACCAGGCAGAGGCGGTGGTTTGCGATGTGCACACAGCGCAGCGGCTACGCTCCGAGCGCGGGACGGGCCGGGGAGACGGTGGCCAGGACCTCGCGCAGTTCGCCGACGGCGGGGTGGTTCCTATCGCCGGGCGGTACGGCGCGCAGCATCATTCGGCCCGTTTCGACGATGTATTGGCTCCGGTAAGGGGTCGGCAACGCATCGAGCACCCCGGCCGCCTGCCGGGCGCCCTCAGCGACCCCGCCCTTGGCGACGGTGCAGGTCGCGGCGTGGAGCTGGACGTTGGCGGCGTACTGGTAGTCGACGGCCGGGTTCGACAGCACTCCCTCGCGTGCCTTCCCGGTCGCCGTTTCGTCACCTGCACGCGCGTAGACCCAGCTCTCGGCGAAATGCGCCTGGTCGTAGCACCACAGACTCGGGATGATTCCGGCCCGAGCGTCTCCGCCCTCCCAGCGCACGAAGGTGTGCAGCGCCTGCCGCGCCTCGTCGTGCCTGCCGAGCAGGGACAGCGCTTTGGCCTCCGTGCCCGCCAGGTCGGCCAGCCAGTAGGAGGGCTTGTCGCCCGCGATCCGTCGCGCGCTCTCGATGAGGTGTAGGACGGTGGTCAGGTCGCGTTGCCCGTACAAGCCGCTTGCGGCTTCCCTACAGCGGGCCGATAGGCGGATGTTGAGGTCTCCTGACGCGTCGGCGGCGGCCTTGGCCGTGCGCCACCAGCGGATCGCCGCGCTGTGGTCACCGAGCCTCGTGAACGAGTTCGCGTGCAGGATCGAAAGGGCAGCGGCGACCCGCTGCAGCTCGGTGGCCTCGGTGCCGCTGGCCACTCGCAACTGGCGTTCCAGCGCCAGCAGGTCCACCGCGAGCCCGTCACGAACCTGCGCGGGCGGCTGGGTCCGCAGGGCGTGCAGGGCGTGCAGGTGGTCGGTGCACGCCATCCCCCACTCGTCGAGGGGGCGATGCCTGCTTTCCACGGCCATGTCGAGGAGTTGCCGCAGGGACTCGCCAGAGGAGCCGAGCGTTACGCCCAGGGCGGCCAGCAGCAGTTGCCGACGCTCCATGTCGTCCCAATCGTCCGACGCGATCGTCCCCTCCAAGGTAACCGCTGCCGGAGGAATCTCGGGGAACAGATCCGCCTCGTCCATCTCGAACGCGGTGGCGTACGCGGCGGCCCACTGCTCTGGGTAGTGCTTGCCCTTCTCCCAGTCGAGCATCTGGCGGTCGAGGGAGTCGACGCGCTTGCGCTCGGGCGGCGCGCCGATGGCCTTGAGCAGCTCGCGGGCCATCCTCCGCTTGCCCCAGCCTCGCTTCTCGCGTTCCTCGCGCAGACGCTGCCCGGTTTCTGCTCGCACTTTGGACGTCGTCATTTCGGCACCTCGTCCCGCTGGAGTCCGGACAGCGCGTGCACATCTGCGCCCATCTGGATTATCCGGCTGCTCCGGACACAGGGTGGGTCGGTGGACTGGCTGTAACCAGATCGCTACAACGAGGGGACCAGCCGCCATGATGCCGCGCCAAAACGCCGAGGCAGCGCCGTGACCGATGCCGAGGTCCTCGCGCAGCTCGCCGAGGCGTACACGCACTGGACGTTCACCTGCGAACGAGGTGTCTGGCGCGCGGACGGCCCGGTCGTGCTCACCTCCAGCGAGCTGAGCGGACTGCTGTTGCTGCTGGCCGTCGCCGACCCCGCCGCTACCGCCGAGTGGAACCGGAGCCGGAGCCGATGAGCGCGGTGGAGCGGCTGGAGAGCCTCGCCATAGAGCTGGTGCGGCGCGGGTACGTGGTGCGGCGCTGGCACCGGGGCGATCCTCCGTGGATCGTCGTGTGCCTGCCCGCGGTGCCGGCCTGCGGTGAGTCGGTGACGGCCTGCCCCATCTCCGACCTGGAACAGGTCTCCCCGCTCGAACCCCTGTGGTGGTTCCGCACCTCGTCCTGGGCACTGCTCGCGCCCTGCGACCGTCCAGCGGACGCGGCGACCAGGTTCGAGGAGATCATGGCCCCGATCCACAGAGTCGCCGCCCGCAAGGCACGTCCAGCGGTCGATCAGCGGCAGGAGCCGTGAGCCGCGTGGGTGCTGTGCTGGCGATGGCGCAAGTGAGGCGGGTGATAAAGCCGCGGAGCCGTCGTAAGCGGATCTGACAACCGGCATGACTGTGTCCCGCTGTGCATGTGATTTCACACATAGTTCACATAGGGAAGAGCCCGCTGGAATCGATCAGCCCCTATTCTTCCCAGAAAGGTCAACAATTCCCTGGGCCGGGAACGGGAGGATCCAACAGTGACGCGGCGCATAACGCACCTGGGTGGTGCGGCGGCGCTGGGCCTGTTCCTCTCGCTGGCGCTGCTGTTGATCCTCGCCTGGTGCCCGAAGGACACCGGGCCCCGCCACGGCGTCACGATCAGCGGCGCGCAGGGAATCTCGCTCCGGGCGTTCGACCAGGTCCACGAGGACGAGTGGCAACACGAGGAGCCGAGCGACCCGCTGACCATCCGGGTGCGCGGCCTCGCGCCCGAGGCCCGCGCCGTCCAGGCCCCCGACGGCCTCGCCGCCGGCACCGACCCGGCCGCCGGACAGGCGATCGCGTTCCCTCTCCGGCTCGAAAGACATCTGCACAGGGTGACCAGACAGGTCACCTGTCACCTTCACGCGATGCTCCAGGTCTTTCGCTGCTGACGACGAGGAGCCGCTGACCGGGACGGCGACGGCGCGCGCCGTACGCCTTCTGTACGCGCAGCATCGCTTCCGTACGCACGCCATCGCTTCCACACACGCGCAGCATCGCTTCCGCACTCACTCCATCGACGCACGCCGCCCGCCGACGACGCCCCTGGAGGTTTTCGCCATGCAAACTTTCATCGACCACGCCCGCGCGTTCCGTACCCACGCCGCCGGCGACGAGGAGTTCCGGCGGCTGGCTGACGGCCAGTCACCGCTTGCCTTGTTCATCACCTGCTCCGACTCCCGCGTCATCCCCTCGATGATCACCGGTGCCCGTCCCGGTGAGCTGTTCGAGCTCCGGACGGCGGGCAACATCGTTCCCGCCTACCGGCCCGAGCGGCCGTCCGGTGAGGCCGCGACCATCGAGTTCGCGGTCGAGGTGCTCGGCGTACGCGACGTGGTGGTGTGCGGGCACTCGCACTGCGGCGCCGTCGGAGCGCTGGTGCGCGGCGACGACCTGTCCACCGTGCCCGCGCTCCGCGGCTGGCTGGCCGACTCCGCCACGCCCCCCGCGACACAGGACGCGACCAAGGAACTCGCCGGGTCCGTACAAAGTCATGTGCTGGCCCAGCTGGAACGGTTGCGCGCCTATCCGGCCATCCGGACACGGCTGGACAGTGGTCGAATCGGCCTGCACGCCTGGTACTACGAGGTCCACACGGGCTCCGTGCTCGCCCACCGGCCCGATCCGGGCGTCTTCCTCCCGCTCTGAAGGTCCATGACCCCCGCCCTTGCGTTCCGCTTCGATCGAGGACTCGATGCTCCCTGCAACCCTGCGGCGTGACTTCGCCGCGTCCCTTGTCGTCTTCCTTGTCGCCCTGCCCCTGTGCGTGGGAGTGGCGGTGGCGTCCGGAGTCCCGGCCGAGCTCGGCCTGGTCACCGGGATCGTCGGCGGGTTGGTGGTCGGGCTGATGCCCGGCAGCAGCCTGCAGGTCAGCGGGCCGGCCGCCGGGCTCACGGTGCTGGTGTTCGACGCCGTCCAGAGCCACGGGCTCGCCGCCCTCGGCGCGATCGTGCTGGCGGCCGGGCTCCTGCAGCTCCTGCTGGGCGTGCTGCGGATGGGCCGGTGGTTCCGCGCCATCTCGATCGCCGTCGTCGAGGGCATGCTCGCCGGGATCGGCCTGACCATCATCGCCGGGCAGCTGTACGCGATGGCGGACGAAAAGGCCCCCGGCTCAGGCCTGGACAAGCTCGCGGGCCTGCCCGGGATGCTCGCCGACGGCGTCAGATCGACCGAAGGCCTCGCCTCGCTGGGGGTCGGCGTCACCACGATCGCCGTTCTGGCCGGGTGGCGGCACCTGCCGGAACGGGTCCGGGCCGTTCCCGCGCCGCTGGCCGCCGTCGCGCTGGCCACGGTGGCGGTCCCGGCGTTCGACCTGCCGGTCGCCAAGCTGGACGTACGGGGGCTGCTCGGCTCCATCCAGCCGCCCGGCACCGACCAGCTCGCCCAGCTCGCCGAGATCGGCGTGCTCGGCACCGTGGTCGCCTTCGCCCTCATCTCCTCGGCGGAGAGCCTGTTCAGCGCCGCCGCGGTCGACCGCATGCACGACGGCCCGCGCACCGACTACGACAAGGAACTGGTCGCCCAGGGCGTGGGCAACAGCGTGTGCGGGGTGCTCGGAGCGCTCCCGATGACCGCCGTGATCGTACGCAGCGCCGCCAACGTCCAGGCCGGGGCGCGTACCAAGGCGTCGCGCGTCCTGCACGGGATCTGGTTGCTGCTGTTCGCGGCGCTGTTCCCGGCCGCGCTGGAGATGATCCCGCTCGCCGCACTCGCCGGAGTCCTGGTGCACGCGGGCTGGAAGCTGATGCCGCTGAGCCAGCTTCCGCCGTTGTGGCGCGAGCATCGGGGCGAGGCGCTGGTCCTGTGCGTCACCGCCGCGGCGGTGGTGCTGCTGAACCTGTTCGAGGGGGTGCTGCTCGGGCTGCTGCTGGCGGTGCTCAAGACCGCCTGGGAGACCTCGCACATCCACGTGGACGTCGAGGACTCCGGATCGGGGCCGATCCGGGTGGCACTGAGCGGGAACGCGACGTTCCTGCGCCTGCCCAAGATGCTCGACACTCTGGAGGCCCTCCCGAAGGACCGCCCGATCGAACTGAACGTGGCGGGCCTGCGGCACCTGGACCACGCGTGCCGGACCGCGCTCACCACCTGGGCGGACGACCACAACGAGGCAGGCCCCGTCCCCGTACCCCGCATACCGGCGAGCGTCTGAGCCTGGCACGGGCGTCTCCAGTCAGCAGGGGTCTCCGGTTTTGGCGGGCCGCCATCCCAGCAGGCGCTCGGCCTTGGAGCAGTCAACGCCGCTTACGTCGGGTGGCGATGAGGTCATCCAGGCTGCGGTTGGGTGTCGAGGAGGTGCAGGATGCGGTGGTTGATCTGGGTGTTCCAGCGTCAGTCCGTGTCCCGCGTTGCGGGGCGGTGTTATCGCGCTTGGGCTGCCAGGCGCAGCGCCAGGCCGATCAGTACGGTGCCCGACAGGTACTCCAGGCGGCGCTGTATCGCGGGCCGTTGAAAGTATCGTTTGGCCCTCGTGATCAGGGACACGATCGCGACGTACCAGGCCAGATCGATCAGCGTCGAGGCGAGCGCCAGCAGCAGCAATGCCGCCGGCACCGAGGCGCCCGCGGGCACGAACTGCGGCAGGAACGACACCGCGAACACGGCGGCCTTGGGATTCGCCAGGTTCGTCAGCAGGCCGAGCCGGTAGCTCCGCCACCACGATGGCCTCGGCCCCTCTGGCAACTCGCCGCCCGATCGCAGGACCGTGCCGCGGCGGGCCTGCCACACCATCTTGGCTCCGAGGCACACCAGCACGACGGCACCGGCGATGCGCATCACGTCATACGCGAGTCGTGACGCCTGCAACAGCGCTGAAAGGCCGAGTGCGGCGGTCACCGACCACAGCAGCCACCCGGTTTCGTTGCCCAGCACGGCCGCGGTCCCCGCGGACCGACCAAAGCGCGCCGACTGGCGCATGATCACCACGGTGGTCGGGCCGGGTGCCATCGAGACCAGAAGCGATGCCACCACGAAGGCGACCAGGCCGTCCAGCATGCACCCTCCTCAACAACCGCCAGCGAAGGCGATTCCCTCCCCCGCTCGTGCCCGTCCCTGGAGCAACGGAACTTGTCTCGCGGTTACGGGCGGGGTGCTCGCTCAGCACATGCTAGGCGGGTCAAGGCCGAAGCCGCGTTCGCCGAACGTGTCCGCGGCTACCTCAAGGTGCGCGGGCTCACGACGGTTCGCGGTCGAGACCGGTAGTCGGACGTTCAATGGTCGTGCCCGAGCAAGACAGCTGCCGAGGGGTGGTTACTTTGCTTTTACGAGTGCCCAGTCGATCCAGCCCTCTTTCTGGCAGGTGGCCTTGTTGGAGCCCTTGCGCCATCGGGGGCTGCTGTAATTCATACGGTTCGTGTCCGGGCTGTTCGGGCAGGCGACGCGCACATGCACCCGCTTGCGACCGCACTTGGCGTGCAGGCGCTGGGCGCCGCCCGGTCCGTCCTCGTCGATCCGCGTCTGGCAGCCGCGCGGCTTGATGATCCTCGGCGGCGCCGCGGCGGAAGCGTCCAAGGACGAAGGCTTGGTGATGGGCGCGTACGAGATCGGCGCGGGCGAAGCCGCAGCGGACGGCATGGTGAGCGCCGATACGACGACGAGCGACGTGAGTACCTTGATCATGTGGCCGCCGTTCACGGGTGTCGGACGTGCTTCTTGGGCCCCTCG
The DNA here is from genome assembly GCF_039533225.1 of Actinomadura fulvescens. NCBI lineage: Bacteria > Bacillati > Actinomycetota > Actinomycetes > Streptosporangiales > Thermomonosporaceae > Actinomadura > Actinomadura fulvescens. The sequence goes on along the minus strand of NZ_BAAATD010000014.1, from coordinate 59,996 downwards.
ACCACGGTGAAGTCGAGGGACCCGACCCGTCCGGCTGCTCCTCGGCCGGCCGAGAATGCGCCGCGATGAGCAGCTTCAAGGCTTCTCCTTCGCCACGCGACACAAGTCCACCGCCAGGTTGTCTTGGCGGTGTCATAGGACTGTCTCGATGTCGTGACACGAACGCCGGGCCGGCTCGTTCAGCCGAGGTCCCAGAATCGGAGACTTCCGCCGACGTCGGCCGCCGCCAGGATCGTGCGGCCGTTCAGCTCCGCGGCCGCCAGGATCGTGCGGCCGTTCAGCTCCGCGGCCGCCAGGATCGTGCGGCCGTTCAGCTCCGCGGCCGCCAGGATCGTGCGGCCGTTCAGCTCCGCGGCCGCCAGCTCACGTACGTCGTCGGTGTGACCGGTGAGGGTCGTGCCGCGCTTCGTACTTCCCCGCCGACCAGCAGGCCGCCGCACTGTTGCACGCGCTGCATCCCGGCATCACCGACCTGGCCTGCCACCCGCCATGGCACGTCCGCACCGTCCCGTACACCGCAACCATTCAGCAGTGGCGCAGTTCCTCGACGTCGGCGTCGGCTACCGCTCGTCTATCCCACCGGCCAGAACGCCAGGATCCTGCCCCACGGCCGTGACCCTCTACGTCGACCACCACCCGATGGTCATCACCTGCAGCAGCGGGGCTAGGCGCAGGGGCGGTACGCCGATCAAGTCAAGGCTGCAGCGGTGCCGCCTACGCTCTCGCCCACTGCAGCTCGGGAATCCGGCAATCCTCCCCATGGAATCGCGGGAAGCACGGATCGGGGCTCGTCCATGCGGGTTTCCTCACACACGGGTCACTTCGCACTTGCACGTTGCGTGGGGCATGCTGAGCCAACGAAGCGGGGACTCACAGGGGCCCTGGTCATCGACGCGTCGAACTCAGGGGCGAGCCTGCCAAGGTGAACGCGTCTTCGTACGTAGTTACCTGAAGGGCGGAGCGGCAGTGGGCTACGTTGCAAGTTTCCAGCGAAGCTATCCTCTACTGCTTATTACATTCAGCCTTATGCCCGTCTTCTGGCTTTTGCTTCTGGTGGTTGATCCACGCCCTCATGGTGGCCAGTTCGTCATTCCGTTGCTTCTTTTGCTCACTCTTACCCCGACTCTCCTTGCAATGGCAATAGTCTATGTGGGGCGAATGCGTAAGAGTGGGGGCGTGGCGCTGAGGGTGGACGACTCTGGCTTCTATCTCGGCGCACCAAGCGGCAGCGAACCCACGCTGTTCAGCTGGGACCAGATAAGCGCCGTGGTGCTGTTTACCCGGCGGACTTTCATCCTGCGAGGAATAGTAAGATGCGTGGGACTGCGGCTTCACCCGTGTTCCTCGGATGCGCCCGAACGATATCTTGAGGAGTTGCGCGGCGCACTCAATCGTGGAGATATCGATAGTTCCGAACGCATGCAGATTCGAAAGCTATCCGACCAGCTCTCGCAGGGGCAATTGGAGATGGCTGTCAGTTGCCATGTGGAAGCGAAGGGCTGGCGATTTAAGCCCAAGGAGCTCCGACACGCGTTGGCGACCTACGCACCTGGCGTTCCAGTGGCCGTCTACTCGGAGCAGGCCTATTGGGATCTCGTGGGCTGGAGGGTCGGCCGCGAGAAGCTGGCCGAGATACTAGAGTCCGCTGAGCTGAGGCACTGGTAGCCACGGGTGCGGCCAAGGCCGCACCCGTATGCCAATTTACCAGTAATTGTAAGCCTTAATTTCCCACGGAGCTTTTACCGCGGGAAAGTTGTGGAGAGTCACGCGATATTTTACTCCTTTTCGGGCTCTCTTCCAGTGCACGGTCTTCCACTGGCCATCACAAAGCGCGTAGGGAGTCTTGGCCCTGAGGTAGCCATCCGTACCCGTAATTCCCAGCCAGGCCTTGCCTGCGCCTCTCCAGCGCCAGCATCGGAAGTTGATTCCCAGTACCTTGCTCTTCGACTTGAATGGCTTTGAGGCCCAGGCGCCGGGGAACCTAGAATTTGGCCAGACAAACGCGGGCCCCCAGAGGCGGTGCCACTTTCCCTGGGCGGCTACCTCGTTAGTACCCACGGCGAGAACTTCAGGGCTCGCTGTGGGCTTGGAGGAGCTGGCCGAGGCTGGTGCGGCAAGGATCGAGGCTCCGATAACCGAGGCTGCAAGCACTGTGACGGAACGCATCGGCACCTTCATGGCAACGCTCCTTAAGGGTGAATGGGGAACTAGATGATCAACCTAGATAATTTATGTCAAGTTTGTCAATATTGAGTGTTGACCTGATCTGGCCACTCGCAATGTTTGGTTTGAGCACTCCTTGAGTACGGCGCAGGTCTTTCGCCTGTCGCCATTTGTGTCGCTTGGCAGGCGTTCGTTGACGTGGTCGTTCCTTGGACGCCTGATCGGTCACGGCTGGCCGCGCCCATTCAACAGGAGGGGCGTCTCCGGGACGTCTCCAGCGGATTGAGGGGTTCTCGCCTAACTGCACGGCTCCGACACTCGCCCGTGCCGAGCCGTGTCCGAGGCCACCCCATAGCAGCGGCGCTCCACCGAATGCCGCGCTCCATCGAACCTGGCTGACGCTGGGGGGACTGACACGCCATCTGGAGTGCGGTCCAGGCTGGATCGGTGCCGCCCGTACAGGAAGAGCTCGGCCTGCCTGATCGTCGGCCCTGCGCCACCCTTACGCGGGGGCCGTCATCACCTGGACGGACGGCCGCACGCGGCTCATCGAGGCGGGCGCGCCCAACGACCCGGGCCTCTCCTACGCAGGCGCCGAGTGGACGTGGGACCGCGAAGGCAAGAACCCGATCATCGTCACCGGAGGGCAGCTCTCAGCGGTCAACGCGGACACGGCCGTGCCCGCTCCGGACCTGCGGCTCCCGACCGCCCAGAAGCCGGGGCTCTTCGCTCCCGGCGGAGGCCACATCCTCGCGAGCCGCTGCGGTGACCTGATCATCAATCCCGACACCTGCCTGTGGAATCTGGCCGGCCGGCCCTGATGCGCCGCCTCGACCGCGTGGAGCTCGTCGCCTGGTACGACGCACAGCATCTGATCGTCGTACGTAGGACACGACCAGGCTCTGAGGCCGTCATCACCGACCTCCACGGCCGCAACCCCCGCATCCTGGTCAAAGGCCCCAGCGCCACACCGACCTTGCCGACCGCCTCCACTTCACCCCGGTACCCGGCTGACCCCCAGGGCAGCACACGGCAGTCCACCGGAGACCGCGCTGCCCGTCCGCCCCGCTTGAATCACTGGGCGGCGGACAAACACTCACCCCGGGTGAGACCTGAGCCGTCGCGACGCCGGTTGACTCTGACGCAGGGTCAACCTCTCAGGATGGTCGGCATGACCATGACGACCACGATTCACCATGACGGCGTCACGATTCCGGTGTCTCGCGGCGGACGGGGGCGGCCGCTGGTGCTGTGCCCTGGGCTGAACGCGACGCAGGCCGGCATGTACGAGCTGGCCGAATCGCTGCGGCGTGACCACGACGTGGTGACGTTCGACCTGCGAGGCCATGGCCGCGCCTCGGCCGCCGGGCGCTACTCCTTCGAGGCGTTCCTCAGCGATCTGGCCGCCGTGATGGCGGAGCTGGACGTGGCGCCCGTGCTCGTGGGCTATTCGCTGGGCGCGGACCTGGCCGTGCACTATGCCTCCGAGCATCCCGGCGCCGTGTCCGAACTGGTCCTCATCGACGGGGCCAACCCGGTGCCCGAACCGTTCCTCACCGAGGCCGTCCTGCCGCAGTTCCGCGCCATGTGGGAGGACATGGCGGCGCGGCAGGAGGCCGAGCGGGGCACCGCGCGCCAGGTGTTGCTCACCGGCGAGGAGATCCTGGAGCTGAACGTCGAGATCGACGCGGTGCGGTCCAGGATTCTGGAGCGGTACCGGAAGATCGACTGGCCCATCAGCATGATCATGTCGACCTCGATGGCCGGCGACGGCGACGGCGGGCTCGCGCGGCGGGTCAATCGGAACTGGCGGGCCGGCGTCGAACGGCTCGTCCGCGAGCAACCGCAGATCGCCACGTCCTGGCTCGACGCCGACCACCGGCTGGTCTTCACCCATGCCCGGGAGATCGCTCGGATCATCCGGAACGGCGCGGCCGGCTAGCCGGGCTCCTTGGACGAGACTGGTCCGATGCTGACCATCGGTGAGCTGGCGGCGTACGCCGGGGTGACGGTGCGCGCGGTGCGGCACTATCACGCCAAGGGACTGCTGCCCGAGCCAGAACGGGATCACTCCGGCTACCGCAGGTACGACGCCGCGGCCGCGATCGAGCTGATCAAGATTCGGACCCTCGCGGAGGCCGGAGTCCCGCTGGCGCGGGTACGGGAGCTGCTGCGGGCCGACGAGGAGGAGTTCGCCGCGGCGATCGCCGACATCGACGCGCGGCTGCGGGCCGAGATCCGGCAGCGGCAGCGCCACCGGGAGCGGATCGCCCGGCTCGCCGCCGGTGACCACCTGGCGCTGCCGCCCGAGGTGGTCGGGTATCTCGACCGGCTGCGGGCGCTCGGGATCGACGAGCGGATCGTCCGGGCCGAACGCGACGGCTGGATCCTGCTGGCCGCGCACTCACCCGAACGGGTCGCGGAGTGGACGGCACGCAAGTGTGAGCAGATCGCCGACCCTCGGCTCGTCGACTTCTATCGCGTCCTGGGACAGGCCCTCGACGAGGACGCGCGGTTGGACGAGCTGGCCGATGAGCTGGCCGCCTACTTCACCCGGCTGGCCGGCGAACGGGGCGACGACTACGTCGACGACATCGATCTCGAACCGGCGCTGGTCAGGCTCATGGACACGCTGGCGTTCGACACCGTGCCGCCGGCCCGCCGGCTGATCGAGCTGCTGAAGCGGCGAGGCTGGAGCGGCTGGACCAAGCTCGAACGCGTGGCCTCCCCCGGCGATCGGGCTCCTTGAGCCGCCGCACGCGCATGAACGCCTCCGGGCCGGGTGGTCAGTGCTCGTGGGAGCCGGGGGTCACGAGGCCGGACTCGTAGGCGTGGATGACGAGCTGGGCGCGGTCGCGGGCGTGGAGTTTGGTCATGGCGCGGTTGACGTGGGTCTTGGCGGTCATCGGGCTGATCACCATGTGATCGGCGATCTGGTCGTTGGACAGGCCCTGCGCGACGAGGACGACGGCCTCGCGTTCGCGGTTGGTGAGCTCGTCGAGTCCTCTGGCGGTGCCGGTGCTGAGGGGCCGGTCGACGTACCGGTTGATGAGCTTGCGGGTGATCGAGGGTGCGAGCAGGGCGTCGCCGCGTGCGGCGACGCGTACGGCGTGCAGGAAGTCGTCCGGCACGATGTCCTTGACCAGGAATCCGGCGGCGCCGGCGCGGAGCGCGTCGAAGACGTACTCGTCCAGGCCGTAGTTGGTGAGGATGACGACGCGTATCCGGCTCAGCGCAGGGTCGGCGGCGATGCGGCGGGTCACCTCGATGCCGTCCAGGACCGGCATCTGAACGTCGACGAGGGCGACGTCGGGCAGGTGCGCGCGGGCGAGGGCCAGGCCCTCCTCGCCGTCGGCGCCCTCGGCCACCACCTCGATGTCGTCCTCAAGGTCGAGGAGGGCGCGGAACCCGGAGCGGATGAGCGGCTGGTCGTCGACCAGCAGGACGCGGATCATGATGTTCCGTTCACGGGGAGTTCGGCCTGGACGGTGAAGCCTCCCTGGCCGCGCGGTTCGGTCCGCAGCTTGCCGCCGAGGGCGGTGACGCGCTCGTGCATGCCCAGCAGCCCGACGCCGGGCACCGGGGCGGTGTCCGGCGTCGTTCTGCCGTCGTCGTCGACGCGTACGGCGAGGGTGTCGGCGCGGTAGTCGATCTGGATCGACGCCGTGGAGGCCTGGGCGTGGCGGGCGATGTTGGTCAGGGACTCCTGGACGATCCGGTAGACGGTCCGGTCCACCGCGGCCGGTACGTCCAGTCGCCGCCCTTCGATCGTCAGCGTGGTGTCCAGGCCGAGTGTGCGGGCCCGTTCCACCAGGTCGGGGAGGTGGTCGAGACCGCGCGGCGGAGCCGTGTCGTCGTCGCGCAGGGCCTGGAGGGTCGCGCGCAGTTCCAGGCTCGCCTCGCGCGCGGCCTCCTGGATCGCCAGCAGGGCGTCCGACACCTTCTCACCGCGCCTGCGGGCGACGTGCACGGCCACCTCGGCCTGCACCTTGACGACCGAGATCTGGTGGGTGAGCGAATCGTGCAGTTCCCGCGCGATGCGGAGCCGTTCCTCGTCGGCGCGGCGCAGCGCGGCCTCCTCCCGGGTGCGTTCGGCCTCCTCCGCCCGCCGTTCGGCCTGCCGCAGCGCCTCGCCCGCGGCGCCGGCTGCGATCAGCCAGGCCAGTTCGAGGGCGCCTCGGGCCTGCGAGAACGCCTCCTGCGTGTCATGCGTACCCGAGGCCAGGGCCGCGAGCGGGAGCGCCGCCAGCATGACGACGGTGGCCGTCACCGTGATGAGGCGGTGCCCCGCGCGTACGGCCGCGTACACCGCGAAGAGGTAGGCGACGGCGGGCACGTCGAAACCGGCGGCCTGGTAACCCAGCGCGCACAGCCCACTGACGACCAGGACGGCGACGGGGGCGCGGCGGCGCGGAACCAGTGCCAGCGCGCTGGCCGCCAGCAGCGCGAACCCGAGCACGTGCAAGCTCGTGCCGGAACGCTGCTCGGACAACCCGGTGACGAGCAACGCCACGGCCAGCCCGACGGCGACTCCCCAGTCTGCGGCACGGGCACGGAAATCGGACTTACCCGCACTCATGACCGCACCCTAACCTGCGTCCTGCCTGGGGTGACTCCTCCCTGTGAACGACCGGCCGACTACCGCGTACGTCGTATCTCCGGCTTGGCTGCAGCGAACGTGGCAGCGCGAAGTGTCCACGTCCGCCGGATGCCCGAACGGGGTCCGGCGAACATGCTCAAGGGGTACTCGTTCACAGAGAAGGAGCATCCCAATGCCGGTTCACTTCGCTGCCGCGGCCGTGTCGACCCACCCGGTCGCCGCCAGTTTCACCACGATGACCGCTAACCGCACGACAGCCTCCATCGCCGCGCTCATCGGGCTCGCCGGCCTGGTCATCGGCGGGCTGGCACTGGCCCGCTCGTCCAACGCGCAGAAAAGGACCGTCATCGCCCTGTCGGCGGGCGTGATCAGCATCGTTCTCGGCGGGCTGGTCGTGGCCACCGCCGACGGCGGGCTCGGCACCGGCAACGGGCTGGGCGGAGGCATCGTGGCCATGGCGGTGGGCGTGCTCGACTTGGTCGTCGGCGGCCTGGCGCTGACCCGCTCGCGTCGTTCCGCCGTCAAGACCTCGTGAGGCTTGACCCGGTGACCCCATCCTCGGGACGATACATCAAATCAGTTTGATGGAATCTCCACGAGGATGGGCGATGCCACCGTCTGAACTCGCACGCCGGCTGGGGACCGGGGACGCGGTGGTAATCGGCCTGGGCTCCATGATCGGTGCGGGGATCTTCGCCGCGCTGGCGCCCGCGGCCCGTGCGGCCGGGTCGGGACTGCTGCTCGGCCTGGCGCTGGCCGCGCTGGTCGCCTACTGCAACGCCACGTCCTCGGCGCGGCTGGCGGCCCGCTACCCCGAGTCTGGCGGCACCTACGTGTACGGCCGTGAACGGCTGGGCGCGTTCTGGGGCTACCTGGCCGGATGGGCCTTCGTGGTCGGCAAGACCGCCTCGTGCGCCGCGATGGCCCTGACCGTCGGGCTGTACGCCTGGCCGTCGCAGGCGCACGCGGTCGCGGTCGCCGCCGTCGTGGCGCTGACGGCCGTCAACTACGCCGGAGTGCACAAGTCCGCCGTGGTCACCCGCGTGATCGTCGCCGTCGTGCTCGCGGTCCTGGCGTCCTTCGTCGTGATCGCCCTCACCTCCGGCCCGGCCGACGCCGGACGGCTGGACATCGGCTCCGACACCTCGCTCGGCGGCATCCTGCAAGCGGCCGGCCTGCTGTTCTTCGCCTTCGCCGGCTACGCGCGCATCGCCACCCTCGGCGAGGAGGTCCGCGACCCGGCCCGGACCATCCCGCGCGCGATCCCGCTGGCCCTGGCGATCACCCTGCTGGTATATGCCGCGGTTGCGGTATCGGCCCTGATCGTCCTGGGCAGCGACGCCTTGGCCAAAACCAGTGCACCACTGGCCGAGGTGATGCGCGCGGCCGGCACACCCCAGCTCACACCCCTCACGCAAGCCGGCGCCGCCATCGCCGCACTCGGCTCACTGCTGGCCCTCATCCTCGGCGTCTCCCGTACCACCCTGGCGATGGCCCGCGACCGTCACCTGCCGCACGTCCTGGCCGCCGTGCACCCCCGCTCCCAGGTACCGCACCGCGCCGAACTCGCGGTCGGCACTATCGTGGCGGCGCTGGCGGCGACATCGGGTTCTCCTCCTTCGGCGTCCTGGCCTACTACGCCATAGCCAACGCCTCGGCCTGGACGCTGACCCCCGGCGAAGGCCGCCCGTTCCGCCTCATCCCCGCCGTAGGCCTGGTCGGCTGCCTGACCCTGGCCTTCGCCCTCCCGACCTCAGCCGTCCTGACCGGAGCCGCAGTACTAGCCGCAGGCGCCACCTGGTACGCCGCCCGCAGGTACGGCGACCGAACGCGGCGATGACCTCATGCCCAGCCGGCAGTGGTCCTCCGGACGCTCACCCGTGAGTCGTGTGGTTTCCGCCGCGCCAGTACACCCATTTGGTGGTGACCTTGGACCGGAGCCTCACCAGCCAGTACGGGCGGCGGACACGATCCAGGTACAGCGAGGCTTTGCTGCCTGACCATGGGGAGTATCCGGACTTCATGTCGTCTCCCTCATCGGCTGCAACGGATCCGTGATCCGAGCCTGTTCTTGTTCTCGCCCTTGTCAGGGTAACGAAACCGCTTCCCTGCCCTGCTGGTTCCCGACACGAAGTAGCGGACCTGCCAACGGCCGTCGCGGCACTCGGTCGTACTGATCGGAATCTTGCGCGCCTTGCCCGGCGTCGGGACGGTGTCGTCGGTGATGGTGTGCACCTGCACCCACCCTTGCGACTCGTCCTGATACCAGAGCGCGACCTTCACCGAATGGCGCTGCTGCCGTTCGCGGCAGAACGTGTGGATGACGGCCTCGACCGCGGAGGTGCCGCCAAGGTCGATGACACGGGGGGTCTGGTCGATCCCAGCGTTGCAGGCCAGGTCGCCGCCGCCGACTCCGCTTCCGCTGCTCGCGCCGCACTCCTCGGCCGCGCCAAGCAGGAGTACGGCGGCTGACCCAAGCACAGCGACCCTGATCGTGTTCGAGGTCTCCATGGTCCCTCCTCACGGTGGGGGGTGACGGCCGCAAGGGCTGTTGGGGACAGATCCTCCGCGACGGTCACGCCGCTTGGCCCGTGGCCCCGGCCGACAGGATTAAGCCGGGGCCGGAGGGGTCTTATGCGGTGTCGGCGAGAGCCTCGCGCCGGGCCTGCATGGCGATCGCCCACAGCATGAACACCAACTGCCCAAGCTGCTCCTCGCCCATCCTCATCAGGACCGCGCCGGCTTCCTCATGACTGCCGCGTACCCACGCCTTCACGTACGCGCGGGCATGACGCAGCATCACGCGATGGATGCCGCGCGCCTTAATCTGGGTCTGCGCCGGGATCTTGAAAGGCATCAGCCGCGCGTACCCGTGCCGCTCCGAAGGCGCGAGCCGTGCCACATCCGCCACACCGGCGATGACCACGCCCGCCGTGACGGCGTCACGCTGGATCGCGTCCGCGAACACCCCGGCCATCACCGGCCCGGCCACCGCCCACCCCGGCGCGACCTCACCCGCTCCAGATACCGCAGCGGACCCTCGACCGCCCCGGACACACCCGCCATGATCAACGCCTCGCACTCCGTGCGGACCTGATCCCGGTCAACGTTCAGACGATCAACCATATGGGTCCCTTCCTCTCGGTTCGGGGGGCTGAGAAAGCTGTGTGCAGACCAGGTCGGCGGCGACCACCAGGCTGTCGCCGAACCGGGGCGTGGCCGGGAACGGGCGGTGCCGCGACGCCTTGACCGCGACGGCCAGGGACTCCAAGCACGTTGTTGTCGTCGGCCTGGCCGCCGCGGGGTTCAGGGGAGTTCCGACTGCTCGTCGCGGAGACCATCCGGCCGGCTTCCGGTACCGGATAGCCGCTGCCAGCGGTCGTACCGGGCCCAGAGGTTCAGCTGGGCAATGATCGCCTCATCCAGCCGTGTGACGGCCTGGTTGGTCGCCTGGGCCTGCCCCGCCAGGGTGGCGCGGCGGATCGGGTCGCGGGCCCGGCGGGCCGCATCGGTGTAGGCGGTCGCCTCGCGTACCAGGCCGGCGCGGAAGGCGCTGAGTGCCTGGGTGACCGCCTGCAGGACCTGAGGTTCGGTGATGCTGTCGGGCAGGATCAGTACCAGATCCTGTGCAGGCGGCGGCGTGCCGTGGCACGCGGACGCGGACGCGTCAGCGCTGGCGCGATCGCGGCGAGCCGTGCGCCGATCAAAGCTCATCGCGCCAGCTCCCACCAGGCAATGACAGCCTTGCCGCCGGCCGGGCTGGGGTAGGAGGCCCAGCGGCCGGCCAGCGACGCGATCAGCGCCATCCCCCGGCCGCCCAGGGCGAAGTCACCGGCCTCGACCGCGACGGGCGGGGAGGGGCTGGGGTCCCAGACCTCGCAGAACAGATGGCGTGTGGTCAGCCGCAGCTGCAGCAAGATCAGCGGCGGATGCGCGTCATGCAAGGCGACGTAGCCATCGGGCGGGGTGTCCAGGCCGACCTCGCGGACGGCGTTGGTCACCAGCTCACTGGTGACGATCTCGACGTCGTCGGCGAGCGGGTCCAGTCCCCACGTGCGCAACTGGGCGACGGCGAACCGGCGGGCGCCGCCCACCGCGCTCGGCACCGCGGCCAGCGGCAACACCGTCCGCTCCCGGTCGGGATCGTCCGGGTCATGGGTAAAACACTGCGATGGTCGTGGTGTCGGGGGTGGTGACGGCATCAGTGCCTGCCGTTCGACGGGGAGCACAGTCATGTGCGGCTCCGGCGGAATCACGAGGGGTCTCAAACCCCGGTACGGGCGTGCTGGTGGTGGAGACCGAGTGAACGCGATTTGACACCGCCGGTCACCAGGGATTGAGACATGCTTTCTATGCACCCGCCGCTCCTCTGACCTGGGAATTTGTCGCCATGGGAGCGGCGCCTATGTCACCCGGGCACTCCGTGTCCGTTTTGCCCTGTTGCCGTATCTGCCAGGCGGCGGCGACGCTGGCCCCAACAGCCCGGATGGACGCGAGGAGAGAGTTCGTGATGGGCGGATGGAGCAAGCGGGACGTCACCCGGCTGCGGACGGCGATGACCAGCCAAGGCCGCGGCATGGAGGAGATCTCCGAGGAGATCCGGCACCTGACCGGGTGCTCGCGGCTGGCCGCCGTCCGGATGGCCCTGGGCTGGTCTCAGCCCGAGGTCGTCGAACGGTATGCCGCCCAGGCGACCGGGTCGATGATGGACCAGCCGCTGCTGTCGCGATTGGAGGCGTTCCCGGCGGCAGGTGCCCGGGCGCCGCAGGCCACCCAGATCATCGCCCTCGCAACAATCTATGGCACCACTCCGCTGCGGCTGCTGGATCCCAACGCTCTGGACCGGCTGGACGAGCACGAACGCGCCGTGCTGATCCGCTGCAACACCGCGTTCACCGGACCACTGAGCACCGCCGGCGACAGCGCCCTGCAGGCGTCAGTGAGTGCGGGCGCACTCCCGGTCCTCGGACCGGTATCCATCACTTCGACGACGATGCCCGGGCAAGCCTCCCGGCCGCCGCTGACGACGGTCGCCGGTCATCTGGAAAGGCAGGTTGAAATGGCAGCACGCAGAGCACTGCGATTCGGCGTCACAGCAGAGGGCTCCAATGTTGGACCCGAGACCCTCGACCAGCTCCGAGCCGAGGTCGCCCGGCTGGCCATCGCCTATCCCCAGCAGCCGCTCCCGACCCTGCTCGCCGACCTGGTCGATCTGCAGGATGTGACGTTCCGCCTGTTGGAAGGCCGACAGCGGCCCGCTGAGACCACCGACCTGTACCTGCTGGCCGGAGCGTTGTGCGGGATGCTCGCCAAGGCCTCCCACGACCTCGGCGACCCGCACTCGGCCATGACCCAGGCACGGACCGCCCATGTCTGCGCCGACAACGCCGGACATCCCGGGCTGCAGGCATGGACCCGCGGGCTGCAGTCGATGATCGCCTACTGGGCCGGATGGCCCCACGAAGCCGTCCGCTATGCCCAGCTGGGCGACGAACCCGCGACGGCCGCCACCGGGACCTCCTCGGTGTGGCTGCCCGCCCAGGAAGCCCGCGCCTGGGCCGTGCTCGGCGACCATGCCAAAGCCGAGGCCGCCATCAGCCAGGCCAACGCCGCCCGTGACGGCGTGCGCGGCGACGAACTCGACGAACTGGGCGGGATCATGACCTTTCCCCGGCCCCGCCAGTTGTATTACGCCGCCGACGCCCGCGTCTGGCTGCCCGGAGCCGAGGACCAAGCAGCCCAGGCCGCCGAAGAGGCCATCACCGCCTATGAGGCCGCCGACGAGCTGGAGCGTTCCTTCAGCGATGAGGCCGGCGCCCGCGCCGACCAAGCACTCGCCCGCGTCAACAGTGGTGACCTCGACGGCGCCGCCCACGCGCTGCGGCCCGTTCTGGACCTGCCACCCGACCACCGCATCGGCGGCATCGTCACCAGCGTGATGCGCGTCCACCAAGCCCTGCGCGCCACCGGCTACCGAACCGTGCCTCTCGCCCGCGATACCCAGCAAGAGATCGAAAGCTACTCGCAGCTGCGTGCCGCCGCGCTGCCCCCAGGCCGCTGACCATCACCGGTCGACTAGGGTCGATCAGCATGTATCCGGTCACGGTCCACGGCGATCGCCTCACGCTGCGCGAGTTCACCGACGCCGACATCGACGCGGTGCTGGAGATCTATGGCGACCCGGTCGTCACCGAGCACCTCAGCTTCGAACCCCGCACCCGTGACCAGGTCGGCACCACCATCAACGCCGTGACCGCCGCCGCCCGAGCCGAGCCGCGGACCGAGTACTCCCTCGCCGCGGCTCTCACCGACACCGGGCAGGTCATCGGGTTCGCCCGCCTCGCCGTCGACACCCAGCACCCCGGCCAGTCCAGCGGCCAGCTCGGCTTTGCCCTCCGCAAAGACACCTGGAGCCAGGGCCTGGGCGCCGAAACCGTCCGCCTGCTGATGCGGCTCGGCTTCGACGAGCTCGGCCTGCACCGCCTGTGGGGCGCCCGGGCTCCGGCCAACACCGTCTCCGAGCACCTCATGTGCAAGCTCGGCATGATCGAGGAAGGCCGGATCCGGCACCATCTGCGCATCTGCGGGCAGTGGCGGGACTCCGTCGTACATTCGATCCTCGAAGACGAATGGCGAGCAACCGCCTCGGCCTGACGCTCGGAGTCCCCCGGATCAACGCCTGCGATGGTCAGGCGGTTTGATCATGCCGCCGTCGATGAGGTGGTCGGTGCCGGTGATGTTGTTGGGTGAGGCCGGGAGGGCGATGAGGCGGCTCTTGTGGTGCGCTCAGGCGCAACCTTTGGGTTGCGCCTGAGCGTCAGTTTCCGCCGGGTGGGGTGACGACCGCGCTGACGCGGACCTCGCCTGCATGGCGGAAGACCAGCGTGAACGGTACGGAGCGGCCGGCGCGGAGGGGTTCGAGTGGTCGGATCATGATGTTGACGGTGGACGGGGTCATGCGGACGGTGGTGTGCGACGGGACGGCGAGACGGCCCTGCATCGCCATCCGGCCGGCTCCGTCGCGGTAGACGTGCCGGGAGATCATGGCCGACGCGGAGAGCGGCGTGCGGACGTCCAGCAGTTCGTCGGGCTGGTCGCCGTGGTTGCGCACGGTGAAGTAGGCGCCGGTCTGCGCGGCGGTGGGTGCCATGACCCGCGCGTCGGTGATCTGGAGGCGCGCGGGACGACCGGCCTGGCCGGTGGCCGTCCAGGCCGTGAGGAGCACCAGTGCGGCACCGCCTGCCGCCAGCGTGGCGCTGATTGTGTTCATCGTCGTCGCTCGCGGAGCAGGCGCAGGCTGTTGCCCGCGACGAGCAGGGAGCTCAGCGACATGGCGACGGCGGCCAGCATGGGGTTGAGCCGCCCGAGCGCCGCCGCCGGGACGGTGACGGCGTTGTAGGCGAACGCCCACGCGAGGTTCGTCGTGATCGTCGTCCGGGCGCGCCGGGCGAGGTGGATCGCGTCGGCCAGGGCCGTGACGCCGGGGCGTACCAGCGTGACGTCGGCGGCCGCGATCGCGGCGTCGGTGCCGCCCGCGACGGCGACGCCGAGGTCGGCGCGGGCGAGCGCGATCGTGTCGTTGACGCCGTCGCCGACGACCGCGACCGAACGGCCTTGTGACTGCAGGTCGGCCACCAGCGCCGCCTTGTCTTCGGGACCGATTCCGGCGTGGACGTCGGTGATCCCGACACGTTCGGCGACGGCGTGCGCGGCCGCGAGGCGGTCGCCGGTGGCCATCACCGGGCGAAGCCCGCCGCGTCGCAGCCGCCCGATCGCCTCGGCCGCGTCGTCGTGGACGGTGTCGCCGACCGTCAGCACCGCGACCGGGTGGCCGTCGACGCGTACGACGACGGCGGTGTGCCCCTGCTCGTCGGCCTGGACGACTGCGGCGCGCAGCGGCGCGGGCAGCGGCGCGGTGTCGTCGCAGCGGACGACCGCGACCTCACGCCCTTCGACCTGCCCGCGCACGCCGTACCCAGGGACGGCCCGGAACGCCGTGACCTCGGGCAATGGTGCGCGGGCCGCCCGTACGACGGCGCGGCCGATCGGGTGCTCGGAGGCGTGCTCGACGGCAGCGGCCAGCCGCAGGACCTCGTCGGCATCCTCGTCGGCGGCGACCGCCAGGAGCGTCATGCGACCGCGGGTGAGCGTGCCGGTCTTGTCGAGGACGACGGTGTCGACGCGGCCGAGCCGTTCCAATGCTCGGGGGCCGCCGATCACCACTCCGGCGCGCGCCCCGGCGCCGGTGGCCGCCAGGAACGCCAGTGGCACCGCCAGCCCGAGCGCACACGGGCACGCCACGACCAGGACGGCGATGGCCGTGGTGACCGCCGCCGCAGGCGCGGCCCCGGCACCGAGCCAGAAACCGAGGCAGACCGCGGCGACCACCAGCACCGCCGGCACGAACACCCCGGCGATCTGATCGGCGCGGCGCTGCGCCCGCGCCTTGGCGAGCTGCGCGTCGTTCAGCAGCGCGGCGATCCTGGCGAGCCGGGTGTCGGCACCGACCGCGGTGGCGCGGACGACCAGCACGCCGCCGACGTTGCCGGTGCCGCCGGTCACGCGGTCGCCCGGGCCGCACTCCACCGGTACGGCCTCGCCGGTGACCAGCCGGGCGTCGAGCGCCGACGCGCCCTCGACCACGACGCCGTCGGCGGCGACGGTCTCGCCGGGACGGACCACGAACCGCTGTCCCGGCACGAGCCGCCGTGCAGGTATCCGCGTCCCGTCCTCAAGGGTCACCTCCTTAGCGGCCAGGTCGTCCAGTGAGGCCAGCGCCGATCCCGTACGGCGGCGGGCACGCGCCTCCAGGAAACGGCCGATCGACACGAACAGCGCCACTCCGGCAGCCGATTCCAGGTAAAGGTGCGCGGTGGCCTCGTCCGGTGTGGCGGTCCAGGCGAACGGCATGCTCATCCCCGGTTCTCCCGCCCCGCCCACGAACAACGCGTAGACCGACCATGCGAACGCGGTGAGCACGCCAAGGCTGACCAGGGTGTCCATGGTCGCGTTGCCGTGCCGCAGGCCGCGTACCGCCTGGGTGTGGAACGGCCACGCTCCCCAGATCGCCACCGGCGCGGCCAATGCGAAGCACAGCCATTGCCAGTTGCGGAACTGCAGCGCGGGCACCATCGACAACACCAGAACCGGCGTGGCCAGCACGGTCATGACAATCACGCGGTCAAGACCGCCGCGCGCCGGTTCGCCCGCCCCTTGAGCTGCGGGCGGCTCGGGGACGTCCGGGCGTCCGCGGTAACCGGCCTGTTTGATCGCTTCCAGCAGGTCGTCGAGGCCGATCGAAGCGGGATGGGCGACCTGGGCGCGGCCGGTGACGAGGTTCACCGTGGCGGTGACGTCCTCAAGGCGGCCGAGCCGTCGTTCCACCCGCGTCACGCACGCCGAGCAGGTCATGCCCTCGATGGCCAGGTGGGTCGTCTGCGTGCTCACGGCCGTCCCCCGTTCATCGGCATGCCGCCCATGCCCGGACGTTCGCCGGTGCCGGGGCCGGAGGTGGCGGGCAGGGTGCCGGGCTCGGTGCGGTGCATGCCCGGCGAAACCGGCCCGGCGAGCCTGCCGGCGGCGAACGAGACGGCGAAGAACGCGGTGAGCAGCACCGCGAAGCCGGCTGCGGCTCTCATCGGCCCTCCATGAGGTCCTGGCCCAGGTAGTGGCCCGGTCGGCAGCCGTGCGGGACGGCGAACAACGCGCTCGACTCGTGCCGGACGAACCGGCTCAGGTCGTCCGCCCTGGCGAGCCGTTGCTGGATGCGCGTGAACCCGTGCCGAGGGTCGGCCTGGAACGCGATGAACAGCAGCCCGGCGTCGGGCGTGCCGTCGGGGCGGTACCCGTCGAAGTACGACAGGCCCTTGCGCAGGATGGTCGCGCCGGAGTTGGACAGTGGCGACGACTGGCGGACGTGCGCGCCGCCCGCGATGGCGAGGCCTCCGTCCGGGTTCTGCTTGCGCAGGTCGGGCGCCGTGAACTCGGTGCCGCCCGACAGCGGCGCCCCGGTGTCGCGGCGCCGGCCGATGATCTGCTCCTGCCGGTGGCGCGGCAGCCGCTCCCACTCGTCCAGCAGCATGCGGATCCGCCGGAAGACCAGGTAACTGCCGCCGCGCATCCAGGCCGGACCGGCCGCGAAGATCTTCTGGTCGAAGCCCGGATCGTCCGGCCGCGGATTGCCGCTGCCGTCGAGCTGGCCCATGAGGTTGCGCGGCGTGGCGCGCATGCCGCCGCCCGGCGTGGTGCCCGTTCCGTCCGCGGTGCTGAATCCGGTCATCTGCCAGCGCGGCCGAACGGTCCCGCGCCCGGCCGTGACCAGGACGCGCAGCGCCTGCGCGGCCACGAACGCGTCGTCGCCGGCGACGAGCACGCCGAGGTCCCCGTCGCTGCGGCGCGGGTCGATCGCGTCGCGCGGGAACGCAGGCAACGGCTCCAGTTCCGCGGGCACCGGCGCTCCGATCCGCCGCAGCAGCGAGGCCCCGAACCCCACCGTGACGGTCAACAAGGCCGGACCGGTCGTCAACCGCCGCGCGGCGTCCGTCCACACCTTCAGCAGCGAGGTCACCGCGGCCTTGTCCGCCCGCCGTTCCAGGTCGAACGCGGTGAAGCGGCCGTGCGCCGCAGGCGGGGCGAGGATGCCCGCCTGGTGGTCCCCGTCGAACGGGACGCGCCGGCCGGTGTCGCCTCCGGGCTCCGAACGGGCGACCTCGGCCACCCCCGCCCCGGCGACCCCGGCCATCAGCCCGCCGCCGACCAGGGAAGCGGCCCCGAGCAACCGGCGCCGCCCCAGGTGGTCCGTTCCGCCGGTCACGAGGCGCCTCCCCGCAGCAGCCTGGGCAGGTCGGCCGCGAGTTCCCGCGACGACACCCCGGACGGGTAGATCACGCTGGCCCGGCGGTCGGTGCCGAACACCACGAGCTGCCCGCCGTGGGTGACCTCGTAGTCGCCTTCGCGCACCTCGGGACGTTCCAGCCCGATGCCGAGCGTCCTGGCCGCCGCCTGGATCTTCGTGAAGTCGCCGGTCATCCCGATGAAGGACCGGTCGAACGCGGCGAGCCAGCTCTTGATCGCCTTGGGGGTGTCGCGCCATGGATCGCTGGAGACGAAGACCACGGCGATTCGGCTTCGTTCGCCGGGAGGCATCTTGCGCAGCGCCGCGGCGACGTCGGCCATCGTGGTCGGGCAGACGTCCGGGCAGTTGGTGTAGCCGAAGAAGACGAGCGCCACCTTGCCCTTGGTGGCCTCGGCCAGGTTGACGGGACGCCCGGAGACGCCGGTCAGCGTCAGGTCCGGCTGGGGAAGGGGACGGGGCAGTTCGATACGGCGGACGCCGTCCGGCGCGGCCGTCTCGGCCGGCGCCGCCTGCGGCTCGGTGCCGTTCCCGCAGCTCGTCAGCAGCGCGGGCACGAACAGCCCGAGCGCCACCGCCCGGCGGAGACGCCGGCTGATGTGGGCATGCCGAAGGTACATGGTGCTCCTCGATCGAAATCGCAAGGTCGGTGTCCTGCGACCACGACCCCGCGCCCGGCGGAGCAGGCGGAACGGGCGGCGCGGCGCGCGAACGCCGCGGACCGCCGTGAACGGGCCGTGATCAGGTGACCGGCTGAGGAGGACCGCGCCGTACGAGGCTGTGGCACAGCACGGCAAGGCACAGCGGGCGCTCGCCGTCGTCCGGCCCGTGCCCGTGGCGCGTCGGCCGCACCTCACCGAGGAGCCCGCCGCCGAACAGGACGGCGAACGTCCACAGCAGCGGCCTCAGCAGCAGCCCGGCGGCGGCGTCCAGCATCCGCCACAAGGCACGTTCCCCCGCGTACAGCCAGAGCGCGACCAGCGCACCCGCCAGCAGGTGGGCGCCGAGCATCCCCGGGGACGCGCCGTCGTGGTCCATCCGCGTGCCCGTTCCCGCGCCGCCATGATGCGCGACCCCGCCAGACGCCACGCCGACATGCGCGGACCAGGTGAACCACGCATGCAGCACGCCCTGCATCACCTCGACGGCGAGCAGCAGCCACCAGGCCGAACGCCGCCGATCGGCCAGGCAGTGCCCGACAGCGGTCAGCCCGGCCAGCGCCGTCCACCCGGCCCACGCGGGCGCTGGCCGCGCCGCCATCAGATCGTGTCCCGCCAGCGACAGCACGACGCACACCGAGGCGAACAGCCCGGCACGCATCAGGCGGAACCAACCAGGGGGACGCATGACCTCACCATGAACTACGACGTGTAGTAGAAGAACGCTACACCGGCCCCCCGAGCAGCGACGCAGCGCCCGCGGCGTCGCGCCCTGTCACCCGCGCTCGCGGGGTGGCCGACTCTGCGGGCCGGGGAGTTCGTCGGTGACGGCGGCGGCGGCGATCGAGAGAACGCGCCGGCGTTCCTCGGGGTCGATGTGCAGGCGCCGCAGTGCCGCGAGCAGCCGCTGGACGTCGGGCGCGGGCGGTGCCTGTGATCCCGGGCGTTCGCCGTGGTGGCGCAGCAGGGGGCCGAGCCGGGCGCGCCCCCGCACGCAGCGGCTCTTGACCGTCCCGGCCGGCACCTCCAGCGCCCTGGCCGCGTCATCGACGGGGTAGCCCATCATGTCGACCAGGACCAAGGCCGCACGCTCCTCGAACGGCAGAGACGCCAGCGCCGCCAGCACGTCGAGTGCCACCCCATGAGCGTCGGTGGGGTCCGGCTCCACCACGTCGAACGTGGCGTCGCCCATCGGCGTCGCAGGCCGTGCGGACCTGCGCCGCAGCCGGTCAAGGCAGGCCTTCACCACGATCTGGTGCAGCCACGTCGTGACCGCCACGTCCCCCCTGAACCGTTCCGCCGCCCGGAACGCCGACAGACAGGCGTCCTGCAGCGCGTCCGCCGCCTCCTCCGGATCTCCGAGAGTGCGCATCGCCACCGCCCACATCCGGTCGCGGTGCCGATGGATCAGCTCGGCGAAGGCCTGCCGGTCGCCCTGGACGTGGCGGGCGAGCAGTTCGCTGTCGCGGACCTCACCCGCATGGCGGGAGGCGATGCCGCTCATCGTTCGCCCTCCGTCCGATCGCCGAAGTCGCCGCCGAGCTCACCCTTCAGGCGTTCCCGGGCCTCGCGCAGGTAGCCCTTCACCGTGCCCTGACCAATACCCATGATGCCCGCCACCTGCGCCACCGTGTGATCCGCGAGGTAGTACAACCGCGCCGCCCGCCGCATCTGCGGCGGCAGTCGGGTGATCGCCTCGTCGATCACCAGCCGTAGTTCGAGTTCGGGTCCCGCCGTACCCGCGCCGAGGCCGTGACCGGCGGCGGCGTGCGGGTCGGGATGCGGTACCGCCAGGCTCCGCTCCAGGCCCAGCAGCCGGCGCAGCCTGTTCTCGGCGACCCGGTAGAGATAGCCGCGCGGGCACTCGTAGGTCCGCACCACATGCCAGCGCAGCCTGGTCGCCAGAAAACTGTCATGGACCACATCGGCCGCCATCTCCGGCGAAGCGCCCTTACGCACCAGGTGAGCGGCGAGCCGCGTCGCCTCGGCGACGTACAGGTCGCAGATCTCCTGGTCATGCCTCTCGCGGTGGTCAGGGGGCTCCCGTCTCATGGCGATGGTCAGTCGCCCGGCGCGGGCTTGGTGATCGCGCGGAACGTGCCGCCCTCGTCGAGCTCGCAGACCGCACCACCGGGCGGCAGACGCTCCAGGGCCTGCGCGACCGAGGCCGCACGCTGGCGTTCCAGCGCCACGGCGACACGGCCTCGGGCGAGGATGCGCAGCACGCTCCACATCCCGCCCCCGGCCAGCACTCCGCCCAACGCAAGGGTGAACGCGCCTATGTCGGCCACCTGGGCCTCCTGAATCCCGTTGGAACATCCTCACCCATCAACAGGCGCCAGCAAGGGGATCCGGTGGGGTAGCACCTCGAACTTTCTGCGCGTCCAGCCGGCGGGGGCGCCCGCCGGCCGGCATCAAGCCGGGTTAGCGGGTTAGCGGCCTAGCGGGTTAGGGAGGTTTCTTGTTTTACGCGGGAGAGTTTGGCGGGGTTGCGGACGAAGTAGAGGCCGGTGATGAGGCCGTCGTCGATGCGGACGGCGATGACGGTCACGTGTCCGCTGCCTAGGCGGAGGATCAGGGCGGGGCAGCCGTTGACCTGGACCGGTTCGATCGACGCCTGGCCGCTGACCTTGGGCATGCCGGCGGCCAGCAGGCGCATCACCTTGGCGGCTCCCGTGATGGGCCGCGGCACGGAGTGCGAGAGTCCGCCGCCGTCGGACAGCAGGACGACGTCGGGCGCGAGGATGTCGAAGAGGTCCTGCATGGCGCCGGTTTCGATCGCTCGCCGGAACGCGTCGAGGGCGGCGCGGGTCTCGGCCGGGGACACCACGTCGCGTGGACGGCGCTCGGCGACGTGGGCCCGTGCCCGGTGGGCGATCTGGCGGACGGCGGCGGGGCTCTTGTCGACCGCCTCGGCGATCTCGTCGTAGGGCAGGTCGAACACCTCGCGCAGGACGAAGACGGCCCGTTCGGTCGGGGCGAGCGTCTCCAGCACCAGCAGCATCGCCATCGAGACGCTGTCGGCCAGCTCGACGTCCTCGGCCACGTCCGGCGCGGTCAGCAGAGGCTCGGGCAACCAGGAGCCGACGTAGGACTCCTTGCGGCGGCCGAGCGAACGCAGACGGTCGAGAGCCAGGCGGGTCGCGATCCGCACCAGGTAGGCACGCTGGTCGCGGACGGCGCCGAGATCGACGTCCACCCATCGCAGCCAGGTCTCCTGGAGAACGTCCTCGGCGTCGGCGGCCGACCCGAGCATCTCGTAGGCGACGGTGAACAGCAGGTTGCGGTGGGTGACGAACGCCTCGGTGGCCACCGTCATCGTTTCGTTTCTTTCGACTGCCACACGTACAAGACGACGGTCCCCGCTGTTTTGTGACGCCCGCGGGCAGTGGCATACGTCATGTCACAGGGCTCGGACGGCGGGCGTCTCCATGGTCGTCAGAACGCCGCGTGAGGCGGCAAACGACTGCTAGGAGTGAGGACGAAGTCATGGCGACCACGAAGGCGCAGGCCACGCCGCGCCGCTGGGGCGCGTTGTTCTTCATCGGCTTGGCCCAGCTCATGATCGTTCTGGATGCCACCGTGGTGAACATCGCGCTGCCGTCGGTCCAGCGGGATCTGGGGATCTCCGACGGCGACCGGCAGTGGATCATCACCTCTTACATGCTGGCGTTCGGCAGCCTGCTGTTGCTCGGCGGCCGGATCGCCGACTACACCGGCCGCAAACGGACCTTCCTGATCGCTCTGCTCGGCTTCGCGGGCGCGTCGGCGCTCGGCGGCGCGGCGGGGAACTTCGAGCTGCTGCTGATCGCCCGTGCCTTGCAGGGCGTGTTCGGCGCGCTGCTCGGGCCGTCCGCGTTGTCGCTGCTCACGGTGACGTTCCCGGAGCCGAAGGAACGCGCCAAGGCGTTCGGGATCTGGGGCGCCATCTCGGCGGCGGGCGGCGCGGTCGGGCTGCTGGCCGGCGGGGCGCTGACCCAGTACCTGGACTGGCGCTGGTGCCTGTACATCAACATCCCGATCGCCCTGCTGTCGGCGATCGGCGGGCAGGCGATGCTGACCGAGTCGCGGCGCGAGGGCAAGTCCCGGTTCGACATCCCCGGCGTGCTGCTGGTGACCAGCGGGCTGGTCGCGATCGTGTACGCCACCAGCCGGGCCGAGTCCGACGGGTGGGGCTCGGCGAACGTCATCGGCCTGCTGGCCGCCGGCGCGGCGCTGCTCGCGGCGTTCGGCTTCGTCGAGAGCCGGGTGGCGGAGCCGCTGCTGCCGCCGCGCGTGGTCGCCAGCCGTACCCGTGGCGGCGCCTACCTGGCCGTGGGCCTGGCCGTCATCGGGATGTTCGGGGCGTTCCTCTTCATGACCTTCTACCTCCAGATCGTCAAGGGATTCTCGCCGGTCAAGACGGGTGTGGGCTTCCTGCCGATGGTCACGTCGGTCCTGCTGTCGGCCGGTGGGCTCACCACCCGGCTGCTGCCCAAGGTCGCGCCGCGGGCGCTGATCGTGCCCGGCATGCTCATCAGCTGCGTCGGCATGCTGTGGATGCTCAGGGTGGAGGCCGACACCTCCTACGCGGGCGGCGTCCTGGTCGCCCAGCTCCTGATCGGCTTCGGCGCGGGGCTGATCCTGCCGGTGGCCCTCAACTACTCCACCCACGGCGTCGACGACGGCGACTCGGGCGTGGCCTCGGCCAGCATCAACACCGCGCAGCAGATCGGCGGATCGCTCGGCACCGCGCTGCTCAACACCATCGCCGCCAGCGCGACCGCGGACTACCTGGCCTCGCACGGCCCGAGCCCGGCCACCGCCAGGCAGGCCGTGGTGGAAGGCTTCGCGACCGCCAGCGCCTGGGGCGCGGCGATCATCCTGGTCGGCGCGGTGATCGTCGCCATCCTGATGAACACCCCGCGCCCCGACCAAGACGCCGAGGAAACCGACAGCGCCGAGGACGGCAAGCGTGCCGAACCGTCGTTCGCGCATCCCTAACTACCCGTCCGGCAACGAGACCGCCGCGCCACATGGTCCGGCGGTCTCGGCGCGGAAGGTCACCCGTCCGCTCACGAACGGAGGCGCCGGGAAATGACCAGCAGGTCGATCGCCGAGACCAAGACGATCACGAGGCAGACCACCGCAAGGCTCCAGTTGAGCGCGCCTCCGTTCCGGCTGCCCAGGACGACGAACAGGATCGCCGCGGCGCCCGCCCACACCAGGGCGGTCAGCGACAACACCACCCGCAGCCGCAGCGGGCTGCAGGCGGTCACCGGCTCGTCGCCCGGTGGCTGACGATGGTGGTCCGGGCCCGGCACGTTCACCGGCCGAAGGTGCCGACGAGCGTGCCGCTCGCCACGGCCTTGTCCCGGACCTTCGCCCGCAGGTCGTCGGCGGAGAATCCGTCAGCGAGCCCGGACGGCTCGGACAGGCCGTACAGGCGGAAGAAATAGCGGTGCGTCTCCCCGATCGGCGGCTGCGGGCCTCCGTATCCGGACGTTCCGTAGTCGTTGCGCCCGCTGACCGCATTCGGGACGTTCTGGTCGGCGGCGATCCCGCCGGTGTCCGGTGGGATCGCCGCGAGCGCCCAATGGGTGAACGTGCCGTTCGGAGCATCCGGATCTTCGCAGATCAGGGCAAGCTCGGCGACGTCCTCGGGAACGTCCAGCCACTCCAGGGGAGGCGGGGTGTCTCCGTTCTGATGGGAGTACTCCGCCGGGATCATCGCGTGATCATTGAACGCGGGACTGCGCAGTTCTATCGCTTCCATAGTGCGGTCTTGCCCGCAATTCCGTGTCGTTGCACGTCAGCGCGATGATCACCCAAGAGGACAGCCCCCGAGTACGGACCTGGCCAGCGACACGCCACCGGCGTCGGTGAGCGTTATCTTCACGGTGTAAATGCTGTTGGGCAGGCTCGGAAAGGACGAGCTGGGAGTGCAGTAGCCGGTCGCCCACGTACGGCGCGCGACCGGGTCGCTCTCGCCCGGTCCGATCTCGGAGTAGAGGCCGTTGCTCCAGCGGCCCGTGACCTGGTCCGCGCCCCCTTCCCAGGTGGCCTCGCAGTGAATCCGCCACCGGTTCACGCTGTCCCTGACGCACATGGCGGAGGTGAAGCGCAGCTCTGTCGCGCTCTGCACCGGGGGTGACACCACGGTCATGGCCGAAGCCAGCGCCGTGGTCGCGACCGAGATCGAGAACGTGTTCCGCACGAGTCGCCTGGACATCCGATCTCCCTCCGGATCACTTTTGTGCAGCCCCTCAGTACAACACCCCGGCGAATGAATGGTCCGTTCCACCGGCGACCGGATCGGGTCAGCGCCGGCCGTGGCGCGGCTTCCGCCCGCCTTCTCAGTGATCTCTCGGATCAGGCAGACGGATCATGTCCGCGTTATCCGTAATTGACAGGGTTTGCCACAGACCTCGTTCTTCGCACCAAATGCCGTAATTCACACGATGCTCCCGCGACGTTCTTGATCGTAACGTGCGTATGCCTTTATCCCCCCAGTCACGGAGGTTGACTTGAAACGTCAACGATGGCTCCACAGCACTGCGATCCTGGGCATTTCGGTCGCACTGCTGGCACCTTTGACCACCGGAACCGCCTCGGCCGCCGGCGCGGCCGGCCAGGCGGCGGCCCAGCCGTCCGAGCAGGTCGTGGTCAGCACGTCGCCGGAGGCGCCCGCCGCCGCGGATCAGGGAGCGAGGACGGCGGCGCCCTGCAACGTCTACAACCGGACAGTGCTCTGTTGGAGGACCAAGCTCACCGTCACCGTGATCCGCAACCGCGTGGTGACCGGACGGCTGTACGGAACGATCACGCAGACCATCAACCTCAAGACCACGAGCCGCGCGTTCAGTGAGCGGATCTCGCTGAAGACCGACCGCATCGTCGGCAACGCCGGCGGCATCCGCGCCGGTTTCTCGGTGTCGTGCGGCAGCGGATGCCGGGCCCGCTCCACCGGTGTGAACGGCAAGACGCTGCGCGTCGGTTCCATCATCCGCGGCAAGATCTCCTACTCCGACGGCGTGCGGTTCGGGCGGGTCCACCAGGCCCGCACCCGGTATGTGCTGTCGCCGCTCAAGCCCGGTTACGTCCCCGGCCCGGCCACCTGGCGGTCGCCGATCGACTTCCGGTGCGACGACAGGATGCGGAGGACGAGCACCAGCCGCGGCCCCAAGGCCGGCTGTGTCTTCCCCAGGTTCACGCCGACCCTCACCACCATGCGGAGCCTGCGCTTCATCGCACCGAACATCCGCACGTGGCAGCGTCGCGGCGCGCCCAAGGTGCTGCACCGCAACAACTTCCTGACCGCCGCCAACCGTCGCGCGGTCTGCGGCCGGGCGACGCTTCCTCCGGGATGGCGGCCCCCGGCGGGCTGGCCTCTGCCCGCGACCGGGAACAACAGGCCCAGCTGTGACGAGTACGCCTTCGCCGGCACGAACGAGGGCGGTGCCAGGCGCGGTAACGGCTACGGCTGGGTGCCTCTCCGGGAGAACAACAGCCAGGGTGGTCGCATCGCCACGTTCTTCAACCAGCAACGTGTCCTGAACGCGACGTCGGCCCGTACCCGCGGCGACGCCTTCCGCGTCTCCGTCTGACGTTTCCTATGAACGGGGCGGAGCGACGGACTCCGCCCCGTTCACCTTCGTAGGCGAGGATGAAAGACGTGGACAACGAAAAGGTCGTCTACAGCGGCCTGGTGAAGCCCGACCATCACCAGTACTGGCTGCGTGACGATGTCGAGTGGGACGCCGAGACGCTGCACGACAACGAGATCCCTGGGGCGTTCCCGCTCGTCGCGCTCGACGCGAGCGGGCACATGGCCGCCGTGCTGACCGGGATGTACGGCTTCGACCTCCCGCTGACCGTCGAGGTCTGGAGCCGCCGCCCCGAGCCGGACCTGACCGGCTGGGAAGAGGCGATCGAGTTCAGCCTGACGCTCGGGCAGGACGCCTACGTCGAGTCGCTCTTCTCCGATTCCGGCCTCGACCTGCGCCTTCCCGAGGACGGCAGCTACCGGGTCCGCCTCCACGCCACCGGCCGCCAAGCCGCCACCGAACGCCAGCACATCTCGGTCGAGCAGGGCGACGAACTCGTCGAGAAGCACCTGATCCAACTCTGGGTCGCGCCCTCGGCCCCGCCCGAGTGGCTGAAGGAGCTCAGTGAGCCGTCCTGGGAACCCGATTCCTCCCTGCCCAGGACCGACTTCTACGCCGAGACCACTGACGGCCAGTACTGGCTCACCGACTACACCACCGGCCAGCAGTCGGCCGACGTCACCGGCCGCGGAAACGGCGTCGTCCTCCCCCAGCGAAACGGCAACATGGCGGCAATCTTCACCTCGGAGCCCGAGAGCATCGTCGAGGTCGTTCTGGACGTCCTCCACCACGAGCCGGCGCCCGAGCCCGGCGGCTGGGACGCGATCACCGAGGTCAGCATGGTCTTCACCGGCCCCGACATCGGCTGCAACTTCCTGGAGGACGCCTCCAGCCCCGCCGGTTACCAGGAACTGCCCGCCGCCGAGGACGAGTCCCGCACCTACCGCGTCCGCGTCTCGGTGAAGCGCCGCCACGAACTCGCCGGCCACACCGATCCCCGGCACGCCGAACGGCACCTGATCCAGATCTGGCCCGCACCCGAAGGCCCCGACAAGACCTGGAAGTAGGGGGCGGCGCTAGCCGGTTGGACACACCTGTCCGTACTCGGACACCTCTCCCGTGACCACTCGCCGTGGTTGGGCAACTACTTGTTGAGGTTGCTCGTGGCGGTCGTCCCAGTGCGCGGGAGGCTTTCGTGGCAGGTGAGGTCTCAGGTGACATGTTCGCCAAGTGCCGTGACTGGCGACTCATGGACGAAGCGGTCGCGATGGGCGTCTATCCCTACTACCGGCCGATCGAGATGCCGGCCGGTGCGGGCGAGGTGGTGGTCGGCGGACGGCGGGTGGTCATGGCCGGGTCCAGTGATTACCTGGCGCTGTCGGGCGATGCGCGGGTGCGGGCGGCGGCCGTCGCCGCGATCGAACGGCTGGGCGTGGGGACCGGGGGGTCACGCCTGACCAACGGCACGCTGGCCCTGCACGAGGAGCTCGAAGGACGGCTGGCGCGGTTCCTGGGCCATGAGGCGGCCATGGTGGTCACCACCGGCTTCCAGGCCAACCTGGCGTTGAGCGCGCTGTTCGGCCCGGCGGACGAGGTGCTGGCCGACGGGCACGTGCACGCCTCACTGATCGACGCGGCGCGTCAGGGGCGGGCGCGGTTGCGGCGCTTCCGGCACAACGACCTGGGCCATCTGGCGCGCCTGCTGGAACGCGGCCAGGCGGACGCGGGCCGTCTGGTCCTCAGCGAGGGGCTGTTCTCGGCGACCGGGGACGTGTGCGACCTGCCGGGCATCGTGAAGCTGGCCGAGCGGCACCGCGTTCGCCTCTGCCTGGACATCGCCCACGACGTGGGGGTGCTGGGCGCCGGCGGCCGCGGTGCCGCGGAACGCTTCGGCCTGCAGTCGGCGGTGGACGTGTACACCGTGGCGTTCTCCAAAGGTCTGGGCGGCCTCGGCGGTGCGATCACCGGCCCCGAACCGGTCATCAACTACCTGCGGCATCATGCGCGGGCGATGCTGTTCAGCACGTCCCTGCCACCGGCGAGCGCCGCCGCCGCGCTGGCCGGGCTGGGCATCATCGAGGCCGAGCCCGAACGCCGCCGCCGGGTGCTGGCCCATGCGGCCCGCCTCAGCACCGAGCTGGCCGCCCTGGGCCTGGCCGGCGTCGGCCCGGGCGACACCCCGATCATCGCCGTGCCGGTGGGCGACGCCGTGCGCTGCATGCGGCTGTGCTCCACGTTGCTGGACGAAGGGGTCTTCACGCTGGCGATGATCCCGCCGAGCGTTCCCGAGGGCAGGTCGCTGATCCGCCTGACGGTCACCGCCGCTCACACCGACGACCACATCGACCGCATCCTGGACGCGTTCGCCGTCGTCTGCGGCTGATCGGCTCTGCGCCGTCAGCACAGGTCGCGGTGCCAGAGGCGGTGCACTTTGGTACGCCGGCAGCCGAAGCGCTCGAAGGCGCGGTTGAGGTGGTGGTTGTCCTCCAAGGTCCAGGAGATCTCCACGCTGCGCAGCCCGGCCTGGCGCGCCGCGGCCTCCAGGCGCGCCAGCAGGAGCGCCTCGACTCCGCGCAGCCGGTGCTCGGGCAGGACTCCCATCAGCAGGAAGCGCCCATGGTCGATCCGGCGGGCCGCGCGCAGAATCCGCAGCAGCCCCGTGCCCGGCAAGGCCCCACGGGCGGCGGCCAAGGCGCGGTTCACGTCCGGAACGCCCAGCGCCGTCCCCGCAGGCCGCCCCCCGACCTCGGCTATCAGCAGGAACTCCGGCCGCAGCCAGGGCCGCAGCCGGAGCGCCAGCTCGTCGAACTCCCGGTCGCTGAACGGCTGGAATCCCCAGTTGGCGCCGAGCGAGAGATTGACCAGCGTGCGCACCCGTTCGAGTTCGGCCCGGAAGTCGCTCAGATCCACGTGCCGCACGGTGACGCCGCCACGTTCGGCCCGGGCGGCGATCCGGCCGACGCTGGCCGGGAAGCGGCTGCCCTCGGCCATCCACTCCCACGAATACAGGTCCTTGGCCTTGGTGAGCCCGCATCCTCGCAGCAGCGCCTGATGGTAGGGCGGGTTGTAGGCGGTCAGCAGGGCCGGTGGGAGGTGGAAGCCCTCCATCAGCGTGCCGCACTCGTCGTTGGTGGTGAGGTTGACCGGCCCGAGCATCGAGCTCAGCCCGCGCTCCCCCAGCCACTCCCCGGCCGCGCGGAACAGCGCACGGGCAGCCGCCAGATCGTCGACGCACTCGAACTGGCCGAAGAACCCTTCGCACGGGTGGCGCCGGTTGTGGATCGCGGCGATCCGGCCGAGCACCGTCCGCCCGCGCCGCGCCACGAACAACCCCACGTCCCCGTACTCGAAGAACCGGTTGCGGCGCCGGTCCAGCAACCGCCGGCAGTCACCGCGCCGCGGCGGCACCCAGCAGGCGTCATCGCGATACAACCGGTAGGGCACCTCGATGAACGCCGACAGGGCGATGGGTCCCGTCACCGGGGACACCACCACCTCCGGGCGGGAGTCACGACACGTTCGAACGTCGGCCACAGCATCTGCCTCACCAACGCCCACCCGGACCAAACGTCACCATAAGTGCACTCTCCGTAATGGCCGGAACTGACAGAACCACGTCGTGGCGGTCACTCGGGTGCAGCGGTGACAATGGGTACATGTCCGCCCCGCACCGTGTCGTCGTCGCCGTGTTCCCCGATGTCGATCTCCTTGATGTCACCGGACCCGCCGAAGTGTTCGCCATCGCGAACCGCGAGATGTCCGGCCAGACGCCCTACCAGGTGTCGCTGGCCGGGCCCGACGGCGGGCAGGTGCGCACCAGCGCCGGGGTGCGGCTCGCCACCGACCTGACCTTCGGCGAGGTCGGAGACCGCGTCGACACCCTCGTGGTGCCCGGCGCGGTCGACTCCGGCGGCGCACCGGTGATCGATCCGGACCTGGTCGCCTGGATCACGGCCACCGCCCCGCACGCCCGCCGGGTCGCCTCGGTGTGCGTCGGCGCCCACCTGCTGGCCGCCGCGGGGCTGCTGGCGGGCCGTACGGCGACCACCCACTGGGCCACGGCCGACCGGCTGGCCGCCGACCACCCCGACGTCACCGTGGACCCCGACCCGATCTACGTACGGTCGGGGAACGTGTGGACCGGCGCGGGCATCAGCGCGTGCATGGACCTCGCGCTCGCCCTGGTCGCCGAGGACCACGGTGAACGGCTCGCGCTGGCGGTCGCCCGGCAGCTCGTGATGTACCTCAAGCGGCAGGGCGGCCAGAGCCAGTTCAGCGTCCCGCTGTGGCAGGCCCCGGCCGAACGCCGCGACCTCGACGAACTGCGGGCCTGGATCACCGCGAACCCGGCCGCCGACCTGACGGCGGCGGCGCTCGCCGAACGGATGTGCCTGAGCGAGCGGCACTTCACCCGGGTCTTCGGCAAGGAGACCGGCACGACCCCGGCGGCGTACGTCGAGGCCGCGCGGGTGGAGGCTGCGCGGCGCCTGCTGGAGGGCACCGACGAGCCGCTGGAACGCGTCGCCGCGGAGTGCGGCCTGCGATCGGTGGAGACGCTGCACCGGGCGTTCAGGCGGCGGCTCGGTACGACCCCGGCGGCCTACCGGCGGCGGTTCCGCACCGCCGCCTGACCCCTCTCCCCTGCTCCCGGCCGGTCCGGCCGGTGCTTCACCCTGCCAAAAGGAGACTGAAATGACCGTTTCGACGACCCTGCGTGACGTGATCGGCCTGGACGGCTCGCTGCCGTCGCTGTCGACCGCGACGCTGATCATGATCGACTTCCAGAACACCTACCGCACCGGCGTCATGGCCCTGCCCGGCGCCGACCCCGCCCTGGACGCCGCCGCCCGCCTGCTCGAACGCGCCCGCGCCGCCGGAACGCCGGTGGTGCACGTCATCAACGACGGCGGCGAGGGCAGCCCGTACGACATCCGGGCCGAGATCGGACGGATCGAGACCCGCGCCGCACCCCGGGATGGCGAGCCGGTCGTGGTGAAGGGCTTCCCGAACGCCTTCCACGAGACCGACCTGCTCGACGTGCTGCGCCGCCTGAACGCCGGGCCGGACCTGGTGCTGGCGGGCTTCATGACCCACATGTGCGTGCAGTTCACCGCCCAGGGCGCGTTCAACCTCGGCTACCGTCCCACCGTCGTGGCCGAGGCCTGCGCGACCCGTCCGCTGGCGGCCCCAAATGGCACACCGGTCCAGGCGGACGCCCTCCACACCGCAGCCCTGACCACGATCGGGGATCTCTTCGGCACCATCGCCCCCCACGTAACCGACGTCCCCGCCTGAACCGCACGTCTGCCTCCGCCGTCTCCTGGACGGCGGAGGCACCATGCGGACACATGGCGACAGGTAGGGACACCAACGCGGACAGGCGGACTCAAAGGCCCTGCACAGCCGCACCCTTCGAGCCAACAATGGAAAGGACCTCACCCCCCACGTCGAGCAAAGGTGCCGACGATGAGCGACCAGCAACCGACCACGCCCAAGCCGCCGCCGCCTTGGGCCATCCGCCTCCGCGCAGAACGCGAATCACGTGGCTGGGGCAGACGCGAGATGGCCCGGCAACTCCTGACGACCATCAGCGCACCCCATGAAGAACGCCGTATCCGGTCACTGACACGGCAGCTGCGGCAATGGGAACTGGGCGTGAACTTCCCCCGTGACTGGTCCGCCTGGATCGCCCAAGCGCTCGACATCGACGAAGGCGAGCTGTTCGGCGTCACGCGCACCCAGCCGTCCTTCGGCACGATGATGTGCCGTCACATGGCGCAGCGCGGCATCCGCTTCACCGGCCTTGCCCGAGATCTCGGCTACGACGTCGGTGAACTGGCCAAGATCTCCCACGACATCACCCCGCCGCCCCCCGAACTCGCCGAACGCCTCGACGCGCTCCTAGGCGCGAACGGCGAGCTCGCAGCGCTGGCACCCGCCGAGCTGCCCTCGTCGTATCGATCTGACTTGCCAGCGGTTAGCGTGGAGCAAAGGACCCCCATCGAAGAATGGGAGGACGACGTGGAACGCCGCGCCGCACTCCAGCT
Source organism: Actinomadura fulvescens (assembly GCF_039533225.1). Lineage (NCBI taxonomy): Bacteria > Bacillati > Actinomycetota > Actinomycetes > Streptosporangiales > Thermomonosporaceae > Actinomadura > Actinomadura fulvescens. The sequence goes on along the minus strand of NZ_BAAATD010000014.1, from coordinate 28,089 downwards.
CCTCGCCGCACTCGGCACCGGGGCCGCCGTGTCACCGGGCACCCTCGGGGAGGCGCTCCAGCGCCTGATGGACCTCACCATGACCGCCGCACCCCGCGACCTCGATGCCTGGCACCTGGCCTGTGACGACCATCTCCACGCGCTGCGCACCAGGCCACCCGTCCAAGCCCGTCAAGACCTGGTGATCGATCTCGTCTCGCTCGGACGCCAGATCGAGACCGCCGACGCCGCAGATCTCACCGAACTACAGCGGGTCAAGGCCGCCCTGGCGACCCTGCACGCCAACGTGTTGACCAGACTCGGCGACCACGGAGCCGCCATCCGCTGGTGGCGCACCGCCAAGGACGCCGCCGACGCAACCGGCGACCTCGAACTACAGCTGGGGATACGCTCCACCGAAGCCGGATACGCGAGGTACGGGCAGAGGAGCCCGACGACCGTGCTCCGCCTCACCCAAGACGCGCAACGGATCGCAGGCGACAAGCCCTCGCTTGGCCGAGCCCTTGTGGTGTGCTCAGACGCGAAGGCGCTCAGCACGGTCGGCAGGCACTCGGACGCCAAGCAGACGCTCCGTGCCTCCGAAGACCTCTTTGCCGCCGCCGGAACGCCGTGCGACATCATGCCGGGCTACTGGAATGGCGGTCAGCCTCAATACGCTGAACTCGTAGTCTTTGCGGCTGCGGGAGATACGGACAAAGTAGACGCGGCACTGGGTGAGGCCAGAGCCGTATTCGACCGGAATACGGACCACCTGTATGCGGCTCTGATTCGGCTTCAAGGCGCGCTGTGCACCGTCGTAAACGGCGGGACAGATCAGGGCATGCGGCAGGCTGCGACGGTGCTCGACTCGCTTCCGGCGTCCCACCGGAGCCACATCATTACCGAGACCGGCAACACCGTGGTTCGGGCCGTACCGCGCGATCAGCGGCAGCGGCCCGCCGTACGGGAGTTCCGCGAGCTACTGGCCAAGACCGCGCCCAAGCCCGCATTGACCGCCGCCACCTGACCCGGCCGCTTGACCGTTGCGCCCCGGCCGTTCCTCCATGGGCATACCGGCGGAGGGACCCCGTCGTGCAACCAAGAACGCGACGCGCGTCGCCGCGCTCATGCTGAGTGGCGCGGAGGAATGCGGCAGCGGCACGGGCGACGGTTCAGCAACGCCTGTACCACCGGATCGATGAGGCTCCCCGCGCTGAGCATGTCGGCGGGGAGTCGATCGCGTGGGCACGGGTGGCCACGCTGTGCAAGGAACGCCAGCTACGGCACTCGGTGCATGTCGCGCTGTGCCGCCAAGACGACGCGGCCGGATGGTGCACCTACGTCCGGGCCCAACTGCGATACCCGTTCTGGCTGTTCCGGCTCCGCAGCCGGGCACACCGCATCCGCCAACGCTTCAACTGACCAGGCGCCTGCCGCCTTTTGAGTGCGGCGAGGTGCGCCACGCGTGGCGCAGATGGCGTCAGCGGGTTACGGTGCCGCCCGGCTCGTCCTCGATCGTCGCGAGCGTGGTCTTCAGGCCGTCGGGATCGAGGAGGCGGGCGTCGATGAGCGGGGATCCGTCGTGGAGGAGCGGGATTCCGTAGGTCTTGAGCGCGTGCTCGACGAGCCAGGGTTGCTGGAGGTTCTTGAACTCCCGCCAATGGATCGGGAGCTGCTCTCCGAGGTGATCATGGCGGGGTGTGTGAAGGGGTGGACCGGCCATCTCCCCGCGCGCAGCAGCGGCGGCGCCGTGGTCTCCAGCGACAGCAGCGTGATCGCGTTCACGATCGCGGGCGGCGCGATGCCGTCATCGGCGTACCGCAGTGCTGGCCGGGCGTCCGGGCCGAGCCACGGCAGCTTGTCAGTGATGTGGGCGTTGGCCGCCGCGACGGCCTCGGTCTCCTCGGGTGACCTTGGCGCGACGGCTGCGCCGTGGTCCTGACGTCGGGTAAAGCCGTTCGCACCCCCCGCTGACGAATGGTCCGGCGATGTGTCGATGCGCGCCCAGCGCCGTTCGTCTAGAGGCAAGGCCTCCAACAGAGGCGGAGAACTTGCACCCACGTGAAAGAGGACCGTCATGCACGCCGACGAAGAACTCACCTCAATCCCGGTCCCGCGCAGCCTGGCCGAGCGGCGGGCCTATGCTCGGGACCGGCTCGAAACCGGCTTCCAGATGTGGCTGGCCACCGGCAGCGACGGCCATGGTGCGCATCTGATCCCCGTGGCCTATGCCTGGGACGGCTCGGCCCTGTATACCGCGACCTTTGTTAAGAGCCGCACTGTCGCCAACATCAAGGCCCACCCCCAAGCGCGGGTCGCTCTCGGCGACACCGCCAACGTCATCATGATCGACACCAGTGCGTCGCTTATGGACGTCCCCGACATCGGCGCCGGCATCGCCGAGCACTACGCCAGAGTCTCCACAGACCCCCGTACCTACCCGGAGGGCACGTTCGTCTACCTACGCCTGCAACCCAGGCGCATCCAGGTCTGGAACGGCTTTCACGAATTCGTTGGGCGCACGGTCATGCGGGACGGTCGATGGCTAGATAACCCAGTCGACTGGCATGCTGTCCGGCCGGAAAGTCACCGTGGATAGGTCCAGGCGCGGCCGGTGTCGCGGTACTCGTGCACTCCGATGGGCCGCTGCCCGTCGCGCATGCGGTCGGTGTAGATCCGTCCGCCCAGGTGGTCGACCTCGTGGCCGACCAGCCGCGCCAAGCCGTCGCGGAACGTGGTGATGGTCTTGGCTCCGTCCAGGCCGGTGTGCTCGACCTCGAGGCTGCGGGCGCGCGGGACCAGGCCGCGCACGTCGAAAAAACTCAGGCATCCCTCGTACTGCTCATCGACGTCGCCTGACTCGCTGATCACACGGGGGTTGAACAGCACGATCGGATCGGCGTCATCGTCCGGCGGCTGAACGATCGCGGCGGCACGCGGCACGCCGATCTGCGGCGCGGCCAGCCCCATGCCCTTGCCGAAGACATGGTGTTCGCGGACGCGCTGCATGGCGGCCAGTAGCTCGTCGATCAGGTCATGGGCGGTGTCGGCTTCGGCAGGCAGGTCGAAGCCGGTGGCGGGCTGGGACAGGATCGCATCGCCCAACTGGACGATGCCGCAGGCCTTCATCCGGTCGCTGGCCAGCCGCAGATCCGGCGCCTGCTCATCGTCGCCGCGCCCGCTGAAACGCCACTCCAGCCGGTAGCGGGCGTTGAGCGGCGGATCGGCGGTCGACCAGTCGAAGATGTCATGCCCTTGCTCGTCGCCGTCGCCGACGCGCTGGGTGATGGGGGTGTGCAGCGCGACGGCCTCTGCGGTGGTGGACGTCTCGGTGCCCCACACGGTGGCGGCCAGGCCGACAGGGAACACCAGCCGCACCGACAGGTTCAGCGTCGGCAACCGCACCGCCCGCTGGAACCAGCGGCCCCACTGGGTGTCGGTGACGCGGTAGCGGTACTCCAGCGTGGCGCGCTGGCCGGGATAGAGCGGAAACCGCCCACGCGCGTTCTCCAAGCACAGCCACACCTCCTTGAACGAGTCGCGATCCAGCTTCGGCTGCCAGTCCATCGGCTCCCCGTCGCAGGTGGCGGTCAGGCCGAGCGCGTCGAAGGTGAGCGGATGCTGCCGATACAGCCGATTGGAGGCCTCCGGGTCGCCCGGGTACCGGTCGACCGAGATCCGCACCAGGTAGCGCGTGACCGGGTCCGGGCCGGTGTTGACGATGGTGCGCCGCATCATCGCCGTGTAGGTCTGGCCGTCGTAGCGCAGCTCCGCCTGGTCGACCTCGACGACCAGTCCGCCCTGGCCGCGGGACGTCACCGCAGCGGCCGGTGCGGCCGTGCTGTCGGCCCGCCATATCTGCCAAAGCTCACCGCCGGCCCCCAGCACCTGGTCGGCGACGCGGGCGACGTCGGCCGAGGCGGGGTGCCGACCTGCTTCGATGTGGGACACGTACGTGCGGTCGTAGCCCATCGCGGTGGCCAACGCCTGCTTGGTCATCCGGCGCCGCGTCCGCCAGGAGGTCAACGCCGCACCGAAACCACCGGCCTCGTCTCCGTGCTCGGTGCCGTTGCGGGCTGGCGCGCCGGTGTCTGCCACGACAGCAGGACCTTCCGTGAGGTCACGTGAATCGCGTGAATGAACCGTGAATGCGGACTGTTCACGATGGTCTCACGCGCTTGCCGCGAGGTCTCCTACTCCTTGGAAGCCCCGGCCGGGAACTGGCGGGGGCAGGACCGAAGGAGGAGCACGTGACACTCGCAGCAGAGGTCGAGGTGCGAGGAGCACTGGGCAAAGACCCGCGGGAACTCGTGACGCCCGAACAGTTCAAACAGATGACGGACGACGTCGTTGAGTTCGACAAGGTCACCCGCCCCTACGCCGAGGCCGGCGTCGCTCAGTTCCTCGTCTTCCTCAAGGCGTGGGGCGACACGATGGCCGAGGTCGGCGGCGACCCGCGCGCCTGGCTCAAGTTCGCACCGTCACCGGCCGTGGACAAGATCTGGCACCGCTCCATGATGCGCACCCGCATGTTCGCCGAGGTCTGCGACACGATCGCGGGCCGCTACATGCACCATCTTCCGATCATGGACGCCGATATCCAGAGCGGCATGGCCACCGAGCGCGGCCTTTCAGCGATGCTCGACACCGGGTACCGGGTCGACCTGGAATGGTGGATGGAAGGCCGCTCCTGCTGCCCGGAGAACTGCGGCACCATCGGTGACTGACCACACCAGGGGATGATCCGTGCGTATCGACTGGACCGAGCTGCCCACCGAGATCCAGGCTGCCGTCGAGGCCCACACCGGCCAGGTCGGCAGTGTCGTCCCGGCCGCCGAGGGCAATCACGCGAACATCGCGTCGACCGTTCACGGCGGGCGGGGGAGCGTGTTCGTCAAGGCGGCCCGCAAGCAGGCAGCGGACCAGGACGGCGCGGAGGTCCGGTCACTGCGCTGGGAGAACGCGATCAACCCCCACGTCAGCGAATTCGCCCCCCGGCTGCTGGACAGCGCCGAGGCCGGGGGGTGGTTCGCGATCATCTTCGAGCATGTCGACGGCCGGCGCGCCGATTTCGCGCCGGACTCACCCGACCTGGAGGTATTGGCCAAGACCGTCGATGCGCTGCAAAGCACCGCTGCACCTGATGCGCTGAAAAAGTACGTGCAACGCCGCTGGGAATCGGTCGTCGACGACGTGACCCCGATGGCCGGTGACCAACTCCTGCACGCCGACCTGAACCCGGCGAACTTCCTCATCACTGCCGACCGCGTCTACCTGGTCGACTGGGCGTTCGTGGCGCGCGGCGCGGCATGGGTCGAGCCTGCCCTGCTCATGCCGTGGCTGCTGCAAGCCGGCCATGAGCCCGGCGACGCCGAGCGGTGGCTGTCGCGAATCGGTTCCTGGGCCGACGCCGACCCCGCCCACCTCGATTTGTTCGCCGGTGCCTTCGCCGCCAAGTGGGCGATCAACCTGGAGAACAACTCCGAGCCGTGGGCCGTCAAGCTCGCTGCGGCGGCACGGGCGTGGGCCCACTACCGGCTGGACGGGCCGTCGGCCAGCAAGCCGGTCCGCTGGATACGATGACGTATGACCAGCGGATCGTCCATTTTGGGCCGTCGTGAGCAGCTCAGCGACTTCCTGCGTTCGCGCCGGGCGCGGCTGACGCCGGGCGACGTCGGCATGGCGGTGGCGGGCAGGCGCCGGACGCCGGGCCTGCGGCGTGAGGAGGTCGCCGTGCTGGCCGGGGTGGGCGTCTCCTGGTACACCTGGCTGGAGCAGGGCCGCGACATCAACGTCTCCGCGGAGGTCCTCGACGCGATCAGCAGAGGGCTGCGCCTGAACGAGCACGAACGCGTGCATCTCCATCGGCTGGCAGGGCTCAACCCGCCTCCGCCGGGCGAGGCGCGCGGGGCCGCGGTCAGCCCGGAGCTCCGGCGGCTGATGGACTCCTGGTCACCGCGACCGGCGTTGCTGCGGGACCGGCACTGGCACATCATCGCGGTCAACGACGCGGCGCGGCGGGTGTTCGGATACGGCGACAGCGACCACAACTGCTTGATCACGTTCTTCACGAACGCCCGTTACCGTGCCATGCACGTCGAGTGGGAGTCGGTCGCGCCGAGCGTCGTCGCGGCGTTCCGTGCCGACGCCGCGCATGCCCCGGACGATCCGGAGTTCGGCCGGATCGTCGACGACCTGAGCGCCGTCAGCCCCGAGTTCGCTGAGCTGTGGGCCCGCCACGACGTCGGTCCTCTCGTTCAGGCGGTGAAGGCGGTCCGTGATCCGGAGGCGGGCGAGCTGTACTTCGACATGACGGCGCTGGCCGTGGTCGACCACCCGGACTGGTATCTGGAGCTCTACAACCCCCGGCCCACCTGAGGGTGGTGGTGTCACTCCCCGGATAGGTGCGCACTGTTCACCTCATGCGCCGGTCGGCACGCTGGAACGCATGACGAACTTCGACGGCAAGATCGCACTCATCACCGGCGGTACGAGCGGCATCGGCCTGGCGACCGCGCGGAGGCTGCTCGACGAGGGCGCCCAGGTGATCATCACTGGACGTGACAAGTCTCGGCTGGACGCCGCGGTCGAGGGCCTGCCCGGCGACCGTGTACTGGCCCTGCGCGGCGACGCGGCCGACCTTTCCGACCTGGACTCCCTGACGGACGCCGTCCGGGAGCGCTTCGGCCGCGTGGACGTGCTCTTCGCCAACGCGGGCGTCGCGTCGTTCCAGCCTGGCGCCGACGTCGCCGAGGATGAGTTCGACCGCCTGGTGAGCATCAACTTCAAGGGCGTCTTCTTCACCGTTCAGAAGACGCTGCCTCTGCTGTCCGCCGACGCGTCGATCGTGATCAACGCGTCGTGGACGGCGCACCGCGGCATGGCCGGTGCCTCGGTCTACTCGGCGACCAAGGCCGCCGTTCGCAGCCTGACGCAGACCCTCGCGGCCGAGCTCGGCCCCCAGGGAATCAGGGTCAACTCCGTGAGCCCCGGCTACATCGAGACCCCGATGTTCCATGAGAACGTCGAGCCCGAAGCACAGGCCGACGTTCTCGCCAATGTCGCCAGCGGTCGCTTCGGCACCTCCCAGGACGTCGCGGACGCCGTCGCGTTCCTCGCCTCCTCCGAGGCGTCCTACATCAACGGCCAAGACCTCATCATCGACGGCGGCCTGGTCTCCGCCATCCCCGCCTAGCGGCGCTTGGCCTTGACGATGGTGACCGTTCGCGAGGTCACCTTGGAGGTGTTGCCCGCAGCGTCGACCGCCGTCAGCGTCAGCACGTTGTTGCCTGGCAGCAGGTCGACGCAGGGCGTGCAACGCCAGGCTCCGCTGGGCTGGACGGTGGCGGTGCAGAGCTCGTCGGTGTCGAGCGTGATCTTCACCTTGGTTCCCGGTTCGGCGGTGCCGGAGAGCAACGGCCGTGGGTCGGTGCCTTTGGCGCCCTTGGCGGGGAAGCCGAGTTTGGGCGGTGTCGGTGCGGTGGCGTCGACGGTGATGCGGACGGCCGGCCCCCCGACCGTGCGACAGCATGGACCGCCCACCGAGGGCACCAGCCGATAACGTCCATCGCTCAACGGCTGGCGGACCGGTATGCGCCAGGTACCAGAGCGGCTGACAGGTCCTGACAACGACATCGGGCCGCCCGCTCCGGTGAACCGCACGGTCGCCCGGGCGCCCGGCCTTCCCTTCCCGGTGATCTGGAACGTTCGCCTGCGAAGGTGTGCACCGTTGCGCGGGGAGGTGATGAACGGGCGGAACGACGGAGACTTCGGCGGCCTGGGCTTGCCGCAACGGCGCCACGCCCGATGGTCTTCGGCCTCGCCGCTCCTGGCGGAGCCGGCCGGACGAGGGTTGGCGACCCTGCCGCCGTACAGTCGCAGGCGCACGAAAGTGGCCCCGCTGGACCTGCGGCCGAACCGTCCCCAGCGCAGGGTCGCCTTGCGGGCTCCGGGCCGGACGCGGGTCACCGCGCGTTCACCACGTCCGAACGTCCCGTCGCGGTTGGCGTCGATCCAGCCCGCCAGCGTCGCGGTCCGCCGGGTCTTGTTGCGTACGTGCAGGGTTCGCCGGAAGGCGCCGCACTTGGCGATGCGCAATCCGCGCCGGAGCGCGTCCTCGTCATCGTGCCGTCGCCGGTCGTCGGCCTTGGCGTGGCCACGCCCGGATCGGCCGGGGCCGGTCTCGCCGTCGATCCTCGCGCCCAGTCGCAGGCCCGGCACGATCGTATGGCGGGCGACCCGGTACCTCCTGGGACCGTCCGAGTAGTCGCGGCGTCCCCCGCTCTGCGCCGCTGCCGCGCCAGGTTGAGCGACGACCGCCGACGAGTCGTCCGGTGGCGGGGACGGCGAACCCCACGATTTCTCCGATGCCTCCGTTGGCGGACCGATTGGTATGACCGTGGCCAATACCGCCGTTACCAGAGCGCGGGTAGGCAGCATCAGGCGCATCTCCTTGCCGGTGTGATGTCTCGCGGCGATGACACTGGATCTACAATTACGTAACGTAATTATGACTACGCAGAGTGTTGCGCATGGCGGCCGAGACATCACTCTGACCTGGGAGTGTCGATCGTTCTAAAGCGACTTTTTAAGAATCCCTGACCCTAGGCTGTGGGGGAATCTGAAGAGGTTGTCGGGGTCGTATGCGGCTTTGATCTGGCGCAGGCGCCGCACGTGAGGGCCGTAGTAGGCGCGTTGCCAGTCGGGTAGGGCAGGCCACAGGTGGTTTTGGTAGCTGTGGCCTGAGGCGACCGGGCGTAGTTCCGCCCACAGACGGCATAGGCGGTCGCGGGCCGCCAGAACGGTGCGCATCTGGGCCGGACGGGTCACCGTGATGCTGTAACGCAGGTCGAACAGGCAGCCCCGGTGGGCCCATGCGGTCGGTGGGCCGGTGTCATAGGCGCCGCCCAGCAGGTCGATGCCCAACGACAGGTGGTGCGTGGGCGGCGGGTCGGTGAGGAAGTCGCCGATGAACGTCGGCAAGGCGTGGGGTGGGATTGGGCGGGTGAGCAGATCGTCGGCGTGGAACTGGCAGGCGGGCGCGCCCTCGGCAGACGGAGTGGTGTGCTCGCGTAGGAACTCGATGGCACGCGGGTAACGCGACGTCGTGTGGTGGTGGAGGTCGGGGGCGGCACCGATGTCGTCGACAAGCCGGTCCAGCAGCGGCGCGGCGTAGCCGGGAGCTGGCGAGGCGGGTTTGGGCGGGTGGAGCTCGACGAGGGTCACGATGACCCGGCGGCGGGCTGACTGGATCACGGTTTGGCTGGAGACGGTGTCGGGCAGGGCTGGTGTCCAGCGCTGCCAGGCCTCCACCACGCGCGCGGCGTGCGGCAGCGTCCAGACGAGTACGTGGCTGTGCAGCTCAGGGGCCGGATGGGTCGCGAAGCGCAGGCGTGTCACGACGCCGAAGTTGCCTGCGCCCGCGCCGCGCAGCGCCCAGAACAGGTCCGGATGCGACCGTGGCCCGCACGTCACCACCCGGCCGTCGGCCAAGACCACCTCGGCCTCCCGCAGGTTGTGCATCGTCAGGCCGTACGCGCGTCCGACGGCGCCGAGCCCGCCGCCTAGGGTCAGCCCGGCGATCCCTACCCCCGGGCAGGCCCCGAGCGGCACGATGCGTTCGTGGGCGTCCAGCTCACGGGCCACCCGGCCGCTGGTGGCGCCCGCGCCCACGGTGGCGAGTTCGGCGTCGACGGTGATGTGGTGCAGGGGCGAGACGTCGACCACCAGTCCGGGGCCGGTGGAGTAGCCGGCGTAGCTGTGCCCGCCCGAGCGCAGGTGCAGCGGCAACCGGTGCGTGCGGGCGAACGCCAGCGTCCGGCGTACGTCCCCGGTGCCGGCGCAGCGGACAACGGCGGCGGGACGCACGGCGGCGAACCTCGGGTCTGCGATCTGCCGCGCCTGCTCGTAGTCGGGATGATCTGGGGTGATGACCTGCCCGTTCACCGCCACCCGAAGGCGCCCCCAGTCGCTTGTCACGTTCGGGCGAGCCCCAGGAAGTTCTCGCGTAGCTGCGGGTCGGCTTGGAAGGCGCCCTTGAGGTGGAGGGTCTCCATCTGCGCGCCGGTCGACCGCGCGCCGCGCAACGTCATGCACGAGTGTTCGGCGGTGATGGCGCACGCGGCCCCGTCGCAGTCCAGCCTTGAGACGAGCGCGTGAACGATCTGTTCGCCGAGGCGTTCCTGCACCTGGGGCCGCGCCGCGTACTCCTGCACCAGCCGGGCCAGCTTGGACAGGCCCACGATCGACGCGCCGGGGGCGGGGAGGTACGCCACGTTCGCCGTGCCGGTGAAGGGCAGCAGGTGGTGCTCGCACAGCGACACGAACGGAACGTCGGTCACCGCGATGAGCCCGGGGTCAGGCGATTCGGGCGGGAAGGTCACCGCCAGGTGGCGACCGGGGTCCAGGTGCATTCCGTGTGACAGCTCGCACCAGGCGCGCACCAGCCTGGCGGGGGTGTCTGTCATCCCCGGATCGCCCACGGGGAAGCCCAGCGTCGTCATCAGGCGCCGTGCGTGCAGGCTTGCCTCCCGCTGGACCGCGGTGAGGGCGGGCCGCGAGTCGTTCAGCTCATCGACGGTCACATCCGGCTCCTTTCGCGGGTGAGCGGCGCCGCCGGGTCGATGTCCTGGCGCGCTTGCGCGGGTATTCCTGCGGCGGCGGGTATTCCTGCGGCGGCGGGTGTTCCGGCGGTGGCGGGTGTTCCGGCGGGTGTTCCTGCGACGGCGGGTGTTCCTGCGGCGAGTGTTCCGGCGGCGGGTGTTCCGGCGGCGGCGGGCTCCCGCGCCGGCGGCAGGCCTGAGGTGGCGGGGACGAAGTGGGCGCTGTTGGTGTGGGTCTCGGTCACCTTGACGTGGCCGAGCCCCGCACCGGCGGCGCACGGCAGCATCCCTTGCAACGCCTGCCGCGCGACCCGGCCGAGCATCACCGCGACCGCCTCGACCGTGGGATAGGCGAGGTCGGTCGCATGCCGTTCGGCCTGCCACCTCGAACGCTCGCCGTCGTGCCGGTCAGGGCGCGGCGGGGACGCGCCGAAGCGGTAGACCTTGCAGCCATGGTCGGCCAGCACCGAGGCCAGCGGGTCCTGGTCGCCGAGCATCGCGCCATGGTCGAGGTACTCGTCGACGAAGGCCCGCAGAGCCTTCTTGAATATGCCGAACTCCACCACGGTTCCGTCGTCGCCCAGCGCCGGGGCGCTCACCGTCACCTCCACCCACCACGAATGGCCGTGCAGGTTCTTGCATTTGTCGTTCAGATGCGGAAGACGGTGCGCCGACTCGAAGTTGTGACGGACACAGATCTGGTGCATCGTCATGACCTCACTTCCCTCCTGTGCCGGATCAGCCCGGCCCACCGCCTTCATCACCGATGGCGAGGGAGTCATGACGCACAGCAGGTAGATAGTCGGGAGATCAGGCCTCGCGGCGTCAGCGCCCTGGCCGTGAGGTGACGGGGAGCGTGAGGACGCCCGGCCGGTCGCGGTCGGTGTGCACGGTGACCGGCAGGACGGTGCGGTTGCCCAGGTAGGACATGTCGCTGGAGGCGATGACGACGCGCAGCCGGTGACCGGCCGCGAAGCGGTGCACGATGGCCGGCAGCCGTACGGTCAGCGGTTTGCGAACGTCGCTGACGCGGACCGGGGAGACCAGCCGGTGGGCGAGGGTGGCGCTGCCGTCGGGTGCGATGTCGTAGAGCTTGGCGAACAGCACCAGGCGGCCGTCGACTCCCCGGCGCTGCGAACGTTCGGCGGCAGGTGACGACAGGCGCACCGTCAGGGTGGGCGAGCCGGCCACGTCGGTGGGACGTTTCAGGGGTGCGCTGGTCCAGGCCGCGGCGGAGCCGAGAGCGTCGGAGGGCGGGACGGAGACGAGGGCGTTCTGCAACACCGACAGTTCGGAGAACGACGTCGGCCACCCGCCCAGCGGATTGCGGTAGGCCGCCCGTCCGCGTGCCACCTGCGAACGATTGGAGACCAGGCGGTCGCGCCCGGACAGGTAGAGCCGCTGCGGCCGGGACGGGGCGCTGCTGTAGGCGGGCGCGGCGTTCCCCTGGTAGCGAATCCACGGACGGAAGTAGGCGAAGCCCGGTCCGGTGTCGGCGCGACGTCCCCACAGGTAGTGGCCGAGCCACGCCAGTACGCGCCGCCCAACGTAGTTGGTGGCGGGGCGTTCCAAGTCCAGGTCGCCGGGCCGCCCGGCACCGCTGTGCCCGCCCGACATCCAGATCATCTTCACCGGCGTGCCCCGCGCGGCCAGCGCCCGGTAGGTCGCCTGGCTTTCCTGGAGGTTGAACAGGCTGTCGGCCTGCCCCTGGATCAGCAGCGTCGGCGTCCTGATCCGGGACATGTACGAGGCGACCGAGGCGGCGTGCAGATAGGCCAGGCTGGCCGGACGCGGAACGCCGTACCACAGGCTCTCGCCGACGGCCTGGCACAGCGCGGTCGGGAAGTTGGGGCATCCGGCCAGCCGTGCCGGGTCGGTCCTGGCGTCGCTGATGCCGCGGTAGGCGCCCAGGGCGAAGAAGCCGAGTCCCCAGAGCAGTTTGGTCGCGCCCGGCCCGCCGGTGAGCCGCCCGGACGCGGCGACCTGGTTGTTGGGCGCCAGCGAGTAGCGCAGGTCGTTCCAGGTGATCATCGGAACGATCGTGTCGATACGGCGGTCGACCCCGGCCGCGGCGAACTGCGCGCCGCCGCCGTACGAGCCGCCGACCATCCCCACGCGGGGGTCGCCGGGCGCGTCCATGCGGACGACGTTGATCCGGGTGCCGTCACGGGCCGCCTTGCGTCCGGCCAGGAAGTCCACGAGCTGCCGGGCGGCGGCGCCGTCGTAGGCGGGATGGTCCAGGGTGATGCGGCAGCCGCTGCCGCCCGCACCTAGTCCCGAGTACGCCAGCACCACGTACCCGCGTTGAGCGAACGCTTTGGCCAGGCCCGCCTGGTCGTCCTTGGAGCCGCCAAAGCCGTTGGTGGTCAGCAGCGCGGGCGCCCTCTTCCTAGCCGAAGCTGTGGCGGGCCGGTAGAGGTCGGCTACGACAACGCAACGCTGGGCGCCCTGCGGCCCGATCCGCACGTCGAAGCGCAGCGTCCGCACCGAGAAGGCGGCGGCGGCTTGCGCGGGGGCGGCGGCTTGCGCGGGGGCGGCGGGCAGGCCGGTGAGCAGCAGCGGGACCGCGAGCACGACGGCGACGGACCTGGCGGAACGCATGGGCATGGCGGCTCCAATGATCATCCTGGAGCAGATCTAACCACCTGGTAAGTTTTTCCGCCAGAGCGGCTCGGCGGAACGTTCCGGGCCGCCCGAGCCAAGGAGTGACGCCGTGCGAGCCTCGTTTCCGAACCGCTTCCTCTGGGGCGCGGCGGGCAGTGCCCACCAGACCGAGGGCAACAATGTGGCCAGCGACTTCTGGGCCCTGGAGAACCGGCCCGGCGGCTTCCTGCCCGAGCGCAGCGGCGACGCCTGCGACGGCTACCACCGCTGGCGCGAGGACCTGGACATCGTCCGGGACCTCGGCCTCAACGCCTACCGGTTCAGCGTGGAGTGGGCGCGGATCGAGCCGGTCGAAGGCGCGTTCTCCCGCGCCGAGCTGGCCCACTACCGGCGTGTGATCGAGGGCTGCCTGGAACGCGGCCTGACGCCCGTGGTGACGCTGCACCACTTCACCAGCCCGCTGTGGTTCCAGCGGGAGGGCGGCTGGCTCGCGCCGGACGCGACCGAGCGTTTCCGCCGCTACGTACGCGCGGTGCTGCCGATCCTGGACGGCGTCCAATGGGTCTGCACCATCAACGAGCCCAACATGCTCGCGATGATGGCGAACATGGTGAAGCGCGAGAAGCGCGAGGAGAACGTCGCCGGGGCGATGCCGCCGCCCGACCAGGCTGTCGCCGACGCGCTGCTTGCCGCACACCGGGCCACCCGCGAAGAACTGGCCGACATCAAGTCAGGCTGGACCGTCGCCAACCAGAACTTCGAGGCCGCCGAGGGCGCGGACGCCGAATGCCAGGAGTGGGCATGGTCGCGCGAAGACCAGTTCCTCGACGCCGCTGCCGACGACGACTTCATCGGCGTCCAGGCCTACACACGGGTACGGATCGGCCGGGACGGCGCTCTGCCCGTGCCGGAGAACGCCCGCCGCACCCTCACCGGATGGGAGTTCTACCCCGCCGCCCTCGGCAACGCCGTACGGCACACCGCCAAGCGCCTCCCCGCCGTACCGATCCTCGTCACCGAGAACGGAATCGCAACGGCCGACGACACCGAGCGGGTCGAGTACACCCGCGAGGCACTGGCGGGCCTGCACGCGGCAATCACCGACGGCGCCGACGTACGCGGATACCTGCACTGGTCACTGCTGGACAACTACGAATGGGGCTCCTGGAAACCGACGTTCGGCCTAGTCCACGTGGACCGCGCCACGTTCACCCGCACCGTCAAGCCCAGCGCCCGCTGGCTGGGCGACGTAGCCCGCGCCAACACCCTCGACCCGCCCCACCGGTAGTCGCCGCCGGCTCCGACCGAACCGCCGCGTCCGTCAACTGAGCGGGCCAGGCTAGGCCAACCCCACGGCGGAACCCCTCAGTGCCCGACAGGATCGAACCTGACGGGAGACGCCCACGAGAGGGGACGCGATGGACGCCGAGCCACTCCGTCCGGAAGACCCCCGCGAGGTCGCCGGATACCGCCTGATCCGGAGGATCGGGGAGGGCGGCCAGGGTGTGGTCTACCTGGCCGCCCTGCCCGACTCCGGTCAACGCCACGTGGCGTTGAAGGTGCTGGCCGGGGAGGTCGACGCGGGCTCGTTCGCCGAGATCGGGCTGGTCCAGGAGGTCGCGCGGTTCTGCACGGCGCGCGTGCTGGACGCCGGGGTGGCGGACGGGCGGGCCTACATCGTCAGCGAGTACGTGGACGGCCCCTCGTTGCTGAACGTCGTCGAGCAGAACGGGCCGCTGACCGGCATCGAGCTCGAACGGCTGGCCGTGGGGACGATCACCGCGCTGGCCGCGACGCACGCCGCCGGGGTCGTCCACCGCGACTTCAAGCCGCACAACGTCCTGCTGGCCGCCGACGGCCCCAGGGTGGTGGACTTCGGCGTGGCCGTCGCCCTCGGCACCGGCGTCGCGCAGGGCGCGGGCACGCCCCGCTACATGGCCCCCGAGCAGGCCGAACGTACCGAGATCGGCACCGCCGCCGACATCTGGAGCTGGGCCGTCACGATGGTCTTCGCCGCGCTCGGCCCCCGCGCGTTCGAGACCGGCGTCGCGCCGAACGCCTTCAACCGGCGGCTCGCGGTCGAGCGGAATCTGCCCGACCTGCCCGCCTGGCTCGGCCGGGTCGTCGGGCCATGCCTCCAGGACGTCCCCGCGCGCCGTCCCGCCGCCGACGAGATCCTGCTGAGCCTCCTCGGCTACGACGCCGAACGGCGCACCGCCCGCGACGAGACCCGCCGCGACCAGAGCGAGCGTCCCGCCGACAGCCGCACGACCGAAGACGCCGCGCCCGCGCCCCCCGGCCGTTCCCGCCGGCGGCTCGTGATCACCACCGCCCTGGCCCTCACGGCGGCGCTGACCGCCGGCCTGGGCGCGTGGCTGTGGCCCGCACCCGACAAGCCACGCCCGCTCACCACCCCGCCCACACCCCCCACCATCACGGTCGGCTCGGCGAACTTCGCCGAAAGCCGCCTGCTCGGTGAGATCTACGCGCAGGCACTGGAGGCGAAGGGCCTGCGGATCACCCGCCGTCCGGACATCGGCTCGCGCGAGGACTACTACCCGCTGCTCGTGTCCGGCGAGGTGGACGTCATGCCCGAGTACAACGGCGCGCTCGCCTCCCACGTGGGCGCGCTCGACCTGGAGACCACCGATCCCAACACGACCACGCGGGTCAACGACCGGCTCCGTGACAAGCTCCCGCCCGGCCTGGAGATCCTCGATTCGGCGCGTGCCGAGGACAAGGACGCGATCGTGGTCACCCGCAAGACCGCCAAGTCGTCCGGCCTGCGCACAATCGCCGACCTGCGCGACACCGCCGGGGAGTACGTGCTCGGCGGCGCTCCCGAGTTCCAGACGCGCCACCAAGGCCTGATCGGCCTGCGCGTCCGCTACCGCATCGCGTTCAAGGAGTTCCAGCCCTTCCGCCACGAGGACTTCGGCACCATGGCCACCCTCCTGGCCAAGGGCTCCCTCCAGGCGGCGACGCTCTTCACCACCGACCCCGCGATCCACATCCACGACCTGGTGGTGCTGGAGGACTCCGAGCACCTGTTCAGCGCCCAGAACATCACGCCGCTCGTCGACCGCACCGACGTCACCCCCGCCGCCAAGGCGGCGTTGAACGCGATCTCGGCCAAGCTGACCACCGAGGACCTGCGCTACATGAACACCCGAGTGGCCGTCAACAAGGACCGCGTCCAAAGCGTCGCCAAAGCCTGGCTAGTCCAAGCAAACCTCATCTGACCCCCGGCCGCGCACGGAGACAACTAAGAGATAGTTCGGAGAGACCCTGCTGCTTGGATTCGGCGCACCACCCCGACGAGAAGGAGCAATTCCTTGTCACGAACCGTCCGGAAACTGGCCATGGTCTCCGTCGCCGCGGCCGCGTCACTCGCGGTCACGCCCGCCGCATCGGCCGACACCTCGGCGAAATCCGCCCCCGTCAACGCGTCCGTCTCCACCGACCAGGCGACCGTCCAGGCCGGCGCCCAGGCCTGGAGCAAATGGTTCCGGCTCAACAAGGTCCGGCCCATGCGCAACGTGAAGTGCCGGACCTACGCCAGCGTCAATTCCGGATCGAAGATCAAGTACCGCGGCTATGTCGAATGCACCAAGAAGACCACGATAACGGTCTACGTCAGCGGCTCAGCGATCGGCATGAAGACGAAAACGTGCTACCGCAAGACCTGGTGCGATGTAGTTCGCTACAAGAACAACCGCAAGGGAAAGCAGAAGTGGTGCGCGACGGCCCCGATGCCGATGATCGCCAGCGAGTTCTGGCCGACCACGGACAGGTACCGCGCGCCCAAGGCGTGCATCAGGTACTGATCCCGCTTGATCGTTCACAGCAAGGCTCCTGATGCCATCAGGGGCCTTGCTGCTTCTTAGGCGGTGCGGCGGTCTTCGGTGGCCAGCCGGGCACGCAGCCAGTCGGCGCGCGTACGGTCCTGCTCGGGGGTGGGGCGCATCGCATCGAGGTCGACGGCGCCGGCGCGGAGGCGTTCGTAGTCCGGGTGGGCGGGGCCGATCACGGTGACGCCGTCTCCGACAGAGTGCGGAAGCAGGAGCTCGCCGTCCCTGAGGACTGCCTGCATGGTCACACCTCCAACCCGTAGTGCCTGACATAGTACCTGGCGACCATTTCCATGACCGGCAGCGAGCCGGACAGCTGGCGGGTCAGCCATTCGAACTGGCCGGTGATCACCAGGGCCCACGCCTCGGCCCACCATTCCCGCGGGTCGTGCCAGCGTTCCATGACCAGCAGCGGGCGGCACCGGAACATGATCGTTTCCCACTCGGGCGACTCGGCGGCGCGGCGTCGTCGTTCGATGACGTGGCCGATCTCGTGATCGGTGAGAGAGGCGCTGATGTGCGGGCCGGTGCCGATCGCCGCGGTGCGCGTCTCCCAGTCGGTGATGCCGGGGATCTCGTCCCACCTCGCCGTCCCGCCCGGACGGACGGGCTGACCGGCGAGATGCCCGAAGTGGTCCAGCCCGGTGATCGGGCCGACACCGATCCACAAACCACCGGTGAGCGCCTCGGCGACCTGTGAGGCGATCGGCCCGGGAAGCGCCGCGAGCCGGTCGATCGCCGCGATCACCTCGCCCGGTGGCGCCCCGCGGGCGGGGTCCCACTGCCTGCGGACGGCCGCTTCCAGAGAGCCCAGGTGTCTGCGGCCGTCCCTGGGGAGCAGATCGGTGTCGGCGGGGTGCGGGTCGCACCAGTACGGGTCACGGGGGGTCGTCATCGCCCGCCACATCCTGCCACGGCCGCAAATCCCGGATCGGCACACGGCCCTCAGTCCGCTACCACGTCCATGCGGAGGAACTCGGTGATGCGCGTTGCGATCTCCTTCCGGCGGCGGCTTGCGTATATCAGGCTGAGGCGTTGCGGGCGGCTGCCACCAGGTCGTCGACCGCCTCCGCGCTGAGACCGATGCCGAACGTGCGGAACTTCAGCAAGGGAATCCCACGCGCGAGGTTGAGCAGCGTGGGTGACATCTCTCCGCTGGCCAGCACGGAACGTTCGCCCAGGCGTTCCCTCAGCACAGGCCCGCCGATCGGGTGGTCGAGCCACTCGCCGAGCGTCGACATCGCGTTCAGCTCGGGTGCCCAGCCGTCGCCCGGCGTACTGAGGTCGGCTCGCAGCCGGATGTCGCGCGAGGATGCGCCTACCTCGACCGTGAAACGGCCGGGGGCGATCCGCCAGCCGCCACGGGCCGTTGACCAGTGCGCGATGTCTCGGCCGGTGAGGGTGAACGAGACGTGCGTGCTTTCGCCGGGCTCCAATCCCACCTTGGCGAAGCCACGCAGCTCGTGCCGAGGCCGGGTGGGCTGTTCCTCGTCAAAGGCGACGTACAGCTGGACCACCTCGTGCCCGGCGCGCGCGCCGACGTTGGTAACGGTGAGCGAGACCGTCCAGTCGGTGTCTCCGGTCTGGTCGGCCTCCAGATCCGAGTACTCGAAGCGCGTGTAGCTCAGCCCGTGCCCGAAGGGGTAAGCGACGGCGGTGCCGAGCGTGTCGTAGTAGCGGTAGCCGACATAGCGACCCTCGCCGTAGACGACGTGCCCGCCGCCGCCCGGGAAGTGAAGGTAGGACGGCACGTCCTGCAGCCGGACCGGGAGCGTCTCGGTCAGCCGTCCCGATGGGTTGCGCACGCCTAGCAGCAGGTCCGCGACGGCCGAGCCGCCCGCCTGCCCGGGCAACCAGCACTCCAGGATCGCCGTAGCGGCGTCCTGCCATCCGGCAACCGAGACCACACTGCCGTTAGCCAGAACGACCACGACCTGGGAGCACCGCGAGGCCACCTGGCGGAGCAGGCTCAGCTGCGCCTCCGGTAGGTCCAGTGTGGTGCGGTCGAATCCTTCGGACTCGGCCTCGTCGGGTAGGCCTAGGAAGACCAGCGCGATGTCGGCGTCCGCAGCGGATTCGACGGCCTCCTCACGCAGCGCGTCGTCGGCCTCGCCGTCCAGGCGGTATCCGGCGGCGAACGTCAGGATCCCGCCCTCGTCTATTCCCGCGTTCAGCGCCTCCCAGGCGTTGTCCAGCCGGGTCGGCACCACGTGCGAGCTGCCGTGTCCCTGGTAACGCGGGGTCAGGGCCAGTTCGCCGATCACCGCGATCCGCTGCCGCGCCGCAGGGTCCAGTGGCAGGACGTCGCCCTCGTTCTTGAGCAGCACGGCCGAGCTCGCGGCGGCCTCGCGTGCGAGCTCGTGGTGGGCCTCGACGTCCCAGTCCTGGTGCCGCTCGGCGGACGCGGCGCGCTTGGCGAGGGCTCGCAGCCGGTCGGCGGAACGGAGGACCACCGCCTCGTCCAGCCCGCCGGATCGGACGGCGTCCACGATCTGGTCGTCGGTGCCCGTCGGCGGCATTTCGAGGTCGAGCCCGGCCGCCAGCGCGGCCACGCGGTCGTTGACCGCGCCCCAGTCGGAGACCACCACGCCCTCGAAGCCCCACTCGTCGCGCAGCAGCTCGGTCAGCAGCCACCGGTTCTGCGCGGCGTACACGCCGTTGATCTTGTTGTACGAGCACATGACCATGAACGGACGGGCCTGGCGGACGATGTGCTCGAACGCCGGGAGGTAGATCTCGCGCAGCGTCGCCTCGTCCACGTCGGCGCTGATCCGCATGCGGTCGGTCTCCTGGTTGTTGACC
This sequence comes from Actinomadura fulvescens, assembly GCF_039533225.1. NCBI lineage: Bacteria > Bacillati > Actinomycetota > Actinomycetes > Streptosporangiales > Thermomonosporaceae > Actinomadura > Actinomadura fulvescens. The sequence continues at coordinate 8,252 of NZ_BAAATD010000014.1, read as the reverse complement.
GCGAAGTGCTTGACGCACGCGCCGATCCCGCGTGACTGGATCCCGGTGACCAGGGCCGCGCCCATGACCCCGGTCAGGTGCGGGTCCTCGGAGAAGTACTCGAAGTTGCGGCCGCACAGCGGTGAGCGCTTGATGTTGATCCCCGGCCCGAGCACGACGTCGACGCCGAGCGCCGAGGCCTCGCGGGCCAGTGCGGCGCCGACGCGGCGGGCGAGGCCGGAGTCCCACGACGAGCCCAGCGTGACCGCCGGCGGGAAGCAGGTGGCGGGCACGCTGTTGAGGAGTCCCAGGGCGTCCCCGCGCTCCGTCTCGTTCTGCCGCCGGATGCCGTGCGGGCCGTCGGACAGGGTGACCGCCGGCACCACGTCGCGGACGGCGGTGGTGTGCCAGGTGCCGGAGCCGGAGGTGAGGGAGGCCGCCTCCTGCAAGGTCAGATCGTCAAAGCCGCCTCGGCGGGCGCGGTCGTGCTGTGCCATGCGGTTCCTTGTCGTACGGGGATGTGTTGTGCGGCGGCCTGATGTGACGGGCCGCGAGTCGGTGTCAGGTGCCGCCGGCCGGGAGGTCGGCCAGTTCGTGGCGCGGCGACAGGTCAAGGTCCAGGTCCAGTCCGAGCTGCCGCAGGAACGTCACCACGGCGGCGTACATGTCGACGGCGTCCGGCTCCAGGAGCCACTGGGTCTGCAGGCCGTCCATGAGGGCCAGCAGTTGCCGGGCGACCAGGTCGGGGTCGTGCTCCAGCGGCGGGTCGGCCTGCGCGAACAGCGTCGTGAGCGCCCCGGACAGCTGCTCGCGCAGCACGCGGTAGCGGTCGACGAAGTAGGCGTGCGCCGGGTGCTCGGGGTCGACGGCCTCACCGGAGATCTTCACGTAGAGGCCGACCAGGCCGGGGGTGCGCATGTTGCGGGACACGAAGCCCACGGTGGTGCGGAGCACGCCCTCGGGGCTCGCGGCGGCCTCGGGCCCGAACAGCAGCCGGGCGTCGTCCCGGTCGCGGCGGCCGAGCACCTTGATCAGCAGGTCCTCCTTGCCGGGGAAGTGGTGCAGCAGCCCCGCGTGGGTCAGCCCGGCGTGGGCGGCGATGTCGCGCAGTGACACCGCGTAGAAGCCCGAACGGGAGAACAGCTCGGTCGCCGAGTCGAGGATGCGCGCTCGGGTGCGTTCACCTTTGGAGACGCGGCGTGGGGACGCCGGGGACTGCTCGGTCACGGAAGCCGGGCCTTTCTGCGACGACGGACGGGGTCCGGGCACGGGAGGACCCCGCCTGGGGGATGCCCGGCGCTGCGCCAACCGTACGGCCTCGACCTTTCCAGCGGCCGTGAGCAAAACCTACCACGTGGTTAGTTTTCGCTGTATGCTCGCCCGAAATCTCGCCTAGACGGCGGTTTTGCTCGCACATCGGAGTGAATCCATGAAGAAGTCCACCAGGGCCGGCGCCCTCACCGCGGTCTGCGCCATCGCGGCGTCCGCCCTCACCGGATGCGCGGACGCCGGTGGCGGCTCCGGGGCGAAGGGCTCGACGACCCTCAACCTCGCCACCCTGACCCTGCCCCAGAGCCTCGACCCGGCCGACGCGAACGGCAGCGCGCTCCCGTTCTTCCAGGCGGTCTACGACACGCTCATCAAGCGCGAGCCCAACGGCTCCTTCAGCCCGATGCTGGCGACCGAGTGGAAGTACAACGGCGACCGCACCGAGCTGACGCTCACCCTGCGCGACGGCGTGAAGTTCGACGACGGCACACCGCTGGACGCCACGGCGGTGAAGGCCAACATGGAACGCTTCGCCAAGCGGACGGGCGCGCAGGCCAAGACCCTCAAGGACGTCAAGTCCATCCAGGTCGTCGACAAGACCCATGTGACGCTGAAGCTGTCACAGCCCAACCCGGCCATGCTGTACTTCCTCAGCGACGCCGCCGGGCTCATGGCCAACCCGGCGTCCTTCGGCAAGCCCGGCGATCCGCTCAAGACCAAGCCCGACGGCACCGGCCCGTACGAGCTGGACTCCGCCAAGTCGGCGATCGGTACGCGGTGGGTGTACACGCGGGCGCGCAACTACTGGGGAACGCGCCTGCCGTACGAGAACATCACCATCACCTACTTCAACAACGAGACCGCGATCGTCAACGGGCTCCGCACGCGGCAGCTCAACGCCGCGCTGCTGCAGACGGCCGACCAGCAGGTGGCCGCCGAGTCCGACCGCAAGCTGACGACCGTCCCCCAGGAGTTCGACTTCCAGGGCATCGTGCTGTTCGACCGCGGCGGCGCGCTCGTCCCCGCGCTGCGCGACGCCCGCGTCCGCCAGGCCCTCAACCACGCGCTCGACCGCAAGACGATGCTCAGCAAGATCCGGCAGGGCCGCGGCGCGGTCACCGACCAGATCTTCGGCACGCAGGCCGCCGGCTATGTCAAGGAACTGGACGCCCACTACGCCCACGACCCGGCCAAGGCCCGCGAGCTGCTCAAGCAGGCGGGTCACGCCTCCGGCTTCACGCTGAAGCTGCCGCGCGTCTCGGCGATCGTCTCCGACGCGCTGGCCTCCTCGATCCAGACCGATCTGGCCGCCATCGGCGTCAAGGTGACCTGGGAGAACGTCGACGCGGGGGCGATCCGGAAGATCTTCACCGACCGCGGCTTCCCGGCCATGGTCATGAACCTGGGGCAGCCCGCCGACGACTGGATCGGCATCAGCGACTACGTCCTGCCCGGCGTGTTCAACATGTTCGGCACCACCGACGACACGGTGCGCGAGCTGCTGCCGAAGATCCAGAGGGCTCCGGCGGGCGAGGCCAAGACCGAGCTGCAGGCGCTCAACCGGCATCTGGTCGAGCAGGCGTGGTTCGTCCCGTTCTACCGCCTGTCCTACCTGCACGTGACCGACGGCAGCGTGAAGGTGACACCGCAGTCCGGCATGGCGGTCCCGTCGGTGTACAACTACGCCCCGGCCAAGTAACGCCCGGCACGGACCGAATCGCATGCTGAGCTTCATCGCACGCAGGCTCGCCGCAGGGGTGGCCCTCCTGTTCGTGATCTCCCTGCTGTCCTACCTGCTGCTGTCGATCCCCGACACCGACGTGGGCCGCCAGATCCTCGGGTCCGGCGCGCCCCAGGAGGTCGTGGACGCCAAGAACGCCGAGCTCGGGCTGGACCGCCCGGTGCCCGTCCAGTACGCCGACTGGCTGGCCCACGCCCTGCGCGGCGACTTCGGCACGTCCTGGTTCACCGGGGAGAACGTGGTGCAGACCATCTCCACCCGGCTGCCGGTGACCGCCAGCCTGATGATCGGCGTCACCCTGGTGACGGCCGTGCTGTCGCTGCTGCTGGGCGTGTGGGCGGGAGTGCGCCGCGGCGCCGCCGACCGCGTGGTGCAGGTGCTGGGCGTGCTGGGGTACGCGCTGCCCGGCTTCCTGGTCACGCTGATCATCGTGGTGGTGTTCGCGGTACGGCTCGGCTGGTTCCCCGCGATCGGTTACACCGGGCTGACCGAGTCGGTTCCCGGCTGGCTGTCGACGATCACGCTGCCGGTGGTGTCGCTGTCGGTGGCCGCGGTCGCGGGCGTGTCCCAGCAGGTGCGCGGCGCGGTGATCGACGTACTGCGCCAGGACTACGTCCGCACGCTGCGCGCCCGCGGCCTGCCGCCGTGGCGCATCCTGTACCGGCACGTGCTGCGCAACGCCGCCGCGCCCGCGCTGACGGTGCTCGGCATGCAGTTCGTCGGGCTGCTGGGCGGCGCGGTCATCGTGGAGCAGATCTTCGGGCTGCCGGGGATCGGCAGCATGACCGTCACCTACACCACCCGCGGCGACATCCCGGTGATCATGGCGCTGGTGATGGTCACCGTCGTCGGCGTGACCATCGTCAACCTCGTCGTGGATCTGCTGATCGGCTGGCTCAACCCGAAGGCGAGGACGGCATGAACCCGGTGGCCCGCCGCCTCCTGCGCAACCCGCTGGGGCTCGTCGCGGCGGCCGTGCTGGCGGCCGTCGTCCTGGCCGTGCTGCTGGCGCCCCTGCTCAGCCCGCAGGACCCGAACGTGTCCAACCTGCGCGACTCGTTCGCCGGACCGGCCGGCGGGCATCCGCTCGGTTTCGACTCCGCCGGACGCGACGTGCTGTCGCGGCTGCTGCACGGCGGCCGCAACACCCTCGGCGGGGCGGTGCTCGCACTGGCGGTGGCGCTGGTGATCGGGGTGCCGTCCGGGCTGGTGGCGGGCTACCGCGGAGGCCGGTTCGACGTCGCCGCCGGCTGGGTCGTCAACCTGGTCATGTCGCTGCCGGCCATGGTGGTGCTGCTGGCCTCCCGCGCGATCCTCGGCCCGACCGTCTGGGCGCTGATGATCGTGCTCGGCGTACTGATCGCCCCGAGCTTCTTCCGGCTGGTGCGCGGCACCGTCGCGGGCGTCCGCAACGAGCTGTACGTGGACGCCGCGCGGGTGTCGGGCCTGCGCGACACCCGGATCATCGCCCGGCACGTGCTCATCGTCGTACGCGCTCCGATCATCATCCAGACCGCCCTGGTCGCGGGCCTCGCCATCGGCCTCCAGGCGGGCCTGGAGTTCCTGGGCATCGGCAGCGGCTCCACCCCGACCTGGGGCGCGATGCTGAACGAGGCGTTCACCAACATCGAACGCGCCCCGACGATGATCCTCTGGCCCGGCCTGGCGCTCGGCCTCACCAGCGCGAGCCTCGTCCTGCTGGCGAGCGCACTGCGCGACGCCCTGGAAGACCGCACCACTCCCCCGCCCCGCCGCCGCCCCCGAACCACCACGCCCACGCCGAGCCCCACACCCGGCGCCACGCCTAGCACCACACCCGGCGCCGGGGTCGCGGACGCCGAGGGAGACCAGGCGGACGTGCCGTCGGTCAGCAGCCCGGACGGCTCCGACGATCGGGCCGGGCTGCTGTCGGTCCGCGGCCTGAAGGTCTCCTACGCCATGGCGGACGGCACGTCCAAGCAGGTCGTGCACGGCGTCGACCTGGACGTCCGCGAAGGCGAGATCGTGGGGCTGGTCGGCGAGTCCGGGTCCGGCAAGACGCAGACCGCGTTCTCCATCCTCGGCATCCTGCCCGAGGGCGGCCACGTCAGCGGCGGCAGCGTCACCGTCGACGGCCGCGAGATCGCCGGCCTGACCGAACGCGAGCACCGCGCCCTGCGCGGCAACGTGATCGCCTACGTGCCCCAGGAGCCGATGAGCAACCTGGACCCGTCGTTCACCATCGGCGCGCAGCTGATGGAGCCGATGCGCTACAAGCTCGGGCTCTCCAGGGCCGAGGCCCGCCGCCGCGCCGTGGACCTGCTGCGCCAGGTGGAGATCACCGACCCGGAACGCGTCATGGCGTCCCATCCCCATCAGATCTCCGGCGGCATGGCGCAGCGCGTGCTCATCGCCGGCGCGATCTCGTGCGATCCCAAGCTGCTGATCGCCGACGAACCGACCACCGCGCTGGACGTGATGGTGCAGGCCGAGGTGCTCGCCCTCCTGCGGCGCCTGCAAAAGGAGCGCGACCTCGGCGTCCTGCTCGTCACCCACAACCTCGGCGTCGTCGCCGACGCGTGCGACCGGGTCGCGGTGATGCGCGAGGGCCGCATCGTCGAGACCGGCACCGCGGAGAAGATCCTGCAGTCCCCCGGCGACCCGTACACCCGTACCCTGCTCGACGCGGTGCTCGACCAGGCCCCCACCCGCCGCCCCTGGCAGCCCGCGAAGGAGACGACGTGACCACCGACGACAATCTGCTGGAGGTCGCGGACCTGCGGGTCTCCTTCCCCGGCAGGCGCCGCCGCGCGCCGCGCACCGAGGTGCTGAAAGGGGTGTCGCTGCACGTACGGCCGGGCGAGGCACTGGGCCTGGTCGGCGGATCGGGCTCGGGCAAGACCACCATCGGCCGCGCCGTCCTCGGCCTGGTCCCGGTGGCCGCCGGCACGATCACCTTCGCCGGTGAACGCGTCGAACGGGCCACGCCGCGCCGCCGACGGCAGCTCAGCAAGGACATCCAGGTGGTCTTCCAGGACCCCTACACCTCGCTCAACCCGTCGCTGACCATCGGAGACACTCTCGCCGAGCCGCTGCTGGCCCAAGGCGTGCCCGCTGCCGACGCGCGCCGCCGGATCGGCGGTCTGCTGGACCGCGTGCGGCTGCCGTCCGACGCCGCCGGACGGCTGCCGCGCGAGTTCTCCGGCGGCCAGCGCCAGCGCGTGGCGATCGCCCGCGCGCTGGCGATCGACCCCCGGCTGATCGTGTGCGACGAGCCGGTGTCGGCGCTCGACCTGACGACCCAGCAGACGGTCCTGGACCTCTTCCTGGAGATCCAGGAACGTACCGGCGTCTCGTACCTGTTCATCTCGCACGACCTGGCCGTGGTCCGCTACATCAGCCACCGCGTGGCCGTCATCGACCAGGGAACGATCGTCGAGACGGGCGACACCGCCGAGGTCACCGAGCGGCCGCAGCACCCCTACACCCGCCGTCTCATGCTCGCCGCCCCGGTCGCCGACGTGGCCGAGCAACGAGCCCGCCGCGAGGCGTTCACGACGACGTGACCGGTGCTCAAGCCCCCGGCGGCGCCCAGACGACCCGACCGGCAGCCACCCGTAGGCGCGCCCCTGAAATTCCACAACCTCAGGGTGTCCCGCCGCGCGGCGGGACGGGGCCCTTAGGTGACGGCGGTCAACGCGGGCTTGGCCAGCACCTCGCGGAACTCCCGTACGGCGGGCCTGCGTTGCCCCTTGAGCCCGTCTCCTGTTTCGGTGGCGCGTATCCCGAGCTGTAGTTCGAGGTCGCCGGTTGCGTCGGCGGCCTCCTTGGCCGCGCGGCTCGGGTACGCCACCGCCGTGGCAATGGCCGCTTCCGCGCTGATCATCATCAGCGACGTCTGAGACGCGATCCCGCTGTAACGAGACCTGCACGGTCAGAGACTCAGCGGCTTGACCCTGATGCCTTTCGACGCCCACGGCTCGAACGCGGGGTCTTCGGCCAGGCGTTCCAACCACCGGAGTTGGTCGGTGAGGTAGGTGTAGGCCGGGCCCTGTGACCCGAACGTCACGATCGGCCCCTGTGTGCCGCGCATCCCGTGCCCGTACAGCATCACCCGCGCGGCATCGTCGATCTCCTCGATGGCGAAGCTGCACGGGAAGTTGAACGTGAAGATGCGGAAGGCCTTATGGCGCTCGCTCGCCAGGCTCAGCGGCACGAGGATCTCGCGGCTGTAGCGCTCGGGATCCTCCATCGTGGCCTCGGCGGGCTCGATGCGGTAGCGGTCCTTGCGGGATGGGCACCAGGGATCCATGACGTACACGGTCACTGGGACACCGGCGGCGGCACGCGCCTCCAGTAGCGGCAGCACCTCGCGGTGCACGTAGTAGTTGCGGGTCAGCCCGAACAGATTGATGCGGTGCCGGGCCGCGGAGATCCGGTCACGTAGATCGGCCTCGGACTCGGTGCTGGTGTACGGATAGGCATCGATGATCCCCGCGCGCTGCATGTGCGTGACCTCGGCCCCGGTGTGGTCGCTGCCGTAGCCGAGCCTGTCCGGGCGGGTGCGGTACAGGCGGCACAGGTAGTCGATCCGCTCTTGTCCCGGACGGCGTTCGCCGAGTTCCCAGCGGCACAGGGTGGCGGCGTCGATGGCGGGCGGGATGAGCCCGTCCGCCTCGTACAGCATGTCGATGCGGGCGGCCACCTCGGCGCGGGTCCATCCGTTGGCGAGCCGCCATGCCTCCAGCGGGAACACTTCGGGAAGCTCCCGCATGATCCGGTCTGCTGTCTCTTCGACCGCCAGGCCCCGGCGGATCCCATCGAAACGAATCTCGTTCGCTCGCCGCTCGATCTCGCCGCGCTTGCGGGTCGTCACCTTAGCCATGTGCCCACACTCCATCGATTGCCGCTCAACGGCAATCCTGTTGCCGCGTCCCGCCATTGCCTGGGATTGCCGAACAGCGGCAACCTCAGGAGTGGTGAACAACGGAACGCAGTGGACCGGCTACAGCCGACGCTAAGGATGTTACGGCATGACAACAGACGCGGGCGCGGCGGGAACCCTGCGCGGGGCCGCCCGCCGTGCCCGCCCAGATCGTAGGGTCGCCCGCCCTGATGGGAGAGCATCGGGCGGGCGCCGTACGACCCCGGGCGGCGCGGCGGCGGCGCTTACCCCCGAGAGCGACGCCGCCGCGCCTCAGATCCCCGGCACGTTCTACGCCTGGGACGTGGAGATCGCGGGTCGCCAGCCACGCGGCATCTCCGGCGTCACCGACCAGGCGGC
>NZ_BAAATD010000013.1:0-280262 GCF_039533225.1 Actinomadura fulvescens | reverse complement strand
TCGGCGGGGTCGCCCCACAGCGGGCCGGGGGCGGCGAGCAGGGTGTCGATGGCCTCGGTGCGGGTGGCGGCGCGGTGCACCAGGACGCGCTGGCGGCGGTCGGGGGTGGTGGCCTGCCAGTGCCGGCTGGTGCGGCGCACGTGGCCGAGCACGACGCGCTCGCCGTAGTCGTCGACGACCACGGCGTAGCCACCGCCCTCCAGCCGCGGCGGGTCCAGGGCGGCAGCGGCGATCTGGGCGGCGGTGTAGGGGCGAAGGGGCCGTTCACGTGCGGGGCGGGCGCGTGGCCGCCGCGGCGTGCGGGCGGCGGGGCCCAGGTCGGGCAGCGGCGCGGGCGCGTACAGCGCGGCGAACAGGGCCATGACGGCCGCGGCCACTGTGCTGGCCGGGCCGGGGACGGGGCCGTCCAGGGTGCAGGCGACGTGGCGGCCGCGGGTGTCGCGCTGCAGCCAGCCCACGCACCGGCCCCGCACGATCACGTCGGTGCGGTCGGCGACGCGGCCGCGCAGCAGCGTCCAGGACGCCAGTGAGCGCGGGTCCAGATCCAGCCCGCGGCCCAGGTGATCCAGCGGCGGGCCGACCGTCACCGCGGCGCGGTCGGCGCCGGGCACTCCGAGCGCGGCGGCCGCCGCCTGGGCGACCTGCAGTCGGCTGCGCAACCAACCGGCCGTGGTCTCGGCAGGACGGGTGATCATCTGTCCGTTGGGGCCGTGGGGGACGCAGCTGTTGGCGGTGTCGTGCAGCCAGGCCAGGCGTGCGCCGTCGGCCAGCAGCAGGTGATCGTCGCCGTGCAGGTGCGCCAGGTACAGCTCGGCGACACCGGTGCCGCTGTCCGCCATGGATTTCGTCACGCCTGTTGCGGTTTTCGTCACGGGCGGGCCCTGTGGCACGGGGGGAGGGGCCGAGGTGGGAGCGGGGGCGGGCGGGACGGGGGCGGTGGGCGGCGCGTTCACGCGCGCCGGCGGCGCGGCGCTCGCGGCCGTCTGATTCGTCACATCGCCTGGCTTTTCGTCACACGGCTCAGCGGAAAGGGGGGCGCGGGCGCGGGCGACGAGCTCGTCCAGGCTTTGGCGAGCCGCCGCCGCGGCGGCCGTCACGGTCTCAGGCTCGACGTCGTGGTCGCGTTCGACGGCGCGGGCCGCCTTCACCAAGACCAGCACGTCCCGCCAGAGGATGTCGGCGAGGGCGTGCGCCGTCGGCGGCGAGGAGCCGGCTTGCGCATCGGTCTGGTCCGCGGCCTTGCGCGCGCGGTAAGCCTTGGCCTGGCAGGCGCGCGAGCAGTAAGACCGCCGACGGCCGCGCGGCTTGACCGCCACCTCGCCGCCACACTGCGCGCACCCCATCCAGGCACCCCTTTTTTCGTCACGGTCGTGACCGTGATGAAATCCTACGCCCGGCACAACGGCGGACGTGGGGTGCTTGCTGGGTCTTACAGGCGCCCCGGCGCGAATTCGTCCAGCCAGGCCTGCAGGGCGGCTTCGAGCTCGGCTCGGTCCGGCGGGTCGACGTCCTCGGCGACCAGCACCGTGCGGACACCCTGGTCGAGGATGGCCTGGGCGCGGTGCTGGCCGTTGACGTAGGAGCGGCCATCGCCGCGCAGCGCGAGGGGATCCAGCACCAGGCTCTCGGCGGCCTGACGCTGCCACGTCGGGAGGTCGGCCTGCACGATGAGGTCCATCAGGCAGCCGGTGAGCTCGTCGACCGGCACGCGTTCGCGCCGGGCCTGGCGCAGCGCGCCGACGGCGATCCGGGTCGCGGCCGTCCAGGGGCCGCCGTGGTACCAGCAGCAGTCCCGCGGCGCCTGGTCGGGGCGCAGCTGACGGGCGATGCGGCGGCTGAAGGGGATGCCGACCGGCATGCACGTCGGTGCGCGGAACGGCTGCGGGCGAGGCAGGCGGACCCCGCGTATGACCCGGTAACCGGTTTCCTTCTCGGGCACGGGCGGGCGCGGTACATGCCGCGCGCCGCGGTCGCGGTCCACTGGCCCGCCCACCAGCCGAGCCAGGTCGTCGTCGCAGATCGACCGCCACTGCGGACCGGTGAGGGTGTAGGGGGCCGCGATGTGCTCGAACGTCACCAGGTCGAAGGAGTCGAACCGGCCGCTGGGCAGGATCTGCCGCTGGATCCAGACCGGCGGATGCTGCGAGTCGGGGCAGTGCCGTCGCCATGCCGCCGCGCAGTAGGTCTCCGCCGCGTTGATCAATGACGGTCCCTCACCGGTGGTCTGAACGGCGACCATGACCGGCACCGCACCCGGCGCGGTGAACACCTGCAGACGCATCGCCGCGGGCAGGGTGTGTCCGGCCTCGACGACGAACATGTGGTCGTCGACGACGCGCTCGCGCGGTGTCGCATGGTGGCGCAGGAGCGCTTCCACCGATCGCACGGCCTCACCTCTTCACCTTGGGATGGCCTGGCCGATCTCTGCCCTGAGTTTCGCAGAGGGCGTGCTTGAAGCCGACCTTGGCGAACAAGCCGCTCCTGGCCTCCGGCGGGATTGCCTGACTGAGCGGGACGGCCTGGGCGTCATCAGCACACAACGACATAGCGACCTGCGGTCACGGCCGCTCCTTGACCGCTGGCGGGGGCTGCCTTGAACGTGCGGCGGGCAGCATGCCGACATGGGAAAGAGCAAGCGCGGCGCGGGCAAGAGCACGCCGATGGACCAGCAGGCAGCACGGCGGATGCAGGCCGCCGCCGACAAGAACCCCGCCAGCAAGACCGCTCAAAGCGGCGCCGGCCGACGCGCACAGTCAGCCGCCGACCGAGCCAGCGCCAGCCGCGACGCCAAGAAGCGCTGATCTGATGAGCGACCCACGCGTCATGCGGCACCTGCTGGTGGACCAGGGCAAGATCGCCGCCGACTGGACCCAGCCGCTGGCCGACACCTCACTGATCGACTCCCACACAGGTCGGCGAACCGGACCCGGCACTGACATGCCCGCCGGGCATGACGGGGTGATCGAGCGTCGCGCCGACGGCAGCGAGACCCTGGTGACCGTCGATGGGCTTCACCTTGACCTCGATGGCCAGGGCGGCATCCGGGTCAACGGCCGCAGCGACTACTGCGGCAACTTCATGGTCATCCAACGCCAGCGGGACCAGCATCTGGCGCCGGGCGCGAGGCAGGCATGACGCAGGGGCTGGCAGTTGCCTCGCTTGGGGTCGGTGACCGCGCCGTGAGCCGATCTGTAGGATCCGCGTTCTGCTGTCACACGTCGGTGCTGTGAGCTGGCCGTTATTCCGAGTCCGCGTTCGATGTCACCTTGATCAGTCCGGGATTCGTGTCATTTCCGGGGGCCGAAATCTAGCAACGGTCAGCATCTCTACGCGCCGGTGACTTCTACGCCCGTGATGCGGCGTGATCGGCTCCTCCTTGGGTTCCCCACATGCCGCCAATATCCCCCCATGGGATGATCTTGATTGGCGCGCTCCGCAGATCACACGCCGTACGCGTGGCCCGGCAGCCTGACCGGGAAGCGGCCTCGTCTGGGAACCTGAGCTCAGAGGGCAGCCGCGCTTTGTAGGAACGCCCCGAGCGCGTCGCGCCGTAGGAGATCATGGCGCCTGTGCACTGGCCAACTCGGCCGGCTTGAGGGGTTCGGAACCCGAGTTTGTTCAGCCTCCGAATAGAGGCGCTTGAGGGTGTGGGCGTGGGTTCAGGGTGATCACCTGGCAGACCTGCTGGTGGGTGATCTCGGCGGAGAGGACGGTGCCCGGGCCGTCACCGTTCCAGGGGCGCAGGACCATGTGTCCGACTGCGTCGGGGGTCAGCGTCCAGGCCATGCGGCGGGAAGTCCAGCGTCGCCAGTGCTCTTTGTTGGGATGATGGACGTCGTGACGGACCTGGCGAACTGGAAGTCGCGCGCCGCAGACCTTGACCCGGCTGTGGCGGCCGAGGTGTGGGCCGACCCCTCGGCGCCAGCTTCAGTGCTGCGTGACCCCCCGGCGGCCGTGGTGGAGTTCCTGCTCGGCGACGGAGCTTGGCAGGGCAGCCTCTCGGCCGTGTTGCGCAACCCGGCGCTGCCGATGAACGTGCTCGCCATGCTGGCGGCGCGGGCCAAGGGGCAGGCCCGTTCCGCGATCTCCCGGCATGCGTTGCGGTCGGGGGCCGACGTGCCGCGGTTGACCGCGGCGGCTCCGGCGATCACCGCCGCCGAATTGGGAAGGGTTGTGGACGGACTACGGTACGGATGGGAGTACCGGCGGGACCCCGGCGCAGCACAGGCCACGATGGCCAAGATGCTGCGTGCGTTGACCACTTCGTCCGACCTCCGGTGCCGGGCTCTTGCCGCTGAGGCGTTCCCACTGATTGTGGGGCCGCGTCACCGCTACACCAAGGGTGAGGTGTCGGCGACCAAGCTGATCGCTGATCCGGAGGTCGCGGTGCTGGTCGCGTTGGCTCGCAACCGCCACATGCGCGTTCTGCCGGAGTCGCAGGAGGGCTTGGCCGTGCGTCGCGCGCTCCTGGATCACTCCGCGCCGCGCGTGCGCGCTGCGGCCCGTCGCGCGGGCATACACGTGCTGGACAGCCACATCTTCGCCGCGCTCTCGGCCGCCGACGGTCGCCCCGTCCCCGTCGATGCTGCGGCGTCCGGGGTGGAGCTGGCCGACCCGCTGGATGATCCGGCGCCCAGCGTGCGCGTGACCGCGATCGCCGGTGGCATCCCTGAGCAGGATGGCGCCCGCTGGGCGCGTGTACTGGCCGACCCGAGCCCGCAGGTTCGCAAGGCCGCCGCCACACGCGGATTCTCCACGCCCTCCTTCGTGTGGGCCGGCCTTGCCGAGGACCCCGACCCAGCCGTGCGCGCGGCGGTCGCCCAGTCCCGCTGGGCCCCCGCGGAGCTGCAACGCCGGCTCTTGTCCGACACGGACCCGAAGGTGGCAACGGCCGCCGAAGCCCGCGATCCGCTCTCCCGGCCGGTGGGGGTACGCCCGGGCGTGCCTGCGGACGGGGAGATCATGCTGCCGGTCAGCTTCACCCACGACCAGCAGCTTCGTCGGCTCGACCTCACCGCCGTCACCCTCAACCTGACCCAGCAGCACCGCCTGGCGATCGCGGCACGCGCCGATGCCGAGGCCCGCGCCGAAGCACGCGCCCGCGTGATCGCCCGCCTGAGGAGCTCCCGGGCCGCGGGCTGGGTGGCCGACCGCTGGGAACGGTGGTGCGATGTGTTCGCGGTCCCCGCACCGGCACACTCCATGATCGGGTTGGAGCGCAGGCTCGCCGCTCCGTTCGTCGGCGCGGCGACCGCTGATGATCGCATCACCGGCGCGCTCGCGCTGTTCGACGCCGTCCTCGGCCTGGCCGCCGCACCTGGCTTCGCTGTGCCAGACCATCGGCCCGAACACCGCTCCGACACCCTGCACGCCAGTGCCGAGGAGCACAACGAGCAGGAGGCCGCCGACCTGGCGCTGCTGACCGGACCGTGGGAACAGGTCTTGCTCCCCACACTGGTCACCGTGGACACCGTGTACGGACCGCGCACTCCCGCCGCACGACAACTGCTGACCACCGCGGCGCGGCTGCCCCGCACCCGCCTGGACTCTCTGCTCACCACGCGCATCAGCATTGACGACCAGCGCTGGAGATCCGCTCGCCGCGAGGCGGTCGACGCGGTCGCCGGCCCCCACGATCAGGTATACGCCGCGCACTTTCTTTTCTGGGACGCCGTGACCGTCGCCGAACTCGCCGCCTGGCAGCGCCCCACTGACCCGCTGCTGGCCGACGCCCTGTGGGCCGCCAGCGCGGTGGTGTTGTATGGCGAGCAGATGTCGGCGGCCACAGTCGAGACCCTGACTTCGCCCTGCACTGCCGCAGGTCTCCCGCTGTGATCGACTACCCGTCCGACACGAGCACCTCGACTCCATCACAGACCCTTGGTAGATGCCCTCACCATGACGCTCCAACGGCCCCACCATCACGACAACGCCAGGAACAGCACTCGATAGCGTGACCATGTAGACGCGCGAGTCCGCGAACAGGGGTCCAGCCGCCAACCCATGGGACACCGAAACGCGGACCCTACACGATCGCGACCTCCTCGTACGGGCGACGTTGCTCGACCAGCGGCAGCAGGTCGCGCAGCCCTTGGTTGTCGGCGGGGTTGATCCACAGGCTGGTTCTCAGGACCGTGCCGGCGTTGTCGAAGTCGCCGAGCCGCCACAACGCCAGGGCCCAGCCGTGGCGGGCGCGCAGGAAGGGGCGGTTCTGGGTCCAGGACCACGGCAGGACGCCGGTGAAACCGGCAGGAAGGCTCAGCTCGCCGACGGCGACGCCGGTCTGGTAGTAGCCCAAGGCCTCGGTAAGCGCGGCCGAACGCCGACGCTGGGCCGCTGCGGATCGGATGGTGACGGTGTCGGCGCGCGCGAGGGCTTCGTGGCCGGAGTGCGCCCAGGCGTCGATGTCGCGGTAGGTGGCGTTGCGGATCTGCCGCAGTGCCGACCGGTAGGTGGCCTGGTCGCCGGTGCGGTCACGTTCGTGCAGGGCCCGATCGAGCGGGACCTCGTGGTCGGCTCCGGCGTAGGGCTCTGGCATCCGCCAGCTCTCGCGGACGCCGGCGGCCTTGACGCGCTGCCACCAACTCCACTGCTGCGCCTGGCGGACGAGGTCGGCGTCGTACTCCCCGGGGTCCAGATCCCAGCCATCGGCGTGCGGGTCGTAGATATCGTCTGGCGAACGCCGGGCCGGCATCTCACCGGCGCTGCTGACACCGATCACGACCCGCCGAGTCTCCGCCGAGACGTAGTGCGTCGTGATCTCCGGCAGCCACACATACCGCGATGCCGGATCGGCCCCTGCGGGAGCGCCGAAGTCGATCACCCGGGTCATGGTCTCCACGAGCCGGCGCACGACGTCTTCGGCCGCATCGTCGTGCAGCGGATAGGCAAACACGCCCTGGACGCGGGCTAGGGCCACGGGCGTGAACAGCGCCTCTGGTGGCAGGCCAGTGCGCTCGGCCAGCGCGGCGATCAACTGGGCGTCCGCTGTGATCATGGCGTGCCTCCGCTTGCTGGCGCGGCTGCTGCTGTGGCGAGCCTACGGGCCTGGGCGGCGCGACCGGCAGCGAACGCAGAATGCCCACGCGACGTTCAAAGATTTCAGTCGTCCAGGCCGTCGAACACCGCCAGCATCTCCAGCAGGATGTCGACGTTCGCGATCGCGTTCTGCAGGCACTGCCGCGCCTGACGCATCTCCCCGGCGCTCTGCTCGACCTTCTCCACCGAGGGCACCTGCCCGGCCGCAATAACGCCAAGCAACCGGTGCAGGCCCTCCGCCGCGTGCGCGGCCGCCACCGGGATCGGCCCGGTCGCGGAGTCTTGCGCGATCTCCCGCAACGGTCCGGCGACCCGCAGGGCCTGCCAGCGCAGGAACGCCGCCAGCTTCTGCGGGTTCGGGTCGGCGGCCCCAGGATCCATCGCGCCGCCGCTGCGCAGCTGCTCGCGATGCGCGGCGCTCATCACCGCGGCGTCCCCGCCGGCCAGGCCCTCGCAAGCATCGCCTCGACCTGGACCGCGCCGAGCAGGCTGTTGGCCAGGTGCATTTGGTACCGGTCGGCGCTGAGCCGCTGGGCTTCAGCGGCGTGCTCGGTGGTGGTGTTGTCGCCGCCGTACATGCCCAGCGAGGCCAAAGCCCCCGCCAGTTGGTCGACGCTGGCCGGTTCGTCCCTGTAGACCCCATCCATGCCCGGCAAGCTACACACCACGTGTCCGCGCCCCGACCGGAACGGGCGTACCGGTCTGAACACCGCTGGCCGATCCTTACTCGACTCCGGTGATGACAGCTGCTCTGGCTGCCGGTACGGTCACGTCGTCCAAGACCCGGCCCGGACGCCATCCGGCCCGCGATGAGGATCGCTCGGGGTTGGTCGTCTCGCCCGTCAAGGGCGCGTGGCTGGGCTTGCGCGCTGCGCAGCTCGGTCGCGCCACCCGGAAGATCCTCAGCGTACGAAGATCCACACAGTAGCGATCAATGTCTCAGATACGTGGGACAAACGATCAAATGCCTCATGATCAACGGGACTGCCTCGGGATAAACGGGACGCAACAACCGCTTGGACAACGGGGACGCTGGGTCAAACCGTGAAACCAGACAGAAGGTGAATTCTGTCCCGTCTGAAGCCGCGGCCCGTTCCGGCCGATCTGACCGAGATCCAGCGGTAGGCAGCGCCGGAGTCTTAGAACCATGCCATGGCAACCAATGCCCCGGACGCGTGCCCCGAAGCTTCTTTGAAGCCCTCGGCGAACCCCGGTGATATCTGCAGGGCCACGCCGGCGGCCGATGGCGGCTGCCTGGCCCACCTCGGGCCCGAGTCGCTGGCAAAGTACCTGTCTGGCCTGCAGCCGGGCGCAGCGGTCGATATGCAGGAGGTGGTGTTCACCGGCGATCTCCTAGAACGCCTCCTCGCGGCGATCACCCCGCTAAGCCAACAGCCAGAGCTTGGAACTGCGGATTTCAGCGGCGCGACCTTCACCGACAACGCCAACTTCGAGGGCGCCACCTTCACCAAGGACACCTCCTTCAGCGGCGCGACCTTCACCAAGAACGCCGACTTTCACGGCGCGACCTTCACCGACAACGCCAACTTCGAGGGCGCCACCTTCACCAAGGACACCTCCTTCAGCGGCGCGACCTTCACCAGGCACGCCATCTTCCACGGCGCGACCTTCACCCAGGACGCCGACTTCGGTGGGGTGACCTCCACCGGGGAGGTCTACTTCGGCGACGGGACGGTGGAGGGGAGGCTGCTGCTGCGGACTTGTGCTGTCCAGGGCTTGGTGTGGGCGGGGGCCCGGATTTCTGGGGAGTTGGTGGTGGAGGCGGCTGTGGCGCGGGTGGATCTGTCGGGTGTGCGGGCGTCGGGAAGGGTGGGGCTGCGGTTGCGTGGCGCGCGGGTCGATCTGAGTGGGGCGGTGTTCACCGGGCCGGTCACCGTGCACGGCCTGCAGACGGCGATTGGCGGTGTCGATGAGATCACGATCAGGTGGGACGGCGCCGAGCCGGGCGGGACCACGCCCAGGGTGAAAGTCGTGTCCCTGCACGATGCTGATGCCGAGCGGCTGGTGCTGACCGATGTGGATCTGAGCGAGTGCCGGTTCGCCGGCATGCAGCAGCTGGAGAAGATCACCCTGGACGGCCGGTGCCGGTTCGCCGCGAACCCGCGCGGTACCCGGCAGATGCTGGCCGAGGAGCACCATTGGCGGGCGCACAAGCCCCGATGGCGTGTCGGGCGGGCCGCCCGGTGGACGGCCGCGCCCGACGGGGTAGGCGTGGTGGACCCGGCGCGGCTAGAGGTGCTGTACCGGCAGCTGCGCAAGGCGCTGGAGGATTCCAAGAATGAGCCGGGCGCGGCCGACTTCTACTACGGCGAGATGCAGATGCGCCGCCACAGCGGCCGCGGCGGCCGTGGATTGGCCGAGCGGACGCTGGTGTGGCTGTACTGGCTGGTGTCGGGGTACGGGCTGCGAGCCTGGCGGGCGATCACCACCCTGCTGGTGGTGGTCGCGGTGATCGCGGTCGGGGTGAAGTACGCGGGGTTCCCCGGCAAGCCGGTGCCCTACATCGACGCGTTGTTGTACAGCGTGCGGTCGGCGTTCCTGATCAACGTCAAGACCACGAACGTGCCCGAGACCGTCACCCGATGGGGCGAGGTGTTCCGCATCATCTTGCGGATCGCGATGCCGTTGCTGCTCGGTCTGGCCGCGTTGGCGATCCGCAACCGCGTCAAACGCTAACCCACCCGGTCGGCCGGATGGGCTCTCTCACTTCGCTGCGTTGGTCCATCGACCAGTGCCGTCTGTGCAGGCTGTTTCGTGGCCCGGAGAGTTGGGCAGCCGGCCTGGTCCATGCCGCTGGAGGCCAGGCGGCGGCCCGGCTGTCAGATCACCCGAGAAGTGATCGGCGACGCCACAGCGGCCGAGCTGCAGGGCACGGCAGGCGGGCTCACGAAAGGGTGGCAGCAGTCATGGATCACCAAGGTTGGTTCGTACTGGGCGTGTGTGGAGTCGCTCGCTACGGTGTCGGGAAAGGTAAAGCGTTTCTGGACGCCCTGTTCGGGCGGCGGAGCGGAGGATGCGGTGGCGGTCGACAACCCCCTGGACCTGGAGATCACCTACGAGGACCCCCTCCACCTGCACCCGATCCACGACGTCGACCGGCCCGACCACGTGGCCGCGCTGACCGCCGCCATGGAGGCCACCGGCTGGGACGGCCCGCCGCTGGTGGTGCATGACGGCACCGGCCTGACCGGGGTGCACCGCATCCACGCCGCCCGCGCGGCCCTCCCCTCCATCGAGGTTCCCACCGTGGCGGCCGCCGCCCTGTTCGCCGCCGCCGGCGTGGACTTCGACGCCGAGGCCGACCTGGACGACCTGGGGCCGGAGCTGGAACAGCTCTACGACAAGCTGCCCGCCTGCGTTCGCCAGGACTACGGGATGCAGGCGTGAGCGGACGCGCTCGTAAATGTGCTCGGACGACGGACAGGATGCGTAAGACTGCGGCGCCGTTGGTGTCGTGCTCGGCTATCGATGCGCGCCACTCGCCTTGTCGAAGTGGACGGGCCCGGAGAAAGGCCGCCCCGCCCAGGCCTCGCCCCGCTTGTCTGTGACTGCCCATCTGGCCTCAGCGGATTGGTCTGAAGGAGTAGTAGGTGTGGGAGGGGTCGTTCCAGGACAAGCCTGGGTCGACTAGGGCCGTGGCGCCGCCGGAACAGTTGGAGGTGGGCCAGAGGTGCACTCTGCGGTTGGTCTGGTTGGTGCCTCTGACCGCCCCGGCGCTTCCGGTGTTGTAGCAGCGGCCGACTTCCGGCTCGAACTCGATCGTCCGGAGTCCGCTGGCGTCGTAGTACTCGAAGTAGCACGATCCGCCACCGGGCGGCGGACAGGCCGGCTCCATCGCGTGAGCCTCCGCGCGCGTTCCGGTCGCGGTGGCCGCGAGCGTGAGTGCGGTGGTGGCGGTGATGAGCAACAGTTGGGAACCTCTGGTGGGCGAGGTGCGCATGCTGGCGTCCCTTCTGAAAGTGGCGGGGAGCTGACGCAGTAGAGAGTTTCGCCGGGCGGGGCGTCGACTAAGCTCCCCCGGCCGCCAGTGGTCACGAACAGTAAACATCAGGTCAATATCGGTGACATTCGCCCGGACATGGGCTCTCTGTTCGGCCCGCGAGTACGAGCCGTAGCCGTCAAGGAGGGGTATGAACCCCGAACGCCCCGCGCGTCACCCGGCGGCCAGCGACGCGCGGGCGTCGCGGCCCCCGCTCTCCCTCGCCCGTCAGTGTGTACACAACCACGATCATGCGGAGACACTGTCGGCGTCGGCGGGCTCCATCTCCCACAGCGGCTGACCGAACCAGGCCCTCACCTGCTCCAGGTGGACGACGTCGGCGGCGATCGTGCCGCCGGCGAGCCCGGCCCAGAACGAATCCGGCAAGCACGTCGGTCTGCAACGCCTCCAGGTCTCCGGGCTGTCGCCGGTGGACGCGCCACCCGTAGATCACGGACGTCCGCGAGACTCAACCCGCGCCTCCTCACCTTCATCCGCCCAGCAAGACGAACGACCAGGACGATGGGTTTTCAGGAATTCAGAGCTCGCTTCAGATGCAAGAACCGATCTAGATCCACGAAGGAGCCCCAGGTCCTGGAACTACAGCGGCTATGGCCACCGCCGCGAACTCAGGGGTTGTTGCTCAATCAACTGCCCGTGCACCAAGACGACAAAATAGTGCGCGCAGAGGTAAAGACAAACTTCGCTGTGGCGTGCATCCTGTTATTGGCTGAGCACGAACAACGGCCGCCTGGTGAGCAAGCATGCGGTCCATTCCGGGCCTCCTTTGCCGAAGGGATCAGTAATGTTCCGGCTCCGGCTGGCAGCGACCGTCCTGGTAGCGCCCCTGCTTCTCCTCGGTAGCGTGGCAAGCGCCTCAGCGAGTCCACGCAGCGAAGGTTTCAGCGCCTTGTATCCTCCCGGCACTCCCGGACCGTTCAAGATCGCCAATCATGAAGACTTGGGGTTGTGCCTTGACACCACCGGCACCCTCGGCAGGAGTGTTTACCTGGGCCGTTGCCACAGCGGCGACTCCGGCCAGAGGTGGGGCTGGTGGAACGGTGGGTGGCTCATCCACCTCCAAAGCGGCTACTGCCTAGCTGCTGTAACCGTAGGCAACGTCAATGCGGCCGAGTTGCAGCGCTGCATTGACCATCGCATCCAGTATTGGACGCACCAGAACTTCGCCATTCTCAACACGAGCACGGGCAGCAACCGTTGCCTGACTCCCGCTCACGCTGTGGAGGGGGCACACGTGAACCCCATAAACTGCTTCACCACTCCCTCGCAGGGGTGGAACGTGACCTACTGGTAGTGATACTGAAGTAGCAGGTCAGCGCATCTCCGGACGCGACACCCTTTCACCATGCATGCACGCCGGGCGTGTCGTGGTCACGCAGAGGCATTCGGCCAGGGCACGTGCGAGCCGCTTGCGAGGCCGTCCCACGCCTCGCCGAGGGATGCGGATGGACTCCATCAGCGGGATGAATCGTGGCGAGTCCGCGTGCTGGCCGGGTGAGGCGAGGCGGGTAATCGGGCGGCAGCGCCTGTCGGTGACCAGACGAATTCTTTGTAGCGAACCCCATTCCTCACATTATGCACTCGTCTGGCCGCAGTCCGACATGGGACTTAGTGGCGGCTAGCTCGTCGGCTGCGGCCAACCCGTACAGAGCCGACATTCTGTCTGGCTTACCGGCATGGTGTCCTCAGTTCTCTTGTGACCAGGCAACCGCGAGGCTCTCGGGCCGGCGGATGGGTGTCACGGTGTGCCAGGCGATGTCGGCGGGGTCATCGGCCAGACGCAGGTCGGGAAGCCGTGCGGTGAGCACTTCGAGGCCGACGTTGAGTTCGAGACGGGCCAGGTGCGCGCCCAGGCAATGGTGGACGCCGGATCCGAACGCCAGATGCGGGTTGGGGGTGCGCGTCAGGTCGAACCGCTCGGGGTCGGGGAAGACGCGGGGGTCGCGGTTGGCGACGTCGTGCGCGACGATCACGACGTCGCCCTTGCTGATTTTGACGCCACCGAGCTCGACGTCTTGGGCGGCCCGGCGCGGCTGGCCGGAGTCGAACCAGGAGTTGGGGACATACCGCAGGATTTCCTCCACCGCGGTGGGGATGTGCTCGCGGTGCTCACACAGCCAGCGGTAGAGGGTGGTGCCGTCGTCGGCCGGGGTGGTCAGCAGTCTGAGGACGGCGGTGACCAGTGCCGCGGCGGTGGTCTCCCACCCGGCGATCACCAGGGATGCGTTGAGTAGTGCGGCTTCCTCGGGGCTGACCTCGCCGGAGTCGGCGGCGTTGGCGGTGATGGCCGACAGCAGGTCGTCGGTGGGGTTTTGCTGTCGCTGGGCCATCAGCTGGGCGACGTAGCCGACCATGGCCTGCATCGCCGCGGCGTTGCGGGCTTCGCGGTCGGGGCCGACGTCCAGGAGGCCATCGCCCCACTGGCGGAACTGCGCGCGGTCTTCGATCGGGGTGCCGAGCATGTCGCTGATGGCGTTGAGGGACAGCGGCAGCGCCCATTGGCCGAACAGGTCGGCAGGTTCGCCGACGGCGAGCATCGCGTCCAGGCTCTGGTTGGCCAGGGCGGTGACGGCTGGGCGGAAGGCGTCGATGCGGCGGGGTGTGAAGTCTTTGCTGACGATCGAGCGCAGCACCCGGTGGTGCGGGCCGTCCAGGGCGAGGATCAGTGGCGCGAGCCGCAGATAGGGCCGGATCTCGTCGGCGTCGCCGCGGGTGAAGGCCTTGTCGTCGCGGTAGACCTCGCGGCACTCTGCCAGCCCGGAAACCCACCAGGCCCTCTCGCCGGTGGAGGACATGACGATCGGCGTGACCGGTCCCCCGGCGGCGCCGGTGGGCGGGCGTTCGGGCTCCAACGGGTCAGGGCCGGGCTGCTGGTCCTGGGGGCGGAAGGGGAAGGGGCAGCGATCGGTGGACTGGCTCTGGTGAGGGGCCACGTGCGTCCTTTCAAGGCGCGGGGCAACCAGTGCTACTGGCGCTGAGCGGGACGAGACGTCGATCATCCGTCGAGGACCATGTAGGCCTATCAACCCGAAATGAGTCAAGGCTTCTGTGCGCAGAAGCTGTATTGGTGCCACTGGTGGTCGAATTCGTCGCGAGAGGTGCCCAGGATCCGGTGAGTGTCAATCACGCCTGGAGGCAGAACCTGCATTCCGTCCGGGACGAGCGCGGCGACTTCGTCCTGGGTGCGAAAGGCGATCGGATACGGGTGGCCCTTGTACACCTTGCCCAGTTCTGCGCGGGCCACCTTACTGATGCCTTTCGTGCTGACCGCGGTGAGTCCCAGGCGGCTGCCGCTGGCGAGCTGGTCGGTCAGGTGGCTGTAGATGCCATGTGGATCGAACGCTTCTGAGGTGCTGTTGATGTCGTGCTCGTCGATGATCAGGACGGGTTCACGCTCATCCGGCGGCAGGTCGAGGCCCAGCAGGTCACGCACGGCGGGGTGCTGAATCAGCCGCTCGAAATCGCGGATCGTGCCCTGGATATAGGTGGCGCCCGGCTGGTGGCCGTAGCGGCTTCGAAGGTGCCGTACCAGGTAGGGGTCGGCGGTGGCGCTGACGATCCGGCCGCCACCGGGGCAGGCGACGTCGGCGACCTTGGCCAGGCTCCACGGGTTGGGCGGCGGAGTGCCCAGTTCGAGGAAGCGGCTGATGCCCATCTCGGCGGCGGCCTGCCGGACGCATCGGGAGGCGAACATGACGTTCTCGCGTTCAAGCCTGGCCGTCTCTGTTACGAACAGCCCCACTCTGATGGAGCAATACCTGTCTGCGGGCGTGCTGTAGGCGTCGCGGCTGTGCGGGTCGGTCACCAGCAGGAAGTTCGCCATCCGGACCGTGTCGGTGCTGTGTATGTCCGTTTGGCCGGAGTCGTGCACTGCTTGGTCTGCTGGCGTGAGCGGCGCAAGGGCCGGCTGGAACATCGCGGGGTCATTGTCGAGAATGCGCTGGTAGGCGGTTTGGATGCCCGGGCTGGGTTGGAGATGGCGCTGGGCGCGTTCCTCGCGGAGCTCCTCGTACAGGGCGATCGATTCGGCGGTCCGGCCGCACCGGTACAGGGCGATCATCAGCAGTTCACGGAGCCGGTCGCGGTCTGAATACTCGCGGACGATGGACGGCAGTGACGTCGCGATTCTGGATTGGTCGCCGATATGCAGCAGAACTTCGGTCTGCTGTTGCAGAGCGTCCAGGTAGGCGTCGATCAGGGACTTGCGCAGGCGATCCATCTCGATCGTCGCCGGCAGCTTGCCCAGGGTGGCGGGCGACCAGACCGACAGGGCGTCGGCCCACATCAGTGCCGCGGTGCGCGAGTCCGTGGCGTCCAGCCCGTGGGCGGTCTGCGCGAGCAGGCAGAAGTCGTGCCAGTCGACGCGGATGCCTTTGCCCAGGACGAACTCGTAGCCGTCGATCTGCTCCAGGCGTCTGATGACCTGCGGCCCGAAGATCTTGCGTAGCTTCGAGATCGCCTGATGGAGCGCATGGAGGGACGAGGGGCGCTTTGATTCTTCCCATGCCAGGTCCAAGAGCCGCTCGGCGGTCACGGGGCCTCCGCCGGCACCCGCACCAAGAATGAGCGCGAAGAGCACCAGCGCCGGCTGACGCGCCAGCGGGATGATGGCGCCTTCGCTGTCGGTGACGCCGATGCCGTGCAGCAAGGTGATGTGGTACGACGCATCCCCCGCCGGGTCGTACATGCCACTCCCCGCCGGGTCGTACATGCCACTCCTTCAACCTGGGCCGTTTCAGAAGTGAGAACCGTAGCGCTTGTAAGAAAACTTCGCAGAATCACACGCTTTGCGCACGATCTACCGGGCGGAAGGCGCCGCCACATCCCATTCAATTCTGGCCGCATCCGGCCACCAGTCGTGGTGTTGGACGGCTGCGTGACCTGCTGGAACGCACCAACCGACTCTGTCAGGCCGCGTTTGGGGAGCGGTTGCGGAGCCGTTGGGGAGCGGATGGGGAGTGCCGAGACAGAGTGCAGAAAGTGGCGGGAGTTACCGTGCTCGTCTCTTGCCGCCCCCAAGCTCGGGCAGGTGAAGGCCAACACGGCGAGCCTTCTCCACACCCTGCTTTGCGTGGGCGTGGCGAGAGCGACGTTGGGCAGCGAGGCCAACTCCGTACTGCGCGGAGCGAGAACGCGGTTCATACGCCGCCGGTCGCTCAACGCGGGGCCTCGCTGCCGCCTGGCTCGAATGCGCCTGGGACAGCGGCGCTTGGAAGGGACGGAGAAGCGACCGTATGAGGAGCAGACCAAGTGTTGGTCAACTGCCCACTCGGATTCGTGAGAAGCCGGGCCTGCGGATCTTCCCTTCCATGCCCTGCTTCCCTATGCGCATACAAGACCGGAGCGCGGCGACGTGGAGGCCAGCTCCGATGAAGGGGACGGAGGGCGCGGACGATATGTGGTCGGCCAGTTCATGGGGGCGTGGGCGCGCCATCGCCTGGATCGCTCTCATCCTGCGGCGCCTCTCGCTCCTGCTCGGCCTCATCCACGTGGCGCTCGCCGCGGAGGGTGAAGGACGAGCCGGAGCAGCAGGCGACAGATCACGTCGCCGGAGTCGTCGGACTTACCTTGCGGGGATGATCGGATTGGCCAATCACAGGGCGATGAGGCGGACCAGTGCGCGCAGGGGCGATCGCAGATTGACTAGACGGTGCCGCGAACTAGTCGACTCCCTAGACATCCCCTATCCCTGGGATCTGGACCAATTCGCCGCTGAAATCTCCAGCATCACCGGCCGTCCGCTGCGGATAGGGCCGCCGCTGCCCGCCCAGCCCGGCGGCCCCTGCGGCATGCTGGTCCGCACACTCACCACGGACTGGGTCAACGCCGTCCCCGGCGTCAGCAAATGGCACTACTACACCATCGCGCTGCACGAGATGGGCCACGCGGCGCTGGACCACCACAGCGACCTTGACGTCACCGGTCTCGCCACGCTGACGCGCAATAGCTACGACACCCAGGAAGAGCGCGAAGCCGAACTCTTCGCCACCCTGGTCCAGCAGCGAGTGTGGCGCTTGCGACGCAAACGTGGCGAGCGCGCATGACCATCACGCCTCGCTAGGTCCCATTGACAATGCCTGGGCCGCAGGAGTCCCCGCTGAAGCCAACCGCCTCCCACCCCACCATCACGACGGCGAGCCTTCTCAGATACACGCCACCACTCGGCCTCCTACGCTTCCGTCGCGCTGCCTCCGGGATCAGCCCGCGACGGCGGCATGAACCTCTCACCCTCTGGACGCCCCCGGTGGCCGAGCCCATCCGCCTAGCTCTTGCCTATCGCCGCCTCGGTCCCTTGTGGCGCGCGTTGCACGACGCTTTCCCCCAGACCCATCTCGACAGCCCCAGCCATCGCCTCAGTGTCTTACTACTGCGCCGGGTCGTGGAAATCCGAGACGGGCAACAACAACTGCAGCCCTACCTACCCCCCACCGCCATCTGTGCCATAACCCAAGCCGCCCACGCCATGGACCTCACGGGCAAGGAGTTGGAGGCGACGGTGGAAGCCGCTCTGATTTCCGTCGCGCTCGCGCGTTACCGGGCCGGGCTTCCAGCCAAATTCGGCTCCCTCATGCCGTCGTTGCCTATCGATAACGTCAAGCAAGAGATCGTACAGCTGGAGCGCGTCGCCATTGCCTACGCACGTTCACCCCTAACTCGGGCGATGTCCCTGGTGATGGCGCAGCACGATGAACGTTGACATGCATACTGACGGCACTGGTTGCTCGCGAGCTGCTGTGTACGACCTCGCGTGGCGTCCGATGGACGAGCTGGCGACGTGCCGGAATCGAGCGTCAGCACAACCGACCCGGCAAGGATGATTAGGGGCATCAAGCTTACTGAACAGTGAGCGCCGACTGCTCGTCGGCGCTGAGCCGGAGACGTTCCAACATCATCACGACGACCACGCCGCGCCGGAACAGACCCTGCTCGTCCTCGTGATCATCGTCGACGTCGAGCGCTGCCAGGACGTCACCGATGCCGGGCGGGGCACAGGTGCCTGCCAGGAAGGTCTCCACCGACGCCATGGTCAGCAGGTTGGTGAAGGCGTCACAGCTGTCGGCCGCGTCCGGCAGTCGCCGCGGATTGTGGCCGATCAGCCCGCTGGCCGCCCCGCAGATCGTACGGCTGGCCGAATCACTTCCCGCGACCTGGCGCACAGGCAAGCGACTGCTCCGCGATCGCCTGGCCCGGCTGGGATTCGACACCGAAGTCACCCATCTGCCGCTGCCGGAGAACTTCCAGCACATCCTGGATCTGGCGATGCGCCGCCACGGCACCGTTCTGCTGGAGGCCCTGCTGGACAACCGAGCACGGTTGGTGGCCGACGGATTCCTCGACGAGACCGAGCTGCAACCGGACAACGCACCTACGAGGTCTACCGGCCCCTCATGCTGGAAGCGGGTCTGCGGTCACTCACCCGCGCACCGGCAGATCGGGCTGCCGCTGCGCGCGCCGCGACATGATGTAGCCAGTACGGTCCCGCCGCTGCACCTCGCGCAGCAACGTCCATCCCTGCACCTGGCAGTAGTACCGGGCCAGCCGTTCCTGGAAGGCACCGCGCCGAACATGCAACCGCCCGGTCCGGGCCGCGTGATCCAGCGCCCACCGCGCGATCACGTGGCCCAGCCGCGCCCCCTCGGCCGGCTGAGTCCACGTCGATGCCAGAAACAACGACGGCTCCGCACGCTCGGCCTCAGTGAACGCCCACGACGGGCACTCGGTGAGCACCGTCGTGCAGCCCGCCACCACACCATCGCGTTCCAGCACCCACACCGGCCAGCCCGGCTCCCCCACCTGCCCAGCCAACGTCTCGGCGATCCCATCCGGCGCGCTCAACCCTCGTTGACCCAGCCACTCGGCCCTGGCAGCGACCATGGCCTTCACACCGTCCTGGTGTTCAACCCGGTCTGCGGGGAGCATCCGCAACATCAACTTTCTCCCTCCATGGGAAACAACAGGCTACGCCGCAGAGTTCCCGCGACGATGCCGGTCACGGTCCGGAGACCGCAGGCAACTATGGCGCTGGCGAGCCGAGACAGCCCAGTCCACCCAGGTTTGCCGCAAACACGAACTGGGGTATAATTAACTCTGTTGAATGAGAGGGCAACCTCACTCAACAGCCATCAATCAAGCACGGAGGGAGTACGCGCCTATGGGTGCGACTTTGATCTCAACGCCGGGGCACCGCCTCACTGATCGTGTGCCGCCGCTGCTGCTGCCGGGTGATCCCGACCTGAGGAGGTTCCACAGAATCATCGTTCACACCAGCGCCGGCAAGGACTCAACCGCCCTCCTGGAGGTCGTGGTCACACTCGCCCACTACGCGGGGGTTCTGGACCGAGTGGTCGTCGCCCACGCCGACCTGGGCGTCATGGACTGGAAAGGCACCTCGGCCCTGGCCGCCCTGCATGCCGAGGCCTATCAACTCCGCTTCGAGCAGCGACGCCGAAAAGGGGGCAACCTGCTAGAAGCGGTACAGGAACGCGGCAAGTGGCCGGGACCAACGACCAGATGGTGCACTTCGGGGTTCAAGCGAGACACCCTGGCTCCGCTCATCACCCAACTCGCCGATGAGGCACGTGCCGCTGGTCAGGTGAAAGAGGGGGCGGCTCAGATTCTCAACGTGATGGGCATGCGGGCACAAGAGAGCACCTCGCGCGCCCGACGACCACGCCTTGCCCTTGACCGTCGCGCCAGCAGTGGCCGCCGCCACGTCTGGACCTGGCTGCCGCTGCTCCATTTCCCGGTCGAAGCCGTCTGGGAAGTCGTGCACGCCACCGGCCTGCCCTACCACTGGGTCTACGACCACGGCCTCAGCCGGGCCTCCTGTTCCCTCTGCCCGCTGGCGGCCAAGGCCGACCTCACCCGCGCGATCCTCATGCGCCCCCAGCATGCCCAAGCACACGCCGTCGTCGAAGCAGACATCGGCCACCGCTTCCGGGCGGACCTATCCATCGAGGACCTCATCGAGCAGGTCAGCCGCGGCGACATCGACGAGCGACACCCACGCCCCACCCGAGGAGGCCGGCAGGGAGCTCATGCATCTCGAACAATCAGCAAATACTTGTATAATTAACTAAATCGGTCGGGAGGGCAACCCCGAT
The DNA here is from genome assembly GCF_039533225.1 of Actinomadura fulvescens. Classification (NCBI taxonomy): domain Bacteria; kingdom Bacillati; phylum Actinomycetota; class Actinomycetes; order Streptosporangiales; family Thermomonosporaceae; genus Actinomadura; species Actinomadura fulvescens. The sequence continues at coordinate 260,099 of NZ_BAAATD010000013.1, read as the reverse complement.
CGCGACCACCATCCACGAAGGAGCAGTGACCCATGTACATCGCCCCGAAAATCCCGCAGATCGCGAGACGGCCGGCCACACCTGAGCCAGCCCACGGCCGCCCATCTGATCCGAACCGCCAGATGTGCGGAGAGACCGTCCAATGAGCGCGTACATGGTCTCCACAACCCACATCCACGCCCTGCTTACCGCCGGGCTGACCTTCCCCGGAGTCCACCTTCGCTGGACACTTCCCGGCACCCATCCGAGCGAAGTCGCCTACCTCACCACCGACACGGCGGGACGTGTCGGCGCGATGCTCCTGGCCGAGAACCGGCGATTGGTGAACCACCGCTATGACGAAGACGACTGGGAGGCGCCTTACCTGTTCCACCGGCTCCCCGGCCCCCCCGCCCGGTCACCGTCCTGAAACTGCTGGACAGCTACGAGTACCAAGCGTGCGAACACGACGGCTGGCAGACCAGTGAAGCCGCCACGTTCTGTCAAGCGCTTCGCAAGCGCATCATCAAGCAGCTTCGCGGCTATGACGCCGCACCGTGATCCCTCGAAGAGGAGGACACCAACGTGTTCGCCACACCACCACGCCGGAAGGGCACCGCGTAAACGCAGAAGCGGCGCCTCAAGCGCTCTAGCGCTGCGCCTCGCCGAAACCTTGTAGCACCGGATCCGGCCGGGAGGGCAACCCCGGCCGGATCCGCTCCCACCACCCAGCACGGAGTCCCGCAATGACCATGCCCGCCACCGCAACGCACCCTGTCCCCGCTCCCAATCCATGGGCACTGGCGGACCTCACCGCACCGCTGTACCTTGTCCCGCCGTCGACGCCCGACATCCGCTCGGCGATGCGCCGCGGCGAACTCGCCGCGATCCTCTCCCCCGCTGCCGGCAACAGGCTCCCTGACGGCGTCTTGTTCGCCGCCGACAACTCGGCGTTCACCGGCCACTACCCCGGAGATGCCGAATACCTGAGCTGGCTGGAGGGCCTAGCGCCCCACGCCGACCGCGCGCTGTGGGTCACCGCCCCCGACTGCGTCGCCGACCATTACACGACCTGGGCGCGTTCTCGCGACGTCCTTCCGGCCATCCGTGATCTGGGCTTCCCAGCTGCGTTCGTAGCGCAAGACGGGATGGAGTACGACCACTCCTACGACCTGTGGGAGTCCTTCGACGTGCTCTTCCTGGGGGGAACGACGACCTGGAAGCTGGGCCCGGCCGCTGCCGACCTGGTCAGTAACGCACTGCAATGGGACAAGTGCGTGCACCTGGGCCGAGTCAACTCGCTCAAGCGCCTGCGCTACGCCGACTACATCGGCGCCGATACCGCAGACGGCACCTACCTCACCTACGGCCCCGACCGTCTGCTGCCCACCGTCCGGAGCTGGGTGCGGCAGCTGCGTGATCAAACGGCGCTGTTCTAGCCCGCGGCGGCGATCAACCACCCCGAAGCAAGGCGAGCGGCCGGCGGATACCCGCCCCGGAAGGGCGGGGGGCAACACCACCGGCCGCTCTTAACCACCAACCAGACGAAGGAGGACACCCGCATGGGGGACCACCGTCACGTCGTGGAAGAGCTCAAGCATAACCCGCCCCGGCTGATCATCTCCCACGGCATGGGCGTCGACACGGGTGCCATGACCCACCGCCTTCTGGAGGAACCAGACCTGATCGGCATCCCGCCGTCACAGTGGCTGGTGGTCACCGCGATGACCGGCCACGAGATCCAACGCACCGGTGAGCTGATGCAGGAATTCGCCTTGCCGATGTTCCAGCAGCACGGAGTGCGCTACGCCCAGATCTCGCGCGCTTGCCAGGACGGCGGCTACGCCGTCCTCAGCCCGACCCTGCATCCCACCGAGATGGTCATGACGGGGCCCTGGACCCTCGGCCACGAGCTCACCGCCGTCGGCACCGTCCCGCAGGTCACCGGAGCCAAGACCTGCTCGTACCGAAGTAAGCGCCAGCCAATCGAGTGGTTCCTGGACGACGTTCTGGGCGCCGCCCCCTACGTGCACCTAATGGGCTACTCGGTGGAGGAAGGCAAGAGGATCGCCGAAGACCGCCTGCACACCAAGGGCGGCCGCCGCACTCCGCGCCATCCGCTCGCTGAGTGGACCTGGGATCGCGCCGAAGCCGCCGGGTACATCCACCACACCCTCGGCGTGGAATGGATCCGCAGCGCTTGCGGCTTTTGCTGTTACGCCAACATCGGCCGCGGCATCAACGAGCTCATCCACCGCTGGACCATCGATCCGCACGCCGCCGCCGAGGCGCTGATCTACGAGCAGCGGGCGCTCGGGATCAACGCCAACGCCGCGCTCTTCGCCAACCGCACGGCCCACGACATCGCCCGCGAACACCGCCTCGATGCCGCCCGCGAGCTCGCTGAACACCACCTGGCCAAGGCCCGGTGGGCGCTGTATGAGGTGCGGCGGCTCTACTGGGCCACAGGGCCCACCACACCCGGCGGACCAGCAGGCAAAGGCCCGGTCTGGCGCGCGATCAGCAAACTCGCCTCCGGCACCCGCGACGCAATGCACCAAGCACTCACCCTCACCGCCGACGCCAGCGACGCGCGGATGGAGATCGACAAACACGGCTTCCCCCGCGCCTGGACGCTGCCCAAGGGCGACACCTACCCCACCTGCGAGTCGATGCTCGCCATCAGCCTCGACGACATCAGCGACAAGGCCCGCGACACCTTCGAAGAACGCTGGTTCGAACACACCGACCTCGCACCCCTACGCCCTCGCCAACGACAACTCGAGCTGTTCCCTGCGGCCTGAGACAAGGAGAACCTCAGCCATGCGCCTCTACGACTGGCTTATCGACCCCTCCGAGGTGTGGATCACCAGGCAGGAAGGCCGTACCTACGCCACCGACAGATACCTCGTCGTGGATTGCTCCGTCGTCACCGACGAGGACCTCCCCGACGTCGGCGTCTGGACCATCAAAAAGACCAAACCCGCCACGCGTGTCGACAGGTTCGACCAGGAATCCGCCGAGAAGCTGGACCCCAAGATGAGGCTCACCACTGCTGTTCAGCGATGGACAGAGCGACCAGACGACTACCACGTCGCAGCCTGGTCGGACTGGACAATGAACGCCTCGCACCGGCTGGGCTGCCGGATCGGCGCACTCGGGAAGACACCGGTCGCGGTCAACCATGCCTGGCTCTCCAAGGCCGAACGCAAGCACCGGCTGGTCGGCAACGACCCCCACCGCCACCTTTTGATCTCAACCAATGGTCGGCCGTCGGGAGTCGTCGGCCTGGTCCTGCCGGTCCGGTTGACACCCAGCCCCGTCCACCAAGCCATCGTGAAGGGGATCTAGAAGGACGCCGACGCTAAGCCAACTCCACGCCCAGCGGGAGGCGAACGACTGCGGCGAAAGCGCACCGACACCTGGAGAGATGATGGGCGGCCCGGCAGGCGCCGGGCCGCCCATCATCACGTTCGGACCGCAGCACCGGAACTCACCAGCCGCAATCGCCTGCCGGAATCCTTTGCCGCCAAGGTGGCGGATCGTGGCCCCGCCCAAGCCGGCGAAAAGAGTCACGGATTCGCCGGCCCCACCCGTGTATGGTAATTAGTCACGACGACTGGGAGGGCAACCCCGGTCGCCGCACCACCAACCAACCAAGGAGCATCTTCATGGAGCACTCGCTGACACACCGGCCCACCTCAGACTCGTCCGCCAGCCGCTGGATCGACCGTGCAACGCGCCGGCCGCCGCCGGGCCGCCCCGCGGCCGGACCGGGCCGCGCGGCCAGGAGACCCACGATGCTCATCAACGGCCAGTCCGCCCTCAACCGGAAGGAACTCGCCGAACGCGCCGGCGTCTCCTACCCGACCGTCGGCTACTGGTTCGCCAACGCCGACCGGTTGGGCTTCCCCGCGCAACACCGCCGCGGCCGCAGCACCTACGTCGTTGAAGAAGAGTTCATGCAGTGGCTCGAGGAGTGGCGGCAGCGTGACGACTGGCGAAGGAAGCGCGAAGAACCCAAGGACCTCAGCGGCAGCCCCAACGAGCTGATCGGCCCCCAAGGGGTCGCCGACATCTTCGGCGTCCATGTGGCGACCATCAACGGTTACGTCCGCAAGAGCATCCCGGCATGGGAACGCGGCGAGAAGGGGCTTCTTCCGCCACCTGACGAGGTTGAGGTCACCGGCAAGGTCATCCACCGCCGCTGGCGCCGCAAGACCATCACCGACTTCAAGCGGCCCGGCGTCGGCCGCAAGAAGGGCACCCCGCAGCCCTTCCCCAGCGAGGCCAAGAAGAAGCTGGAGATCACCAAAGCGATCCTGCGAGTCGCCGCCCAGGATCCAGGCCGCAGCGAGACCCCTGAGGGCTTGGCCACGGTCCTCCAGGTGAGCGCACGGGTCGCCGCCACTTACCTGCACGAGGTCGCGCCCGACGTCATCAAGGAATACCAGCTGCGCCCGTTCTCCGACATCGTGGCCGCCATGACCGGAAGCACCGAAGAGACCCGGCTCTGGCAGGCCAAGCAGGCGATGCGACGTGACGACGCCCCTCAGCCGGTCTTCAAATACAACCGAGTCCGCTACTACCGGCCTGACGAGCTGGAGACCTTCCTGGCCCACCTAGAGACCGGCGGCAACTGAGTTCACGGCCGAGCACCCACCAGAAGCCATCCTCTGCACAACCGCGCACGGGTTCGCAGCGCCACTCCGGCCTCGGACTCGCCTCCAGTTCACTCCGGGATCTGACCCGCGCGGGTGAGTAGTCACGGCCTGGTCCGCTGTTGCTCCAATTCCCTTTTTGATGTATATTTACTAATAACGAAAGGGAGGGCAACCCCTCTCGGTACCCACCACCCTCCAGACAAGGACGAAGCCATGACCGACCCCGAAGGCGTGACAGCCACCGCCCCGAACCTCGTCGCCGACACTGGCGCCTGCTGCGCACGGCCGAACATCTGCGACTGCGGACACCCTCCCGAGCCGGTACCGCCAGGCGGCGGCGCAACCGGCTATGCCACATGGAGTCCAACCGGAGAGACGCTCTGCTATCCGTGTGCCGACCAGCGCCAACGCGAAGAACTTCGTACGGCCCAACGAGCAGTGGTGTACCTGTCGGACGGCCAAATGCACGTCACCACCTGGACCGGCGGCCTGCTGGGGCGCGTGACCCGCTCGTGGTTGGGGAGCACCCGCTGCGACACGCTCAGCGGACCGTGGCGGATGCGCTATGTCCACGTCACGGACGTACACGGCGGTCGCTGGCACGGCCAGGGCTCAGACGCCTGGCAGGCGATCGTCTTGCACCGGACGACCCGGCGGCGCGTTCGTCGCTCATCCGGCAACCACCGCTGACGAGCTCGCACACCGAACTCACCCTCACAGATCACCGCGGCGCAGGACGCCGCCATCATCACCACTCCGGCGCGGCGGACGGGCGACTCCGCCGCTCCGGCTCCCACCACCCGATCAGGCAAGGAAACGATCATGTCCAACGAATCCAAAGCAGAGCCGGCCAACCCTGCCGGACCTGCGACCTCCAACACCGTAACCCGCGCCGAGATCGAGGTCATCGACCGATCGCTCGATGACCTCCCCGTGCTCATCGCGGAGTGGACACAAAGTGACGCGATCGAGCACACCGTCCTCGGCCCCGACCCTGAAGAGGCCACGCACTGGTGGCGCTGGACCAGCACTGCCGGAACCCGGTTCGAGGTCGAGTGGGAGCCGCACTACGAGCGGGTGTTCATCTGGTACCGCCAGGCGGGCTGGGACACCGGCCGCCTCTTCTGGGACACCCCCACGGGCTGGGAACGCAGAACCCAGCCGCTCACCGTCGACCAGGCCCACCGCGAAGCCATAGCGTTCCTCACCTCGAAAGCCACCTCCGGCGTCTACGATCCCCAGCCCCAAGAGATCGCAGCTCCAGACCCCAGAACCGCCAGCCGACCACGGCCCGCCGGCGACACGTCTCGGTTCCATACGACCCTCTCACCCCGCGACGGCCTGCGCGTTCACCGCGCAGGTTGCCCAGGCCTAGCCGACCAGCGGCACACCAAGATCGAGACCGAGCGGAGCCGATTCGCCCAGCAGCTGCAGGCCGACCGCCTCCACGCGGTCATCAGAGCCGCCCTCATCGCTTACTGGCGCCTGGAGTGGGGCGGCAGGGAGCCAGACGTGCTGGACATCGCCGCCGCCGGGTCACAGGCGTATGTCCTCGTGATGGCCCTTCGACACTCCGGACTGCCGATCGACGTCGAGCTCTCAGCGGATCCGCACGGCGTCCGCGATGCCGTGACCGAGGCCTTGCGCGCCTTCGACGGCGTGGAGGCGTCCGATGGGTGAGCTCCGGACCGAACCACAGCGGTTCAGCCTCAAGGCCGCCCCCCGCTGGGAATCGTGGCGCCGGATCGATGACGCCAAGCCGCTCGCGGACGCGTCCGCCGCCTCGGTCTTTGAACCAGGCCGCCCAGCGGACAAGGCGAACCGGCGATGGTCGGAGCGGCGATGAGCACCAGAAACCAGAAGAAGCCCAGCCACGAAGCGGGCTCGATCGAGTGGTGCATCGCCTGCACCGATCCGGACCGGGCCGCCAAGGAACGCGCATACATGCGCGACCGGATGAAGGAGTACGCGGCCAAAGCCCGCGAACACCGCGCGATCGGCGAACACCTCCGCGAGGAGATCCGAACCGCCGACCTGCCCCACGCCGTGTTCACCGCCAAACAGGCCGAGATGCTGCACCACCTGGGCACCGCGAACGCGATGTTCGACCAGATCATGATGTGGCGCGGTGACCTGGAGCGCATCGAGGAGGCCCACGGCCTCACCAAAGGCAACAAAGCCACGCCGTGACGTCGCCCATCCCCTCGCAGGCCAGCCCCACTCACAGCGAATGGAGAATCCCATGCCAATCAGCACCGTCTACCGGATCGACTTCGAGCGCATCGGCGCCAACTACGACATTGCCCCTGCCACTCTCACCGCCAGCGACCCCGGCGAATTGGCCGCCGCCATCCACGACTACGCCCAGCGCTACCGGCCCGGCTACCTCCAGGTTGACCTCACCCGGGACTTGCTGGGCGGCCAACTTCACCAAGGCATCGGGGACCTGCTCGGAACCTTCACCGTCAGCAGGGTCCAGCGCGTCACCGCCGGCGAACTCGCCGAACAGCTCCGGCAATTCCCCGCACACCACGAAGTTTGGGTCGCTGTACCAGGCGCCCCCGAGGGATACATGGCGCTCACCGGCCAGCCGTACGTGGGCCAAGACCCCGATCCCCACACGGGCGACCCCAAGCACTTCGTTGTGCTGCACACCGGCGAATGAAGCGACGGCGACCTCGCCGCTCGTACGCCTGCCCTGAAGCGGCAGCCAAACGGCACACCAAGCCTGTGACCCCAGAAACACGATCGTGGATCGGCATCACGCACCGACTCAGCAACGAGTGACTTCGAAGAGGAGATCAAGGACCTGGCGGTGCGCTTCCGCCGACCGGATCGGCGTATTCCCGACGGACCGATGCGCCACCGGCATGCGGTTCATGCCGGATAGCGCCTCCGCCCCTGACACATCACCAACCCTGGACGGCCCGCTCTTCACCGCGGGGCGGACCCGCTCATCGCGCCATCGAAAAGGCAACCCAATGATCATCATGTTCGTGACCCCGCCCAATTCCTTCGGGCACACCCGCGTCGCCGAATGGCCGCCAGCCGGCCGACACCTGAACATCTACATCCAGCACCGCAACACCGGCGCCATGACCGGCCCAACCCAGATCGCCGACGACCGCACCGCACGCGCAGAGTCCATGGCCAAAGCGCGGGAAGCCGCAGCACGGGTCATGGACGTGGACGTCGCCGACGTCCACGTCCGCTGGATCGACGCCTCCCCCGACCGGACGCGACACACCGACACCTGGCTGGCCGCCCAATGGGACGGCCGACGGGCCATCACGGTGCAGCAGATCACCCGCGATGACGACAACAACCCAGTGTGGTCAGCCCGGCGCGGCCACACCAGACACTTCGACCACGACCTAGGGCTGGGCGAAGCCGCCATCGAGGCAAAGGGCCTGATCGCCCAGGCGCTCGCCGGCCTGCTCCAGGACGCGCCGTACCGCCCAACCCCACGGTGAACGCCATCAGCGAAGTCGCCCACCCGACCACACGGAGTCCCACCATGACTCAGTCAACGACGACGCCCGCGCTGGGCATCCTGGTCGTCGCCGCCGGAGTCCTCAACGGGCCCTTGCCGTTCGGCACGTATTGGGAGGTCAACCCCACCGAACCCGCTCCCAAAGTAGCCGGACCAGGTGTCCGTGAGCACTACACGTTCCGGAAGCTCACCACCGAATCAGACCGCCAGCAGCCCGATCGCACCACCGCGAACCGTCCGGAGGCCGTCCTGCCGGACGACACCGTTGAGATCATCCTTGACGGCCTGAATCGGTACTACAACGAGATCGGTACCTGCTGGTACTGCACCGGCCTCGAACTGGCGGCGCCGGTGAGCAGCGGCCACCAGGAGCCCGACCGGCCCGTCGAGATCGTCAGCATCGCATTCTTCCGACTGACCGATGCCGCGGCCCGCGCTGCGGGACTGCTCGACTGACCCGTACTCGCCGAAGCCGGGGGCGCCACCGACACCGGAGGCGCCCCCGGTGATCCGTGGCGAATCACCGTTCTCCGCCTCGAATCAACACGCACACCGCCGCCATCGAAAACCCCGCTGGTCTCAGGCCGGGCACCGAGCCGGCGTCCGGACTGGAATCGCTGCTGACCTGGCTCATCGCGCGGCAGACGCTGCCACCCGACTTGAATCCACCATCATGAATGGTATATTTAACTATGGCGAAAGAGGGGCTATGTCTCTCGCGAATTGAGGCTTTCGTCCAGCCGTTTTCGTCGGGCCGTCCACCACCGGCCCGCACCCCACCAAGGAGTCACCTGTGGCCAAGAACGGCCCTGATAGCCACCCCACCACCGAGGAGGCCATCGAAACGCCCGGCCCCGACGGGGGCATCGCCGCCTTCCACTCGCAGCTCGTCCGCGGCGGCTTCACCGACGCGGGTTGGCAGGAGCTGAAGCGGGAGTGGACCGAGCTTAAGGAGCACTACCTGGCGATCGGGTCTCGGCTGCCCGGCCCCGAGCGCGCGATGGCCGCCAGGACGGAGGCGACGCGATGACCACCACTCCACCCGCCAGCCACCCGGTCCGAGACGGGTCGTTCCTGGTCGCGGCGCCGCCCATCCTGCACGGCGGACCCGACGGCCAGGGCCGGAACCGAATCTCGCTCACCGCCGGGCCTTGGATCCCCACCGACCAGTGCAAGCTGGTCCCCCACGCCTTCACCACCCTGTGGGAATCGGTGGTGCGGCCCTACGCGGCCGGGTTCGGCTACTACGGGACCGAACGTCAGCAAGAGCTCCTCGACCGCGCCCGCTCCGCCATGCACGCCGACCACGCCGGCCAGGCGCCCACCTCCCCGGTGGTGGCGACTCTAGTCGAGGCGGGTTCCCTGGAGGTGTGGGTGCTGCGTCGCTGGGACCGCCACCACGACGAGGTGACGCTCTGGCCCGACGAAGATGCCGCACTGAAGCAACTGGCTGCCTACGCCCGGTCGAACTGGGCCAACGTCGCCTGCCGTGAGGACGTCCCCGACCAGCCGCCAGCCGACGACCGCGACGCTGTGCGGCTGTACTACGGCCCCAAGGGCGAGCGCGGCGACGAGGACTACACCATCTACGCCGACGAGGTTCACAAGAGCGTCCCGCCCAGCGGCACCAGGCTCGTGACGAAGGACTACCAGTTCCCCAGCGAGGAAGACTGCGATCGGGCCAACCGTTCCGCGGTGTTCCACCCCGTCCGCGCCGAGGACGGCCTACCTTGCATCGAGGTCGGCGGCGTCTTGGTCTTCCTTTACCTGGACCCCGATGAGGAAGCAGTCCGGATCTCCATCCACCTCGACACCGTGGACGAACAGCTTGTCCGGCCGGACGACACGGTACCGCTGCGGGCGGACTGTGAGAACGGCGTCATCTTCGACGACCCTCACAAGGCCCTGCCCGAGGCGGGGGACTGAGCGGCGATGAGCCGCCAGTTGGCCCTGCGGATGTCACCCGCAGTCGCGTTCTACCAGGTGGATCTGGCAGAAGCCGAGGAACTCCTCATCAAATGGCGGCATCCGCTGCACCTGCCCGACGGCGATCACCCGGCTGGTAGGCCGTACACGCGCCCGTTCGGCAGCCTCGCGTTCGTCATGGAGGACCGTGGCCGGCACGCCGCTGCGATCGTGCTGGCGTCCACGATCAACCCCTCGGTGTCCAAAATCCACGGCTGGCACCGCTACAACACGGTCGACCTCGCCCGCATCGCCCGGTCCCCGGACCGCCGCGACCAGCACTGTCTACGTGCGGTGCTGCGGATCGCACGCGACTACCTCGTCCCGCACTGGATCGGCCGGTATCCCGGCTGGGACGCCCGCTCGGCCGAGATGTGCGGAGGCCGCCCGCAGATCGCGGCGCTGGTGTCCACGTCGCTACCCGGCACGCCAGGGCACATGTACAAGTTTGACGGATTCATCAAGATCCGCGAATCGAAGGGGCCGAAGGGCGGAGGGCACCAGAATCCGAGCGCCGCGAACCTCATCCACGACGGGGCGAGGGGCCTGTGGGCCTACCGCTACCCGGAACCCATACGACCCGACGGCAATCGGCGCGCGGGCAGTGGCCATCGTCGTCGGAGCAGCACACCGGCACTGGCGGGCACCACCGGGCCTCACCAAACTCCAGGAAAGGACGTCTGATGACTGACCAGGTCACCAAGCATCTGTGGGAGTACGACCACCCGTACTATTGCGACCCGCACAACTGGTTCGTACCGCTCGACCAGGACAATGGGCAGAACCACATTCACCCCTCGTGGCCAGCGTTTCTCGGGTTCCTGGACCGCAACGGCTGCAACGACCCTGACACCTTTCTCGTGTTCCGATGGGACTGGGACCGTGATGAGGACCCGGACGACGGGGACGAGCCGCGCAACGACCTGAACCTGTCGGTCATGCTGCAAAGCCGCGGCGACTACGGGCACCACACCGTGCGCATGACCGACGAGGACGAACCCGCCGCGCGCGCATGGCTGACCGAACGCGCCAGCACCACCGCCGCGATCTGGGAGCCGCTCCTTCCCACAGCGGAAGCGCTGAAGAAGGCCGAGGAGGAGACACAACGACTCCGAGCAGCGGTGGAGTCCTTCCGCGCTCCGCTGGACTGGCACAACGCCGACCACCGGGCCCGGATCCGGGAAGGCATGGTCGACACGCTCCAGACGATGACCGGACGCCCGGCCGAGGACATCGCCGACCAGCTCATGCGCTACAGCGACTCGGCGATCTGGGCAGTGGAGTGTGAGCAAGCCCGCACAGCCGAGCTCGCCGGCGCCGTACACGCCTCCGCCGCCGAGGTGGATCGGCTTGAGCCGCCGGTAGCGACCGCCACGATCCGCGACGGCTGGCTGCTGTGCCCGCACTGCGGCGATCGGGACTCAATCGTGCAGATCGACTCCGCCACACGCAAGCACAGGCTCTCCGTCGCCTCCGACGACGTTGTCGGCCGCCACATGGCGCATGGCGACTTCGTAGTGGACGGGTACCAATGCACGACCTGCGACCACAAGGTCGATGTGCCGTTCGAGGTACAACCCGACTGAACCGATCCGACGACATAAGGTGCGTCGCGAACCTGCGTGCGGCTGCCTTACTGCCGGGCAGCCGCACGCAGGTTCAGCAATGACAACGGCCAGGAATCTGTGAACCCGCGCGGTTGCCCCGCACGAAGTCCAAGATCCGCAACGGCGAGAGCGGCTGGCAGGCGGCCGAGACCAAGCTCGTCAGATTGGGGGCGACGCCGCGGCGCCAGGGGCAGTCGCGAAAGGCCTGGCTGGACGACGCATTGAACGAGATAGGCGCCTCCACCACGACGGCAACCACCGCTACGCCCTCAGCGTCGGCCGCAACCCCGCCGAACGCTCCCGCGTCATCATCGGCTACCGCGCCCGCCCGTACCCCAAACCGAGTTTGCCCACCCATTCCGGTTGATGTATATTTAACTATGTCGGAACGGGGATTCGTTCCGATGAGCCACCCACCAGGAAGGACATTCATGGGAATCCGAACGCACATCGCTCTGGCCAGCGGCATCACGATGAGCGTCGTTGACCCGCGCAGCCTCGACGTCTTCGAGGAGGGCGAGGTCACCGACATCACGCGCGCACTGGTCATCAGTGATCCAGGCAACATGGAGCAATGGGTCGTCCTTGACAACCGGACCGCCGAGCACCCCGAGCGCGGCCAAGACCTGGACCAGCAGCTCGCAGTAGCCAGGACCATCGCGAAGGACGCCGCATGATCCGCACGTACTACGCGGCCGTCACCGCAGACCGCACTGGTGCCAACATCTACACCGCTGGTATCAACTGCCTCGCCTGTGACCCGACCTACGACCCGCACTTCCGGACGGGCGTCCTCTGCACGGCCCCAGCCGAGCACGCGAGTGTCACCGTGACCAACTGGGCCGCGAACGATCACGGACACGGCGGAGACGTGATCCAGGTAGAGGCCGAATCGTTCAGCGACGCGCGGACTCGCGCCCTGGCGAAGGCGGGCAGACGAACGTCCGCTCCCGCAGCGCCCCCGCAGCGCTGAATCCCATCCTCTATCAAGCGTGGGACGGGCAACCCCACCGCTCTCGTACGACCACCACACCAGGCGAAAGGCATCCTCAACCATGACTCCCCCACCCAGCGCACTCAGCGCGGAACCCACCCGAAAAGTGGCCCAGACCGGCGAAATCCTGGCAGGCATCGAGCGCCAGATGACCGCCCTTCGCACAGGTGCGCTGGCTCCCAGCCTCTTGGCCCACGCCTGCGCGCTCGTCCTGGACGCCTTCCCCGACGCCACCACGCTGGGCGTCAGCCTGCCGCGCTTCTACACCAAGGGCTATCCCGACGTAGCCGTGCACACCGTGCGGGATTCCGACGGTCGACGCCTCTACGACTACGACCGGGAGATCGGCTACCTGGCGGAGTATCTCTCCCCCACCGGCAAGGATTGGGCCGGAACGCTGGACGAGATCGTCCACCTGCTCAATCAGCACACCCTGCTACTCAACAGCATCGACTGGCCGCGCGACGATCGGGACGACCCCGAGTACCGCACGATCGCACTGAAGGCGATGGTAGACGCCCTCATCCCCGAACTCCCCGCCCCCTCCACGCCTCGACCAGGCAAGCAACACGCACGGGACTGCATGTGCCCCCAGCCGCCGAGGTCTATGCCGAACGAGTGCTAGTCAAAGGACACACGGCCGAGTGCCCGCAGAGCGAGCCCCGCCGGTACGCCTGGCAGAGCGACGGGCATCTGTGCGTCGGCACGCTGGCCGAGTACGCCACGGCGTGGGAGCAGGGGCACTGCTACGGCGACCTGGAACTGTCCGCGGAACTGCGGACCTGGTCCGAGACCTACCCCCTACAGGTGAGGCCCCTCACCACCGACGACAACTGGATCTCCTACCAGTTGGCCGCGGGCAACGAGTCGGTCAACCTCAGCATCGACGGCCGGAGCTGACCCCCGCCCGCTCGGGCCGGTCTCCCGCCGGCCCGAGCGAGGGGGCCCGGCACGATCAGCCACGGCCCCCAGGGGGAGAGCGAAGCCGAGCCCCTTTTCATCCACGCCGGAACGGAGGGCAACCCGAACCGGCACCACCACCACGACCAGGAGCGACAAAGCGTGATCGCGACCCTCTTCACCCCCGACGAGATCGAATGCCTCGTCCGCACCGCAGCCGAAACTGTCGGCACCGCCAGCGCCGACGACTTCCCCGACCTCAGCACCCGCCAGTTCCACCTGTCTGGACGCGCCTACCAGCATCTGGAGGCCGAGTGCGAGGGCCGCAGCCAGACATCGCCCTCCACCGCGCTGGCCAGCGGCCCCAACCGCCGCGTCTGGCTGCTGTGGCGCTGGTCACGCTGGGACGGCGAAAGCGTCGAGGCCTACGCAGATGAAAGCGCTGCGGTCGCCGACCTCGCCAGCGAGGCCCGCCAGAACTGGGATGTCATCGCCGGAAACGACGGGATCCCCGACACCGCGCCCGAAGCCGACGACCTCGCCATCGCCCACTACTTCGGGCCACCCGGCGAAGGCGATACCCGCGGCTACCGGCTCCTGCTGGCCGACGTGCAGACCTCACCGAAGACCAGGCTGCTGCCGGAGCCGCGCACCTTTCCGACCGGCGAGGACTGCGCCCGCGCCATCGCAGCGCCGTGGCCATGGCGATGACCGAGCCCGGCACCCTGCCCTGCCTCCAGGTCGCCGGCATCCAGGTCTACCTCTACCTCGACGCCGACGACCACGTCGTACGCGTCGCCGTGCACCTCGACACCACTGACGAGGAACTGCTTGCCAGCGACGGGACGGTCCCGATCGAGGTCGTCGTCGGCGACACGATCGTGATGGACCACACCGGCCGGACCGCCGACACCGTGCTGTGCGAGCTCCTCGACTCCGCCGACGAGCAACAACAGCAGGCCATCCGCGACGCCGCGATCACCGCCGGGCTCCTGTGGCGCTGCACCTGTGATTGGTACAACCCCGGCGACCGGCCACGCTGCGACTCGTGCGCCTCACATCGCCCACACGCAGTTCTCTGACCTGCCCATTCGTTGGTCGCCGACGTCGAGCCCAGGCATGGCCCCGTCGCAGCCCGGCCAATGGCCCATCCCGCAGCGCCCGAGGGCCGCCAATGCCGTCCGCGCCCTCGGGCCCCTCACCTCCCCCCAAGCAAGGAGAACCGATGGAATCGCAGATCATCCAGCGCAGCACATTCAGTCTGATCGTCGAAGAACTCGCCGTGCGCGGCGTCGAGTGGACCACAGAACAAGCTCCCGACGGCCGGTCGCTGTGGAAGATCGACGGCAGGCTGTACTCCAACGGCGAGCTCGCCGACACGTTCGGACCGACCTGGTGGGCTGACAACTGGCATCGCCTCTGCACGCCGATGTGGGGCGCCATCACGACCCCCACTGAATTCACCGTGCGTGAGGTGACCTTCCACCTAGCATCCGCCGCCCGCGAGGACGCGCTGGCATGGACGGTGGCCCGCTGCGCGTCAGCAGGCGACGGCGAACCCGAGCCGGTTGCGCTCGTCCGCCGCATTCCGCCTCAGTATCCCGAGACGATCGAAGGGCGGTACATCGTCGAACCGCTACGGCGCACAACCAACAGCACGGCGTTCACCACCTACGCCGAGTTGGACAAGGCCCTCCCCCACATCGCAGATCAACTCGGCCTCACCTGACCTAGCAGGTTGAGCGCCGAACCCGCCCCGGCCGAGCCCGCTGTCAAACCCCTCGGCGTTTCAGGAACTTGACCACCAACATCGGGAGGGCTATATTTATCTATGTCGAACCGGAGGACAACCCGGTCCGGCGCCACCAATCAGAAAGGGGTCTGCCATGGCCGAATCCTCCAGGTCGGAGACCATAACGATCGATCCCTTGCGTAGGGCGATCGAAGCTGCACGGGCCGCCCGTCTCCGGATCACCGAGCACCACCGGGCCGACCACTTTGCGGCCCGACTCGCGACCGTCTCGATCGCCGAGGACCTGCGTCGGCTCACCGACCATCTCACCCGGCCGCGGTTCCGAGTCAGGGCCACCACCGAGGGAGGAGACCAGGAGATCATTGAGACCTCGTTCGGCCGGGCCAGCTGCTTCGTCGCCGAACTCACCGACAAGGGCGCGACCACCGTCCACATCGACGAGCTGCAAGGCACCGTCTGGGAGCAGGTCGCCATCTACGACGGCAACAGCTGGCATCTGTAGCCCCACGGCTCGCCGGGCCGCAGAAGCAGAACCATCTGCGGCCTGGCAACCCCCCGCTGCGCCCAGCACTCGTTGCGGCCCGGCGGCCCGAGCACGCGAGGTCAGCAGCAGCGCCGCCGCCCGCGCAGCAAGCCGGGCGGCCGTCCCGGAGGGCAACCCGGGGCCGACACCACCGACCAGGGAGCAAGTGTGAGTTCTTTCAATGCCCACCACTACGCCATGGCTAAGGCCAGGTACGGGAACCGTCAGCACCTGGAGGCCCACGAGCGTGAGATAAGCCCGCGCGACCTACGCAGCGGCATGCTCATCCGAGACCGGATCAGCGAGGCGTCCTGGCAGGTCGGCGTCATCCCGATCCTCAAGCGCGTCATCACTGGCTTCGAGCCCGGCCACTACGCCCCAGACGGCGACGGCGGCCGGGTCTGGGTGCCCGAGCAAGACGACCCGAGCAAGATGATCGGCAGGCCGGGCGGCCGCTACAGCACCGAGATCATCGCAGGCCCGCAGAGCGTGGTCATCGGCGGTCGGTCCGAGGTGACCACCACCGCCCAACTGCACGTCGTCTTTGTCGACGCCGACGTGATCACCCGCAAGGTGCCCTGCGTTGGCGGGTTCGTCCCGCTGGGGCGCCGGCGGACACTCGACACAGCCGGCCTCGGCGCCAAGTTCCGGCGCATGAACGGCCGATTGGTCGGCGGGTGCCCTACGTGCGGCCGCACCACGGCCCTCAACGCGCGCGGCAGCACCTACCCCCACAAGCGCCAGATCCACGAGATCACCCCCCGCTGGCCTTCTGCCTGACCACGACCGAGGCCGCCCTGACACCCGTGAGGGCGGGCCCGGGATCGCATCCGCCGTTGCAGCCCGACACGGGCGGCGAGCGACCACTCAACCCCTCACGCCAAGGAGAGGCATGGAACCCCAGCAGCAGATGATCACCCTTCCCCACAGCCGCCTCACCGGACCTGACATCGGCCTCACCGTCACCGAGCTGAGGACCCTGGAGCACCACCGCGGCATCGCCTGGACCGCCGTCCTCCAGCAGCACGGCCGACGCGTCGGCACGATCGACGACGACGGCAACGGCGGCGAAACCTACTACCACCCCGACCCCGGGAGCCCCTTCGGCTATGACCAGCTCAACGCCTACGCCGCCCAATGCCGCCGTGACGGCCAAGCCATCAGCACCGAAGGCGTTCTCAACGACCTCACCGAGGAACACGAGACCGCCGAACTCATCACCGATGCCGCGACCCGAGGCCGCACCCTCGCCCGCAGCATCGACCCCGAGGGCTTCACCCGTGACCGCCTGGAGGTCCGACGGGCCGCCACCCCCGAACAGACCATCACTCGCTACCTCACCCCCGTCCCGGAGACCACGCCCGGCGCGCGCTGGTACCTGTGGGACTGGCAGGCCGAGCAGTGGATCAGCGTCCACCCTCCGACTGGCTGACGTCCTTGACGCGCCGGACCAGCCGCAAACGCACGGTCGACCTCTCCCACTCCGCACGCGGGAAATGACGGCCAAGGCTCCTGCCTGATCCAGCCGAACAACGCGTCCCCTTGTTGATCCGAAGGAAGCCCGGGGGTGGCCGCCGCGACCGCGCGGGCCCGCCCCCGGGACACCAGTGCCCTAGTTCGCCTGGTTTGGCCCGTGGCGCCCCTGGAACAGGTTCGGGAGGTGATGAGATCGCCGGAACAGGTGCCGACCCGGCAGAGCGCGAGAATGGGCGGCCGGGTGTTCCTGCGGCTTGCCCACGTCTCCATAAATAGGTATATTTAACTATGTCAAAGCGGGGTGCTGATCGATGTCGAACCCGAACAAGGAGGAAGTATGAATGAGGGCTCGGACTACCAGGTGATTGCGAGTGTCCATCACGCGATGGGTTCCGACGTCGATGCCGTCGACCAGGGCACGCGGTACTGCGCGACCATCGACGAGCTGGCCGACCTGTTGTGCGCCATCCTCGACCGCGAGTCCGCCCGCTTCGAACCATGGCCGCTGGAGGAGACCGCGACCACGCAGCAATGGCGGGAATGGTTCGTCGACGCCATCGAGCAGCAGGCCCCGCTCGGTCCACTGACGCTGCCGCTCGGTCCTACCAGGCGCGTCGTCATGGACATCTGGCAGCGGCTCTGACCGGGCCAGACCTGGAGCACACCCGCCGGCCCGGAGGGCAACCCGGACCGGCAGACACCACCACCGGACGGAGAAACACGTGACCATCACGCTCAAGCACACCCGACAGCACGGCACCCTGGCCTACGGCACCTGCCGCGGAGACGGCGCGGGCAAGATCCTGCACCGCTTCAACTTCAGATTCTCCGAATGGCTGCCAGTCGACGACCAGCTCGGCGAGCCAGTCTTCTACCTGCCGCACTCGCGGCGTCGCACGGCCGACTCCTGGAAACTCGACCAGGCCAAGACGGCGCTGGAGGAAGCAGGCTTCACCGTTGAGATCACCGTCGACAACGTCACCCCGGCGACCGGATTCGACGACCTGGAGAACGAGCGCTACACCCGCGCCGAAGCCCGCGCCACCCACTACCAGGACAAGGCGTCGTCCGCCGACGCTGAATCCGAGGCGATCCGCAGTCGGAACAAGCAAACCTACGATGCGCTGAACGGAACCCCGATCCTGATCGGGCACTACAGCGAGCGACGCCACCGCAAACTCCTGGACCGGCTGTGGAAGCGCGAGGGCAAAGCATGGGAGCTGTACGACCGCGCCAAGGATTGGAGAGCCAAGGCCGACGCCGCCGAGCGGTTCCAGCATCGCCGCGAGAGCGCCGGAACGACCCAGCGCCGCATCGCGCGGCTGGAGAAGCGCCTCCGACAGATCGACAAGCTCATGGCCGGTCGCGACGACATCCTCTGGGACAACCCCACCGAGTGGCCCGGTCCAGTCGATGCCCAGCTGGAGGAGTACCGCCACAAGGGCGTTCCGGTCACCGTCCTGGCCACCAAGGACAACGGCGATGCAACCCGCAACGTCTTCGTGCACTTCGGTGTCTCCGAGCAGTACAAAGCCGAACTCACCGCCGAAGTCGTCGAGATCACCGAGGAGATCAGCTACTGGGAGATGGTGCTGGAGGCCACCGGCGCAAAGGTCTACACCAAGGCCAACATCTCCCGCGGCGACTTCATCAAAGTGAGCGGCAGGTGGCTGGAGGTCACCAAGGTCAACGCCAGATCGGTCACCGTCCCGGACCGCTTCACCAGGGACACACCCCACATCCACACCTGGGACGCCCTGGCCGCCGCCCAGCGTCACCCCCACACCAGCACGGTCCCCTACGACGAAATCCACGGCATCCTGACCGGCACCGAGGCCAAGGAGCGCTTCCCCGCCGCGTTCGCCGCCCCGCTGGAGGGCGGCAAGCCGCCGCGGCGCACCACCGCCAAGCGCGCCAAGAGCTACAAGCTGGAATACCGGGGCGGCCACGACTGTGAACGCTGGACCTTGCAGGTCGGACCGGATCGGTACTCCGCAACCTGGAAGACGCCGCCGTCCTGGTACGGACCACCGACGCCGATCGACGACCCGGCACCCATCGTGATCACCAAGGCAGCGGAATGGGGCCGCCCCGACGAACCGGTCACCGAACTGACAGTGCCCGCAGGCATCCGCTGGCGAGAAGACGTCCAGAACGCTCTCCACGCCTGGGCCGAGCCCTGGGCCGCCGAGCAGCAGGCCAACCGCACGGACACGACCTGATGCCCGCCCAACACGGAGGCCCCTTCGCCAAGGTGCTCACCAGCCACTACATGATCAGGATCGTCTGGCGCACCGACGCCCACCCCACCCGGATCCGCCCGGCCTGAGCCGACACCGGCGAGTAGATCAGCGCGATACTCCCCTCGCCAAGGGTGGGCTCCTGGCTGCCACTGGTGACGCGCAATCTTTTCCACATCGACGACGATGCGCCTCACACGCGCAGCGTCAGCCGCCGGATAAAAGCCCCGCGCCGCAGTCACTGCGGCGCGGGCACCCGTCACGATCGGCGCCACCGCGCCACACCGATCCGACGCGGGTTGACCAACCACAGCGACGACCACGGGCGCCCAGCCCCGCCGCACCGAAATCATTCGGCGGCAACACAGCTCACCACGGGCAGATAGACGAGACCGGGCCCCGCATGGCCGCCCACCAGCGACCGGGCTGCGCCCCACGGATTGACTCCCCCTCCATGGAGGCGTATATTTAGGAATGTCGAAAGGGAGGGCAACCCCGATCGACACCCCCACCCAGACCAGGAGGACAGCATGACCATCATCACCGACCACAGGGACCCGCAGACGCAGGACAAGGCCACCGAGATCACCGAGACGGCCGAGTCGGAGCGGCCCGCTGCGACCGCCCCCACTGAGCCGACCGAGCTCCCTGGCGAGGCCAGCGACCAGCCGGCCGGGCTCGATCTGGAGATTCCCGAAGGCGTGCAGTTGCGCATGGTGCGCCCCTCCGACCTGGTACCGCACGAGCGCAACGCCCGTGAGGACTTCGGTCTCGACCCCGACGAGGACCCCGTGTTCGTGAACTCCATCCGCCACAGGGGTGTGAGGGTCCCGCTGAAGGTCCAGCGCCGCGCCGACGGCCGCCTGGTCATTGGCATGGGCGAGCGCCGCTGGCGGGTCGCCAGGGAAGTGGTTAAAGAGCCTGAAGTTACCTGGGAGAAGATCCCGTGTCTCATCTGGGACGCCCCGCACCTGACGGCGGCGGAGTTCCTCGACATGGTCGACGAGAATCAGAACCGCAAGGAGTTGACCAAGGCCGAGGAGGCCGGTGCGCTGTTCAGCGCGGCGGAGATGGGCATGGGCGTCAGGAAGATCGCCAAGGAGCTCGGCCGCAAGGAGAAGGAGGTCAAGCAGGGCATCGAGGCCGGGAAGCTCTCGCCGGAAGCCCGCGAGGCCATCACCGGCATCCCGGCAATCGAGGACGACCTTGTCGCCATGGCCAAGCTGCACGAGTTCGACGACGACCCCGAGGCCCGCGACCGCATCATCAAGGAGGCCAAGAGGGGATTCTTCGACCTCGGATACTCCAGAGAGACCCAGCGGCGTGAGCGCGAGCGGCAGCTCGCCGCCGCGCGGGCCGAGCTGGAGGCGGAGGGCATCCGCGTCCTGGAGGAGGTCCCCTCCGGCGCGGTCGAGGTCGGGCGACTGCGCGTCAGCCAGGACAAGGACGCGGCGGCGCTGACGGCCGAGACCCACGCCGAGTGTCCAGGAAACCTGGCGGTGCTGACCACCAACAGCGGCGGCGCCAAGACGGCTACGTACTGCGCCAACCCCGCCGCGTACGGACACTTCAACCCCCGGCCCGCCGCGCCCGCGCCCGGTACTCCCGAGGCGGCCGCCAAGGAACAGGCTGAAAAGGAGGCCAAGACCAAAGCCAGCCGTCACGTAAAGGACGGCAACATCGAATGGCGCGCCGCCGAGCCCGTACGGCGCGAGTTCCTGACCAACCTGATCACCGGCAAGCCCACCCCGGCCCAGATGACCAAGATCGCCAGGTTCGTCACCTGGGCCCAGCTCACCATGCCCGACCCGCTCCGCAAGTGGGCAGGCAGCTACAACAGCGGTGAGGTCCTCGCCCAACTCCTCGGCCTGGCCTCCCCCGCCAAGGACAAGCACGAGGCCGGGCGCACCGACCTCACCCCCGAGGCCATCACCAAGCTCATTGACAGAACCGCACCCAAGCGGTACCCGCTGATCCAGTTTGCCACCATCGCCGCCGCCTACGAGCGACGGATGGACGTCAAGACCTGGCGCGACATCGACAGCTTCGAGTACTTCGAACGCGACAGCCGCCGCCGCCAGCAGGCCGCCATCGCCGTCTGGCTAAAGCTGCTGGCCGAGCTCGGCTACCGCCTGTCCCCCATCGAGCAGGCCGTCGCAGAAGGCAAGTCCTGGACCGGCGAGACTCCCACCCAGAAGCCGCTCCAAGCAGAAAGCAAGGCCGCCTGACCAAGTCGGCTGAGCCCGGGGCGAAAGCACAGGCGTCCGCCCCGGGCTCAGCCCCACGACGCTCCCCGCCCTGGACCCACCGGCACGGCCACGCCGACCGAGCACGCACCCTCGGCCGGCCCCCACCCCACTTGACAAGGCCCAGCATGCGCATCCACCACGACGCAGTGACGATCGCCGACGTGGCCACCGGCGACACCCGACCCAGCGCCCTGGCCGAGCCCGACCCCGAGACCCTCATGGCCTACCTGATGGTCTTCGTCCCCGACCTGTACGACAAAGCCGAGATCGCCGAGCGCGGTCCCGAACCGCGACCGCAGCAGGAGCCGGAGACGCAGCGATGACCTGGACCACCACCGAGCACGGCGACATCCGCTGCCCGTGCGGCAACCTGCCCGAGAACGCTGGCTTTGAGCCGTGCGACCCGACCGGCACGACCGTGGAGATCGATCCCACCTGGACCGGTCTCTACCGCTGCAACGCCTGCGGTTGTATCGACCTGTACCCCCAGCCCGCACGCCTGACCATCTACCCCCCGCAGGCGCCGACTCCCAACCCTTCGCCAGACCTGGCGTTCGCCCTGTTCGACGCGCTGTGGCACGAGGCCGCCGCCTGGGCAGCCGACGACGCAGAATGCGCCTGGGCGGAAGGCTTGCGGAGGCTGCCGCCCGCCGACGCGCTAGAGGCCCTGGAAGACTCCGACTGCTTGCCCAGCACGCTCGCCAACCCCGTGGCCGAAACGATTCGTTTCCTGGCCCCGGCCATCTTCCATCCGATCAACCCCATCGCGCGGACGGCGGCCACCGCTTCGCACAACCGCCCAATCAGTCCACTGGGCCCAACGCACCGTTCAAGAAGCTGAGCGAAGGGCCTATCTGGCTGGAGATCGATGGTCAGCACAAACGAGCCCATAGCGCTATAATTATTAATGATGAAGCGGAGGGCGACCCCGCTTCGCCGCCGACAAGCACGGAGGAACGATGTCACGCACCACCACGCCCGAGGCGATCGCCGAGCGCTGCGGCATCTCCAACAGCACCCTGATCCTGGCGCGCCACGCGATCAGGCTCGCGATCATCACCGCCCACCCGGCCGCACGTCCCTGCCTCCCCCTGCCCGACCTGCAGATCCCCGAGAGCAGCGTCGGATACGACCCGGCGATCACACAGATCGGCGACAACCTGTTCACCTCCACGGGACACGCGATCGCACAGCCCTGGATCAGGGCATTCGGAGACGGATGCAGCCACCTGGCCGAACCTCAGGTCCGGATCCTCTATGAACTGGTCTACGACTGGTACCGGCTCCTGATCGACGCCGACATGTTCATCAAGGTGGCCAGCCGCCGTTATGACCTCGATCGGACCGTCGCCCGCGTCGCCGTGCGAGTCGAGGAAGTACTCACCTTCGCATCGCCAGCTGAGACCACGCCCACGAACTGAGGGTTGCGCCCGGCCGGGCAACTCCCCGGCCGGGCGCCTGCCCTGCGCCTGCTCACAAGAAAACCCGCTCATGACCCACAGCCCGCCGGACTCTCCCCCGCCCCCGCCGGAACCGCACTACGGATACCGGGCGCCGCAGACTCCCCGGCACCGCGAACACCTGGCCCTCACCGCCGCATACCAGGCTTTCGTCGCCGACGCCGGCGAGCAGCGCCACCCCCTTGACAGCGGAACCCTGCTACTGCGGCTGAGCAGTAGTGGCCGCTGGCGCTTCGCCCTGCTCAACCCGGCAGGGGAACGGGTCGCGGTCGGGACCGCTCACGGCGACAGCACCGGATCCGGCCTGGCCCGCACCATCGCCGAGACACTTCGCCGCGCCCCCGCCCGCGCCGACGAGCCCGGGGCCACCCGGCCCACGTATCGACCCGAGACGATCGGGCACCTGATGAAGATGCGCCGCAACTCGCGGACGCCCTACCCGCGCACGGATGGCACCCTGCATATGAGCGTCCCCGGCGCCCGCATCATCATCAGCCCGTCCGCCCTACAGGCCCACACCGCGACCGGCGGCATCCGCCTGGTGCTGGAAGGCCCCTGGACCGAATGGGACGCAGCACCCGTCGCCGACGCCATCCTGCGCGACCTCGCACCCCAAGCCCACCACCTGACCCACACCACCGAGCCGCGCGGCTACTCCCGCAACGAAAGCGGATCACGAATCTACGACGGGTCGTCGTGGGCGCTGTGCTCGTGCGGCTGGCGTTACGCCGCCTCCGACCGCGCGGAAGCGCGCGCACTGGCGACCTGGCACCGCCAGCACCCGACGCGCCACCGAACCAATCCCTGACGGCCTCAGTTTCCCAGCCGTCCGGGTCGCAACGTCCGGACGAAGCAGCCGGGGTGGCCGATTGACCAACCAACTTAGTCAAGGTATATTTATCTATGTCGGAACGGAGGGCAGCCCGGACCGGCACCACCAACTCGAAGGAGTTCAACTCATGCGTATCACGAACGATGACCGGGTCGAGCGCGCCGCCGCCGTGCTCACCTTCCACCGCCACGACTCCGACCCCGACGCCGACGGCGCAACCGCGCTCCTCCTCGCCGAGCTGTTCCACTTCGCCGAGCAGCAGGAGGACCTGGCCGACGTCATCGCCGCCGCGCTCAGCGGATTCAGCCACCAGTACGCGGCCGAGAGCCCTGAGCCCACCGAAACCCCGCAGGCCCTGTACGCGCTTTTCGCCACCCGCACGATCGCCGCCCTCCTGGGCACCGGAAGCCAGATCGGCGCCTGCGCGGTCGAGGTGCTCACCGCCGCCCTTGGCCAGTACCTCGCCGCCCGTCCAACCACCTGAACCGGGAAGCTACGACCATGATCCGCTGGCAACCAACCGGTGACGGCAGCTGGGCCTGGAGCAACCAGCCGGACCTGCACGGACGCCTCATAGTCGAGCAGGACACCCCATGTCCGATCTGCGAACGAGAAGGACGGCGCAGCGCGCGGGGCGCAACTCCCCGCCAGTACATCCTCGCCGAGCACGAGCTCGCCGAAGGCGAACGTGACGACCCGTTCTGCCACAGCCACGGCTACATCAGCGACTACCACGAGGACCTGACCGGCACGATCCTGCGCGTCCAGCGCAACCCCGATCGCCCACCCGACTTCTACCTGGTCACCGGGGCCAGCGAAGACGGCACATTGCTCAGCATCCGCCCTGTCCACTACCAGGACGGCCAGCCCTATCCGGACCCCCGGTTCCAGTTCGGGCTCGAAGTGGGCGCCATTGCCTTCACCGTGCACGACGCCAACCCGCAACTTCCTGGTGAATCCACCCCCAATCCTCAGTGAGGTACAATTAACTCTAACAATCGGGAGAATAGGCCGGACGGCGGCCGCCACGGACCAGGAGGGCAAAGTGTCCGCAACCACCTTCACCTTCGTCGATGACTGGGACAGTCGATTTGGACTCCGATCACCCATAGTGATCGCAGCCACCGGCGACGACTGGCGCCAAGCGCGCAACCGCGCAAACGTCGCAGCAAGGCGCCACTTCGACTCTGACTACGAAGACGAAGCCTACGGCGTCGTCAGCTTCGTCGGAGATCTCACCGGAGAGCTCAGCTCCGCCGAGCGCACCATCATCTACGCCGACGACGCGTGAGACCGGCCAGGTGATCCCTCCCTCCCGCCGTGCGCCCCCTCACCGGCGCGCGGCGGGCCGGAATCGACACCTCGAAAGAGGTATAATTATTTACATTGATACGGAGGGCAACCCGTATCAGTGCCACCAGACAGCGAAGGACCAACCATGCAACGAAAGTACGAACCCGGAGTCCTGCTCACCTTCATGATGCAGGGCAGGACCCGAACCGAGCTCAACGAGATTCTGGACACGATCGAACTGCGTCCGCTCACCACTCCCGACGAGGTCACCTCCCTCTTCAAGGACGAGAAGGACGAAGAGGCCGCCGCCCTCCGCCGCCTGGTCACCCAGGTCCAGGCGGCCGGAGTCCAGGCGGCCGGAACCACCCAGCGCCTGTTCCCCACGGGCCTGTACGCCGTCGACGCCGGACCGGCACCGCAGCGGCTCTACTACCTCCGCGAGCCCAACCAAGCCGACTTCCTCTGGTTCGCCGCCGACATCAGCTGACCACAACACTTCCACCGCTCCCGGCGCCACCGGCACACCGCCAGCCGCACCCGGTGACGCCGGGCGGTGGCCCGCCCACTCGCAAGACAAGGAAAGCGATGACCGACAACATCACCACCATGGACGTCACTCTGACGATCGCGCTGAAGCTCGACCTCGGCGAGGGCATCGACCTCGGCAAGGTGTCCATGAGCGATCTACGCACCTCGCTCGACAGCGAGGCACGCTGGCAGCTCGAAGGCATGGCGTTCGCAGTCGCCTACGACCATGCCAATGACAAGAACGCGGAGGTCCATATCGACGTCACGAATGCAGACGTCAAGAGCATGGACGTCGCCCCGGCCCCAGGCGCTGGGCCCGAGTCCGCGTAAAGCGCCGAACGAGCCCCATCGCCCGAGGAACGGGCCCGGTCGTACCAAGGTGCGGCCGGGCCGCGCGGCGGCAGGCGCGTGCGCCACCAGCTCCGCGCTCGGTACTGAGCGCGGACAGATCCACCTCAAGCCCACCAATTTCGGATAAGGAGCCGACCGTGAACACCTCCGCCGCCCAGGCCGTCATTGAGGGCCTGTACATCGGTTCCCGTGTCATCTACCGCGGCAGCCTGGTTGAGCTCCGCGGCTACAGCTTCATCCTGCTGCCCTGCGGCTTCGGCAACCGTTGTCCCAAGTGCGAGGACGGGCGGAGCATGTTCGACGCCGACGAGGCTCCGCACCTGCGGTACAGCCTCTATGCCCCCGACGGAACAGTTGCATGCCACGTCCGTGCGACCAGCCTCGCCCTTGCCGACTCTGGTTGGTGGCCCACGGGCGCCCTCGCCCTCGGCATCGGTGGCTACCGCTTCCTGGCCTGTCACACCGCTCCGGGCGGCAGCCCGTACGCACGCGCCGTTCACTTCCACACCGCCGATGGTCTGGGCGGCGACACATGGTGCCGATTCGACGCCGTTGACGAGACTGTGCGGCGTCTGGACGCAGCGGGCCGCCGGTGCTTGGCTCTTGGTGCTTGACCCCGACTCGCCACGGCCTGGCGCAACCGACCAGGGCACGAGCACGGGGCTATCGCCGCGAGCCTGCCCGCCTGGCTGCGGCTCTCAGTCGTCGCGCCGGGGGCGCGGCGTTTGCCTGGGCGAGGGGCGCTCGCGCCGCCCCCTCGCGCTCCCCCGGCGCCTCGCCGCGGCCGCCGCGCACGCGCCGGCCCAAGCCGCTGACGGCCGCGCCGCCGGCTGAGCCGGGCCGCGAAGCCGGCGGCCTGGTCGAGGGGCTCAGGTCCTGGAAAAGCATCGCCGAGGACGGCGACCCCACAGGTGATCACGGATTGGTAACGGTGGTCGCGGGGTCGACATCAGGCTACTTCCCAACGCCGAATAGTGGTATATTTGACTATGTCGGAACGGAGGGCAGCCCGGACCGGCACCACCACCCACACGAAAGGGGAACGCGCGCATGCTCCTTCACACCAACGGACTCGGCCCGAAATGGACCGACCACGACGGCGCCGCCGCCACCTGGCACATCGACAACTCCCACGACCTGGAGCTGCGCCCGCTCGGATACATCTCCGGCCCTGGCGGCACCAGCCTGGTGTGGTCCCACCGCCTCACCTGCGACGACGCTGTCACCAACACAGGTCATGACCTGCTGACCGGCAACGCCTACCCGATCATGCGCGACGATTTCGTCCGCGCCGCAATGGCGTTCATGAACACCCTCGGCGCCGGTGCCGACGAGCACACGTCCGAGATCCAGCGCTATGCCGGAGAGCTCTGCCTGTACTGCGACGACACCGGCCACTGGTCGCCTGAGTGCCTCACCCCCGCCGCCGCAACCCTCTTCGGCTGATCACACGCTTCGGTCGGCCCGCCATCCAGCGGGCCGACCGACACCCCTGGGAGGGCAACCCCGGGACCCCGCACACCCACCAACCAACGAAGGGCACGCAGTGACCACCTCAGCAGCACCCAGAGCCACCCCAGTGACCTCGCTGACCAAGGGCCCGAAGACGGTACGTGGCATGGTGATCGCCGCGATCGCCAACGCTGCACACCGGACCGGTGAGACGATCGGCGCCGCGCAGCCGTGCGAGCACCTGCCCGCCTGGCCCACCGGCCCGATGAGGACGCCGCCGGAGGTCGAGGACGCGGCCCGCCAGGCCGAGCGCCTCCGCGTGCACATCGCCCGCCAGGAGTGCCAATGCCGTCGCGGCCTGCGCACCCACATCATTGACGAGGCCGCCCGCGCATGGCTGAACCTGGTCTCGCTCGGCAAAACACACACGGGAGTCAACGAGACTCCCGGTCCTCTGAGGAAACACACCGCACGCCGGTTCGGCCAGCAAGCCCGAGCCATCTCAGAAGATGCAGCTTGGATGGTGGGTGCGCGGCAGCAAACCTCAGACCGGGTCCACCGACGCACGGCCTGACGACGGGTCGGCCGGACGAGCCCGAGTCGGGCGGACCCCTTCGCGTTTGAGTCGATGGTTGGACGTGGGCGACTGGGGGCCACGCTGGCCCCCAGACCCCCCGGCGAGCCGGAGCACTCGCTCGCGCGCTAATGCCTGTCACACCTTCTCGCCGTTCGCGCGAGCGAGCACTCCGGAACGTCCCCGCACACCCACCGCGAAAGCCCCGCTACTTCAACCCGCAGGCGATCGACGCCGCCATCCACGAGAAGGAGCCACGCATGACCATGAGCAGGTCAGTCCGTCACGCCAGGCAGCAGAGGGTGCTGTGCGGCCTCGCGGCCCGCCCGTTGCAAGCCGCTGGCATCACCTGGTCGGTCATGGTCAGCATGGGATGGGGCGACAACCTTGACGGCATCTGCGTGATCATGGACCCGTCGCACGTCGACGTCATTGCCCGCGCCCGCGATGTGCTGGCATCCGAGGGCTGGACGATCACCCAGATCTTCGCCGACAGGTCCACCACCCTGCCCTACCCGCAGACCGGCTTGGCCGCTGTCGCCCCCGCCGGGGCCATCCCCCCGGGAGCTGCTCGCCTGACCAGGTTGCCCGGATTCCGGCCCAGGTGTCGCCGGAACCCGGGCGGAACCGCACCCACTCGCGGGCCTGTGATCGCTCTTCGAGTGGCGCGACCGAGGGGCGCAGCTGCATTGATACGAGCGAAGGCCAGGGCTAGAACACCACTCCAATTAGTGCTATATTTAGCTATGTCGGAACGGAGGGCAGCCCGGACCGACACCACCGCCATACGAGGGAGAAACATGATCATGCCAGCCACCATGACCCCCGGCGCCACCCTGCGGTTCTATGGACGGACCGCTTTCAACGGCGCCCCTGGCATCCGCGAGTACCTCGCCGCACGCGTCCCCTTCACCGCCGGAAGCATGACCGCACAGAGCTCCCCCCGCACCACATGGGGAACGGTCCCAGCCATGGGCATCATGCCGGACGAGCTCGCTGACCTGTGCCGGGACGAGCTCGCCCGAGCCGTCTACGTGGTCTACTCCTACCGGACGCCTATCGCCTGGGTGCTGAAGGACCAGGACGGGCAGGAACGCACCGTGATCCCGCCGGTCGAGTACACCCGCACGACCGCGCGCCACCTCAACCTCTGCCGCGCCCACCTCGCTCCGCACGGATACGACGAGACCCCCGAGCACCCCAAGGGCCCCGGGTACGACTGGTAACACGTGTCCACGGGGGGCCCGCCCAGTGCAGGGCGAGCCACCCGTGCCCGAAGTCGCACAGCCTCCCGCCGACACCCGGGCGCGGTCAAACCCGCCTGAGGCAATGGAGACTCAAACAGGTGAAGCGAAAGAAGCGAAAAGGAACCACGTCGATCCACGTCCTGGATTGTTCCGGTCAGCAGATGCTGATAACAGCAGTTCCTAGAACAGAGGCAGTGGCAATCATTGGTCTGGCCGGAAGGGATATTTTCCTGCCAGTGACGGTCGGGACGAAGGTGTTCATACTGCCTCTCGAATAATGATGTCGGTGGTCGCGCCGGGGGCGCGGCGTTTGCCTGGGCGAGGGGCGCTCGCGCCGCCCCCTCGCGCTCCCCCGGCGCCTCGCCGCGGCCGCCGCGCACGCGCCGGCCCAAGCCGCTGACGGCCGCGCCGCCGGCTGAGCCGGGCCGCGAAGCCGACGGCCTGGTCGAGGGGCTCAGGTCCTGGAAAAGCATCGCCGAGGACGGCGACCCCACAGGTGATCACGGATTGGTAACGGTGGTCGCGGGGTCGACATCAGGCTACTTCCCAACGCCGAATAGTGGTATATTTAACTATGTCGGAACGGAGGGCAGCCCGGACCGGCACCACCACCCACACGAAAGGGGAACGCGATGAGCACTGGAGTCCTCACGATCCACACGCGCTACTACACGCTGGACGACGTTCACGACGGCGACGTCACACCCACCGACGAGAACGAGCAGGAGCACCGCGACCTCACCCCGGCTGAGGCCGCCGAACTGCTCGTCACCACCGGCCTGTGCGGGCAGTACGCGCTGAGCGTTCACCCGGTGCAACTCGATCAGCTCACCGGCCACGAATGGTTCTGCCTCCCCGACGGCTCGGTGATCGCTGACACCTGGGACGCCCATTACACCGGACTGCTCATGGAACGCACCGGCCACCTGTCCGGCTGGAGCGTCCAGGACTTCCGGTCCATCGTCTTCGCGGCCCTGACCGCCTGAGAGGAGGCAACATGTCCAAGATCATCACCCCCGACATGTCCGGCTGCTGGGTGGACGGAGCTCGGGGCTGGCGAGCCCACGTCATGGTCTTGCTCACCGCCCTGGACCACGGCTGGCGGCCCGACGTCGGAATGATTCGCAAATGGTCCAAAAAGCGCCACGCCTACGCACGCGCCGTCCTGCGCGCCTACGCAACACGAGGACGCGTGGAGGCCCCGCCCGTCCGCGACCCCTGGGGTAACACGATCACCTACGCGGAGGCGAGCGCGGCCATCTTCGACACGGGGGGACTACTCGACGACGCTCAGGAATACCTCAACACGCTAGCCCCGAAGGGGCACTCGTTCGGATGGCACGAAGGCGATTTCATACTCGCTCCTTCTAGCTGGTGGATCGAGACCGCCTAACCAGAGCCGGAGTGTGGCACGGCGAAACAGCCGAACCCACTCCGGAAGAGGGACGGCCGCACCGGTGGCCCGGCCATGGTGCGCGAGAGGGTGCGCGGTCCCCTCTCGCGCACCCCAAGCCGATAGCTGGACGTGGGCGACTGGGGGGCCACGCTGGCCCCCCAGACCCCCCCGGCGAACCGGAGCACTCACTCGCGCGCCAACGCCTGTCACACCCTCGCGCCGTTCGCGCGAGCGAGCACACCGGAACGACCGCGCCCCCAGCCGCTCACCCCACCCCAAGCCCATGCAACTGCGGATCGCTTTCGCCGACCAGGCAGCGCGTCAGCCCGGGTCGCTTCGCAGACGAAGGCCGACCTGACAGGAGATCACGGAACGGTTCGGGACGGTTGCCCCACCGGACCGCCCCGAAAGGCCATGTGAACAGACGTCGCCAGCAGCGGAACGCGACATCGCTTGCCGAATAACGAGCCGGTAACGGTTGTGCCTGGTCGCCGCGAAGACCGCCCCTCCAAGGCCATTTGATGTATATTTAACTATGTCGGAACGGAGGGCAGCCCGGACCGGCACCACCAACGAACGAAGGGAAGCGACCAATGGACGTCAGTCCCAACGGCATCGCGGAAGGCAAGGTCTATGGCTACACCCCCCGCGCGTGGCCGAACGCCCGCCTGACAGTCCGCGTCTTGAACTTCCACCCCGACCACGAGGGCAACGAGTTCGGCATTGCCGAGGTCGTATGTCTCACCACCGCACCCGGCATCGGGATGCAGCCCGGCAAGACCTACAACGTCGGCGCCGTCGGCTGCCTCTACCCGCTGGAGCGAGCAGGTACCGAGACCAGCAATGCCAGCGAGTCACAGACGCGCAAGCCCAAGAAGCGCAGCGCAAGGCCGAAGCGGACGAACCCCAAGCGGACCACTGCGTCAACGCCGGGTTCGGAGTCCATGACTCTCTTCTGATCGAGCGCCGGGTGACCCGTCAACGGGCCACCCGGCTCCCGCAGACCTCACCACGGCTGCACATCCACAGATAGGACTGAACAGATGGTCCGATGGAACATGGCCTCGGCGACCGACGTCACGTACCGGGGCTGGCCGACATGGAAGCTCCCGAGCGAGGGCCGGAACTACTTCGGCGAGCCCGGAGACTGGTACCAAGTACCCGATCTGCGCATGCATTTCGGGTTGCTCGCCGGTGAGCGCTACCGCGTCGAGTTCTGGTTTCAGGAGGGTGATTCCAGCCTTGGCCCAGTGGCGAAGCTCTGGCACCGCGAAGAC
This sequence comes from Actinomadura fulvescens, assembly GCF_039533225.1. NCBI lineage: Bacteria > Bacillati > Actinomycetota > Actinomycetes > Streptosporangiales > Thermomonosporaceae > Actinomadura > Actinomadura fulvescens. Next base: position 227,846 of record NZ_BAAATD010000013.1, on the reverse strand, counting down.
CAGGAGGAAGGCCCCGGACGTCTAGTGTTCGAACGGGATTACCGAGACAGGGATTACCCGTACGGAGCGCTGGCCTTCGAGGAACTGGGCCAGGCATACCAAGCCGCAGCCGCCGAGGTGAAGGTGATCAACCTTCACAAGCACCGCTGCCACTCCCTGGAATGCGCCCACACCGCGAACGTCCTCACCGGTGATGGCTTTTGCTCCTACTATCTCTGCGCCGTCCACGCGCGACGTAACCCCATCCGCTGGCGCGGCAGTCTGGAGGGATTCACGTTCATACCGATCGCGTTCACGACCGGCAACCGCGCCGACGCCGAGCGATCGTCATGACCACCGCAGCACAGTAAGGAACCCCATCAGCCCCCGCCCGGGAACCACCCGGGCGGAGGCTGACCTGTGTTTGCGGCGCGGGATGCGCCGGCCCCGGGCATCGAGCCCGGGGCCGGCGCGCTGCCGCTCGCCGCTTACTCATCGTTCGCCAACAAGGCCGAGAGACCGAACGTCAGCGCACGGGCGTTGCCCCCACCGGAACGGGGCGGCGCCCGTTGTTGCGTGCGCACGTGCACGAGCCGCTTGTACTGTCGACACCTGAGGGTGGCTAGCCCAGCTGCGACTCCGCCACAGGCCCGCCGCCCGCCGAAGGGCCCGGCGGCTGAGCGTGATCCTGTCGCCGTACGACGGTCTTGCGTTCTGCCAGTTGACGGAATCCGTCCGCGACTTCCCTTGCGCGAGTGACCGGCACCGTCTTGGCCGCTTTCTCTACTTCATTCGCCGGAAAGCCGTAGATAGAGCTGGCCGTGGTAGCTGAGCCGTAGACGCGGACGGCGGCCGCGAGCGTCTCGGCAGCCTGCGCTTCCGCGTCGGCCGCCTCGGCCGCCAGTTGCTGCGCGCGATTACGAGTCGTGACGACGGCGGAGTCGAGCAGATCCTTGGTCTTGGTCTCGACTCGCTCAAGCTGCCGCCGACGCGCCCGCATCTCCCGGACAGTCAGCGCTTCCCCCTGCCTCAGATCAGTCATGCAGCATGGTAGGCAGACCAACCCATACCAGTACAAGATCTCAGTTCACGACACTAAGAAGCCGAGAAGACACCATGCAGCCGAAATCAGCTAGAAAGATCGGAACACGCACAGACGTAGCGAAGAAGCCACCTTCTACTATCTCAGCCATGATCATCTCATTAGTGCCAAGGTATCATCACTTCGTGATGATACGGATCTGGGGCTTGACCTGCGGAGAGAAGGCGTAAGCAGGCGATGGCTTGGGTCACGACGATCGGACCGAACGACGAGCAGACCGAGTACCGCCTCACCGGGCGACACGGGTGCTCCCAGGCCGAGGCCGTCCTGGTTCGAGCCGCGCCGCTGCTGGAAGCCATCCGGACCCGGGCCACGCAGCTCACGGTGGCTCCAGAGACGCTGTTCAGCTCCGCGGTGCAACGAGGCCGGTTCGAGCACTACGCCTACCAGCTACAGCACCGCGGCAACCGGTACAGGATTCCTGCTGGTGCCGCACTCGGACTGGCTAACGCCGCCGGCCTGTCGGCCCATGACATCTACGGCGAGGATTTCACCAGGGCTCTAGGGGCGCAGCAGGACCCAGAGTTGGCCTACCGGATGGATCTCAACGAACGGCCCCTGATGTGGATCGGTGAGGGGCTGCGAGCGTTCGGCATCACGCCCGGAAGCGAGCTGCCTCCGGACCAGTTCGACGTCGCCAGGGCTCTGATGAAGGGGTACGACCCGCTCACAGGTGATCGCCTCATCAAGCCCAAGGTCGCAGTCGATCCTCGTGCCAAGCTTCCAGGGCAGCCGCTCCTGGCGGCCATCCACATGCGCGCCGCCGAGCAGGGCCGCCCTCCCGAGCAGCTGTTCACCTCAAAGAACCAGCGCGACGCCTACAAACGCCTGGTCAACCAGGTCAGAAAGCGAGGCGAGAGCCACAAGGTCAAGTTCACCGACGTGGGCAAGCTCGCCGATGCCGCCGGCGTCGATGTGATCGCTCTCTATGGCAAGCGAGCCGTCAATCGCGCCCTGAAGCACGAGCGCGACCGCATCATCGTGGGCAACCGCGGATACGATCTGACGCTGACCCTACCCAAGCCCTTCTCGATCCTCTTCGCGTTTGCCCAGGACGAGTTGGCCGCCGAGGTGGAGGAGGTCTTCGTTACGGCGCTCAAGGAGGCCGTGCGCTTCGCCGAACGGCACACCGCTTACGGCATGAGAGGCCACCACAGCGGCGAAAAGTCCGCCCAGCGCGTCTCCTCAGCTGGGTTGCTGGGGTGGGTCAACATCCACCGGATGGCGCGTCCCGTCGGTGATGCGCCGTTCGGGGACCCGCACATCCACGGGCACGTCACGCTCGCCAACATGTGCCGTGGGCAGGACGGGACCTGGAGCACCATCGCCGCCGGTGGCCGCGACCTTCACCGGCACGCCCGCGCCATCGACGCCGTCATGCAAGCGCGGATCCGCAAGCTCACCAGCGAACGGTGGGGAATCGAATGGCAGCGCAACAAGCACACCGGCGTCTGGGAAATCATCGGCATCCCGGAGGAGACGGTACGGCTGTTCAGCAAGCGATCCGGCGAGGTTCGACACCTCTTCGAAGCCCTCGGCATCCCCTACGTCGAAACCACTACCGACCAGCAGAAGGCAGCAGCCGCCAAGACGGCCAACTCCAAACGCGAGGAGAGCACCAGCGCCTCCGACCAGGTCTTGCACGATTTCTGGCGCGAAGAAGCACGCGCGAGCGGTCAAGACCCGGACCAGATCCTGGATCACACCTTGAGTCCGACAGACCCGATCCGCGAGTACTTCGCCGACCAGGCGATCTCTGGACCGCGCTTCGCTGACGACCTCGCCGGCATTGCGGCGTGGGTCTTCCGTGCCGACGACGGTGGCCTGACCAGCCACCGGAAGGACTTCAGCCGAGCCGAAGCGCTCGCTGCCGTCGCTGACGCCGTCGGCGACGGCGTCAGCTCTGCTGAAGAGGCCGAACAGCTCACCGATCAGGTTCTGTCTTACGGCGGCATCGCAGTCAAGCTGCACGACAAAGGCCCGCGCCATTTGTCCAACCGGGACCGCTACACCACGACTGATGTCGTCGCCGCCGAACGGGAGATCATCAGACAAGCGCGAGCTCGCTTCGGCGACGGCTCAGCCATCGTCTCCGAGGCCAGCTTCCATGGCGCGATCGAGGTCTACCAGCTCGGCCAGCGCGCCGAGAATCCCGACTTCGCCCTGTCTCCCGAACAGCTCGATGTGCTCTGTCGACTTCTACGCGAGGGACATGGGATCGACGCCCTGATCGGGGTCGCAGGCTCTGGCAAGACCACCATCATGGAGGTCGCCCGCATCGCTTGGGAAAGCGAAGGCAAGGTGGTCATGGGCGCCTCCACGGCCGCGGTCGCGGCGGCGAACCTGCGGATGGAAGCGGGTATTCCCTCGATGACCATCGCCCGCCTCCTGCGACGCCTGCCTGCCGAACCCGGCCAGCCAAGCTTCCTGGACGGCGTGGACGTGCTGGTGCTGGATGAGGCCGCGATGCTGGACGACCGGCAACTGGCCGAGGTGCTCAAGCATCTTGCGGCCACCGGTACCAAGGTCGTCGGCATCGGCGATCCAAAGCAGCTGCAATCCCCAGGCGTCGGGGGCTCGTTCGCCGCGGTCCACCAGCTCGTTAGGGGCGCTGTGCTCAGCGAGAACTACCGCCAACGCGACGCCATCGAGAGGGCAGCTCTACGGCTGTGGCGACAGGACCAGAAGCGGGAAGCGCTGCGACTTTGGGCGGACCACGGCCGAGTCCACGCCGCCTCCACCCGGGCGCGCGCCATGGCGGGCATGCTCGTGGCTTGGGACGCCCGCCGCGGCGCCTACAGCAACATCCACGACAGCATTGCCAACGTGCTGATGCTGGCGTCCCGCAACCGGGATGTCGACGAGCTCAACACCGCCGCCCGCGCCATTCGTCGGCTGTGTAGAGAGATCGGCGAGCATGAGGAGGTCTTCGCGCTGGCGGGCGGGGGGACGGTCGCCTTCAGCATCGGCGACGTCGTCCTGCTCCGTCGCAACGACTACTCCAGCCGTTGGAACCAGCGACAGAGTGACGTCCTTAACGGCTACCGCGGTGTAATCGTGGAGATCGACGAGCAACGGCGTGTACTCGTCGAGTGGCGCGGCAAGGACCGGGACGGACGCCGGAGTCTGTTCCGCGAGTGGGTCGACGCGGCCTATATCGCGAAAGGAGGCCTCTCTCACGGGATTGCGATGACGGTGCACAAGGCGCAGGGACTATCGGTCGACCACGCCCTGGTCTACGGGCCTGGTCTGGCAGCAAACGGCGCCTACACGGCGTTGAGCCGCGACAAGCTCGAAGTCCATCTGTTCCTGCCGCGCGATGAGTTCGAGGATGCGGCGCTTCGAGCGGCACTCGGTGATCCGCGCACGTCCTCTGAGGAACTCGACCGCGTCCTCGCCGCATTCGCAGACACGCTGGAGTGGGGCAGCGAAGAACCGCTGATCATTACCGAACTTGGTGAAACGATCGAGCCGGTCGCACCCGCCCCGCTTCAGGAGGTTGGTGCGCAGCCGCGGTGGCGGCCAGGTGGACTGAGCGGGCCGAATGCCTCGTGGCGGGGCCCTGACTACCGAGACATCGCTCGCTTGCTGCTTGCGGACCTGGTTCCGGGAGATATCTCGCGGGTCCTCAATGACCGAGCCTGGCCCGCCCTTGCGGCCGTTCTGCGCAGGGCCGAAGGTGACGGGCATGACCCGGTGGCGTTGCTGGCCACAGCCGCAACGGAAGGTTCGCTGCCAGATGTTGATGCGGTTGTGGCAGTCCTGACCTGGCGGATCCAGGAACGGTTGGTCCTTGGTTCGGAAGTTGCACGCGGGAAGCCTGATAGGGAGGCGGGCGTCGGAAGCCGACTCCACCCAGCGGGGCGGAGCGCGGCCGAATCTGAGAGCGCGCAGAGGGCTGCATCTGACAGTGGCACGGGCGACGCAGAGCACCTCCTGGCTTGGCGCGATCGTCCCCTCGGAGATCTCGGTGACGAGGAGTTGGCGGCCGAACTTGCCGAGGCCAAGCTCGGCGCGGACGAAGCGCTGGCTGAGATGACCGCACTTGCCCAGCATGGCGATCAACTCATGGCCTCGGTTCGAGAAGGCAACGGGCCAGCCGCGCACAGCGTTCAAGGACGCTACGCCGACCTGCAGAGCCGGATCACCGCCATGGCTGAGTTGAAGGACCTGGACGATGCCTACGGCGCTGCCTTCGAGGAGTTGACCGCACTGCGCAGCGCGGTTTCTACGGCACAGCCGAGGACCGGCCGTCGACGTCCGCGAACAGAAGACCTCGGCGAGCTTCGCGCCCGCGTCGCTGACGCAGAACGGTTGATCATCGAGCTCGATATCCGCCGGGAGGTGCTCGAACGCCGCGCTGGACCTGTACATACCCGCGAAGTGGTCCGGACCGAGTTTGCCGAACTCGATGAAGTGTGGCCACGACACCTGGCCCTCGCCCAGCGTATGGATCTGGAAGACGCTGTGACGGCACATCAGCAGTATCTGCAGGCACGTGAGCGCGTCCAGGTCGCACAGGAACTGGTTGAGGTCCTGCAGGAGGAACATGACCTGAGGGAACGGCTGAGCGAGCGGCAGCGGCGAGACGAGCAACGCCGGCGGGTGCCCGCGCGGTTCGCACATCAGGATCGCGGCCCGAGAGTGCCAGCTGGTGAAGCCCAGCCCAGCGGCTACGGGCCGGAGGACCCTGGTGACCCTCTTGGCGATGGGTACCGGTCGGGCGCATGATCGAACGAGACGGCAGGAAGGAGGGAAATGGCGGAACGCGACAGCCGATATGACCGCTACAACGAATTGATCCGCAGCGTTTTCGGGCACCGGGCGGACAGCGTCCTGGCCGACTCAGCGTGGCCGGCGCTTGGAGCAACGCTCGCCCGCGCGGAACACGAGGGCCTGCCCGTGGAGACCGTGCTGCGGGATGCTGTGTCCCAACTGATGGACCTGGAGAGTGCCCGATCCGTTCCCGCCCTCGTGACTTGGCGAATCTGGGAGGATCTCGCCGCGACCCACACGTGGTCGCGTCACAGCCGCGCGGAGAGGTTGCACAACCAGTCTCCAGGGCATTCGGTTCCGCCTCCGGACGCGCCGCCCAGCGAGGCCCCTCGTAGCCGCGAGCGAAGCAACGGTCGTTTCATTGAGGCCGTGAGGGACGTGCTTGGGGCGCATGCCGAGAAGGTCCTAGCCGATGAGCAGAGGTGGCCCCGGCTCGTGGCCACTCTGCAGCGTGCTGAACGTGACGGCCTACCTGCGCGCCAGGCATTGCAACAGGCCGCAGATCAACTCGAACGGCTCGACCGAGCTACCTCGGTGACCGCCCTTGTGAACTGGCGAATCAGCAAGAATCTGGACAACCGCGAGCGGTCGCAGGGGGACCCACCTGGCACGCGAGCAGCCTCACGCCGAGACGGCGCCAGCAAGGGAACTTCGCCAGCCGCGGAGTCCTCCCCCACCGGCGATGAGACTGGCAAGCCATGGTTCTTGCGCGAGTTCGGAGATCTGACCGATCGCGAACTTGCCGAACGCATTCCTCAGTCGCAGACCGACGGCATTGCCTACAGCCGCCTGGCGCGCCAAGCCAAGGAGTCCGCAGAGGCCGACATGCAGGCGGCACTGGCTCGCAACGGACCTGGGGTACGCGCGGTCACGGCTCACCACGAGACGCTCAACGCCAGGGCCGAAGCCATCGGGCAGCTCACCGCGCTGAACAGCAGTTACCGCGACCTTCTCGACGAGGAACGGGCGGCACGTGAGGAGATTCGTGGCATCCAGGCCAAACTGGGGCAGCGGAAGTTCGGCCTACCGATGTTCCGTGGCCACGCGCGGCAGAGGCTGTTGGCGAGGGTCTCCGACCTCGAGAACACCATCGAACAGATACCAGGCCGGCTCGTCGCTCTAGATGCGCGCCGTTCTGCACTGGAGGAAGCGGCGGGCCCTGAGCATCGCCGTGAGGCGACCTATCGGGAATGGCTGACGACGGAGGCCGAGTGGCCTCGTCCGCTGGAGACCGCTCGTCTGAGCGACATCGCCGATGCGAACCAGGCACGGGAGATAGCCGATCAGCTCCAGCATCGAGCTGAGGAGCATTCGCAGACCCACGAGCAGTTGCTGGCCGAGGTCGGCCTCCGTCAAACGATGCCCGCCAAACAGGCCGCCGTCGAGGCGGCCGAACGAACGAACGACAGGAAGTTTCGCGCGGAGCGCGCCGCGCTCCAGCCTGAGCTGAACCGCTCGGAGGCGCGGATGCAGGTGGTGACGTCGGAGGCGTACTCGGCTGCCTACGCCAAGCACTGGAGTTCCTCAGTGTGATCTGCCCGAGCCGGACGCATCCCATGATCGCGGCCTGCCGGACACGAGCCAAGTCCCAACAACGATCGCAGTGGTTTCCGCTCATCACCGTCGGGCAATGAAATCTTGATCAACGCCCGATGATCGGGGCCTGCCGCCTTTGGGCCGCCCGAAGTCTTCGCCGAGCCTCTAGTCCCGAGCTCGCGCTGGTCTGCTTCGCCGGCCGCCGACAGGGATCTCAGCTTGTTATTTAACGTCTGACCTGCGTGTTCATAGGCCTGTTGTTGCTGTGGGTAGCCGGTTCAGGCTTGGCGTCGGGGCTTGGTTCCTTTCCTGTGATGGGCCGGACGTGCGTAGGCTTCGCCGGTGGCCAGGACCCGGCCAACCTCCTGCTGTTTGACGCGTCGGCGGTTGGTCACGCCCCGAGGTCGTCCGGGGCCCGGTCGGGAGGGTTTAGGAGCACGGGCGGGACGAGCCAGCTTCGTGCGTAGGTTCCGAAACCCCCGGCGAACGCGGGCGGGAGTGAGCCGGTCGGAGCGCAGCTGGCGTTCCCAGGGCCGCCGCAAATCGCGGGCCAGCCCACGCGCCAGGCGCAGTTGGGCGTGGGCAGCCAGGATCAGCCAGGTCCAGCGGTCGGCCGCCGCCGACGATCTCCGGAGGGCGGAAACATGCCTTCCTCCAGCAGGTTCGCTGTTGCAGAATGAAGGCTCTTGCTCAGGCGCAATCCCCTGTGTGTCCAGAGACTGATCCAGGTGCCGGTGACCCCACCCTCGGGAGGTCGCAATGTGGCGGTGGTTCCGCAAGGCCGCTGTCCAGAGGAAGCAGGCGGCGCGTCGGGGCATCCACGTGCAAAAGGTGCTTGTCGCCTGGGAGGAGCGCGATCTGGAAATGGTGCGCTCTGCTCTGCACGACGCTCTGCAGGAGTGCGATGGATACGAGCTGATAGCGGTCTTGGCCCAGTACATCGACATGCGGGAGCTGGCCGACGCCATCGACCAACGCCCGCCCGGGGATAACCGCCGCCCCCGGTACGTGCGGAGTCCCAGACCGTATGACCGCGATCGGTGGGAGCAAGAGTTCAAACGGGACTGGGAATCCTATGAGGCGGAGCTTGGGCGTGAGCGCCGTTCCGTCGAACGGGACCTCAACCGGGTCACCGACGAGACGGCGGCTGAAACCGATCAGCGGATCGCAGACTATGTACGTCGAGCTGAGTTGGACGCTCGACGGCTCAAGGACGCGCGCGACCAGTATTGGACGCCGGACTAGCCGAACTGTGGTGAGAACGGGTTCCCATCCTGAGCCTCACATGAGCGATCTTCGGGTGGGGTGATGCCACCAGCGGGGGCATGGTGATGGGCCTCTTGCCGGTGGTGTGCTGGCGGGTATGGCTGCGCTGCTGCGCGGCGAGTAGCCGCGGCAATGAGTGCCTGACGCTGTCGGGGATCTTGTTCGGGCCCGTGGCGGGGTCGCTCGTCGGAGGACGTCGGGAAGGCGATCACAACGCTCAGGCGTTGCGAGAGACCCGAATGCAGGGTTCGTGAAACGGCTGTTCGTTAGGCGGTTGCGGGTGGATCAGCCGGTTGCGCGCCACGATCGCTGGCGTGGGATGTACTGCCAGTCCAGGAAGCCCTGGAGGGCCGTCGGAGGTCGCGGATGGCGCTCCGGGGCGGACGTCAGCTGGACGTTGATGCGCTCGATGTTCACTGCGATGGCAGTCAGGACGTGCTGAACGTGGGCTTTGTCTTGGCTGCGGTATCGACACTGCCGCATGCCGTGGCCCTGGACGAACTCGCTGATGGTGCTCTCGATCCCGGCGCGCTTGGCGTAGCGCATCTTCCACTCTCGGGTCTGCTGTTCGGCTCGGGCTGCGGTCTGGAGTTCGTGCAGGTCGTGAGGAAGAAAGGTCAGTAGCCGGGCCGCGCTTCGGGTGCACTGGGTCTTGATCGGGCAATCGCGGCAGTCTCGCTTGGAGAAGTTGACCTGGACGTAGGGAGCGAGCGAGGGCGAGGTCAGCCACGTCGGGCTGGTGTTGCCCTGGGGGCAGGTCACTTTCTGGTGGTCCCAGTCGATGGTGAAGGCGTCGCGGGTGAACACGTTGCCCTTGCGGGATCGTCGGGTGGCCTTGGCCTTGACCGGTCCAACCAGGTCGACCTGGTGGTCTCGGGCGGCGCGGTCACGCAGTTCGACGGAGGTGTAGCCGCCGTCGACCAAGTGCTCAGAGGGCAGCAGGCCCCGTTGCTTCAGCCGAGTATGGATCTCTGGGAGTGACCGGCTGTCGTTGACCGTGGCCCGAGTTGTGGTGACGTCGGTGATGATCCTGACGGTGCCCTCGTCGCAGGTTTCGGTGACATGCGCCAGGTAGCCGCGCCAGCGTGTTCCTGCGCGTCGGGCGTAGCGGGCGGTCAGGTCGTAGGGCGAAACGATGGCGATCGAGGAGGGCGGTAGACCGGCTTCGCCAGGGACGCGCCATTGGACCCGGTCGCGGCTGTCGATCCAGTAGTTCTGGAGGAAGATCTGCCGCAGGGCTTGTATCTGCGGACCGTCCCACAGTTCGGGCATTCGGATGCGGACGTAGCGCAGCAGCAGGTTGGCGTCCTCACCGGTGTCTTTGATGCGGGTCCTGGGGCGAGTGGGGTTCTTGCCGAGCCGGGCGGCGCGTCCGTAGCGTCGACCCCAGTCCTCGGTGACCAGCCCGATGAGCTTCTGCGGTGCGGCTCGGCGGGCGAGTTCCTCCAGGGCGGCGCGCATGGCTTCGGTGACCAGTTCGAGCCGGGTCAGATCCCGGACCGCAGCCAGTATGTGGGTGGAGTCGGTTCGCTGCTGGCGCCGCGTTCGGCGATCAGGCCGTGGGCTTTGATCCGCTCTAGGGCGAGGTGCAGCAACTGGTCGACACGTCCATCCTCGGCCAGGCGTTCGCGGAAGTCGGCCAAGACACTGTGGTGGAAGCCGGGATCGTCCAGCTCCATTGCAAGGGCGTACTTGAAGTCTATGCGGCAGCGCACGGCCTCGGCGGCTTGCCGGTCAGACAATTCCAGGAGGAACTGCAGGACACACACGGTGGCGAGTTGCGCCGGCGAGAGTCCCGGCTTGCCGTCCCTGGGGTACCACGCGACGAAATCCTCATCCCGCCATAGCCCGTCCAAGTGGTCGCGGATGCACATCGCGGTGGTGCCGTTGGGGTTGCTGGCGCGGGCAACACGAGCGGTGAGTTCCGGGATCTTTGCGCCAGAACGGGGGCGGATGCACATCTGGTCACCTCCGGGTCAGGGATGAGACCACCGTTCCACTAGACACCGCCACATGTGACGATTCGCGCCGGAACGGTAACGGAGAGAACCGCCCGCCTTCCTGGACACCTCATACGTCTCCGACCTCTTCCGCCTCATCACACTCACAAGAAGCGTTCGCAAGGCCGTTGCAAGATCCAGAACCTGACGCGTCCAAAGAGCCCTCAAGCCTGCTGAACAGGCAGATCAACAAAATGAGGCAGAGACGGAGAGGCGAGGCGGCCGCCCATTCTGCCTGGGTTTCTTCAAGATCCCCGACAGCGTCAGGCACTCAGGGCCACCTGTAGGAGCAGGTCAACTGTGGTGAGCCCAAATGTGTGAAGGCAAGTCGACGATCACCGGTTCATACTGGCCCCTGCGTTGTTCATGTGCTCGGGAGCTGGGTAGCGCTCAGAGCTGTAGCGGGGTTGGCGTCAAGTAGAGACAGCAGGTGATCCTCGGACAGGAAGATCAGAATTCCGGCCCCGGTTTTGAGCCTGATACCGAGTCTGTCAGCTGGCCGGCCGATGCGTGAGCTGCAGCTGGAGGAGCTGGAGCATCGCGTCGCCCTCAGCTTCGTGCTCGCTCAAGTACCGATCGAGCTCGGCCTGTTCGGCAGCTCGGGACTCTCTGCGGCGCACGAGTTCGGCCTCGGGCACCGCGCTGGGGCGGAGCCGCGGGTAGTCCGGATGGTCCGGCCCGATCTCCACGCTGGTGTGGGCGATGCCGCCCACTCGGGGATCGTGCTCGGCGCGGGGAACGCGCAAGCGCCCGTCGGGTAGCAGCACTACCGGTGTCACGACGATGTCACCTCCTGCCGATGCCGAACGTAGCGCGGTGAAATGAGGCCACCAAGTTGATCAATACCCGGTCGCCGCCAAGCCAATCGGACAACTCCACGGTAGCGGGCTTGGCGCACGCCGCCAATGAGTCAGCGAAGAACTCACATGAGCCCAAGGGCGCTGGTGCTCGGTGCAGGTCCTCAGTCAGGTAAGGCAGGCACGTCTCGTAGATCGCCCGCCACAGCGGCTGATCAGAGATCAGCCCCCTTGGCGGTCCATGGAGGTCGTCCAGGGCGTGGCCCACCTCGTGCAAGGCCACATCAGGCGTCGGCGTGGGCCGGTCGCCCAGCAAGATCGATTTGGACACGTAGGCCCCGCCACAGTCCTCCCAGCGGCCACGACCGCTGGGCAGGGCAAGACCCCGCAGATGACCCATGGCGTCGAGATCACAAACGCTGCCAGGCCCGATCCAGATCCCATAGAGGCCGTCGGCCAGCGCCTGCTTAATCGACGCTGGCAGCGCAGCCAGGCTTCGGACAACCTCGACTAGCGGCGAGCTGGGTGCGGGGGTATCTGGAGTCCACTGCCGCCACGCGATGCGTTCCAACTCGCCTGTATGGAGCCTGCCATCGCCTTGATCGGGCATGCCGGGGGGATGCGGCAGGCAACGTGGTGGACGTTCACTTTCGGTTACCGCAGAGACCGGGGGTCCGGGGGGCACCTGGGAACGGTACAGCCTTGGGAACCGAATGCGACGGATGCATCGACTTCGTGGAGACTGTCTGGAGCCACCTTACACCTTAAAGATCTACATCGTAAAGGATTCGGGCATGGTAATTGACCCCAACGCCAGAAGGGATCTGGGCCGCATCACCCCGCCACCCAGCTCGTGCGTCAGAACCATCAGATGCCCGTCCAAATTGATCACTGTCGGGAATGAAAAGAGCTTTCCACTGCCGACCGGAGATTCACCGACCGTCGGGGCGGGTTAGCAGTGGGTGTGAGGTTCGGGCAGTGGGTGGGAGTTGGCCTTGATGAGGGCGTCGCGCGTGGCGGGTGCGGGATCGCCGCAGTTGCAGTTGGGGCAGGCGGACATGGGAGCGGTGATCCCAGTCCAGCACTCCTGGCAGCTCAGGTTCTGGCGCACGGTGAGCAGCGCGTTCTTGGGGTCGGGGAGCGGGAACGGAGCGTAGTCGATGGTGACCGTAGCGCCAGGGAACGCGGCGCCGACTGCGGCGACCAGGTCGTCCTCGGGTGTCGCCGCACGCGGCGTCGGTGAGCGCGACCAGGGCGCGGTCGGGCGTCAGCCGGCCGCCGCCACGGCAGTGGTGGCCCTCGACGGTATACACCTGCGCCTCGTCGCCCTCGGTGTACTGGACCGCGATCCGGATCGTCCAGTTGCCGAAGTGCGGATCGTCGGTGGCGGGTTCGGGGACGTCGGCCAGCGCGGCGGCGGCCTCGGATACCGCCTGCCGCGCGTAGGCCCACCGGTCTCGAGGCGTTCAGGCCCATCCGGGTGAGGGTGAAAAGTCACTGGTTGGCATGAAGAGGCCGCCGGCAAATCCCAGGATCGAGCACGATCTCTCGGGCTGAGCCGTACCGCCGTCGGCTGCCGGGACGCTAGCTGCAGCTGTACGGCGGCGCTCGACCAGCCTGCGCTGCGCCGGCGAGGTCGGTCTCGCGTGAGCGCAAGCCGAGGTCAAGGACGTGCGAGGACGCTCATTTTCAGATGCTCTGTGTGTAGCTGCGATGCCACTCCTCCAGTGAGAACTCGCCGGGCGGCCGGTAGGCGCTGTTCTCGCTGCGCTCCGGCGGCCGCCCAAACAGCGCGATGCCCAGTTCCGATTCCAGTCTGTCCAAGGTGCGAGCTTCCTCTCTGTAGGTTTCCGTCCGGGCCTGGAGTTCGGCGATCGCCTGCTCGTCAGCCTGCTGAGCTTGCGCCACAAGGTCAGGATGGGCTTGGGGCCCCAGCGCGCGAACGGCAGGGCCCTCGCCCCGCTCGACCGTCGCTATCCGCTTGGCCGCTTCCGCCGCGAACCGGTCCACGGTCCGCTGCTGGGTGGCTTTCGCAGTACGGATCGCTTGCTGGAGCTCAGGAAGCAGGTCATCGGCGAGTTCGTAGAGGAGATAGTCGATCAGTTCATATGCCTCATTGAACTCGGCCGCGGACCACGGTTCCCGGCGCAATTGCTCCACGATACTCCGAGGTGATACTTCCTGGTCCCAGGGGTCGTCAGCGTTCAAGGGATTGGTGTGCACAGGTTGCAGGGTGCGGTCGAGTACCGTTATGCGATTCACCAGCCGGTTGCGATAGATATCATCTATTGTCCAGCCATCGTCGGCATGGTAGAAGTCGCTGTAGTCCTGCAGTGGAACCCACCTACCATAGCCAATGATCTCTCGTTCCTCCGTATATCGTTTCAGTCGTCGCAAGTTACATATGGCTTCGTCACCAGCGATGAAGATTGCCTCAGTTTCCCACCCATCGCTCATCATCTGGAGTGATGCCTCGGCATGCCAGCCACTCACCACCAGGTCCAACTTCTGTTGCATCGCATACAAGATGCTCAAGTCGTACCAACGCGCAAGGTCGCCCGATATCTTGAATTGCGCTGAGCGGTCGTCCTCCAAGGCCAAGGTCTCGTACGCGGGGTGGTGTGCCGCAAAGGTGTCGGCGTCCACGGATGCTTGAGCCGTCATCGTGCTCTGCAACGTCGACTTCAGATGAGCTGGTGGGGCAATGATCCACGTTGCCCTGGGGGGTGGCTCGCCCTCACGTCTCTGCGCGGGTCCGGAGGCGAGGGACGCGCCGGGGCCTGCAACCGCGGGCCAGATCTCGTCACGGAAGATCCTTGCGTTCTCGAGGGGGGTCAGTTCCTCGTGGGTCACGGAAGAGACCCCGTCCTCAGCTGCGCAAGGACGGCCGGATAATCGGCAAGGATCTGCCTGCAACGCTCTTGGTCGAGAACCGTAAGTTCCCGCCGTTCCTGAACGAACCGTTCTTTGACTTCCAAGACCCCAGCAACGTCCGCTTCCTCAGCCTGGCTTAGGCGGGACGAACAGGCTGCGACGAGCGCTCCGAGCAACTCGCTCGCACTGACGTATCTAGCCGAGTCTTCCGCCGTCCACTGCGGACTTTCTGGCCTGGGGATCATGGCTTCTCCCTTCACTTCGTTCTGCGAGCTTCTGTCGAGGGCGCGGTCAGACTCATGCGCACGGCGGTCGCTCTGTGAAGGCGGGCTAGGCGGTCCCTCAGCACCCCTTCCGCTGCTGGGTCCCGGTGATCGGCGACACAATAGAGGACCGCTTCCCGGATCATCGTCCATCGCCTGGGCGAGCTCGGTGTGGTCCACGGCGCCGAACCCAGGCTGCCAGGCAACGGTTCCACCGCTCGCGGCGCGGTCCGCGCGGGGCCGATCCACCGCATCGGCATCCGCTCGGTGGCCCCGTCAGCCGTCGTCCTGGCCGACGCCGACCAGCCGAAGCGGCGCCAGCTCCACCCGCGTTCCCGGCGTCGGCCTCCAGGCACGGTCGACCCTCCGCGCCGTAGCTGACCGGTAAGCTCAGCGACGTCCGCGCGCTGATTCTCAGCCGTACCTTGGCCCCGCGCCACTGGTGTCGTCGCCAGCGACACCATCCGCGACTCTCGGCGACGATCTCCTTGCTGTATGAGGTCCAGGCGTACCGGCCCGCGGCAATGGCCTCACGGACGTAGTGGACGTAAGGGCGGTCTCTGTCGCCGGCCATCTCGGCGTCGTAGGCACGTCTGATGGCCACCGGCAGTGTCGTGCCCATCACCGCTGTGGCCCCCTAGAACTCATGATCGCGAGCATGGCCCTAGCGGCAACCAGCACTACGATCACGCCCACGACGCCTACGACGACCAGGGCCCAGAGCATGACTCTGGCCGTGACTAGCAGTGCCGTTTCCCACCAAGGGCGGGCCGCCGCCCTGAGATGAGTGGGGAAAGCTGGCAGCTTGAGATAGGACGAGGGCGGCGGCTGAACGACTTTGAAGGGCCGAACAGGCGGCGCAGTCACCAGCAGCGAGCCGAGATGCGACTCTGGCGGACGCAGTCCGACAGTAGAGCGGCGTCGGCGGATACTGACCTTGATCATGAGGTCTCCATGAGGCAGAACGGACTGGAACGTACCCCTACAGGCTTCTGGATGGTCCGGGAAGGTCGTCCGTCCCTGGCAGCGGATCGTAGGGTTCCTGGTGTTGTTCTTGGCTTTGATTGTGTTCGCTAGAGGGCGTGGTCGCCTGCTCAACGGCGTGGTCCTCGCGCAGCTTGCGGGCGGCCTCGCGTAGCTGTCGCGCAGTGCTGCGGTGTTGCTGCGCCTTATCTCGCACTGCGGCGAGCGCCTTGACGTCGGCCTCCTCTGCGTCTTGCAGAGCTTGGGGACTGGCTCCTCCGAGCGCGCGGATGGCCTTGACGGCAGGTCCCTTGCCGCGGTCGATAGCGGCTTGCCGACTTTGGGCATCGCGTTCACAGGATTTGGCGGCCTGCCGTTCCTGGTTCGCTGCCTTGTCAAGCTCTTTGGCCTTAGCGAGGACCGGATCAATCTCGATCTCTGGCTCTATGCGCTGGATTCGGCCGAGTCTTTCGGCCGCCCAGCGGTATACCTCTGAATCCTTGCGTGGACCGATCGCAACGATCTCTACGATCGGCAGGCTTTCACCGGTGGGTCGAGGCTTGTATCGGTAGACGATCCGCCAGCGGGCCAGTTGCGGTTCTGTGTCAACGTAGAGCCTGCGTAGGTCAGCCAACTTCCGTTCGAGAGGTGGACCTCGCTCCTCATCGGTGACCAGGCTTTCAATCCGCCAGAGCACAATCTGTTTCAATCGTGCGCTGGGTAGCTGATTGATGTCCTGGGTGATCTCATTGCGCAGAACCAATTTGAAGCGGGGCGGTCTCCGGGCCACGGGTTACACCGGCTCCTCCCCAGGGCCATCGCCCTGCTCCAACGAGCCGGCACTGAACTCTCGACTTCCCTGGTCCAAGAATCCCGGGTCCAGGCCGACGCGCTCGGCGAGTTCGTCCACCGTCAACGTCATTAGGCCGACGCCGGCGTCCGAGGCTGCTAGCCGTGAGGCAACCTCGAATCCGGTCAGGACTCGATCCACTTCATCGGCGATCAGGGCGTACTGCTCGATCGATAGCAGAACTCCTTCTGGCTTTCGGTTGCCGCGTCCGGCGTGAGCGCCAATGGCGACCGGGGATGCTTCAGCACCTTCCATGCGGAATGAGTGCAGTGCGGAAGACAGGCCCTTGCGCGCCTGAGTGACGTCCAAGGTCGGCATGTTCACATCCTCGGCGGCGAGCTCGAACAACGCGGCCGACATCAACACTCCCTCAGGTCGGCGTTGGGCACCGACGACGATCGGCGTTGCCGCAGCGCCCAGCGTGCGGAACGTCTGCAACACTGCTGGCAGTGCTACACGGGCCTCACGGACTGTCAACACAGGACGAACCTTCATAGAGCAATGATAGTTAACCTGTACGCCTATGTGTACAGACTTATTCTTCGTGGCTCCGGACCCGCCAGCGGTTCGGTCCTGGATGGCGAGCGCACGGCCCCCGCTGCGTCTCCGACACGACCTGCTCGCGAAGCCCGCTCTTCGCGTGCCGATGATGTGTCGAGCCGACCGCCGTTGTGATGCGCTACAGCGACCATGAGGTGTCATCGGCAGTCACCTCCGCCGCTGGCGGAGCGTAGGGCTTCTGCTGGAAGGGCGGAGCCTGCTGGAAGGGCGGAGCCTGCTGGAAGGGCGGAGCCTGCTGCAAGGGCGGGAAGTGCTTTTGATGGGATGGGAGTGCGGTGACGCGTGCGGTCACTGCCGCCGGTGTGATGCTGGTCGAGCCGGCGTCCGACAGGCCTCGGATGGCGCGCCGTACAGCGACTTCGGCCTCTCGGTCGGGTACCGGCAACTCCAGCCGCCGGGTCATCTCCTCACGCAGTCTCAATACCTCCGTGACGCGGCCCTCTGCCTGCTCACGAAGGAAGGCAGCCATGTGTTCAACATCAACGGAGTCCCCGGGCCCTGCCGCGTCGGCGACCGCCGTTGCTTCCTCGGCCGCAGCCAACGCCCCCTGAGCAGCTATGCCCGTGCGCACGAACTCATCCGAGAGTTCGTAGTCGGTGTGCAGCGACTGCGGGCTATGAGCGTGGACGCGGCCCCAAGCGTCTGCTGCCTGTTCGGGATCGAGGGCATGAAAGCCCGCTGCCACACCTGTACTGCTCATGGCCAGCGCATGGCCGGCTTCAGGCATGATCGACTCAGCCCGCGCCAGCAGGTCGTGTCGTAGTTCAGCGGTCTGGTGCGGGGTCAGGCCATATCGGGCGAAGCTCTCGTCGGGAAGATCGGCGGCCTCGCCAAGCTTCAGACGGAAGACCGCCGCCTCCCCAACCGTCGCAAGGGCCCCGCCATGCTGGTCGACGAACTCTGGTCCCAGGGTCAAATACATGTGGTGCAGGTCAATGAAGTCCTTGGCTTCCGATCGCTGCCCCATAGCTTCGACCTTGCCTTGAACACAGTCCTCCACCGCCATCACCGGAAGGCCGTCGACTTCGGCCGGTTCGTAGCCCATCATCTTCGGTACCAGCGCGATGCCGACCGGGCCGGCCTGCCGATCGCGAGTGTCGACGACAGTCAAGGCGGCCGAATGCTCAGACAGGGGATGCGTGACGGTTTCCACCACCTGATAGCCCTCCTCCGCAAGTGCTTCAACCAGCTCAGCGCGAGCGGTGATGCCGTCGTTGTCGGGCAAGGTGAACAGATCGATGTCGTCGATGGGTCGGTCGGTGATGCCGTGGGCGCGCAGGGCCATGCTGCCGCCGAGCATGTAGCCGTGCGTGGGGCCGATGGTGTCCAGGGCGAGTCGTGCGAGCCGCCACTTTTGCCGCTCGTCCACTGCTCAGTTTCCGGTGCGTGGTAGTTGGGGGAAGCGCTGCTCCCAGACGCGCATGATCGAGGGTTCGGTGAGGCCGGGCCGCCACATGCCGATGAGCAGATCCGGGTTGAGAACCTGGATCTGCAGGTCGGCGTCGGCGCTGGCCAGGGCCGCGCGATACACCTCCCGCACCAGGCGCTTGTCGTCGAGCGGCAGCTGAGCCGGTATTTCACCGCGCTGCAGGCCGGTGGAGACGTCGAGGGTGCCGGTGGCCGGACCCCGCAGGTCCTCCCACCGGTCAACGACCGCGAAGCCGTGTGCGGCGATCCAGCGCGAGGTATGTGGATCGGTCATGGCCTGGGCGATGTCGGGCGCCAGACGTCCCTCGTCCACGGCTTTGGCGACCTGGTCGAGCTGAGCCTGCCGGGCACGGGCGAGAGTTTCCGGCGACAAAGGGATGCTCACGGTTTCCTCCTTGTGGACTGTTCTCGATGACACCTGCCGCGCGGAGCGGACCGATGCCCAGGCCCCTACAACGACCAGGACGCGTCGTCCGGCGGGGCATCCGGGGTTGGTGGCGCATAGGCGTCTTGCTGGAAGGGCGGAGATTGGGTCTGGTGAGGTGCAGGTGCCGTCACGCGTTCGGTCACTGCCTCTTGCTCGATTGCGCTGGCGCCGGCGTCGGCAAGGCCTTTGATGGTGCGCCGTACCACGACCTCCGCTTCTCGGTCGGGTACCGACAGGTCCTCCCGCCGGTTCAGCTCAGCGCGCAGGGTGAAAAGCTCATTGATCGCCGACTCGGCATGGTCGCGAAGCCGCACGGCGGTCAGGTCGGCGAGAACATCGTCAGCGAACGCGGGCGAGGCGGCAGCCGCCTCGGCGTCCTCAGCCGCAGTAGTGGCCGCGTCGGCATATTCTTCAGCGCGCGTAACTCCGCTCCACACTTCATAGTCGCTGAGCATCGACGCTGGGTGGTGGTCGAGGATCCGTGCCCAGGCCGCTGTCGCCTGTTCGGGTTCGACGGCATGCAGTCCCGCTGCCGCTCCTTCGCTGCTCATGGGCAACGGATTGGCGAACCCAGGCGAGATCGAATCTGCCCATGCCAGGAAGCTGTGCCGCAGCTCGGCGGTCTGGTAGGGCGTCAAGCCGTACTGGGCGAAGCTGTCGCCGGGAAGTTCGGCGACCTCGCGCAGTTTCAAGACAAAGTGCGTCGCATCCTGCCTCGTCTCGATCAGGGCTTCGACCTGCTCGTCAACGAAGCCCGCGCCCAGGGCCATGTCCATATGGTGCAGGTCGACGAAGTCCCGAGCCTCCGTTCGCACGCCGATGACCTCAGCCTTGCCTTGAACGCAATCTTCCACCGCCATCACCGGTAGGCCGTCGATATCGGCGGGGTGGTATCGCATGACCATCTCTGTCAGCGAGATCATGACCGGGCCGGCCTGCCGTTGCTGAGGGTCGACGACAGCGAGGTGGGAGACATGCTCGTTCGAGGGCTGGAGGCCGATCGCCCCCACCCGAAAGCCCTCATCCTCAATGGCGTCGATCAACTCAATGCGGGCCGCGGCGCCGTCGTTGTAGGGCAGGGTGAACAGGTTGATGTCGTCGATGGGTCGGTCGGTGATGCCGTGGGCGCGCAGGGCCATGCTGCCGCCGAGCATGTAGCCGTGCGTGGGGCCGATGGTGTCCAGGGCGAGTCGTGCGAGCCGCCACTTTTGCCGCTCGTCCACTGCTCAGTTTCCGGTGCGTGGTAGTTGGGGGAAGCGCTGCTCCCAGACGCGCATGATCGAGGGTTCGGTGAGGCCGGGCCGCCACATGCCGATGAGCAGATCCGGGTTGAGAACCTGGATCTGCAGGTCGGCGTCGGCGCTGGCCAGGGCCGCGCGATACACCTCCCGCACCAGGCGCTTGTCGTCGAGCGGCAGCTGAGCCGGTATTTCACCGCGCTGCAGGCCGGTGGAGACGTCGAGGGTGCCGGTGGCCGGACCGCGCAGGTCCTCCCACCGGTCAACGACCGCGAAGCCGTGTGCGGCGATCCAGCGCGAGGTATGTGGATCGGTCATGGCCTGGGCGATGTCGGGCGCCAGACGTCCCTCGTCCACGGCTTTGGCGACCTGGTCGAGCTGAGCCTGCCGGGCACGGGCGAGAGTTTCCGGCGACAAAGGGATGCTCACGATGACTCCTAGCTGCGCTGTGTTCTTGGAGATGACAGGCGGCGCATGGTTCGCCGACTTCACATGGTTTGTGAGGGTCCGGGCGGGGGGTCGTGGACATGGGACGTGGCGTCGTAAGGCTCTTGCGTGTTCTCCACCTGCCTGTCCTGCTGCACTGGAGCATGCGCGGTCCGTTGTGCGTTGCCGGTCCTCAGGCCGCGCGCGGCGGCGCTATGCCGCTCAGCGGCCTCCCGATGCTCCTTGGCTGCCGTACGCAATATGCTGATGACCGCCTGGTCCGCGGCACGGGCACGAGCAATCGTTCGAGCCGTGACGTCGCCCAGCGCCTGCCACGTCAATACTGCGGGGCCTTGGTCGCGATCAACGGCGCCTTGTTGGGTCTCCGCCTGCCGCTCCAGTTTCTCGGCGATACTAAGCTCGCGTGCTGCCTGCCGGTCCAAGCGGTCTGCCTCCTGCAGGGGGTCCAGCTCAGCGGTCTCGAAGTGCTTCGGTCGGCCACGTGGCTCAGTGGCGCGGAGGTAGGCTTCCAGAGCCTTGCGCGGCCCGATCGCCACCACCTGCAACAGGGGCAGTTCACCCGCCTGAGGCGGAGGCAGCTCTTTGTAGAAGATGCGGTACCGACCCGGCTGACCTTGGATGTCGAAGAAGACCTGCCGGAGACCACCTGGGAGCCGGTGCAGTTCACGACCTCGCTCCACCCCCTGCACCAGTCGGTCGAGCCGAAGGAGCGCGATGCGCTGCAGGCGTTCGTCGGGCAGGTCGAGAAGATGCTGGAAGACCTCGTCGTCGGCGAGCAGCGTGAACTGATCATCGTTCTTCCTGGCCACCTCAGCTGTCGGCCTCCCCTCTCCCCTCTAGGTCCTCTGGCAGATCGATGCCGATTCTTGCGGCCAGCTGCTCGATCGTGATTGCCGGCAGGCTGTTCTTGGCCTGCAAACGAGTCAGCCGTTCCTTCAGCTCCGGGGCGGACAGGACCTCGTCGACGGCGTCGGCCAGGTCCGTGTACCGCTCAAAGGAGACCAGCACCCCTTCGGGCTCTGGCGGCTTGCCCCGCCGGCCCGCGCCCACCGCGACGGGGTCCGCGGCATCGCTCAGTTCCCGGAAGGTCATCAAGATCTTGGACAGCTGATCACGTGCCACGCCCACGGTCAGCACCTGAAGCGGCGGGGAGGCCGAAGCGACCTGTTGGAACAGGGCGAAGGACATGAAGACCGCTTCGGGGACGCGATGGGCGCCCACGATGACAGGCTCGGCCGTGGCTCCCTTCTCCCGGAACGTCTTCAGCACCTTGGGCAGCTGGATACGGGCATTGGCCACGGTCAGCACGGGACGAACCTCCATGCCATCGAGGCTAGCAAAAGCTGTACATATAGATGTACGTCATTCGGAGCCGCTATGCAGCACATCCTGCGAGCCGTCGACACGCTGGCAGCCTGGCTGGCTGCCCTCGTGGCAGCATCGTTGCGCAGCAGCTGCGTTTGCACCTCGACCCTCGCGATCACCGAGGGTTTCGACCCAGGCAAAAGGTGCCTTGCATGCGTGCTCATTGCTCTACAGCCCCCAGGAGTCGGAGGACGGAGGCTCCAAGGCCTTGGCCGGCTTCGATGCCTCCTCACCGAGAACGGACGAGTTATGGCCCTGGCTGGGCGCTGCTGTGACTCGGCTCAGGACGGCATCCTGTGTCAGGGCTTGATGGTTGGCGTGCAGGCCCTTGATCGCACGGCGGACGGCGACCTCTGCGGCTCTGTCGTCACCAGGCTGGGTTAGCCGGCGGTAGATCTCGTCGTGCAGTTGGTACTCCTGGGCGGTCGCCCGGTCGACGTGCTTCTGGAAGGCATCGGCGAGAGCAGACCTCGGGCCAGTTGCCTCAACCTCCTCAGACGTCACGTGCCCGATTTCGGCGGCTATGTCGGCGTCGGCGCTGGCGCTGACGAACCTCGCGGTCAGCTCGTAGTCGGTAAGGAGCGAGACCGGCTCGTTGGCCGCGATTCGTTCCCAGGCCTGCGTCGCCTGTTCGAGGTCGAGAGCCTGAGTGCCCACTGCCGGGCCCGTGTTGCTCACCTGCAGCTCATTGTGATGAGGGGGGACCAGATCGCTCGCCCAGGCGAGGATGTTGTAGCGCAGATATGCAGCGTCGTCGGGTGGCAGGTTGTACCGCGCGAAGCTCTCGTCGGGGATGTCACCGACCTGGGAGAGCATCAGACTCAGTGAGAGGTCGTCGTCGAGGTTCCTCGCCGTGCCCAGGTGGGCATCAACGAAGTTCACTCCGTAGGTGAGGTCGAGGAAATGCAGGTCGACGAAGTCCTTAGCGCTCAGCCGAGTGCGCAGAGCTTCACCTTTGGAGTGGATGCAGTCTTCGATCGCCATCACCGGGTAGCCGCCGATGTGGCTTGGTTCGAAGTCCATCATGATCTGCACAAGCTGGAGCTCCACGCCTTCCGGCTGATGCGGATCGCGAACTTGTAGGTGTACTTCGCTGCCATTCGGCGTGGTTCTCAACGTCTGAACGTCGTACCCGGCTTCGGTGAGAGCGGATACGACTTCAACGTGGGCGGCGGTTCCATCGGCGCCGGGGAGCGCGAACAGGTCAATGTCATGGACGGGCCGGTCGGTCACGCCGTGCGCGTGCAGCGCCAGGCCGCCAGCAAGGACATAGCCGTGCCGGGAACCGATCGTGTCCAGAGCGATCCTGGCGATGCGCCACTTGTCCTCCTCAGCCATCGGATCGCCGCCTAGCGCGGCGGCGTCGCAGGCGGCGCTGCTCCCAGAACGGGCGTGACGGGTACCTCGAGGCGTCCCGGCGCTCTGGCAGGGTCGGAACATCTGGCTTGAGGATCGCATCCTCGTGGGCTGTGGTTACCTCGCAATGCGCTAGGCGAGGACGCCCGCGAGGAGCAGTCGTGGCGGCACGCCGGGAGGCCAGCCGCAGATCGGCCGGGCCGTGAGCGATGTCTGGGGCGAGTTGCTGAGAAACAACGGCTTGGTGGATCTTGTCGACGTGTGTCCCACGGCCTTGGCGCAGACGTGCGATCGGGGGGGACTGCCCGTGGATTCTGGCCTGTGCGCTCATTGCGTCACAGCCTCCAGTGGTCGGGAGCTTGCGGCTTCACTTCCGCGTTGGAGGCCTCTTGGCCGGGCGTATACGGATCCTGATGGGGGGTGGGCACTGCGGTCACTCGGGCCAGAACAGAGGCCTGCGTCGGTTCCTGCTCGCCGAGACCAAGGCCCTTGTATTCTCGGCGGACGGCGACCTCTGCGGCCCGGTCGTCGCTGGATAGGCGCATGCGCCGCTGGATCTCCTCGCGTAGCCGCAGTGCCCAAGCGGTCGCCGCCTCGGCAAGCTTCTTGGCCGAGGCCGACTTGGCGGACCCGGTGATCCCTTCGGCGGCTTCAACAAGTTCTCTCGCGATCTCATAGTCGGTGTTGAGGGACAGGGGTTGGTTGGCTGCGATGCGTTCCCACGCCTGCACCGCCTGGTCTTGATCAAGAGCATGGAGCCCTGCCGCAGGGCCCTTACTGCTCACTTTGAGATGGTTCTCGATGTCGGGCAGGATGTCGTTCGCCCAATCCAGGACGTGGTGGCGGAGATCGGCCGCGTCGGCGGGCGTCAGCTGGTATAGCGCGAAGCTTTCATCCGGAATGTCGCCCACCTCGGACAGCATCAGACGCAGGCTGTAGGCGTCCGCGGCGGTGTTTGCTCCCAGGTGCTCATCGACGAAGTCGGCACCGTAGGCCAGGTTCAGGTAGTACAGGTCGAGGAAATCCTTAGCCATGGCGAGCGTGCGCAGAGCCTCGCCTTTGAGATGGATGCAGTCGCCAATCGCCATAACCGGCAAACCATCGATATGTTGCGGCTCGAAATCCATCATCACTTGGGCCAACTGGATCTGGACGGGTGCCATCGCCGGCTGGCGGGGGTCGTGAACGTCAAGGTTGGCAGCGCGGCCGCCGTCTGAGTACATCGAGGTCTGCACCTGGTACCCGGCGCCGGTGAGAGCGGCTGTCAGCTCAGCGTGTGCGGTGGCGCCATCGCTGCCGGGCAGAGCGAACAGGTCAATATCGCCCATGGGGCGACCAGTTACGCCGTGCGCACGCAAGGCCAAGCTGCCCGCCAGCATGTAGCCGTGTTCGCCGACGGCGGTCAGCGCGACCCTGGCGATACGCCACATGTCCTGTTCATTCATTAAGGCACCGCCTCGGGCAGGCAGCTTGCGAGCAGCTGCGGTTCAATCAGCGCTGGGGCGAAGTCAGGCGCAGGGCGTCCCTGGCCGGCCGCGTTGTTCATCAGGCCCAGTTGAGTCTGGCGAGCTCGGCTGCGGAGTTCTGGTGTTGGCGAGGTATTCATGAAGGCAGGCGTCACGAACCGGAAGCAAACGCTGTGTGTTCGTGCGCGGCCGTGGCCGGCAGCAATTCAGCAACGGCGGGCGGTGCGTCCTCCGCCGACCAGTTGGTGGGATCGTGCGGGTCGAAGGCGGCCGGTTCGAGGTCAGTCGAATCTGTGTGCCTGACGGCGTTCACGGCGGTACGCCGCAGCGCTTGTGCTAGCACGTGCCGACCCAGCCCGACGACGTCTGTTTCCGTGGCCGCCGCTGGCACGGCCATTGTCAGGATCCCTGGGGCCAGGTTTGCGTCGGCGAGACCCTGACGTTGGGCCTCCCACAGCACGGTCAGCGCGTCCACCGGCTCACCGCGGTGATGCAGCATCAGCGCGACCGCGTACAGCTCACCGATGGAGGCGTCGGCGAAGTCGCCGGGCTCCAACCAGCCCTCAATGGCCTCAAGCGTGCCCGGGGTGGCCAACACGGCCGCCAGCAGATGCCCTTCCTCTGGCTGAGTCAGGGAGGTAACGCTGACGGCGTCCAGTTGAGCTTGTGAGGCGGCGAACTCTACCGTGACGTCCGATGGTCGTGCGGCGATGCGGGACACGGTGTATGCGACCGCGTCGGCGATGCCATCGATCTCGACATCGATGGTGTATCGCCAGGCCATCAGTTCCTGCATGACGTCAAGGACCGCCTCGGTCTCGGCTGCGCCGTGCACGGCCGGGTCGTCGGCCTGGTCGGCGGCGTGCTGGATCATCGCTTCGGCGTACCGGCCGACGAGCCGTTCGAGGTCGGCGCGCAGCACGAGTTGGCCGTAGCTGACGGTGTTGTTGAGGTGGGCGGTGGTGGCTATCAGCGCCATCACATAGGGCATCTCCAGGCCTGGCACCTGCGTCACGAAGGTATTGAGGTAGCGCCGCAGCTGATCGTGCGTGGTGCCGGCGGGCATGCCGGGCAGTCTGGTACCGGCCTGGTAGGTGTCCACGAGGGCCTGGTAAAGGGAAGCGTGCTGGGCTTGCGTGAAGTGCTGGGGCGTCAGCCAGGCGGCGACCTGTCCTACGTGCTCGGGGTTGCGCAGCAGAGCGCCCAGGAGCGCTTGCTCGGCCATTGAAGCTGCGTTCATCACTGCTCCCTACGTTGGTTGCTCGCTGCTCGGCGGTCTGTCTGTTGGTCGGCCTCGGCCTGGGACCGCTCATATCGGGCTGCCGTCTCGTCCAGTGCCGCGCTGAACGGGTCATCTGCAGGGATGCGGACGTGCATGCCGCCGGGCCGTCCGATCCACCAATGATCGTCATAGCGGACCGGGCCCTCTGGCGTGACCATCCGAGCGGCCCCGGTATCGAGCAGGCTTTGCAGCCGCTCGCGTGTCAGCACGGTGGTGAAGTCCTGCCCGGTGCCTGCGGCCGCAGCCGGTGTCCGATCTCCTGCTGGAGGGCGACGGGTGGCGCGCCGGGCAAACTGGGGGGTGGGATGGCGCTGCTGATGGGTGGCCCCTGCAGACGACCCTCGCCAGGCATGGAAGTGGTCATCGGTGCGCCACAGGGCGGTGTGCTGCTCCTGGTGGGCGCCTTCGGCGACGCATCGGCTCGGGTAGCCGAGGCGTTCGGTCACCCGGTCCAGGGCGTCGTGCCATTCGACCAGTGAGGAATCGCGCTGGTTCGCCGCTTCCACATAGGTGCGCACCCAGCCGACGTACAGGGCGGTGAGGCGGTTGAGGCCCTCGGGATGCCGATACCAGCAGTGCGGGATCTTGGTGCTCAGCCGGGGGTATTCGGCCAGCAACCACTCAACCCACCGCTTCATTTCGGTGAGCCGGTGACGCCGCTCGGCAGGTGCCATGGCAGCCCACACCCACCGCAGTTTGATCGAAGACGTCCCCGCCGCCGCTGAGAGCGCTTCGCTGGTGTCGGGCCGATCGGTGCGCGCCGTCATGGCTTCCCGACCTGCTCAGTCCCAGGCTCGGCCGTGGCCGTCGGGGCGTCGGTGTCGCGGGCTGCCCAGCGGTCAGCTTTCGCCAGCAGGGACCTGATCAGCGCGTGTGCCTTGAGCAGACGGTGAACCTTCATCGGGGCTTGGGCCGGTGCTCCTGCCAGCGCGCGTAGTGCCTTGTTGGTCTCGGAGTTGCGCAGGGCGATGCGCATCGGAGGCAGGTTGTCGTACTGCATGACCGACTGGCCGATCTTGAGCTGGTTGAGCTGGAAGGGTGCGGCCAGGTGCTCCTTTTGCTGCCCGGTCGAGGTGGAGTCGCCGGACTGGCTGTGGGTATAGCTGGTGCGGTCGACCAGGGTCTCGCCCATCAGATCGGTGAAGAATTTCAAGGTGTCGTGGTCAGCGACGCCGGGCAGCAGCATCCGCAGCCGTGACTGGTTGATGACGGTCTGGGCGGCGTCGGCGCCGTACAGACGGCGCAGTTGCGGCAGGTCATGCCACAGGGTCAGCAAGACGATGCCCAGGCCGCGGGCGTTGGTGAGCAGTTGAGCCAGTTCGCTGTAGCGGAACACGTTGCCGGCCTCGTCCAGCAGCAGCGCCAGGCGCGGGTCGATCGGCTGGGGTGCGGTACCCGGTGCGCGGCGGTCGTTGATGCGGTCGTACTTCTTCAGGGCGCCGTGGACGATGGAGGCGATCAACGCCGTGAAGATCGGGCTGAACTGTTCGACCTCGGTCAGCGGGGTGACGATGAACAGGGTGCCCTTGTTGTCCAGGATGTCATCGACCGAGAAGTCGCTGCGGGCGGCCGACGCGCGGGCCTGCGGGTCGGTGTAGGCGTCGATGAGGGCGTTGGCGGTAAACATGACGCTGCCGATGCCGTCGGGGTGCATCGTCCACGTCGTGCCGTACTGCCGCAGAGCCGCGAAGTACTGGCCCTGCCGCAGGATGTCGGTGACCTCGGATGCGGCGTCGCGGCCCCGGGAGACCCAGTCGACGAAGGTGTCGATACCGCCGCCGTTGTGATGGGCGGCCAGCAGCAGCGGCCCGATGTACTGCCGTGACTTGGTGACCCACGGTTTGGCCCGCGGATCTTCCAGCGCGGCGGCCTCACACAGCCAGCGCGCCATCCGGTTGGCGGCGATCTCGTCGGTGGCGTAACTGACCGGGGACCAGCATGCGGTCTTGAAGCCAGAAGCACCGGTCGGCGCCACAATGTACACATGGCCTGCTGCGGCGATCTCGCGCCGCCGGCTGAGCATGTACTCGATGTCGGGGGCCTTGGTGGTGGTGATGACGGCCGGGCCGTCCCACTCCAGCGCGTTGGGCACCACCAGGCTGACAGTTTTGCCGGACCCGTTGACGCCGAAGGCGCATCCCGACGCGCCCGGGTGCGCGGCCAAGAGCTTGCCGGTCTTGTCGCCGTGCCCGACGGTGAGCCGGTAGGGACGCCGGGCCGGATCCTTGCCGACGGCGATCTTGTTCTCGTCGCGGCGCCGTCCCCACTGCGCACCGGCGTGGTCACCTTGGCGGTCCCGATAGGCGTTCAGCGCTCGCCAGGTCAGGTACCCAAGTGCGGTGACCACGGCCGCTAGCAGCGGCCAGAACAGCCAGGCCGGACCCAGCGGTCCCGCCGCAGGCGCCGCCTTGCGCCATGCCGCTTCCGGGGCACCGGATACCAGCAGTTCGCCGGCGAACGTCGGTGCCCGGTCGAAGGTGTCGGCCTGCCAGCCGTGCCCTGACAGCAGGGCGGTCAGGAACGCCGCCAGCCACACCGTCCATGCTCCGGTGAACACCAGGACGACGGCGGCGGCCAGGAGGTACATCGGTTCAAAGCCGCCCTGCCCGCCCATTCCGCGGCTGCCCCAGCCACCGCCCCAACTGCCGCCCGGGCCGCCACCCCACCCGCGGTGCCCCATCATGGTTGCGCCCTCGAAGGTGGTTCGATGCGCGGTTGCGTGTTCTGGCCGCCCTGAACTGGTGTGACGTTGTGGGGGCGGAGGTCAGGAGCGTCGAGGGTAAGGAGAGCGGGTTCTGCGCCGTCGACGGCCGGTGCGTGGTGTTCGCGCGCGTCGGGTTCGTGGCCGTCTACGCCGTGGTCGCCGGGGCCCGGACCGTCGGGGGTGGGCGCGTCGGGTGCGAAGTCCTGCGGGCCGGTGTCGGAGATCGGGGCGAAGTCGGTGTTGGTGAACGTGGCCTCAGTCGGGCTGCGGATGTGTTGGATGACCAGTGATCGGTCTCCGCCGATCCACCACAGGGCCTGACCGGGGTGCAGGCGCCCCAGCCACTCGGCCTCCTTGTCGGTGACGCCGAAGTAGCTTTGGCACAGGGGGATCTGCTGGGGTTTTTGCCGGTAGAACACGATCACTCCGGCGTCGGCGATCAGCGACATGGCCAGCCGGTCCAGTTCACTTCCGGCGTCGCCGGCGGTCATCAGGTCGGCCGGTTTGTGCATGACCAGCCAGTTGGAGATCAGATGCTGGCGGGCCAGTTTGAACCGGCTCTGGTGCCACCTGAGGGTGCCCAGCGTCATGTCGGCCCAGGCTTCGTCGGCGATGTTGTAGCGGCGCATTCGGTGCGCCGAGATCGCCGCCTGCAGCCACGCTGAGGCGCAGATGCGCACCAGCGGGAGCGCTTCGCGGCGTTCGGCCAGCACCGCCGACAGGTTGACGGTCAGGAACCGGCCGCGCGGGTCGCGTTCGACGGTGGTGGGGCCGTCGAACATGCCTTTGAGATCGCCGTCGACCAGCCGCTGGAAGCCCATGATGAGATCGGCGGTCGCCACCCGCAGCTCTCCCTTGTCCAGCGGCAACTCGGCGATCGATGCGCTGGAGGGGTGCTGCATGACGTCGACGACCTCGGGCAGGATCGGCACCCGCATCCGGTCGCCCGGCGACGCCGCCACGGTCGGCTGTCCGGCGCCGTCGACGGCGCGGCGCAGCTGTCCGTCGGTCAGCTCGGCGATCGAGATCCGGCACAGCGTCATCTCGGCCTCGGTGAGATCGCGGCGCAGCACGCCAGTGCCCAGCGCCTGCAGCATCGACAGGTGCCGATCTTGCACCGCGGTGGGGTCCTCACTGCCGCCGACGACGAAGTCGAACGGGTTGAGCCGCGCCGCACGGCCAGGCCCCAGATAGATCGGCTCGTAGCCGAGGAAGTGCGCCAGGTCGGTGTATTCGTCCTTGGGATCGGTGACGAAGGCGCCGCGGCCGAACTCGAACGCACGCGCTACTCGGGTCTTGACCTCAGTCGACTTGCGGGAGCCGATCTCACCGAACGTCATGCCGTTGGGGTTGGTGATGACGCCCGCGTCGTACCAGTCCCACGGATCGAAGCAAAATGATCCGCCGCCCAGGATGTTGTGGCCGACCAACGGCCCGAGCGCACCCAAGCCGGCGTCGGCCTGCCAGGGATAGATCGCCTGCAGGTTCATGGTCGAGGTGCGATGCGGCGGCAGCCGCAACGCCCCCACCTGGCGGCCCGACATCGGGCGCAGAGCGCCGTCTCCGATCACGCCAGGCACCCGTTCGGCCCGCATGCGCTCAGCCGCGGAGGTTGTGGTGTCGCGGCGGCGAGAGCTGGGTGCGGCCGCCGACACCTGCACCTGATCTACCCGAAACCCAGACTGGGAGCCGCGATCTCGCCTACGGATTCTCACTGGTGATCACCTCCCCTTCAGCTGGCGGCGTCGCGGAGCAGGCCCCAGCGCAGGCCCCGGCACAGCGGCAACGTGGCGGGAAAGGCGACGTCCTGCTCCCCATACAGGCGGCGTAGCTGCAGCATCGTGGCGCGGGTTTCGATTTCGCCGCAGGCTTGATCCAGCAGCTCGGGCGTAGCGGCTGAGATTCGGACCAGCCCGATGAACCGATACAGAGCATGCCCGCTGGCCAGTTCCTCGTCCTGTCTGGTGAGCGTGGCTGACTCACGCCGGTCCCGTGCCGAGCGCCGGAACCCGTATCGCGCTGCCACCGCCTCGTTGGCGCCCTTGGCAGTGTCGGCCCGTGCGACCTCGTCAGCGGCCCTGCGCGGATTGAGTGGCTGCATCACCACGCTGACCGTGCGGGTGCACCGAGTTTCCAAGATCAGACCCTGCAGGAAGTCGCCGAACACGCGCTTGCGGGGCCACTCCGATACCCAGAAGATCGCGTGGTAGGTGTCGTCAGTGCGGTAGTAGGGCCAGGTAGCGTGCGCGGCCATCGGCCCCGCCTCGGCGGCCGACGCGCCTCCTGCGCCCTCGGCGCTGTAGTCGGTGCCCCGGGTGTCCAGCTTCCAGCGGGCGCCCGGCTCGTAGGCGCTGCGCAGCAGCTTGTGGATGGCCCGGGGAGGCAGGGCGCCCTCGGCGGTCACGCCGGTGTTGGCCAGCGCCTCTTCGATCTGTGCGCATCGCTGCAGCAGATAGGTGCACGCACCCTCGTCGCCGCCGCCAAGGTGGCGGATCTGCCGGCGGACCCTACGCGGGTCGAGCATCACCGCCAGGTGGGTCTCGTGCCGCAGGGTGACCGGACGAGCCAGATCCAGCAACTGCTCATAGGAGGCGGCGCTCGCCTGGGTACCGCCCCCGCCATGCGCGGCCCATTGCCGCACCAGCCGATCACCGGAGTCGGGGACGGTGGTGTCAATGACCTGCAAGCGGACGATGCCGCCGCCGGAATAGGCGATCGACGACAGCAACTCGCCCCACATCGCCAGCCGCTGATCCTGGTCCTGCACCGTCAGCAGCTGAAAGGCGGTGCCCCGGGTCGCGATGATCGCGGTGTAGCTGTGGCGGCGTCGGTCCTTGATGACGCCGACCGTGCCCGCCGGGGTAGCCACCGACAACACCGCGATCCCCGCCAGCTCGCCGGGCAGCTCCAGCGGCTCGAGCCCGTCGTGCGCCGGTTCGGGCGGCGTGCGGCTCGTATCGGCGGCCGGGCCGCCGCGGTACTGGGTCCAGCCCAACCGTGCGCGAATCCCATACATCACGCCCACGCGGGCCCATTCGCCCAACGCACGGTCACCGATGGGCACCCACACCGCCGCCACGGCGGCCGCCATCACTACCAACCCGGCCGAAAGTCCCCACCAGCCATACACCAGCAGCCGCACCAGCAAGAACATGCCGCCGAACAGCGTCAGGATCGACCCCATGCCCAGCCCCAGCAAGATTCCGCCGGTCTCTCGCGGCCCGAACTCATACTCACGCCGCCGGTAGCTGTCTGCGGTCGTCACGTGCTTCCTCCTTCGGGTGGGCTGATGGGTCTCGGTACGGGTGCGGTCGGCACCGGCGGCGGGCTCGGCGTGGCCGCGTCCGGCTGCGCGGATTCAGCGGACTGCGGGCTTGCTGCCCCGACCGCTGGTGCTGGTGGCCCCACGCGGCGCCGATAATGGGCGGTACCGGCTGCCGAACTCGCCGGTGTGACACCACCGGCCGGCGGTGTGCCGGCACCCGCTCCCCCCGCCGGCGCCGGACCGCCGAGTGAACCCGGCCCCGCCCCGCCGCCTCCCGCGCCGCCTCCCCCTGGACCACCGTCGCTGCCCTGAGGACCTGTGCCATCGCCGGCCGAAGGACCGGCCTCCAGCTCGCCTCGGATCACCCTGGCGCCCAACGCGGGAGCCCCGCCGCCTGCGTCGCCACCGGCCGCCAGGGCCTTGCCGCCAAAGCTCATCGGCGCGGTGAGCATCTTGCGGGTCGAGGTGGGCAGCTCTGGATGGGTGGGAGCGTCGGCGTCACCGGAGTCGGCGTCGTTGTCGGTCGATGGTTCCTGGCCGGTGAAGCCGCCCGGTACACCCGTGCCGCCGACTGCGTTGGCTACCTGGGCGGCTCTGCTGGCCAGCGAGCTGACCGTTCCAGCGATGGCGCCGGTCGTCGCAGCACGCATGCCCTCGGTCGACACACCAGGGTGAAACGCTCCGCCGACCATCCCGATCATCCGCATCACCAGCCACCACGACAGGGCGCCCAGCATGTACAAGCCCACTGCAACGATCAGGTTGGAGGGGGTGGGGCGGTCAGCGCTCTCCTTGAGGCTGTTTGACGCCAGTTTCAAGTCCGCCGCGATCACGATCTTGCACAGCATCAGCGACAGCAACATGTCCATCAGCCGCCGCGCCCCTTCCCGAGCCTGCGGCCACACCGCGCCACCGACGATCAACGGCCAGAACAGCACACAGAGATCGACGGCCAGACGGCGGATCACCATCTCACACCAGATGATCAGGAACGCGATGATCATCAGAATGCCGAGGATGACGACCAAGATCATGGGAAGCCCGGCCGTGGCCGGGTTGCCGCCGACCGCCGGGTTGGTCTGGCTGGCGGCTAGGCTCCCGGCAATCTTCTTCAACCCGCCGTCACCTTCGGCGACTTCTTTCCAGCCACCAGGCCCAAGGATGTAAGCGCACACGTAATCGACCAGGCTGTTGCCCATCAGTACCAGCGTGCCGATCAGTCCGGTGCTGACCCCGGCCACCAGGAGCCGGGCCACGGCAGTGCCCAGTTCACGGCCGTTTCGGCTAACGCCGGCATAGGTCACCGCACACAGAAACGCGATCACGGCGAACCAGGCACCGACGGTGGTCATGCTCGAATACGTTTCGCGGAACCACGCCTTGTCCAGATCAGGGCGGCCCGAGGTGTCCAGATGTTTGGCCACCTCGGCGGCCAGCCAGACCGCCCCGTCCACCACCAGCCCGGCGATGCCCTTGAGCGCCTTCTTGGCCGCGCCCCCTGCCAGACAGCCCGGATCGAACTTGGACATCCAGCCGTCGCACTGATCAGCGGCGGAGGCCGACAACGCCGCCCGCTGAGGCTGTGCCCCGGCGACGGCCGCCGCATCCCAGCGGGACGCGGCCTGTGCGGTGGAGCCTGAGCCGAGCATGAGGGCGGCGCATACGACGATGGCTACACACGCCCAACTCTGCAGCATCCTGCATCGGCGCCGGGCCGGACGGTCGGCCGGGCGGCGATGACGTGTGGGGTCAGCGGACGGCATAGATCGGAACCGTCCCAGTCAACCCGGTCAGCACAGAGCCAGCGACGGCATCCAGGCTTTGGCCGGTGGAGGGCTGCCAGCCGGTCGACGGCGCGAAATACCCAGTGGGAATAGGCCCTACCTGCGGCTGCTCTCGCTGGGAGAGCAGTTTCCAGTCGCCGTCCCTCCAACGCAGTTGATAGTGGCCGAGCCCGTAACCTGCGGCGGCCAGCCCGTATCGCGCGGCCAGGTAGGTCGCCGAATACACCAATACGGTCACCTGGTCAGGGCTGTAGCGACCTGCCGTTTTCAAGGCGAGCGGGACCGTGCGCAGCGCATAGGGCTGGCCCTGCTCGGCTTCGTCGGCGATGGTTCCCAGGATCGCTGAGTCGGCGGCCTTGCCCAGGTGGGCCCGCACCGCCTGGCGGTGCTCGGGGACGGCGATCGCGGCCACCAACCCGTCCAGCGACTTCCCCGTCAGCGACAGCGGTGATCCGATCGCCGCGGCGTAGTTGGCCGCAGCTGCCTTGGCGCCCGCTTCGGTGTGCGGGAAGCCGACCGGCACACCCGCCGTCACCCGGGCCGGACCGGCGGCGGCCAACGGGCCATCAGCAGCGGGGGCAGGGGGCGCGGACGGTGCCGGGGCCGAGGGCGTTGCCGAGGGTGTACTGCTCGCGCGGCCGATCACCACACCCAAAGCGAGCAGCGCCAACGCCACAGCCGCGCCGAGCGCGCGCCGGGTTGTCGTCGTGTCCAGCTGATTCCCGAACACCACCGAGCCTCACCCCACCGAGATGCTGGCGCCCAGATTGAACGCCCAATTGGCGAGCGCGGGTGCGGCGCCGATGAGGACAAAGACAGCCAAGGCCGCGAACATCCCGACCCGGCCGACAATCGCGGCCATCGGATTGCCGATCCATCGGCCGAGCCCGAACACGATCAGGGAAATCACGCCGCCGGCGAATCCCCCGAGGAGCCCGTAGGTCATCAACGCGCCGACGACCTGGGTGAGTGCGTCTGCTCCGGGCGCGTTCTGCGACGGGGTGATATTGGGGACCGGACCTCCACTGGGACTGGGAGGATCCGCCCATGCCGCGAGCTGATGGACCCGCCACGCGAGATCGGCGATCACTAGGCGGCTCCTGTCTGTGACCCGGGCATGCTGCGTGCGATGACGTGTGCCAGGGACTGATAGGCCTGCATGGTCGGTGCGGCGAGTCGGCGGATGTCGATGGCCGTACCGCCAGCCAGATGCGGATCCCAGGGCACACAGACCACCGCCTGCACGATCGGCTGCAGTTGCTCAGCGATACGCTGCGGCGCGATTCCGGGGTCGCCGGGCCGTATTGCGTTGACGACAACGACCGAACGCTTGAGCAAGGCGCCGTGACCGCGGGCCAGCACCTGGTCCATGGCCGCACCCGCCATCGCCGCCGAGTCACTCCGCGTGCTCATCGGAATCACGAGCAGATCCGCCCGGGCGAGCACCACCGTGGTGATCGGGTCTACCAGGCCCGCGGCCGTATCGGTGATCACTATCGGGTAGCGGTCTGCCAGCTGGCGCCGCAGCGCGCGATAGCCGCCGACGGTGAGCGTTTGCTGGGAGATCCTGCGGTCGCCGCCCACGACCACCAGGCCACCAGGAACGCGCCACAGCGAGCGGGGCCCCGTTGGTCGCGGCTGGCCAAGCAGATCAAGGACGCTGGCCGCGTACCGCGGGCTACCAGCCCGGTGGGCGAGCGTTCCGCCATGCGGCGCGACGTCCAGGGCCACGACGCCGCCTCCATACAGCCCGGCCAGCGCGGACCCCAGCAGCAACGCCAGCGTGGTGCGGCCCTCTCCTCCCTTGACTCCAGCCACGGCGATGTTCCCGCGCAGCCCCGTCAGCAGGCAGCGATCGCCCCGCTCCTGGTCCGTTCCTGGCCGGGGTGTCGGCTCCGTCAATGGCTCGGCCACAGCCCCCGTGAGCACCGAGCTGTGAGATACCGGTCGATCACCCGCCGTGCCGGCGGCCGACAGCGGGGGCGCCGGTAGCGGCTTGGGCGGCGGCGCCTTCATCCGCTGTGGTGGCTCGGCTCTAGTGCGTCCTGGACGGCCGGAAGTCCCGGGCAGGGGCGGTGGGGTGCTGCCCCTGCCCGGGGGCTGAAGCCCAGGCGCGTTCGACAACTCCGTCCCGGAGGCCGGTCGTCCTGGCTGCTCCCGCCGGCCCAATCGCCGCTTCCCGCGCGTGGGCCGCCGCCAATCGGGCGGTTCCTTGCTCTGATCCTGGTCGCGGGAGGTGGATACACGCGCCGGGTCCGCCTCGGCCAAGGGTGTCGAGCTTCGGCGTTCTCGTGCCACGGCTGAGTCCGGTGTGGCTTCGAGCAGCCTGCGCAGGCTTACCGGCGACTCGGCGTCACTCGAGGAAGAAGTCCGGTCAGGCACCTGCAGCTCCTAGAGATGTGGCAGATCGAGGAGAATCGCGCTGGCAGCGCCATCGAGCAAGAAGGTCGTCCCGTGTGTGCAATGGCTGGAGGACGCGCGGTCCTGTGTGTGGCCGACCCGATGCGCAGGTCTGGTCGGACGGACCGAGCCGGTGATGCCGTGACGTCATCCCAGGTACCTCGCGCCCCCCAGCCAAGCGTTCGCACTCCGTCACCTGCAGGAGGTGGCGAAGTCCGTCCCATCACCTTGAGGTGATGGCCTCTGATGAGAGTAGAAAGCGTCACCGACTCTGTCAACCGCAGCTCATGACTCTTTGCCTGGAGGTGATGGCGGCCGTAGGATGGTTACGTGTACGACGACGCTTGGGGTACCCGGTGACCAACACCACCTTGCCCGGCGGTCAACGGCCGATGTCCTTGGCCGAGAAGATCACGTTCCTCTTTGAGAATCTCGACGAGGGCATCGACCCTCGAACCGGCAAGCCCTACCGCTATAAGGAAGCCGCAGCAGCGATCACGGACAAGACCGGTAAGGAGATCACTGGCAACGGCTTGTGGAAGCTGATGACCGGCAAAACTCAAGATCCCAAGAAGAGCACCCTGGAGGGGCTGGCTGCGTTCTTCGAAGTCGAGATCGACTATTTCTTCGACAACGCGACCAGCAAGAGGGCCGCCGAACGTATCGCCGCGAGAGCCGCCGAACGTGCAGAGCGGCAGGCCGAGCTGCTGGATCTGTTGGAAAAGAACGGTGTACCACAGGTACATCTGCGTCAGCTGTCCGACCTGTCTCCGGCCGGCAAGCAAATGATTGCCCAGGCCATCGCCCAGACGCTCAGGGTAGAACAGCTCGAACGAGAAGCCGCTGAACGTGACGGTCCCTCCTCCAAGTGACCTTGAGGCTGACCGAGTCTGTCGCCTTCACCTGTGCTGGGCTTCATTTGCGCCCGCAAGGGATTCCTGGGCGGGCCGTGTCGTCCCAGACATGCAAGCCAAGAGCGCTCTGCCACCCCGATGCTTGCGGACCGCTCGACGAGTGCGCCGACGACGCGTGCTCGGGTGCCTGAGGATATGGCCGGTCGCTCGCCCAGAGTGGAACTGCCTTCGCGCCCTGCTCGCTCATGGTCTACGCGGCGCAAAGCCTGGCTTGGCCAGGTCGGGTACTGCTGCTCATCGGGGCCGCCAACCGGGACCCGCGGGTGTTCCCAGATCCGGACCGCTACGACATGGGGTGCGACACCCGCCCCATGACCAGCTTCGGTAAAGGCCCGCGCTCTTGCCTGGGTGCTCAGCTGGCACGCCTGGAGGCCCGTGTCGTGCTGCGCGAGCTGGTGGCTCTGGTCAGCGAGGACTACGGAATCGACGCTGGCCTGGCCCGGCCACTGTTTGCGACGGTTCACGGCTTCGCCCGCCTGTCGACGATAATCATGCCGCGGCGAGACCACTAGACCGAAGGCTTCTGGCCGATGCCGACGCGCCAG
This sequence comes from Actinomadura fulvescens, assembly GCF_039533225.1. Classification (NCBI taxonomy): domain Bacteria; kingdom Bacillati; phylum Actinomycetota; class Actinomycetes; order Streptosporangiales; family Thermomonosporaceae; genus Actinomadura; species Actinomadura fulvescens. The sequence goes on along the minus strand of NZ_BAAATD010000013.1, from coordinate 190,258 downwards.
GAGCCGTTGCCTTGTTCGACCATTCCGTCGGCCAGCTCAGGTCGCCAACAGTGCGCGTCCACCATCCCGGGCTCTAGAAGGTCCAGTCCATCGAAGAAGCGGGCGATGGCGGCCGGGTCGCGCGGGTAAATCCCCTTGGCCTGCGATTGGCGCCACACGGCTTTGTTGGCTTCTGCGACGCCTCGTCGAAGCCTTGAGGGATGGTGCAGTGCGACAGCGCCAGAAAGCCGCCTGGCGGGAGGGCTCGCTTGTAGGTCTCGATGATGGCGTGCGGGTTCTGGTCGTCGGTGACGAAGTGCACGACGGCGGCGGCCAAGATGGCCACCGGCTCGCTGAAGTCGATGAGCTCGCGCGCGGCTGCTCGATGAGTTTGTCGGGCTGGCGTATGTCAGCTTCGAGGAATTTGACGCCTGCGTCGGTGGCCAGCAGGGCTCGGCCGTGCACGCAGACGATCGGGTCGTAGTCCACATACAGCACCCGGGCATCGGGCGTGGCCTCGCGGGCGATCTGGTGCACGTTCTGCATGGTGGGCAGGCCGGTGCCGATGTCGATGAACTGCCGGATGCCGGCCTCTCCCGGATGCCGGCCTCTCGGGCGAGGTACCTGGCCGCGCGGATCACGAACGCGCGGTTCTGCTGGGCGAGCGCGGGAGCTCCTGGGAACGCCCGGAGCATCTGCGCGGCCGCCTGCCGGTCGACGGCGTAGTTGCTAGCAGGGTGACGGCGTCCTGGTAGAGGCGTAGGGCTTCGCCTTTGCGGCCCGCGCGGGCGAGCGCGAGCATGACCAGCCCGCGCAGGTGCTCGTTGAGCGGATCTTCGGCGAGCCAGTGAGTGGCCGCGTCGACCACTGCTGGGTGCCGAATGAGCTCCAGCAGCGCCTCGGCCAGCTCCTCGCGGGCGTCGAATTGCTCGCCGATCAGCTGCTGCCGGATCGGCGCCATTCCGGTGGTCTGCGGCAGATCCCCCAGAGGAGGCCTGCCCCACAGAGCCAATGCCTGCTGATGCAGCGAAACCGCCTGCACCGGATCATGGTCGCGGATGGTCCGCGCCTTGTCGGTCAGGTCGCGGAATTCCCGCAGATCCAGATAATCGGCATCGTCCAGGCGCAGCCGGTACCCACCGGGCTCGGTCACCAGCCGGTCCCTGGGCACACACCGGCGCGCGTTGTGCACGGCCTGCTGAAGGCTCTGGACCGGGTCAATGGTTCCGGTCGGCTCCCAGAGCCGCTCAACCAGCGATGACGTCGAGACCGTGCTACCGGCCCCGGCGGCGCCGGTCTTGGTGGTAGCGGCCTCGACAGCCAGGATGCACAGCAGCCCGCGGACCTGGTAACGGGAGATCTTCGTCGGTGTCCCCGAATCGTCGGTGACGGCCAGCTGGTGGCCGAGAATCCGCAGCTCCATCAGTCCTCCGTTGCGCACCCACGACTCATTTTGATCTTGCACGGTAGTCCTAGACGTTTCCACGGCAGGCTCGAAGGCGCTGGCCGAATCCGGACATAGACGGCGTTGGTCCAGGCGCGGCCGGGGATCACCCGTTTTGATGAGCGGTTGATGAGCGAGGTCGATCTACGGTCGTCCCGCAATGACGATCGCTATGACCGCCGGTACGCGCGGGCGAGTCAGACGCTAGGTGCGGCCACCGGGTCGATCCTGGAAAGGACGCTGATGCAGGTCCGGGTACTCGACAAGGTGGTCGAGGTGCGCGGCGACGACGGAATGGTCAGGCCGCTGCAGCAGAAGGTGGCGGAAGCGGTGAGCCTGCTCGTAGTGGTCGGTGAGGATCCGGTCCGGCGGCGGCGTGAGCTGGCACGCCGACGGCGGCCGTCGGATTCAACACCTGATTGGCGATGGATTCCCCGCGAGCGGCTGAAGGCGATGCTGTGGGGCGGGGACGACATCGATCAGGACAACTCGCTCAAGGCCCTGATGAGCAAGGTGAAGCGGGTGATGGGCTCGCGGCTCAAGCGTGCGAACAACTGCTACGGCCTCTTCTTCGACGAGTGGACAGACTACGTTGATCTTCAGGTTCTGCCGGCGTTGGTCGACGCAGCCAACAAGGCGCGCTGCGACGACCCGGAGACGGCGGTCCTGCTGTATGAGCATGTGCTGCGGCACTGGAGCGACTCGGCCTTGACCTGCATGCCCACTACTGCCGAGGCAGCCGGCCACGTCGGCGTGCTGCGCGAGGAGCGGCAAGCCATCGTCGAGGCGATGTTGGAAACGCAGCTGGACCTGGGCCGGCATCGCGATGTCGTCGCCAGAACGCCGATGATGATCGCGGCGGATCCGCTGAACGAGCATCTGCGGGGGCTGCGGATGCGCGCCTTGGCGCGGTCGGGGCGTAAAGCCGAGGCGTTGCGGGAGTACGACCAGGCCGAGGTGGTGGTGCGCACCGAGACCGGCACCGAGCCGGGCCCGAATCTGCAGCGCCTTCGCGACCAGATTCACGCCAACGATCCGGCTGTGCTGGAGTGGCATGCTCCCCCGGTGCGTGCCTCCGACGAGAGAGTTCGTCGGGCATTCGCCGATAGCTCCGATCACGCGGTGCTGGCGCGGATGCTGAACTACATGTGGGGCGGCGACGTCAATCTGCCGCCTGACCGCGCAAAGGTCGCGATCGTGCACGCGGCCGCCGCTGAACAAGAGGCCTTGCCGCTGGAGACCGCCGAGTTCTGCCGCCGCGCGGTCCGTGTGGCCGCCAAGGCGGGTCTCGATCAGTTCATCGAGATCGGCACCGGCCTGACCACCCGGGACCCGATCCACCAGGTCGCGCGGCGCGTCGTGCCGGCGGCACGCGTGCTGTATGTCTCGGACGATCCGGCTGTGGCGGCCTACCTGCAGGCGCACGGGATCGGCGGTGAGGACGTGGACATCATCCACGCCGCTATTTGGGAGCCCAAGGCGATCATCGAGGCGGCCGCGGCAACTCTCGACCTCAGCCGGCCGGTAGGAATCTTGATCAGAGAGGTCCTCAACTACGTCGACAGCGAGGACGACCCGTGGGGGGCCATCGAGACGCTGGTCGCTGCGGTGCCCTCCCAAAGCCGCCTGATGCTGTCGGTGGCCACGTCCGAGGGGCTGATGGAGGTCGTCCAGCAGCAGATCCACGCGCAGCGCGTGACTACCCCACAAGGCAAGCCGCTTCGATTCTGGTCACCCGAGGCGATCATGGATATGTTCGTCGGTCTGCCGCTGTCGGAACCGGGCCTGGTCGACGCCAATCAGTGGCGGCCCGAGCGCACGGGTCGCGCCCCGATCGGACCGATGCGGGGGCTCGTCGCGATGGCGATCAAACCGTAGTCCGCCGCTGGATGCTCACCATCGGACGGGCAGCGCGCACAGCCCCCGGATCAGCGATCGGTCGTTCCACGTGAGCTCGTCGGGCTCGACGGCCAGCTGCAGTCCGGGCAGGCGTTCCAGGAGCGTTGCCAACACCACCTCGAACTCGGCGCGTGCCAGGCCAGCGCCCAGGCAGTAGTGCGGGCCGTGTCCAAAGCCCAGATGCAGGTTGTCGCGCCGGCTCAGGTCGACGCTGTCGGCATCAACGAAAGCGTCAGCGTCGAAGTTGGCCGCCGGAGCGCTGATGAACACCACGTCGCCCTTGCGGATCAAACTGCCCTCCAATTCCACGTCGGCGGTGGCCACTCGCGGCAGACCGTCCCCGACGCCAAGCGGAATGGTCCTGAGCAGCTCCTCCACTGCCGCCGGCAGCCGTGACAGGTCCTGGCGTAGGTAGGCCATCTGCTGTGGATGGGTCAGCAGGTAGTACACCTGTGTACCCAACAGGTGGGCGGTGGTCTCAAATCCTCCGACGAGGATGGCGATCACCAGGTTGACCAGCTCGACGTCGGTCAGATCGCTTGTGTCGTCGTGCACCAGCGCCGACAGCAGATCATCGGCAGGGGCGCGGCGGCGCTGGTCGATCAGGCCGGCGAGGTAGGCGCCCATGGCCTGGTGGGCGTGCGCGGCCTGGTCCTCGTCGTAGCTGCTGCTGGAGACAAAGGCGTCACCCCACGTCCGGAACTGGGCACGGTCGTCGGTGGGAACACCAAGCAAGTCACCGATGACCGCCAGCGGCAGCGGCCACAGCACCCACTCGGCCAGATCCGCCGGCGGCCCCTGCACCAGTATCACCTCCAGCAGATGGGTGGCCGTCTGCTGGATCCGGGGACGGAGGTGGTCGACCCGCCGCGGCGTGAAGGCCCGCGAGGCGACCTGCCGAACTCGCGTGTGCCGATCTCCGTCCATGCCCAGCAGCGTGTCTTGCAGCGGCGGAGAGCCGGGTAGTCCCGCGGCCAGCTGACGGGAGAACAGTTCCTGGTGCAGCAGCGCAAAACGAGCGCTGTGGTAGCCGGTCACGACCCAGGCTCGACGCCCTCCTGCAAGTGCCGGAACCTGCGCGACGGGAGCCTGCTCTCGAAGCATCTGGTAAGCCGGGTGCAGGCCGAGACCACGCGGACAGACGAAGGGATAACCGGCCGCAGCGGGATGCACGTCGTTCATGACGAGCACAGTAGGCAGAGGCCGTCATGACCTGGTCACCAACCAGTCACCACCCTCCCGAGCTGACCGTCCGTCGCACAGACACCGACATCGGCGTCGCCTTCTGGCCGACACGACCCATGCCGCTGACCGGCGATGAACCGTCGAAACGGGCACCGCTGCGGCATCCGCCGACGTATCGGCTGGCCGCATCCGGCCACCTGTGTGACGACGCAGTGGTGCGCTGAGCTTGGAGGAGACCGATTGGTGACCCGCTGCACACCAATAGGCGACCGGCGAGGAACTGTCGAGCCAGTGTTTGCGGACCGCCGCAACTTAACCTGATGTAGCCAGTCAGTCCCGTTGTGAAGGGCCCGCCGAGCCGATGACCGAGTGGTTTGACGCTGAGCTGCGCAACTTCAGGACGTCGTGGTTGAGATTTGCCGCTGGTTTTCGGTCTCGCGTAATGCACTGACGTCACCCGCCGTCACCGGGAGACAGGAAGGAGAATCACGTGGGTGAGACTGCACGCCGCCGGTGTCGTCGCTCTCGCTCTCTCGTCACAGCATGGCGGCTCCCTGCAGATCGCCTACGCAGCCAGTGGACCGTCCTTCAGCAGGATCAGGCGGTGTGGCGCAAGTGCCGCACGGTGGTCAATGCCCTGGACATCCCCCAGCCGTGGGATCTGGAGCGATTCGCCGCGCAAATTTCCGGCATCACCGGCCGTCCACTGCGGATAGGGCCGCCGCTGCCCGCCGAGCCCGGCGGCCCCTGCGGCATGCTGGTCCGCACTCTCACCACGGACTGGGTCAACGCCGTCCCCGGCGTCAGCACATGGCACTACCAGACCATCGCGCTGCACGAGATGGGCCACGCCGCGCTAAACCACCACAGCGACCTTGACGTCACCGGGCTCGCCACGCTGACGCGCAATAGCTACGCCACACAGGAGGAGCGGGAGGCCGAACTCTTCGCGACCTTGGTCCAGCAGCGAGTGTGGCGCTCACGGGCACGGCCATGGTCCGCACACATAACCGCCACTCCGGATAGACCTCACAGACAACCCCTTGGCCGCAGGAGTCCCCGCTGAAGCCAACCGCCTTCCACCCCCACGTCATGACGGCGAGCCTTCTCAAATACACGCCACCACTTGGCCCCATACTCTTCTGTCGCGCTGCCTTCGGGATCAGCCTGCGATGGCGGCATGAACCTCTCGCCCGCTGGACGCGCCCGGTAGCCGAGCCCCTCCGCCTAGCCCTTGCCTATCGCCGCCTCGGCCCCTTGTGGCGCGCGTTGCACGACGCCTTCCCCCAGACCCATCTCGACAACCCCAGCCACCGCCCCAGTGTCTTGCTACTGCGCCGGGCCGTGGAAATCCGGGACGGGCAACAACAACTACAGCCCTACCTCAGCTGCGCCGCTATCTGCACCGTGCTCGAAACTGCGACGGTCATGGAGCTGTCCGGCGAGGACCTGGACGCCGCGGTCGAAGCCGCATTGATCTCCGCTGCCCTGGTATGTCGACGGGCGGGTATCTCCCCCAGGGCCAGCGCAGAACCACCCTCGCCCATCGGCGACATCGCGCAGGAGATCGAGTCGCTGGAACGTGTGGCCCGCGCCTTCGTCAGCTCTCCGCTGGTCAAGGCAATGCCGCGGGCGATGGCGCAGCACATCGATCGGTGACCACTGTTCCGGAGCGGTGCGAGGGATGGCCGAGTGGTGTGGAAACAGGATGCGCGGGATGATCAGGTGCGGTAGCACGTCCGCACGGCGTGGCGCAGGATCACCTCCACCTCAGCCAGGCCACCCGGCGTCAAGCTGGACACGAGCCCGGCGGCCTACCACGACTGGTGCCCGAACTCACCGATACCGCTTCGCTGCTGAGGAGGATGGTGCCGGCGGTCGGTGTCCTGTGCCACTGAACCTTGAGCATGTGCCATCGAAAATTGATTGAGTGATGCGGCCTCGGGTCCCTACCAGCCCATGTCCCGAGCCACTTCCTTCTGCGCAGCGGCGATCTCCTCGCTTGTCGAGCCGGCGACATCAGCGTCGACGCCGTACTCCAACCGGGACAGCAAGTCGGCCAGTGCCTGCTTCTGCGCGGGGTGGGTGATGGGGACCGAGTCGAGCTCGGTGCTCATCAGCCAGTCGAACAGGACGATGGCATCGGCACGCCACAACCGCAGGGTCACGGTCGGGAGATCAGATTCCATGGAGCCCATCATGCCTCGTCAGGCGGCTGATGATGCGCCACTCAACTTTCGATGACACAGGACAGTCGGCGACATCTGGTGCCCGTTCTCGTGCTCAGCGACAGAACCACCAAGACCGCACGCGAACCGACGTCAGCTAGAGCCGCTCACCAGCATGTGGCTCCCGCTTTTACCAGCCAAGCTAGTCAGCGGGTGCGCAGCGAGATGGGCCTGCGCGCCGAGGTTCTGGTCAGCGCTGGAGACCTCGAGAAGCTGGTGAGCAAGTGTCCAGCCATGCCCAGCCGGGCACCGGAACCGTGCCATCCGGGTGCCCCAGTAGGTGTTTTCGGGAGGTGAATCCACGCATCCTCCTGCGGTGATCGCCCGGGAGAATGCCGCATCGACGTCGTTCACCCATAGCGTCAACGTGACCGTGGTGCCATCGATGGTCTGTGGTGGCCGCGCGCGGGCCGTTCCGGGCAGGTCCTCGTGCAGGGCGATGACGGTGTCACGAATCGAGGGGATCACGATCTCGGCGTGGTAGACGATGTTCTCCGCGGCATGCACGAGCAGTAGCTCCCGGGCGTCGAAGGCCGCCTGGTAATAGGCGATCGCTTCGTGCACGTCCGGTACGGCCAGGTAGGGCGTCAGGGCGTGGTGGCCGGGTGGTCGCGGGTCGCGGGCGCGGGCCAGTTGTTGGGCCAGTGCTGCGTCGGCGCGGTGGGTGTACAGCGTGTCGCATTCGGCCTCGCGGACGCCGCCGACCACGACCGGGGCGTAGGAGGCCGGGACGACGTTGGAGGTGAGTTCGCGGGCGGGCAGGTCGAGTTGGGGCCAGCCCAGGGCGATGAGCGTGGCGATCGAGGTCCCGTAGTAGATCGCGCCGACGCCGGCGAAGACCGCCGCCGCGGTGCACATCGGGCACGGCTCGGCTGTGGAGGCCAGGGCGTACTGCGCGGCCGGTGTCGAGAGCCGGTTCATTGTCCGCAGGACGCGCATTTCGGCGTGGGCGGTGGGGTCGCCGTTCTCGACGGCGTTGCCGGCCCGGGCCACGATGCTGCCGTCGGTGAGGTCCAGGAGCACCGCGCCGAAGGGTGCTGCGGCCGACCGGGCTGCCGCGATCGCCTCGGTCATGGCGGCTTGCAGGGCCTCCGAGGTCAGCCCGTCGATCAAGGTCAGTCCATCGATCGGTTCGCTGGTGGACGTCATGAGATGGGTTCCTCCTGGTGTCGTGGTGTCGCGGCGGAGCGGCGATGTCCCGGCCGCAGCTGCCCGCGGCCGCGCGCCTGAGGGCGGGCGTCTGCCCCGGGTGCAGCGCGGAGCCGCCCTCGCCTATCGGTGGCATCGAGCAGGAGATCGAGTCGCTGGAACGTGTCGCTCATGCCTTCGCCTGCTCTCTCCTGGCAAAAGCGATGCCTCTGGCGATGGCAGAGCGTGCCAGCCGATGACTGTCAGTTCGGAGCCGACAGCACGAGTCCGCGGCGACAATGATGCGGCGATCGGCAGGGGTGTCCGCGTACGGCGTCCGCGTAGCGAGTGCCGTACCGGGCAGGGCGCTCATCGGTTCTTTATCGCGGTGACGATGACGGCCGCCGGATTGCTGATCCAGGGGTCCCACCATCGCTCCCCGAGGATGCGGATCCCGTCGGCGTTCGGCCTCCAGGGCCGCACGTTCACGTGAGCGAACCCGGCGTGGCGCAGTGCCTGGCGGCAGGTGCTGTCACTCCAGAAGTAGTTGGTGAGGTGGAGCGCGTGGTCCAGGTGGAGGGTGACGGTGTAGGCGTCGCCGTCTGAGAGGGTCGACGGCAGGTGTGGGATGGCGCCGTAGCGGTCATCGAGGGGGCGGGTGGGGTCATAGTGGGGGTTGAGCAGGGTGGCGACGAACCGGCGGCCGGGGCCGAGATGCTCGGCGACCCGGTGGCATAGGCCGTTGAGGTGGTCACGGGTTGGGGCGTGGTTGAGTAGCCAGCCAGCCGTGATGGCATCGAAGGTGCCCAGGTGCGGCATCGTGGCGATGTCGTGGAGCAGGTACTTCAGATCTCCGGCGGTGGCTCCGGTGCTGGCCCGCGCTTGGTGGATCATGTCTTGCGAGGCGTCGACTCCCACGACGGTGGCGCCGTGGTCGGCCAGCACCCGAGACAGGATCCCGGTGCCGCACGCCAGATCGAGCACCGAGGCGCCCTGCAGGTTCCCCAGTGCGTTCAGCAGGGTGGGGATCTCGGCGTACTGACGGATGGGGAGCGTCTCGGTGTGTGGGTAGGCGTCGGCGGTGGCCGCGCTGTAGCCGCCGTGCTGTCCAGGGCCGGGTGTCAGGTTGTGGCCTTGCGACGCGTCGTCGGCCGCCGGTTGCCCGGGTGAAGACGCTGGCGCACCGGTGGTCGGCCGGCGGCCGGTAGATGAGTCTTCGATCTGGTGGGTCATGCTCGACTCTCCGGGGTGGCTGCGGCGCCGGTTGTGCTCGCCTGGCCGGTGATGTCGTCAGCAGGTCGGGTGGTGCTGCTGGTGGGTCGTTTTGCTGTGTGGCTGGGACCCCAGCGGGTGGTCAGGGCGGTGTTGAGGCCGAATTGGTCCAGGACGCGGGCCACGATGTGGTCGATCTGGTGGGAGAGTGCGGTCGGCTTGTTGTAGAAGGTGAGCATTGGCGGCACCACGCAGACGCCCAATTCGCTGAGGGCCGCCAAGTTTTGAAGGTGGATGGCGTTGAGGGGGGTCTCCCGCGGCACGAGCACCAGTGGGCGGCCCGTTTCCTTGAGTGTTACGTCGGCTGCGCGGCAGACGAGGTTGTCGCCGATGCCGTGCCGGACCTTGCCGAGGGTTGCCATGCTGAGGGGCACGATGACCATCCCGTCCACTTGGAAGGATCCACTGGAGATGGAGGCCGCCAGCTGGGTGTTGCGATAGTGGGCGGTGGCCAAAGCGCGCACCTGGGCAACGTTCCAGTCGGTTTCGATGGAGATGCAGTCCTCGGCGGCCGCACTGAGCACCAGGTGGGTTTCGACGTTGAGGGCGGCCAGCACTTCGAGCAGCCGGATCCCCAGGATGGCGCCCGTGGCGCCGGTAATCCCCACCACGAGGCGGCGAGGCCGGCCCGGCGGGCTCTGGGCGAAGCTGGGTGCGGGCGCAGGGGCCGGTCGCCGATTGGTTGCCGACAGAACTGCGGGGTCGAGCCTTCCTGCCGCGTCAGTGTCGGTGGTGGTGGAGCGGTGCGGGCTGTCGGGGAGGTTGCCGTCAGCGCTGGACATGGTCTCTCCTTGGGGCGGTGTGATCGCCAGGTTGAGGGGGCGGGGGTTGCATCAGTCCGAAGGGTTCGCCCGATGGGTCGTACAGCAGAGTGGTGCGGCCGGTGCGCGCGTCGGCGAGCGGATCACCGCGCGGCGGGTCGGGCGGCCGGGCAGCGCCGTGTTCGGTCGCGGTGTGCAGGGCGCGGTTGAGATCTCCGACGCCGAAATAGATCAGCCAGTGTGCGACGTCGCGCGGCGGTGTGGCCGTCTGCGTGGCCACGGTGAGGTCCAGATGCGGCGAGCTGGTCTGCAGCACTCCGGGCCACCCCTGGTGCGCGAAGCTGTGCCAGCGCAGCCCGAGCACGGCGGCATAAAAGCTCGCCGTGCGGTAGGGGTCGGGCGTGATGAGTTCCGCGCGGCACAGGGTGCCCGGTTCGGCGATGCGGTGGCGTCCTGGGACGGGGCCGGCCTGCCACAGCCCGAACACCGCGCCGTGCGGGTCGGCGACGAAGGCGATGCGGCCCGCGTCGCCGACGTCCGAGGGAGCCTGGACGACCGCGCCGCCGTGGTCGACGGCGGTGCGGCACGTGTGGTCCACATCGTCGGCCGCCAGATAGGGCAGCCACCCGGTCGGGACGTCGTGGCGGCGGGTGATGGTGTGGGCCAGGCCCGCGCAGTCGATCCCGTCGCTGGTGGCGATCAGATGCGGACCGACCAGGCCGGGGGTGCTGCCCCAGTCCAGGACGGCGCTGTAGAAGGCGAAGGCGGCGGCGAGGTTCCCGCAGACCAGTTCGGGGTGGACGAGTTCACCTGGTGGGTGGCGGGTCGACATCGTGGGCATGGCGGGCTCCCTGGCTCGCAGGTGCTGGGTGCGGACTCGGTGGCCTGCTCCGGGCAGGTTCGGAGGAAGCCAGGTGGGCGCGGCTCACGGGCGTGCGGGGTTGCGGTAGCCGTCGATCATGGTTCGCAGGTAGTCCCCGACGGTCAGCGCCGGTCCAAAGGGCGGCGGCGGGTGGGGCCGCCCGGGGCCGGGGAGGGGTTCCAAGCGGGTCGCGGGATCGGGATTGAAGAAGAAGACCAGCGATTGGCGCGGGCTGGTCTCGCTGGGGGCTGCGGGGCCGACCCGGTGCCGGGGGGCGGTCCAGCGGCGGCCGGTCCAGCCGGCCAGCATGCTGCCGATGATGACTACCAGGGCGCCGTCGGTGAGCGGCACCGGCCGCCAGCTGCCGTCGTCGGCTTGCACCTCTAGGCCGGGGCCGGTCGCCGACACCAGCGCGATGGTGCCGCGGTCGCGATGCGGCCCGAACCGCGTCCGGGGCGCTGCCGTCTCGTGCGCACCAGTGGGGTAGTTGATGGCGGTGAGCCAGCTGATGTGCCGCTCGGGCCGTCCGGTGAGGAATCCTGGCGGGAGCTCCAACGCCTTTGTCAGCAGGTCACCGACCCGGATCGCGACCGCCTGCAGGCGGGTGTAGTGGGCTGTCAGCGTCTGTTGGAACTCCGGTAGGGGCGGCCACATATTGGGCGGGGTGAATTCACCGGCGGTTTCGCCCGGGTGCGGGTCTCGGCCGATGGTGAAGGTTTCTTTGTGGTCGGCGGCGGAACCGGCGTCAGGGGCGCCTCGGTAGCCCAGGAAGCTTCTTGAGCGGCTGGTCGCCCGCCGGACGGCCGGATCGGCCTCGAACAGGGCGCGTGTGTGCCGGTAGACGGTCTGGGTCGCCTCGGTGGGAATCTGGTGGCCGGTGAGCAGGAACAACCCCGTGCGGCAGGCGCCATCGATGCGGTCGGCTGTCGCCGCCCAGCTGTCGGCCCGGTCGGCCAAGGCGAGGTCGATGGTGGGCACTGGACCGGGTGTGGAGGTCATGTCCCTCACCGCCGGCGGTGCGGGACGGCCAGCGGCACAGCCGGCGAGGGCCTGCGTCGCCGGCTCAGGTGCAGGCGGGTCTCTTCGAACGCCGCGAGATGCTGCGGGGTGCCGGCGACAGTGCGGACGAAGTCGGGGAAGGCGATCTTTCGCAGCGCCGCCAGGTGCTCCAGGCTGCCTGGATAGCAGCACGCGGCTGGAGTGTCTGACGCCAGTACCGCGGTGCAGGCCAGCTCCTCCATGAGGTAAGCGCGGGATCGCTGACCGGCGGCCGGGTCGCTGGCTGCCTGGCGCGCGAGCCAGCTGGCCACGGCCTGATCCAGCGCCGCGGCGAACGCCGCGTTCTGCGTTTGGAGCTGGGTGAGGCGGTCGCGGAACGCCTGGTAGCCAGGCCGCGCCAGCAGCTCGCTCCAGCGGATCACCCGCAGCGGGACCGTGCAGGCGTCCAAAGCGGCGTTGTTGCGGTCCAGCCAGGCGCTGCCGGCCCGGTGCGCCTGGTCCCAGGCGTCTTGCGCCGCCAGGGCGGTGAGGTTGTGGCGCTGGAGCGTGTCGGCCAGCACGATCGTGCATCGCGTGAAGGGTGCGTCAGCGTGGCGGTTGATCCAGTCGATGGTGGCGAGCATCTTCGCTCCCGAGTGGTAGGCCTGGCCGACCGAGATCGGCAGGTGGCAGTGGGAGTGGGCGCGCCAGTGCTCGCCGCGCGCCCGGACCACGTGGGTGGGTGACCTGCGTGGTGGTGGCTGCGCGGCGGGGTGTCTGGGCGTGGAGCAGCCGGCTCCCGTGGTGGCGGCGACGATGGCGCGGGGTGGGCGCATGGGTGGGGCCTTTCGTGGCGAACACGACAGCAGGGCTAGGGCGAAGGGTTGGTGACCTGGTGCGCGGCGGCGCTCAGGGCACCGTCGCGGATGAGGTGGGCGGTGGCGGCGATCTCGGGCGCCAGGTGGCGGTCGGGCCCGGGACCGGGCACGTGCTCGCGCAGCGCGGCGACCACCGCACCGGTCGCTGGGCTGGGACGCAGCGGGGCACGCAGATCCAGCGCGCGGGCGGCGGTGAGCAGCTCGATGGCCAGCACCGTGGTGAGACCGTCGAGGGCGCGCAGCAGCTTGCTGCCGGCGGCCCAGCCCATGGAGACGTGGTCCTCCTGCATCGCCGACGTCGGTATCGAGTCGACCGATGCCGGGGCGGCCAGGCGTTTGAGGTCGGCGACCACGCTGGCCTGGGTGTAGTGGGCGATCATCAGCCCGGAGTCGACGCCGCTGTCGGCCGCCAGGAAAGCAGGGAGCCCGGCCGAGCGGGCGGGGTCCAGCAGCCGGTCGGTGCGGCGCTCGCACATTGAGGCCACGTCGGCTGCCGCGATGGCCAGGAAGTCCAGCACGTAGGCCAGGGGCGCGCCATGGAAGTTGCCGTTGGATTCCAGACGGCCGTCGGGCAGCACGGCAGGGTTGTCGATGACCGACGCCAGTTCCCGCGCCGCGACGCCTCGGGCGTGGTCCACGGTGTCGCCGGCCGCGCCGTGCACCTGGGGCGCGCACCGCAGCGAGTAGGCGTCCTGCACGCCGCGGCCGCGGGCAGCGGCCAGGATCGGCGAGTCGTGCAGCAGCGCCGAGATCCGGGCGGCCGAGTGCGCCTGCCCGCGATGCGGGCGCAGCGCCTGCAGCTCGGCGGCGAAGACCCGGTCGGTGCCCTGCAACGCCTCGACGCTCATCGCGGCGGTGATGTCGGCGACATCCAGCAGGCGGGCGAGGCGGTCGATGGCCAGCACCAGCATGCCGAGCATGCCGTCGGTCCCGTTGATCAGCGCCAGGCCTTCCCCTGCGTCCAGGACCAGCGGCTGCAGCCCGGCCCGCCGCAGCGCGCTCGCCGCATCCGACTCGGTGCCGTCGGCGGCGACCAGGCGGCCCTCACCGGTCAGTGCGAGGGCGACTGCGGCCAGCGGCGCCAGGTCCCCCGAGCAGCCGAGGGAGCCGTATTCCTGGACGATCGGGACCAGGTCGGCGTTGAGCAGCCCGATCAGCGCGTGGGCGATGGCGGGCCGCACCCCGGCCACCCCGGTCGCCAGCGTCCGCGTGCGCAGCAACATCATGGCGCGCACCACCTCGCGTTCCACCCGTGGTCCGGCACCAGCCGCATGGGAGCGCAGGAGCGAGCGTTGCAGCGCCAGCAGCCGGTCGGGCGAGATCACCTGGTCGGCCAGGGCGCCGACGCCGGTGTTGAGGCCATAGGTGGCGATCGGGGAGTCGCGCAGCGCCTCGACGCTGGCGCGGGCCTTGGCCATGGTTTCGGTGGCGGCGGCGGTCAAGCGAACTCGGGCGTTGCCGTTCGCCACGGCGATCACGTCTCGCGTGGTGAGCGGATCACCGCTCACCACGACGGTGCGGCGGGCGGTGGTGAGGGCGGTCGGCACGAGAGCTGCTCCTTGGCTGATCCGTCGATGGGTTTCCTGCCGCCCTGAGTGGGACCTCGTGGCTGGGTGTCCGGGGCTGGGGTTGGGGTGGATTGTCAGGTGTAGAGCGGTGTGAGGATCGGGCTGCGGATGATCACGGCGAAGACGGGTGTGCCGGGGCCGACGTAGGCGCCGGTGAGGTTGTATTCGAGCCACTCCTCGGCGTCCTCTTCGTCTAGGCCGTCGCGCATCAGCACCTGCAGGCAGCGGTTGATGTCGTAGAGGGCGACGACGCGCCGGGCATTGCCGAACCAGCCCGCACAGGTACCGATCAGGGCGTCGTCAAACCCGTCGGCGAGCAGCGCCTCCCCGTCGCTGCACTCGCGCAGGTGCTCGCTGACCTGGGCGAAGGTGGCTTCATCCATGGGCGGCTGAGCATTGGAGGGTTCCGGCGTGGGCACACGGCCTGACCGGCGTGCCGACCTGCGTGGGAGGGCCGCCAGGAGAGCGGACGGGGGGTGGGGGTGCAGGTGCGGTGGGTTCGATGGCGGGAACGGTGCTGGCCTGGGCCCTCGAAATCACGGTGCGGGCCGGGACGCCGCCGCCGTTGGCCCGTCCCGGCACGGTGGCTTGACGGCGGATGGCGGCGCGATGAGCGGGGCGGCGGCTGGCGGCGCGATGAGCGGGGCGGCGGCTGGCGGCGCGGTGAGCGGGCCGGCGGGGGGCGACAGTGGGCGTGGTCGGTTGAGGAGCGTGGCGGGTGGCGCGGGCCATGGTCCCTCCCGGTGGTGCTGGTTCAGGTGGGTTGTCGCGGCGCGGCGCGGCGTCCTGTCACTGGTGAACCGGTGTCGGTGAACAGGTCGCGGCGGGCGGGGATGGTGCCGGGGCGGGCGGTCAGCACGGTGATGCCCCAGGGCAGTGACCGCTCGTGCGCGGGCTGCCACCCGGTGGCGGTGAGCAGGTCCCGGTATTCCGCCCGTGCGGTCCAGGCCGGGGCGGGGTCCGGCGGTGGCGGAAGGGGGCGTTGCAGGACCAGCAGGGTGGCGTCGTCGGGGACGGCCGCGCGTACGGCTCGCAGGATGTGGGTGGATCGGACGGGGTCCCAGTCGTGCAGGATCCGTGACAGCAGGTAGACCTGGGCTAGGCGGGGGATGTCGCCGGGCTCGGCGGGGTCTCCGGGGACCACGCGGCACCGGTCGTCTCTGAAACCGCGTAGCTCAAGGTGCTCCCTGGCGGACTTCAGCACGGCCGGGTCCTCCAGCAGGGTTGCGGTGAGGTGGGGGTTGGCGTCCAGCAGGTGTCCGAGCAGTGCGCCGCCGCCGCCGATGTCGACGATGGTGGTGGCGTCGGTCAGGTCGACGACTGCGGGCAGTACGCGCATGCTGGGTGGGGTCGCGGTGGCGGCGGATTCGAAGAGGGCGCCGGGCCCGGGAGCGTCGCCGGGGTCGTGGTGCGTGTCGGCGCCGGCGAATTCTGCGGCCGGGAAGTGGTCGTCGGAAAAGGCCAACGGGTGTTGGGCGAGCGTGTCGCAAAACAGCTCTCCGTAGGCGGTGGCGTGTTGCCGCAGGGCTTCGGGATCGGCAGCGGCCAGGCGGTGGCCGGTTTGGGTGAGGGCCCAGACGTCGGCGCCGACGGGGTGCAGCACGCCGAGCCACGGGTGTGCCAAGACCGGCAGCATCAGCCGAGACAGCAGTTCGGGGTGGGCGCCGGTGCTGCTGGCCAGTTCGGCCGTGGCCATCGGTCCGCCCCGAAGCATGTCGGGCACGCCAAGCCGAGCCATGGCCTGCAGCACCTGGGCGGCCCAGGTGCCGCTCAACGCCCTCAGCTGCCGGCGGGAACGCGCATCGCCTGGCGCGTCGGCCGGGGCATCGTCGGCCAGGGCGTTGCTGACGACCAAGCCGGTGTGGTGGGTGGTGACGTCCGCGCGGACCGGCATGAGCATCGGTGCGGCCAGGTGGGCGCCGAGGTGGTGCACGATGGTGCGGCTGGCGTCCAGGTGGTTGCGCAGGGCGGGCTGCAGGCGGCTGTCCACAGCGATCGCCACCCGCCGCGGCCACCCGTTCGCGGTCTGCCCGGCGGCCCGCCAGTACAGCTCGGTCCGGCCCCGCAGCCCGTGACCGGGGAACCAGCCGCCGCCGTCGGCGCCGAGCTCGCAACTGGCCAGCGCGCTCCACAACCGCGACAACGTCGTATCGTCGGGGGCGGCCACTCGGAACGCCACATGTGTCTCCCGGTTGCTCGCCCGCTCTGACCGCACGACACGGGCCGGGCACGTGCGTGAGTCGACCACCAGCAATTCCACATAGCGCCCGGGATGGGACGGCAGGTGCACCTTCAGCACCTGCACCTGCACCTGCACCTGGTGGCGGGCCGTGAGGCGGGCGGCGACCGGCTGGGCGGGCGTGGGCCCACTGACCTCATAGCCCTGGCACGGCAGCTCGGCGGCGACGGCGTCGACGTCGGGTGCGGCGATCAGCACGCTGCCGTGGTCCAGGTCGCAGGCCTCGGCGATGACCGCCGCGGCCCGGGTCGCGTTCCTGCCCGGCAGCAGCTCCAAGGCCGCCTCCATCGGACCGTGGTAGCTCAGCCACTCGGCCATGGCGGTCAGCCGGATCTGATCGCACGGATGCAGCGGGGATTTGGAGGCGGCAGCCGATACGTCACGGGCAACAGTCATGATCTGCTCCAACCGAAGGCAGACGGGTCACGGGCGAGCACGGCACTGGCCTGGCCCAGCGGCCGCTGCGGGGCCAGTCGCTGCGCTCGGAGGGCTGGCCGGAACCGGCAGTGCGTGCGTGTCCAGCCTGAGCGTGAGTTGTCGCCCTGCTGTGGCGGGTGCCGCGGGCGCGATCACGGCGGCCAGCGCGGTGCAACAGGCCGCCGTCACAACGGCGCGGACCAGACGTTGCGGTGCTCTAGGAGGCGGTGTCGTACGGGGCACTGCGGGATGGGGTGTGGTGCGCCGCTGTCGCGCCATGGGATCGCTCCTTGGTGGGTGTGGCGGCGTTGGTGTGGTGGCCTTGGTGATGCCGGGGCGGGGTGGTCACAGGGTGAAGTAACTGGCCGAAGCCAGGCCGGTCGCGGCGAGCAGACCGCGCAGGGCGTTGGGAGGAAGGCGCTGTCCCGCGATGGCCCCCAGCCAGCCGCCCACCAGCGTCCCGGCACCGATGAGCAGCGTTGGGGTCCAGGGCACCGCGTCGGTGACGACGAAGACCATGCTGGCGGCCACGCTGACGACCCCACACAAGGTGATCTTGATGGCGTTGACGGTGTGCAGCGAGGCCGCCGATCCCAACGCCGCCGTCAGCGCGCCGGCGTAGACAATGCCCAGTGCGGCGGTTATGGAACCGCCATAGGCGCTGGCGGCCAGGACCGCGGGCACCAGCCATCGCCGCCGCCGCGGCGGCGGCGGCGCGGCCACCGTTGGGGGTGCGAGCAGTGCCGTTGCGGTGACCGCTACCGAATGCTGCGCGAGCGTCGGTTCCGCTGGCCTTGGCGGCTGGCTGGCGCCTGTGGCGCTAGGTGAGGGAACGGCGTGGCCGCACCCAGCGCCGCGGGCCGGTCTGCGGTGCAGGACCGGCTGCACCATCACCAGGATGCTGGCGGCCACCACGCACACCGGGGCGGCGCCGCTCACGGCGTCGGCGGGAACTACCAGCAGCGCCCCCGCGCCCAGCATGGCGCCGACCAGCGCGGCGGCTGTCAGGGTGACCAGCAGCCGGCCATCGGGGGGCAGATAACGGCGGTAGCCGACCGCGCCCGCTATCCCGCCGGGGAGGAGACCGACGTTGACGGCGATCGCGGCGGGCACCGGTCCAAACCCCAGGCCGAGCATCGCGGTCAGCGGCAAGAGTGACCCAGAGCCGACGACCGTGTTGAGAACACCGGCGCCGATACCAGCACTCAGCAGCGTCGTTGCCTGGCCCAGGGTGGTCATACCGCAGTCCCGGGACACGGTACTCCCGGATCTATCATCCAGCCCGCGGGCCTTGGCGGCCAGGCCCAGCCCGCGATGACGCTGAGCCTGAACGCCAGGCGCGTGACCGGCCACGGCAGGGCAGCAGAACTCCCATCAACGGCATCGGCGTCGCTGCCGGGTGGGTAGACCCACACCGCCAGCGTTCCGCCCGACAGGTTCGGCAGCGCTACGTCTGCGGGCAGAGCTCGATGATTGCGCGCCAGCGGCTGCTGGGCGAGCAGCGATGTCGGCCCCGACGCACACCTCCAGCCGTGCAACCCCGTGATGCACCGCAAGGAGTCCGATCCGTGTTTATCGGCGGCCAGCGGCATCACCTGTGCGCCGGGAGACAGCCCGACCGGCTCTGGCACCGACGCGGTGGGGTGGATGTGTGGAGTCGGCATTGGCAAAGCCCCCCGTTCCTGCACCGTCACGGCGACAGATTGTCACCTTGAGGTGATGGTAAGAAGCATAGAACGGGACCGTCAACCCCGCCATCGAGCTGACTGCCTGCGTACTCGACCGGTTGCGTCACCTCAAGGTGACGGCCTAGCATTCATCGCGATCCGTTGAACGCATGGAAGGACCTCCAGACATGAGGGTTCCGAACGCTCCTGCCGTCCTCATTGCCGCGCTGGCAATGCTGGTCACCGCGTGCGGCTCCGACGACACACCAACAACGCCCCGCGCGGGTGGAGCAGGCTCTAGCGCCCCGGCCGTCATCACCCCGACCGCCACCGTCCCCGGTGCGCCCTCTGGCGGACTCGGCGGCACCAGCGCCGATCAAGACCGGTCACTGGAAAAGCTGCGCAAGGTCGCCCAATGCATGCGCGCCCGGGGCTACACCGTTGAAGATCCCAAGAACGGCGGCCTCGGCGTCGCGCCCAAAAAGGTCACTGACGTCGACAAGGCCAACAAGGACGCGGCCGAATGCGCCAAGCAGGCTAACGGTGGCTGACCACCCGGTCCGCTCGAGTGCAACCGGCGCCGCAGTTGGCGCAGGCGGAGGCTCAGCTGTCCACTCTGCCGGTCCACGCCCGGGCCCCCCGGCCCCCACCGGACACCCAACGGCACGTCTCCTGGCGCCGCTAGATCGGCATTCCTCCGTCGACTACCTCAACCCGCTAGTCACCGCCGCCGAAATCAACACCTGGAGCATGGACGACCGTCTGCGCTTCCTGCGCGCCGTCCGATCCGGCCTGGCGAGCCGGCTGGGCGCTTCTGACCGCTGGACGACGCTCGAGGGCCTGCTCCGGTTCTTCCGCGTGCACGATATGGGCAGGCCTGACAGCTGGATATCGTGGGTAAACGCCGGGGTGCTGGAAGCAGTGGCGCTGGGTATCGCGATCGCACAAGACCCAGCCATCGCCGACGGCCGCGCAAACGCCGGCTCGCACGCCTGGGCCGACTACCTCACGCGTTTGAGCCGCGGGGAGCTAGCCACCGCGACACTGCACAACCAGGCGTGGAGTCGCGCAGAGGAGATCAGCACCGACGCCGGGATCGCCTTGGCCGAAGACCTCCAGGGCCTCTCACCGACGCCCGCCGAACAGCGCTTCCTGACGCTCGCCCAGTTCTACACCTGGGCCATCCGTAACCGGTCCGCGCTGAGGTCCCTGCTAGGAGCACTGTCGGCCATCGACGCACGCGCCCACACCCTCACCGATTTCCTCGACTGGTTTATTGACGCCGGTGATGCCGACGCAGCTCAAGCCGGCTGCGAGATCTACTGGCAACTCGCCCAGGCCTCTGCCCCAACCGACATCACCGGTGCGCTACAGCTGCTTGACCAGGCGCTGTCTGGACTGTCGACGCTGAGGCAGATTCACGGCCCACGTTGAGACGGGCTGGCATGCAGCAAGTGTTGGGCCCGCTCACGCCCCAGCGGGTGTGGCAGCCCCATGTCCAGCTGCCGACCAAGTCCTGAGGCAACACCGCTTCCTCCCGACCCGTTCAATCCGCCACCTCGGCTGAGCGGCAACGGCACACGGGATCGTCGCCTGGCCCAGGCCCGCCGTGTTCCGTCGCACGCTCACCCAGGAAGCAATCTCTGGTGCAAGGAGAACGCCGCAGTGAAAGCCTCCCAACTGCTCGTGCTCCTGCTGGCGGTTGCGTGCAGCCTGGTGCTCGCCATCGGCATAGGCGCGGTGGTCTTCGACCGCGACGCCGCAGCATCCTGCGACACCGGTAGCCCCGCCCAGCCACCCAGAGCCAAGGCGAGCAACTCGATCCCGCGCAATTACATTCGCCTGTACGAGCAGGCCGCCCGGCGATACGCAGTGCCCTGGAACGTGCTGGCCGGCGTCGGCAAGATCGAATCTGACCATGGCCGCTCGACATTGCCCGGCGTACACCAGGGCGAGAACCACGCCGGCGCGGGCGGCCCCATGCAATTCCTGCGCGAAACCTGGAACACCTACGGTGTCGACGGCAACAACGACCGCAAGAAGGACCGCTACAACCCTGAGGACGCCATCCCCGGCGCGGCCAACTACCTACGCGCCAGCGGCGCACCAAGCAAGCTCCGCCAGGCACTGTACGCCTACAACCAGTCCTGGGCCTATGTCAAAGACGTGCTGTCTTGGGCAAAGCGCTACGCCGCGGGCGACTTCTCGGCCGACAGTAACAACAACACCGGCCTCGACTGCCTGCCGGGTAGCGGGCCCGGTCGTCCCGACGGACTCAGCGGCGCACGGTCCCCCATCACCGGCAGGTCACCGATGACCAAGACGATGAGAGAGGCGCTGCTGGAAATCGACGGCAAGTTCGGGCCCTTCCCCACGATCGGCTGCTTCCGTAACAGCGGCGACCCCCAAGATCACGGCCTCGGCCGTGCCTGTGACTTCATGGAAACCCGCATCGGCCGGATGCCCAGCGCCAGCGCACAAAGGCACGGTCAGCAGGTCGCCAACTACGCCGTCCAACACGGCCGCCGCCTCGGCGTCTCCTATGTCATCTGGCGGCAACGGATCTGGAACGTTGGTCGAGGCGACACCGCTTGGCGAACGATGAGCGACCGGGGAAGCATCACCGCCAATCACTACGACCACGTTCACCTGTCCGTGCTCCGGTAGTGCAAGGACTCAGCCATGCGAAGCTACATCGATGCGAACTCGATGACCCCTCTGAGGCGTCAAAGCCCCGGTGCCCAGCGTGCTCAAGCCGTCGTGTTGGCAGCCAGTATCATGCTCGCCGGATGCGGGCAAGATTCAGAGACCAGACCTCCGCCGCGGCCGTCTGAAGACCTACCTGCACCGTCTCCGGTCGTTCCGCCTGCGCCTACGCCGGCCAGCCGAATCCCACTACTCCCCAATGATGTCTTGCCAAATCCAGCCAAGGTCAACGAACACGACGCGACCGCAGTCTCCGCGGCTGCTGTGACCGTCATGTGGACCGTCGACGCAACAACCGACCACAGCCAGTTGGACGCCTACCGGCGCGCTGCCCGCTGGTGCACTCCAAAGTATGCACAACAGCTCGCTCTGCAGGCCGCCACTGGCAGCATCCCCGAAAAGTGGCGAGCCCATCGCGCCTACGGCAAGGTTGAACTCCAGCCCACCCGCCCCGAAGGCGACGTCGAACCCGACACGCCGACCACCGCACGCCGGCAATGGACCATAACTCTCACCCCCACTGGCCGCGACGGCTGGAAGGGCGCTGCCGTCCATGCGAGCGCGTTCGTCGTCCTGACCAGGCCGCATCCTCAGACCGGTTGGTTGGTCTCTTTCGTCAGCACGGCATGATCGCCCTTCACCAGACACGCAGAGGTCTGACCACCTCTCACGAGGGCAGTCACTCATCGGCTACGCATAGCAAGCCGATTGCGCCCTGGAGCTGGCGCCGGGATGGGCGCGCGACCCGTTCCCCCAAGGAGCGCACCCAATGTCTGTGTTTGTGCACGTGAATGGCCTAGTAGGAGGTTCGGCCCCCCATGTCCTTCCGCTACAGCGGAAGACCGCGCGACACGCCGCGTTAATTGATGCAATTGCCGTCTGTCCGTGCCAAGATCCCTGCATGGCTCAGACAGGTCACCCGCAGAGGCGTCGACGTCGCGGTCGTCCGGTTACCTACGATCCAGCAAGTAACCAGCCGTGGCGCACGACGGCACGGTTCACACCCGACACCGCGAAGAAGATCTTTGCGCTGAAGGCCCGCATCTCCGACGAGTTGCCCGTCGACGAGATGCTCAATTTGCTAACGAGCCTTGTACCGACTGACCCCGGCGACCCACCCCTGACTGCCGAACGCATCGAGCAGGAGCTGCAGAAACTTGCTGAGCGCTTCGGCCCGACGGACCAGGAGGAGTTGCCTCTGGTGAGCTAAAAGGAGAGGCCCCGGGCTTTGCCGGGGCCGCACAGAACTCGCGTCCTCTGGGCCCCAGTCAATCCCTCGGTGTACCAGACCTTCTTGACTGGCGGGCCCATCTCCTCGGACTGAAACCTGCTCACGTTGCCTAGTGAGTGGGTCCAGCCCCATTGCGTTGTGAGGCCACTATAGCTTCCCGCGGCGGGGCGGGTCGAGCGCTGCCTTCTTCCGGCGTGTCTTGTGATGATTCGTCGCTGAAGTCGCACCAGCCAGTTGACCTCGCCTCAACACCAACACACAAAGTAGTTGCCCAGTTCCTGCTAGCTATATCGCCAAGCTCGGTTGTCCGCGCGGCAAACCCTCTCCCTAACGGCGGAGGGGCAGACAACAGCGACCGGCAAACGCGGACCGATGAGCCGCAGCCCGCTCGTCCGACGGCCTGCATGAGACCAGTGCGCATCGGCGACGCACAGGACGCGACGCATGGATACCGGTTCGCATGCGTCGCACTCGGTGCAGGGCAGTCGAGCAACACTTCTGCCGGATGGCAGCAGACGCCTAGAAGATCGCACCGCGATAGCAGGCATACGCAGCTGCTGAAGCACGCCCAGGCCGGGCCAATCGGGATCTCGACGGCAGCTGCCGTGCATCCGGAAGGACCTGCGTCGTGGCGCCGACCGTAGCCGAGGCCACCGCCGACCTGCATTTCCCGACGCCCTCCCGTAGCCAGCGAACCGCCCCATTTGCCTGCTCCAACTCAGCAGCCGATGCCGCCGAGACCTGGCTGATGGTGCCACCGTTGCTGGCTGCGACGCCGTTTGGGCGGCGTTCCCCTGACGGCGGCGACAACTTTCCGGCCGCGCGACGGCTGACGGTGCGGCTGGGCGGCGATCTGCCGCGCGATCCGGTGACCATCTCGATTTACGCACCGGACGGCACCGGACGGCTGCTCGCCGGCGACTTCGACATCGGCAAGGCCCAACAGGCCGGCGCCGCGGATCCAGCCGCACTGGTGGCGGCCGAGGCCGCCGACTTCGCCGCGCTCATCGCCAGATGCGGCGGCCGCGCCGTTCACGACATCTCACCCTCGCAAGGCCGACACGTCTACCTCAAGCTCCGCCAGGCGGTCGCGTTCGAGGACCTGCGGCGGGTGGCCGAGGCGCTGGCCGAGCGGTACACCACCTTCGACGCGGGCCCGATGCGCTCCCCCAAAGGACAGATCCGTGTGGCGGGCTGCCCCTACAAGCGTCAGCCGCGTCCCGATCGCCAAGGCGGCTACGCCCGCACCGGCCCGCTGCTGGGCTACATGGCCTTGACGATGCCGCTCGGTGAGGCGGTCGACGTGCTGCGGCGGCCGTGTGGGCCGAAGGTATGGGATCGGCTGCAGCGGGAGCTGTCAGCCGAGCTCGCCGTGCGCGAGCCCGCGCTGTCGATCGCTGCACCAGGTCCCTGCCACATCGACACCGACGGTCAGCCGTGGCTGCCGCTACGCCGAGGGCCGCGGCCGCTGCCGCCCCGGCTGGCCGACCTGGCCGTCACCGGCGCATGGAACGACCCGCGCCTGCAACCCGACCACAAGCCGTACGCCTCCCCCTCCG
This sequence comes from Actinomadura fulvescens, assembly GCF_039533225.1. Taxonomy (NCBI): domain Bacteria; kingdom Bacillati; phylum Actinomycetota; class Actinomycetes; order Streptosporangiales; family Thermomonosporaceae; genus Actinomadura; species Actinomadura fulvescens. Next base: position 166,257 of record NZ_BAAATD010000013.1, on the reverse strand, counting down.
AAGCCCGCTTCGCGGTGCTGCGGTCGCTGGCTGCCGGCGGATGGCGGCTGGCCGAAGTGCTGACCCAGATGAAGCCCGGCGGCACCTGGCCGGGCCTGGACCGGCTGCTGGGCACCCGCACTTGCGCACAACGCGCCGCCGTCATGCAGCACGACTGGAGCCAGGCCATCCGCCAGAGCGCGGCGCACCAAAGTGCCCGCAATTCGCACACCAGCTTTAGCTACACACCCCCCGGGTCCGGCTCTGGTGACCGTGAGCGATGGCCAATCCCCCGCCTGGTCGCTGATACTCCCGTGAGCTCATTGCAGGCTTACGGGGAGCTGCAGACCTGGACCACCGCGGTGTGGCTGGCTGAGCGCGACCCTATACGCTGTAAAGCCTGGGGGCGAAGGTCACTCTCAGCACGGCTGGTGCTGAGAGCGCTCGGGCTGGCCTGCCGACTCACCGGAGCCAACACCACCGCCTTCGGCGTACGCTCGCTGGCGCTGATGTCGGGACTATCGTGGCGCACCGTGGCTCAAGTGCTGGCCGACCTGCGAGAGGAGCCCGATCCGCTGGTCGACCTGGTCCGCCGGGGCGTCGAAGCTGACGCAGATGTGTACGCGCTGCGGATTCCCGACGCCTACCGGGCCCAAGCCACCCGGTACGTCTGGCAGGCCGGCCGGATCGAAACCGGGCATCCGGCGTTCCTGGAACTGGGACCGGTCTGCGCGTTGCTGTACGAGGCACTCGCGGCCGCCGCCGCCCGGCCGGTGGACCTGGAACGACGCGCGGTGCTGTCGTCCACGGCGGTCGACGACGCCCTGAAGGTTCTCGGCTCGTACGGCCTGGCCGAACGCTGCCCGGGCGGCTGGCGACGCGGCCCCGCGACCCTGGACCAGGTCGCCACCCAGCTCGACGCGCACACCCGGTTCACTGAACGCGTCCAGGAGTATCGCCGCCACCGCGCCGAATGGCACGCCTTCCTCGGCATCATGGGAGACCCGGCAGACTGGCCCACTGCCGCCGAAACCGCCGAGGCCCTGGCCAACGACGCAGCCCCCGCAGAGGAAGCCGCCACTGACCCGACCCGCGGCCTGGATCCGCTCCCCACCGAGCTCGCCGACTCTCAGAGCGAGCCGGTCTCGGCGGGTACCACGCCCACTCCCCTACGCGACGTCCACGATCGCGGAGACGATGCCCTGAACGCCGCTCTAGGCCTGATCCTCACCGAACTGGGAGGCCACGTGATCGGCGGCCCCGCCCCCTGACCCGCCAGCGACGAAGCATCGGCATTCGTCCTCGCCGACCAGCTACGCCCGAGGTCGGCAAGTAACGCGGCAAGGTCGACGGGTCCGATCACCAGGTGGCCGGGCCCGTCGACCCTGATCGCCGGGCTCCTCTGGCGGCGATCCGAGCCGCCCTTCGCAAGACGGGCTCGGCAGGAGCCTGCTCTCGAGCCAGACTCGGTCGCGCGGGCCGGTTGCGGCAGTACCCGCAGTCGTGGTCACCGCATGCGGCCTCCAGCCACTGGTCGCACTGGATGCAGACCGCTGCGTCATAACGTTCGCAGTACTCCCTGCGGGCGCCACATCGCAGGCACGATCCCGACCCCAACCGGAGGGCGCAGGGGCGCTTACGAGGCATCCTCCTGTCCGGGACTCAGCATCTCCTCAGCCACCACGCGTCGGACGGATCCGCATAGGAGTCCACGATCGTGCGGGAGCAGTAGAGGTCATCAAGCGGCTGAACCAGTCGTCGGAGCTCCCGCGACCCGCTGGGCGGCAGCCCGCGCAAGGCCTGCGCCAGCAGCTTTCGTGGATGAGTGTCAGGGGGACAGCACGCCTCAACCCCGCAACCGCGAAATTCCGGAACTGTCAGGCTGCGAGCCGGGCCGTGAACGGTGCCCGACCAGCGCATCACCGCATCGGCAATGGCTGCTGGCCACAGACATGCATCCTCGAACTTGGCGATCTCGCTCTGCGCACGCGCCGAGACCCCAGAAACAATCGTCCTGCCCTGTCCCGGGCGGAGCCTGCGCGGCAGGTTCACGCGCACCTGGCCTGGCGGTCTACGCGCCATTGGCCTTTCGTCGGTTCGAAGTCATAGCCAGCATCTTTCCAAAACAGGCCGCAGCGCTCAACCGGCCCGCCGTGTTCAATCGAGCCCCTCCTGCCACCTCTGCACACGGCCGAGAAAGCCACACCACAGCGATCTTCCCGAGCGCTCTTGATCTTCCGCCGAGAACATGCTGGCTACGTATCGCCGCAGTTCAAAGGCCATCTCTAGAGCCTCGCCGTCGGTAAGGTAGGCGTGTAGCGCTCGTCCCATCAGGCTCTAGCGCGCCTTGCGCGTGGTCATCATTGGCTTGCCCCCCACGCACCCCCTAATTCCTGGGGACCCGCTCAGCCGGGCTTCGCCCTCAAGGCCCGATGTCTCCGGTCAGCCGACCTGATGCCCACTCGACTCTCTGACCTAGGCGGCATCAGACCCACTGACCAAGCATCAGATAGATGAGCCCGCGCCTGCATCAGATCCAGATCGACGGAGCCAGTTATCTTGGGTGCCTTTCAGGCGTCAGGCATGTGAGACAAGTGCACGCTCGACGTACTTGCCTCACGGTGTCCATCGGGTCGTGAGGCAAGTACGGGACATGAGTCATGTGTCGCGGAGCCGGGCGATCTCCCAGGTGATGGGGTCGAGGGCCTGGCGGCAGCATGGGCACTCGTCCGGTGCGGTGCTCGGGTCGACGAAAGTACGGGCCCAGTTGCAGGCGTTCGGTCCTTGTCCGTCGCGAGGCCTCCCAGCGCGCACGTGCCTCTTCCTCGTCGCGTGCTCGCTGCTGCGCCCAGTAGGCGAGATCGGCGGGGCCGAGGCCGGTGCCGCTGTAGGCGTTGACCGCCGTGAGAACGCCGGCGGGCGGCTCCTGGCGCAGGGCGCGCTTCTCGACCGCGGCGACGAGCTCGTCCGGCTCGGGAGGGCAATAGCCGGGCTGGTCGGCGTACGGCAGGACGAAGTAGAAGGAGGACCTGTTGCGGGTGGTGGTGTACGCGCGCCACATCCAGTCCTGTGCTTCCGTGGCCGTCAGACGGGCGATCAGTACCGACTGGTTCACCTGGTAGTCGGTGTCCCACGGGCTCGCCGCCGGGACGGAAGCAAAGGTGGTGCTCCGCTCTAGCAAGGTGGACGTGTCGCAGACCGCGACGACTTCGGCGAGGAGACGTAGCGGGGTCGAACCCACAAGCCCGGCGACTCCGGAATTGGGGTCGGAGGTGGCCGGTAGCGTCGGCGGCCGTGGTCTCTAACCGTCGGCACGTGCCCGGCTGTGAACCCGACCGCGACCCGTACGCGGCGTGCCGTTGCGCTTGCGGCCATCTGGTCTACGCCGATGACCGGGGGGCGTGCCAGTTCTGCGGATGCGTTGATCATCGCCTGCCGTCGTCGGCCTGCCCTGGCGGCTGCTGCACCGAGGACGAGGCGGAAAACGACGAGTCGGGTTGAATCGCGGATCTGGTCGATGGACCGGCCGCCCACACGTCCGGCGATCTTGCATCAGATGGAGACGCGAGGTTGCGACCGGTGGAGTCTCATATTCGCCAGGCTCGTATTCCTCGCGGGCACCAAGGCTCGCCTGGTCCGCCCGAACAAACGACGTCGAAGCCGAGCTCGCCAAACTCGACCCGCGCTGGCTGGCGGGCCCTGCGCTCCCACTACTGTCAACGAGGTTAGCGCCACCTTCGTACCCCACCCCTTGAGCGTGCGCTCAACCTTCCGCCGCTTCTGGCTAACGCGCTTGCCAACAGCCAGGACCGCGCCCTTTCTGAACCACACGTGGTCGCCTGCACGTCCCACCAACAGGTCCGACCGTGTGGCGTGGGAAGGGACGTGGGCAGATGCTGGAGCGATCACGGCGGCGCTGGACGAGCGCCCGAGCGCGGTCGGCGGCGGTGCTTCGGCGGCCGCCAGCAGGGCAGCCGCTGGCGGCCCTGCCCTGGATGCTGGCCGCTGCGGCCGCCGCTGCGGGGACCATCTGGATCACGACGGCATGGCTACTGGGCACCGCCGATGCCGCCCATCCCGGGACCGACCGGGCACGGGTGCGAGTGGAGGCGGTGCGTACCGGCTTGGCCGCAGGCGCCGGAGCAGGGGCCGCCATCGCGCTACTGCTGGCCTTCCGCCGCCAGGCGCACCAGGAATACGACACCGCCGAACGGCGGGTCACCGAGTTGTACAACGCTGCCGCTGAGCAACTCGGCTCCGACAAGGCCCCCGTCCGCCTCACCGCCCTCTACACCCTGGAACGCCTGGCCAACACCAACGCTGCCCATCGGCAGACCATCGTCAACATCATCTGCTCCTACCTGCGCATGCCTTACACACCGCCCCTCAGCCTCCCCAATCAGGAGGCCCACCAACGCACGGCGGTCCGCCGCTACCACGCCGCCCGCACACGATCCGTTGCTGCTCCCGAGCCGCCGCTCGCAGCCGACCCGCACGAAGAACGCCAGGTCCGCCTTACCGCCCAGCGCATCCTGCATGCTCACCTGCAACCCGCCGCCGTCGTCCCCTGGACCGGCCTCTCTCTCGACCTGACCGGCGCCACCCTCATTAACTTCACCCTCAGCAATTGCACCCTCAACACCGCCGACTTCAGCGGCGCGACCTTCGCCGAGGGCGCCTCCTTCACCCTGGTGACCTTCTCGGGGGACGCCGATTTCACGAGAGCGACCTTCCTACCCTTCCCCGGGCCCGCCCAGTTCACCCTGGCGACCTTCGCCAAGGGCGCCGCGTTCGGCGGGACGACCTTCGCGAGGAACGCCGACTTCCAGAGGGCGACCTTTTCTGAGGGCGCTGGGTTCGATCGGGCGACCTTCTCTGGAAACGCCGGCTTCAGCGGGGTGACCTTCTCCAGGAACGTCGGGGCCGATAAGCCAGCCTCTTTCACGTACGTCATCGAGGGGGTCGATGGGGGGAGAATCACCTCCTCCGGGGACGCCTTTTTCTACGAGGCGACCTTCTCCGACACCGCCGACTTCAGCGGGGTGACCTTCTCCGGGGAGGCCTGGTTCTACCAGGCCACCTTCTCCAGGGACGCTAACTTCAGCCAGGTGACCTTCTCCCGCACGGCCAGGTTCGATGAGGCCGTTTTCGAGGCCGAACCCACGATGGCCGGTGCCAAGGTGGCCGATGCCGCCCGGCTTGATCATGTACTACCGCCAGAGTGGCGGATCGAGCCTGTGCATGGCGGTGGGGAGATCGTGCCCAAGCCCAACTCTCAGGTGCAAGCGTAGCCACGCCGCGGCCTCGATCGGGCTGACGCTTGATTCGAGGTCTCACAGGCTGTCGAGTTTGGGGGCGCGGAGCACGGCGTAGCCACCGATGACCCCGGCATCGACACCGAAGAGGAGACGAGGTTCATGAGCGAGGATGGTCCCGAGTACGGCTACGCCGCCGATGCCAGGCCGCTGTGGGACGAACAGAACTGGGCCGCCGAACAGATCCGCATCCTCCTGCGTGCCGCCGGCTGTCCCGAGTTCCCCGCCCTGGGCGGCTTCTCGGTCAACAACGAGGAGCCTTTCCTGGTCGCCCCAGCCGGAGTCACGGACACCACCGCCACAGCCCGCTACACCGCCGTGTTGACCAGCGCCGGATACCGGGTCGAGCCCTTCCCCGACGACGAGGTGATGGTGCAGGCGTGGCCACCGGCGGGGCAACGCCCCATCCCTCCGCCGCGGAGCCTGTGGCGCCGAGCCTGCGGCGAATGCGGCGAGCAGATGACGCGCGTCGAGTCGGCCGCCAGCCGCACCCACGGCTGGGCCGGGCGCTGCGCCGACTGCCAAGACGAGCACCTTGCCGCGGCCGCCGACGACACATGACAACCGCCTGCGTCGCCGACCCGGGCCCCACGATGAGCCGCCCCGACCAATCCACCAGCCACCCCGCCACAGAACTCCGAGCTGCAGAACTGCGCGACAACCCGACCGGACTGCCAATCCTCGACGCCGACGGCGCCATCGTGGTGCGCCCTCCAATCGACCCGCGTGAACCGATGGGCTGGCTCGCGATCATCTAGAGCCGCTTGCCCCAGCACAGGAACGAGACCAGCCGTGCCCCCTCGCCGACCGCTCACTCCGCAGACTGCGCAGGTCACTACTGCTTCGGTAGAGATCAAGACCCTGACCGTCAGCGGGAAACAGGTCACCATGGCGGTCTTCCGCCAGCTCTATGAGGAACCGCTGTACGACGGGCTAACCTGGGAACTTCAGGGCACGCCCTGGTGTCGGGTGAACTATCACCCCGACAGATGCGGGGAAAGCTCACGTGCGCACGAGCACGTGGTCTGGCAGAAGGGCAGCGAGCTCAGGCGCGCCCGGATCAACCAGCCGATCGACGACGTCGACGAAGCCCCGGTGTTCGGGTTCGATGATGACGCGGCGCTGTGCGTGGCGGCCGGCGGGCTGCCCGAGGTCGATGTGTCCCCCTCCTCGCTGTGGTACCAGGAACGCAAGTACAGCTTGAGCCATCGCTGGCTGACCTTCACTCTCCCCGCCCTCGGCCGGGAGTTGGAGGGCAAACTCTGCATCCAGGATCTCCAACTCGGCGGGCTTCTGGACAGACGGACCTATCACAACGAGCAGAGACCGATCCAAGATCTGCACGCGCAGCTTCATCCCGACGGAGTCGGCTGCGCCGAGACGTTGTCGGTCGTGGAGGAACGAGCCAACCAGTACGCCGCTTGGATGAGCACCGCACGACAGCGCTGGGGGGAGGTCCTGGAGTTGGATCAAGTGTTCATCGCGGTCTGACGACTCATCCGCCAGACCCACAGCAAAACCCGTGCTTGACATCGACCGCGAAGGGCCCGCCACCACGTTGGCAAAGGGCGGTGGCGAGACCCCGCTACCGTGGGGACGTTTCCGATGGGGCTGGTTCGAACGGGAGAAGCATGGTGAAGACCGCGCTGGCGTTCGCCGACGACGATGACGCGGCGTTGCAACGGCGGATCAGAGAGCGGTTGCTGCTGCTTGACCTGGACAAGCGGTATCCGTGCACCATTCTGGACGGACTGCTCCCCCAGGGTTGGGAGTCCGATCCGCTGTGTGAGGCCGAGCGGGCGCTGGTCGAACGCGTGAGCAGGGACCTGTTCGGCGAGGACGGCATCGTGCTGGCCGTCCACACCGATGACGAGGTGCACGGCCCAGGCCTGATGCTCTCGAAGATCCCCGCAGACGAGCCTGCTCAGCTGGGGGTGCCCGGTCTGGTCGACGACGGCTTGGCTGCCGTCTTGGCGCGCCTGCCGCAGCCCCACCGCGAGCAGGTCCGGCAGATCGCCGCCCAGGCCCTCGACCAGCTCAACCGCGGCCAGACCCCCACCCTGTCAGCGACGCCGCTCCCGCCTCCCGGAGCGCCGACGCCGCTGCGCGACGCCGACGGCGTCCGCCTTGACCAGGCCGCCGCCTGGCACCGGCTGGTCGCCGCAGCCGAGCTGTACCGGGGCGTGTGGGACGAACTGCGCAGCGCCTGCATCCAAGCGCGCGCCGCCGGTGTCGACGATGACGTGCTGCGCGCGTGGATGTCGGCCGCGATCGGCCGGGCCGCCATGCTGTACGTCACCGCCGACCTCCACGACGGCCACGGCACCGCCGCAAAAGCGCATCCCGATCAGCGGGACCGGGTCGCCGCGCAGGCTCAGCTCGACGAGCAGATCGCCGACCTGAAGGCCAGGCTCGCCGACCTGAACCCAGTGCATGACGCCGAGAAATACAACCGGCTGTTCGGCGACCTGGTGGAGCTGGAGCAGCGGCGCCGCCGCTGACCCCGTCGGACTGGGGCGCGTACCACACCCCACCCCGCGTGCCGGGACGAACGGACCGCCGGAGCGTCACAGACGATCGTCAGTCGGCGTAAGCAACAACCCCAGAGTTCACTGAGTCCCCGCGTGCGCCTGTAGCCCCTGGACCTGGGCTTCTTCCTCGGATCTATGCCAGTTCGGGTATCTGAAGGAACTTCGGTGATTCTGAAGGTTCATCGTTGCTGGTGTTCGTCTTGCGGCAGTGGTGAAGGCGAGGAGGCCGGAGTTGGTGCTGGCGGTGGTGAGGGATCTTCGGGTCGCGCGGGCTCCGGCCACGCCGGAGGATCTGGAAGCCCTGGAGACCGATGTGCTGGCCGGGTTCGTCCTGGCGCGGGCGGCGGCGGGACTTGCGGACGGGACGATCGCTGCGGATGTGATCCATCTGGAGCAGGTACGGGCCTGGTTCGGGCGGCCGTTGTGGGAGATGGAGCCCGGCGACGCCGACGCCTACTTCGGGAAGGTGCTGCGGACCGCGGCGAAAGGCACGCGGCTCGCGCGTTCTCAGGCGATCAGGACGTTCTTCCTGTTCCTGGAGCTGCGGCACAAGGCCGAGATCCACCAGATGACCGGCCGGGTCGTTGAGTGCCCGATCGACGAGATGAACCGGCCGCGCGGCCATCAGCAGGCCAAGCTGCGGATCCCGCCATCGGCCGAGCAGGTCACCCGGTTGTTCACCGGTTGGCGGGAGGAACTGTCGAGCTGCCGGAAGTTCGCGCCGACCGCCCGGAACTACACGGCCTGCCGGTTGATGGCCGACGTTGGCCTGCGGGTGAACGAGGCCCGCCAGCTCGACCTGCCCGACATCAAGTGGGATCTGGGCCGGTTCGGCAAACTCCACGTCCGCAAGGGCAAGGGCGCCCGCGGCTCTGGGCCACGCGAGCGGATGGTCCCGCTGATCAACAACGCGGGCGGGACACTGCGCTGGTTCGTCGAGGACGTGTGGGGCCAGTTCGGCGACGACCACACCCGGCCGGGCGTTCCGCTGCTGCTGTCTGAGCGGAAGAACGCCGACGGCACCAGTGCCCGGATCGGTGACGAGGCGGTCCGGGTCGCGCTCGCCCAGGCGGCCACCGAGCACCTGCCGGACTGGCCCGACGTGATCACTCCCCATGTCCTGCGGCACTTTTGCGCTTCGCAGCTCTACGTCTCCGGCATGGACCTGATCGCGATCCAGGAACTCCTGGGCCACGCCTGGATCGCCACGACCATGAGATACGTGCACGTCACCGGCACCCACGTCGAAGACGCCTGGCTCGCCGGCCAGCAGCGCGCCGCCACCCGGTTGGAAGGACTACGGCGATGAAGTGGAACCTGCGGCTGGCGGCGGCCAACCGCGGCATCTGGAACGCCAGCGAGCTCCAGCGGATGCTCGCCGAGCACGGCCTGGTCATCAGCGCCGGGAAGATGTCGGGGCTCTGGTCGGGCGAGCCCGCCAGCATCAAGCTCGACGACCTCAACATCATCTGCGCCGTCCTGGGCTGCGGAGTCGAGGAACTCCTCATCGCCGAACCCGAGAAGGTCAAGCGCGTCGACGACGCCCAAGGCGAGCAGGCCGCGACCGCCGTCTCGGGCGGGCCGCCCGTGGTTCCCAAACGCAAGGACGGACGTTCACTTCCGCCGACCTGATGGCGCGAGCCAAGAAGCCCGCCAGCTGCATCGACTGCATGGCCTGGGGGCTGTTGAACGGGCGTCGCTGCGCCGCTTGCATGACCTGGCGGCATAACAAGCATCGTCACCAGGACGGTTCCTGCGCTGCCTGCGGCCGACAGGAGTCGCTCCGCAAGGACTACTGCCGGTTGTGCTGGAACCAGGCACGGGCCGAGGCCACCAATGCCAGGGCGGGCGGCGATACTCGGCAGAAGGTCAGGGCCGCCAACTTCCTCGACCAGGTCGGAGCCTTCCACCAACTGTCCTTCGCCGGCATGCACAGCCAGCGCGGCTCGTTCACTGCTCCCAGACGCAGCCACGAGCAGCGCGGCCGGCCACGGCTGCACCCGCCGCCTTCAGTGCGGCAACCGGTAGTCCAGTGGCTCCAGCCGAAGCTCTTCGACGCTCCGCGCGACTTCACCCGCTTCAACGAGGCCAACGACGCCGATCTCGACAATCCCTGGCTGGCCTGGAGCATTCACCTCGCTCACCAGATCGGCGAGGCCCACGGCTGGCGACGGGGCAATCGTTACGGAGTCCACCGCGCGCTGATCATTGTGTTGTCCTCGCACGCTGCCGGCGACATCGTCCGCTACTCCGAGCTGTTCCCGGCGATGCGGGCCTTGGACATCAGCGTCGAGCGGGTCGCCGAGGTCCTGACCGCGATGGGGATCTTCCACGACGACCGGTCGTCCTCGTTCGAGAACTGGCTGGAGCGCATGCTCGACGGCCTGGCGGCCGGGATCCGCGAACCACCCAGGCATGGCTGCGCACCCTGCGCGACGGCGGCCCGCGCACCAGGCCACGCGATCCGGCAACGGTCTGGAACCACATGGGTCACGCACGCCCGGCCCTGCTGGCCTGGTCTGAGCGCTACGACCACCTACGCGAAGTCACCCGCGACGACATCGTGACCGCCTTGGACGAGCTGACCGGCTCACGCCGCTCGAACCTGCTGGTCGCGCTCCGCTCCCTGTTCTCCCACGCAAAGAAGACCGGCACGATCTTCCACAACCCCACCCGCGGAATCCGCGTTGGCCAGCACCCCTACGGGCTCGCCCAGCGTCTCGACCAGGACGACGTCGACCAGGCGACCGCAGCCGCCACCACCCCGGCCGCGCGGCTCGTGGTCATGCTCGCCGCCGTTCACGCCGCCCGGACCGGCGCCATCCGCGCCCTGCTCCTGGATGACGTCGACCTCGGCAACCGCAGGCTCACCATCAGCGGCCGCACCCGGCCCATCGACGAGTTCACCCACCAGGTCCTTCTCGAATGGCTCGACCACCGCCGAACCCGCTGGCCCAACACCGCCAACCCCCACCTGCTGATCAACCAGATGAGCGCCCACGGCACCGGACCGGTCAGCACCATCGACTTCGCCAAGAAGAAGCTCCGCGGCCAACCCGCCACGCTCGAACGGCTTCGAGTCGACCGGCAACTCGAAGAAGCCCTCGCCCACGGCCCCGACCCCCTCCACCTGGCCGCCGTCTTCGACCTTGACCCCAAGACCGCCATCCGCTACGCCGAGAACGCCCGCGCCCTCCTCGCCAGCACGGCCGAGGAACAAGACCCCACCAGTCGCGACGAACCCAAGGGCCGAAACCAACCATGAAGCCTGAAGACCCTTGGGTTCAGCCTGAAGAACCTTCAGTTCGCATGAACTCTGGGAGTTCACGGCCCTTGAGCAGCAACCGAACGGCCAGTCACGTTAACGACCGCCGCTGACACCGAGCCGCGGATCCCCCGATGCGATGCGGGCCGCCGGTGACGACCTGCCGTCATGACGGCAGTTGCGCTCGCCTGCCAGGTCGATGGCGCCGCAGACCTTGCTACGTGATCGCGGCCGCGGCTTGGGCGGCGTTGGTGTCACAACATCGAGACAGTTCCCGGACGTCGCCATGACAACCCGGCAGTGGACTCATGGGCGTAACCGATCAACCAGAACGGGAGATCCTCACATGAGGAAACTCATCACCGGAACCGTCTCGGCAGCCGCCCTCGCCGGTCTCACCATGACCGGCGGAACGGCAACTGCGGCCACCACGCCCGCCGAGGGGCCTGCCAAGGTCTCGTGCGCCAGGGGCATTCACACCTACGAGCTCACCTACTACCGGGGAGGCTGGAAGGAGTTCTGCGGCCGCGACAACAACCTGAACAACAACAAGTTCAACAACCGCCACAAGGTCGACAACAACATCCGTTCAGTGAAGAACACCAGCCGGTGCACGTGGAAGCTCTACCGGGCTCCCTTCGGCTACGGCTTCAAGACCACCATCAGGCCACGGCAGTGGGACGCCAACCTCGCCAATAACGTCGTCGGGACCGGGACGAGCTCGATCTACCGAAGCTGCTGAACCTGGATCAGGGTGCTCTGAGCTCGCGAGCTCAGAGCATCCTGCAGTGTGGAGCAGAGGATGGAAAATGCGTTCCAAGACCTGGGCGACGGTCGGCGCCCTGCTCGTGCTGAGTGTCTCTTCCGCCAGTTGCGCGAACGAGCGTCCGGCTGAGCGGAGGCAGGCCGACCAGGCGCCGGCCGCCGGCGCTGAGGTCCGCGGCCTGGTGCTGCCATTGGATGTGTACAGCCTGACGGCGGCCGAGACCACCCTGGTCGCGACTGCCACCGACAAGCTGGTACAGGCCTGCATGTCCCGCCAAGGACTCCACTGGCCCCAGCTGGTACGCACAGGCGGCGAATCGTGGCCGAACCGACGGCGCTACGGCCTGGCGGAACCAGAGGTTGCCGCCAAGTACGGCTACCACCCGACACCCGATCCCGAATCCGACGCACGTGCCGCCCAAAGCGACGCACGAGAGCAGAATCTAAGCAGCGCCCAGCGAACCGCCGCCTTCGGCCAGGACGGCCGGTCAGGCTGTTTCGACCAGGCCGAACGTGTGTTGCGCAAGGGCGTGCCGAAGGAACCGGAGTGGAGCTGGATCGAGGAGTTGGGGGCCGATCTCTACAACCGCTCCAAGCGCACGGCCGAAGTCACCCAGGTGGACCGCTCCTGGTCTGCCTGCATGCGCCGCGGCGGGTTCGGCTACACCAACCCGATGGCCGCCGGCGACGACCAACGATGGGCTACCCAACAGGCAACCCCCGCTGAGATCGCCGTGGCCCGAGCCGATGTCGACTGCAAACGGCGGACGTCGCATACACCGATCTGGTGGCGCGTTGAGGTGGACCTACAGCGAAAAGCAATCAAGAGCCATAGCATCAGGCTCCGTGCCTCGCTGGACAACCAGCGACGCTACCTGGCCAACGCACGCCAAGCAGCCTCCTAGAAGCCGGTCACGGCTGATCCGGGGGCGGCAGAGTCGGTCCGAGTGGGCGACTAGCGGGGTATCTGCCGATTTGCCGTCGCGGCGTCGGTGGCGATCTCTACGATTGCCCTGTGGCCTCTGATGACCTGCCCGGAATGGTCCGGGAACTGATGTGGGTTGAGTATCCGCTCGGAACGCACCTCTCGCAGTCGGGCACTCCTGGGCGAAATCCAACACCACCCCGGGGACATCCAGCGGATCCTCCAGAAACGCCCCGACCCAACGCACGGTCACGAGTTGGAGGCTGAAGCCGAGCCTCATATGTTCACCACGGTGCCGATCAACGAGCGACCGATCATCGTCATCGAGGAAGAACACCCACTCCAGATCCGCACGCGACGGCGCACCCGTGTACCGGCCGTACGCCGTCGCCTCTTCGTCGGTCAGGAAGTCCATCGGCATACGCCGCAAAGTAGGACCGACCCGCAAGTAACCAACCCAGAGCTACCGAACCGGCACTGACCGCATCGCGCCAGACCGGGCCGCCGACACCGCAGTCGCTGACGAACCCACCCGCATCGCCGCGGTGAATGGCGGTAACTCCGGCCACGCCCGCTCCCTAACGCCACCGGCCGAGTGGTTGTCGCTCAAGCCCCGCGACGGGCCCGTAGGTCTGGGTGGACGAAGATCTCTTCGACCGTGCGGCCACGGGCTCCTCGTTAGATGGGTGTGCTGGTCCACCCCCAGCCTTCCTCTGAGTTCGTGGCGTGGATGGTGTGACCTCCCCGGGGACCAGCTCGAAGCTCAGTGATCTTCGACAGCAGTGCGATCCCGAAGCGGGCGGGAAAATCAGGCTGGCCATAGGCGCGAGAGGCGATCTGCACAGGTTCTCGGCCGCCAGCGGGAAAGATCATCGGCCGTCGCTCCCACGATCAGGTCTGCGCGTATGGTCCTCGTCGCGGCCTGATTGGTAACCCAGACCTGGCAGCCGGAAGCAGCCACCGCTTCCTCCAGCTTCCGCTGGATCTTCGCCTCGTCGCTTCCGGTCCAGACCGCGACACCTGCCGCAGTGTGACGCCGCTGGCCCGACGGCACCTCGACGTCACCGCAGCCTGCCCCGGGTCGCCGATGTTCGTCCTTCGCCCGGAGTTGTTGTGTCGTCGTGGGAGCTGCTTGGTCCCGGTGATAGACGCACGGGCCACCGCCGCTGGCAACACTGCAGGGTCGGCCCTTCTTGGTGGGCTGGCCGCACTGCACGGCGGGATCATGGACATGGCACAACCCTGATGGTCGGGCCTCAAACGGGCACGGCTTTCCGCTCTTGGTGATGGTCGAGCACATGCGCATATGCAGAGCATCCCAGTGCAGCGTCCTGGGGACCGGGATGTTGTCGCAGCTCGGAGAGCCGGACGAGGTTCTCGGTGAGCCCTCGTGCGCCAGCGTCATTGCGCACTTCGCGGCGGGTCCCGCACAGGTCGGCGATTGTTGAGGCACAAGTCGGCGTTGCCGTGTTCCTCTGCGCGGGCCGTGTTCAGCGTGGAAGCGGCATCTCGCCGGTGAGCACTTCAGCGGTGAGCACGCCCACTTCCGCTGCGACCTCGCCGGTGAGGGCAGGTGCGATCACCCTGGTCTCGGAGATGCACGTGTCACGGGGCACCCGGTGCCCCAGATACCAGCGCCACGGGCCGGGTTCGTAGGGGCCGTCGAACCCGCCGCCAGAGCTGTAGGCGATCCGCAGCATGTGCAGGTCCTCGCGGCCCAGCGACAGCACCAGCGGGGCGTCGCCATCGGCGTCCCACGACGGGGACCCGGTCAGCTGCGGCAGCATCACGTAGCCGAACACCACCCGGCCGGTCGGCGCGAAAGCGGGACCTTCCGCCGGTTCCAATGGATGGTCTAGGTGGGCGGCGGCCGCTTCGACCGCGGTGTGCAGCAGCGCGACCGGATCGACGTCAGCCTCCATGTCAGGGAGTTCGACGAGGAACCGGCCCTCGCACGCGTGCAGAACCTGCCCGGCAAACGACTCACCGAAGGCCTGGAACGAGATCACCGAAGCGATCTCATGCACGACCAGCGCGTTGCGCACCTCGAACAGCGCCTCGGCAGCCGCGTGCAGCACCGAGGGCGTGCACACCGAGCAGCGGCTCTTGGCGGCGGCGCGATCAATGTCGGCGCGCTCCTCGGCTGAGCTGCTGAGCGGTGTGGCACCTGCTGGACCGGGACGCCGTCAATTGGTGCGGTCGGCGTAGCCGTCGGGGAGCTGGCCGGGCGCGACGTTGATGACCTCGTCGTTGTCGCAGCCGCGGTCCGCGATGTAGGTGATCTTGGCGAATTCCGGGACGATGAGGTACGGATAGGCCGGTCCCGCGTCGCGGAAGGTGTGCATGTCCTCGATGAACTCGTTCTGGTAGCAGATGGTCTTCTCGGGGTGCTGTCCTTTTCCGGCGATCCATTGCGGGAAGAAGATGGTGCCGTGCAGCAGCCGGCGCGGCAGGTCGAACAGCAGGCTCACGCAGGTGCCGGTCGGTTCGTGCCAGTCGACTTTGTATTGGCCGTCGCTGATCTGGACCAGTTCCATCGGCTGGCTGGTCACCCACCGGCCGCCGACCAGGCCGTGGTGAATGCGGTAGTCGCAGGTCTTCTCGTTGCGGGCGTACCACTCGTACTGCCAGCCGTTGGCGTAGGTGTAGATGAAGTGTTTGCCGACGAACGCTGACAGGTCCTGCTTGGGCTCTGGGTGGTCCACGGTCGTCGCAGGGACCTTGGTGGCGGTGGGCATGAGCTGTTCTCCTCACAAGGCGTAGCGGACTGCATGGGGTGCCACCCGATTGCACGGTGACGTTTGCGCGTCGCACAGGCGTTGTTCCGCTGCGGCGACACCCCCGCAACTACCCCAAACCTCCCAGTTCCCTCCCGGCGTCCACCAACCTTGGACCAGCGTTTACCGTGTGTTGCCGTCCGGCGCGGTGGACGGGTCGACGAAGTACGGACCCAACCGCAGATGTTGGCCCCGTGGGCGTCGAGCGGCCTCCCAGCGTGTCCGGGATACTTCTTCGTCGTGCGCTCGCTGCTGTGCCCAGCGGGCGACGTCGGCCGGGGGCCGAGGCCGGTGCCGCTGTAGGCGTTGACCGCGGTGAGAACGCCGGCGGGCGGCTCCTGGCGCAACGCGCCCATCTCGACCGCCGTGACGAGCTCGTCTGGCTCGGGCGGGCGGTAGCCGGGCTGGTCGGCATACGGCAGGACGACGTGCCAGGAGGACCTCCCGCTCCGGCCGGTGATGTAGGCGCGCCACAGCCAGTCCTCTGGCTCCGTGGCCGTCAGGCGGGCGATCAGCAGTGACCGGTTCACACGGTGGTCCGTATCCCAATCCCACGGGCTCGCCGTCGGAACATCCGCCCAGGTTCTGTCTCGCTCCAGCGAGGCGGACGTGCGGCAGGCGCGACGGACGGTCTCCAACTGCGCGGCGCTCGGCGACTCGGTACGGTGGACCAGGCGCGCAAGCCCGATCGCCGACATGTACACCGGCCACGGCTCGACCGTCCGCGCAGACGCGAGCAGCTCGTACACAGCGCGCTGGATCTTCCCCGGTCCACGACTCACCACCACACCGTAAGTGTTGAGCCGCTGCCGTACGGCGCTCTCGCAAAGCTTAACGTCGCGACCCACATGCCTCACGTGCCTTCACGCCGATCAGGTCGCTGACCTGCATGATCGCCTGGAAGCCCAAGATAACGGTGGGACAGCTGAGCGGAGACATCCCGAGGAGAGCACTGCCTTCGTGCAGCTTGATCGTTATTGCGCCAGCTATAGCGATGACTATCTCTATAGCTATGGCGACAGATAGGCAGCCTCCCTACGGGCACGCTGGTTGTGACGGGGTGGTGAAGCTCGAAGGGCCTTCCCTCTGCACCTGGGCTGCATCGACCGGGGAGACTGCTCCAGGCTCCGACTGCCGTGGCGCTCACGACGAGGCGCCGCACGTGGGCTCCGAGGGAGCCCCGCGCTGTACGACATCACGATCTGTGTAGCGAACTCAGGACGCAGCATCGTCGCCCGCCTGGTCACCGTACGAGAGCAAGTCGCGGATCGCGGCTGCGGTGGCAGCCGAGCACGGCTCTCAGGTGCTCTTGGTGCAGAGGATGTGATCGAAGCGAACTGGTCCCACAACGTCCGCACCAGGTGTGGTCAGTTAGGTGGGAGAGCGGGTACCCCGGGACGTGTGCGGGAATCCCGGCGTCGTTGAAGGCGCGGCAATAGCCCGTGTTCCGGCTGCCGGAGGCCTTCGGGGGCAGTAGGTAGGTACTTCGAGGTGTGCGCTCACTGGCCGGGATGACGAAGGCCTCTGTTCGAGACAGAGCCGCAGGTGCTATGTCGGGAACAAAGGCCCACGTGTGCGTCTTCCGGGGTTCTACTGGGCCGCGGGCGCACCGCCTCGCTTGGATCGGAAACTCTTGGGAACCTTGACGTTGTTGTCAGTGAACATGGTCGTCAGCACGACCTCGATCAGCTGACTCCGTGACTTGGCTTGGGACTCGTCAACGAAGTGGTCGATCTGCCGCATCTCGCTGACGGTGCAGCGCAGCGGCAACTGTTCGGTGAGGCGACTCCCCTTGGCCGGGCGGCGGCGGCGCGAAGTCCCCGGGAAGGGCAGGTTCTCGGTCTGTGCAGGGCGGTTCCATCGCTCGACCAGCTGGTTGTACCGGCCATAGCAATGATTCAGGGCATCGAGGACAACCTGGGTGATCGTTGGTGTAATACCCGTCGCGTCCCGTTGCTGCTGCTGGAAATACTCCAGTTGCAGCGCGACGTCACGGCCCACGAGCGCGGTGGTGGGTGTGATGAGCTCGGCTGCTTCGTCGGAGGCGACGGCCTGTTGAGGTTGCGCCGCTGGCTGCGCTGGGGCATGCGGAAGCGGTGCCGGTTGG
The DNA here is from genome assembly GCF_039533225.1 of Actinomadura fulvescens. Lineage (NCBI taxonomy): Bacteria > Bacillati > Actinomycetota > Actinomycetes > Streptosporangiales > Thermomonosporaceae > Actinomadura > Actinomadura fulvescens. The sequence goes on along the minus strand of NZ_BAAATD010000013.1, from coordinate 148,593 downwards.
GGATTATTCACCGGTGCGTAGGGCTCCGGCGCCTGAGAGGGCACCAGGGAGACCGGCTGAGCAAGGGGAGCGGCGCGGCTGGCGTCCATAGGTTCCTCGGCCGCCATCGCGGGGGCCGGTGAGGGGATACCTGAGACAGCGGCGGTAGCCGGCGCGGGTCCAGGCGAAGGTGGCTCGCTCGGCTGAGGGGGTCGCGGCCTGCGCTTTCGGCCCTGCGACTTCAAGACATTGAAGGCATCGGCGTTGTCGGGCAGCGGGTCGTTCTTGTCCTTCTGGTCGCCGCTGCTCACGCTGACGCCTCCTCCATCTCCTCTGCCTCGTTGAGGCTCTCACGCAGTTGATTGATCGCTTGCAGGACCTCGCCCGTCAAGGCTCCGTAGTCGCGGGCCAAGTCTTGAGCTGACTTACGTAGGCTGGCGTCCAGATCCTTCTCTTTCAACAGTTCCTGCGGAACCAGGCCGCGGCGTCGAGCCTCGACGGCGACGGCCTCGACGTGGCGGATGTCGGTCTCGAAGACTGGAACCTCGGTCCCCGCCAGGTCGCGCTTGAGGTCGTCCCGGATGCCCTTCTTCACCCGGGTCGCACTCGACCCCGCAGCGAACAGTACGACTCCCAGCATCACCAGTGAGTCGTTGTACTGGAGCGCTTCGCCGAACCGCCGGGTGATCAGCCGGAGGCCCTTGCGGCTGGACGGGTCGGACTTGGATGGAACGATCACGACGTCGGCGGCGACCAGAGCCTGCAGTTGAAGGACGAGAATCCCGGGGGCGACGTCCAAGATGATGAGGTCGTAGTCGTCGTAGACCTGCTCGAGGGAGGCGGCATACATGCCCAGCCACGTCGTGTCACCGGTCTGACTAGCCAGCCGGCGCTGACAGTACAGCTCTTCGGTAATCTCCTCGAGCGCGTCACCACCAGGCACGACAAACAGATTCTTGCGTGGCGATCCGGTTGGGGTCAGCGGGCGACTGTTGAGGATGGCGGCCGCCTGGGCCCGGCCATCGTCGGCGATGTCGCTGCGCACGAAACCGAGATCCTCGGCGTTGTTGCCCTGCGGATCCAGCTCCACAAGCAAGACTCTCGCACCCTGGCGAGCGGCCGCCACAGCAAACGCTGCCGACGTGCTTGACTTGCCGACTCCTCCCTTGCCATTGGCGAAGGCGACAATCTTGATGCGGTTGTCGTGCTCGCGGTCGTCCTCATAGCGGCGCGTGGCTCGTGCCTGCAGGGCGGTCTGAACCGCGCTGAGGTCTACGAGCTTCAGCTCGAGCGGCAAGGTTGCCACCACACTCGACTCCTCGGGTCGGCAAGTCTTATGAGTCACGTGATACCAGAAGATCGCACGGGACACAGGAGGACACGTCGAACGAGTCCCAAAGGATGACACAATCTGCGCGTTGGCGGCCAGGGCGTGACGTGGCTTGAGGTTCCGCTTGGCACGCTGATGCTCGTCGGCGCCAGCATCGCAGCTGCCACGCGCCTGCCTGTGGACTTCGACGTGACGGGCGACGCATGGGCTAGCTCCTACTGAGGTAGGTCTCTGGACGCGAGTGACGCATCGTGAGCCATGGCGAGCTGAGTAGGTAGCGTGAGTGCGGCGGGCACTGTGTTGGTCGACGTCGGTGTTGTCCCATGCCTTGAGGCGAGTGAAGGCCCTGACTGTAGCGCCCGAGTTGGGGGAGCAAATGGAGTGCAGGGGCGTAGGTCAGGTGCCGCCTGTGGTGTAGCGCCTCGCAACGCACGGCTTGCCGCAGGTCTCCCTGCACCAGTTGTAGCGAATCACATCTCTTCGCGGCACGCCTGCGGTCAGGTCTGCTGGAGAGCTCGTTGTATGGCGCGACATCCAACGGATTAGAGCAGGTGCGTTTCAGTAGGGGATGTGGCGTGCTGCATGAGTAGGGCAAGGGCGGCGAGTGGCGTACGGTGTCGTGGCTGAGGTGCCGCCTGTGGTGTAGCGCCTTGTAGCGCACCGCTTGCCGCAGGTATTGCTGCATCGAGTGAAGTAAATGACATCGCCTCAGGTGTTGCTCACTGCAGCGCCAACAGTGGAGCAAGCCATAGGCCAAGCGTACAGGTCTGCAGTATGGCGCGATATGGTACGCCCCATAGCGCGTTGAGTATGTGATATCTATGCGATAGTCATCGCACAGGCTATCGAATTGACTATGAGTCTTGCTATCGGAGACGCTGTTCCGACAGCTATGTGATCTGCTATGAGCTTGGTTATAGCACTGTGTATTTCTGCAGGTCAGACGGGTCCCATGGCCACCAGACGGTCGACCGAACAGACTCGCCGTTGGCCGTGGAGCGCCACCGGGTGAGAGCCCCAAGCGCGGAAAAAGCTGCCGACGCGGCCCGTCACAGGCGTCGTCGCCGACCACAGACGGGACCGAGGTGCCGTCGGAACTCGACGGACGCGACCGGCTTCGACTCACCCGGAGCCCCCCTCGAGGCGGCCCCTGCGAAGCAAGTGGCAGTGCTCCGACAACACCAGAATGAGTCCACGCCGCTCACCCTACCGGTGTCGATCGCGACAGAACATCAGCCGTTTGCACGCCAGAAGGGGGGGTCCAGCCGCCCCATGTTCTGCCGCACTCGTACTCCCCCCCCAGTTGAGTACCGCGAATCACGCACCTGATCAGGCCTGCCGCAAGCGTCGGACGGTCGAAGCCTCGGCCTGCGCCACACGGAGCGACCAGCACCGCAGCCTTGGCCCTCCTGACCAGGTAAGACGTGACAACGGTGCAACATCTACATGCCCGTCCCTTGCGTCGTTGCCGAGAGAACCGTCAGCATCTTGCTGACGGTCTGGATCGAGCGACAAGCCCACAACCTGTTGTGACTCCCAGCGATAGTTGGCGGTCACCCAGAGATAGGTGGCGTGAAGGCCCCGCGCCGAGACTCCCCCTGTGTTCGAGCCCAGGTCAGAGCGCTGGCGCTGGTGCCGACAACGCTGGGAACGCGCACTTGGTGCCAACTATCTCTGGGACTTCGTGCCCACTACACCTGGGAGCCCGCAGCGGCGCCCCAGCTCAGCGCGGCCGGGCGGTGCCAACTATCTATGGGCGCCACAACCCTGTGACGCCCATCTCCTCCTCACCAGCGCGGTCGGTGACGAGCGTGGGGGGTGTCGGCTGTCGCCGGCTTGGCTCACGGTCTACGGCCGCCGTCTCGGGTCGGCGGGCGCGGACCGGCTGAGCGCGGAGCGCGGGTAGTGCAGATTCAGCGGGGCTGCGGGCGGGTCGTTGAGGTAGTCCGCCCAGGCGCAGCCGATTGGATGCGGACAGGTCTCGAGCCAGGTGTTGCAGTGCCGGCATGTCAGGCCACGCACACGCATGCTGACCGGTTCGTGATCGACGAAGACTCCCAGAGCTCCGTGGCAGGCATGACATGCCGCTCCCAGTGCTTGAATCAACACCTCGGTGATCGAGGCCAATCGGGCACCGCGGTAGGGCGGCCATTCACCCATGGCCTGGTTGACCGGGCAGCGCTGCTGGACTGGCACCGAGGCGGGGTCAGTCGGCTCGCTGCCAAGAACCACTGCCCACCCGACGGCGACCACGCCCCGCGACGCCTCGGGGCGGCCCGAAGGCGCGCCGTGCGGTGCGTGCATGCGAATACCGAGCCCGTCAGCTGTCCACCACGGACACCGCTGCTCGTGCCAGACCGCCGGCGCGGGCGGCGACCCCCGGCGGCGCCGCCGGGCCGCGCAGATCAAACGGCCGGCTACTCGCAGGTGGAAGCGGCCGTCGTCACCCAGCCAAGCTGCACGCTCGGGTAGGGGTGCGACCGGAGGCATCGTGCACCGCGCAGCGGCACGGACCGCCATCGCACGAGCGATCGCCACCGGATCTGTTGTGCCTTCCTGATGGGCCAGCCGCTTCAGCAACCGCGCACGGCGATGCTCGGGGAACTCCGCGGGCCCATACCAATCCACCATGTTGATGTTCTAGCCGCTGGCAGGGACAAGTGAGGGTACGCCGCCGAGAACGACCAGCCGCCGTCTGGTTTCAGTCCTCTGCACGACGCCTCGGTCATCGTGATGCGCCGGGCGCGGTGCCGCGGCTCGTGCGTTGACCACATACGTTCACCGGGGGGTCTGATAACGCGCCGTTCCAGGTCCATGGCGGGTGTGCCGGGTGGCCCCATCACTCAGCCCGAGTGGTGGGCAGCTGTTACGTTCCGGGGATGAAAAGTGTCCCGCTCACCGGCGGCGAGAAGGAAAGCCTCCAGGTCAGCATGGACCGGCATCGCGACGCGGTGCTGTGGAAGGTCGAGGGCCTGGACGACGAGGCGCTCCGACGCCCTATGACGCCGTCCGGGACCAACCTCCTGGGCCTGGTCAAGCATCTGGGGGCCCGTCGAGTACTGGTGGTTCGCCGACACGTTCGGGCAGGAGCACGAGGAGCTCCCGTTCGACGACGATGACGAGGACGCCGACCTGCGCGTCGACCCCGGCGAGACCACGGCCGAAATCCTCGCCTTCTACGCCCGCGCGTCCTCGGACGAGGTCATCGAGAAGTTCGGCCTCGAGGAGCTCGGCACCAACGAGCGCGGCGAGAGGATGACGCTGCGCTGGGTGCTCATCCACATGATCGAGGAGACCGCCCGGCACGTCGGCCACATGGACATCGTGCGCGAGCTCATCGACGGCGCGAGCGGCGACCACCAGCGCGTCTAGCTTGCTCGGCGTACAGCACTGCACCCCTGGTGCGTGACCACATACGTTCACCGGGTCTGGTGACACGCCGTTCGAGGTCCACAGCGGGTATGCCGGGTGGCTCCACTGTCGATGGCAACGTGATCGTTGTCGAGGTGGGTGCGTGGACGGCAGAGCCAGTCAGAGCGCGGCGGTTGACCGATCAGAAGGGCCGTGACAGGTCACCTTCGTTCGTTGCTGGCCATCGACATCGCGGCTACGGACCTGGGAGGGACTGCGTCCGCGTGAGACATGATCGCCCCCTTGTCCCAGAATTTGGACCCGCTGAGGTGTCCTGTGGGGCGCGAACGCGACTGCCCGAAGGTCTAACGCTTCATGTGGCTGCACGGCGCCTGTCAGGCCAGCTCGGCAAGATCAACGATGGGGTACCGGCTGCAACGTCCACATCATCGTCACGATCGTGGCGCTTTGCGAGGTTTGGTGGGCGGCTGGCCTCGCCCGCGTCTGGGCGAAGGAAACAAGATCGAGGTGCTCCGCAAACGTCCGCGAAGCAGGACCGTGCCAGTGCCCCTGCGGCTGCGCTACGACAACGCAGGCACCCCGCGCACGAAAGCACCGCGATAGGTCAGCAGGATGGGACTACCCCACCCCCATCGTTGCCCGAGCGTGTCCCAGCAGGAGAACGCGTGCAGCGCAGAGGCGCCTACTGGTCCGTTTGTTGGAGTCCGAGGTGCCGGGCCAACGCCGAACCGGAGGGGATCTCCAGCAGCAGATGGTAGGCACTCGCTTCCTCGTTGAGAGTGACGTTGAGCACGGCGGTTCCTGTGACCTCGCAGGGCCAGTCGAGCGGGTAGCGGTCGGCGAGGCCGACGATGGCGGCCGGGTCGAGCCCGACGGGCACGGCCCGGGTGAAGGTGCCCCACAGGTTCACCGGGACCGGGTAGATGGCGTGCAGCTTGCCAGGGTCACGCGGCGGCAGGGCGCCGATGACCATGGCGGCGTACTCCTCGGCCGACGGCAGGTACCGCAGCGAATACGGGAACTGGATACACATCACACGGGCCACGAGGTGGCCCCGGCGGGCGATGTCATCGCGCAGCGGCTCCATACCTGCGTCGGCCACCTCGAAGCCCAGGCCGCGCAGCGCGATACGGACCTCGTCGGCGAACCGCCGGACCTGGCTGCCGTGCGGAACCCGCGGCAACGGCCCGAACGGACCATCATCGCCGTGCAGGTCGACGACCCGGTCCAGAACCGCATCGACGTCGCCGTGCACCGGCTTGGCCTGGCGCAAGATCGCCAGTGCGTCGTCTGCGTCCGCGGCGGGGAACAGTTCCGAGACGCTGGCCACCGGTGCGTTGTCGGTGGCCGAGTCGGGAACGGCACGCAAGGGATCGGGGAGGCCGAGGGCGATGGCGAGGGCGGCGAGCGCTTCGGGCAGCAGATCACTGACCAGGTCCGCATCGGTCGTGGCGGCGAGCACGGGTCCGCAGTGATCGCCCACCGCGTCAAAGGATTCCACCACGTGGGTGAGTGGGTCTCGTTCACCGGGCCGCTCGCACGCCTGGGTGAAGAACGACACGACGTAGGCCACCACGGCTGGCCACACCTGATCCAGCGCCTGGGCGTATCGCTCACGCTCCCCGCTGCCCACGTCGGCCTCGCTTTGGTCGTGCTCGTCTGGGTCCAACTCGTCCGGGCCGTCGTCGACCAGCGCGGTCACCACCTGCTCGCGCAGGTCCGGGTGGGCGGAGTCCACGGCCTCGACCAACACGCCGAGCCGGGCGCCGACGTCAAGGTCGGCGAACGCGGCCGGCCTGCTGCCAAGGGCGGGCAGCCACACCCAGATATCGGCGGGATCATCCCAGCGCAGGGCCGGGGGCAGCGCGATCCGGCCGTCCTCGCGGACCAAGGCCTCCGCGCGGGCCACCAAGCCGGGCGCGGCCAGACAAGCCAGCAGCGCAACAGGTCCGGCCCATCCCGCTGGGATGGCCAGGTCCTCGATCTCCAGTTGGTCGAGCTGGTAGACCAGGACCAAGGTGCTGGGCGGGCCGATGACGTCACAGTCGAACACGCACGCCGGACAAGTCCGCAGCTCCGGCGAGGTGCGCGGCTGCAGCAGATGCCCGGACGGGTACCGATCAGCGCAGATCACGCATGCCTGGTCAGCGTTGCTGTCGGCGTGGACGATGTGCCGGGAGCGGGACGCCGCGAGCTGGCGTGAGCACTCGGCCACGATCTGCCGATACGCGGTCGTCGCCGACAGGTGCACCTCCAGATCGCTGCTCTGCGCCAACGGTGCGGTGATCCACACCTCGGGAGGTATGGACAGGTCGGCATCCGAGTCATCGGGGTCGCGCTCATAGTCGCTGGTGTCAGCAGGATCGGCCGGGGGACGGCGGATCTCCACCCGCGCAGGCCCCGCATACAGCAGGTACCCGCCGCACTGGAGGATGCGCTCGACCTCGACCGGCCAGCCGGCGGCTCCGAACGCCTCCGCGAGTGCCGTGTGCACCTCGCGCGCCAGGACAGTACCCGCAGGTGGCGACGCGATCAGCAGCTTGAGCGCCGCCTGGTAGCTGATGCCCTGCTCGGCTGCGATCATGCGTGCATGAGCTCGGAGCCGGGCGCTGGAGTTCTTCGGCACGTTGATCCCGTTCCGGCACGACGCCACGCCCACCGCGCCGCATGATCAAGCCGAGGCGTGGTCTCATCTCGCGGGCCCGCGGGGACCTTCGGCCGACGACGCCAGCCAGGCGGCGTGGGCCAGGCGGGCAGCGGCACGAGCGTTCGCGTCAAGTCTCGGCACCAGAGCCTAGCAACGCACCTCGTGGGATCCGGACGGAACCGAACACATCGAGACCTAACGGGTCGGGAGGTCCGCCCGAGCGAACCGGTCCCCAGGTCCGCAGTCCGTGACATCTTGATGCCAGCGGGCATCGCCACGTGCCCAGGCGAGCACGACTTCTTGGCCGTATTGTTCAGCCGCAGGCAGCTGAGTGGCCGCCGACGATTCGCATCGACGACGGCCGACCACTCGCCGCCGCACGCTAGTCAATCGGGTGGCGCTGCTTGATCTGCTCCCACACCTTGTTTCCCGTTCGACGCGAGCCTCCCTGGACCGCTGCGCGGCGGACAGGAACAACGCCACGCCTAGCCAGCAGCGCCACGCCGGCCCCGGCAAGAAGGACGCCTGTTTCTTGCCCGGGCGGATCCGCAGACCGGGCGATGTACGGCCAGGCGACCATCGCCACAGCGAACACGAACACGGCACTCGCTCCCAACGGCAGTCCCGACGCCGCGTACCGCGCGTTCTACGCTCGCCCACGGAACACCGCCAGCCCTAGCCGTCCACTCCTTCGCCTGCGAGTGCTCTCACTCTCAATGCGACGCCCAGGTCGAGCTCGCGATCTCGGACTTCCCGGCACCAGCTGATACGACCTCTTAAGCGGAAACTTTGCAGCTGCCCCGGCCTGCCACCATTCGCAGTCGCCTACCTGTTCATCGCCGAGCGCCTGCTCTCAATCCCTCCGAGGCGGCCAGGCTCGTCGACCAGCTTGACGTCGGCGACCTAGCCAGGGATTCACAGAGCGTCACATTAGAGCTGGCGGCCATGTGCGTCTCCTTCAGTTCGCGCCGCCGCCACCTGATCCATCCCAGCGAGCAGACGCGGCTCCAATGCCGACGACCGCACCGTCCCGGGACGAGGATGTGCCCCGTCATCGACCAGCACCATCGTCGTGAGTCCAGCCGCGCCCGCCAACCCCCGCACGACGACCAACTGCTCGTCGGTCATCGACGTCACGGTCATCATGAGCTGGATCTCCGGGGGAGAGATGCCAGCTTGCGCACCCTGCTCCACAAGCCGACGGATGCCCTCTGCTACCCGGGCCTCGAAAGGCTGGTCTTCGGGATGCAGCACGTAGTACGAACTCGGCAACGTTATAGACACGAAGCGTAACGAGCCTGGTGGCCTCCCACACCCCGATCAGACCCGCTCTGCTGGTCCAAAAGCACCATCTGACCGGGGTCGCCCTGAACTTGCTCCCAGACGATGAGCTGGGCACCGCGCGATGCCTGCCCTGCCCGCGTCGCTTCGTACGAGGATCGACGGCCATTCCCGACCCGCTGGCCCTGCTCCTCCGGTGCGGCAGCGGCGCGCTGAGCGGCGCGTAGTGCGACAGCCGCCGCTCAATGTCACATGGTCTCTCGGCAGATAGAGGCAAGGAACAAGCTGGGGTGCGTCCTGCGTAGGCGGAAACCAAGTGACGTAGCGCCTGGGAAAGTGTCTAAGCATACGAACTCAGTATTGGAAAGCTCTATAGAGAACCTGGAATGAGGAACAATGGTTTGAGAAGTGAGAACAGAGTTGGCTTCTCTCGGGTGCACAAGAGAAGGGGCTTCATGAGACCAAAAGTAACATGGGCTAAGTCGGATTCTGCTACTCTTGATGCATAAGAAGGTCGGGGGCTGCCCCATGTCATGGCTGGCGACCTGCGGAAACGATAGAGCCTCCGCGCGGTCTGGGGAAAGACTGTCACGCGGAGGCCCTGTCGCTGAGGTGCCCCTGGGGGTGTGTTACACCTCCGGGGGGCCACCCAGCAGCCGGATTAGCAGCTCCACCAGGGCTCTGGCGGTGGCCGCCTCGACCAGCTGGCGCAGCCAGCCATCCGGTTCATCCGGGTGGTGACGCCTCATCTTCTTCACGGTGCCCCCTTCCTTGTCGTGAGGCCTCCGGCCCCAGCGAAGGGCCCAAGACCTCACCGGCCAGTTTCTGACCGGCATGCCCTGCCAGAACGGCCGGGGAGGAAGACACCGAACGGCACAAGAGTAGCGTCATTCGATGCTGTGGATGGTGAAAGTCCGGGAGCCAAAGAAGGCCCCTTCGCAGAAGTGCGTACAAGTTCAGCGGCATTGGCAATTGGTGCCTGGCGCGCCTTCCCTAAACCGCAGGTCAGCCGCCTAAAACGGGGGTGTGGCGTCCCATCAGCTTGCCCAAGAAATCGGTCCTCAGGCCGACTCCGTCCAGGGCGTTGTTACTCCAGTCCGAGCCGCGCCGCCAGTAGCGGAACACCATGGCCAGGCTCTTCCAGCGGCGGTGCGCCCGGATGATACTGTCCGCGAGGTGAATCTCCACCTCGTCGAGGCCCCCGAAGGGCTGACCCGCAGGGCGCGGTCCTTCCTCCACGCGCATTGCCTTCGGGTCGACTCTCTCCCGGTTGGCCAATACCGGGAGCGGTGGCTGGAGCTGGGCATCCCCCAAGCCGAGATCGAACGGGTGGCGACCTACGGGTCACGCTGGGGCGGACTCGCGCTTCCGCCAGCCCCGCACTACGACGGCGGCCCCAGGATCCTTGATCCTGACATACCCGAGGGATCGCCAGGCGAGCGCTGGTGGTTTCAGGCAGGGATACCACGGACAGCGGTTCCCTATGGATTCATGATCGGCCCCAACGGAGAATTCGGCGTCCACAGTGACAGGTGGGTGCCTTTGCACTCGACCGTCGAAGGCTGGGTGGAATCGGTCGCACTGGCCTACCACGCAGCCATGTGGGCGAAAGTCGTCACGAAGATCACCGGCGACGATGTCGGCGCCCTCCAACTCGACGGCCACACAGCGGTACCTGAGGTCGCAGGCTTGGCCGACACCTGGTGGAGGGGAACAGACTCGCTCGTGGCGATCTACAGAGGAGAAGCCGAGTGCATGTCTGCCCCCCAAGGCCGGACTGCCTTCATCTACTCCGGCCTGGATGACTGGGGCCTGCACGGCTGAGAACATCCGCAGTTCGCTTCCCGATCACCGACGAGCCGAGGCCCACCGACTCAGCGAGATTCAGGCCTTGACGTCGACTCCTTGATTCCACATGATCCGCCGCTGGATCGTCGAACGCACCCTCGTCCTGGATCATGCGCGTCCGCCGGAACTGCCACGACTACGAATGTCATGCCCCTACAGCGAAGCGATGATCACCTGGGCCGCGATCACCTTGATGACCCGCCGCCTCACCCGCAAGAAGCCCGCCCGAACCACGGCACCGCTCCGGCTCAGGAGCGAGGCGAGCTTCGCACATAGGGCCGGCGCCGCCCCTCTGCCGACCGGGAGCGGTCTGACCAGCGGTCGCCACCGCCTCAACCGCGGCGGGAACCGTCAGGCGAACCACGCGCTGTGGACGATCGTCCTGGTGAGAATCCGCATGGACGCCAGAACCAAGGAGCACGTCGCGCGTCGGACCGCTGAAGGCAAGACCAAGAAGGAGATCGTCCGCTGCCTCATTGGGCGAGTATTGATCGCGAGATCTACCGCGTCCTGGTCACCCAACCCAGCGGCCAACCCCGACCTGCGCAGACATAGGAGCGTCAGGCACTTGCAATGGCTCGCCGCGAGCTACAGCCCGATGCCGGTCAGGGCGTTGTCGCGCCAGGCGTTCCCGGCTCGCCAGTACCGCATCACGGTCTGCAGGCTGCGCATGCGCGGCGATCGTGCTGGGGGCGACGCGCTTGTCGCTGGCGGCGCCGGAGGTGACCATGCCCGCGCGTAGCCCGTGCCAGGAGTAGGCGGCCCGGTCGTAGGGCGGCTCGTTCCCGGCGGCCGCCGCGGCGTCGTTGACGCGGTCGATGGCGGTGCGCAGCAGGCTGTTGAGCGCTGTGTCCGACAGCCGGGTGGGGCCGCCGCCAGGCGCGGACCGGCCGGCGTAGGGGGTCCGGCGAGGCGGTTGCACTGGTCGACGCCGCGGGGCCGGCGATCTTATGCGCCGATTGCAGGCAACCCAGGATGATGTCGATGGTGGCGGGCCAACGTTTCGTTGGCGGAGGCCAAGGCAGCGGCGAGTGCGGCGGTGGGCTCTCTTCAGGCGGTCTTGACCGCGGCGGCCGAGGGTATGGGTGCAGCCATGGCGGCCAGAGGACCCCGGCTCCACGGTGATCAGTCTGCCAAGCACGGACGGAGGTGCACCGCCCGTTCGTGCGGAGGACGGCAGCCTCCGGCGCGGACCGTGCCTGGCCGGGCGGCCGGAGGACGACCTGGGGTGGCTGCGTTACGAAAACCTGGCACTCTGCGCTCATCCAGGCCCAGCGGTCGGGAGCTGCGCTAATCCAAGACAGGACAGAGCTTCGCGCGGTATAGTCGTTTCTCTGGTTGGGCGGTAGCGTGCCCAACTGACGAGAGGCCTTACATCCACAGGATGTGGGGCCTTTTCTCGTTTCCGGTATCCCCACCGTCGACCGTTCAACGGCCCGAGCCCTCACGGCCCGGGCCGTTGCCGTACTCGGGAGAAGTACATGAACGAACCCTCCTGGATCGCCTCCGTGCCCTGGCCCGCCCTGGTGATCGGTGCATGGCTTGCCGCCATCGTCGTGGCCGCGGTGGTCATCTGCAAAACCATCAAAATCGTGGTCAAGAAGGCGGAGGCGCAAGATCTACCGGCCGTCCTGCCCGCACTCACCCCGCTTATCGCCACTGTCACGCGGGCGCTCTTTCGCGTCCCTGGCATAGGGTCGTTCCCACCTAACGACCCCACTGCGGCGCCGCTGGCGCAGGGCCAGAGCCCTACCTCCGCGACGCGGTCCAGCGACCCGGACACCGGGGCAGGGGAGGTCCGGCAATGACCAAGCGGCGCGGGCAGTTCAACGACCCGACAGCGCGGCGAGCGACGCGTGAGGATGCGCGCATCCTGCACAAGGTGCTGAACACGCTCACCCCCCAGCAGGCTGCTGTCATCTCCATGCACTTCGGCCTGGACGACGGCACACCCAAAGACAAGTACGAGATCGGCCGCGAGCTCGACCTCACTAGGGAACACATCGACCGGCTGCTCGTGCAAGCCATGGACAGTCTCCGCGACCCCGACAGACTGCGGATGCTGAGCGACTCAGAGGGAGGCTTCGTCGACCTGACCGGAGCCGTACTGAGCTCGTTGTCCGACGAGGAGCTGGGTATCGTGCGATGCCTGTGCTGCCCGCGCCGCTTCGCCCGAGGATCAGCGACCATTCCCGACCCGGTGACCCTGCTCTTCCAACGGGCAGGAGTGATCCCGCCCGGCGGGCGGACGGTCGGCCGACCCCGCAAGTACTGCTCGGACAAGTGCAAGCAGAAAGCCCACCGTCGCCGGCGCGCGAGCTCCAGCTCCCAACCGCGCCGCTCGAACCCGGGCTAGCGCCGGTGTAACACGGCGGGCCTCGCCCAGCACAACAGGTTCGGCGCCACTCCCGCCTGCGCCGACACCTTGTCGGCACAGGCCACTTTCAGCAGCAGAGCGCCCCGGGCCTCTGACTGAGTTCCCGTCACGCAACTGGAAGTGACAAGAACTCAGCCGGAGGTGTCGCCACCGAGAGCCTCCGCGACCATGGCTTTGGCCATGAAATCGAGCTGTCGCGGATCGGACACTCGCAGGCTGGCGAACTTCGCCAGGACCTGGTCGTCGGTGAGCCCTTCGACCCATGCGGTGAGGGCGGCGGCATGTTGCTCAGCGCCCGGATAGAGCCCGAGGATCTCGGGGAGGTCCTTGCGTACCGTTTGAACATCCAGGGTCCGTGCAATCCGCGTTGCGGCGGGCGTCGGATCGGCTGCGTCCAGAGCAGCCTGGATGTCGGCGTACCCCACAGCGGTGTCCAGGTACGGCGGCAATGCGGGAACCTGCTTGGTGCCGGTGATCAGGATGGGTACCGCCACCTCGCGCACCCACCACTCCAGGTCGCGGAGCTCGTGCAGCAGCTTGTGCCAGGACCCGGTGTGCGGACGCTGGATGGAAACCTTCGGCCAGATGCTGAAGGGAATGACTCGGTCGGCGGGCGCGCTGGCCAGGACATCACCGACCTGGACCGGCCGGTCGGGAACGTCGGGAATGACGACGCCCCTAGCCGGGCCATCCACCCTCACCGCGCCGAGCAGCGTGGAAGCTACTGACGGGGTGCGGTGCTTGGACCAGTTGGTGTGCGCGACCAGAACTTGCAATGGATGGGCTTGCGGGTCCCGGCGGTGGAACGGCTGAGGTCACCGATGCGCCCGTGCAGGGGCGCTCCTGGTTGCAGCGCGGCCAGCCTGGCGCGAGGGCCCTGCGTGGCCCCATTGCAGGTAGCTGTCGGCACTGTTGGTGGCGGGCATCTCGATGCTACGCGCTTGCTGGTCGGTCAAAGAGCCATTGGCAAGGTGCGTGAGTTCCGCGTAGACGATGTGCTCCAGAACCGACCGCAACTGGTTGAGCGCATCGGCGGCCAACCTGACGATGCCCTGAGGGAGAGGAGCCACTCCGGTCACCACCACCTCCTCGCGGTCGCCGCTCCTGATGTTGTCCAGCTCCAACGCACCTGGCTCGGTGTAGTCGAGGACCAGCTGGCCGGTGCGTGCGATCAGGTCGTCGGCGTGCGCGAGGCTGTACACGACATGCTGCTGGTGATCGGGCAGCCAGGAGTAGCGATCCACAGCCGCGAGCGTAACGCTCACGGTTGTGGACCGCAGGGGCTTAAATGCCTGCGGCAGCAGAGCCGGGGGGCCGTGTCCAATCCGGGCCTCGAACTATGCGTGGACCTGAGTGAGGTGGTCCAGGTGCGAGCGTCCCGCCTGGGCGTTCACCGCTACGACTTTGGAACGGCCAGTAGCGACTGGCTAAGACTTGGCCGAGCGGCGCCGACCGCGGCCCGCACCGGCGACGCGCGGAGCCTTGTCTTGTTCGCTCCAGCGTTCGTGCGCGGACTGCCGGGAGATGCTGGCCGCCGCGCCGAGGTCGCTCCAAGAACTGCCGGCGAGGCGGGCTTCCAGGACGGCGGCGGTCAAGCGCTTGGCGATGCCCGCCGCTTTCGCGGCCAGGTCACCGACACTGGCGAGGGCCACCGACCGTACGTGCTCCTGCCATTGCCAGAACAGCGCGTCGTCCACATCGTCGGGCAGCTGTCCCCACCGGTCGGCGGCCTCGTCCCCGTCCGTCTTCTCCCGTAGGGGCCCCTGCCACCCGCACACGCACGCCGCCCGGCACCCGATCGCGATGCGTCCGTCACGTATCTCGGACGTACCGTGGGGCCGTCCTTCGGCGTCCAACGCGCGGGCCATCACGCCGCCCGTCGGGCTTCTCATGAGCAGCCCGAGTGAACCCTGGCCGACGCGACCGTCAACAAAGACCACGCGCGAGTAGCCCTCATGGTCTCCGACTTCGCCCCATGACAATGATCGGTTCCTTCCGGCCGAAGACTGTCAGGCATTCCTGACAGCATGATGGTGTCAGGAAACCCTGACAGCGGCAAGCCGTACGTGAGCCGGGCGACCTGGACAGGAAAGGCAAGCGGTGTAGCGCTTGATCGACCGGTCGCACAGCTCCGGCGCGCCGGTGTCGGGGTCCGCGGCGGTGACGCAGCCGAACAACCGAGCCGAGAGCTATGAAGACCGCGCCCCCTCCCCCGAGACCGAACGGTGAGGCACCGGTCGCAGCAGCCAGGGCCTCGGGGCGGCTCGGCTGGCACGGGCCGCCGACCGTCCCGGATCCCGCCGAAATGACCCAGAGAGCACGAAGGGTGACGTTCACGACGCAAGCGACCACGGAATCGGCCGCGTCAATCGGCCCCTGACGGCCGAACGGCCGTCCCCGAAGGCCATCCCACCAGACCTGGCCTCATCGCCGCTACGGGCCGCTGAGGCGGCATCACAGCTGCGGGCCCTCTCAAGGGGCCTCGAACGATCTTGAAACGCCGGGCCGCCGTGCCCGACGTCCACCCAGGGCGCCGGAGGATAACCGGGGGAGGGCAGGCAAGCGGCACATCTGCCAGAAGTCGAGATGCACGCCAACCCCGTGCGAGCCAGATGACCAGCACGGCGGTCCCAGCGTGGCGGCCCCTTCCTGCGATGATCCACCCCACCTCCAGCGGGGTGAACGGTCCGCCTCGGACCGAGGAAGGGTGCGCCGGCATCCGCAGCGACGTCGCATGCGGCCCGGATGCTGGGCTCTCAGGCCCTGGATCTTCTCCGTGCCGAAGCATCGAATGCATGACCCAGCTCGGAGCGATGTACCGCCTTCCACGTAATACACGTAATCGGGAATGCTTGGGAAGTTTGATTGCTGCCGTACGGAGTGATTACGAAGTAGTGGCAATGAGAGTTCGGCGGGAAGTAGGGAAGCTCGGAGAGATTAAGTTATCTCGGCGAATGCAGGTTCGGAATGTCCCCGCTGGATTGATTTAATAATCCCGAGAACCTAAGATGGGGGTGAGGGCATTCGGGTCCCTGTGGACCCCGGCCCCCGCGTCGGGCAGCTAACCAGAACGCGGGGGACGAGGCCTTCACCTACTGTGGTGGGCCGGTCGGCTCAGCCGACCGGGCCGCCCACGGTCAGGAGCTGGCTCAGGCGCCAGAACACGCTGTCCAGGAGCGCCAGGATGGCGACCCAGAAGGCGAGCTGGTCCCAGTCGGGCTCCCGCTTCATCCAGATGGACAAGACGACCTCCGGCTTCTGCTAGCCTCTCCCCGAGGGAGAGGGGTGCGCCGCCGACGCTGGCCCCCCGGGGTTTCCCGGCGATGGAACCGGCCTCGGACACGCACTTCAGGTGACAGTTGCCCCGAAGGCGGTCGAGCATCCGGGGAAAACGTTACCGCATATCTTGGTGCGTTGCACAATTCAGGCATGTCGGTCTTGAGTGCTGCTGTCAGGTATCGAACAAACGTACGCACGAATTCACCACGGAAAATCAAGCACCTGAATATTCGTCGCGGCACCCCGGGAACAAAGGGGCAGGTAGACGCATGGATATGCGGGCGCTCAGCCCGGGGGCCGGGCCACCCTGATCGGCTCGGCGCCCGGGTGACGGGGGACGGAGCCCCGCGGGCCGCGTGCGGGCGTGTCGCAGCGGGGGACGTGCCGAAGTCCCGGTCGCGGCGGGAGGTTGTCGTCCCGCGGCCCGGGGAGGCCTACAGCCTGAACGAGGCGATGGGGTTGCCGACGCGGCCGCGGCCGGATCGCCAGTAGCCCATCATGATCGTGAGGTCGTTCCAGCGGCCGAACTGCTGCAGCACGGTGGGCGGGATGTTGTTGCGGCCGCCGGTGACGACGAATCCGGCGCGCAGCCCGTGCCAGGAGTAGCAGGATGCGGGCTCCAGCGCCACGTCGGGGAACCGGACGCGGGCCAGGTCGACGGCGTGCCGGAGCAAGTCGTTGAGTCCCTGGTTGCTGATCGGTCCGACCGCCTTGGGCCCGCGGTAGCGCGCCGTCCCAGCGACGCGACCCAGGCTGTCCACCCCGCGCAGCAGCGGCCCGGCGGTGATGCCCTGCTGGGCCAAGGTCTCGATCCAGGCGCGGGTGGTGCGGACCGGGCAGGTCGCCGGCTGCGAGCCGTAGGGGATCTCCCGGGTCTCACCGCGCGCCTCCTGGTCGGTCTTGGAATAGGGGATGGTCACCGCGAGCCCGTAGTCGCTGAAGCGGACGTCGCCGATGTCGAGGGCGGCGACGTCGGAGGACCGGCCCGCCAGCGTCAGCCCGAGCAGCAGCGCGCACTGGTCACGCTGCACGCGCGGCGTCGGCAGCCGTTCGGCGGGAACCTCCTCCAGCAGCGCGCCGATCAGGATCGGCACCTCCACGTCGGTGATCGGCAGCGATTGGCGGCGCAGCGGACGCCCCTCAGCGCGCGCGCTTTTGGCGTGCTGGCGGCGGTAGTCGCGCAGCACCAGGTTCGCCAGCCGGACGTCGGCCACCTGCCCGGTCAGCCGCCGGTGCACCGCCTGCAGGCTGCCCAGCGTCTTGGACAGGGTGGCGGGCGCGGGCGGGCGACCGCGCCGGGTGAGCTGACGGGAGGTGTAGTCCAGGTAGTTGGCCAGCGCCTCGGCCGAGGCGGGCAGCGGAGTGTGGCCGGTCAGCCAGCACCAGCGCAGGAACCCCTCCCACACCGCGGCGTAGGTATCGCGGGTGCTGTCGGCCAGCGCCCTGCCGATCCGCTCGGCCGCGCCCGCCGACAGTTCTTCGCCGCCAGCCACGCGTTCCCTCGCGGCGGCCGCCGCCGGTACGGCGGGCGAGACCACCACCCCCTCTACCGCCATCACGAGCTCGGCGCCGGAGCTCTCTGCCGGCGCGGACGCCGTCGGGTGCGCAGGCGTCGGGGGCGGAGGGGACGCGTCGTCGGTCATGACGGCCCCGTCACCCGCAGCTTCAGGATGCGGTACCACCAATCGAAGGCGGCGCGGGTGGGGATGGCGAAGTCCTGCAGGATGCTGTCCTCGGCCTCGAGCACCTCCAGCACCGCGTCGCCGTCCGGGCTCGGCGCCGCGAGGTGGCCGACGGGAGCGGTGACAGCGCTGGCCGCGTCGCCGGGGGCAGCGGCGGCGGCAGCCGGTGCGAGCGTGATGTGGTCCCCGGCTGGCGGGGGCGGCGTGAGTGAGGTCATTGCCGCCTCCGGTCGTCCGTCGCCGCGACGGGCAGGTCGACGGCGGCCGCCGCGGCGTCGGCGACGACTACCAGCAGGTCGAACACGCGCTGCGCGCCGCGCGGCCGCGTGATCGGGCGCTGTGCGTCGGGATGCACCTGCGGCCAGAGCGCGGGCATGGCCCTGGTGTCGAGCGCGCTCACTCGCCCCTCCACCGCCACTCGTCGCGGAAGCCGGGCCACTCGGCCCACTGGGTGGCCGCCTGGCTGAGCGGCTCCCACAGGCTCGCCGCCACCGTGGTGTCGCCGCGGTCCTGTGCGA
The DNA here is from genome assembly GCF_039533225.1 of Actinomadura fulvescens. Classification (NCBI taxonomy): domain Bacteria; kingdom Bacillati; phylum Actinomycetota; class Actinomycetes; order Streptosporangiales; family Thermomonosporaceae; genus Actinomadura; species Actinomadura fulvescens. The sequence goes on along the minus strand of NZ_BAAATD010000013.1, from coordinate 130,280 downwards.
GCAGCAGGTGACCGGCCAGGTGGACCAGTGCGGTGTCGAGCGCGCCGGTGAGTCGACGCAGGGCCGCGTACGCCTCATCGTCGGTGGCGGCCTTGCGGGCTTCGAGCTGTCGGTCGCGGACGAACGCGAGGAGCGCGTCGAGCTCCTGCTTGGTGATCGGAGACGGCGTCGACTGCGACTCTGTGTCGCTCTGCCAGTTCTGGTTCGTCATCGAGTGTCAGTCCCTTGCAGGGGGACGCAGGCGGGCGACCCAGATCGGACTGCCGACGCACAGCAGATCGATGGTGGCGCCCGCGAAGTCGTCCATGGCGGTGGTGACGGCGTAGATCTCTACGCCGATCTCGGCTTGCTGCGGGGGGATCGCCTGCAGATAGTGCCGGTGGGCTGACTCAGCCATGCTCGCCAGCTCGGCCACCGCGGCGGGCGCGGTGAGCGCCTCGACGGCGGCCTCATCATGTTCCGGGATGTCCGTGGCCAGCAACTGCATGGCGCGGACGGTATCGGGATGGGTGGCCTCCGCAGCGGCGGCCGGCGGTATCGCCAATCCCTCGGCTCTGGCGTTGGTCGTGGCACCGAGCAGGCACCAGCCGGTTCGTGGCTCCCCGGGCTGGCTGCTGGTGCCGGTGTAGAGCACCAGACGAGGGTCGGCGAAGCCGATCACCGTATGGAAGGCGCCAGTGACGACGCTCGCGGCTGGTAGCGACGCCAAGGACGCAGGTGCCCACGGCCCGGGGCCGAGGAGATCGGCCAAGGCGGGCAGGCTCTGTCGGAGTTCATCCACCTTGGCCTGGTACTGGGCGTGTGAATCGGGCGAGGTCATCGTTGCCCTTCCTCATGACTCGGGCTCCTGCGGCAAGGCCACTAACACCCAATGATGAATCGACACCGGGAACGACCGGCCGACCATGCTGCGGGCCGGGCAGGTCGGCGCTGCTGGAGATGTTGCCGTCGATCTCCGCCTGGCTGAGTAGCGCATATCCGTCTGGACCAGGCACCGCGAGGTCCCTGGCCGCGCGCCCGGTTGCCCCAGAGCTCGGCCGCACGACGTCCGCTGGGTGCCTCGGCGATGGAGTAGGTGACCAGTTCACCGCGGTCGAGCCGGACGGCGGTGCGCGCCACCGCGTCGGGATGCACCTGCGGCAAGAACCTGGTCGTGGCCGCGGGTTCCAGGGTTCTGGATGTCAACGTGCCAGGTTCGGGCGAGGTCATCGTTCGCACCTTCATATGGGGTGGCTCGGTACGGCAGCCGGTGGCGGGGGAGGGCCGGCGAAGGGGCGTTCAATCCTTCGCACCCGGGTCCGGGTCGTCGTCGGGGTAGTTGTCGGGATCGAAGACGGCGGTGAGGTCATCCCATGGCTTCTGCGCAGCCACCGGCAGCTCAGATCGGCTCGCCACCAACGTGGCGTGGAGGCCCGCAGGGTCGTTGAGGTACATCGGGGGGTAGAAATCGTCGTCCTCGCGGAGCTTGCCGACCAGGTCGGCGATGATCGCGGCCGACTCGTCCTCAAGCGGGCTGAGCAGCCGAGCCGCCCACCGCGCCGACCAGTCGTCCAGGGTGATCAGGCCGCGCTCGTTGAGAAAGAGCCCCTCGAACGCGGCCGCACGGTAGGCGGGAGGCCAGGCGGTCAGGTCGCTGCTATCGGCGCACGCCTCGATGCCCTCACGGCGCACGTTGTTGGTCTGCCCCATCGCGCGGCGGGCCACCGCCAGGCCGATCCGCCGTTGCTCGGGCGGATCCAGCGCGGCCAGGTTGGCGGCCCGCAGCCGCTCGGCCAGGTCGCGGCGGTAGAAGCTCGTACCGTCGGCCAGGTCGCGGATCAGCGGGTCGGGCAGGCCCTGGGACATCACGTCCAGCCGCCGCAGCGCCCAGTGCGTCCACAGCAGCGCGGCGTCGACGCCGACCTGCCACATCTCTTCGACGATCTCCGGCGCCACGGCGCGGCCATGGCCGGTGCCGTGGGAGTTGCGCAACTCGCTCAGCTGGATGGCGCAGATCTTGGCGCTCTGCACCATGGCCCGCAGGTGCTCGTTGTCGGTCAGATCGGATCCGGGCTGGCGGGCCAGCGCCAGGTGCGCCTGGTTGACCGCGTCCCGGTACTTGAGGGCGTCGGTGATCGCCTCGCCGCGGGTGGTCAGCACGACCCGGGCGACCGTCTCGACCAGTTCCTTGGCGGTACCGATCACCTGCTCGTGGTCCTCGTACTGCAGGGCACGGCGCAGCCGGTCCAGTGCGGTCTGGATCGCGGCCCAGTTGTGCGCCTCCACTCCGGTGGGGCAGTCCAGGATCAGCCGGAATCGGTGCGTGCCGTGCCGGTCGTCGCGCGCGGCGTCGCGGAGGTCAGGCATTGGTGAGCCAGCCGAAGTACGGGTCGAGGGGGAGGAACTCGTCGGCGCCCTCGCGCAGCGCGCGGCTGCAGGCATGCTCCCAGCTCAGCACCCGGACCGTCAGATCACGCCGCTGGAGGGAATTCACCGCGGGAAGGAAGTCCCCGTCGCCGGCGACAAGCACGGCCAGGTCGCCGCGGGCGGCGTCCATGTGCTGGTAGGAGTCGTCCAGCAGCCAGGTGAGCAGGCTGGCGTCGACCTGCTTCTCCTTGCCTGCCGCGTTGCGGTCGTAGGTGAGGACGTGGAATCCCTCGTTGCGGGCGCGGTTCCAGACCGAGTCGCCCGGCGGCGGCTTGGAGCCGACCAGGAAGGACCGGCCGACCATGCTTCCTGGCGGGCAGGCCAGCTCGTACAGCCGTCCGAAGTCGTACCGCCAGGGGGCGGTGATCTGGTTGGCCATTGCGTGCTGCGGCGTGCGCGCGTGCCCGAGCCGCACCGCCTGCAGCCGCTGGCCCTCGATCCACACGTTGGAGTTGTCGACGTAGGCGAACACCCGGCCCGGCGCGGGCAGCGCGGCCGGGCGCTGCGGCTCGGCGCCGGGCCGGGCCAGCCGCGCCGCGACGGCCCGCGGCGTCGGCACGCCGGTCGCGGCGGGCACGGGGCCGCCGGTCGCCGCGGTGGCCTGGTCGGTGGCTTGATCGGTGGGCGGCTCGGCGCCCTGTCCGGGGGAGGCGCCCGGCGCCGGTGGGCCGGCGGTGACGTCGGTCATAGATCGATCCTAGAGGACGAACACCGTTCGCGGCTTGGAAGAAGCCTCCCTTAACCCAAGCCACAGTAGATGACGGTTTCGCTAACGCGATGTCGCGAAACATTATTCGTGCTCGCGATCGTGATTACGCTAGGCTCAGGTGCGCGCCGGGCGCACGGCCCGCCGCGACCGCCCGGGAGGCGTTCATGACGACCGGCACCCCCGCCGACGACCCCACACCGCAGACGGCACCCGTCCCGCAGCGCGCGCTGCCGCCGCACCTGGCCGCGCAGGGCTACCGCACCGAGATCACCGAAGCCCGCCGCCGCGCCGCCGCCGATCTGCGCGACCTCGGCAGCGAGCTGCGCACGCTCACCGCCACCCTGCCCGCCGGCACCGGCCGGCTGCCCGCGATCGACCACCCCGCGGAACTGCTCGCCGCCGCGACCCGCCTGGCCCGCCAGCTGCCCGACCTGGTCGCCTCCCTGGCCGCGGTGAAGGCCCTGGAAACGGTGGACTTCCTGGTCGCCGACCTGCCAGGCCCGCCAGCCAGCGGTGGAGCCGCGCTGACGCCGCACCGCGCCCCGCAGAAGGGCCCGGGCCCCGCATGACCCCCGACCCCACCGACGCTGTAGCTGCGCCCGACCGCGATGCAGGTCCTCAGGGCGGCTGGCGCTGCGGCCTGAACGAGCTGGGGGAGCGCTGCGACAACCCGCCGCCGCCGGTGCCGGTCGACGAACGCGGCCGCCGCAAGGGCGGCAAGCCGCCCAAGTTCTGCGGCAAGCCGCACACCGACCGCGCCGCCCAGCTGCGCCGCCGCGCCGACCGCGCCATCACCGACGGCGCCCTGCGCGCACTGGAGCAGCTCGCCGACCGCGCCGCACCCGGGCTGCGCGCCACCGCCACCGACCTGGCCGCGCTGCTGGAAGGGCTGGATGAGGTCCGCGGCGGCCTGGCAGCCCGGGTGCAGGCCGCCGAGACCGCCGAGGCCGACGCCCGTAACGATGCTCGCGAGGCCAAGGCCGCGGCCCAGGCGGCCGGTGACCGCGAGCGCGCGGCGCTCGCGGCCGCCCGCGACGCCGAACTCGCCAAGGACAAGGCCGAACGCGACGCCCGCCGCGCGGCCGCCGACGCCGAACGCGCCATCACCGAGGCCGCCGCCACGGCCGCCGACCACGCGCACGCCCGCGGCATCGCCGAAAGCGAACGCGACACCGCCGTCACCGCGCGCGAGGAGGCCCGGGCGGCGGCCGCCGCAGCCACCGCCCGCGCCACCGCGCTGGCCGACGAGCTGCAGACCGTGCGCGCCGACCACGACGACAAGGCGGCCCGGCTGGAAGCCGCGATCATCGAGCGGGCCGCCGCTCAGCAACAGCTCACCGAGCAGACGGCCCGGCTCTCCGACCTCGCCGGACGGCTGCAGCGGACACAAGCCGAGCTGGACACAGTCAGGGCACAGGCCGCACGCGACGTCCAGGCTGCCGAAGAAGCCGCCGCGCACCAGGTACTGCAGGCCGACACCCGCCGCCAGAGCGCCGAAGACCGCGCCGAGCGACTGCAGGCCGAACTCGCCGAACTGCGCACCGCCAGCACCACCGAGATCCGGCTGCTGACCGCCGAACGCGACACCGCCCACCGCGACCGCGACACCGCCCAGCAGGCCGAGGCCGCCCAGCGCGAGCGCGCCGTACGCGCCGAGGCCGCCCTGGCCACGGTTCAGGCGAAGCCGAGCCAGGCGACCGCCGATGACGCCAATCCCCGACACGAAACAGGCCGATGATGGGCGGCTCCAAGCTGGTGCAGGTCACCCTGCCCGTACTGAGTCGCAAACCACGCAGCTACCCCCGATCGGACTCAGCGCAGCTGAGTGCGGCTTCAAGCCAACCCATCACCGCGCCAGCCCCGCCCGCCGCGCTGATCGGTCTGTAGGTCAACGACCTCATCGCCTCCGGCATCCAGGGGTCGAGCGACCTGATCCACGGGCGCAAATTCTCTCGGCATCAGTCGCGGTAGTCGTACTCGTAGTCGGGCTCGAGGTTTGCCAGGTAGCGCTCTTCGATACTTTCCTGCACAGTTCGTGTGTGCTGCTGAGGTAGTCCTGCAGCGGCGATCTCATGAGTGCCTGTCAGTTTGAGGGCGCAGGTAGGGCAGGACAGGCCTGTGGCCAGGTACACCACGACACGGTGGAGTTGTTCGTCGATGACCCGTTCGCTGGTGGCGCGGACGCGCTGTAGCACGAGGTCAGCCTGCGACCGGCAGGCTGGGCAGGCAGCCTCCTCGTGGCGAATCGGTTCGGCGGGATCGATGAGCTCCCAAACCCGGAAGTCCCCGAAGAGCCGTTCCTTCGGCCTGCCATGCACTGACGGAAGGACGGCGATGCCTTCGTGCTCAGCCACCACTGCGGCATGTCGCTCGACGGCCTCCTTGATGCGTTGACCGATCTCGTGCCGCAGTCGTTCGTTCTGCTCCTGGACTAGGCCGCGGCCATGGCTCATCAGTTCGGCACCCACCAACTCTGCCGCTTCCTCATCGAGATGGCGGCAGATCGTTTCCACAACACGCACGAACTGAGGCAGCCAGCGCTCAGTGGCGATGGCCAGCGGTTCGCTAGCGGTGTGCAGCTCAGCGTTGCGCAACGTGATCAGATGCGCGGCGTCGTCCTTGATCTCGGCGAAACCGTCTACCACCTGCAGAAGTCGCTTGCACACTTCCGCGATGCCGATGGACTTGACGTTGCCGGCCGAGGGACCGGAGGGGAAGCCGGCCGCGTGCATGATCGATTCTGAGCCGCGATCCGCGAGCAGCGTCGGATGCACCCGCGCCAACGGCGCTCGCAACAGGAACTCCAAGCCCAAGAGCAGCCACAGCGTAGCGACCTCGTCAACAGCGGGATGTTCTGCCGCTCGCCGAAAGTAGGTCCGTGTCTTGCCGACAAACTGGTCGTAGCCCCACATCGCCTGTGTCATCACCAGCTCCAGACTTTGCCTGCTTCGAACCCGGTGGTACCTGCCGCTACCGCCGGGCGTAGGACCAATATTTGCGAATTGTCCAGCATTAGTACCGGTCCATGGCCGTCATCGCGCTCTCGCTCCGCCGGGCTGCGTTGTGCCGTTCATCGCAGCCGGTAATGCTGTGCGCCGAGATGTGGTCAGTACGGTGCTCGCCGGCGAGTGCCGAATAGCTCGAACGCTCTGGTGGTCAAAAGCATCGCGATCGCCGTCGCGCTGGCCAGCGCTTGGAGCGAGGGGGAGGTCCGCACGAGTTTGATGCCCGGCTGGACCTGCTCGACGATCTCGGTGTCCAGGAACCCGATGGTGGCGCTGGAGTCGCCGTGGGCAAGGGCGCTGCACATCCGCCAGGTGGCCTCTGCGATATCTGCGCCAAGGTGTGGCGTGAGTTCTCCGGCACGTCTGACCATCCGCACGTAGCCGCCGCCGTTGTTGAACGCATTGCGGGCCGTGCGTTCGGCGGCCATCTGCGGATCCTGTTCCGGTTGCGCCGTGCAAGGGTTCGCGGTGAGCAGCAGATCAATCAGTTGCCGCTGGCGCTGCTCGATGGTTCTGGAGGGCTGGCTATGGGCTAGTTCACGCAGCCGGTACGCCGGTTTGAGCTCGTTCCACTCCAGTGTGAGCCGGTTGGTCACCCGCTCCGATCGTGTTGGCGGGCCGAGCAGCCAGACCGCGCAGCAGGCGTTCTCCACCGCACCTCGCATCACGGCCGGCTGGGCGTAGGAATGCAGGAGGACATGGGCCTGTCCGTCGTGGAGTTCGTGGAGGAGGCCACGGCGGAGGCAGTGCAGGAAGTCGACCGCGACACCGATGGCCATCCAGGCCCGGTGGCTGAGTCGGTAGGGATGGGTGCGCTGGTCGTCCGTGGCCAGCGGACTGCGGTCATCGGCCGTCCACGGACGTGATGACTCGTCGGACCTAACCACCTCGATCCATGGGTCGATGTTGTCCAGCATCCGCAGGAGCTGGCGTAGGTCCTGCAGTTCTGCCTCGTCCGTTTCGTTCACCGCACGAGGTTAAGGACCACCCTCCACTGGCGGCAATCAGGTTTCGAGTCGGGACCACATACAGCACTGCGGCAGACACCTCGGCCAGATCACCAAGAGAGCGGCGCGGCCCCCGCCGGGGAACATGCGTGGCAGATGCCGCCCTCATCTGCGCATGCCACCCGCCTCGACAGCGAACGTCGGCAGCCCCCGGAGGCGCCCGGCGGACCAGCCTGTCCCACCGCAGCGGCGACTGCAAAGTGGCCGCGGACTTGCCCATCCCACCGCGACTCACCCCGTTGCAGCCGCCGCTCCGGCACGGCGGACGGCAGCCGGCCGGACCCCCCCCGAAGGGCTGTCCAGCGCGCAGCCATCTCAGGAGGACGCCGTGAAGAGGGCCACAGAAACCCTGCTCGGCGCGCACACCATCGCCGGACACCGCGTGGGGGTTCAACGCATCAGCTGGAACGACACCAGCGGGCTTGGCTTCGACATTCTCGACGCCGACACCCACCAGGTCCTCACCGAGGCCGCATCCTTCGACGCCTATCCGACCGACGCCCAGATCAAGACCGTGTTGGAGGGTCTGAGGCATCGTGACGACGAGCGGTTCGACGCCGGAGCAGAGGAGGGTCGTTGGCCGCAGCAGCCGGTGCCCCCCTGCTGCGGCCTGACTCTGCGCTGCCCTACACCCTCACTCTGGCCGAAGCCGATGCGTTGATCAGATTCGCGGCCGCGTTCCTGGCCGGCGTCAGCCCTGCCACCGACACCGCCGACAACACCGGCGCCACCGATAACACCGGCGCCGTCGTCGACTGGGGCCCTCTACCGGGAGACCGCCACGCCTCTGCTGGAGTGTCTCGGCTGCGACGTTTACGCCCGCATGCACCCAGGCGCTGACCGTCAGCTGGCCAGCACCGCCGAGGTCACTTTGAGCCCATGCCATCCGCCGGTGCGGACGCTTGATTTCGAGGTCGGTGTGGGAGCAGATGTACAGGGGCCGGTCGCACTTCGGCGCCGCGGTCAGTTCGGCACGGCGCCCAGCAGGTAGCCCGCCTTCCCGAACCTGTCCTCGGCCCGCCGCCCCCTTGGCACCCACTGCCTGTGGCAGTACGAAGACCCTGCATGGCGGACCGGACCCGACGGCAGACGCTCCTGAACTGACCGCCTGGCAGAACGCGCAGCCGGAATCAGAGGCGGAGGAGATGCCTTGGCGGGTCCGGCCCGCCCGCTTTCGCCGGCTCGGGTAGCAAGGCCATGACGTTGCGGGCCGCCAGTCGGCCGCCGAGGCGATCAGCCACCGCTACGGCCCACCCGGCCGTCGAACGCACTATCCGCAGATGCCCGAGCTCGGCGACGCACTCGGCGCCCAATGCGGCCGGGCGGCCTCACGCGCGCCATTCCGGCCGGCGCCGCGATGCCCTTCCGGCCCACCACTCTGGTCATCGACTGGGGCGTAGGCGTCGAAGGCGTGAGGCCAGGGCCCGCTTCTCCGCGCGGTACGGACGTTGTCGGCGCAGATTCAGGCTGATGCCGCTGGGGCTGAGAATCGGGACCGAGTAGCACTGATTGTCGTAGTCCGATGTGTCATCACAGCGGCAGGCGGCTGAGGGATCCTCCAGTGTCGCGTCCAGCCCGCACTGTGGGTGTAGTAGCCGCTCCAGTACCGTCTGGTGGGTGGCGCCGCCCCGCCATTCCAGTTGGACCGAGTGGCGGTTCGACCACAGGTGCCAGTAGGGGGTGTGGCTGCTGGAGTTGAGTGCGTGGCATCTGCGTAGCAGTCCCGACAGGAATTGGTTACCGTCCGCACCGAAATCGCGCAGGTGTGCGTAGCGCTGGTGGTGTGCTGCTTCCATGGGGTGCCAGGCGTCGGGGTCGGTGAGCCAGGGTGTGCGCTGCCGGTCGACCCCTTCCAGCGCCAGTTTGGCGGCCGTGTTCCAGCGGTCCTTGGTGACGAGCACCCGGATCAGTCCCGCCAGGTGCGGTCTGTGCAGCACCACCGAGCGCTCTTGGACGTTAGCGCGCAATCCGGGCATGCCGTAGATCTCATCACCGCCTGGCTCGATCTTCGGCAACACCACGTCGATGAACTGCGGCAGGAGGTAGGGGTGAACGCTGATCTCCAGTGCCGAAGCCTTGGGGATCAGGTAGCGCATCCCGAACGGCGGATACCTGGTCTGGCGGGCCTTGCCTTCGGCGGCGGTCTCGTCCCAGTGGCTGTAGTCGCAAAAGCCCCAAGTGATCAGCAGCGAGGTCTCGAAAGCTGCTTGATGCGGCTGGGCGGCCGGGATGAGTGGCTGGTCATTGGCGTGCGCCGCCAGCTGCCTGCCGGCCACAGTGATGGGTTCGCCGGTCAGCGCACGGCGCATCATTCGTTGCTCCAACGGTGAAAAGGACATGTCGGTTCCCCTGTCGCCGCCCGGCCCGGCGTTGTCGGAGAAGCGCATGCGTCACTTCTGCTCAGCTGATACGAAGCCGTGGTGGGGCCAGCTGCCCCTCGGGTCCGTCAGTGATCACAGCCGGGCCGATCACCTGGACGAGGCGTTCACGACGCCCGGAACAAATCCCTGCCAGCCAGCATGGCCCGCTGCCTGCGCCACTCCACGGGGCGACACCCGCAGCGAGGCCAGTCTTGACGCTGCATTGAACTCCATTTGGCAGTGTTCCAAAACGTGGTCGCGCTGACACCAGGCCAACGCCGGGGCCAATTCAAACGAATCGATCGATTCGCATCGTCACAACATGATCGCCGCGCCTCACGACGCAACTATTCGTGCTGACCACGTCTTTGCACACGAGAACCGGACCCGGTCACCTGCAGTGACTCACAGACCTCGGACATCACCATCGTGTCGAGGAACACCAGGCGGTCGAGTTCTCCGGAGGTCCAGCCGAGCCACTCAGCGTCGGCCCAGTCACGGACTCGATCCTGTTGGACCTGGGCAAGCTGGACGGCGAGTTCGTCTTCTGGTGTCTGCTCGCCTTCCAGGAGCTTCTCGACGGCCAGGCGCTCATTCATCTGACGCTCGATCACGGCTCGGGCAGCAGCCTGCACATCGGTGATTCCCGGGTTTGCCATGAGAAAGAAGCGGATTGGCCAATGTTCCTGTGAAGCTGGAGTTGGCCTGTGCCCAGTCGTTTCTCCGGAGAGCCCTCGATATGTCAGGGCCTGGGCGTAGCATCGCGCCTAGAACGATGAGGTGTACGCGACGGGCGTCTGTGCCTCTTTAGGCATGAGGGCTACCAGCAGCGGTCCTGGGATGAGCGGGTGGAAACCGTGACCTCCCTCGATGACCGGACTCACCCGGCCTTGCGGATGCCGCTGGTTTCGCGTGGGCGCAGGGTCGCCCATGTCCCCGAGCTGTGGCCCGGGGTAGCCGTCGTGTGAACGAGCACACCCGGCAATACGCCCTCAAGGACGTTCTGCCATGGAAAGCCACGGTTCTCGGACCATCACGATCGAGAACGGCGACCAGGTCCTGGTCGAGCGCGATCCCCAGCCGCTTCCGCTGCCCGACCCCAAAGAGCTCACCGCGCTGAAGCGCAAGCTCAACGACAACCCGCACGTCAATCTCACCAAGCCCGCCATTGAGACCGCTGTCGGGCTGTTCATTGATCTGCCCCGGGTCATCCGCATGGCCACCTTCGAGGCCGGTATCGACGGCCTGAGCTCTCAGTACGCTGGAGCCTCCCACCTGTACTTCCTTGAGGGTGAGGCCGATGCTGCGGCCCCGTCCTTCGTGCTGGGCAATCCGCGGCTGGACTATTTGCTGCGTGGCCTGCCGAACGCGCCGAGGCGCTCCGGTGCACGCGACGAGACCGGTCGGCTGCAGGCGCAGCTCATCGTCGAGTTCGACTCGGTAGCCGATGCCGAGAGCCTGGTCGAGGCGACGGTCAAGCAGACTCTCAACGATCCGGGCGCCGACTACAGCGACAGCATCATCGGCCACGGGGTGATGACTCCGGTCGAAGCAGTTCTGGCCGAGGTCCGGTTCACCAATGGCAGCCCGCCGCTGTTCCTGACCGCCCTCTACGACGGGACCTCCCGCGCCGCCAGCGCCGCGCTCGTCCGCTACTACCAGGCCGACCTCACACCGGCTGAGAACATCGCGCTCACAGCACGCGAGCTGCGCAACGCGCTGACCATGACCGCACGCAAGCGCCGAACAGCCTACTTGCGGCAGGCCGAGGCGGCCAACCTCGCCTATCAGCGGCCGGACGGGTTGACCATGCCGGTGCTTCGTCAACTCCAGGCCCGCCGGCTTCCGGTTCGGCTCATCGTCGGCGCTGACTTCAGCCAGGACAACACCAACGAGCTGCCCGCAGCGATCACCGCGGCCCAGAGCACCCGCCATATCAGCGTCAACCCGTGGCGCGAGGCCTCCAAGGACTCCGTAACGGCCCAGCGGACGGTGCAACACCTCTACCAGGCCGGGCACGTGTCCGAGGCGTTCATCCACCTCGCCGAGAACCGCCCGCTCACCGACGGTGAGATCGCCAAGCTCTTTCCCGGCGCGGATCGGGACCTGGTCGTCGACCCGCGCACCGGCCGCGCCCGGCCTCTGTGGCGGGCCGCGGAGATCGTGCACACCCTTACCGAACCCGGCGTGGACGACGAGGCCAGGCTATTCATTCGTGGGGACCAAGGCGTCAGGTCAATACAGCCGGAACGCTACGCGGGTTTCATCGGCGTCCTGGTCGACGTGCCCTGGCGATGGACCAAGCCGGAGACCACCGACACCGCCCGCAACGCGTGGCGCAACGGCGGTGTCCTGTCGCCGGAGATCTTCGAGGAATGGGACGAGGGTCCCGTCTACGAACACGTCGACGAGCTCATCAACCGGGCGGAAGTCGGCGACACCGCTGCCAGGCTCACCCTGCAGGTGCTGGCCGGCACCGCCCTGCTGGCCGACGGCATCCTCACCCGCGACCGCGGCAGCAAACTCGGCGCCGACGGAGTGACCTACCGTGCCGCCCCGCCGGTCCTGCTGTCGACGTGGGCCGACACCCGGCACGGCCGCCTGCAGGCTGGCCAGGTCATCCGAACCTTCGACCACACGCGCGCTGGCGGGCCCGGAACTGGCCGCACCACTGGCGCCGCCTACACCTATTACCTGGTGGACGACACAGGACGGTCTGTTCAGTCCGGCCAGGGCGTCACGACTCTGCTCGAAGGGCATCTGTTCGACCAGGCCGATCCTGAGCGGGCCGCTGAAGGGCGCAGGCTTCTCCGCGCGGAGCAGCAGGGCACCACGCTGTCTCGTGAGGAGCGCAACGAGCACCGCCGCTCCACGGTCAACGACCTCATCGGCCGCGCTGCGGCCGCCGTCGAACAGCTCAAGGGCGAGGTCCCCGACTATCCGGCCAAGCTCACCGAACACCCCTTCGGACGTAAGGCCGACTGGAAGCTGCTGATCGACAAGGCCCGCGAGCTCGGCGACGCCCTGCTGCTGCATTCACCGCCCGCGGACCCCGAGCCTCCGTTGTTCGACGACGGGGACGACGAATGAGCACCCGTCCCCGGCGCCTGACGGCCAACCACCCCACCGCGGTGATGTGGCAGCGGCTCCTCGCCTCCACTCCCGTCAACCGGGTCCTGACCGACCCCCGTCGCAGCCCGGCTGCAACCCCTGGCCTGGCCGCTACCCGCGCGGCTACCAGCCGATCTGCCGCACGGTCCGCTGCTGTACCTCGCTCTGGATACCCACGGTGGATTCCGGTATGTCGGGCGGACCATCCAACCCTTGGCCAAACGCATCACCCGGCACCGACACGACAGGCCCGGAGTCGCCAGCCGCTGGCGCTGGGCTCTCGTCGCCACAGTCACCGTCGATGCCGTCGATGCCGCGGCCGCTGCCGAGGAATGGATCCGCGCCACCCTCCAGCCGCCAGACAACCGCATCCGTGCCTCAGGCTGGAAGCAGCCTCGGGAGTAACTGACGGGACGGTCACTGAGTGCTCCTTTGACCGCTCGGATGGTTAAGTGCGTGGTGAAGAACCGGTTCTTCACCACGCACTCAGCCAGGACAGCGGACGTAGCCGATGATGTTTCCTCGCTCACCGCGGAGGGGGCACCAGCCCTGTACGGATTGGTCCTGGACGGCGGTTTACGGGTGGCACGAGGAGCAGACGGCGCCGACCGAGCCGTGGGCCGCGCCCGGTGCGGCGATGGCTTGGCGGATTTGGCCGAAGCAGCGCTGCGACGCGGCGAGGCTCTGGACGATGGCGGAGCCGAGGTGGCCGGAACCGAAGGCGTTGGGGACGCGGCAGTCGGACTCGCAGTGACGGTCACAACGATGGGAGGCGACTTGCTGCTGGCCTGAGGGAGCGGCCCAGCCCCGCGGCGGCCAGCGAGGCCAACAGCAGGATCGCCGCAACCACCACGCCCCGGCCGCCAGCGGCCGGGGGCGCGCCTGGGAGACTGGCGGCGGCCGCCTTCTACACTGACCGCCCAAATGCTCCACACGGCGCCCTGCCTGCAATGCGCTGGTCGCACAGAGGCCCGCCGGCCTTGCTGACCGGGCTTCGCGGTGCCGTCCGCTCCCAAGTCAGCGGTAGTCGTCGTAGTCATAGTCGGGTTCAAGGTTGCCCAGGTAGCGCTCCTCAAGACTCTCCTGCACTGTTCGGATGTGCTGCTGGTCTAGACCTGCGGCGGCGATCTCTGGAGTGCCGGTCAGCTTGAGAGTGCAGGTTGGGCAGGACAGACCCGTGGCCAGGTACACGACGACACGGTGAAGCTGTCCGTCGATGATTCGTTCGCTGGTGGCGCGGACGCGCTGCAGCACGAGGTCAGCCTGTGACCCGCAGGCTGGGCAGCTGGTGTCCTCGTGGCGGATCGGTTCGTCGGGGTCGATGAGCTCCCAGACCGCAAAGGTTCCGAAGAGCCCTCCGCTCGGGCTCGCAGACGAAGCGACGGAGAGGCCGCCTTGCTCGGTAGACGAGGCGGCATAGCCCTCGGCGGCCTCCTTGATGCGTTGAAGGACCTCGTGCCGCAGTCGTTCGTTTTGTTCCTGGACCAGCCCGCGGCCATGGCCCATCAATTCAGGACCCACCAGATTGGTCGGTTCCTCGCCGAGGTGACGGCAGATCGTCTCAACCACACGCACGAACCGTGGCAGCCAGAGCTCGGCGGCGACGCCCAGAGGCTCATCAGCGGTGTGCAGTTCAGAGTTGCGCAGATTGATCAGATGGGCAGCGTCATTGCGAACCTCGGCGAAGCCGTCCACCACCTGCAGAAGTCGCGCGCACACCGTCGTGATGCCAATGGATTTGATCTTGTCGTTGGGTGAACCGGACGAGAAACCGGCCGCGTGCATAAGGGAGGCCGAGTCGTTGCGCGAGGTCTCGGCCAGCAGGGTCGGATGCACCCGCGCCAACGGTGCCCGCATCAAGAACTCCAAGCCCAGCAGCAGCCACAGCGTGGCCGCCTCATCAGCGGCGGGATGGTCTTCTGCGCGCTGGAAATAGAGTCGTGCCTTGCTCACGAACCGGTCGTAGTTCCACATCGCTTGCGTCATCACTGACTCCAGACATAGTTACTTCGCCTCGATCGGTGCAGAGTTTGTGATTGTCCAGCATCAGCGCCCTTCCGCCGCGCCCTTCGATCAACACCGGCTGGCCCCCGACACTGCAGGACAAACAACTGCCATGAATGCAGCAGCAGCGGTCAGCCGAGCTGGTGGGTGTCGACCAGGGCTACGAGGTCGGCGACACCGGTGCGCAACCGGGTAACGACGCGTGCGCGGAGGCGCCTGGCCAGGCCGATACGCCGGGACAGCTGCGAACGCAGCGCGGCCTTCGCGTTCGGACACCTCCAGCAGCCGGTTGACCTCCTCGCAGTTCTTGTCGAACGCGTCGCGAGCCTGGCTTCCCCATCAGTTCCTCCGTCATCTGGGTCAGGTGGTTGAGCTCCCTTAAGAGCCGACGCTGGACGACGCCGTCACCGCCGAGCACATCAACGCCGACGTCCGGACACTGTTCCTGCCCAAGCTCGCCGGACAGGCCTGCCAGGTCGTACAAGCACAGGCGAGGTTGTTGATCGCGCGCAGCCAGCCACGGCTGGCGGTGTGGATCAGGTTGGCGGAGTCTTCGGTCCATTGCGGTCGGCGCGGCCAGCCAGGTCGACGTGGTGACGCAGGTAGTCGGTGGTCTCTTCGAGGGTCAGGCCGTTCATGTGGGCCCGGTCCCGCACCGTGACCAGCAACCACTGCTTCCGCCGCCGATCCAGCGGGAGTACATCCGAGCGCATCGCCGACCTCGGGCGAGCAGCCACGTCACTCCAAGGCCGAGCGGTTTCCCAACCCTTGGGTTACGATGCAGTCATGAACCCTTGGAGAACTGGTCAGCCATGGCCATGAGCCGTCCCCTCCCGCAGCCACATACGCTCGCTCAGCTCGCGCGGCGCACCAGCATCACCGACTCACGCGCCCGTGCTCTGCTCGCGGAGGGTCGGTTGCCGACGCCCGACCTGCGCGACGCCGATGACCGCCCGTTGTGGTTCGCCACCACCATCGATGCCTGGGCCGCCAGTACCGGCCGGGCCACCGGCGCGGACGCCGTGTGGTTGCATACCGCTCCGGCCGCCACGACCCCGGCTCCGACGCTGTTCCATGGAGTCATCCATCCGGTGCTGACCGCCGGCGCCGAGGGGGTCGGCCTGCACGCGGTGGTGTGGGGCACCGATCACGGTCACCTGGTCTACCTGACCCCGCTGGACGACGCTCCAGTGGAGGCGTTGCGGGGCAACATCGCCCGCATCGCACTCGGTGCCGCCGACCTGATCGCCCCCCGGTTCTGGCAGGACACGCTGATCGTGCTCGACCCCGGCCAGGCCCCGCACTCCCTGGCTCGCGCACACGATCCCGACCGGCTGTTCGACGTGTTCGACGAGGACGGCCGGGCGCCCATGCTGTCGTGCTACCGCCTTCTGACCGCCCCCGCGAACTCCCAGGCGGAGGAGTCGGTCATCGAACGAAGCCTGCGCGTCAAGCTGGCGCAGCTACTGGGCCGCACCGAGCCGCCGACCGAGCCGTCAACCGCCACACGACTGCGCCCGCGCGCGGAGTACCACAGCGAAGTCACCCCCGCAGTGGTGGCCCGGGTGCTCGGCCAGAACCTGGCTATCTGGCTGGAGGGCACACGCCGTCCCGAGGTGATCACACGGGCCTGCGCCTACCGCACCACGCTCACTGTGCCCGACACCTCCGGGGCATGGCCGAATGCGCTGCAGCGGCTGCAAGATGCGCGCCGCCTGGGCTGGGCGACCTCGCACCCGTCGGCCTACACCGTGCTGGCCGCCGACACCGCCGCAGTAGGTGACCGTACCCGCACGGCACTGGCCGCGCTTCCCGACCACGGTGACGGCTGGTACCTGGCCGCCCGGCCGGCCGCCCCTGAACTGCCACTGGAACTGGAAGCCGAACTGGACAGCCTGCTACGGCGCACTGACCTGGACCCACAGCAGATGGCCGATGAACTCACCGCCCTGCGCACCGCCGAAGCGGACCTGCTCGCCACCGACCCCGACTCACAAGCCGAAGGCGAAGCGCTCACGCGCGCCCTGGCGCTCCTGGAGATCGCCGTTGTCCCGCACGACCCGCGACTGGTCGTCGACACCTGCGTGATCGAGAGCGGCTCGGCACGCGGTCCGGTCGCCGAGCAGTGGATCGCCAGCTTGCGTCCCGAACCCCAGGTGCAGTGGGACCAGCGGCTGAAGACGCGCCGCGGACGCCGCCTCCTGCGGGGCCACGACGCCAGCCAGGTCCGCCAGCTCCTGTCAGACCACGCCGGACGTCTGGTCGCGCTGTTCGATGCCGACCGCTGGTCCGGAGACACCCGCTGGCACGCCGAATGGCCACTGGGGCTGCCCGCAGGCTGGGACGACACCACCCTCATCGCCGCCGACGCCACCAGTGACGTCGACACAGGCGGCCAACCAGTCCTTGCCCGCATCCAAACCGCTTCTGAGGTGCGGTTCGACCCTGTGCCACTGCCCCCCGGGCACCGGTCCAGTTTCGCCTTCGGTTACGGCGGCACCGGACCCGGCGTGCTGTACGACGCGCTGCTACGTGTGGCGCTGGACGACCCGATCGGGCTTGGCGAGGACTTCCAGCCCCCGCCGGGAAGTCAGCTCTGGTCCGCCATCACCAGCAAGGGACCACTGCGGCTGCACTGGCGCGACGTCCGAGATTGGGCGCACCGTGATGCCGCCGCCCGGCCGTGACCGCAGGTAGCGGGAAAGGAAGCCCACGCCAGTGACGCCCGCACAGGTGCTCAGCTTGCTCCTGGCTCTGTCAGGTGCGCTCAACATCGCCTTCGCCGCCGGCATCATCGCCTGCTGGAACGGCGCCACCTTCCCCAAAACGATCATGGTCGGCGGCAGCGCCGCCAGCGTCGCGATCGGACTTTTCCTCACCGGCGTGGGCGTCTACCACTGAGAGATCAAGCAGGCGCGGCACCACATCGCCGTTCGACGCCATCACAAAGAGACATTTGGCCATGACCTTGACCACCACCGTCGGCGTCATCAGCCCGATCACCCGTGCGCAACTGGAGGATCTGTTCACCGTCCTGG
Organism: Actinomadura fulvescens; assembly: GCF_039533225.1. Taxonomy (NCBI): domain Bacteria; kingdom Bacillati; phylum Actinomycetota; class Actinomycetes; order Streptosporangiales; family Thermomonosporaceae; genus Actinomadura; species Actinomadura fulvescens. Next base: position 112,640 of record NZ_BAAATD010000013.1, on the reverse strand, counting down.
GGCAGGGCCTGGCCGACCGCGCGGGACGCCCCGGCGACTCGGTGCGGTGGCGGCATAAGCGACTCGATCCTCTCCCGCCCGGGCAATTCCGAGTTCGAGACGCTCGGCGGTCAGGAACTGCACCTGCACCCGCACCTGCGCATGGTCTATGGCCCAGATGGTCCCGTCCTGGAGCACACCGCCGACCAGCCACACGCCAACTCCCTCGCGGAGCTCACGCTCACTTCAGCCGGCGGCTGGGATGACCCACGCGACCACGCCGCGGTCCTTGCCGTCCTGACCCGCTGGCTGGACTAGCGATAGATCCGCTGCCAGTGACCGCACGAAGACCACCCATGGCAGACCGGCCCCGGGGAGCTGCACACCATCGTGAACTGACCACCTGCCGAGGTCGATGGAAACCTCGGAACGTACACACTCCGATACCCGCCGAAGGCCATGTCGACGGCACCGCCATGCGCGGCTTCGATCCGACGCCCTTGTTGAGGCGGTGGTTTACCGCGGGTCCGGGTGGGGTGAATCACCCGGCGGCGCATTGGTCTTGCCTGAGTGATGGATCTGGTTCCGCTAGGGTGTCCAAGCCCTGACCGGTCTGGGTAGTTCTATCCACTTCGATGGCTGTCTGTCGCAGATGCGCGATGACCGCCGTCAAGATCGAGGAGTCCTTTTTGTCACATCCCCCCGACTCAGGTCCGTTGCGATGGATCGCGCGGCGCGCGGTTGCGGTCCTGGCTTTGCTCATCGCACTGGCCTCGCTGCTCGTAGCGAGGCCAGCTGTTCCGGCTGCCAGGGCTGACGTAGCGTCCGCCAATCAGTTCGTGGCGGTTTCGCCTGCGGTGCTCGTCGACACCCGCTACGGGACTGGCGGTGTCGGCGTCGCCAAGGTTGCGGGCAAGGGGCAGATCACCTTCCAGGTCGCCGGCACGGCCGGAATTCCATCTTCGGGGGTGGCGGCAGTTGCGCTGAATCTCACGGCAGTTGGCATCGAGAAGCCCGGCTGGTTCACGGTCTTCCCCTCAGACTCCCCGGCGAGTGTGGCCACGCTGACCTACTATCCCGGTGAGCCTGCTACCGGCGAGGACTTCACCCGCCTCACGGGCACTGGGAAGGTAACGGTCGTCAACAACAGCGAAAGCCCCGTCCATATCGTGGTCGGCGTCCGCGGCTACTTCCTGAACGCCGCCGACACCAACGCCGGCAACGAGTACTACCCCGTGGACACCGAATATCTCTATGACACCCGCCCCGGTCATGTGACCGGTTCTCCTGCGCACGAGGCCACGCCGGTCCCCGCGAACTCCTCGGTCACGATAGATGTGGCCGGTCAGAGAAGCATTCCGGCCAGCGGCGTCAACGCGGTCGCGCTCAATGTCGTGGCGTGGTCGCAGGGCGGGCGAGGCTGGTTGTCGCTTCACGCCGCCGACCAGCCCACCAACACGGTCCCGACGGTGGACTACGTTCCCGACGAGACAGACAGTAGCTTCACGGTCGCCCAGCTCACCGGTAGCGGAAAGCTGATCCTGCAGAACCACGGAGCCGGAACCGTTCACGTGGCGCTGACACTGCGAGGCTATTTCAAGGGCGCTACCGAGCAGGGTGGCGCCGGATACATCGCCATTCCCTCCAAGGTCATTGTGGAAACACTCACGGGCGCTGGGGTGCCGGGAGGCGGAACCAGCCCCCTTGCTCCTGGGGCCTCGGTCACCGTGGACGTCACCGAAGGCATCGACCTCGGATCCAAAACAATGGCGGCGGCGGCTCTGGTCATCCAGGCTCGGCAGCCAACCGATGCCGGATGGCTCACCGTCTATCCCGCATCCGACGAAGATCCCAATATCTCCAGTGTCAACTATGACAAGTCCGAAAGCACAACCGGCTTTGATCTGGCAGCCCCCGACTATGAAGGAAAGGTGACCATCAAGAACCGAGGCCCCGGGACCGTTCACATTCAGGCCTCTATGCGAGGTTACTTCAGAGACGATGAAACCTACACAGAGACCGTCTTCTCTTCCGAGACTGACCCGGCTGAAGATCCTTCCGCGCCGGTCCAATCGATTCCACCCAAGGATGACCAGGCGGATCTGAGTACGACCCCGATTGCGGCCATAGAGAACCAGCCCCAGGAGGTTCTCGCCGAAGGGGACAAGTGGGCGCCTGGCGATGACGCTGAAAACCCAATCACCGATGAGGCTCAGGCCGAAGCCGCCGCAGCGGCCGTGGCTGCACCGAACTTCCAGTATCACCGTGTTACCTATGACCAATGTTCGGCGAACAAGGCAGCCAATAAGCCGAACGGCTGGTACCCAAATCGGCTCGTGTACTGCAAGTGGTCCTACGCGGGAGCGCGGCGCTACAACCGGTTCGGACTGCTGCTCGACGCCATCTCCTTCAGAGTAACGCGGGTCGCCTACCTGTATCAAGGTAAGCGAGACTTCGACTACTATCTGAGGATTGACAAGATCACCACAAAAGGCAAGTACTACAATGGTCGCAGGATCGATACTCCAGCCGGCGGGACATTGGTCAATGCCAAAGTGACGACGATCCAAGAGGGCGCGCGCAGTTCAACCATCGCCGGGTGGCGGGCGAACCCGTACACCAAGTGGATCACACGTGTCGGCGGAGGCGTCGGACTAGAGAAGAAGGCAGACTACTTTTACGCAGCCGACATCATTCTTAGTGGTGTCAACAAGGAACTCGGCCACTATGTGATCAACGTACGGTGCGATTCAGCGCCATACATTACTTGGTACAGGTCTGGTTGCGTGCTGCCCCGGGTCACGCCCTCTCTGCGATACGACCTCGCCGATCGGACCAGAATCCAAACCGCAACACACATCAAGAACGCACTCGAGAACACGCCGCCGATCCTCCCGGCATACGCTGGCGTGAAATCTATTCTCGGAGGCGGGTACGGGAAGGAAATCACCCGGCACGTCGGACAGCTCAAGATCGATGCGAACCGCAACAAAGCCAGGGGAGTTTGCGGCTCATACGACGGCTCGGAATACAATTGCGATGAGTTTCCGTTCGCCTCAACGAGAGAAGGTGCCGCCCATTGGCCCGATAACTATCCGAACTGGTCGGCGCGAGTTATTGATGCTGAAGATAACCAAAAGGCCGGGCGCCTTCTTGGCCGCTTCTATCAGCGGGATCGCGTCCTCGCATCTGACCGCTTCTTCGTAAGGGTCTACTAACCGGCGATCTACCCGTGGTACGCGACTTCTTCTGGAAGTCGCGTACCGCACGCCGAACCGGGCGATATCCTTAGCGGCTTGCGTCGGAAACTCTGCTCGGATCCGAGATGCGCGCAATTGAGGAGAACTCTGATGAGTCGTCTGTTTGCTTCAGTTGTAGATAACGTTGCACTGGACTACGGACAATTCGTTCTCATTGATGTCGCCGGGGCCGGAGAGTCTCGGGAGTCACCGTGGGACCTGCCAGGCCATGACTGGATTGAGGTGGCGCCTAACGGGGCAATGATCACCGGATCGGGATCGAGTTCCGCAGCAATCGTCCGCATGGAACTCTGGGATGGCCCACCAACCACGGAGAAAACGCCGAACGACTGGGACCGCGTGCGAACAGTAGAGTTCTTTACGGAAACCGGCGAGCTTCATGTGGCTGAACTGATGGGCGAGCCTGGTTCCGAAGTCCTCGTTCTTGGGCGATCGAGTTCACGGTGGAATCTTCGCGCTCAGTCGAGCAGGAATGTAGGTGCCATCGCTGCGGAAGAGGCGGAGGGAATTGACGAAGCCTTCCTTTTTCAGTTCTGGCCGGCCGACTAGGCATATTCCGCCACCGAGGACCTTGGACCCTAACTTAGCTCTGACCGACCCTGGCGCCGAGGTGTTCGCGGACACCGACTCGCATGCGACAGAGCTCGGCCTGGTGGCGACCGCCGCCTCGATGGCGGTGCCCACCGCGCCCGTGGATGGGAGTAGTTGTACGCGGGCTGGGGCGCTGGGGGTCTACTGGCGCAGCTTGGTGAGTGACCGGGCAAGATCGGTGGCGACTCGCCACGCGCGGCGTCCTTGTTCGGCCAAGAGCTTGGGGTTCTCGGCCTTGTCCTCGTCGCCGAGAGCAGCGGAGACGACCACCGTCACGTTCTGCACCCGGAACAAGACATAGGTTTGATCCACATCCGGTGACCTCAGGGCCTCATCGCCAAGGGTGGTCGGGGTCCATCCGTCAGCGCCGGGGTAACCCTTCTTCTTACTGGCGAAGTCCTGGGCCGCCCACGCTGTCGCGTCTCGCTCTGCCGACGGGTGATGCAGTTCCACCAGGATGTGGGTCAAGTCGCTGTCCCAGGGCCGCCGGTGTGGGGTGAACAGATAGCAGTCCCAGCGGTCGGTCACCTTGTTCGCCCTGTCCTTGGTGCACGAGGTACTGCTGCTGGCCGCGAACCGTAGCTTCGTGCGCAGCGCCGAGGACAACATCGTCCGAGGGTCAGGAGCGGTAGGGATCTCGCCTGGGCGGAAGGTCGCTGACGCCGACGGGGCCGGGAGCCCCGGACGTGGATGGCGGTGTGGCATCGGCTTTGGCGGTGCCGGGGGCCTGGGTGCCCTTCGTCGGCGTCGAACAGGCGCTCGCCGTGAGTCCCAGCAGGAGTGTGGCGGTCAGCGACATGAAAGTCATGCGGGTGCGGCCGGTCACCAGGTAGCCCCTCGCTGCGGTCGGCAATGTCGAGTGCACCGACTTGCGGCAAGGCGGGCACGTTGGCTGGCCAGGCGTCACGTCCTGGACCACAGACAACTCGGTCCTACCGCGACATCCTGCCCCTCCGGCGGCCGCTGCACTGACGACTTCAGTCAAACACTGCAAGATCGCATCAAGAGACGGACCGGAACCTGACGAGGCGGCGCGGACCGGACACAGAGTGAGTTGGGACGGAGCTGACGTGAGCCGGCGCAAGAAGGACCACCACCAAGGCGCGTGGCCGCGAACCGCTGAACGAAGACGACCTCGACCCGCGGGCTTGGGCCGCTGTGTCGCCGACGGCGTGGTGTGCAGCCGCCGGCGTGCCTCATCATCCTGGCCGGGTGGCCGACCGGCGGGATGTCAGGCGGCGCGGCCGTTTTGGCGGGATAGCAGCGCGGGCCGGGCGAGACGCCTTCCGCAGCTGGCAACCATGGAGGTCACCAGCCATCGGCGGTCACGCTGAGAGCCAACCCTCGCCTGGCGTGGTGATCGCGCTGTGGAGCGATGCCGATCGATCGGGCGACCGGATGACAGGACCGGTTATCGGATCCTGGCGGCGACTGTTTCGACGATCAGAGGGTTGACATCGTCGCGCCACACGAAGGGAGCCGGGGCAGGCTTGCCTTTGAAGGCCACGGTCGTCTGCCCGCCCACCGAGAACAGCACAGGCCCCTTGCGGCAGAGCCAGGTCCCCTCGCTCAACCCGGCGAGAACGCAATAGTCGGCCCCGTGATCGCCTTGGTTGGTGCCGGCCCCGCCTAGTACCTGTGCGGCGTAGTAGCGCTTGATCACATCAGGGTCCGCGATGGCGTGGATGTGGACCCATAGCTGGGTGGCCGCGTAGGTCTCGCCGGGCAGCTTCATGCTGTACTGGCATCGACCGGCCTCGGCGCGGTCGTTGGGGTTCCACTCGGGGTCGGCGGCGAACTCCTTGATTGACTTGAGGTAGAGCAGACCGGGTTGCTGCTGGATCTGTTCGGCCTCGGGCAGGATCGCTGTGACGTCGCGCTGGTCGACCAGCTGGCAGGCGCTGGGCCATAGGTTGCCGGGCAAGATCCTGCCGTTGCGGAGATCGGGAAGAGTGATCGCATTCCCGGCGGGACCTGCCCTGCCGATCGCGACGTCCCCCTCATCGCTGCCGCTGGACCAGCTGACCAGCCCGGCCACGGCCAGGGCGGCGATCGCGATAATCCCCAGCGGGGTGAGCAGGATCCGAGACTTCGCCTTGGCCGACGCTGAGGTCTGCTTTGTCTGCATGGTCGACGCTGCTTCCAGGTGATGGCCACGCCCATTGGGCACCGATCCTGACACACGCTGAGCAGGTGCGGTCCGGCTATCGGCGCGGGCACAGCCGTCGGTCACCACCACGGGTGACGGTGCCCGCGGGCCGTGTCCGTCCAGGGCCGAACGGCCCACCGGCCATCCCGAGCCGAACAGAGTCGGGGTTCTGTCGAAGCCTCCCGGCTGTTGTAGCCCACGGACTTGTGCCGCTTCTGGATGGTTAGTGCGCGGCCTCATACTGCTCGACCACGTTCTGCGGGATGCGGCCCCGCTGGTTGACCTCGATACCGCGCTGCTTGGCCCAGGCCCGGATGTCGGCACTTCGTTCCCGATTGCTGACAGTACGGGAGGATCGCCTCCCGTCTCGCCGAGCGCCGGACTTGCGGCTCTTTTCCACGAACGGGCGAAGAGAGTCCCGCAGCTTCTGGGAATTCTCCTTGCTCAGGTCGATCTCGTAGGCCGTTCCGTCGAGCGAGAACGCCACCGTCTCGGTAGCTTCGCCACCGTCAAGGTCATCAATGAGGAGAACCTGAACCTTCTGAGCCACGTACATTCCTCCTTAAGCAAGCACCCCTTGGCCGGGTGCTCTAGCTAGGCACCTCCATCGTTCCATCTGCCGACAGCGTCGGTGCATCACTCGTGCCAGACGTCGAGGCTGGGATGAACCTTCTCGATTTCGACGACTACTCTTTTGATGGCATCGAAGACTGGCCCTCTATGGCGTTGCTGTCCACGCCTCACGACTCCCGAGATTCAGCGAGCCTGTTGACCACCTCCGGTTCCTCGCACCGTCTGGTGATGTCGACGAGTCAATGCACGCCAGAGCACCAATCCGCTGGCCTGGCTGGTGTGCGCTTGCGCCCGGTGTCTCTGCACATGTCCGAATGTGCTTCACCGTCCTCAGCGCACGACCATCAGCCTCGACGGCCAGCATCCACTGATTACCCGGCATGGACAGGTAACACCGAGGTCTTTCCGGTCGGAGTTGGCGCTCAGGATCTCCAGAGTTCGTTGACTGGCCGGGTGCTCAGGCCGACACGGTCAACGACGGAGCGAAGCAGTGAACCCGGGTGAGCCATTGCGGTGGAGTCAGCAAGAATTTCGGTGTGCTCGACCGGGAGTTGATCGACGCGACAAGCAAGCTTCTGGGTGTTCACGCTGCCGACGTCCAGCGTGACGATCTGCATGAGGGACAGCGAACTGGACCCCTGCTGCGAGGCTGGACCAGCACGAACGTCGGCGGTCGGGGCGGCTCGTGAGGACGGCCGTGGTGGCAGGAGATCGCCGCGATCTTGCGGCTTGCGAGCGCCCAGGAGGGGCAGCGCCGCTTCAGGCAGATCGTCAACCGTACGGTCGGCCGCGACCAAGTCGTGTACAGCTCGCAGCGGCCAGGGCGGATACCGGGCGGATACCGGGCGGACGGTTGCCGCCGCCGCAGATGACCAATGACAATCCGGATGACTTCGACAACGAGAGCGAGCCATGCATGGGACCACCCCAAGCGATGACCGCCCTGGCCGAGGAGTGGGACGACATCCACGACCGGTTGACTCCCCAAGCCTCCGAGCGGCTGGTTGCGCTGACTGACGACTTCACCCACGAGGGTGACCGGAACGTCTCCGAGGACATCGCCGCCAGGATCACTCTGCTGCTCCGCGACAATCTGCCAGCCGATCACGCCGTCATCGCCGAACTGAGCAAGAAGGACCACAGCGCGAGCGCCCGCCACAGCACCGACCCCACCCGCCGTGCAACGGAGTTGAGCGGCTGGTTCAAGCTGGCTGAACCGCTCCGGCGCCGGTTGGGGACCCGGTGCCGACCGCCGCCGAGGTTGAGGAAGGCGTCCTTCGGTGGCTGCGGTCGGTGCCGGCGCTGGACGCCGACGAAATGCGTGGCCACGGTCACGACCCCGAGGATCCCGACCTGATCCGGCTGGACATCGACGGCCGCACCCGGTGGCCCGCGTTCCAGTTCGCCGACGACGGTGCACCCCTTCAGATCGTCCGGACCATCAACCGGATGCTGGATGTTGCGGACGACCCGGTGGGCGTAACGGACTGGTGGTTGCAACGCAACAGCCGGATCGGAGATGCCCCGGCGCACCTGATCGGGACCCTTCCCGACGAGCACCTGATCGCCCTCGCCCGCACCGGGCTGTCTGACACCTGATGCCGGCGCGCTGGCGGGCCCCACATGAAGGTCACCAACGCCCCGGTCTGCACCGAGACCGTCGCGAGCTGGTCCCAACCCACACCGAGCCGAAGCCGACCAGATCGGCTCAGCGATGCCGCATGGGGAACTTGTCAGGGCCCTGTGAGAGGCTGACCAGCCCAAGGACCAACGCCATCAGCCGACAGGAAGGCGGCCAGCCATGGCCACCGAGCGTCATCCACGCAGTCAGCCCCACCCCGCGCCGTCGGATCCTGACCGATCTCCGGTAACCGAACAGCACGAGCCTGGGCTCGGGCGCATCGCGATCACATGGGCGGGCTTTTGTGGCGGATTCGCTGCGGTGCTGCTCGGCTCGGACCTCAGCGATCCCTTGCACCGAAACCTGGTGGCCGTGATCCTGCTGATCGGATTCATGGGCGCGGCGGCGATAGGCGCGATCATGAGGCGCAATAGCCCGGACGGCGTCCCGGCCGGTATGAACGCAACGGTGTGTGCGGTCGCTGTTGGCCTGGTCGTGTTGCCTTCCGGCGGGATCCTGTGGGCGATCTTCACCCCATGACCTCACCAGTTGTCACCCATGATGCGCCGCCAGCTCGCATCAGCGGCGGCGGTTTTCACCGCCAGCCGTGAAGCTGTGACCCACGGCCGGTCGACCCGCCGGTCGCCCGATCCAAAGCGTCTCGGTTGGTCACCAGAGCGAGGGCGAAGGGCTCGGCGAGGACACCGGCTGGGCGGCGTGCCAGAGCGTCCGCGCCACCACGCCCGTCCGCACGCAGCCGCGACCACCTCCACTTCGCCCTGACCCCTCCGAGCGACTGGACAACAGTGATTGGGTTCACAGCCCTCAAAACGGCCGAGCGTCTCTCTCTGGCCGGTACCGGGGTTGCTAGAGCCCTACCACGGTGCTCGCTACGAGGTCGGCCGATGGCCCGCCGCGCGGTGATCGCGGTCGCCGCACTGGGCGAGCAACGCCTGCACGATCTCGACCATCGGATCATCATCGGCAAGTTCGGAGGTGAGCTCGGCGGCCAGCGCGGCGCGCTCATCGTCGCTCATGTCGGCGGGACGTTTGCCCGACCATCCGCTATCGGCCATGATTCAGCGTATCTGCGCAGGTCAAGGCTCTGGATTTTGGCGGTGGGTGCGCCCTTCCAGCTACAGCGTTGAGGAACTGGAAACCCTGTGGTGAGCGTAAATCGCGGCCCCTGCGCGTCTGGTCGCGGCGCTGCGCATCTGGTCGAGGTACTCCACCGGCGCCTTGGCAACGCGTTCGCCCACGTGCGTTTCCGCCGCGGGCGAGCGGCCCTACAAGCGTGACTCGAGGTATCGGCGCTGCGCGGCCTCTGCCTGTCGTACGCACTCGCCGGGCTCCAGGCCGAGGTCGGACGCCCAGCGCACGTCGGACAGGATGAGGTTGCCGAGCTCGCGGCTGAGTGCGGCCCGGTCGCCGTGCCCTTCGATCTCGTCGCGGCTGATCCGGGCGATGTCGCCGGTGACCGTGCATGCGGCGACGGCGACGTGGGGCAGGTCCATGGGCGGCCGGTCCGCCCAGATCTGCTGGGCGAGGGTCAGCAGTTCGGAAAGGCGTGGGTCGTTCAACGATTCCCCTCGATCAGGTGGATGAAGTCGGCGACGTCGCCAGCGCGGCTGTGGGCCCGCAACTTACCCGAGACGATCAGCAGGCGGTTGGAGACAAGACGCGAGGAGACGTTGTGGCTCATCTCGCGCGCCTGGTGCGCGGCGTCCAGCGCTGGCTGGAGTTGGTGGGCGGCGAGGTAGGCCTCGGCGAGGGACAGGTGGTCCAGGATCGCGTTGCGGGAGAATCCGCCGCCGAGCAGACTGAGCGCTCGCGTCAGGCGTGAGATCGCTTCTGGGGCGTGCTGTGGCTTGACCTCGGCGAGCGTGGCCAGGGCTGCGCCGGTCAGGCTGAACAGTTCGGATTCATGGACGTGCCGGGACTGCCACGTCGCCGTGCCTTGTGCCCGGGAAGGGGCGACGAACGCGGTTTCGGCGTCGCCGACCAGGCGGCGGACGCTGGCGTCGTCGCCGCGTATCGCGTGCGCCCAGGCCGCGATGGCGCGCTGGTTGCTGACCTGCCGGGGCGTGAAGGTGCCGATGCGGGAGGCGGTTTCCAGGTGGGCGAGGATCTGCTCGGGTTGGCGGCGTTCCACCTGGTGACCGGCCATCCGGACGACCAGGTGGCCCGCCAGGTCATGGGCGCCTGCGGCCTGCGCGGCCTGGACTCCGGTGACGTAGTGCTGGTCGGCTTCGGTATGCAGGCCGAGGTCGCGGCAGGTGTAGGCGGCGACGCCGGAGATATCGGAGATCGCGCCGAGCACGTCACGGCGCATCGCCTCGCTGCTGGCGTGTGCGAGCAGGGCGCTGCTGCGGTTCAGGAGTTGGGCGATGCCGCGCTGGACCTGGGTGGAGGCTCCGTGTTCGTAGAGCCAGTCGCGGTGCAGGTCGGCGAGCCGGTGCAACTCCGCCACGAGCTGTGGCGTGGGGCGTTGGAGGTCGGCGGGGCCGAGGCTGGCAGTGATCGGCAGCCCAATGAGCGCGGCGCCTGCCGTGACCGCGCTGCCCATCAGTAGCTCTCGGCGGTTCGTGTCGTCCTCCTTGGGTGCGTGGGCCGTGGCCGGCGCCGTGGCGAGACCGAGGTCGAACTCCGACATACCCGTGAACGACGTCAGGCCCTGGCGGTAGGCCAGGCCGGGCCGGGTTTCGCCGCGTTCCCACATCCCGACCAGATTTCCAGAGGGTGCGACGTTCAGCTCCAGGTGCTCACGCATGTGGGAGCCGAGACGCTCGGCGAAGCCGTCTTGGGACAACCGCAGCGCAAGCCGGGCGGCCTTGAGCGCGAGGTTGGCTCCGTAACGACCCATATCGCATGGTCTACCCGCGTGGGCGGGTCATGGGGAGGCTTTGGGTCAGATCTTGGGTCATCGGTTGGGTGGCTGGCGCGAGGCCTGCGGGCCAGCCTTGAAACGCTTCCCTTGGATGCGGACCCGGAGGTGCAAAGACGTGCAACCCCCAGACGCTGGAGACGACGTGGTCGTTACCTTCTACATCAAGGACGGCACCTCACAGGGCGACGCTCAATGCGAGACCTTCTACCGCACCGACCGCGGCTCCTGGGTGATCCAGGGCAAGCGGCGGGGCGACAAGGTCGGTGCACAGCTCATCGGTCTTGCCGCCGACGAGACGTTCTGCGAGATGTCCGACCCGACGATGGACCGGTTCGTGCGCCACTACGTGAGGGAACGCTATGGAGTTGATCTCAACTGACCAGTGGCTGCAACAGCTCGGCGCCGCCCAGGACGTGCGCAAGGTCGAACTACGAGATCACTACAGCGCGGATGAGAAGCTGTTTGCGGACTGGCAGTCCGGTGACCTGGATGCCGTCGATGCCTCCTATCAGGGCTGGCGCGAGTTCTTTGTGACCAAGTACGTGGAGGCCGGACGCACGTTCCGCCGGGTGCGGGTGGTGTCGGAACCCCTGTCGGCGTACCAGGAGATGGCCCTGACCTACAGCGGCGCCACCGTTGACCTCGGCGAGGGACTGCGGTGGCTGCCGCGGCGATTGGTCTCCACCCTCGCCCTGCCCGGCAACGACTTTTTCGTCCTGGACGAGCAGACCGCGATCTTCACGGTCCTGGACGCGATGGCCAAGGAGGTCGTGCAGGTCCAGCGCGCCACCGAGCCGGCAGAGCTGCGGTTTTGCCGGGAGGCGTTCGATGCTGCGTGGGACCTCGCGGTCCCGCACCACGACTACCGCGCCCGCATGATCCACGCTTGAGCCGTCAGCGTGTCCGATCACCAACCATCAGACGCAGCCAAGCGGGCCTTCGGTACGCGCCTGCGTGAGCTGCGCCTGGACGCTGGCCTGTCCGGGGCCGAGCTCGCGCGCCGCACCGGATTTTCGGGCGCGAAGATCTCCCGGGCCGAGAACGGCCGGAAGAACCTGCCGGAGGCCGACGTGCGAGTCTGGGCGACGGCGTGCGGCGCCGAAGGGCAGATCCCCGAACTGATCGCCGCGCGCCGCGAGGTCGAGCAGATGTGGCTGGAATACCGGCGGCGGCTCAAACTCGGGCAGAAGGCCATCCAGGCGCAAGGCCGCGCGGCCTACGACAACGTGAAGCTGGCGCGGATCTATGAGTCGCTGCACATCCCCGGCATCCTGCAGACCTTCGCCTACGCACGGACGCAGCGGCTGATCTGGGCGCGGCTGCACGGCCTGCGCACCGACGACGTCGACGACGCCGCACGCAACAGGCTCACCATGCAGCCCCTGGTCACCCGGGGCGGCGGCCCCGCGTTCTCGTTCATCCTCGAAGCGACCGCCCTGTACAACGTGATCGGCGACGCCGAGGCGATGAACGAGCAGTACGACCTGCTGCTCACCGCCGCGGCCCGACCCCACGTCGCCATCGGCGTCGTTCCCCTCGGCACGACCCGTCTGCTGTTCCCGGGCGAAGGCTTCTACCTGTTCGACGAACGCAACGTGTGGCAGGAGTTCTGGTCAGGGCTGTTCCGCACGGCCCAGCCCGCCGACGCCGCCTACTTCGGGAAAGTGTTCACCACCCTGCGCAAGCACGCCGTGTACGGGCAGGCCGCGCGCGGTGAGATCGAGCGCGCCAGGCGGCATGTGCAAAGTGGTGCAAGGACCTAGCCGCCGCGCTCGGGCAGGCGTCAGTGTCGTGCGCACAGAGCTCACCGCACCCGGCAGAGCAAGGACCAGGCGATGACGACACTGACCCACAGCACCCAGGCCAGACAGTACAGCCTACGCCGCACCTACCTGGCACTGACGTCGGTCGCGCGGACGGCACGAGACACCACCCGAATACACCTGGCCTCGTGGGACCTGCACACCGACCTGGTGGACAACGCCGTCCGGGTCATCTCTGAAATGGTCACCAACGCCATCGCCGCGACACCGCGCAAGAAGATCATGATCGATCTGTTCATGGCGGACGGCCGGTTGCACCTCGAAGTCTGGGACTGCTCGCCCACGCCCCCCAGCCGACGAGACACCCAAGCGGTCGTGGACGCTCGGTTCGACCCCAACTCCCCGGACCCCGGCGGCTGGGGCCTGGAGATCATCGAAGCCCTTGCCGACACCTGCGGCCACCGCCAAGGCCCAGACGGCGGCAAGACCGTCTTCGCTCAATTCTCGCTCCAGCGCACCGCGAACTGACCAGAGAACCCTGGAGCCGACCGGGCTCCGACCTGGGCGCCATCCGGTTGTATCCGCTCGCGCCACCCGCACGCATCCGCTGACATCCACGAAGTTCCTTCCTGACATCAGCGGACCCCGATGTTCGGTGCACAGCTCCAACCGCGGCAAAGCGAACCGGTGAGGACCGACATGAACGTGCAGCCGCAAGCCCAGCCACGAGCAGCCCACGACCACGCCACAGCGTCATCATCGCCAGCGACCGCCGAAACCCTCAACGTCTTCTACCAGGTAGAGCGCGCAGGGCAGATCCGGTTGAGTGACGGTGGCGGGCCCTTCGGCTTCGATGTCACCGTGGCGCTGCTGGTCGACGAGCTCATGAACCTCTACGACCTCGACGCCATCTGCGAAACCGGCTGTTTCCTCGGCGACACCACGACGTACCTCACGCGCCGCTACCCACGTACACCGGTCTACACCTGCGACGTCGACGCCGAGCACGCCGCCGTCACCACCCATCGCGTTGCCGAGCACTGGAACGCCACGGTGATGCACGGCCCCTCACCGGACCTGGTAGGCAAAGTCCTCGCCGAGTTCACCCGGCCGCTGTTCTTCCTGGATGCGCACTGGGCTGAGTCATGGCCGCTGCGCGAGGAACTGGAACTCATCTTGGACGGCACCGCTGTGGCGCTGATCCATGACTTCGACATCGGCCACCCGCGCTTCTCCTACGACTCTTACGGCGGAGTGGACTGCGGTCCCGACCTCCTCGCCGCACTGCCCACCCCGCCCGAGCACTACTTCACGCCGGATCCCAACGCCCGCCACGCGCTGCCATGCCTTCAAACGGGTCGCCGTGCCGGCCTGGGCATCGTGGCCTCGGGGCTGGACACCACACCTCTTCACGAGCACCCCCGGCTGCTCACTCATTCACTGCCGAAAGGACGCTGACCATGCCCTCCGCCCCCAACGCAGCCGCGCCGCCACGCCGCGAGGCCGCGCGGTTCACTGCCGATGAGCTGGCCGATCCACTCGCCTTTCTCGAAGGTCTGCCGTTCCTGAGTGAGGACTTCCGCGCCCGCCGGCTGCTGGCTGGTGTGGCTGCCGTCCGGCATCGGGAAGCCCAGCAGGCAGGGAAGGCCGGGGTAACTCCGGAGGCGTGGCTGTCGCCCTCGGCGATCTACATGCTGCGCGACTCCCCGTCCATGCCCGCTGAGCCCCTCACCCCCACCCGGCGCGCTGTGATCGATGCGCAGCTTGCCGAGGCCGGGCAGCTCATGCCCGAATGGGCGTACCTCCTTTCCCTCCCTGTGCGCTACGCACGCCTGTATCCGGATCGCGGCGCGATCTCGGCCTCGTCCCGTGCCTGGCAGCAGCATGTGCTCTTGGCGGACGCCGCGTTCGCCAGCGACGCCGAGCTGGCCGAACAACTCCACCACGAGCTCGCGCATCAGTGGTTCTACCTCCTGCAAGAGCTGTGGCCCTTGGAAGAGGAGGGTGCCCCCGGCATCACCCTGCCGTCTGGTACCAGCGGCCGCAGCCCGGCCGAGGTCCTGGGCGCCGTGCACGTCGCCGCGGTGCTCATCCGCCGCTACGACACCGTCGGTGGCGCCTCGCTCGACCGCTTGGAGAGCCTCGCCGCCTACGGCACCGCCTGCCTGGACCGCGTCGACCACCTCACACCGGTCGGAGAGCAGATCGCCAAACACCTCGCCCGAAGCCTCTACTGACGACCCGGAGGAGCCCGATGACCCAGACCACAGCACCCGCCGCCGCCGCGGCGCCCGATCTCGCCGCGCCGCCCCCACCCCTGCCACGCCCGGTGCTTCAGATGTGGCGGACACCGATCTACCAGGCGGACTGCCCCGGCGCCGAGGACCACCTGCCGATCCTGCGGGACCTCATCCTGGACGCGGAGAAGACCGACACCCAGGCTGCCAACTTCGGTGGCATCGACGCGATCAAGTCGTCTCAGACGATGCTGACCTGGGATCACCCGTCCATCGACTGGCTCAAGGCCCAGATCTCCGCGGCCGCGGTGGCGTTGGCCGCAGATGTGCTCGGCGGTGCGGCCAGCGAGATCACCGGACACGGCGTGGACGCCGAGGCGTGGGCGGTGGTGTACCGGTCAGGCGGCAGCCTGCGCCCCCACACTCATCACGACTCGGCATGGAGCGGCGTGCTGTACGTCGCCGCCGACGCCAGCGGCGCAGATGAGGCCGGATATCTCCAGATGCTCGACCCCAGGCCCGCCGCCGTCGGCTGCCAAGCGTCACCTGGGGTGGTGCGGTTTCAGCCCGTCCCGGGACGCATGATCGCCTTCCCCGGCTGGCAGCCGCACTCGGTGCGCGCCACCGCCAGCGACAGCAACCTGCGTATCGCGATCGCCTGGAACGTCGCCTACCACGAGATCTTCACGGGGATGTCATGACCCTGACCCACACCACCACCGCTCAGACGGCCAGCACCGCCACCGTGACCCGGCACTGGGGCACGCCCGTCCTGACCATCGCACTGCCGCTGGACGACATCGTCCATCCCGACCTGGCCACGACCGGGCCGGACGGTCCCGCCCTTGAAGTCCTCAACGTGGAGGACGCACTGGCCGACCCCGACCGGCTCCAAGCCGAGTTCCGCGCCACGTTCGCGGCGCTGGCCGCCACCTATCCACCGCAGATCCGCCCCGACGTCACTGACGTCGACCTGGAAGTCCAGGTGTGGCGGTACGGGTACGACGAACCCGCCGCCGGCCACGCGGCCGACTTGGTCGGATGGTGCGTCCTGGCCGCCAGCCAGGCACCGACCCACACCGAGTCCGGCGCCCTGGCGCTCGGCGACCCCCGGGCCGGAAGCGCGATGACCGCCATGCCCGGCCTGCCCTGGGGACGCCAGCACATGGTGCGCCCGATCCCCGGCGCGCACCTGGCCGCCCCTGGCTGGCTCACCTCGTCTGTCGTACCCCTCGAACGCGGCCAGTTCGTCGTGGCCGCGATCGCCAAGTCCGTCCGGTAACCCGCCGGGCAATCCCCACGAGGAAGGGAAGCACACCCATGACACAACCCAGCGAGAGGGCAGCGACCAGCCTGCGGTTGGAGGCCCCCGGGCTCGGCCTCGGCCTGGACCCGGAGGAGATCGAGGCGCTCATGGACGCCACCACCAAGGGCCTCATCGTCCCCCAAACGCCCTGCGACAAGGGCATGCAGGACAACTACGCCCTGCGCTCTGAGGCGAAGACCACATTGGTGAAGGCCACATTGGCGCCGGCCTCCTAGCCAGCGCCTCACCTGGCGAGCGGCACCTGAACCGCCCGCCTGGAGGAGCCCCGGCACGCACCCCGCGAACCGCGCCTGTCGAGTCGACACGCCCAGCGGACGGGGCTCCTCCACCACCGCCCGTCCGCGCTGAGCGAGCCGACGTGCGCAGCGAGTGATAGTTGCCACCTGGCTCGTCGAGAGGCGGTTTTCGCCCTCCGGGACGGACTAGATTTAAGGGTCATCAGTGGCGCCTGGGAGGGGAAACGTGGCCGAAAATTACGTCCACCTGCATGTTCACACCGAGTACTCCATGCTGGACGGAGCGGCCAAGATCTCCCCTCTGGTCAATCGAGCCGCCGAGCTCGGGATGCCCGCGGTCGCGATGTCCGACCACGGCAACATGTTCGGCAGCTATGAGTTCTGGAAGGCCGCCAACAAGTCCGACGTCAAGCCGATCATCGGCATCGAGGCCTACGTCGCGCCGGAATCCCGGTTCACCAAGAAGCCGATCACCTGGGGCGACCCCTCCCAGAAGAAGACCAACGAGGAGACCGGTGAGGGCGGCGACGTGTCGGCCTCCGGCTCCTACCTGCACAAAACGATGTGGGCCAAGAACGGGCCCGGCCTGAAGAACCTGTTCAAGATCTCCTCCCTGGCGTCGCTGGAGGGCCACTACCGCAAGTGGCCGCGGATGGACGACGAGCTGATGGCCGAGCACGGTGAGGGCATCATCGCCACCACCGGCTGCCCGTCCGGCGCGGTACAGACCCGGCTACGCCTGGGCCAGTTCGACGAAGCGCTGAAGACCGCCGCCAAATACCAGGAGATCTTCGGCAAGGAGAACTACTTCCTGGAGCTGATGGACCACGGCCTGCCGCTGGAACGCCGGGTCCGTGACGACCTGCTGGAGATCTCCCGCAAGCTCGGCATCCCACCGCTGGTCACCAACGACAGCCACTACGTCACCGAGAACCAGGCCGAGGGCCACGACGCGCTGCTGTGCGTCGGCACCCAGTCCCTGCTGAGCGACCCCAATCGGTTCCGGTTCGGCGGCTCGGGCTACTACCTCAAGACCGCCGAGGAGATGCGCGCCATCGACAGCTCCGAGGTCTGGGGCGAAGGCTGCCGCAACACCCTGCTCGTCGCGGAGATGGTCGAGTCCTACGACGATGTCTTCGCCAAGCGTGACCTGGCCGCCAAGTTCCCCATCCCCGAAGGGGAGACCGAGGCGAGCTGGCTGCGCAAGGAGGCGATGGCCGGAGCGGTCAACCGTTACGGCGACCCGGTGCCGGCCGAGGTCATCGAGCGGATCAACTACGAGCTGGGCGTTATCGAGGAGATGGGCTTTCCCGGCTACTTCCTCGTGGTTTCCGACATCTGCCGGTACGCCAAGAACAACGGCATCTGGCTCGGCCCCGGCCGCGGGTCGGCGACCGGCAGCATGGTCGCCTACGTCACCGACATCACCGACCTGGACCCGATCGAGCACGGGCTGATCTTCGAACGGTTCCTCAACCCCGAACGTGTCTCCATGCCCGACGTCGACCTGGACTTCGACGACCGTCAGCGGGAAGACATGATCCGCTACGTCACCGAGAAGTACGGCCGTGACAACGTCTCGCTGATCATCACCTACATGACGATCAAGTCCAAGGCCGCGATCAAGGACTCGTGCCGCATCCACGGATTCCCGTTCGCGCTCGGTGACCGCATCACCAAGGCGTTCCCGCCCGCCAACCAGGGCAAAGAGATCCCCCTCACCGCGATCTTCGACGAGAACCACCCCCGCTACCCTGAGGCGACCGAGCTACGGCAGATCTACGAGGAAGACACCGACGTCAAGCGCGTCACCGACACCGCGCTCGGCATCGAGGGACTAACCCGCGGTACCGGCGTCCACGCCGCCGGCGTGATCCTGTCGTCTGAGCCGCTGCTCGACGTCATGCCGATTCATCAGCGCCCCGACGACGGCGCCCGCATCACCGGGTTCGACGGTCCCTCCTGCGAGGAACTCGGCGCCCTCAAGATGGACTTCCTGGGCCTGCGGAACCTGACGATCCTGGGCGACGCCGTCGACAACATCCGCACCAACCGCGGCATCGAGCTGGACATGTCGACCATCCCCATGGACGACGACAAGACCTACAAACTCCTGCGCGACGGGTGGACCCTCGGCGTCTTCCAGCTCGACTCCACCATGATGCGCGACCTCACCAAGCTGATGGCCCCCACCGAGTTCGAGGACGTCTCCGCCGTCCTGGCGCTCGGCCGGCCCGGCCCGATGGGCGCCAACGCCCACGTCAACTACGCGCTCCGCAAGGCCGGGCAACAGGAGATCACGCCGATCCACCCCGAGCTGAAAGACGCGCTCGACCCGATCCTCGGTCACACCTACCACCTGGTGGTGTACCAGGAGCAGGTCATGGCGATCGCCCAGCAACTCGCCGGGTACACCCTCGGCGGCGCCGACATCCTGCGCCGCGCGATGGGCAAGAAGAAGAAAGAGGAGATGGACAAGCAGTGGGCGCGCTTCTCCCAGGGCATGGCCGACAAGGGCTACTCCGCCGAGGCCGCCCAAGCCGTCTGGGACGTCCTGGTGCCCTTCTCGGCCTACGGGTTCAACAAGTCCCACACCGCCGGGTACGGGCTGGTGTCCTATCGCACCGCCTACCTCAAGGCCAACTATCCCGCCGAGTACATGGCGGCACTGCTGACCTCGGTCGGTGACAACAAGGACAAGATGGCCGTCTACCTCGGCGAAGCCCGCCGGATGAAGGTCAAGGTCCTGCCGCCCGACGTCAACAAGTCCGTCGGCCGGTTCGCCGCGGTCGGCGACGATGTCAGCTTCGGCCTGGGCGCCATCCGCAATGTCGGCGAGAACGTCGTCGACGGCATCATCACCGCCCGCCAAGAAAAAGGCGCCTTCACCGACTTCCACGACTTCCTGGCCAAAGTGCCGATGGCGGTCTGCCACAAGCGCCCCATTGAATCGCTCATCAAGGCGGGCGCGTTCGACTCCCTCGGACACAAGCGCAAGGCCCTGCTGATGGTGCACGAGCAAGCGGTTGACTCGGTCACCAGCGAGAAGAAGAACGCCGCCCATGGCCAAGACTCACTGTTCGGCGGCCTGGACGACGGCGACGCCACCGGCGCCTCCATCGCGGTCACGATCCCCGACGACCAGGACGAGTGGGACAAGACCACGCTCCTGCAGTTCGAACGGGAGATGCTCGGCCTGTACGTCAGCTCCCACCCGCTCGACGGCGCCGAACGCATCCTTGAGCGCAACCGCGAAGCCACCACCGCGGAAATCATCGCTGGCGGCCGCGAGGGAATGGTGCGGCTGTCGGGCATCATCGCCGGCCTCGACCGCAAGGTGACCAAGCAAGGCAACACCTGGGCCATCGTCAGGCTCGAAGACCTCGACGGCAGCATCGAGTGCCTCTTCTTCCCCAAGGTGTACCAACTGTACTCGCCCTCGCTGGCCAACGACGTGGTGATCTCAGTACTCGGCCGCATCAACGAACGCGACGGAAGCGTCGGCCTCCACGCCCAAGAGATGCAGGTGCTCGACGTCTCCGCGGCCACAGGCAAAGAACCACCCGTCGTCATCACCGTCAGCGCCGACCGGATCACCCAACCGATCGCGACCGAGCTCAAGCGCATTCTGAAAGCCCACCCGGGCGAGACCCCCGTCCACCTGGCCCTACGGCGGCCCGGACGCACCGGCCTGCTGATCAACCTCGAATACTTCCAGGTCCAACCCACCCCAGGACTCTTCGGCGACCTCAAGAGCCTGTTCGGCGCGGGCTGCGTAGCTTCATGACCCCGACCACTCCCGACGACGGCTCGGCATCGCAACAGGCCTCGCACGTCAACGGCGACCGTGTTGACGTCGTCGCCGCGGGCGAGGCCCCATCCTGCACACGATGTGGTGGCGAAGGGCTGCTCTCAGCCCGCGTCCCACACGGTTTCGAACGCCCGGACGGGCACCGCGTCAACGGCACCACCGTGGTCGTGCTCTGCCCACGCTGCGACGCCGGCGACCGCGCAGCCGGCGCGCTCATCACGTTCTTCCACGTACACGGCGAAGTCGAATCCGACACCGTCCAGCACTGCGCAGACCTCATCCACGCCTGGGTGGACTCCATCCACATCCCGCCCGTGAACGTCGAAGCAGTTGAAGCAGAGTTCGACGCCTGGAAACGCGGCGAACTATAGACAGCACCAGACGCCGTGCAAACGCGGCCCGCCGGACGATGTCGCTGGCTCGGGAGACCTGCCTGTATCGCGCCGCCGGCTCTTTGTCCGGTCGGCCGCCCGCTCTGGTGATCGAGAGGAAGGCTTCCAGGTTGTCGGCAGCAAGCAAAGCACGCCAGGTCGTCCGAGACTTGGTCACCGCAGTCACGCCTTGCGATCAGCAGGAGGCCGCCGACCAGCAGTGGATGCTCAACTGGGTCGACTCCGGGATCCAGCTATTTCGCGTACGCAAGCCAGACAGCCCGCCGCAGCACCTGGCCGTATACGCCGTCTTGCTCGACGAGCCGACCCGCTCGGTCATGATCGTCTCACACCGGCTGGCCCAAGCATGGCTGTTCCCGGGAGGCCATGTGGACGACGGAGAGGACCCCCGAGAGTCCTCCCTTCGTGAATTGGAGGAAGAACTGGGGATCCAGCCTCCGTTCCACCCCGCCCTCGGCAGCAACCCCTTCTTCCTCACCGTCACCCAGACCCGTGGAGAGCACAGCCACACGGACGTCACCATGTGGTTCGTTTTCCAGGCGGATCGCACAGCGCATATCACCACTGATCCCCGCGAGTTCAGTGACGTCCGGTGGGTCCCTGTCGACGATCGTGCTTCCTGGCCGAGCGGACCGTCGGATCCGGGCATGGACCGTTTCCTGGAGAAACTGGCAACCAACCTGCAGGTGGGGGAACGAACCGCTCGTTGATCTACCTCGGGATCACAGACTGCCGCTCGGGATGAGCGGCGATGCCCGAGGGGCGGTGCGTGCCAGGTAGCGCCGTCATACAGGCTGTACCAGGACCCGGAGATGGGGTAGCAGTCACTGCCGGCTGCGTGCCCGGGGTCGCAGACGTCGATGTCGATCGAGCAGAAGACCCCGTCACAGAGCATGTCCGTGGCTCGGCACTGGGCTGGTGTGCGATGGTGGCGCGGTGACGGAGCGTTGCGGCTGGTGCGGCGGACAAACCGGCGGCCTCTTCTACTACCAGGGCACACCCTTCGAGATCGATAGCGAGCCGATGGGTGACCGCTGGTTCGTCTGCGCCGAATGCCTTCCCTTTGTCGACCGCAAGGACTGGCGGGGCCTGGCGGCCCATCTGGCCGGCCCGTGGCCCGCGCCGCCGCAGGTCGTCGCGCGCTGGTGGGCCGTTGCCAGGAACCGCACGACCGACGCCATCCCCTATGCCCCGGGCAACCCGCCAGAGGCGAGCCCATGGGACCGCCTGCGGCACACGCACTGGCACGGACTCATCGCCCACCTGAACGACGACTACCGGATCAAGTCTCACTACATCGGGCCGCCCGATCGCAAGGACAGTGTCCGGACCAAAGCGACCGAAGCCCTGGTAGAACACGCGAACACGCAGCAGACCCTTGCCGCGCTCGCCACCCTCGTCCAGTGGCACTGCGCGCCCGAGCTGGAGTGGTAACACGAACCTGACGTGAACTCACTGGTCGCCGTCGTCGAGTGCGGCGGCACCAGCTACGACGGCTGCCAGGCCGCGACGGGGGAGGCCGTCAAACGGTTCATGCGGACCTGGAAACCGACGAACTAAGGCTGCCACGGCGGCGTTTGCGGCGTCCTGCGCCGCGGTGTGTGGCGACGAGGCCCTACGTCAGATGTGCGGCCAGGGCCCTTGGAACGCCTGGCGGCAAACCTCGGGGAAAGACGGGATCACTCGGCGAGTGGCAGGCAGCAGCCACGGATACCAGCCGGTTTCGAGATATTCGCCGTAGCTGCTGGAAGGGACTCGGGGCCGGACCGCCGTAGGGAGGAAAGAAGCCTTGCCCCGGGACCGACACGTACTTCGAGTTCGGTAGGGAACCGCTGACCGGCGAATGAGTGATCGACCTTCGTAGTGTCCCTGAGACCACTGCAGGGGGCCGCCGCGACGGGCCGGCGTCGGAGTGCGGGGACGGTGCGATCCTCCTCGGGCGACTTCGATCTTTGCTGCGCGTTCAATGTGCAGCGCCGCTTGGATCAACCCAGCACTGAGCCTGCTTACAGCGATGCTGCTGATGTCGTCGAACAGCTTTGCGAAGACGACAGGTGCAACCTCGGCCACCGATACACCGCCTTCTGAGCGCAGTGTGCGTGCCGAGGCTTGGCGCGTTGGCCGAGCAACAGCACGATTAGGTAGATCCAGCCGAGCAATCTCGGCGAACTAGCCCTAAGTATGTGGAAAGATGCTCTACTACCGCTACATAAATGCGAGTCGGTCGATCGACATGGAAGGAAAACTCGTTGGTTAGGTGCAGTCGGACCTCACCGAATCGGGCTCCGCATCACAAGTGTCGAGCAGTATCGGTGTGGCACTCGCCATTCTTCACCACGGTTGTCGCAGGAGTGTTCGCCCTCGTCGGAGTAGTAATCGGAACACTGATCACTGCCCATGACAGTAGATCATCAAGCCGCTTGTCATCTCAGCTCGAAATAGACCGAAATGTCAGAATTCAACGGGTTTCCCTCTACCAGGAGATGGCTGTCATTTCCTCGCGTGCCACCGCCGTGGACGGCCTGGTGTCAGGAAGGGACGCTGACCTTAGCCGATCGGACCAGGCGAAGGTCGCCAAGCTCGTCGCTGCGACAGATCAGCTCTGGCCTAGGGCACGGGCTTACGGCACTGCGGCTGCCGTCTCAGAGTTCCGCTACTTCCGCAGTCTGCTTGTCGCCACGCAAGCCTGGAACGACATCCCGGTCCGCAGCGGCAACCGATCGCTCATCCGTGAAGAGCTTGTCATTGTAGACTCTTCCATTAGCACCTGGGTGTGCACAGTGCCTGGGGCAAACTGCCCCACCGAACGCGACGTATTCCGGTACACCACCGAGGATGGCGACGAACACGTCGTCAGAACCTAGATACTGCTGTGCGACAACCGCCGATGACGTGTGCCCATCTGTCGCTGGCAGATCGAACTAGGTGCCCCTGAGGAGGCTGTTCTACGATCCCGGAGGATTGTTCCTGGCGCGTTCCATAGGGAATGCTGTCGCTTGCGGTTCTGTCGGAGAAGCTGCCCCTCGACGGCGGGCGGCGTGATCTCCGAGACGATCGGCGCCTACTCCTACCGGCCCGGCGTCGCGGTCGGCCGGGGCGGCCGTGACCTTACCGACGCCGACCGGCCTGGGCTCGCGCCCTACCGGCGGTCGACCGGCCTCACGATGCTCCGGTTTTGAGAGGGCCTCGTTAGCCACAGGGCAACCGATCAAAGTAGTCGCCTTTTCGAGGCCGCACAGGTCAAGCCGCCGCCCCAGGTGCCGCCGTAGATTGACTCGGCGGCCCAGACGACTTCCTGAAGCGCGACGGGCGTACGCGTGCCGCAAGTGCCCCAGTGCCCGACGACACGGGCTGGCATCGTTGACTTTGTGGATGTACCAGACCAGCGCGTGGCCAGCCCTTGCGGCGTCACAAACGCAGCTCACCTGAAGGACAGCGACGACCTCGACGAGGCCGGCCTACTGCCCGATGAGGCAGACGTTGTCGACCACGTATCCCGCCAGGTGCTAGCCCGCCCCGTCGACCCTTGCGAGTGGATCCCCATAATCTGAGCAGAGCGCCACGACCGCAGGAACAGACGTCCAGAAGTCTCGGCGAGACTTCTCGCGCTCCTGCCTGCCTGGGCAATCGACCCACTCCCGCAGGACCTTGGCCAGCCCGGTCGGCCGGTGAGAGCTGCTGCCGGAGCACCTCCGCAACGGCCTCGCAGTAGCCCAGCTGGTCCAGCTGGTCCAGCTACAAGGCGGCCAGCCAGCGGCCGGTGGTATCTGACACAGGCTCAGAATCGGTCATCGGTGGTAGGGGAGAAGCGAGAGGATGCACAGCGGGATGGTTTGGTGGAGTTCATCGGGCATGCCGCTGAAGGGGACTGTCGAGTGAGGTCACGTCAATTCGCCACCGAGCTGGAGCCGTTGACCGTCCAAGAGCTGCGGCAGGCGGGCCTGGAGCTACCCGGCTTGGAGAGCATCACGGTCGAAGTGGCGCACTCGGGTGGCCGCAAGCGCCACGTGCCCGCGCCGCAGCAGGACCGGTGGAGGGCGAGGGCCTGTCAGCATGCTCCCTCCGGCCCCGGCGAGCCCGCCGTGCTGATCGATATCTGGGACGAGGTATGCGTTCGATGCCGGCCAGGGCTGGCGCTGACCCCGGGGCAAGCAGCCACGTGGCACGTTGCCTGCCAGGTAGTGCACTTCGACGCCGAGCTCGGGCGCCGCAGCAGCGACACCAGCCCGCGCACCTGGTTGGGATACGCCAGGGCCTTGGCCGCAGCGCCCTGGCACCTCACCAGCAAAGTCGTGGAACGGCTGGACCAGATCGACGGCGCCCTGGCCGACGACCGGGACGCCCTGGCCCACGGGTGGCAAGCCTGCCTGACCCGCTGGGAGGACTTCCTGTCCGACTACGGCGCCTGCGCACCCGCTGTCGGTACGGCAACCGCGGCCTCGGCGGCATGCGAGAAGGTCGCCGGCCATCCGCGGCTGCACCAGCAGGGTGAGACGTTGGCGCGGATTGTCGGCGCCGCGGACACCTGGGGCCGGCCCTATCGGTTGGCCGGCCTGGTTCTGGAAGCGTGGAAGGTGGCCCGGTCACGCGGTGGGGACGCGGCGGCCAGCCGGGATTCTGCGATCAGCATCGCCGGCAGGCAGCTGGCCGGACGGCCGGTCCGGGACGTGTCCCTGCTGCCGCGCCCCTCGCACACCCCCTATCAAGGCGAATGCTCAGTCGCGGCATGGGCCGAGCGGGAATTCGACCATGTATGGCGGGAAATCGTGGCTGGCTGGATCGATCTGCTGGAGGACGCCTACCAGCCCGGCGAGGGGGAGGCCGCTGCTGAGCAGTTGATCTTGGTCGGCTGCTTTCCGCTGACCCGCGACCGTGATCGCGATCTGTCCTATCTGTCGCAGTTTCCTCAGCGCGGCCGTGCGGTTCCAGCCGGGCACCGCCCGATTGAGAATGAGTGGGGAGTGGCAGGCCAGGAACGCTGTGAAGCGGTCGTGCTGCAGGTGCCGCAGTCAGCGGCACGCCATGCCGTCCAGCTGACCGAACACGATCCCCGTCAGGACATCACGCTGGGTCCGGTCGTGGCCGCCGGCGATGTCCCCGCGGCCGATCAGATCCTTGACCTGCTGCGGACGGCCTATCCCTATCTGCCGGAGGACGTGCACGGTGATGGGGCCCGGCCGCGGCCCACGCAGACGGTGCTGAGGGCGCGCGCGGATCTTCGGCCCCGGCACGACAACGTGATTGCGCTCCGCCCCGATGAGGATGCCCGTTCCAGCCTCTACGACCAGGCCCATGCATTCCGCGAGGGCCGCCAGCGGTGGGTGCCGGACGACACCGCGGCCGCCACCCAAGCCACCCGCGCGCTCACCGCGCTACTGGACAAGCTCTACCACGCCCCGCCGGTGGAGGTCACCGTCGAGACCGGACGCCGACCCGCCACCGGGCTGCACCGCCTCACCGGGACCCTGCTGCACTTCGACGACAAGGCCCGCACGCTCGAGCTCGCGCCCGACGGCGACCACGACCCGCTGATCATCCCGTTGCACCGCATCGTCGCAGTCACCGGAGCTCCCGAGCCGCACCCCCAGCACTCGCACCTCGGCGGCGGCGCCCGGCAGCTGGGTTGGTCGGACTACGAACCCGCGCCCCAAACTTGGTGACCACGATGTGGACCCTGCAGCATGGCTGTCGACCGGGGTGAGTTCGACCAAGCGATGACGGCAAGCCCGGGGTCGTACTTGCTCGGCAAGTGCAGATCGCCAGGCTTGCGGATGCTCTCCTGCCAAGGACATGAGGTCATTGCTGGCCAAGGTCGGCCGCCGAGGGCCGTTCCTGCCGAGGGCGCAGCTACCAACGGGCCCGGGATTTAGTGCCTAGGCGCTCAGAGGCCCTAAATCCACGCAGGGCTCAACTGTCACAGCCCTCGCCGTCGATTCCCAGCCGGGCCAGGCGCAGGCGGAGGGTTGGCGGCAGGTCGGGCTGCCGTGGAACCTCGGCAGAGGACGCGGCATCATTATCGATGATGAGCGGCCTGGCGGCGCGCAGTTCGAGCGAGGCCGCCAGGTTGATCGTCGAGGTGGTCTTGCCGGATCTGTCTACTTGACTGCTGACGACGATCTCCACCACAACCCCAATCTTCGCAAGCAAAGTGTGCCGCAATCTGGACCGTCACGAAGCAGCATCACAAAGTCCGGGCCAAGCACCTACCGGTTAGGCGGCTCTGGACGCTTCGCCTTAACGGGGGTGGGTCGAGCGTTTGGCCGGGGAGGCCGGTCACGGGTCGGATTGCGGCTGCGGTTGCCATGGTTGTACGGCGCCGCTGGCGGTCAGGTGCAGTCGCGGCACGTTGTGGTAGGCGACCGGTGGTAGCAGTGTCGCCAGCCGGTCGCCTGCGACGTCGATGACGACGCGTTGGGCCGGCTGATCGTCGTGCTGCTGAATGTAGGTGACCACGCCACGCCACCGGGCATCGACGTCGGAGCGGACCCAGGCCAGCAGGTAGACAGGCCGTGGGGGACTGCCCGACATCTGCACCATGGGCGGGCAGTCCAGATGTTCCTCCCACCTCATGCGGGCAACCTACGCCAGCCCTCGGACAGACCAGCCGGGGCGGCGCTCGTGCGGTCCCCGGGACCGGCAAGCCGACGACCGCGGTAGGCCGGGTGGCCGCATGAGACGTCGGTGCTCAAGTCGCCGGATCATTGGGGCGCCGTGCTGTTGTTGGTGTGGCTGCCAGCAAGGGCAAGCAGACGCCGTAGACGTCCGGCGATGGTGTCTTTGGTGGTGGGCGGGTCGGCGATCTGGGCGAGTTGTTCCAGGCTGAGGGCCGGGTGGGCCAGACGGAGTTGGGCGGCGTCGGTGAGCGGCTGGGGCAGCGTGACGCCGAGCCCATCCAGGACTTCGAGCGCGGTCTGGAGCTTGGCGATGGTGTCGGTGGCGGCGCGGTGCTGACGCTGGCGGTTCTGCGAGCAGGCGCCGGACAGCATCGGGGCGGTGCGGCGGGCGTGCGCGGTGCGGCGGGCGGTGGCCCAGTCGGCCGCTGTGGCGGGTGCGCCGATGCG
Organism: Actinomadura fulvescens; assembly: GCF_039533225.1. Lineage (NCBI taxonomy): Bacteria > Bacillati > Actinomycetota > Actinomycetes > Streptosporangiales > Thermomonosporaceae > Actinomadura > Actinomadura fulvescens. Next base: position 84,753 of record NZ_BAAATD010000013.1, on the reverse strand, counting down.
GGTGAGCAGCGCGGTGATCTCCTCGTCGCCGCTGACGGCGGCCAGTTCGGCGGCCGGGCCCGTGGGCAGCATGCGCCGGCCCGGCGGCCGCACGGTCGCGTGCGGCACCACGTTCTCCGAGTCGCCGGGGTTGCCGGGTGTGGCGGGTAGGCGCCGGGCCAGGCCGGTGAGGGCGAGCGCGGTGGCGGTGGTGGGGCAGGCGACCGACAGTTCACTGCCGCGGGCCGGGCGCGACAGAGTGCCGGCGGCCAGGAATGCCGCCTGCCACGCCGCGACGGTGCAGCAGCGGGACGCGCTGACCACAAAGCGCGGCAGCCCGCCGTCGGCGCGCAGCGCGGTCTCCAGCAGTCCGGTCCATGTCGCCAGCCGTCCGGTGCCGGGTTCGGTGATCTGTAGTACGCGGTCGGTGTTGCCGGTCGGCCGCAGCGTGATGCGCTGTGGCCGCGCGGCGGGCGGCACCGCCAGCAGGGCGGCGCGCGCGGTGGCCGCGGCCGCGGCGCTCAGTTCGGCCTCGATGACCAGGTGCGCGCCGCAACGGTAGGTCTGCCCGGCCAGGCGCAGCAGCACCGCCAGCTGGACCTGGCGACAGCAGCGCCGCACCTGCGCCGAAGCGGTTGCGGCGGCCAGTTCGGTGCAGACCCGCTGCGGCCAGCTCACGGTGCAGTGCCCCGCTCGCCGGCGGCCCGGCTGACAGTGCGCCCGTGGTCTGCGCCGCGCTGCTGGATGACCATCGCGATGGCGGCGGACGTCAAAGCCGTGCGGTCGCGGCGGTGCCGACCTGGACCAGACTCGGCGGGCACGGCACCGACGATGTCCCCGTGAACCGTACGGTCGCCGACGGTGGCGGCGGAGGGTGTGGCGGTCTGGCAGCCGATCACGGTCTGGGTGGCTCCTGTTCGCTGAAGCGAGAGGTAGCTGCGGCAGCGTCAGGGCGCAGCGATCAAACGACGCCATCCGCCTGGCCATCCAGGCTAACGGCTGATCACACAGGCGACCAGAGCGGGCAACACCGCGTTGGAGGGTCCGAATCGGTCCACGGTTGTCCTGTCGGCCGTCACACCGCCTCTGGCAGCGGCCGGGGTGTGACATCCAGGGCTACCTGTCACCGGCTGGCCTGGTGACCTGGGGAATTGCGCTCGCCTCCGAGTGATAGTTGGCACCGGTGCTCAGAGATTGTCGCTACCTGGCAGCGTTCCCATCGTGCTTGTCACCGGGCCGGAGCGCTTCGGCCAGGGCGGACATCCACGGACTTGATCTAGGTGACAAGCATCACCGGGAGGGTGACAGATGCCGCTGGCCGTCACGCGAGAATATCTTCCCTGGTCACGGCTGCCCTGCGGTCACGCGCTCGAACACGAGTTCTATGCTTTGGTCATGCACTACGTGGATGAGGACGGGATCATCGCTGCCCGTCTCCTCGCCGTCGCCAAACGGCGCGCTGGATGGAGACGCCCAGAGGGTCAGGCGCGCCAGGACGCCGTCGCGGAACTGCAGGCCGCCGCCACGGTCACCGCACGGCCGCGCCGCCGTTCCCCGCACCCGCCACCGAGCACCCTGCGCACCGATCTCATGGCCGAGGTCGCCGGAATCCTGCGGGGCGGAGCGGTCGGCGCTGACCGTGAGCAGCGGCTCATCGCAGCGGACCTGCTCATCGACGCCGGTGCAGATCCTGCCGAGGCCGCGACCTGGGAGCCGGAGGGGCGCAGGCGGGCCACCTCTGGCGGACCGCCGTTCAGCCGGCCTGCCGGTGGGGCAGCGTCTCGACCAGGTACTCCAGCGCGAGCCCCCATCGGTCCAGCAGACGCGCCAACTCCTCGATCGAGTAACAGTAGCCCTGGAGGTAGCCATGTCGGCGGGCGCGCAGACACGGACGGCCATTGAGCACGATGTGCTCGACATCCCAGCCGTCTGGAGCCACCCACCGCATTCCCACGACACGCATGCTATGACCAGCGGAAACGTGCTCTGGCCGGGGTCGGTTGCCCGGAAAGAATCGCACCTGCCGACCCCAGGGGAGCTGACCATTCTCGCCGGACGGAATTGCCGAGTCGAGCGCACCGCAGCACAGGCGAAGGCGCCACCAGTCCCGTGCGTCGTTGAATCGCTCAAGCGGGATCGGGTCGATCCTACGTGCGCCGCTGGACGGCACGAGTATCGGATGATCTGTCTGTCGCGATGATCGGTTCCACGGGATGAGGTGGTGCAGACGCTGTTCCGCGGCCCGTGACCGCCTTAGGCCACTTCGGGCGACGGGAAGGTCACCCATAGACACATCACTTGTGGTTGGAGAAAACTACCGTCCTGTCGGCGGTGTACCGCTAAATCGTGCGCCGTAGCGGTGTCGGCGCGGACGGACCGATGTTGACGACGGATCAACCGCGAGGGTGCGCTGTGCTGAACGCGATGACGCTGGCGAGCATGGAGAGCAACGACGGCCGTGACCACATCGAAGCGACGGAGACCGCCGCGCTGGACTCTGTGGATCTGAGTCTCCTCGCCGCACTCGCCGACGACGGCCGGGCCACCTACCAGTCGCTGGCCGACCATGTCGGTTCCCTGAATGCTTAGCGTGTTCAAGCGCGTCCTTGGCCTTGGCTGGGAGATGGGCTCGTCCTTAGGCTGTCGAGGGACAGCGTGTCCGCGGGGATGAGGCGTATGACCGAAGGCTCGGGCGGCGACGAAGCCGAATCGATGCGGGCCGGTGTCAGAGCGCGGCTGCGGTCGGTGGGTCGAGGTGTTCGCAGGGCCACTCCGGCCAGTCTGGTGGCGGCGCTGTGTGCGGGGGCGCTGGGGCCGGTGCTCGCGGTGACCGCTGGTGCTCCTGCGGCGGTGGCGGCGACGCTGGGTGTGGTCGGGTCGGTGGGCGCCAACGTGCTCACCGATGTGGTGAACGAGGCCATCGGTTCTCTGCGGGCTGAGGGGCGTGAGCCGTCGCAGGACGAGATTGAGCGCGAGCTGGAACGTCGGATCCTGGCCGCGTTGGAGGCTGGTGATCAGCACGTTGTCGGGGAGCTTCGCCGGGAGATCGCCGAGGTGTTCCGTCAGTTCGACGTGGTGGGCGTGGCTGTCGAGGAGGCCGTGCGGTCCGGCGACCGCCAGTTGCAGGACCTGCTGGTCGCCGCACTGGCCGAGCTGGGCGGCGAGTTGTCGGATATGCGCCAGACCCTCACTGTGATCTTGCAGGGGCAACAGCGGGAGGCCGCGGCGCGTCGCGCCGATCAGCAGGTGTGGCGGCGCCAGTCCGGTGATGTGGCGCGCATGATGGATCTGCTGGCCAGGGTCGAGCAGCGGACGCGGACCATGCCTGGCCCGGGACAGCCGCAGGTGCGGTGGGCTGACGGATGCCCTTACCGGGGGTTGTATCCGTTCGAGCAGGATCAGGGCGCGATCTTTTTCGGCCGGGAACAGACGACCGATGATCTCGTTCGGCTTGCCCGCCAGCGCGTGCAGGCGCGGGGGCTGGTGGTGGTGACCGGGGCCTCTGGGTCGGGCAAGTCGTCGCTGTTGCGTGCCGGGCTGCTGCCGGCGATCGGGCGCGGCGCTCTAGAGGGCCAATGGCAGCGCTTGGTCATCACGCCCACCCGCGATCCGTTCTATGAGCTGGCCGAACACCTGTCGCGACTTGGCCGCATGGACGAGGCGCGGTTACGGCGGGATCTCACTGGAGAGCCCGCCAATGCGCACCGGGTGGTGCGGTCGGCGTTGCCGACGCGCAGCGACGCCGAACGGCTGGTCCTGGTCGTGGACCAGTTCGAGGAACTGTTCACCCTTGTCCACGACGAGGCGCAACGACGCGCCTACATTGCTGCCCTGCATGCCGCCGCGACCACGTCGATCGGACCGCACGACCGGCCGCCGGCGCTGGTGGTGCTGGGAGTGCGAGGGGATTTCTGGGGCCGCTGCGCCGACCACCCCGAGCTGGTACCGGCCCTGCGGGAGGGGCAGTTCGTTGTCGGCCCGATGCGCCCGGACGAGTTGAGGCGGGCCATCACCGGCCCCGCTGAGGCAGCCGGAGCGATCGTCGAGGACAACCTGGTCAGCACAATCTTGGCTGATCTGCCGCGCGCGGTGAGCGCGTTGCCTCTGCTCTCCCAGGCGATGATGCTGACCTGGGAGCATCAAGACGATGGTCGGCTCACGGTCCGGGGATATGAGGAGATCGGCGGGGTCGCACATGCCATCGCCAAGAGCGCCGACGCGACATACCGGCGGCTGTCGCAGCGTCAGCAGGAACTTGCACGCACGGTATTTCGCCGGATGGTCATCGTGGCCGACGGGCAGGTGCGGCTGCGCCGGGTGGAACGGGCGGGGCTACCCTCGGGGGCCGGGGCAGACGATCTGACCGCAGTGCTGGAGGCGTTTACCGCCGCGCGGCTTGTGGTCCTCAACGACGACACCTGCGAAATCGCCCATGCGGTGCTGGTGGAGGCATGGCCGCGGCTGCGGTCCTGGCTGCAGGACGATGTCGCCGACGACGCGTTGTTCAACCAGCTGTCCGAACACGCCCGCGAATGGGACCAGCAGGACAGGGATGCCTCCTTCTTGTATCGAGGGGTCCGTCTGGAAGACATCAGGCAGCGTCAAGCGCAGTGGCGTCAGGACCCCGATCGCTATCGCGAACTCGACGGTGTGGTGGGCGAGTTCCTCCAAGCCGGAATCCGTGCCGCGACCCTGCGCAAGCGCCGATGGCGCATCATCGTGGCCCTTCAAACGGTGCTGCTGTTGCTGGCGGTGGCCGGATTCGTCAACGCCCAGCAGTCCGGCGCGGCCGCCGGCCGCGAACGCGAGCGGGCGGTGTCGCGCCAGTTGGCCGCACGCAGCGACAGCCTGGCCAGCACTGCCCCGGCGACCGCGTCCCTGCTGGCGGCGGCCGCCTGGCGCACCGCCGACACCGACGAAGCCCGCCACAGCATGTTGAACGTGCTGGCCCGCCCCGCTCGTGGACTGGTCGGGGTGCACGGCGGCGCCGTGTCCCGGCTGGTGTTCGGCCGTGACGGCGCTCAGTTGGCCAGCTTCGGTTCCGACGGTGTGGTTCGACGCTGGAACGTGGCCGCGCGGCACGCGGTGGGCCAGCCCCTGGCCGCCAAGTCGGCTGACGACAGCAACCTCGAGGGCGTGGGCATCAGCCGCGATTTCAAGATCGCGGCGCCGTTCGAGGAAGGAGATCGCACGATCCGACTCTGGGACTCCGTCACCCGCCGCCATCTAGGTGACGTGGTCGCCCCGGAGGGAAAGTTCGGATTCGGGTGGCGGACGGCGGAGTTCACCCCCGACGGCACCTTGCTGGCCAGCGAAGGCCAGACCGAAGGAGTCCAACTGTGGGATGTGCGGACGCTGCGTCCCCACGGCAAACCGATCGCCACCGCTGACGGTTCCAAGATGCTGGCGTTCGACCGCGACGGCCGAACACTGGCCATCAGCGACGGTTCAGACGAGGACAACATACGGCTGTGGGATGTCGCCCGCCATCGCCGTGCGGACGTGCGACCAGAGTCGGTCCCAGGTCTCACCGCCCTGACGCTCAGCCCCGACGCAACCACGTTGGCGGCCGCCGATTCGGCAGGCGCGGTGTGGTTTTGGGACCTGACCCGGCCGCGGCCACGCGCCCAAGGATTCTCCGTCCACACCGGTCAGGTCACCTCCCTGGCGTTCTCTCCCGACGGCGCGATGCTGGCCAGCGCCGGAGTCGACCGCACTGTCCAGCTGTGGAACGTACGCACCCGGCAATGGCGTGAATCGCTGACCGACACCGCCCATCCCGCCAGCACGCTGACGTTCAGCCCCGACGGCCAAACCCTGGCCACCGGCAGCAGCGACGGCACGATCCAACTCCTGGACACCACCGTGTTGCGCCCCCTCGGCGGCCCCATCCGCGGCCACGGCCAAGCCATCCGGAGCACCGCGTTCACCCCTGACGGCAAACACATGATCAGCGGCGGAGACGACGCCACGGTCAAGATCTGGGATCGGACCACGCGGCGCCCGTCCAGCCCGCCTCTGCCCGGCCGACCCAACGAGTACCTCATCACCACCGCCCTCAGTCCCGACGCAGGCACCCTGGCGACCCTGCTCTACCGGCCCCAATCCCAAGACAAGGGCAACGCCGTCCAGCTGTGGAACCTGGCCGCCAGACGCCCGATCGGATCGCCGATCACAGAGCCCGGCCACAAGATCACCTCACTGGCCTTCAGCCCCGACGGCCGCACCCTGGCCACCGCCGCCACCCTCGACGACACCGACCGCCACAACCTGATCCAGGAATGGGACGTGGCGACTCAACGAAAGACCCGGCCTCCTCTGATCACCAGGGTTGACCCGGCCAGATCGATGGCCTTCAGCCCCGACGGCCGTCTCTTGGCCACCGGCAGCGGAGACACCGGGCAATTTGCCTGCGAAGGCGACGGCGTCTGCGGTGTCGGCGAAGGTACAGCCACCACCGCCCAAATCTGGGACCGGCACGCCCAGCGCCAGATCGCAGGGCCACTGCAAGGCCACAGCGGTTCGGTTAACACGATCTCCTTCAGCCCCGACGGCCGTCTGCTGGCAACCGGTGGCGGTGGCCGGGTCATCTGCCACGGAAAGTCCCGGGAATGCGGCGCTATGACCAGCGCCGGAGACGACACTGCCAAGCTGTGGAGTCCGGCGACCGGACGCCAGGTCGGCCCACCCCTGAGCGGCCATACCGGCGCAGTCACCGCCGTGGCCTTCAGCCCCGACGGCCGTCTGCTGGCCACCGGCAGCGCAGATGGCACCGCCCGACTCTGGGACGTGCGCACCCGACGCCCGGTCGGATCCCCACTCACCGGACACACCAAAGCCATCAACAGCCTGGCCTTCAGCCCCGACGGCGCCACCCTGCTCACCGGCAGCGACGACCAGACCCTGCGTCAATGGGATGTCGTCCTACCCGCGGATCCCCTGATCGATCGGGTCTGCTCCCAGCTGGGCCCGGCCCAGTTCAGCGCTCAGGAGTGGAACGCCTACGCCCCCGGCCGTCCCTTGCAACAACCATGCCGGTGAAGGAGGAGCATTGCCGAAACAACGCGGGCTCAGAGCAGAACCGCACGGCTCGCCCACACGTCGTGGGCGGGTGGCCGCGAACACCTCTCTCCTCGTTGTCGCGCTGGCCGGGTGCAGTGAAGGGACACCACCGACCACACCGAAGAATCCGCCGACGGCAGTATCGCCAACGTCCACCACTACCCGCCAAGAGGCCGCTTCAGCTACCGCCTCCGCGCCGCCCGGCAAGACCTTGACCTGCCCCAAGCCGACATGCCGACTCACGATCAGGACCGGTGATCAGATCCGCTTTGCCGAAAGACTCCAACCAATGGCGGTGACGGTCAACGGCAACGTCGTACGGCTCGAGGAGCAACCTCCAGACGACCGCACATGGAAAGTCACCTTCACCACCTCGGGAACGCTGACCCTCAACGGCATTACGTTCCGCGGTGCCGACGCTCAGGGACCGGCAGTAGTCCTCACCGTGAGATACCCATAGCCCTACCCCCGACGAATGCGCTGCTCCACAGGCCGTTCCACAGAGTCCTTTGGCTCACCAACCGAGCCAAGCAGCGAACATAGTGAACAGATGAACTTGACAGGGAATGTTGGTCTGTCACGGACCGCGGCCAGGACCCGGGTGCAGCTTTTGCTGGACTCTGGGGTGGTGCGGGTGATCGGCGCAGTGCATCCGCAGGTCTGCGGTCTGCACGTCGACGCATGGCTGCTCGTCGGCACCTGCGGTGACGCCACAACGGTCGCCGCCGAGCTGGCCAGCCGGGCCGCCGTCTACGCTGCGCAGATCACCACGGGCGGCCACGACGTGATGCTTCGGGTCCGCACCCGAGACGACCGCGCGCTCGCGGCCGAGGTCAATCAGATCCGTCGTCATCCGGGCGTAGACACGCTAGGAGTGCTGAGAGTGGCCGAGCCGATCACCGATGGGCTGGTGCCCGCACCACTGAGCACACAGCCAGAGCTGGACGAGGTGGACTGGCCGCTGATCAGCATCCTTGCCCGCGACGGCCGCGCCCCGTTCACCGCGCTCAGCTCTGGTATCGGACTCTCGCAGGCAGCCACCCGATCCCGGACTCTGCGGCTGCTGCACGAGGAGACCGTGGCGATCAGAGCGGTCATCGACGCACAGCGTGTGCGCCTGCGCGCCACAGCAGGGTTCGGCCTGCAGCTCGCCGACGATGCCGACGCCGTCACCGCACCGCTCACACGCCTCGGCGGGGTGACATCGCTGGCGTTGGGATGGGGCCCTTACGAGGTCTTCGGTGAGGTCACCGCCGAGTCGCCGCGGCGGCTGGCGACCTCCTCAGCCAGATCCGCCACCTGGGCGGACTGCGTGGTTTCGCGTCGTGGTCGGTACTGGACGTCGTGGCGTCACCCCAACCGATTCCGATCGCTTCCCCCTATCCCGCCAGCGGACGCCGCACCAGCGCCACCAGTGGCCGGTTGGGTACCTGGGCAGGCGCGGGCGAAGTGAGTGGCCCGGCAGCCTAGATGGACGCCTGCACCAGCTCACTGCTCACCCGTCGGCGCCGTGCGCGCCGTGCTACAAGGGGTCGGACAAATTCAGATCCCGCGCGTCTTCGCAGGCCCGGCGTAGGGCGCCTGACGCGCTTGTCGGCGTCGGCGTGGTCCTATGCCCGCCGAGAGGACGTCCTGGGACGTCGCTGACAAACACCTCACACATCGCCCCCAGGTACGCCAGGGTGATCGTGCGTAGGAGTGGAGCGGAGCCATGTATACGGGGGCACGAGGAGCAGGGCGCGGTGAAGGTCAGGGTCGGCAAGTACAAGGGGTCGATCTATCCCGAGGGCAACGGCTGGACCGGGGCGCTCGACGTGGGATATCTGCCGGACGGGCGGCGGGAACGCCTCAAACGCAGGGCCAGCTCCCCTGACGAGGTACGAGCGAAGCTGCGCCGGGCCGTGCGAGACCGAGACCGCAAGGAGCAGGGCTGGTCACTGGTGGAGCGGGCGGTGGCCGACTTCCTCACCGAGATCGCACGCGTTGACCGCCGTGAGCCGCGGACGGTTGACCGGACTCTTTTGGACCGGCTGGTGTGGACGGTGGAGGATCTGCGCCGCGGAACGCGCGCTGCCCGCTACACCGTCGCCCAGGCCGTCACTGAATTCCTCGATGCGCTGGAGAAACAAGGCAGGGCGCCAGCGACCATGACCGCCTACTGGGGCCTGGTGAACCACCACGTGATTCCCCAGCTCGGCGCGACGCTGGTCTTGGAGTTGTCGGCCGACCGGGTCGAGGAATGGCTGCACGACCGAGCCAAGGTGCTCAGCAGCTCGACGTTGGGTGTGCTGCACGGGCTGCTGAAGCGGACGCTGCGGCGGGCCTGGCGGCACGACAAGGCGACGCGGAACGTCGCTGAGCTCGTCGATACCCCCAAGGGGCAGCAGCCGGGCCGGCCGTCCAAGTCATTGACCATGGAGCAGGCGGCCGCCTTGCTGTCGGCAGCGATCTACGGCCGGCACCGGCTCGGCCCCTATGTGGTGGTCGGCGTGACCACCGGGCTCAGGACCGAGGAGCTGCGGGCGCTGCGCTGGGATGAGGTCGACCTGGATGCCGCGGTGGTGTACGTGGTGCGGTCGGACCGGTTCGGCGGCGACACCAAGACCAGCACGAGCCGCCGCGGCCTGCAGCTGTCGCAGCTGGCGGTCGAGGCACTGCGCGCCGTCCAAGCACAACAGGCCGTCGACCGGTGCGAGCTCGGCGACGCCCACCGCGAGCACGGGCTGGTGTTCTGCCGTGCGGACGGAACGCCGTACACCGCTAGCCAGGTCCAGTACTGGTTTCGGAAGATCACCGATGCGGCCGGGCTCGGCCGCGAGTTCTGCCCGCGTGAACTGCGGCACACGTTCGTGTCGGTGCTGTCCGACGACCAGGTGTCGGCCGAGGCCCTCGCCGATCTGGTCGGGCACGCCAACATCACCACCACCGTGACGGTGTACCGGCACCAGATCCGGCCTGTCGTTCGCACCGGCGCCGCGCGCATGGACCGTCTGTTCAGCGGGAAGATCGCGGCGCCGGCTGCGCCGGGCCGCTCATGCGATGACGGGCCCCTTCCGGGGGCCTTGGAGGAAGTCGGTCAGGCGTCGCCGCATTGAATCGACCATGACGAGCTGACTCAGGTCCTGGGAGGCGACCCAGCGGACGTCGGCGGATTCGCTGCTGGTGCGCAGGTTCCCCGAGACCGGCTTGGCGGTGAGGACGATGGAGAACTCCTGCCGGACCTCGTCGTTGCTGGTGTAGTGGATCACGTGGCGCGGGTCAGAGTAGATCCCCACGAGCCCGGTGACCTCGCAGTCGATGCCCGTCTCCTCGGCGGTCTCGCGGACGGCGGCCTGCGCCACGGACTCGCCGAGGTCGATGCCGCCGCCGGGAAGTGCCCAGTTGCCGTTGTCGGTACGGCGGATCATCAGGATGTCGCCGGCGTCGTTGGTGACAACGACGTTGACCGAAGGGACCAGGCTGTTGGCCGCTGGCGCTGAAGGATCGTCGAAGTAGTCGATGCGTCTGGCCACGATGGAGCCTCCGATCGTCAGGCGGGGGCAATTCAGGTCACCTCGTTCGAGGCGGGAACGACAAGCGGTCGACAGCCGAACGGCAGCATCGTCCGGGTGCCGATCGTATCGAGCGCTGAAGTCCGGGGCGGGTGGTGGGTTTCGGGCCCTGGTGGCAATGGTGACCCGGTGGCGGCCGGACAGCCGTACAGCGCTCAACTCGTCGCGCGCTGGGCCAAACCACCAGTCCCAGTTGATCCGCGCGCGCCGCAGGCGCGGCAAGCTCCAGGATCTTTGCCCTTGCAAGGCCCGTCCTTGCTGGGGGCGGTTCGATGTGTTTCGTGGGTGTGCTCGCTGGCGGCATGCCCTCATGGCGGCCGGTTGGCCGCCACTCAGGCTGCTTGGGCCGACAGCAGTTCGGCGCGGGTATAGGTGGCTCCCTCGGTGCGGGGGGTATTGGCGATGAGCTCGAACAATCCCGGTGGCACCTGCTCGTCTTGCCCTGGAACGTGACGCGGGCTGAGTGAGTTGATGTCGGCGAGGAGCCGGTTGAGCAGGTAGGCCAGGGTGGTGGCGCCCGAGCCGCGGTAGCCCCACATGAGGCCGCAGCCGGACTGCTCGGGGGCGAGGTAGAGGGTGCCGTCGGTGGTACGGATCCATACTTGGCCGTCGCTGAAGATGACCTCGCCCAGTGGCTTGGACGCCGGAAGGCGCTGCGGGACGGCGGCGACCAGATCACCGCGCTCGCTGATGATGGCGGGCAGGTCGGTGGCGGGATCGGTGAAGCAGGCTTGTGGGGTGCCTCGGGTCAGCCGAGTGATCGCGGCGGTGCTCTCGGCGGGCTTGAGCGTGTCGTACCAGGCTCGGGCCTGGTCGGAATGCTCGCGTCGCAGGGTCGTGGTGGTGGAGAACGGGAAGTAGCGGCCGCCGTCCCACTGGGCGGCGAGCAGGACACACTCGTGCGCCAGCGGGTCGCTGCGGACGATGATCTCAGACCACCCGTTGCGGAGGACCTCCTCGCGGGGATCGTCGACCGCGGCCGGCTCGAGGATGGTTGCGGCCAGCGCAATGGACGACCGGTCGATGCGGTTGGCCAGCATGCGGATGTCCCCTCGGGCAGCCTCGGCTGCCTGAGCGTCGATCGCACGGGCCAGGTGGAGGGCTGCGCGGCCGGTGTGAGAGTCATCGGGACTGGTGCTGTGCATGCGCAGTAGCGGCGCCGTGTTCAGCTCGGGGTGCCGGGGTGCAACGGCGGGCGGGGGGCTGTCGGGCATCCACCGTTCCATGGCCTCAGGTTGCACCAGGCCGTGCGGCCAGTACGGCGCGGCCGTCCCGATGACGTTGGCGAGATCTGCCCATCGTGGCCGGTAGACGCGGTCGGGAACATCGGCGTCGACTGCGCGCAGCTCAGGGCCCCACTGGTCGTACTGCGCGGCGTCTTGGCCCACCAGTACATCGGCGTGCACTCGGGGCAACAGCCGCGCCAGGATCTCTCCGGTCCGGTCGATGGGCAGCCCTGCCGGGGCGTATGCCTGCCCGATCCGGCCTACTTCGCTGTCCCACAGCACCACCATGTACCCGTCGATGATCGTCGTGCCCAGGTATGGTGCTCGGCGCCCGGACGTTGCCCGCCACAGCCGTGGAGCCTTGGCCGCCAAGTCCTTGCGGGCAGTGGCGGCCCATCGCAGGATCTGTGTCTCGTACCAGTATTCGTGGTCGTTCTTGTCGCGCCCGATCGGCTGAGGGAAGGTCGGGTCCTTGCGGAGCTGCCACACGCGGGGCCGGGAAATTCCCAGCAGCCGGGCGATGTCGGAGGTGCCGAGTTGCGCTTCGCTCATACCCGCCACCGTAGCTTACGGAGCGCGTAACCGTTTCGCTTACGGGGGGAGTAACTTTCGTGTGGCGTAAGGGGTAGTTCCCGGCCGTGCTGCGCATCGAGCTTGGCCCGTCCTCGCGCAACGCGCGGCTGACGTTCCATCCGATCGCGGAGAACCTCTGGCGAGCCGGTTCGCGCCGTTGGCGTGCGGATGGCGCTGTGCAAGGTCGCCGGCGATTTGCCCGGACGCCGGGGCGGGCGGTGACTTGGCCGGGGGCTTGTTGAGGGGCGGCGAGAGGGCGATGGCGGCCTCGTCGGGCTTGCGCCATGGCCACGGGCGCGGGCCATGTCGGTTGAGTCGGCGACCGTCGTGTCGATCTGAATGAGCGCGGCGTACGCGGGTGGGATAGAGCTGCAAGAAGAGGGCCGGCTCGGATTCATAGCGGCGACGTGTGCCTTGGGAGGCAGAGCCGGCCGACCGTCAGCACGGCGCAGCTACATCGCAGTGGGTTCAGTGACTGGTTCCGAAGGGGTTGCTCGCCATGGCGCGCAGCCCGTTGACGACCGCGGCCGTCTGGTCGTCCATCTGGGGCCGGGCGCTGATCGCCTCCGCCAGGAGCGTGAGCTCGGCCGCCGGAAGCATCTGGTTCCAGCGCTCCTTCACGCGCAGCCGAAGGGTGATGGGCGGTGCGCCAGGCTCGGCTGCGGTGAGTTTGGGAATCGAGGGACCAAACACCGAAGCCATGCTGTCGGCGGTCACCGCCGCGACCGTCAGATCGCAGCGCTGTTCGCTCCGCAGCTTGCGGCGGATCAGGCAGGTTCCATCGAGCCAATAGGCGCGCTGATATTCGCCCACCCAGCTGATGACGAGCGACGCCACAACCAGAACGCCAGTGCCCGTCAACACCACTGCGAACCCGGTCGCGGAACCGCCCTCGGCCGCCGAGGCGACCGCCGGCAAGCCCATCAGCAACAGCCAAGGCACGCATAAGACTGTGATCACGGCGTTGACCACACGTCTGCGCGTCGTGAAGCCGGTCGAAAGACGGCGTCGTGCACTGCCTGGACCGGACACCTCGGTCATGGTCGAGCACAATAACCGGCCACAAGCCTGCCCGCTCCGCACAGGGCATGGCCCCCGAACGCGCAGGGACCTGCGGGCTAGCCGCACGACCGCACCCGGCCATCACCTGCTGACCAATCCAGACGCCCGACAGTTGGTGTAGGTGGACGGTGGCGTCGATGGTCGTCAGAGGCCGTCCAGCGGCCGTCGATGTGGTGCCGAGCGTTCTGGCGTAGGCCGGTCACAAGCCCACGCGGGTGTCGAGTGCGGCGTTGACGATGTTGGTCATCGCCACGCCTGTGGCTTGGGCGGAAGGTCCTTGGAAGGGCCCCGGTCGCCATTGCTCTGCTCGGTCTCGCGCGCATGGCTCGATCCGGAAGAATCGCACGCTATGAGCACGAAGGGGTTGCCTGCCCCCGAGGGCGCCGAAGGTGCCGAGGGGGCGAGCGAACGAGGACTGACGTTCGTCCAGCGGCTACGGAGCAGGGTCTGGAGCGTGGTCTGGGGACTGGTCATGCTCTGCCTGGCGGCGATGCTGGTTTACCAGCACAGCCCGTGGCACCGGTCGTGGTGGCCGGGACGGCATGAGGCGTCGCGTCTGCCTTCCGCCTGCACCGCGGTCACGCGGGCGGTGGTCGAACGGGCGGTGCCCGACGCGGGACCGGGCAAGGCCGAGGATCACACAGATTCCTCCTTGTACACCTTGCGAACCTCGTGCACCTGGACACACATCGCCGAGTCACGCACCGGGCGGTTGAAGATCGAATATGAACTGCACCGCATGGTGGCCACCGACGGTGGCATCGAAGTGGCCAAGGACGCCTTCCGCCGCCACGAGGGTGTCTACCAAAGAGCCAACAAGCAGGGGCAGCGACCGGTCGATCGACTTGGCGATGAGGCATTCGTCAACGACACCGGCCGCATCAAGCATCTCGCTGTCCGACGCGCCAACGTCCTGGTCCTGGTGACCTACGAGGTTCCCCTTGACCGCAAGGGCAAGGCGCAACCGACAGTGGACCTCGACGCAATCGGCCAAACCGCCATCGGGAAGGTCCACCTCGATTCCTGACCTCGACACATGGTGTGGTCGGGTAGCCGGGCCCCAGCAATGGGCTCCGGCTAACCCGACCACGCCATGTGCTGCCGCAGCTGTTGGGGTAACGGTCCCCGAGCAGCAAAACGCCTGGTGGATCGCGGGACTCGGTCGTGTGGGCCCGGCTTGGCATCCTGGCGGCGAGTGCTCTCGTCGGTGCGCCGTTGAGGAGACGGGGTGGCTCGGTGGATATTGACGAACTCGGCGGGGTCGTCAGCTTCGTGTCATGACGCGGGCGGCTTTGGCGGCTCATAATGTTCGGCATGTCGCGTGCGAGGTACGTGGCCATCGGGCTCGTCGCGGTGTCGTTGGTGGTGTACGGAGTGTTGGCTGCACTTCCGCAACATGCTCCCGCTCCCAAGCCCCTGCCGGGAGGTTCAGCGGTACCGAGTCCACGGACCGAGGCGTCCTGGGCGGCGCCGGTCTCGCCGCAGCGTTGTGGGCCCCGGTACGGCGACATGCAGGTGCCCGCTCCAGCACCGGCCGCCCCGTCCGGCTCGCTGGTGCCAGAGCAGCCGGCCACAGCGCTGATCTGCCGTTATCCGGGCACAGCGACGCCCGACAGCAGGTTGATCAGCTGGCGCCGCAGCCGCGACGCCGCGACGCTCGCGGCCGAACTCAACCGCCTGCCCATCAAAGACACCAGCGGGCGGGCCTTCGTCTGTGTTCAACCGCCAGCCGGCCAGACCATCGTCATCGTCTTGGGCTACCTGCGCAGGGCGCCGTACCCGGTTCAGGTTGTGGAGCATTGCGTTGTCGCCAGCGGCCGACGTCTGGCCAACCCTTCCCCTGCACTTGGACGGCTCCTGCTGTCTGGCTGACCGTGTCCGGCGAGCGGTTGGCCGGGGGCGCTGGTGAAGGAGGAGATGAGCGGCGGTGACCTGTCGGCGCTGACCTGGAAGTCCAGGATCGGCGGGACTGGCCGGTGGCGGCACTACACGACTACATGCCTGGTTGATCTGTCCTGTGGCGAATGGTCGGGCGTTGGGCGTGTCGGGCCTGAGCGAGGTGCCTGTGGTCATCGACCGAGCCTGTCGCGCAGCAGCGCGGCCAGCCGGTGGAGTATCTGTCGCCGGGCGGAGGCGAAGCTTGCGGTGTTGCTGTTGGTGTTCGGCTCGTGGAGGGGGCCGCAGGTGCAGCCGGCGGACTGGCCCGTGCGCAGATGGGGCGTGCCGCGGTCGCAGGCCGGGCCTGGGCGGCCGGCGGTCTGTGTTTGGACGTGCCGGTGGATGATGCTTGCGGTGGCCCACAGCTGGAACACGAAGTTGGCCAGGTGACCGGCGGCGGTCACTCGCTGGTAGATCTGGTCGGCCTCGGTGAGGTCGCCGGCCGCGCGGGCGGTGACGAAGGTGCGGACGTCGTGCACGGTGAGCTGGTAGATGCGGCGTACCTGGTCGATGGCCTGTGGCGGCAGGGAGGCGGGGAGGCGGAAGAAGAGGCCGCGTTCGGCCGGTTCGAACCTGGCCACGTCTGGGAGTCCGTCGTCGGTGAGGGCGCCAAGTGTCTGGCATCCGTGCTGGATGCTGTCGCTGAACGCCGCGGCGACGACCGGCCCGCGGGCGTGCCCGGCGGGTCCCGCCGTGAGTTCGAACAGGTCGTCGCAGGCGTCGTCGAAGGCGTAACGGGCGCCGGCGGCGACAGCCGCTTGGCAGCGCGCGTAGATCTGATCCTTGGTCATCGTCGGGCTCTGTTCATCGTCGGGCTTTGTTCGTCGTTGGCTCGGCAGCGTGGTGGTAGCGGTGCGCGTCGCCGCCGGTCTGCGGGTGTGCGGGCAGGTTGGAACGGCGTGTTGGTGTTCGGTGCGATCAGGCTGGGGCGGTCGGGTGTGCTGGTGCCGATGTCCGGGTCTGGGTGGCGTCGGGGTGGTGCCGGGTCAGGTGGGCGAGGCGCTGGGACCATTGGCGGTGGCCGAGGCCCAGGGCTGCTTCGGCCAGGCGGTGCAGTTGGATGTCGCCGGTGCCGGCGGGGGCGAAGAGGTGCTGGACGTCGCGGAAGAAGCGTTCCAGAGGCAGGTCGGTGTGCAGCGCGGCGGCGGCGTGGATGTCCATGGCGTCGCGGGCGGAGTCTCTGGAGGCGGCGACGTTGAGGTATTTGGCGTTGATGAGGTCGTGGTCGCAGGGTTGGCCGTGGTCGAGCTGGTGCACGGCGTGGTAGGCCAGGATCCGGGCGGTCATCAGCCGCTGTTGCAGCAGTCCGATCTTGTCGCGGATGGTGGGCAGCTGAGCTAGGGGCGCGTTGTAGCGGCGGCGGTGCTGGGCGAAGGACACGGTCTGGTCGACGATGGCTTGGTGCAGGCCGAGCGCGACAGCGGTCAGGTTGGGCCGGCCGTACAGGATGCTGGAGCTGTAAGCGATGGCCAGGCCGTCGCCGATCTGGCCGATCAGGTTGGCGGCCGGGACGCGGCAGCGGTCCAGGATGAGTTCGCCGAAGCCGAAGCCGCGTAGTCCCATGGCCGGCCGGTAGGGGGTGGCGGTGAGGCCGGGCCGGTCGTGTTCGACTCCGAACGCCGACAACCCGCGCGAGCCGCGGCCGGTGCGCACCACGACGGCGTGCAGATGGCCGATGTGGCTGTTGCCGATCCAGCTCTTGCGGCCGGTCAGCACGTAGTGGGTGCGGGCGCCGCGGCCGGTGCGGCGGGCGGTCGATCGCATGCCCAGTACGTGGCTGCCCGAGCCCGGTTCGGTGACCGCGATGGTGGGCAGGCAGGTCCCGGCGGCGATCTGGGGCAGCCAGCGCTGTTTTTGGTCGTCGTTGCCGTAGTTGATGATGGTGGCGGTGCCGAGCTGGGAGGCCTGCGCCATGGCGCCCATGGCGCCGCTGATGCGGGCGAGCTCTTCGATGATGAGGGTTTTGGCCAGGTGCCCGGCGCCCATCCCGCCGTAGGCGGGGTCGATGGTCACCCCGATCCAGCCTTGGGCGGCGATCAGCTGGGCCAGTGCGGTCTCGACGCGGCCACTCGACTCCATGGCCGCCACGTGCGGGGCGACCTCGGTCTCGGCGAAGGCGCGCACCCGCTGCCGCAGACGGTGATGATCGTCGGTCAGGAACCCATCGGACATTGTGCTCCCCCTCTGCTTGTGCGGTTGCCGGTCCTGGGCCCGGTGGCCGGCGGGTGTCGCTTTTGCGCGCCGGCAGGCCGCTGCTGGCACGGCCTGCCGCGTCATCCGGCCTCCGGCCTGCGTGATCCGGCGTGTGTGGTCGTCTGAACTGCCGGGGTCAGTTGGTGGGCTGGCCGGTGTGCTGGGTGAGGAAGGCCATCAGGGCGTCGCGGTGCTGGGTGATCAGGGTCCAGGCGGCCCGCCCGGCCGATTGCGGGCGGGCGGCGGGGCCCACCGCGCACACGGTGCCCAGCACGATGGCGGTTGGCTCGTGGATGAGCGGGGCTCCGATGTAGCTGCGGATACCGATCTTGTCGACCACGGGGTTGCCCTTGAAGCGGGGGTGGGCGCACACATCGGGCAGCACCAGCGGCAGCTTGCGGTCCACGACGTCGGGGCAGTAGCCGTAGTCGCGCGGCATGGTGCGGCCGACCTGCGGCAGATCGCCGCCTGAGGGGTTGTGCAGGCCGACGAACACCTGCCGGTCGGTGACGATGTTGACCATGGCGTAGGGCAGGTCGGCGGCGCGGGCCAGGTCGGCGGCGAACGCATCGAAGTGCGCGGTCAGTTCGGTGGTGGCGAAGGCGCCGGCGTCGCCCGTCGGCCCGGGGCCGAGTCCGGCGCCGAGTCCGAGGGCGGCCAAGATCTTGAGGCGTTCGGGCAGGTCCTGATCGGGGCTGGGCAGGTGCAGGCCGGTTTCGGGGTCGTAGATCACGTTCATGCTCCTGGCGCGGGGGAGGGAGGCTGGACTGGGATGCGGGGTGCCGGGAGAGGGCGCGTCGCGGTAGGGGACAGGGCGAGGTCGACCACGGTGATCAGCACCGTGGCGGCCGAGTGGGGGTCGCGGGCGTCGCAGCGCAGCACCGGGATCCGGGCGGGGAGGTGCAGGGCGTCGCGGATCTCGCAGGTGGGGTAGCGGTGGGCGCCGTCGAACTGGTTGACCGCGACCACGAACGGCAGCTGGCGTTGTTCGAAGAAGCCGATCGCGGTGAAGCTGGTCTCCAGGCGGCGGGTGTCGGCCAGCACCACGGCGCCAAGTGCGCCGTGGCACAGGTCGTGCCAGGTGAACAGGAACCGATCCTGGCCCGGCGTGCCGAACAGATACAGCAGCAGCGGCTGCGGCTGGTCGAAGGTGATGCGGCCAAAGTCCATGGACACGGTGGTGGTGGTCTTGGCCTCGACCCCGGCCAGGTCGTCGATGCCGTTGCTGGCGACGGTGAGGTGTTCCTCGGTGGTCAGCGGCTCGATTTCGCTGACCGCGCCGACCAGAGTGGTCTTGCCGACACCGAACCCGCCCGCGATCACGATCTTCAACACCGCCGGTGGCCGATTGCCTGGCCTGCGCGCGTGCACGGGGTTGGTCATCGTGCGCATCCAGCGGCGGGGATCGGGCAGGGCGTCATCGGTACCGCCTGAACAGGGTGAACACGACGGCCACAGCGCAGGCGATGGAACTCAGCTCCACATCCCGCATGGCCATGGCGCTGACGAACGCCAGCCAGGACCCCACTGCGAACAGGCCATGGACCAGATGCAGATCCTCCTGCGACCCGGCGATGGCGGCACCGATCGCCACCCAGACGCCCGCGGCATGCACAAGCACCGTCGCCAGGGCGAGCACGAGCACGAAGGTCATCGGGACTCCTTTTGCTGCCGAGCTCTCCCGGCGGGAGAGTTCCGCAAGCTGTGGTTGCCGGGACTACCGGCAGGCGGCACCTCGGGTGCGGCCGCGCGGTCAGGCGACATCGGAGAATCTGCGCTGCAGGCCGGCGCGCAGCGCCTCCAACAGCTGCATGGGGTCGTCGACGGTGCGGGGCACGACCAGCATCACCAGCCCGGCATCGATCAGATTCGACAGGATGATCTTGGTGATGCAGGCGGGCTGCCCGATCGCGGCGGCGATCTCAGCGACCGACCGGGGCCGATCGCGGCACAGCCGCACCGCCTGCCCGGCCTCGGGCGCCAGCCCGGGCGGCGCGGTACCCCGCGCCTCCAGCAGCGACACCAGCCGCATGCTGTGGCGCGGGCGGGTCCGGCCGCCGGTCAGCACATACGGGCGGACCTTCTCCTCGTCCTGATCGGCCCATGCACCAGCGCGGGACCCGGTCACCGGCCACCACCGACATCAGCGGCGCCGCCGGCACCGAAACCTGAGCCGCCCACACCGGGGCTGTCCAGGCCGGGGCTGTCCAGGCCGGGGCTGTCCAGGCCGGAGGTGTCCAGGCCGGAGGTGTCCAGGCCGGTTGGTGGGTGACGGGTCGCGGTGACCAGATGCTCCGACACCTTGGAGATGAGCGCGGCCATCGCGTATCCGATGCCGTCGGGATCGGCGTCCGGGCTGGCCAGCATGCCCAGCACGCAGCCGACCGTGCGTGGCCGCGGTGAGCTCGCGGCCCCGTCCTGACCGCCAGCGCCGCCCAGGGCGGCCATACCGCCGCTGTCGCCGCCGTGGTCGCCGGTGCCGGTGTTCATGACGAACAGCACGCAGACCTCGTGTTCGATGATGATCTGCCGTACCCCGCCCGGCCCGCCCGGCCGGTCTGGATTGCCGGGCAGTTTGCCTAGGTAGCTGGCCAGGCTGTTGATGCCCGACAGCATCGCGGCCAGCTGCTCGCCGTGTTCGAGGGCCAGCCCCTCGGCCGCCATCAGCACGCCATCGCGTGAGGCCAGCAGCGCGCCCTGGGCGCCGGCGGTGCGGTCGAGGGAGCCGCGCAGCAGCCAGCCCAGGTGCGCGTCCGTGCCCGTGCCCGTAGCCGTGGGTGCGGGGGTGTGGTGGGTCATCGAGGCCTCCGTGCGGCAACGAAAGTGAGCAGGGTGGTCTGGTGTCAGCCGGTGCGGTCGCGCGCCGATCCCGGCGGCGGCCACGGCGGTGTCTGCGGCGGGGCGGTGTCCTGCCCGCGGCGCAGGCCCCGGGTGTAGCGGCCCATCAAGCCCGCGTCCGCCGGCCGGGACGGCCTGCTGGGCCGATCACCCACCGCCCGTTCAACCGGTTCGGCCGGCGGCTCGGTGGGCGACTCGGCCAGCAGGTCCCGTGGCGGGGCCGGGCGGCGTCGGGGCAGCGCGGGCCGGTCACTTTCCGCCTCTGGCACAGGACGCGAGCCCACCCTGGCGGGTGCGGCGGTGCCTGGTACAGGCGGACCGGCCGCCCCGGCCGTGGCGCCCGGTGCTGTGGTCGGCGCTGGTATCGGGTCGTGCGCTGGCCTGCGACGAGGTAGCGCGGGTGGCGGGTGCGGTGAGGTTGTGACCGGCAGGGCCGGGCGCGGGTCGGGCGTTGCGGACGCGGCCGGGGCCGGGGCCGGGGCCTCAGCGAAGCCGGCAGGGAGAGGTGCAGGCGGTCCAGGGAGAGCGGGAAGGGGTGACGCCGCAACGGCGGACGGTTGCCGGCCGATCAGCAGCGTGCCCGGCACCCAGACCACGGCTTGAATCCCCCTGGCCTGGGCCTCTCCGGCTTGGATCCCGCTGGCTTGGTTCTGTGTGGCCTGGTCCCTTGTGGCTGGGTGCGGTCGTAGTTCGACCTGCAGGTGGTGGCGGGCCGCGAGCAGACCGACCACCAGCAACCCGATCTGCCCTTGTTTCATCTTCTCGTGCGGGTCGAGTTCCTGCGGGCAGGCCAGCATCTTGTTCGCGGCCGCCAGCTTGGCCGCCGACATCGACAAACCCTGGTCCTCGACCGTGATGCACAGGCCATCAGACGCCGCGCTTCCCAGGCCTGCACCGTCATGGCCTGCGCCGTCAAGGTCTGCGCGGTCGGGCGCGGTCGTGGCCCGTAGCACTACCAGCGTGTGCGGGGGTGAGAAGACGGTGGCGTTCTCCACGAGTTCGGCCAGCAGGTGGATGATGTCGGGTCCGGCATGCCCGAGCAGCGCCACTTCGGTGTCGGGCAGCTCCACCCGGACGCGCTGGAAGTCCTCCACCTCCGCCACCGCCTGCCGCAGCACCGTCGACAGCAACACCGGCTTGCGGCTGCGGCGGGCGGTCCTGCCGCCTAGCACTGCCAGCCGTTCGGCCATCCGCCGGTTCAGGGTGACCAGATGGTCGATCGCGAACAGATCGTGCAGCAGATCGGGGTCTTCCACCTTCCGCTCGACCCGGTCCATCGCTTCCATCGTCCGGCTCACCAAGGAGTGCAGACGCTGACCGACGTGGACCAGCACCGCAGGGTCAGATGCGGCTCCTGCAGCGGCGCCCGGCCCGCCGGGCGCAAGCCGCGTTCGGGCTTTGCGCCACAGATCCCGATCGATGGCGGCGGCCAGCGCACGACATTCGCCGACCGGCCGGATCAGGTGGAAGTAGACCCTGTCCTCGGGTCCTGGGCATTTGCGTGGCCAGGCCCACCAGAAGGTGCGGCCTTTGGGGTGCTCGCGCACGTGGACCACGCAGCCGATCCGCGGCGTGATTCCGGGCAGGCTGATCGACACCGACACCTCGGTGAGTACCAGCTCCCCGTCACCGACCGGCGGCCAGATCTGGTGGAACGGCTTGGCGTTGAGGCCCCGATCGGCCAGGTACGCGGCAAGCGTGTGTGCGTGGCCGACGGCGGTGGGGACCTGTTCGGGGGTGAGCATGCTCATGCGGGGCCTGCCTGCACTGGTGTGGATGTGACCTGTGGTGTGTCCAAGCCCGTTCCGTGTCGCCGACCAGCTGGCCACAGGGGCGGGCCAGGCCGTGCGGGGATCGGGGCGGCAGGGCATCGGCACGACGCCGGACCCGCGTGACACCGTGGCCTCGGCGCCCGCGCACAGGCCGCGTCCGACCCTGTTCGTGTCGACGTCGCGGGTCAGGACGCGGCATGGCCCTGCCCGTGCTCTTCGCCGCCTTGCACCGGCGTCGGCGCTGGCGCTGGCGCTGGGGTGTGGGCGCCGGCGGTGAGGGGCCGCAGAGCGCCGCAGGCGTCGAGGATCAGGTGTGCGCTGACCTCCAGGCTCTGCTTGCCGAGCGCGAGTCGGACCAGTGCCTCGTCCAGGTGGTGGAGCTGCGCTGTGCTGCCGGGCTGGCGGAGTGCGGTGAGGCGACCCTCCAGCGCACCGGCGATCTGCCAGAAGGCCACCAAGACATCCTGCTGGTCGGCCAGCAGCGCCTGGACCTGCGGCAGCGTCAGCACGTCCCTGCACCGATACACCGCTGCGCTGAGCTGGTCGCCCTGCAGACTGAAGTCTGCGAACCGGCGCACCAGATCCTGGACTTCGGCCTGCCGCTGCTGCTCACCCACCTCGGCCAGGAACGCCACCATCGCCGTGCGCGCCCGCCGCTTCGGCAGGCAGGCCACCACCTGCGAGTGGCCCTGCCTGCTGCCGGCGCGATAGAACCAGCGGCCCCAGCGCCGCACGTCGGTGATGGCGATGTCCACGCCGCCGGTGGCATCGCCGACGGCGATGACCGGCACGCCAGGGTGGCGGTGGGTCACCGCCCAGCCCAGCTCCTCCAGGTGATGTGCGAGGTCGGTCAGGTAGACGCCACCGCGAGAGTGCGCGGCGCGGCCGCGCACGGTACCTACCGCTGTGCTTGGGCTGGTGGCGGCCGCGGTGGCGTGCCGCACGAGGCGCGGTGGGACCCTGGGTGGCTCGGCGGTGTTCCTGCTGGTCATCGTTTGCACCCCACCGCGGCCCAGATGTCGGCCTGGCGTTGCGGCCACGGGCTGGGTTCGGGTCGCCACAGCGGCGCCGACACCACGCCCGGGTCGACCAGCCGCAGCCCACCGGGCAGCCCGCCGTTCAGCCTGTCGAGCAGCCCGCCGTTCAGCCTGTCGAGCAGCTCGGCGATCTGTGTGGGCGTGCGCAGCAGCCAGGGCACGCCGCAGTGCTGGGTGAGCAGGCCAGCCAGCTGCGCCATGGGCCGCGGGTGAAGGTGGCCGGTGAGGTGGCTGATGGCCAGGTGGCTGCCGGCCGCGGCGGCGCCCAGGAGCACCTGCAGGGCGTGCGCGGCGTCCTGGTCGGGCAGATGGTCCAGGCTATTGCGCAGCACGATGGCCACCGGCTCGCCGAAGTTCAGCGTGGTGGCCGCACCGCGCACCAGCGCCGCGGGGTGATGCAGGTCGGCGTCCAGATAGTCGCACACGCCGTGGGTGTTGCTGGTCAACAGGGCGCGGGCATGGGTCAGGACCAGGGGGTCGGTGTCGGCGTAGACGACCCGGGCCGCCGGTGTGATCCGCTGGGCGATGGTGTGCGGGTCGTCGCCGTTGGGCAGATCGGTTCCAACCACCAGGAACTGGCCGATCTTGGCTGTGGTGGCCAGATAGCCGATGGCGCGGGCCATGAAATGGCGGCTCATCTGGGCGAGGGTGACGATGTTCGGGCAGATCTCCTGGCAGGCGTCGCCGACGTGCCGGTCGCAGGGATAGTTGTCCTTGCCGCCCAGCCAGTAGTTCCACACGCGCGCCGGGTGCGGGGTGAGCGTGTCGATCTGCACCTCGCCGCCCGGGCTGCCCGGGTAGGCGTGCGCGGACGCGGTGCTCAGCGCGGTCATCGCCGACCACCCGGCGCCGGCGCCTGCATGCGACCCGGCCAAGGCCTGGGAACTCCCAGTGGCGCCACAGCAGCGGATGCGCCAGCCCGCAGCCGCAGCACGCAGGAGCGCGGCAGCCCCGTGGGCGTGGCACCTGTGCCGGTCATGGGCGCGCCCCGCTGCCCGAACAGACCGGAGTGGGGCGGCTGACCGCGACGGTGCCCACGCACCGCAGCGAGGCGATCGGGCCACCGGTGTAGCCGTCGTAGGTTTCGCCGGGCGGCGCCCAGGACTGCACATCGTCCAGCGGCGCCAGCAGGCTCCACCCGGCGTCGGTCAGCACCTGCTCGATATCCGACAGCGAGCGGAAGGTGAACGAGCCGCCGGTGGCCCGGTACCTCTCGGTGATCTCGGCCACCACGCGGGCCGGGATGCCGGTGCAACAGGCGTGCGAGAGCACCAGGCCCGAGCCCGGCGCCACCAGCTCGCGCATGCGTCGCAGAATCGCTGCCGGGTCGTGGTCGTCGGGGATGAAGTGCAGCACCGCGGCCAGCACGATCAGCACCGGCTGCGTGAGATCAAACCTCGTGGTGAGCTCGGGGTGGGCGAAGATCTGCTCGGGATCGCGCGCATCGCCCTTGAACACCGCGTCGTAGTCGGGCTGGCGCAGGCCCCGCGCGCCCGCCAGGACGACAGCGTCGTTGTCGCAGCCCAGCACCACAGCATCCGGCATGGCCTCCCGGATGCGCTGCTCCACCGTCTGGTGCGGGATGCCGTGCAGCCGGCCGACGCCGATGTCGAGGGCCTGCCGGATCCGCAGATGGTGGACGCCGTAGCGGGCCGCCCGGCCCGCGAACTTGAAGTTCTCTACGGCGATGGCCTGGGTCTGCCAGCCGCCGGCCGCGGCCATCACCGCGTCAGCCGCCGTCCGGTCGGCCGCCGTGGTGTCCTTGCCGCTCAGATAGTGGTTGTACATCCCCGCCGAAGTCGCCGCGGTGAGATCCAACTGTTGCGGTGAGTCAGCCGAAGGCATTGAAGGAGCCCTTCTGCACGACGCGGGCAGCGACCGCGACCAGTGCGCTGCACGTGGGACGGGGGAGTACGGTCAGCAGGCGCGCCAAGCGCGAGCGGGTATCGGCTCCGCACACCGCACGGCCGGGTCCGCACCGCGCGGCCCGCGCAAGGTCGGCGGTGTTGATGCACTCTTCGAGGCGATAGGGGTCGGGAGCGGTGAGGTCGTAGCCGTCCCGGCGGGCGCCCCAGCCATCTGCGTGTGGGCAGATGCGCCAACCGGGATGCCGAGCCCTCAAGCCCTGCAGCTGGCCATGAACCCAGTCGTCTGGGCTGAGGGGAGACCGACGCCGAGCCGTCGGGCGCATCCTTTCCGCCAGAACACCAAAGGCGGCCGTGCTCTCGCGGCCGTCGTCACCACGGCGATCGCGGCCGGTCCCGGCCGCGACGGTGTCACGTGCTGAACCCGAGGAAGCGAAGGAGCACGGGTCCAGGACGTAGGCAGTTGCGGGGAGAGTGGGCCGGGAGGACATCACTGGCCTTTCACGGCGCGGACTCGAAGTGGCGGCACACGGCAGCGCGGGATCGGGGCACCGCGCTGCCGCGTGCTTGCTGGACGGGGGTGCCGTACGGCCGGACCGCGGGTGGTGGTCTTGGCCCGGTCGTACGGCCCCCTCGCCGCCTCCCTGGGGACCTAGGAGGCGGCTGGACTCGCCGGTGTGTGGCGAGTGGGAGGTGGGTGCTGGGATAACGGCGCGGCACACCCACATCGAGGCCTTGTCATCATCGGCGGCGCTTCTCGTGCTGAGAAGGCGGAGCAGCATCACCACGAACCAACTTCGTCTTCGGGACCTGGTTGGTTGACGGTGCCGCGTCCGGTGTGGCTCGGCCACGACGAGGGCCCGACGTTCGATGACGCCGAGCCGACATTTCTCAACGTCGTCGCGGTTACGAGGTCGGTGGCGGGTAGGGCGCGGAGCGACCGTGATGAAGGCGATCTGCCGGGCACTGGTCTGGCTCACCGAAGTTCCCTCCCTGATCCATCCGCCGGTGGTCGATAAGGCGAATTGATCGTGCTGGAGCCGTGACAGGTGGCCAACGCCGCAGCGTCCTACCGTGGCCATCACCCGTTAGGCCACATTGGACTTATTCCGACTGGACCTGTGGTTACGCTGAGTACGGCGCGGAGTGACTGACAGAATGGGGCCATCTGATGGATGCCCAGACAGGCGATCGGGTCTGTCCGGCGTGCCGCTGTACTCGGTTGAGCCGTTACAACACCGCTCCGCTGTGCGGCGCCTGCCTCGTCGCGGTCCGCGATGGTGGGGGAGTGGCCCCGGCCTGGCTGTGGGACTCCGGCCCACTACGCCAGGCCCTTGCCCGGGCCGACATGGCAGCGGTGATGGCCATCTTGCGCGGAGCCGCCGGGATGAGCCAGCTTGAGTTCGGGCATATCCTGGGATGGTCCCAGTCGGTGATTACCAAGATCGAACGCCACAAGCGCGACACCTTCCATGACATCCGGGAGATTGTGCGTGTGGCCGATCTTCTGGACATGCCACGTCAGGCTCTTCTGCCACTTATCACCGGGAACGCGGATTCCAGACTCGATGCCGACCAGGACGCTGCGTTCTGGGAGGATGCTATGAAGCCGCTTGAAGGAATGGGGCGGCGTGAGTTCACCGTGATGGTCTCTGGCTTGGCGTTGGCGGCGACGCTGCCGCCCGAGCATGTCGATCGCGGTCACGTGCGGTACCTGCAGGCGAGCCTGGAACAACTGCGCACCCAAGACGCCGCCATCGGCGGAGCACCCCTACGCGCACAGGCGATGCGGCTGTTTGCCCGGGCCCGCGCCATGCTGGACGAGTCGGACTACACCGATCAGGTGGGCGGTGAACTGCTGGTCGTCACCGCCGACCTCGCGGTGGTCGCCGCGTGGCTCGCCTACGACTCCGGCGACCAGCCGGCTGCGCGCGCCCTCTACAACGAAGCGGCGCTACTGGCGGGCAGCGCAGGCGACGGCAGGCTGCTGGTGCACGTGTACGCCAACATGGCCCAACAAGCGACGTACCTGGCCCGCGTCAACGGTCGGCGCGGCACAGCCCGAGAGGCGCTGCGGTTCGTCGGCAGGGCAGCCGAAGTCGCGCGCCATATCCCATCGGCCAGTCTGCATGCGTTGCTTGAGCTGCGGCAGGCGCTCGCCTACGCGCAGCTCGGCGACGAAATCGCGTTCAACGCTGCGATCGGCAGAGCCCGCCAGGAGGTCGATCGCGGCCCGCACGACAGCGACCTGTCCTGGACCCGGTTCATCACGCACTCGGAGATCACTGGATATGAGGCCATGGGTGCTGTGGTCCTCCACCGCCCCGACGCGGCCGTGAATCTGTACAGGGGCGTGCTGGAGGATTGCACCCGCTCCACCCGTGACCGAGCCTATTACCGTGCCCGCCTGGCCACGGCGCTGTGCGAGGCCGGCGATCATGACAGCGCGGTCACCGAAGGCATGAAGATCGTCGGTAACCTGGGTGGCAAACTCGCATCCATGAGGGTATTGCGCGAGCTCAAGCCCGTACGCGACAGCGCCGATCCAGCGGACCCCGACGCCGCAGAAGAGTTCCGCCAGCAGTTCGACACGGCGGCGCACTCGCTCTCCCTGGTCACAGCATGACGGCACGAGATGACAGGGCGACCGCGGCCAACGCGGTCACGTTCCGCCGATTCGACGCCGCTGGCGCACGCCGCCAACGCGCCGTCGTGTCCCAGATCCACCGTGACGCCTATGCCGAACAAATCGCCACCGGCGAGCAGTTCGCCAGCCACGAGGCGTTCATGACCCGGTTCGACACCTACACCGCCCGCGAGGGCCTCGACCTGGTCATCGCCTTCAGCGGTGAGGGCCCGGCGGCGCAGCCGATCGGGCAGGCGTGGGGATGGCCACTCGGCGCCGGAACCAAATGGTGGGACGGCTTGGAAACCGTGCCCGAGCCGGGTTTCACCGACGAGGATGGCAGGCGCACGTTCGCGCTTTCAGAGATCATGGTCGGTCAGCGCTGGACGGGCCGCGGAGTCGCTCACGCACTCCATGACGCGCTCCTTGCGCAGCGGACGGAACAGCGTGCGACCCTGTTGGTCCGGCCAGAGAATCCCGCCCACACGATCTATCGTCGTTGGGGATGGCGCACGGCCACGCAACTGCGTCCCGGTTGGCCGGGCGCGCCGCTGATGGACGTGCTCATGCTGCCGCTGCCCCTCGTCTCGGCCACATGAGGCGCCCTGATGAGCACCTGCGTTAACTTAGGTCGACGTGATTCCGCGGACCTCCTCGGCGGGATCAGGTTGGTTGACGGTGCCGCGTCTTGTTGTTCTGTAGCCGCGACGGCAGCACGACGTTCGGCGACGCGTGTCCGACGTTTCTCCACGCCGCGGTGGTCGCCGGATCCGAGCGCCCTTAGCGTGATGAAGGCTCGGGCGAACGGAGGTGGCTATGACGGTCCGCGCGAGCCATAAGACGTTGCTGGCCAAGCTCGCTGCTGAACGGCACTGGACCCACCCGGACGGGATTGCCTGCTACCAGCAGACCGCCGAGGACATGGGGTTGGCGACGACGGTCACCACGCGCCAGTGGGAGCGGTGGCTGAGCGGGGAGCTGAAGACGCTTCCGCGGCCGGTGCGCTGCCGCGTCTTAGAGCGGATGTTCAACCGCCCGGTTCACCAGCTCTTCCAGCCACCCGCTGCCGGGCTCGGCATTCCTGCAGCGTCGCGCGGCGTCGACCACGGCGGCACAGAGGTGAACCGAGATCTTGTTGCTGGCGCCGCCGAGGAGTCGACCGAGCACGTCGCCGAGGTTGAGGCGTTGACGATCGGGCCGGCCACCTTGGAGCAGGCCCACGACGATGTTCGGCGGCTCGCGCAGCGCTACGGCACCACACCTCCGTGGGAAGTGCTCACCCACGCCGTGGTGGCGCGGCGCCGGGTCCGGGAGTTGCTGAAGCGGACCTGCCGGCCCGACCAGCAACGTGAGCTGTATCTGCTGCTGGGGGAGTTGTGCGGCCTGCTGGCGGTGTCCAGTTTTGATCTGGGCGATGCCGCGGCCGCCACCCAGCACGCGCGCGCCGCCTGGGGATATGGCGAGCACATCGGCCACGACGGCCTGCGTGCTTGGGCGCGCGGCACTCAGGCGCTCATCGCCTACTGGGATGGCCGTCCTCAGGAGGCGGTACGCCTGGCCCAGTCCGGCCAGCGCTACCAGGCCACCGGAACCGGCCGGGTCCGCGTGTGCTGCATCGAAGCACGAGCGTGGTCGCACCTGGGCAACCGGGCAGCCGCCCAGGACGCGCTGGAGCGGGCCGATCACGCTCGCCAGCACGCCGGGCCGGGCGAGGAAATGCACGACGGTCTGGGCGGCGAGTTCGGGTTCGGCGCGGCCCGGCAGGCGCGCTGCGAGGGCACCGTGTACGTCCAACTCGGCGATCCTCAGTACGGAGATCCGCGGACCGCGATCAACCGCACCCTCCACGCCCTGAGCCTGTACGACGGCCGCCCCAGCATGAAGGTCATCCCGCAGGCGCACGCCGACCTGGCCGCCGCCCACCTGCTAGACGGCTCGTTCGCCGACGCCTGCGACCACCTGGAAGCCGCGCTTGATGTGCCGGTCGAGCACCGCATCCGCGGGTTGATCGAACGCCTCGCCAGTGTCTGCGTGATTCTCGATGGCGACCGCTACCGCACCTACCGGCCGGCCCAGGACCTGCGCCACGACATCTGGAACTTCGCCGCGGCCCCCGCTTCACCGGCGATCACCGGCCCGGCCCGGGCCGCACTTCCCCCAGCCACGACCTGAGCAGCTCGCCTTCTTTGGCCGGATCGATCCCGTGCTCGGCGGTCCGCCAATGCTCGGCCACCTGCTGCCCGGACTTCATCCACCGCCAGGTGTCAGCCACCGTCTGGGTGACCGGCCGACACACCAGGCCCGCCGCACGGGCCCGCGTGGCGTCAACCGCCCACGTGCCCGGCGCGGGGCGCCACATCGGCAGCTCCGTCCACTCCCGCACACCCGCCGCGACCAGCGCGTCATCGGGCAGCCACACCAGCTCCGCGTTCCGTTCAACCACGGCAGCGCACGCTTGCAGCAAACGACGCATCGTCGTGTGGCCCTGCGGCGCGACCACGTTCACCGGCCCATCGGCCCTACCTTCGGCCAGGTCGACGACGAACGCGGCCGCGTCCCGCACATCGACAGGCTGCAGGCGCCGCTCTGGCTCACCCGGCGCAAGCACCCGGCCGCCGCGCTCCATCCGCCGCAACCACCACGGCAACCGGCCTTTCGGCTCGCGCACCCCCAGCAACACCCCCGGCCTGACCACCACCAGTTCCCCCGGCCATGCCGCCGCCAGCGCACGCTCACACCCGGCCTTCAGATGCCCATACGGCAGTGAACCCCACGCGACGTCCGGCGGGCACTCATGCAGCGGTGACCGCTCGGTGATCGGGGCGTGCGGCCAGTCCTCGTAGGCGTCCACCGTCGAGACGAACACATACCGGCCCACCCGGGCCGCCAAAGCATGCGCGGCGGCCGCGACATCGACCGGTACATACCCCGACGGGTCGACCACCACGTCGAACGGACCCGCCGCCACGGCGGCGGCCAGATCCCCGTGCCGAGATCGATCACCCCGCACAACCTGGGCCCCAGGGACGTCCTGGCCCGTCTTCCCCCGGTTGAAGGTTGTGACATCGTGGCCACGCCGCAGTGCCTCAACCACCACAGCCCGCCCTAGGAACCACGTCCCACCCAACACCAGTACTCGCACACACGAATCTTCACTGGCCTGGAACGGAAAGGCGAGCCGGAGCCCACCGCCACGCGCCGCGACACTCGGCGCCGCGGGCCCGACGTTTCTCCGAACCGTAGTGGTCGCCGGGTCCCGGGGCCCATTAGCGTGATGAGGGCTCGGGTGAACGGAGGCGGCTATGACGGTCCGCGCGGATCACAAGACGTTGCTGGCCATGCTCGCTGCTGAGCGGCACTGGACCCATCCGGACGGGGTCGCCTTGGGAGCCGGACGCGCCGGGACTCTCCATGAGCCGGGACTCTCCGTGAGAGGTGCCCAGGTCTTGTGAGGGTCGTCTTGATCCCGCGCCTCTGAGGAGGCGGTATGCACCCGCTCGTCAGCGTTGGCGGATGGCGTTGAGGTCCCTCAGCGTCAGCTCCTGGGTGCGGGCGGCGTCCTGGCTTGTCACCCATGCCCGCAGCTGCGGGTCGATGGACTGCTCCGATGCCGGGATAGCGACGGCGGTGTCCTGGCCGCCTGATGCGACCAGTTGGGACAGGTACTGGGCGAAGGCGTCAGGTCCGCCGCCGCTCCTGCCGACGTCGTAGCCGCGGCTGAGGTGCTCGGGCACAAATGACAAGGATCCGGCGCCGGTGCGAATCCAGAACAGGCGGCTGGCTCGATCAATGATCACAGCGTGGAAGGTATCGCCGGGGCGCAGGTCCAGGGGGGCGTAGGTGGTGTAGGTCCAGCGGTCGGTGTCGCCGCCGCGGGTGCGGAAGTGCTCACCGACGACCGGGAGACCCGATGCCGGGTCGTACCAGGTGCGGCAGCAGGTGCACCCCGATCCCGCGACCGCCGAGGGGCTGTCGGCGTCCTCGTCCACGCACGGGTGGAACAGCCGGGGGATCTTGTGGTTGTCCACGAGCGTGGTGTGCAGCGGGTTGGGGTCGCACCGCTGGATTCTGTCGAGCCATTCGCGCACGTAGGAGGATTGCCGCTCGATGATGATCGTGGCGTTCCATGCGGCGCCGGCGACGCTGAGGTGGGGTTCGGTGTACAGGACGAAGTGGGCGAAACCCTGGGTGGGGTCGGTGAGATTCAGTTCCGGGTGCGTGAACGTCAACGTCGGGGCCTCCTGCCGTGGTTGATGCGTCGAGCCTGGTGGTCGAGGCTGGGGAAGAACCGTGCGGCCGGTGACGCAAGCCTACGGTCGGTTGGCGTGATTGAGGATCGCGGCCTGCGGGCCGGCGCCACGCCAGCCGCAGGGACAACCGACGCGCATGCTGCGGCCCGGCCGCCGCCCCCAAGGACAAGGGGCGAGGGGATGTTTACGAGTGACTCTGCATTCAAGGGTTGTCGCGCGGTAGGGCGTCGTAGCGTGCTTGGGCGGTGGGATGTCCGGCGTTGGCGGCCTGCTTGAGGTAGTTGAGCGCGGCGGTGTTGTCGCCGCGGGCTTGGGCCATCAGGGCTAGTTGGAAGGTGGCGCCGGGGTGGCGGGCGAAGGCGGCGGCGCGGTAGTAGGTTTCGGCGCCGGTGGGGTCGTTGGGTCGTCGCCACGTGGCGGTGGTGTCGTTGTGGTAGCCGGGCATGGTGAGGTCGTAGGCGATTCCGGCGGCCATTTCCTGGCGGCGGGCGGGTTCGGTGCCCAGCAGCACGGTGGCGGTGGTGTCGCCGCCGGCGGCGGCCGATTGCAGCCACTCGATCGCCTCGGGTGTGTATTTCCAGCACAACAGCAAGATCCCTAGACGGCAGGCGGCGTCGGTGTCGCCGTCGTTTGCGGCGTGGAGTAGCGCCACCCCGTGCTCGCCGAAGTGCTTGCGGTAGCGGGTGGCGATCCACGCGTGTATCGATTCTGGTGCAAAGGCCGGTGGTGGCGGGGGCGGCTTGGTCTCTAGCCCGGTTGCCTGAACGTCTCCGACGGTCGGGCCGCCGGGGAACTCCAGGCCCTTGTGGGAGGGCTCCGGCGATGATTCCCCTGCGCAGTTGTCCGTGGCGTTCTCCGGGGAGTTGCCGACCGGCTCCCCGGCACCGGCACCGGCACCGGTACCGGTACCGGTCGGGACGTTGGGGGAGCCGTCCAGCTCAGACTCGTAGGCGGCCATCATCCTGGCCAGCTCGCCGGCGGGCAGCGCTGACGGCTCGTCAGGACGTCCAGGTTTGTCAGAGACCATGCTGATGTTCCCTCGGGCAGTCCCCTGCACCAGCTCTGGCACCGGTTCTGGCGCCGGGCCCGCCGTCTGCTGGCCGGCGTCTGCCTTCTGCAGGGCGGCGGGGACTGTCAGCGCGTGCGGGACGACGGCCTGGTCAGCGGGCGCGGTGCTGGTCGGCGGCGCGGCGGCGCGGGAACCGGCGCGTAGCCGGGCGCGGTAGTGCTGGTGCCAGCCCGGCAGGCTCTGGCGGCCCGGGTCGTCCAGGGTCGCGCCGCAGCTGCGTGCGTGGTGCTGGCAGGCCAGCACGAACATCGCCACCCAAGGCCATTCGGGAACGGCCTGCTTGCGGCCCAGCACCCGGCTCATCGTGGCCACCGACAGCGGCGGAAGGTCCAGGACGTCGCCGTGCTGGGCTTCGGCCTGCCGCGCGCTTGCCTCCAACGCGCGCAGGCTCGGCCCGCCCGATGCCTCTTTCAGCTCCAACAGATCGTCGATCAAGTCCCCCGGTTCTTGATCTTCCGCGATCGTGTTCGCCATGGGAACACCTATCTGATCATCGGCCATGACTGATCATGGAAGGGAAGTAAATGGTCTCATTACCGGAAGACGCCATACGGCGCTGCGGCGTTCCAGATCGATTCGCTTCGCTCCAGCCCGCACAAAACCGCTGGTCATGCGCGCGCACGCAACGACCCGACGGGAGCTGGAGCGGACTGGAACAGCTCCGCAACGAGCCGAAACGGCCTGGAACAGGCTGCAACACATCCCTTCCCCGCTCCGTTCACCGCACCCGGCCAGTGGCTACCGCCCCCAGGACACGGAATTCCATCCCGACATAAAACGGGCACCTGCACCGTGTGCGGGAGACGGAAATGACGCAGAGCCGTTCCAGGTCGTTTCGTTCATTTCCTATCGCAGCAATTGTTCGCGGTTGTGATCGCGGCCCTGCCGTACTGGTGGTGACCGATCCATCGTCAATCCCCAGAGACGGCCCCTCCATGTCACCTGTCACACTCAGCCCGCCCCGCTCACCCCGGCCGCGGCTCACACCCGCCGCACACCCCGCGCTCGCACGTCCCGTGCCCGCTCGCCCTGTGACCGCGCGCCACACCACAGCCCGCGGCACCCGGCCGCGTTGCACCCCGCCCACCCCCGGCGCCGCAGCCGACACCACCCTTCACGCCGCGCTGGCCGCGCTGGGAATCCCCGCCGCCCGGCCCGCAAACCCCACGCGACAAGACTCCCCGCTGTCGCCGCCGCCCGCTGGGCCGCCGCAGACCTCGGCGCCAACCGGCGAGCAGGAACCGGGCGGCGTTGGGTCCGCCCACGCCACGAGTGCGTCCCGCGCGTCGGCCCTGCCGCGCAGCGAGGACGAGCTCATGGTGATGCTGCTGGTGACCACCTGGAGGGTGCACACCGGCCGGACCCTGCGCCCAGCGCCGATCGACCAGCTCACCGACACCGAACTGATCGACTTCTGGGCAGACCCCGCCTGCGAACCCCTCCCCGGCACGCCAACACCCGGCACGCCGGCCTCCAGCGTGTCCGCCTCCCGGGAGCCGGTGCGATGAACACCGAGTCGATCTACACCAGTTCGAACAACGCTGGCTCACCGATGCACGAGCTGCATCCGCATCCGCCCGCCGGGCCGCAGCCGTCCGGGCCCGCGGCGCCGCTGCCCACAGCCCCGGGCGTGCCTAGCGGCGGCTGGCGCGGCGGGTTGCGGCCGGCCCTGCGTACCACCATCGTGGCGTTCGACATCGCCGGGTTCGGTGACCGCCGCCGCACCGATCACCTCCAGCTGCAACTGCGCGGTGAGCTGTACCGGGTGCTGCAGGAGGCGTTCGCGATGACCGCGCTGGCCTGGCGCGAGTGCTACCACGAAGACCGCGGCGACGGCGTGATGGTCATCGCACCGCCCGACGTGCCCACCGAGCTGTTTATGGATCCGCTCGCCCACCACCTCACCGCGATCCTGCGGCGCCGTAACCTGCCCGTCAACGACACCGGCCGCATCCGGCTGCGCCAGGCCGTCCACACCGGCCAAGTGCTGCTCGACGACCACGGCGTCACCGGCCAGGCCCTCATCCGCGCCTTCCGGCTGCTGGACGCCCCCGCCTTCAAGACCCTGTTCACCCAGGCGGGCACCGACCTGGCGATGATCGCCTCCGAGCAGACCTACACCGACGCCACCGCGCACGGCGGTCTGATCAACCCTGACGCCTACCAGCAACTCCAGGTCAGCTGCAAAGAGACCGACACCCACGGGTGGGTATGGCTGCCCACACCACCGCAAGGTCAACGAGGTTGAGCAGGCCAACTTCACGCCGCGCGAACCATTCGCCGAACGCGATGAGGAACTCCAAGCTCCAGCGGGCGCCCAACCGGCAGGTGACGCCTAGGCTCACAGCCACCGTGATCGCCGGGAAGGTGTGCGCGATGCTCAAGCGCGGATGCGCACCCGGCCTTGGGTGAGGCGGGCAAGCGCCTGGTCGATGTCCTCCAGCAGCTGGCGCGTGAACAGACCCGGCGCGCCGAGCTGTGTGCGTCGCATCGCGCGTTGCACGTCGGAGAGGTCCGGGCCGGTCACGCCGGGCGTGGTCTCGTTGACGCCCGGCGCTAGTTCGAGCACCAGAAACTGCTGCTGCCGCCATGTCTTGAGCTGGAACGCCTGGCTGTCGACGTCAAGTTGTCGCGATGTGGTACCAGCGGTAGCGGTTGTCGTCGATGTGGTCGAGGACGCCGCCGGCGGCTTCGATGATCTTACGGGCGGGGGTGTTGGCTTCGGGGATGACCAGAGTGGCGGTGGACAGGCCGTGGCCGGCTAGGTGGCCGAGTGCTGCAGTGAACAACTCGGTGCCGAGCCCCTGGCCGCGGCGGGAGGGCCGCAGCGACCACCACAGTTGCCCGCCGCGCTTGCGAAGCGCGGGCACCATGTGATGGCGCAGCGAGACGCGGCCGAGGACCTCGCGGACGCCTTCGTCGGTGGGGCCGCACCACCATAGTTCGGTGCCGGGGGTACCGGTGCGGACGCCCGGGCGGGGGTACAGGCCGCCTGCCATGCCGTCGATGTAGGAGGCCAGGGTGCCTTGGGTGAGGTCCTCGAGGGTGAGGCCGTCAGCGTCGGGGGCGCCGTCACCTCGGGTGTAATCGCGTTGGGCGTCCAGGAAGGCGTCGCGCAGATCCAGGGCGGGGCGGGCGAGGTAGCGCACGGCGATGGTCGGCATGGTTTCAGGGTGTCATCGTCAGGGGCGTATGTCCGCCCCGATCATGGGATGTTGTGGGGGTGAGGAGCCGGTAGGCGATCGCGGCGGTGATGTGCAGGCCGGATTGGATCTCCACAAATCCGTACATACCGGAAGGGTTGACCTCCCAGGAACACCCACGTGCCGTCGTGCTGCTGGATGAAGTCGAACGCGCCGTACTCCAGCCCGTAGCGGGTCATGAACCGCCGCAGACCCGCCGTGACGGGGGAGGGGACGGGAATCGGGGTGAAGTGGAGCCGGTCTTGGACCGGCCGCCAGTCGACCAGGCCGGGCGGGCCACCGGTGATGCGGACGGCGAACTGCTGATGACCGATCACGGTGACGCGGATGCTGGGGCCGTCGATGATGGGCTGGAAGCAGGACGCGGCGCCTAGATGGTGGGGGAGCTGGGCGGGGTCTGCGGGTGTCGCGGTGACCATCGTGTCGTGGTCGGCGCCTTGGGCGTGGTGGGCCTTGTAGAGGATGCGGCGGCCGCCGGCCCAGGCGGCGACGCCGGTGCCGCTGGTGGTGAAGAGTGTGTCGGGGACGGGCAGGCCGCAGGCGTGAGCGGTGACGAGCTGGTGGGCCTTGTGGTTGGCGGCGGCCGCGGCGGCCGGGTGGTTGATCCAGCGGGCGGGCAGGGTGTGCAGGATGCCGTGCAGGGCCAGGAGGTCTTCGCGGGCGGCCCAGGCACGGGCGGCCGGGTCGGTGATGGCGGGGTGGCCGGTGGGGCGGCGAGCCCGCGCTCGTGCTGCTGCACGCGCCCGCACCGCCCCGCTGGTGCAGATACGGCCGCAGTCGCCCGGCCTGGACAAACTCACCGAGTGACAGCGGCCATGAATAGCGGTTCTGATCCACTTGTTGTGGTTCGCTCACAGAGCGGGGTCGGCGAGCAGGAGCACTCGGTCACTGGCGAGGTCGTATCCGAGTACCGCGCGCTCCGGGCTCCCGCCTTCTGGGGTCACTGTGACGGATTTGCCGAGTTCGCGGCCGAGGTCGCGAAGGAAGCGGCAAAGGGTGTCGACTCCTTGCTGGCCTTGCAGTTCACGCAGGTCAATGTCGAAGTTGATCTCTGTCGCCGACCAGGGGCGGACGATGGCCAGGACTCCTGGTGCCGGCCAGACCCTGAGTTCGACCGTGTCGGCGTCGGTGGGGCGGTTGAGAGCCTCAGCTGCGGTAGGCAGGGGGCGTTCGGCAAACCCCTGCTGGAACTTCCACTCCCAGCCGCGGTCCCTCACCAGGTCGAACACCTTCTGCCAGTCCTCGGCGGTGGTGTCGCGGATGTAGAGGTCGGGTAGTGCGCCCATCAGATCGGGGTCGAAGAACTTCTTGACCTCGTCCCAGTGCAGGTCTGACATGCTCACATAATTGCTGGTGAGCGCTGCCTGCGCAGCTCGATTAAGTTTCTCCGGCAGTCTGCGCACCAGCCGAAACAGGCAGTTACAGGGCGTTTGGTCCTTGCTGCTCCGGCTATGTGGTGCTTTACGTGGCGATCACGGTGTGGCTGGAGACATTGTGTGAGGTGGAGGTGTATCTAGTGGCGCCAGCACACTGAGTTTTGCCCGGTCAGGTACGTCTGATCCTGTTTGGTTCCAAGATGTGGTGTGGTGCGCGAGTTCCTGCGGGAAGCAGCGCATACCGCTGGGCATGCCGGTGCGGTCGGCGTAGGCCAGAAGCCATGAGCCACTCACGCCGCTATCCCAGCGATCTGTCCGATGAGCGCTGGGCACTGATCGAACCGTCCCTGACCGCCTGGCGCGCCCAACGGCGCCAGCACGCCCTGGACATCGGCCGCCCGCCCGAACACGACCTGCGCACCCTGATGGACGCGATCCTCTACGTGGACCGCACCGGCATCCCCTGGCGCTACCTGCCGCACGACTATCCGCCCTGGGCCACCGTTTACGCCTACTTCGCCGCCTGGCAGAAAGACGGTGTCTTCGCCCAGCTCACCGGCCTGCTTCGCCGCCTGGTTCGCCAGCAACAGGGCCGCGATGGTGAGCCCACCGCCGCCATCATCGACTCCCAAAGCGTCAAGACCGCCACAACCGTGCCGGCACGCGCCTGCGGGTACGACGCCGGCAAGAAGATCGTCGGCCGCAAACGCAACATCATCACCGACACCCTCGGACTGCTGCTAGCGGTGCTGGTCACCGCCGCCAGCGTGCAAGACGGCCATGCCGGACTGCAGCTGCTGACCGGTGCTGCCGCCGCACACCCGACCATCACCAAGGCCTGGACCGACACCGCTTACCGCAGCCGATTCATCAACCAGGCCGCCCGCCTGGGCATCGACATCGAGACCGTCCGACGCGACCCCACCACCAGGGGATTCGTCGTCCAGCCCCGCCGCTGGGTCATAGAGCGCACCTTCGGCTGGCTCATGCAACACCGCCGCCTGGCCCGCGACTACGAAGCCCTGCCCACCCGCTCCGAAGCCATGATCCACATCGCAATGATCGACCTCATGAGCCGCCGCCTCACCGGCGAAACCACACCCACATGGCGCGGCACCTGAACGGCCAACTCAACCAGACTCCCCAGGACCAAACGCCCTGTTAGTGGGAGTTCCGTCCTGTTTAGTTGCGATTGACGGTGGTTTCCTGTGGGTGGCTGCGGTGGCGCTGGCGAGGCACGTGCGTCTCGCACCGCTGGCGGTGACGGTAGGGGCGGGTGTGGGTCCGTCTGGCCCGAAAAGATCCCGTCTCATCCCGAGATGCCCACCGATGCGTGCTGTTCCCTGCCGGTTCGGGCATACGGCTGGGCATGTCAGCCAGCGCGGCGTACATCCTGGTCATGAGCGTACCTCGTCGATATCCCAGTGATCTGTCCGATGCCCGGTGGAAGCTGATCGAGCCGACCCTGACCGCGTGGCGCGAGCAGCGCCGCGCCGCCGCGCTGGACTTCGGACGCCCACCCGAACACGATCTGCGCACCATCATGAACGCGATCTTGTATGTGGATCGGACCGGCATCCCATGGCGTTATCTGCCGCACGACTTCCCGCCGTACCAGACGGTGTATTCCTACTTCGCGCGCTGGGAGACCGACGGGGTATTCGCTCAGCTCACCGGGCTGCTGCGCGGCTTGGTCCGCGAGCAGGAGGGACATCGGCCCGAGCCCACCGCCTGCATCATCGACTCCCAAAGCGTGAAGACCTCTGTGGACGTGCCGCTGACCAGCCAGGGCACCGATGTCGGCAAGAAGATCGTGGGCCGCAAACGCAACATCGTCACCGACTCACTCGGGCTACTGCTGGCCGTCCTGGTCACCGCGGCCAGCGTGTCCGACGGCGCCGCCGGCCGCCAGCTGCTCACCGACGTCGCCACCAGCCACCCCACCATCACCAAAGCCTGGGGCGATACCGCCTACCGCACCAAGGTCGCCGATCACGCGGCAGGCTTGGGCATCGATCTGGAAACCATCCGCCGTGACCCTGCCATCAAGGGCTTTGTCCCACTGCCCAGACGCTGGGTCGTGGAACGCACCTTCGGCTGGCTGATGTTCCACCGCCGCCTGGCCCGCGACTACGAAACCCTGCCCACCCGCTCCGAAGCCATGATCCACATCGCGATGATCGACCTCATGACCCGCCGCCTCACCGGCGAAACCACCCCCACCTGGCGCAACCCCTGAGCCACCAGACACAGGACAAAACTCCCACTTAGAACTGGCCACGATCCCCAAATGTCTGCTCCACCGAGCACCCGGACGTCCGGCTAATGCGAGCACTACCTTCTCCAGCAGTTGACGCAACGCCACCGTTCTGCGCGCGAACGGCTCGGTCAACCTCTCCACCTGCTCCACGAATGTCTGCTGCGGGACACTCCTTCGACACGCACACGAACCGACCGATTGACCAGCAACTCGATCGGCGACCTCTGCCGACCACAGCCAGATCAGCCAGCCGACGGCGGCAGCCGCCGTGGGAGGTGCGCGGTATCCGGGCCAGCGTGGGCGCGAGTGGCGGCAATCCGCGCCTGGTCGAAGTCGGCCTTATAGGACAGGATGCGGCGGCCGGCGTCACCGGCCAGGCCCTCATCCGGGCCTTCCGGACGCTGGACGCCCCAGCCTCAGACGGGCGCGGACGGCGACGAGATTCTCAGCGACTCGCCGTGTCCGGGCAGGCGCGGTGGATACCGGCGGTGCGATCGCTCATGGGGAACCGGGAGCCTGCGCCCGGCGGCACCTACTCCCCAGGCCCCAGCTTCTTCGGTTCGGGCCGCTCCGGCAGTTCATCTGTGTCGCCGACCAGCCACTCAAGGAAGGCGATGACGTGAGCGTTGAGGGTCGATCCGACTTCGGCGACCGCTTCTTGGGCACGCCGTTTCAGCTCGGGGTGCGGTCTTGGGGTGATCGCTGGGTAGGCGTGCTTGTTCGGCATGCGGAAATCCTTCCACGGTGGCTTGCCACCCGTCCAGGGTCATGCTGCCAATGGGGTGGCTAGCCACCTTGAACAGGGGTGACAACATGGACCGGAACCACCGCCACGCGCATGGGGAGAACGAGATGACGGACCCGGACAACCTTGCCGAGCAGGCCCAACTCAGCACGTCGCTGCTGCTTGACCGCTACGAGAAGCCCCGAAGCGCAGCAGGCAGACCGGGAACGGCTGGACAAACTCCAGACCTTGAGTGCCGTGCGGTCAGGGCGGAGTTAGAGATGGGTGGTGGCGGAGATGCTGCGGGAGGGTGGTGAGGTCGATGCGTGGATCGTGTTCGCAGCGGCCGCCGCGCACGATGTTGAGGCTGATGCAGACGCCTTGTCGGCATGGCAGCCGGTCCTCGCTGGGAGCGTTGGCCAGGCTGCCTCTAGAGATGTAGACAACCAGGACATAGGCCTGGGCGATGCGGTGCATGTCGGTCTCGGTGGGCGGCCGCCGCGTGCGCAGCCGCTCGCCGATCATCTGCAGGTGGGCGCCGAGATAGACAGCGCCGGGGTCGTTGCGGACGCGTACCAGGATGCGGCCTGCGGCGATGACTCGGGCGGGGTGGTGATACGGGGTC
Source organism: Actinomadura fulvescens (assembly GCF_039533225.1). Lineage (NCBI taxonomy): Bacteria > Bacillati > Actinomycetota > Actinomycetes > Streptosporangiales > Thermomonosporaceae > Actinomadura > Actinomadura fulvescens. The sequence goes on along the minus strand of NZ_BAAATD010000013.1, from coordinate 43,524 downwards.
TGCACAGTGGCCAGAGTGTCTGCGGCGCGCCGCAGGAGGTCGGTGCCGTGCTGGGGCGCCACGAGGGACGCGCCGGGGCGTTCTTGCAGGATCGGTCGAAGGTAACGCACGAGTGTGCGTGCGCGGCGGCAGTAGGACGCCTGGAACTGTGGGCGTTCTGCCCGTTGTTGAGGGCTGGGATCCTTACCACCCAGGGCAGCGGAGCTTGAGCCGGGTGTGTTCAACAGGACCTCCGATGGTCGGGGAGGCGAGGACATCGTGTGGTTGAGGTCGGGCGGGGTCTGTTCGCCGGGAGCATGCTCATGCCGGCCCTGCCTTCGCCGCCCTGCTTGCGGCCTGTGGTTTGTGTCCGACGCCGCCCCAGCCGCCCACCAGCGGGGCCGGGTTGGGGTCGAGTGAGTCGGGGCGCCAGTGGTTGAGCTGGACCACGCCGGGAGCCTGGATCTGCAGGCCGCGCAGTAGCCGGGTGAGCTGTGGGACGGTGCGCAGGTGCCACGGCGCCGCGCCGCCCTGGTTGTGCCGCTGGACGGCCTCGTCCAGGGCGGGGTCCGCGCCGGCGGTCATGTCCCACAGCGCCACGTAGCTTCGGGGCGGGAGCGCGCAGATGAGGTCGTGCACGATGGCCTGGGCGAGGGCGTCGTCGTGGCCGGCGTCGTGGTCGTCGTCGGGGTGGCGGCTGGTGGGGTGGTTGGCGATGTGGTGCAGGACGCCCATCAGCAGGATCGCGATGGGGCGGGTGAAGTCCAGCTCTTGGCGGGCCGCGGTCACCAGTTCCTGCGGCGAGGCCAGATCGGCTTGGATGTAGCCGACGCTGCCGGGCGGATCGCAGGCGAGCAGGGCACGGGCGTGCGCGAGGACCAGCGGGTCGTTGTCGAGATAGACCACACGGGCGTCCGGCGCGCTGTTCTGCGCGATTTCGTGGGTGCTGCCCACCGTCGGCAGGCCGCAGCCGATGTCCAGGAACTGCCGGACCCCGGCGTCGGCCAGGTGCTGCACAACGCGGTGGGTGAAGTCGCGGCCGCCGCGCGCCAGGTCGATGATGCCGGGCCACAGCCAGGCGAGCTGTTCGGCCGCTTCACAGTCGGCTGGGTAGGTGTCTTTGCCGCCCAGCAAGTGGTTCCACACTCGCGCCGAGTGCGGCACTTGGCTGTTGATACCGCCGTACAGGTCGCGTTGGGCTGCGCGCCAGTCGAAGTCGTCAAGGCTGGGCGTGCTGGTCCCAGCGGTCGTTGGTTGAGCGGTGTCTGGGCCACCAGGGCAGGGAAGGGCCCGCCTGGTGGGCGTAGGGCCGCTGTAGTGCCCGCACCATCTGTTGAGGCTGGTGATTGGGCCGTGCCTGGGCCGGTGTCGGCGATGTGGTATGTCATTCACGGTGGTGCCCGCTGTCAGAGTCGGTGTCGGCGAGGGAGAGGCGGAGAGTGCGGGTGGGTTGTTGCGGTGATGTCTGCCGCCCGCCTGGCAGGCTGGGCATGGTGTCGGGTTGCACCGCGTTGTCGCCGGTCATGGCCGGGCCTTGCGCGCGACGCCGCAGAACTGGGCCACCTCGGGGTCCGCACCGAACGGGGTGGGGTCCGGCCGCCAGCGCGAGCAGGAGACGACGCCGGGTTCCAGCAGTTCCAGGCCGCCGAAAAAGCGTTCCAGCTCCTCAGGTGGGCGGGCGACGATCGGGTCGCCGCCCATGCCTGTCCAGGCGTCCAACGCCTGGTGCATCACCTGGCCGTCGACCGCGGCGGTGAGCCACCCGATGGCCACCATGCTGCCGGCGGCCAACCCGCCAAGGAGGTTGGTCACGATCTGGTGGGCTTGGGCGTCGTCGGTGATGTGGTGCAGGATGTTCAGCAGCAGCAGCCCGACCGGCCGATCAAAGTCCAGGGTTGTGGTGGCCTGGGCCAGGATCTGTTCGGGGTTGCGGACGTCGGCGTCGAGGTAGCCGGTCGCGCCCGCCGGGCTGCTGGTGAGCAGGGCCTGGGCGTGCACCAGCACCAGCGGGTCGTTGTCGACATAGACGATGCGCGCGTCACGCCGGGCGCGTTGCGCGACTTCGTGGGTGTTGTCCACGGTCGGCAGCCCGGTACCGATGTCCAGGAACTGAGCAATCCCCGCCTGGCCGGCCATGAAGCCAACAGCGCGGGTCAGGAACGCGCGATGGTGCCGGGCGGCATCGACGATGCCCGGCAGCAACTCGGCGAACAGGTCGCCGACCTCGCGGTCGACGGGGTAGTTCTCTCGGCCGCCCAGCCAGTAGTCCCACACCCGCGCCGAATGCGGTGCGCTGGTGTCGATCCTAGGTACGGGGACGCCCTCGGCCGCGGCGCCTTGCCGGGTGCTGGGGGCGGGACGTGTGGTGGCGGAGGTCATGACCGGTTCCCTGGCGCGTGATCACAGCGGTCGTGTGCCGCGTCGTCGCGGGCCGCTCGGTCGGCGGCGAGGGCGGCTGGGGTGCCGGGCGGCAGCAGCATTTTGAGGAGCCGCAGACTGGGATAGGGGTGCCAGCCGATCAGCTCGGCCAGCGCGTGCACGTCAGGCGCCCAGTACGTGCGCAGCGGGTCGTCAGGGTGCCAGCGGATGTATCCGGCCTGCGCCCATCCCCGCAGCGTCTGGGTGGTGATGCCCAGCACGCTGGCCGCGCGCCCGGACGCCAGCCCGGGTGACATCGACCCCAGCGCAGGCGTCCACCGTGCTGCCGGACGGGTCCGGGTACGGCCGGTGCGGCGGGTGGGGGAGGAGACCGCGATGCCGCCCAGCAGATCTACCGCATCGGTCCCCTCAGGCCGGCGGTCGCGCCAGTCCTGCGCCAGCATCACTCCGGGATCGATCACCTCGCCCCAGTACTGGAACAGGCCGATGATCTGCCAGGACGTGCGTGTGACCAGCGGCAGCGGAGCAAGGCGCTGGGCCAGCGTGTGCATCGTCTCCGGCTCGAACAGGCGGGTGAGCCCGGTCATCGCCAGGTGGCTGCCCGGCGCCAGCGCGCTGGCCAGCCCCTGCACCACAAGCCGCGAGGAGAGCAGGTCATGGCGCCCCAGATGCATGAGCACCACCGCGACGGGCTCGTCCAGGTCCAGGGCACCCGCCACGGCCTCCATGATCGCGTCCGGATCATCGACCGGAACGTGCAGGTGCGCGCATCCCTCCCCGATGCGGCCTGACAGCAGGACCCGCGCGTGAGCCACCACCACGGGGTCGCAATCGACATAGACCAGCCGCGAGCGGCCGGTGTGCAACCGGATGATCTGATGGATGTCAGGCAGACCGGGCGCCGGCAGGTCGATACCGATCACCAGGAACTGCCGGTGGCGCAGTTCGGTGGCCAGATGCCACACCGCGCGGGCCCGCCACAGGGCGCGGCCACGCGCGATCGCGGCCAGCACGTCCACCGCGCCGGTCCGCTCCACGGCCTGCTCATCGGCCGGAGAGAAGTCCTTGCCGCCGAGCAGGTAGTTCCACACCCCCGGCCAGGTCGCTGGCGGTTCGGTGCGCAGGCCCCACTGCAAGCTCATGCCGTCGCCTTGGAGGACACGGCGATGGTGCCGGCGACCCGCACCTTCTCAAACGCCCTGCCCTGGTACTGGCGCGTCTGGCCGGGCGGCGCCCACATCTGCACATCACACAACGGCACGTCCGGATCCAGCGGCTCCCAGCCCGCGTTTTGGATCAGGGCGAGGATGTGCGGTTGGGTGCGGACGGTGAGCTGGCTGGACGCGCGCAGGTAGCCGCTGGTCATGCCAGAAACCGCCTGCTGGGGGATTCCGGTCGAGCACGCATGGGAGAGCACCAGGCAAGAGCCGGGCGCCAGGCGTGCGTGCAGGTCGGCCAGCAGCCGGGCCGGGTCCTCCTGGTCGGTGATGAAGTGCAGTACCGCCGCCAGCATGACCAGGATCGGCTGGCCGAGGTCGATGAGGTTGTGCAGCTCAGGTGTGGCGAACAGGCTGTCCAGGTCGCGTAGGTCGGCGCCGGCGACCGCGTCGTAGCCGCTGCCCGGGGCGCTGCGCAGGGCGCGGCTGTGGGCCAGCACGATGGGGCTGTGGTCGAACCCGATCAGCACCACCCCGTCGGCCGCGGCGCGGACCGCCCGTTCCACCGTGGGCAGGTCGGCGGGCAGGTCGTTGACGATGCCCATGCCGATATCCAGCACCTGCCGCACCCCGCGCTCGCCCACCACGTAGGCGGCGGCGCGGCTGGCGAACCTCAGGTTCTCCTCGGCCATCGGGATCGCTTCGCCGCCGGTTGCGTCGATCACCTGCTGGGCGGCGACGCGGTCGACCTCGTAGTTGTCCTTGCCGCGCAGGTAGAAGTTGTACATGCGGGCGGGATCGGCAACCGGCTCCTCCTTCCCCTTCTCCTTGTTCGTGCCCAGCGGCCGCGGTGTGGCCAGGAGCAGGGGGACGTTGGGGGGAAGGTCGTCGAACCGGGACATTCGAAGGTGGCCTTTCTGGGTGCGGAGAAGGCGGCTGGGGGTGAGCCTGTAGCCGGCACCGCTGCCGTTAGGGGCAGTGATCGAGGAAGGGGCGCTCCAGCAGGCGCAGTTCGCGGTGCTGGTGCTCAGCGGTGATTGCGATGTTGGCGGCGTGGATGCGTTGATCCGTTGACCGGACCAATTCGTTGCCTGGGTGGTGGGTGCCGCTGGGGTGGGTGGTGCGTACCGGGACTTGCTGGCTGGCAGGGGTTGATCTGCCTCGGGTCGGTGCGGTTGTCGCGGCGGAGCACGGGCCTGTTTCGTCCGCGGTGGTGGATGTGGCGGGGCGTGGGGCGCCCGGCCCCGGACGGCGAGCCCGCTTGAGCTCCAGAAACCGTCCGGGGCACAGACCTTCAACCGGGGCTTGGCCCCGTGGCCAGCTGCGGGGTGCGGCCTCGGGCCCGGTTGGTTGGCCCCCGCCGCCCGCCCGGTGGACCATCCCGGCCCACGGAGTGACGGAGCCTGAATGACAGACGGGCGACGGGATCTCATGACGCCGCTAGGACGCGGCGACGACGACGGGCTGACGGTTGAAAGGCCGCAGGTACTGGGTCTGCTCGGAGTAGAACAGGCAGCAGTCACCGGCGCTGTCGCCCGCCTCGTCGGTGGGCCACAGCTCCTCGTCCACCGCGTAGCCGGCTTGGCGTAGCAGCGCGGCGACCTTGGCCGGAGGTATCACTCGGCGGCCGTCGGGAGTGGTGCGGGACTCCCCGGGCACGTGTGGCAGGTGGTGCAAGATCCGCGTCGGCGGCAGCGTCGGCGCCGACGGCTCGATGTCGCCGACTGGTGGCACGCCGTCGAGCAGCACGGCGCCGAGCTGGTTCCAGTAGGGGGTGTGCACCGCGAGAGCATCCACTGCCTCGTCGACGACCTGCGACGGCGCCAGTGCGAGCTCGGGGTTGCGGGCCAGGTAGTGCAGCAGCACGATCGCCTGCCCGAACATCCGCATCGCCGTGCCCCGCGGGTAGCACCTTTGGGTGCACATGTACTCGACCACCGCATCGCGCAGTGCGTCGGGGTCGACGTCGTGGTCCTTCAGGATGTCCTCGCCGGTCAGCGGGCCGGTCGTGGCGGGTCGCTGACCTGGAAGCATCGGAGAGTTAGTCACGGGGCGGTCCTTTGCCTGGTGGCGGGATCGGTGTTGACGGGCAGCGGAATTGGGGCGTCGGCGTGGACATAGGGGCGCATCAGTTCAGGCTGGTGATGGTCGCGGGTGCGATGGCGCGCGTCCCAGTCGATGATCTTCTGCTCCAGCAGGTGCGAGCTGGGGGCGGTGAGTGTGACCGGCTCGCCTCCCGGTGGCTGTTTGCGGGCGCACCACTGGCCGGCCATGCCGAAGATGACCCACGCGGGGTGCCGGGCCCGCAGGGCGTGCAGCAGTCCCTCGGCCCAGGTGACCCTTGGGACGCCATCGAGGTCTGGGTGATCGGGCTCGGCCGGCACCGCGTCCAGCGGAGACGGCGGGCGCGGAGCGCGACGCCACCAGCTCGGTCGGCGGTGCGAATGCGGCGCATTCACCCTCGCAGCGTCGCCGTCGAAGGGTCTCCCCGACGGCCAGGGGTCGGCTGGCGTGCTCATCGGTCGGGCCTCCGTTCCGGCTAGCGTGCCCAGAGCCTGCGCTTCAGGCTGGTCAACGGGCGTCGTTGCGGTCACGTCCAGTGAAGTCATCCCCCGCGTCAGGAACCAGGGCGTTAGCGTGTAGAGGGACGTCGAAGGCGTGTAGAAGCGTCTGGACGCAGCCGCTAGGTCGCAGGCATGAGCATGGTCGGTCGCCCGGACCTCTGAGCGGGGCGGTTGAGTCGGGGCGCCGAAGTAGCGCGGATCCATGACGGCGGGAGCCGCCGGGACCGGATGCGGGGATGTCATCACGGTCGGCCTTTCCAGGCGCGATTTCGAAGGTGGTGGCACACGGCAGCGCGGGCTTTGGGCACCGCGCTGCCGCGTGCTTGCTGGACGGGGGTGCCGTACGGCCGGACCGCGGGTGGTGGCCTTGGCCCGGTCGTACGGCCCCCTCGCCGCCTCCCCGGGGACCGGGGAGGCGGCTGGACTCGCCGTTGGTGGCGAGTGGGAGGGTGGGTGCTGGGATAACGGCGCGACGCACCCACATGTGGTCTTGGAGATGCCGCCGGGCCCGGGGGCTGGCTGGGACGGGGTGGTCATGGCCGACGGGGCAGGTCGGTGGCGAGTTCGGCGCGGCCCGCTGTGGTGAACAGCGTGGTCACCGGGCCGCAGGAGGTGAAAAAGGCGATGACGCGAACGGCCTACTCGAGGTCGGTCACTGGCGCGATCGCCTGGTGCGGGGTCTGGGCGAACGCGTACGGACCGCCGCCGCGGTTGCGGACCACGACGTTGCGGACCACGATGTCCACGGGCTCGGACGTGCAGACGCAGAACGGTGCTCTCCGGCCGATCGCCAGTAATCAGCTCGCATGCCCAGTCGCGAGCCTTAGCGCGTCCCATGACGGCCTCAAGCGCTTGGGTGTGCGAGTGAGGCGTGTGGTGGGTTTGCGCTGGGAACACCATCTGGTACCTGCCTAGCCGCGTGAGCGAGAAAGCGGTTACGTCAGGTATCGAAACGGAACCCTGTGAACCCGTGAAGGTGTTGTCCGACGACCTCTTCTAAAAGACAACAGGACAACCCTGGACAACCCCAGTCAGGATGGTTGGGTGGCGGCGATGATGAGTTTCGGTGACCAGATGCGCGTCCTGATGGAGCGGCGCGGGGTATCACTGCACCAGTTGGCGAAGCAGACGAACTACAGCATCGGGCACCTCTCGCACGTCCTCAACGACCAAAAGCGCGCGGGCGATGACTGCGTGACGGCTTTGGAGAGAGCGCTCGACGCTCCTGGGGAACTCAATCCGCTGAGAAGACCCATTAAGTCCAAGGGATCCCGTACGGGGTCCGTAGAGACGGACGAGGAAGAGATGGAGCGGCGAAGGCTTCTGCAGGCGCTGGCAGCCCTCGGGGTGACAACATCACCAGCCCTGGACGCCCTCAACAGCATCCAGGCAAGCGTCGAGCAGACGATAGGGGACTATCGCGGCGACCACCTCGACGAGTGGGAAGCGATCGTGGAGGAGTACGGGTACAGCTACCCGTCCACAACCTCGGACGAGATGGTGCGGAGTCTGGCGGCGGATCTCGTTGCGGTCCAACAGGCAACGGCCCGGCACGCGGGTACCGAAACGTACCCGTCATGGTGCCGGGTGATCGGCGGACTGGCCGCGCTACTGGCCAAGACATTGTCCAACCTGGGGCAGATTCGAGGCTCTCGTACATGGTGGCGGACAGCGCAGCAGGCCGCCGACCGGTCAGGCGACATGGATCTAAGTTTGTGGGTCAGTGGCGAATGGCTTGTCCACGGACTCTATGAACGGCGACCGGTTCCCCTGCTGCTCAAGCAGACCGACGAGGTGATCGCGCGATACCCGTGGGTTCCAGGCCGGGGCTTGGTGAAGGTGTTGGCCGTGCGGTCACAGCTGCTTGCGGCCGCCAACCCGCAGGCCGCCGCCGCGGCCAAGGAGGAACTTGCGCGGTGCACGACCGTATTCGAACTGCTCCCCGATTCGGTCACGTGCGATGTCCGTTCCATTGCGAACTGGGGTGAAGACCGGCTGCGCTACACCGAGGCCTACGTCGCCGCCCATCTTGGCGACACCGACGAACTAGAACGGGCCGTCGCCCGCACACATCAACTGTTGCCTGCGTGCTCGCCGCCCTGGCGTGTGCACGTTCAAACAGGACTGTTGCAGGCGCTGGGGCACGTGCGAGCAGGTGATGTCGAGACCGGGATCAATCATGCGCGTAAGCACTACGAGCGATGCTATCCCGAACTACGCACGACGATGATTACGAATATCGCCGGCAAGGTACTTGAAGCCGTTCCACCACAGAGCATCACCGCTCCGGTTGTACAGGAATATCGCGCGATGCTGCTGCCTGGGCGTCAGCGCAGAGAGATCACATAAAGGTCGAACGCGGTCTGGGTTGCTCCTTCGCCGCCGGGGACGCGTCCCACCTCACGCCACCCCCATCGCTGGTACATCCGTTGAATGTCGGGTTTGCCAGGGCTGGTAGCCAGGGTGGCACGTTCCTCGGTGCGCCCCTGCAGCAACTCGTCCATCAAGCGACGGGCAAGGCCACGACCACGATATTCAGGAAGGACCGCCAGGTCGATGACGGCGAACGTCCGGGCGCCGGTCTCGGCTGTGTAATCAGCGGCCCGAGGCGGTTCCAGCCCTCGCCACCAACCAGTGGCCTCGCCGAGAGGAAGACCATAGACAAAGCCGATCAAGGCGCCGTTGGAGCGTGCGGTAACCGTCTCGAAACCCGGCACCTTGAGTTGCCGAAAGGTCCGATCTCGGTGGCCATCAAGGCTGTACTCGGGGAAGGCGGCCGCGTACACGGTCTGGATCTGCGAGAAGATCGCACGGGTGGCATCGCGGTCCAGGTGCTCGAACTCGACATCGTCCATGCGTTGATGCTGCCCGCATGGACGACGAGAAGGAAGGGCGCGACACCGCCCCCCGATCCATCACCGAACGGGAACCAATACCGCCTGCTCAGGAACTCATCCTCCAGAGACGCGCCACTGACGGGACCAGGTACGGGCAGCCAAGACCGCGCGCACCATCTCGGCGTTCGCCAACACGTCCCACCCAGCCCTGTCCGGAAGCAGAATCCACCGGGCCACCAGTCACCACCGCACCGCAGGCACTCCAGCACCGTCACGGTGCGCTCGGTGCCCAGCCAGTCGGCCAGGGTGACCGGCCGCAGCCGCTGAGCCACGGCGGCCGGGCAGTTCGGGCACAGGTCCTCGGCCAGGGCCGTGAGCGCGTGCGTGAGCTACCGCTCCATGGGTACCTTGCGCCCGTCCGGAAGCGTCACGTCCTCACTGTGAACCAGCCGGGGTCATTGGCCAACCCGAGCCCGGTGGCTCCGAGCGACCAAGAACCGTCGGCTGTGGACGGCGCGGTGGAGCGGCGTTCGGCGGTCCGGATGCTGCCGTGATGGAACTACACCTGGCGGCGGCGGTGGTGGTCGGACTGATCGGGGCGGCGAATTGGGGGCCTGCTGGGCCAGTGTGGCGGCGGTCGCCGCGGCGGCGGCGAGCGCTGCGACGCTGAAGGTGGCGACACGGCGGATCATCTGGCGTTCCTGCTCAGGGCGCTACTTGGGTGAGCGCCTTTCGGCCTCGGGCGCATTTGGCTCCAGAACGGCTGAGCGTGCCGCCGATGCCAGGATGCTCTGCGTGCGGAGGGGAAGTCCGAGGCGATTCCAGTGGAAGATGACGTGGTAGGACAGCACGTGGCGGAGGCCTCGCTGCAACGCTCCCGCGCGGGCTGCGACGCCAAGGAGGTGACCTGCGTGGTGGAAGGCGGCGGCCCATTCGGCGGCAAAGGCCGCGGGTCCGCCTGAGCCGAAGAGTGCTCCGTCGGGAGTGGAGTCGGCGGTCATCAGGGCGTAGAGGTCGCCGATCATGGGACGGAGCCGGTCCGGCGGTATGTCGGCGGGGAGAGGCCGTTCCTGGAGGACGCGATGCCATACATCGCCTTGCTCGTACCATTCCAGTCCGGCGGCGTGCATCATCGCGGCGCACAACAGGACCGACAGTTCACGACGGCCGAGGTTGGCGTGCTTGTGACGGCGGAGGCTCAGGATGGCGTGGCTGTCGGCGTGGAACAGGTCGTGTGCGGCGGCCATGGCGGTGCCGCCCCCGAACGCGGCGGTTTCGGGTTCATAGATGCCAGGCCACCAGCGCTCGATCTGGCCGGCGTCGGCGAGCTCGTTGAGCGCTGTGCTGATAGTCGACTTCACGCGGCTGCTGTCGGGGCCTGGGCGCAGACGCAGTCTCCAGCAGGGGTATTTGCGCATGAACCACCATTGGGTGCTGGAGCCTTCGTTGCCGGCGTGTTGGAGAAGCGGTTCGAGGTGGTCGGCTGCGATCTTCTCGGTGTTCGTCCAGTCGGTGAATTGGAGATAGAGCTGCCACCAGTCCCGATCGGCGGCCTGCTGTTCGATCGCCCGCTGGCCAGCTTGTTGGTAGACCTGGGCTGCGGAGGCCAGCTCGCTCATCTCCATGTGGTGCAGGGCGGCAACCTCGTTCAGGCGATGACCGGCCAGAACTTTCACTATGGCCCGGAGTGTCTCGTCCTGGGTGAGCTGCGGGTTCGCTCTGGCCACGATGTTCGTCGTCTGTCCGGTCGGGTCGTTGTCTAGTCGATCAGGAGGCATGCGTCCCATCCGGAGAGCGGCGGGGTGTCGGGGTGAGCCGCGGTGTGCTGGGCCAGGGCCAGGCCTGCGGATCCATCCAGTAGGCCCGCGGGGTCAGCAGGCGGGGTGTGCTGGTGGAGCAGGTTGATGACGGCGGGGAGCTGCTGGCTGATGGTGGGGGTGAGGGCGTCGCGGGCAGCTCGCCACGCGGTCTGGTAGACACCTGCGATGCCGTGGCACAGGCCAGGGTCGGTGATGAGCGCGAGCTGGTCGGGGTCGGTGAGGCTTGCGGCCAGGGCGTGCTCGGCGCGGCGCTGGCGGGCGGCGTCAGCAAGGGCAATGGCGGCGAGTTGTTGAGCGCGGCCGATGCCGGGGGTGCCATAGCACCAGGAAGGTCGGGGCGGCCCGGTCTGGGCGCTCCGGCCGGCGGTGGTCAACTCGCTGCCGCTGATCCATTGCGGCCACCAGGGCCCGGCTGGTCCGTCTTGCTGCCATCGATCGAACCATTCGCCGAGGTCGGCGATGGCGTCAAGTTGTCCGGGGACGGTGCGGCCGCGCCGTGCGGCGGTGGACAGAAACGCAAGGATCCCGGCGGCGCCGTGCGCCATGCCGAGGTTGAGGTGGCCTCCCGGTGTGGGCAGGAGCGGGTCGGGGGCGTGGGCGACCCACCAGCCTGGCCGTCCATCTGGGAGAGGCCGGGTGAGCTGGACCAGGTAGGTGAGGATGTGCTGGAGCTGTGGAACCTCAGGTGAATGGCGCAGGAGCAGTGCGCCGATTCCGGTGAGCCCGTAGAACAGGTCGTACTCGGCGAACGTTGTGGTTTCGCCGCGTTCGATGCGCGCGTTGGCCGCTTGGAGTCGTAGCTCGGTCGTTCGGGTCAGGTGGCCGTGCAGGGTGTTGATCGAGGAGCGGTAGCGGGGGATGCCGTCGGCCTGGGCGGTGCGCAGGACGAAGGTGATGGCGGGGGCGCCGTAGAACAGGCCTGTGTGGTGGGAGGCGATGATCTCCTCTCGGGTGGCGGTGTTGACCCAGGCACGCGCGGTCTGCCAGGTGCCGATCTGAGTGTGGGCGCGTTCGATGTGCAACAGAGCGGTTCCGGCCGCGCCTCTAGCCAGCGATTGGGCGAGGAGAGCCGTGTCGTCGGCGCCGTTGTCCTGTGGGTGGGTGCGTGCGGCGCTGGATTCGTCGTTGCGGGTCATGGCGCTGGCCGGTCGGTGCGGGCGAGCTGGCGAAGAGCGGCGGCGCGGGCGAGCTGGTTGGTCGTGCGTTCGAGGTCAGGGTCGACACCCATGCTGCGTGTGTGCTGGTCGTGCAGCAGGGACCGGAACACCCCGGCGGTCTGGCTGGCCGTGAAGTGGTTGCGGTAGTCGGCTAGTGCCGTCCTTCGTGCTTCCCACGCGAAGGCGACCGCTGGTCCGCCGGGGTGGCGTCGTACGGCGTCCAGGTTGGGGTCGGCCAGGTGCAGGGCTGCGTCGCGCAGCGCCAGGTCTATTTTCCCGCCGTGGCGCGGGAGCTGTTCGATCAGCCAGGTGTATCCCGTGACGGGGTCGGGGGCCAGGGCTGTGGCGAGGTCGGTCATGGAGGCCGCGGTGAGCGCCTGGACAGGGAGGCCGGTCCGGGTCGCCATGGTGATCTGGGCCAGGGCGGCGGCGGAGTCGGCGGCACAGACCTGCTCGGTGCTGGGGATGTGGGGGCCGTAGCGGCCGGTTTGCGGCTGGTAGGAGCCCAGGGTCAGGTCGGCGAGCAGGCCTTGGCCGAGCAGGTCGGCGGCGAAGTCGGCGAGCTGGGCGGCGGCCGCGGGGTAGGCCTCGCGGGAGGCGAGGCGTAGGTGGAGCCACAGGTGCTGGTCGGTGTCGGGCCGGGTGGTGTCTTGGTGGCGGCGAAACCACCACCGCTCCAGCAGGTTCGGGCCGAGCCGTTCGAGCAGGCCGGGGAGATGGCCGGTGAGGAGTTGGTCGTAGCGTGCGGGGTGTCCCAGGAGCTGGGCGTGGATCACCTCCCCGGCGCCGGGGAACGAACGGGCGGCCGGCCTTGTACCTGCGGCCGGGCGGTGCTGGGGGGTGCCGGTGGGTGGGGCGGCAACGGCGGTGAGGGGGACAAGGAGTTCGCAGGCCCGGCCTATCCACCCACGTGCGGCCGGGTCGCCGGCTTCGCGGATCTCTAGTCGCCCGGCACGGTCAAGGCGGTTGCGCAGCAGCGTCCGGTGGGCCTGGTGCTCAAGGTCGAGAGGAAGGCGCAGCTCGCCCTGGACCAGCGTGACGTTGGTCGGGACGTTCCACCGCTCTTGCCAGGCGTGCAGGTCCTTCTCCCAGGTCTGCATGGACTCGCCCGTAGGTGCAAGGGCAGCGGCGGACAGGATCCAGCGGGCGGGCGACAGGACGGTCCGGCCGTACCGGATCCGGGGCAGGTGGGGCAGGGTGCGGGCGGCGCCGAAGTCGAAGGGGCCATAGACCGCATGGCGGGCAGCCACGACCTCGGCGAGGAACCGCGCCAGCGGAGGCGTCTGTACCGACGCCTCCAGTGCGTGCAGGACCCGGGGCACTATGCGTCTGCCGGTTGAGGCTTGCACCAGGTACATCTGTGTCGCGTCCGCAGTGACGGCCAGGTCGTTCAGGCTGATCACAGCGGCGGTGGGGTCGGGGTGCTCGCCCAGGGAGATGACCTCGGGCAGCAGCCGCGGCGTGCGGGTGACGTTGTCGTTGTGCAGGCGGCGTGGCGGGAAGGACAATTGCGCAGCGACCGCTGCTCCGCCGGATGCACTGTGCGTTCCGGTGGCGTAGGAATCAGCGAGCGAACGGCGGGCCTGGTCGGGCAGAAGGCAGGTGAACCGCCCGGCCAGGCTGCTGGCCGGGCGGGGAACCCCGGTGACCCAGAGCTGGAATCGGCCGCGATCCAGCTCGGTCGTTGAGGCGGCGTGAACTTCAAAGGCCAGCTCCACCCGGTCCGGAGGGACCGGCTCGTCGGGGCCGCCGACGGCCAAGGCCGTGAGCGTCTGCTCGGTCAGCCTGATCTCCGTGCGGCCGTCGATGGCCGCTTCCTGGATGAGGGAGAGCAGCACCGCGTCACGGTCGGTCATGGCGCGGGCCGCCCGCTGGCGCGCAGCTCCCAGGAAACCTGCTGGAAAGCCAAGCCCGGAGTCGCCGACGAGTTCTCGGACCGGCACCAGCGCGCCCGGTCCGTACCGGTCGCGGAACCGGACATGGAAGTCTCTCCACGCATCGGTGCCGAACGGCTGGGCGGTCAGCCGCATCAGGGCCGACGCTGCCGCGGCGGCCTCGTGCAGGACGGCGCTCGGGATGGTGATCTGGCCGTCGACGGCAGTGTCGACGGCCAGGACCTGGCCGGTGCCCGGCGAGAGGTCCTTCATCGCGCTGGAGGTCTTGGTGCGGGCCGCTTCGGCGTCGACAGGACAATGGTGGAGGTTGTGGCGGGCGAGGCCTTTGGAGATTTCGGCCAGGTCGGCGAGCAGGGCCTTGAGATCGGGGAGGCGGTCGGCGCCTGCGGCTAGCAGTTGTGTGCGCAGGTGGCCGAGGCCGTCCACGACGGTGGCCGGGGGCCGCAGGCTGGTCAGCAGCAGGCCCTGTTCGACAAGATCGGTGAGTAGCGCGTGAACGGCTTGCGTACCTGCGGCGGGGAAAGCAGCGACCAGCTGATCGGCGAGTTCACCCAACGGGACCGGAGTCTGGGCGCTGGCGAGCGCGGCGCGCACCGGGCGGGTGTTGCGGACCGACACCTCCACCCAGGGACCAGGACCCTCGCTGTGGACCGGGCCACGGCCAGGGACCACGAACCGGTCCCCGCGCACAACTCCTTCGTTGCTGGCGACCACGTGAAGGCGCGGGAGCAGGTCAGGCTGCCGTTCCAGGTGGTTGATGATCGCGAAGAGCCATGTCCCGTCGGTGCGTGCCAGTGGACGGTGAACGGTGCCGAACCGGGCTGAGGCTGTTCGTGCGGTCTCGGCGGTGGTGACACCAGCGAACAGAGCGAACGGGGTCGGTCGCTGCTGCCAGCGCATCAGGTACGAGACCAGGGCGAGGACCAGGCGCCTGGTCTTGCGATCCTGGCCCTCACGATCTGGGCCGGCCTCGGCGAGGGCGTGGTCGATCTGCTCGGCCAGCGCGGGGCTGGCCAGCCGCACGGCTGCCCGGACGTCCAGGCGCTCCCAGGTCCGAGCCAGCCACCCTCGCCCGTCCAGCCCGATGGTCGCGTCCCTGAAGCTGAGATCGTCCGGGAGTTTCAGATCACCCGGGTCAGTGGTGACGCGGGCGAGTACCACGTCGGCGGGGCGGTAGAGCGAGCGCGATCCCATCACGTGACTCCTCGCCGGGGGGGTGGGGTGCCGCGCCTCCGCAAGCCGGCCGGAGGCGCGGTACCTGGTCACAATGGTTTAGAAAGGGTCGTTGGCGCTGGTGTTGCAAGCGCTGCCGCTACAGGTGCTCCCACAGTTGTCGCTGGTGTCGCACATGAGCTTGGCGATCGGGACGGCGGCTTCGACGACTCGCAGATCCAGGCTGAACTCCGCGTCGTCGTATACCGCCTCTTCTGCCCGGTTCTGTGCGAGAAGCGTGGGGGGCGTTGGGGACATGGCCGCTCCTTCTCTTCGGTGGGTGGTGCCCGGGACCTGGCTGTCAGTGAGGTGAATCCACTGACGGCCAGGAGATCGTGACGTGCCGGTGGACCTTGCTGATGACGGCGGTGCGGTCCGGCCTCGTAGCCAGCCGTTCAGCTGGGGTGTCGATCGGCCAGACGGCGAAGTCCGGGCCGCTGCCACGGCGGTAGTCGCGGTCCCATACCGTCACCTGGCCGGCCAAGGAGGCGGCGATGTCGGCGGCGTGCGGGCCGTAGCCGTGAGCGCCGAACTCGACGCGCCCTTCGCCCGACGGCCTGGTCGACAGGTAGGCGAAGGAGTCACCCTCGGCGACCGCGTACGGGAACCAGCGTCCGCCGGCCTCCACCGCCAGCCCGGGATCCCCCGCGCTGGAGTCAACGGTCAGCGCGCAAAATCCCGGCAGCGACGTCGCCAGCCAGAGCGGCAAGCTCTCAAACGGCTCCGCGCGGCCGACCACGACACCCGACCAGACCGCGGCCCGCTCACTGGCCAGGACGCCGTCTAGCAGGCTGGGCTCCTCCAGCGCCCCGTCGTCGAACCGCAGACCGACCTGCTCCCCACGTAGCAGCCACAGGCGTTCTGTGTGCGCACCGGCCCCTTGCATCTTGACGAAGCCGCACACCTCAGCCGAGCGGCTGACAAGATGATCGGCGTCGCTACCCGGCGCGCGTTCCAGGACCAGCGAACGGGTCACGCCCCGCATCCGCAGGGGCACCACGATCCGGCCGCCCGCCGCCAACTGATCTGTCCATGCCGGTGGGATGTCCCATGCTCCGGCGGTGACCAGGATCCGGTCATAGGGCGCGAACTCGGCCATCCCGGTTTCGGCGTCGGCGAGCACGACATTCACCCGTTCGTAACCGGCTTCGTTCAGGAACGCGCGGGCCCGTTCGGTGACGTCCTGGTCGATGTCGACGGTCGTGACCTGTCCCGTGGTGCCAACGATCTCGGCGATCAGGGCGGCGTTGAAGCCGCCGCTGCCGATCTCCAGCACCCGCATGCCCGGCCCGATCTCGGCCTGCTCCAGCATCCGAGCCTGGATCTCCGGTGCCGACACCGTACTGATCGGGGTGCCCTGCTCGTTGCGTTTGACGACCACGATGTCCCGCGAGTACACCTGCTCCAGCGGCGCCCCGGGAGCGAACACGTGTCGGGGAACGCTGCGGAACGCCTCCTCGACCCTGGGCGAGGTAACCGTCTTGTCAGCGAGGAGATCGTCCACGAGACGATCACGAAGCTGTTCCGCAGACGGCGAGATGATGGTGTCGTTGTCCATCCCCGGTAGTTTAGGCATCGCGCTCTGTCACCCCTTCGGACACGCCCTGGACTCGGCCGCCTTCGGCCAAGAAATTGCGCCCTTTGCGTTGGATCTTATGGATGGCGCGCCCTTTCCTTGGTCAACGGTCGCTGGAAGGTCAACCCTGGCCACGAAGATCAGCACAAGAGGGCCGCTGCGATGATTATCACTCCTTGCAGATCATGGCATCGTTTTGCTTGAGGCTGTCCAGCCGATCGCACGCGCCTCATATATCTTCAAGAGTCCGCAGAAAAACGGCCAGCATATAGCCGCCGAAGGCAACGGTCGTGCCGATGAGCGCGCTGACCATATCCACTAGTGGCCCCTCGTGGAACGAGGCATTCACTCCCAACGGCGAAAACGGCCCCGAAGGGCGCACCCAAGTTCTGCTGCGGCCCCAACGGCTGCCGCTTTCCTGACGAGGTCGGTATTGAGAAGCGCCACACGTCGGCGTTCCAGAGCCACTACCACGACCGAGGTGCAACGCGCGATTTCCCGCACTCATATGCCTGGCCTCCTCAGCCCCCGGCCGGCGAGAAGGTCTCCAGCGACCTTGTGGGCCACGGCCGACCTGGGTCCCGGCCGGAGAACCTCTTGGGCATCGGCCAGCCGCTCACTGTCCGGGTGGTAGCACAGATCAAGGCGCCCTTCGCCACCTGGCACACAAGCGACCGTTCGTG
This sequence comes from Actinomadura fulvescens, assembly GCF_039533225.1. Taxonomy (NCBI): domain Bacteria; kingdom Bacillati; phylum Actinomycetota; class Actinomycetes; order Streptosporangiales; family Thermomonosporaceae; genus Actinomadura; species Actinomadura fulvescens. Next base: position 26,265 of record NZ_BAAATD010000013.1, on the reverse strand, counting down.
TGCCGCCGGTCCGATGGGGATCCCAGCACCGCAGAAGGTTGCTGTCGTCAACAAGGCGTGACCGGACACCTTCACCGTCCAGCCCCGAGGCCAGCGCCAAGAGGACCACACGTGGCCGAAGAGGCTGCTCAGCGACCGCGATCTCGTCGCTTCCGGGGGTCTTAGCGGTGCGTGGTGGATCGATGGCCACGGCCGCCTCCCCTTCTCCAGCCCATGAGCTTCGCTGTCGCTTGACACTGACCGCTCGGTGGTCTCCAGGTCCAGCAGTTTCACACTCTTTAACACCTGCGGCTTGATCTGCCGGGGACTGGGAACGATCAAGGGGTGTTAATCCATGTGAAACATGGCTGGTAGTGCAGCTCTGATACGTCAATATCGACCACACGATGTCTTCCTCATCCTCACCATCGTCCAGTGCACAGGCCGCCCGGCAACGCCTCGGCGATCAGCTTCGCCAGATGCGCCAGGAGAAGCGGATCTCCGGTGTGCGATTCGCTGAGCTTGCCGGGTGGAGTAGATCGTCACTGGTCAGCATGATCGAACGGGGACAGCGCAGCATTACCGCCGACCATGTTCGGCTATGGTGCAGGATCTGCGGGGCATCGGACCGGCGCACCGAAGAGCTGCTCGGCGAACAGGCAAACGCGGCCCGGATGTGGGTCACCTATCAGCAACTCAACCGCGGTGGGCTGACGGCGGCGCAGAAGTCTGTTCGCCAGGAATACGAGGAACTCACCCTGTCGAGGGCCTATCAGCCCAAGGTCATCCACGGCATGCTCCAGACCCAGGCGTACACCCTCGCGGCGTTGCGTACCGTGCAGGACGAGCAGCGTGTCGACGTCGCCGATAGCGAGGACGATCTGGCCGAGGCAGTTGCCGAACGCATGGATCGCCAGACCTTGCTCGGTCGCCCCGACGCGCGGTGGCTGTTCCTACTGGAGGAGACCGTGCTGTGGCTGCGTCCCTATTCCCGTGAACTACACGCCGCTCAACTGCGCCATCTGCTGGCGACGATGAAAAGGCCGACGGTGTCACTCGGCATCATCCCCGCGAACGCCGACCGCCGCGCCATCCATCCGGTTGAGGCATTCGACATCACCGACGCCGAGTTGGTCACAGTCGAGCTGGTATCGGGATACCTGTCGGTCACTCAGCCGGCCGAGATTGCGATGTACGTTGCCGCCTGGGACCGGCTGTGGTCGCTGGCGGCCTTCGGGAAACCCGCCGTAGCGTTGATAGAACGCGCCCTGGCCGATCTCGAAGGTCAGGACGGGCTGTAATCAGCGTGGGGAATCGCCCGCTCCCACATCATCTCGAACATGCCGACGACCGGGATGATCTTGCGGGGGTCAGTGACGTACTCGAACACTCCGAGTTCGGCACCGGCACCGCTGGTGAAGTGGTAGCGCACAAGCCTGTGATCGAACATCCAGTAATCGGCCACCGGCACGGCCAGGTCGTAGGCTAGACGGCGCGGCAACCATCGCAGATCCTCTCCGGCCTGGATATTGCCGTGGCTGATGGCATGTTCCCATCGGATGTAGTCGCTGACCGGCTCAGACACGATTCGCAGCCGCCGGACCTTGACACCGCGTGCGACGGCCGCGCCGACCGGCTCGATCCAGTCGTCCCACTCATACGAGGTGTCGCCGTCCTCCAGCCATTTGAGGAAGGCGGGATCCGTCGCGTCGTAGGTATCGCGGGCCTCAAGGTGAACGGCCGAACGCTCAGCGCTGGCCAGCAGATCTTCGAAGGATGGTTCGCCGTAGCCCTCTCGACCGGGTTCGTATGTTCCGGTGAGCGCCTCAAGGAGTTGAGGCTTCAAGCGCGCGGGGGTCCAGAAAGCGGCTTCGTCGTCGTGGATCGGAGTGTGGGCAGTGAGCTTAGCGATCACGTCGGGATCGGTCACCTTGCGGCCTACCTGGAAGAGATCGCCTGTGGCGGGTTCGACGAAAACAGCCGGGCAGGTGCTCTTCGGGGACGTGTCGTCCATGCCAACGAAATCCACTGCTGGGAACCTCCAGGGTGAAACGCCGTGAAGCCTTGCCGTCATGACCCTCACCCGTCGCGCCGTCCCAGTCAATGGGGCTGACGGGCCCGGTCATCCGAGCCTGGTCGGCGTGCTGATCGCTCTCGCCTACGCGGGCGAAGCCCCCCTTGACCGGAGACAGCTTCCTGGTCAACGACCAACGCACCGGCGAACACGGCCGCACCAACATCGTGTTCACCCTGCCATGCCGACGGCTGCCTCGATCCCTGCACAGTCACACAACAAACGACGCGCCATCGTCGCCGTCGCCAACTCCGTGCTCACCGTGGTCTGGTACCTGCTCAACGATCCCACCAGCGCTTCATCGATCTCGGCCCTGACTTCTACACCAGCCGGATCAACAGGCGCCGCCGGGAACGTGACCTTGTTCGCCAACTCGAATCCCTCACCGGACGGAAGGTCACTCTGGCCGACGTCGCCTAAACCCGCCACACCTCTCTGTGCCCACTGGAGCCGAGCTCGCCGGCTGGGTTTCGCTGCCGCGCGCCGGTGCAGCACCATTTTCGAGTTAGGTGCGGTCGCGTGGCTACAGCGGCCAAACGCCGGTGGCGATCGCCCCGCCCATCAGTGTTTCTGTCGTGGTGAGCGAGATCAGTGTCCCGACGGGCCGGGACTGCAGGCTTATCCGGAAGCCGCCGTACACAACTCGAAGTACGGCGCGGGTTCGGGGCGGCGGCTCACGTTTCCTCCTCGGCCGTGGCGTCGGTCGGTCTTCCGGACCGGGAGATCAGAGATCGAGGTCGGTCGGGACTCGACTCATCGGCAGGCCACGGATGGTCCTCGCCAAGCTGACCGACCCTGCCAAAGCTCGGCGCGATCAGGACACTGCCGTGGCCAGTTTCGCGCGGGTCGCGGCCTGCCCCCTCATCAGGGAGGCCAAGCGCGGCGAGGCATGTCTGCGGGCCTGGAAGAGCTCGTTCATCTGCTCAGGGTGGGTGCTCTCCCAGAGGGCCTGGGCCGGCCGGATCCGCTGGGTTTTCACAAAGGAGCGGCCGTCGGCGATCCGCTCTCGGACTTGGAGGTTCTGCCCGATACCCATCCACTGGCAGGCGGTGAAAAGTTCCTCGTCCGACAGCCGGCCCAGCGTGAGCAGGCCGTCGTGCTGCAGCGTCTCCGCGAGGCCGCGGATCGCGGTCGGCGCGGGGAGACTCGCGGCGATCACCCGGTTGGCGGGCGGCCCGCCGGCGGTGAAGGCGTCCTGCGTGCCGCGGGTATTCGGGTCGGTGCGCTCGCCGTGCAGTTCGGCGACATGGTCGTCAGGCAGCGCCGCGATGCCCTTGTTCGCCCTGTGCATCGTCCCCGGGCCCCACCGGATCGACCGGGCGGTGACCAGGTGCTCCCAGAGGCGGCCGACCAGAGCGGCGTCCTCACGCGGGTCGTGATCGCCGCGGCTCACCGGCTGCTCGGGGTCCCCGGCGAACTGGCGGGGGATCGCGGGCTTGGAGCGCTGGACCTGCAGATTTTCCCACAGCAGGTCGGTCAGGCCACAGCCGGTCGACAGACCCCGGGAACCCGGCATGCTCGCGGTGCGCAGCCGTCTCGCCAACTGCAGGGTGTCCAGGGTGCGGCACATCACCGCACCAGGGATGTCGGTGACCATCGCGACGGCCTGCAGAGCTGCGTGCGGAGCGGCTGGTGGAGAGGACCTCACCCGTGGGTGTGGAGCTGACCGAGTCTGGCTGGTGGTGGTGCTCCCAGCAGTTGCACGCCGCCCCGCCCGGTGACAGTTCCGACGAGATGGCCGGGGCGCCGTATGCCGTGCTCGGCCTGATCGGCCGTTACCTGGACCGGGTCGACCTGAGCCTGGGCGACTGGGTGACCATGGCGGCTCCGGCGGGCGGGCGGCCGGGGCGAGGTGTGTGACCTGCGATCTGGTGCAGGTGGTGGTCACCGGTTCCGGGCTGCGGCCGGGTCGGTGGTCAGGTGGGCGCCGGGGCAGCCGCCGGCCAGGGTGTGCAGCGCGGTCTTTTCGGCGTTGTCCACGGCCAGTTGCCAGCGGCGTTTGACCGACACCCATTCGATGGCGTACCGGCAGCGCGCGGCCGGGTGGGGCGGTAGCCAGGTGGCGGGGTCCTGGTCGGCTTTCTGGCGGTTGCTGCGGGCGGTGACGGCGACCAGGTGCCGGGCGTCGTCCAGGTCGTTGGCGTAGGCCTGGCGCCGGGCGGCGTCCCATGCCGAGGCGCCCGAGTCCCAGGCTTCGGCGAGCGGCACGAGGTGGTCGACGTCGAGCTGGGCGGGTTCGGTGATGGTGATGTCGTCGTAGTAGGACCACCACACGGCGCCGGACAGCGCGCAGCGCGCGCCCTGGTCAGGCGCCTGGATGGCTTCGGCGAGCAGAACCTCGTGTCGGGTGTGGCAGCCGTCGCGGTCGGCGTCGATCCAGTGCCGGAAGCTGGTGCGCTTGTACCCGGCACGGTTCTCCTGGCTGACCGGCAGCTGGGTGATCGCCTCTACCAGCAGCGGCGGCGGCGCGGCCGCTGCGATGGCTGCGGCACCGGCCGGGGCGCTAGCGGCCGCGGGGGCGGACGGCACGAGGGCGAACAGCGCCATGGCGGCCGCGAGCGCGGTGGGCAGTAGCGTGCTCGGCGTGCGGAGTCGCATGATCCTCCATACCTAACGATCGTCACACATTGTGTGTGATCGAATGCCAAGCGTAGGTTCGCGGATGGAGGCCGCCTCTACCCGTCGAGGTGACAGGTGCACATCGCCAGAACTAGTCCGTGGTGCTGCAGCGCTGATCACTTCGGCCGCAACGCACCACCGGGGACACAGGCGCTGCTGGGCAGTCCGCCGCGCGGCGGACTGCCCAGCAGCGCAGGAGCGGCGAGTCCCCTTGCCTGATCGCCCCTGCGACCACGTCCCGGGCCGCGCCAGGCCCCGTTGGCCCGGCCCGGGCCTGGTCAGGTCAAGACTGCCGCCAGCGTGCACGCGGCCGAGCTCGCCCAGACGCCCATCATGGGGCGGAATCGCCGGTTGGTGGCAGCGCCCGCGTGGTGCGTAGTGCGGCGGTCGAGCGCCAGCAGCACCGCCCGGGCTCAGCCACTAAATGCAACAAGTCGGACCGGCGCCCTGCCCCGATCAGCCCTCGCGGCTCATCGCCCTGAGACAAGATCATCGTTCTCAGACACCTTCTTGAACGACGGGCCTGGTACGGCCCCCCTGACAGCGGCTTGCGCGTCGGTGATGCGGACTCCGCAGGCCTGGGCGACGTCGGACCACGACACACCGTCGTCGCGGAGCTTTTGCGCTTGGACGCGCAGTGCCTGCTGGTACCGGTGCTGCTGCTTGGCGAGTTCGTCCAAGCCGGGCGACTGCGGCCGTACCTGTACCAGCGGGGGCGGGGCGGGCGCGTGCAGCAGCACCAGTGCGGCGTGCACGCCGGCGTGGATATCGCGCAGCGTGCGGCCGCAGACCAGCACGTCGTGATCGCCTGGCGCGGTGACCCACACACGGTCCTGCCGCATGACCGGCACGACTAGTGTCCTGCCGCTTTCGGTATCCGAAGTGGGTCGGCTGCCAGGGTCGCCGGTGCCGGACATGTCGGCAGGGCCGGTCATCGGGCGATCTGCTCCAGCAGAGTGATCATCTGATCGGCCACCGCGGCGGGCAATTCCCCGGTCGGCAGCACGATGCGGCGGCCGCCGACGTCCCAGAGCGCATGAGTGCTCGACTGTCCGATCTGGGTGAGGGTGACACCGTGGTCGGTGGCGGCCTGCCGCACCCGGCCCCAGCCCGGCCGGCGGCGGTCCCGTAGCTGCGCGGTCACCAGCTGCGTGTCGTACCACTCCTGAACAGTGATGATCGCGGGGTGGGCTTGCTGCCGGGACCACACCCACTGCGAAATGGGTGTGACGCGCTCGTGGTCGGCTCGCGATGATCGTCGGCCGAAAACTTGGAATCCGGTGTACTTGGGTTGGGCGAGCATTCGGCGCACGTGGCGGCCGTTCCACAGCAGCATGTCCTCGCCGGGGGGATGTGCGTGCAGGTCGGCGGCCAGCACCCGGCCGATCTCGGTGTCGCCGAGGCCTTCGTCGCGGCGTAGCCGGAAGCCCAGCGCCACGGTGGCCTGGCGGCGCTGGTCGGGGTGTAGCGCTAGGCGTTGTTTGGGCCGGACCGTGCCGAACCGGTCGGCCGGCCGCGGCGCGTTGGGGTCGATCACGGCGATGTAGCCGTAGCAGGGTTTGCCGTGCCGGTAGCCGTTGGCGGCGTGCTGGCGCTGGCCGCGCATCGACATCTCCATCAGCTCCGCCCGGGCGATCTCCGCGCGGACCTGGCCCATGCGGCGGACCTCCAGCCGGCCGGTGGTCATGCCGCCCTGGGGTTCGTTGGCGCAGTCCAACCGCACGCCGCAGGTGGTGAGGTGCTCCTCCACCTGCAGGTTGGACAGCATTTTGCGGGCGGCGCGGGAGATCCGCTCGCACACCACGCGGTCGATGTCGCCGCGCTCGGCCGCTCGCAGCAGCTGTTCGATGCCGCCGTCGCGCCGCACCGGCACGCTCAAACGGGCGTAGTCGGCATCGGTGGCCTGGCTGCGCTCGTCCAAGCCCAGCATGCCCGACTCGACATCCCAGTAGTAGGCGGCGAACTGCTCGCCGGGCGCCAGCAGGAGCGACGCCTCGGCCACCTGCCCGGCGATTGAGGCGGCCGGGTCCTGGTGGTCCTTGGTGGAACAGCGCCCCAAAAACGCGGTCCGGCACGGGCGTGTGGACGGCGCGGGCAGGTAGCCCGGCAGGGCGGACAGATCAAGGGGAGGGTCGAACATGAAGGCCTCGCTCGCGGAAAAGTCGGGGGTGCTCGAACAGAGAGCCGAAGATCAGGGCTGCACCCCCACAACAGTGGGAGCATCCCGCGAACGCGGGGCCGACGCTCCGCCGGCAGGTCGCAACACCAGCTGCCAGCGTCGTCACCGTGATTACTTCTTGGCGATACGGCATTTGGGGCAGCGGCAGCCGTGGTGGCGGTAGGTGGTCGTCGTTCCGTGGTCCAGGTCTGGGTCCCGGCCGTCCATGAGGGCCTGGTCCAGGCGGCGACGCCAGTCGCTGTCCCATTGGGCGCGGCCGAACATGGCCTGGGTGGTGAGGCCCGCGTCGTCGGCGACGGCTCGCAGTGGCCGGCCGGCGGCGAGCTGGCTGAGGATGTGGCGTTGCCGCGCGGGGGGTAGCTGCGCGGCGGCCTGTTGTCGTCGCCATGCGCGGGTGTCGGCGTTGTGCGCTCGCCGGGTCTCGGCGGTGCGTTCACCGCGGCGCCAGCTGTTGACGGCCTGGGCGAGCCGGGGTGTGAGGGGCACGCTGCGCCTGGCGTACCAGCGGTCGCAGGTGGCCTTGAGCTGGTCGGCGAGGTCGGGATGGTCGGCGAGCCAGGCCTCGGTCTGCGCCGGGGTGAGGTCGAAGTCGGCAATGGCGGTGCTGAGCGGAGTGCCTGCGTCGACGGCGGTGATGAGCCACTTCAGCAGTTGCCGAGGGGTGTGAGGTCGGCCGGGGCCAGGTGCGCTACGTGGGTGGTGGCTTGATGGGGGAGTGGCTGGGCGCTGGCGGTCCGGCTCGTGGCAGTGCAGGTCGCCGAGGGTTTGCAGCGCGAGGTCCAGGTGGCGTCGTTGGTTGGCGATGTGCCCTATCGCGACGCCTGGGGCGAGGCGGGTGCTGCTGGTCATAGGCCCCATCCGCTTTGGATCGCTTGGTCCAGGGCGTGGGTGAGGTGACGGCTGCTGGCTTGCCGGGCTGTTTCGGTGAGCCGGTCGATGGCGGCTGGTGACGGGTCACGGGCGACCTGGCGGACTGCAGGGTCGAGGTCGGCGCGCAGTTGCATGCGTGCTTGCTCGGCCAGGTGGGCGATCTGCTCGGCGGTGTGCGGCCGGGTGCGGGCGGCGGCGGTGGTCGCGGAGACCACCGCGCGTTCGATCCGTGCCAGCGTCCAGGCCATCGTGGTGAGCGCGCGGTGGGCGGTGGTTCCAGGTGTGCAGGCCGCCGCTGGTATGGCCAGCTGCCACTGCGCGGCGTCTTCGATCATGGAGCGGTGCCGGTTGTAGCGGACTTGGGTGAGGGTGATGCGGATGGTGGTGTCGCCGGGCAGGTGGCCGCCGGTTACGCGTTCGGCTACCGCTGTGAGGACGCCGGGTTGAGGTACTGGCTCATGCTCGATCGTGGCGTCGGGGTCGGTGGCGTCCAGGTCGGGGAGCTCTGCGGCATCGAGGGCGCCGAGCAGTTCCAGCAGCCGCCAGGGGTCGGTGTCGGTGCGCCAGGTCGCTCTGCGGGCTGGACGGGCGGTGTGCGGATCGCCGGGCAGGCGCCGGGCGTCGTCGCCGGCGGCGATCTGCACTCGGCGGACCATGCCGTCGTCGTCGCGGTGCAGCAGGATCCGCCGCGACGCCCACGTCAAGGTGTGGATCGGGCCTACGGGGGAGTGGTCGTTGCGGCGGTGCGGCGGGTCGCGCCGTTCCCACCATCCCAGATCGTCAGGGGGCGGCTGCGATTGGCTGGCCGCACGGTCCGGGTCAGTCAGCGGTCCGGTCGGCGGTGGTAGTGGCGGCAGGGACAGCAGCAGGGTTTGGGCGAGGGTGTGTCCGCAGAGTCGGATCTGCGAGCTCCAGCCGGCGTGGCCGGACGGGGTGCCCATCGCGCGGCCGCCGCCATGCGCGGCGCGGATCCCGCCGGTGTCGTAGGCCTGGCACCACAGCAGCCATACCGCGGCCTGGGCCTCGGTGAGCTCGCGGGGCACCGGGGCGAACCAGCCCGCGCCAGCGCCGCGGTCGGGATAGGCGGTGAGCCGGTCGACCGGCACCAGCTTGGTCTGCAGCCCGGGCGTCTGCGCGAAGGGACGGGCGCCCCACAAGTCGAACCGTCCGGCGTGCTCGTCCAGGAACCGGGTGATGGGCGCGGCGTCCAGGCGGCCGGTGCGCCACCAGGCCGCCCACTGGTCGTGGTCCACCGGGCCGCCCAGCGCGCGGTGGATGACCGCCAGCAGCAGCCGGTGCAGCGCGACCTGCTCCATCGGCCCGTCCGCCGCCAGATCAGCCAGCTCATGCGCGCGCAGCAGAGTGTCACGCAAGCTCAGCAACTGCTGGCAGCCGGTGGTGGTCTGCACCGGAATCCACGGCCGGGCGAGGAGGTCGAACACGGCATCCGGCCTGCCGGTGGGAGGTGCGCTGGCCAGATCAGTGGTCATGGCGTCGCCTCCGACGCGCGCTCAGGCAGGTCGGCGTGGCCGTCCGGCTCGGAGGCACCCGGACGCCAGCCCGGCGCTTCAGCGAGCAGGTCGATCACTGCCAGCGCGGTGGCTCGAGACCACGACGCGCACCGCTCGGCCAGATCGGCGACCAGCTGCGGGTCACCGATGTCCGGCCCGGCCTGGGTGATCTCATCGGCCAGCAGCAGGCCCGGCTGGTTCTCCACCCACAGCGGATCGAAGGCGATCCCGCCGACCACCCAGGTCAGAACGCGCCACCAGCTCTCGGGCATCGGCGGCAAGTCGGCAATCTCGGCGGCGAACAACCGTTCCAGGATGTCGGCGGGCAGCCCCCGCACCGCAGTCGCCCGCCGGGCCCGCGCGCGGGCCTGGTGCACCGTCTTGGGCGTCACCCCGAGCTCCTCGGCGACCGCGCGCACCGCCTCCTCCAGCTTGGAGCCGCGCTCGGCGCGGTGCGCGGCCACCCCTGCGTCGATGACCGCGGCCCTCTCGTCAGCGACCTGGGTGCGTGCCAGCGCGACGCGCGCCTCCCGCCGCCGAACCTGCTGCAGCCGCTCCCGCCAGTCCGCACCGGTCGATGGCGTACCGGTCGATGGCGTACCGGCCGGATCTGCCGCGGCGGTGTCTGTACCGGTCGGCGTCATCGCCCTAGGCACGCTGCACCGCGGCGTAGGCGGCGTTGTCGCTGAGCTCCCACGGGCCGACGACCTGCCAGCCGTGGGCGGCCAGGATCTGCTCGGCCTCCTGCTCGATCAGGCCCAGCTTGTCGTCATCGGTCGTGCGGACCGTCGTCTCGACAGCCTCCATCACCACACGGTCCGACATGCCCAGCACCGGGACTTCCTGGCCGCCCTCGCCATCCCGGTAGCCGACAACGTCGTTCTCAGCGACCAACACATCGCAGTACTCGCCAGCCACGACATCAGACGCCGTGGCGATCGCTGCGGTGTAGGTGGTGTCCATGAGCGGCGCCTCCCGGTGATCGCGGACCAGACTGTCCCTCCATCCCCTCCATCGAACCTACCCCTGCCGGTAGGTGTCTTCCTACCCCTAGGGGTAGGCAGGCCGGATCCGGACAGGCTAACCGTGACCGCTTCGCCGAGAGCGGCGCCCTCATCCGCACCCGCCTCGTCTCGTGATCCGCGGGTCCCACCCCGAAGATGTCGTGCCGGCAGTGGAAGTGGTCTCGCCGACGCCTCACCCGCCGAGCAGGCCGCGGCCGGTGAAGAGGGGGAGGGTGAACGGGGTGTGCAGGCCCGCAGGGGCCTCGGCGACGGCGGGGATGGCGTTCACGGCACGCAGGGCGGTGGCCAGGGTGCCGGGCACGGTCGGATCCGTGGCACCGGGGTTGGCGATGTCCATGCGCCACGGCGGCTCGCCCTCGATCTCGACGCGGTAGCCGCCGGCCTGGCCGAACGGGGCGGTCGGCCAGTGCGGCAGGCCGATGTCCGCACGGAGCCGGGTGACGTGTTCCACCACGATGACCGACCGGCCGTTCAGGACGCCGGAGACCTGGAAGCGCATGCCCGCGGACGTGCCTTGGGCGATGGTCCCGGCCGGGATCTGGAAGGTCTCGGGCGCGGGGCAAAGCTCATACGACTCGGTCACCTCGTCCAGCTCGACATCGAGCCGTTCGGCCAGCAGGTGGACGATCGAGCCCCACATGAGGGTGAGCACGCCGGGCTGCAGGATCGGCGGGCGATGGCCGAGGGGTGCGCCGAAGCCGAACTTGCCGACGATGGCCTCGGGTTTGTCCCACGTCCCGTAGCACATGACCTCGCTGATCTTGATCGAGTCGATCCGCAGGCAGACGCCGGTGAGGACCATCGGGAGCACGTCGTTCATGAGGCCGGGGTCCAGCCCGGTGGTGAGCAGGGAGGCGCCGCCCTCGGCGCAGGCCGCCTCCAGGCGCCCGACGTCGCCCGGATCGGCCGACGGCGGGTGGACCAGCGGGATCAGCGCGGTGGAGACGACGTCGATGCCCGCTTGGAGGATCCGGCACAGGTCGTCGACCGCGCCCCCGGGCCGTCCGCCGTCCTCCGCCGTCGCAGCCGAGCCACCCCGCGACGGCCCGCCGTGCCGACGGCGGTGTAGCTGATGACGTCCGGGCGTGCGGCGATGAGCTCGCCGGGATCGGCGGTGGCCCGGATCCCGATGCGGCGGGCGATCCCGGCCAGCTCACCGGCGTCCCTGCCCACCTTGGCCGGATCGCTGACCACGACCCCCGCCAGCTCCAGCCCTGGATGCTCGATGATGGCCCTGAGTGCCTGCCGGCCCACGTTGCCGGTGGCCCACTGGCCGACGCGATAGGACACATTTGCTCCAACCAAGCGCTCGTTCAAGGATGCGGGCATTGTAGTCCGGACGGCCCGCACCCAACGGGACGCCGACATGACGACTCCGCTGGTGTCGGCGATCCTTGACGAGGAGGAGGTCGTGATGGACGTGCCGTTGGAGCGCTACGGCTCGCACATGCAGGCGTCGCTGGCCGAGGGGCTGTGCCCGGACTGCTTTACCGCGACGCTCACCTCCCGGCCGGAGCCGCTGGTCGACTGTGAGGGCGTGGAGCGCACCGTCACCGTGCTGGCCTGCCGCACCTGCGGTGAGCAGTGGTGGCCCGCCGACGCGCTCGACCCCGGCGTGGCCGGCGAGTGGCTCTTCATGGACGGGCAGGGCGTCAGGACCATCCTCAGCGTCCGCACCTGGGACGGCCGGTGGCAGACTGGTCCGCCCGACCCGGAGAGCTGACCGGTACGCGCACGCCAAGACATGATCTGCATCACACCTACCCTCATGTAGTTGCCCCCGATTGCCCCCAAGTTCCCCGCACGCGCGACAGCACCGAGGATCAGGTCGCCGACCGGTGGCCCGCCCGGTACGGTCATCCTCTAGGACACACAGCGGGCGAGATCTCCCGCCCCCGATCCGGCCGAGGAATTCCCGGCCGGATCGCCGGGGAGCAAAGGAGATCAAAGATGCCTGCGAGGGTCCTGCGCTGGATCAGCGCCCGGTTGCGGTGCGTGTGGATCTGGCAGAGCGTGACCGCCGGCGCCATCGGCGCGATCGTGACGGCCGTCCTGCGGCGCTACGGCGTCTGACCGGCACACGAAGGCCCCCCCAAGGAACAGTTGGGGGGGCCGACGTGTGTGTGCGGGGCGTTGCCTGACAGGCGACGCCCGTACGGACGCTCACCATACCTACAACTGGCGCGTTTCCGCTGGTCACACTGAGAGCGCTGCGCGGCAAGCAGCAGTTGACACATGTCTTTGAGCTGCTATTTTGCCCCCGTAATGTGACTTGGGTCACAACGAGGAAGCGCAAGCGGCTTACGAGGAAGCGCAAGCGGCTTACGCGGGGCGGCCACCTGGACAGGTGTCCAAGTTCCGTCAAGCGGGACCGCATTTTCCGTGAGTTGGGGTGGACGACGATCTGGGCGGGTCGTCCGGCCACCTCGTCACAGCCCCCGCGCCGCAGGCACAGGCGCCCTCGCACCGATTCCACCTGTTCTCCTGGCTGCAGTTGGACAGACCGCAGGGCCCATCATTCGCCTCGGTGTCTGGGACAGGTCCTGCGCGTCGCAGGAGAAGATGAAGGCCCCGCGATCAAGGGCCGGTCCCTCCCCCGAAGGGACCCCGTACAACCTGAGGCCGCGGACCGTGATCGTTCGACTAGGTCCGTGAAATTCGATCACGGCACGCGGTCAGTCGGAGGAGCCGATGAACATCTCCACCAAGGCGCTGCTGACCACAGGCGCGGCTCTGGCCATGGCGAGCGGCCTGTTCGTGGGCGTTCCCGCCGCCTCAGCAGATCCGCCGAGGCCCGCCGCGACGCCTTCCCCCGGCCCCAAGGGCGTCCCCCAGAAGGCCAACTACCGGCCGAACATGCCCATGGGCACCTCCTGCCAGTCACCCGGCAACGGCCACGTCTGCATCTACGTCGGCCCCGTTGGGACCCAGAGCTACGTCCGCGTCTGGTACACCAAGGTCGCCGGAAACCCCATCTTCGCCAGTCTCGAGTGGCGCAACCCAGCCGGCAAATATTTCGTGACGCAAGCGGTGTGGATGGCCGCCGGCGAAACCTGGGAGTACACCTGGCATACCTACATCGGCCCCGGCTGCAACGAGGGCTTCCTACTCGACCACGGCAACTTGTCTTCGTACCCGTCCGGCCAAGAGTGCGTGTGAGGGGTACGCGACCTTAGTGATCCGCGTCGGAATCGTGTCGTGGCGTTGCAGGGCCTTGGGAGGGCGGGGAGAACCATGCGGATCGGTGCCGAGATAGACGGCCTTATCTCGGCACCGATCCGCGTACGGTCTTCGGCCGGTACTCCGCCCTGCCGCCGTCCGACGAGAGGGGCTATCAGGTGACCAGACCCGACACCGCGCTGGCGTCATGGTGGTGAGCACCGCGCGTCGGTCGGTTCATTGCCGAGCCGACGGGGTCGGCTCAGGGTTGCGGACTCCCGGTGTCAGGCTTTGACGCGGAAGGGGTCGCCGGGTTGCAGGATGGAGGCGGCGTCCAGGACGCGGTTCTGCTTGAAGAAGCCGCTGAGCAGGCCGCCTTGGGCGTTGTTTTCGCGCAGTGGTACCCAGCCGTAGCCGTTGCCGGGCTTGGCGCCGCCTTCGTCGGTGCGGGCGAAGGCGTACTCGTCACAGCTGGGCTTGTTGAGCTTGGCCGACAGCGGCCTGGGCCAGCCCTTGGGGGGCTTCCATCCGGCCGGGAGCTTGGCGCGCCCGCACACCTGGCCGCGGTTGAGGTCCTCCAGCCAGCTGTTGCGGTGCAGCACCTTGGGCGCGCCCCGGGCCTGCAGCCGGCGGATGTTGGCGCCGACGAACTTCAGTTTGGCCAGCGAGGTCACGGTGGGGACGGCGCCGGGGAACACGCAGCCGGCGCGCTGGCCGGGCATCAGGTTGTCGCAGCGGAATTGCGGCGAGGGTGTTTCGTAGGTGCCGGGGAGGGCGAAGGTCGAGGTGAAGATGAGCAGGTAGGTGCCCTGGGTCTGGTGCACCTTGGGTGTGGTGTCGTGGAAGGTGATGGTGCCGGTCAGCGTCTTGCCGGGCCTCATCAGCCCGCCCTTGAATTTGGTGGTCGCTGAGCAGGGCGCCTCGCATTTGGATTTGATCGTCAGGTTGGGGCCGGGTCCGCGTCCGCCGCGCATTGTGGTTTTGGTGGTGCGCCAGGTCAGCTTGTCGGTGACGGTGCGGCTGTTGGCGGCTGCCTGGTAGGAGTGGGTGGCGGTGAAGTGGGTGACACCCAAGATCATCGGCGGCACGGTCATCGCGACCGTCAGTACCCGGCCTTGGATGGCTTTGCAGCCGCGGAAGCGGGTGACCTTCCATTCACCGGGCTTGCAGCTGGGCACGGCCAGCGCGCGGCCGCCCACGCGGACGGGTTTCGCGCGGACCGGTTCCTGTTCGATGACCAGCCGATGCGCCGGTTGGGGGTCGGCGACCGTCACGCCGGCGGCGGGTACGTGTGGGCTGGCCAGCGCCGGTGGCGCGGCCAGCGCCGCCGCCAGTGCGGCGGCGGTGGCGACAGAAACCGCCGCGGTACGGGGGGAGGGGGAGCGCAATGATGCCTCCTGGGAGAGTTCCAGTAACAAGAGGTCACATCATGCACTCGGCGCACTACACACCGCGTCCGGGTAATCACCTACCTCTGATCCACCGCTTACCCCCGATCAGTAAGGGTCCCTCGGTACGGGCCCCTCGGTACGGGCCATGGTGCGCGGTGATCGCCGGGGTGTTACCGGGGCGGGCACTGACAGGCGGCGCGGGGGAGCAGCCGGGCAGCAGCGGCCCACGGAGCGGGCGGCTGTGTGAGACACCCTCTGTCCAGCCGGCCTCACGCAACTCATCCGCTGGCTGCTGCGGTGACGTGCGCGTAGACGAAGACGTAGACAAACTCCAGGCTCCGAGACTGGCGGTTTCCAGAGGGCAGCGTGTTGCACACGACCGCCAGACGGCGGCAGGGAGCGAACTCCTTCGTCTATTTCTTTCGGATGCTGCCGTTTGAGATCCAGTGGACCAGGACCGCGGCCGCGTGCACGGCGGCTTCCGCGCCCTGCTGGGACACCGAAGCGCTGGTGGGTCCCCCCTCATGACGGTCTCGCTGTCCGTGCCAGAGCAGGCTGATCATGGCGACGACCGCGTCAATGTCTGCCGGCGCTCCCGTCCTGTCGGCGAGGACCATCTCGTACTTGTGGCGTGCCTGGTCCAGGTGGGACCGCACCTTGCCGAGGGTGGGTTCGGGATCGGTGGGGAGGAAGGCCGGGATGGCGACGGCCTCCACAGCCTTGATGGCTCGGGAGTAGGCGGCACTCGGGTCGGGGTTGATCCCGTACGCCTCGGTGAATGCCGCGCGGAGATGATCAGCGACCGTCCCCGACTTCGAAGCCCCGGTATCCACGGCCTTGCCATAGGTGGCGTGGAGTGTCTCGTCAATCCGGCGTTCCAGGCCGCTACCGTCTTTGGAAACGGTGAAAGCGGAATCGCCTTCGCGCAGGATTCCTTCCAGGTGGCGGGCATAGAAAGCGGCGTTCTTGAGGTGTTGCAAGTTTCCGCCCCGCAGCGCTTGCTGTAGGCAGCCCAGCGTTGCGTCGATGACCTCCAAGCGCAGCATCGGGTTCGTCCGGTCGTCGAGAGAGGCCAATTCGGCGTACGGGTCGCGGCTCTTGACGATTCTGGACGGCAATTTCAGGCGCACTGCTACCGGGATCGCCATGTCGTATCTGGACAGCACCTCGTACAGCCAGTCATGGATGGGCACGTCGAGGTGGTCCGGTACGCCCTCTGTCCACAGGGGCTCCGGTTCAGTCTTCCCCGCCAGCCGGTCGGTCAGCCGTCTCCATGTGCTTGTCACAGAGCGACTGTAGGGAACCAGGCTGGAACATCAGAACAGAAATATGTTCGTGTGCACGCCGCCGATCCCCGGCTGCTCGCCTCAACCTGGCGGTTTCCTGAGGGCGGCGCGTTGCACGTGGCCCCTGACGGGCCAGTGGCCTGCGCTCCGGCAACTTCGCGTGTTGCGCGCGGGGTTGTGACAGTGGTTCGCGCGGAGTTGATGTCAATCGTCCTCTGGTTGGCCGCTGGACATCTCGTCCAACCTCGTGGCCAGGCGTGGCCGCTGGAGCACCACCGCGGTACAGCTCGGCCATGATGAAAGCCAATGTGGCCGGATCGTCGAAGAGGGGACCGTGTGGCGCAAGAACGGGAACTGGGCGTCAACGGTGAAGTGATCAACCTGGCCACGCGGGTTGGCCGCTGGTCGAACCTCGGCTTCCTGGCGCTCCTTGCCTTGGCTTTCGGCGCCGGTGCTGTCGGAGGGACCGCTAGAGGGAATGCGCTCGCGCTGCTGTGGTGGCCGGTTCCCATCGTGCTGGCCGTCGTGTGGTTTCACTGCTGGCGCTACTACCTGCGCCAGCGTGCCCGGCTGCAAGGCACCGTCCTGGTGGTCACCGATCTGCTTGGTACCCGGCGCTGTGATCTGGCCAGGGCGAAGGACATGACGCTGAGGGGTGTGGTGTTCGGCCTCAACTGGCTGGTACGAGATCAGGCGGTCTCGGTTCTGTTCGTCCGGGACCCGAGTGAGAAGCAGCCGGTCCGGCTGGCGTTGCGCAACCGGCACGGCGGTCCGATGGAGCCCGACGACCTGCGGCTGATCGCGGACGCCATCCAGAGCGTGCCCCGCAGCCTTGCCGATGACCCGCAGGTGGTCAGCGTGCTGCGCGAGCTGCGCGGCGGTGACGGTTCTTGGACCAACCACCCGGACTGGTCTCACAGGAGCAGCGGCTGACACGCCAAGAGCCTGCGTCCATCGAGCAGCTGACATCTGCCCCATCAACGCTCTCACTTCTTACACATCCCCATCGTCGCCGCAGCCGCGCATGCTCGCCGCCCACTGACATCAACTCCGCGCGCAACACCTGGCCCCACACCATCGAGATCAACCCCGACGGAACCGTCAACGGTGAACCCGGCACTGACAACAACCCGACGCAACGACTGTCACTAAGTCTGAGAGGGAGTTTTGTCCTGTTTCTGTGGTGTCAAGTGCCCCGCCAGGTGACAGTGTTCTCACCGGTGAGGCGGCGGGTCATCAGGTCGATCATCGCGACGTGGATCATCGCTTCGGAACGGGTCGGTAGCGTCCACGCGGGCCACCAGTCACCACCGCACCGCAGGCACTCCAACACCGTCAGGGTGCGCTCGGTGCCCTCCAGTCGGCCAGCGTGACCGGCCGCGGCCACAGGGCCTCGGCGGTCGGGCAATCCGGGCACAGGCCCTCGGCCAGAGCCGCGAGCGCGTGCGTGGCGTACCGCTCGATGGGCACTCCGCGCCCGTCCGGAAGCTTCACGTCCTCACTGTGAATCGGCCGGCCCCGTTCGCCAACCCACGCACGTCAACCTTGCTGGTGATCTCTGATATTCGGGCGGCCTGTTTTCGTCGATTGGGTGACGATTGGCTCAGCAACTCATGGTGCTAGGGCCTTGGCGACCCGGGCCATGCGGGGGAGCGGCAGGGCGAAGTCGGTGGTGGGATTTCGGGGGGAGAGGCTGCCCGTGTTCACTCGGACGCCGGTGCTGGTGGTCGTCCATGGGGCGGGACCCCACTGGCCCTGGCCGCCGAGAAGGGCGACGGCAAGCTTTCTGGGCTCCTTGACCCGCGTGCGGTCGCGCAGTGCCTTGGTCGGGCGTTCGACTGCTGACGGTTCGCTGTTGGGCACGGCCGCGTCGCCGAATGACGGCAGGAGAAGGAGCAGGCGCGCGTGGGGATCAGAGATGCTGCCGCCGGAGGGGGAGTTGTCGGCAGCGGCCAGCAGCTCGGGCCAGGACAGGGCTGGGCCCATGAAGTGTCCGTCGTCTTGGGCGAGGAGCTCGGCCTGCTCCCACGAGGGATGGTGCAGAAGGTAGTCGATGCCGGGATCTGCTTTGAGGGTGCGGTAGACGATGTGGAAGCGGGCACCGGTCGCGAGCGGGATGGTGAAGACCGGCCAGTCCGCCGGTTCCCACACGCGCCGCTGGCAGTCACTGGCAGCCTCATAGTCGGCGCCGAACAGCAACTCGTCCGTCTCCTCGTCGTGCGCGCACGAGGCGAGGTGGCCGAGCCAGAACAACGGCTCGTCGAGCAGTTCGGGGCGGTGTGTGAAGGGGCCGCCGTCGTATCCCGGTATCTGAACGGGATGCATATCTGCACTGTTCACCACGCCATCATGTCGTCTGTCCACCCTGCTTCCCGTGGACCGCCGAAAATACCCTGCAATACCAGTCGTTTAGGTTGACATAACGATCCTTATCACTCATTCGGGGATGTATCACCCAAGGTCGGGAGCTGAGTGTCCCTTGTCTAAGCTCCTGATCTCGCTGGTGATCAGTGCGGGTCTTTGCGGATCGCGGGGTTTTTACTCAGTGAATCCCTGGGATGTCTCCTCCCGTCGAAAGAGAGGGTGAGATGACGGCGACCAAGTCGGCGCCCCAGGGGGCGAAGGAGAAGGCGTTCCGGCGTCTGGCTGATCGTGCTGAGGCAGCGGCGCGCCAAGCGTGGATGGACTACGACGGGCCAACCGGCTGGTCGGGCTTCGCCTGGTTGGAGATTCCTGCCCGGACTGAGTTCGCCCGTTGGCTCGCGGGCACTGGACGGGCCCGGCGCGATAAGGAAGAGCCCGGTATCACCATCGAAGCCGGCAACGCCGACCTCATGGAATGGGCTGGTGGAGACGCCAGCCTGTATCAGTGTGTGAACCGGCGCACTGCCTGGGCCAGCGCCTTCGCGCAGGTCCTGCGGGACGGAGATCTGGCAGACGTGCGCGTGCGTACACGGCTCGATTGAGGGGCGGCGCGTGCCGGGACGCGGCCCAGGCTCGGTCTCGTCAGCAAGGGCAGCGTGCGCACGGCCGTACTGAGAAATAACCCCGCGGTTCCCGCGTCCATGGACTGATCGGGCTGCCACCCTTCTGGCCTGTGGCCTGGCCCTTCTTGCCGCTCTGCGAGGTGAGAACACAGGATGAGCAGAACTCGGGGAGCGTAAGGGTCCTCGTCGTCGCCGAGGTCTTCGTGGAGGTCGTGAAGCCGAGGGGCGACGCGCCCGGCCGCGGCCGGGGCCAGGCCGGCGGCCGTGCCTCGTTGGCGTGTTGAGCTGTGCCGACGCCTTCGCAAGCCAGAAGCGGCGATGTCGGCCTGCGGGGCCCGGCACCGCCCTCCCCCTTCCCAGGGCGCGCCTTGGGCGCGGCGATCCGGCGGAGCTCTACCTCGTCCCTTGTGAGTTCACCGCGAACCCAAGGACCGAAGACTCCCACCAAGGGGCAAAGCCACCTTCGGGTTCGCTGAGGTTCCTTCGGTTCCCCGCGAACTGTGGGGGATCTCGGGGTGTCGATAAGAAACGCGTCATGGGCCCCAAGCCGTGTTGATCTTGTTGTGTACAGGTAGACCGGCCTCCCCCTGCAGGGTGCGATTGCTCTCCCATCACGGTAGGCAGTGTGTAACCGATTGCATGCACACTGGTTCGGGGCATCGGTCTGGTCAACGGCCTTGCGCGCGCGGTAGGCCTTGGCCCTGGCAGGCGCGGCCTGGCCTTTGCAGCTGAGCGGTCACGCTGGTCGGGGTCGCGGGTGCCACCGCCCGCGCCATCGCAACGGGCCGCCACCATCTGGCCCACACCAGCGCAGACCAGCCCGACGGTGACTGCGCGAGGTCCACATGCGCAGCGCGCTGGCGCTACGCCGGCGCCGCGGTTGACGCCGACCCGGTTCCGCGCTTGGTCCGCCGCTGATAGGAGCGGCTGCACACGCCCAGCGCCGCGCCCAGCCCGGCAAAGGCCACGCCCCCGACGATTCCCACCCACCACGACCAGCCCTGCGCGTCGCCCACCGTGAACCCCAGCGGTGCAGCGACCATGGTGCCCAGCCCGTACGGCGTCAGCAACAGCGCGCCCGCCCAACCGGGCACCAACACACTCCAGCGCGGCAACCTGGCTCCCCAGGACACCACCAACGCCACCACAAGCAGCATCCCGACCAGCGCCCCCGCGGCGGTGAAGTCCAGACCGTGGCGTTCCATCCACACCACCACCTCGGGCGCGCCGTTCACCCTGAGCTGGACCGCCAGGTCACCGGCCGGCTTGCCGGCCGTCCCGCCCAACGCCCAGTAAGTCTTCATCATCACGTAGGGAACCAGGGCAGCGGCACCGACCCACGCGGCCGTGGAAGACTTCAGCAAGTTCACACCCACGATCCTGCCGCCGCACCCCGCCCCCGTACCTCACGCCGCAGAACCAACACCCTCCCCCGAACGGGGGATCACCCCAACGGCCACCGCGAAGACGTTGGTCAACGACTCCCGCACACCCCCGTGGCCATCGCTCCTCCTTGGGGAAGGGGTCAACACCTCAACCTGTAATCACGTGAACACGACCAATAACAGCCCCGCATGGAGATTGTTGGAAGATCCCCGCCCGGGTCGCGCCGAGGCGCCCTCTGGCGTCGGCGCCTGGTATCGCTCACCGGCAGGTGGTTCTTTGCCCCTCTGCCGGGCGGGAACACCGATGGCTACTGTGCGTACATGAATGGCTGCAGGCCCATGTCGGGGGTGCGTTGCTTTCTGCGGACCGGCGTACTGGCCGGCGCGTGCTGCTGGTAGCGGCACCGGCCACGCAGGACTGGCGCCACGGCCCCCGACCCGGCAGGCGGCACGACGACAGGAGGCAGCAGAGGTGATGCGGACACAGATCCTGCGGGGACTGGCCAGTGGGCTGGGAGCCGGAGCACTGATCGCTTTCAGCGCCGGCCTGGCCACCGCCGGCAGCGCCACCCCGGCAACCACCTCCCACGCTCCCCACGATGCCAGCTACGCCGCCGAGAACCTCACCGACCGAAGTGAGGCCCCCCGGACCGGCGCCGTCCCGCCCTCCGGCGGGAGCGGCGGCGTAACACCGCCGTCAACCGATTCACTGCGATGCTGGGATGCGTACCTGTCGGGCTCCACGTTCGCAATCAGCTGCAGCGGCAACAACTTCTACATCTGGACCGACTGCTCCAACGGCTACCGGTACACCGTCGGCCCGTTCTCCGGTTCCTACCGCATCACCATCACCTGCCCAGGCGGCAGCCGCCCGCTGCAAGGCGGCGCCTACGGCAGCTGATCCCCGACCTCCGCGTTCATGCGGCGTTCAAGGACGTCGTCGGGCACGTCCTCGATGTGGGTGAGGAAGACCCACGTGTGCCCGAACGGGTCGCGCAGGATCGCGGCGCGGGCGCCGAAGGCGGCGTCGGCGGGCGGGTCGATGATCTCGGCGCCTTCGGACTCGGCGCGCGCGACGACCGCGTCCACGTCGTCGACGTAGACGTGCAGGACAACGCTGGAGCCGTGCTCGTCCGGCGCGACGAAGGGCGGGTGGGCCTCGCTCAGCATCAGCGCCGACCCCTCGATGGCGATCTCAGTGTGTCCGAGGGTGCCGTCGGGTGCGTCGATGCGGAAGATCACTTCGGCGCCGAACGCCTTCTCATAGAAGGCGAGGGCTTCCTTCGCACCGCGGATCATCGCGTGGGAGATGACGGCGTTCCGGTAGCGCTCGGGAGACTTCTTGGTGGTGTTCATGAAGATGACGCTACGCAGGAGGGGAACCGGCGGGCATCAGTCGGATGACCGGCAGGATGACCGGCGTTCCGGGGAGCCGACGAGTGAGATCTCCGCCATCGGGCGCCGCGTCACCTCCAACCCGGTCCGCGTGGCGGCATGAGATCGCCGCGTGGCGGGCCCGCAGTCGTTTGGGGCCCATGACAGGTTTCTTACCAGCACCCCAGGTAGTGACACCAACCTTACCGGCACCCCTATCCCAGCCGCCCCCCTGCTAATCTAAACGGACGAACGCGACGCAACCTGGGGTTAAACGGCGATTCGGGGCCGAACTCTACCTGCGGGGGGTCCTAATGCGTCATCGGATGACTTCCATCCTAGTGCTGGCATCGGCTCTCGCGGCGACATTCTTTGTCGGTCCAGCCACGGGTCACGCCCAAGGTCAACCAGCCGCGAGTGAAGCTCAAACTCTTTGGAATATTCAGAACGTCGCTACCGGGCTCTGCCTCGACGCCACCGTAAGTGGCGGGGGCGGCCGTTTGGTCGGCCTCAGCCCCTGTTATTGGGGCGACTTCGGCCAAAAGTTTGAGCGATGGAACGGGGGATGGACCCGGCATCCGAACGGTTGCCTAACAGCCATCACCGGCCCAGGTCCAGCATTTGCTCGTATTCTAAGGCTGGATCCCTGCAACAGTAACAACCTCAAGCAGCTATGGACAAGCTGGCACGGGGGTTGGTATCAAAACCGGGAAGGCTATTGCCTGGAGCATACCGGGTCGTCGTCGAGCGTTTACTGGACGGGGTGCGTGCAGACCAGGTCGCGGCAGCATTGGTATGTGTGGGGAGCTTAGTGGTCGGCTCCAGGAGCTGCGCGCCGCAGGCGCCGCGGCCGCGCTTGAGACGGGCCACTCGCATGGCGGGTGAGGCCGAGCACTATGAACGGCTGGCCGCCAGGTTCGAGGAGCACTGGGCCTACAGCAGGAGCACTGGGCCTACAGCAGGAGCACTGGGCCTACAGCCCGGCGTTCACGACCTGGATGACAAGCCGCATCCTGGAACGCCTCGACGCGCGCCCCGGGGACATGGTGCCAGTGCGGCGAGGCCGGTTGCCTGGAGAGGGTGTGTGACCTTGAGATGTGGCCGGGCGGGCCGTCCCTGGCGTTGATGCTGGTCGCCCCGCAGCCGGTCCCGCGAGGTCTCCACCGGGCAGATCTCGTCGGCCATCCAGACGATCAGCTTGTCCTCGTCGCCGACCGCGGGCGCGTGCGTAGCGGGGGTCCCGGACTGGCGGAGTCGCCTATTCAACCGTCGCGAATTCTCACAGGGTCACCTGTGTTTGATGACGCTCTGTGACAGCCGGCGTCCTCGGGGCGGTATCGTCACAACGAAGGTGATCAGTGACTCCAGAGTTGAAGACTGCGCTGAGGGAACTGCGGCGGGTTCGCGCGATGCGGCCTCAGGACTCTGCTAGTGCCGTGACGTTCGCTGGGTGGCGTGAAGCGATCGCAACTGCTCTCGACGAACTCGCTGTCCATCTCCTCTTTCCGGAGGACCGTCTCCGTGCTGCGGCCGAAGCGGCTGCGGCTAGAGACGAGACGGCCCAGTTGAGATCTCCGCCCACCTGATGGCGCATGCCATCCTGCATAGATGCAGGTCAGGCGATGCTTGGAAGATCCGGCCGGGTATTAGCGCTTAGGGCAGGGTTGGGTCGGTGGGGCAGGGACCTTCGCTGCCGGCGTCGACGTCGCCTTCGCTGCAGAAGCCGCCTTCTCCTGCGGCGCTGAGTTCGCCGTCGCCTTCGGGATCGCCTGCGGTGCCGGGACCCTTCTCGACACTGGGACCGCCTTGGCTACCGGTGTTGGGGTCAGGGGGCCGCGTGGTGGCCATCTTCACGCCTACCTCCTCGGACTCGCCGGCTTCGCCGGAGGAATCTGGTGCAGGTGTCTGTGGCGCAGGGGAAGTCGCCGGCGAACGCGAGGGCTTGTCGGCAGGGCGGAAGTGACCTTCGTAAAGGCCGGATACCACGACGGTCAGGGCGAGGGCCGACAGCACGCAAGCGACTACGACCATCAGGCGTCGAGGTACCGGCAGCACAGGCTTGGCAGCGCGTTCGCGTGAGAGAGAGTTGCCCGCGGACACATCGTGACCGGCAGTGTGCTCGCCGCTTGGCTGGTCGGCAGGGACGGCATCGGTGGCGCCGTCAGCACCCGTACGGCTGGTGGGCGCGGTGTTGATGCCGGATGTGTCGTCGACGGTGATGGCGGTGCGGCGGCTGTGGGCGTGTTCGGCTGCTTCCCACAGCGCCATCAGTTGGTCCAGGTCGGCGTCGGTCAGATCACCCAGCGCGGCGACCACCGAGCGGGGCGGCAGTTGCTGGCCGTTGAGGTAGCGGCTCCAGGAGGATCGGCTGGCCGGGGTCTTGTGGGCCAGTGCGGCCAAGCTCAGGCCCGAGTCGTCCTTGAGTTCGCGCAGCCGCACCGTCAGCTGCCGTACCTCGGGCTCCAGTGAATCCGCAAGCGGCTGCCAAACACTCAACCCGTGCCCCCGATCCATCCCATCGACCTCTGGGACCCTCGCCCTGCCTGCCGCGTTCCACCTGTTCAGGAGACCGGGACATCCCACCACGTCCCCTCGTGTCCCACGATCGCGCTCACACCTTACTGAGACGCATGCCGGGTTGGTCACCTTGTGTCCGGCGGTGGTCAACCGGCCCCGCCGACATCACCCACCCGGAACGGAGCTCTCAATGCGCTCTGCTCGATCGGCGACCGCCGTCGCTTTGACCGTGCCACTCATGTTCAGCGGCGTGGTGGCTGCAGTCCCGGCTACCGCCAATCCAGTGCAAGCCAGTGCCCCAGCGGCTGTGTCCGCGGCGCCCAGTGCCCGTCCAGTGCCACAGGCCAAAGCTCAGGCGCGCTGGAGGAATGTCTGGTACGGCAAGAGGAACGCCAAGACGATCAGTAGTCCGAACTTCACGGCCCGGAGCAAGACCCTGCAGATCACCGCCCGCTGCTGGAACGGAGGCGACGGTACGTACGCCGTCGGCGTCATCTACCAAAAGGCGCTCCCCGGGTGGTCCCCCAGGAGGAAGTACATGGGCCTCTGCCTCGGCAAATGGATGCGTTTTCGCATTACGAATGCAAGGGTCGGCAAGAAGCACTACGCATCGGTTCGGCTTGGGGGACTGAAGCACACGACTGAGGTCTTCGTGCAGTCCTACCACTGAACCCTTTCGGTCAGCACCTCCGCGTGATGAAAGCACGTCGTGGCCGCACTGGCAAGAACGCGCCGGTTCGCCCATGGGCTCGAGATTGCGCAGTCCCGGGGCTGAGAAGTTCCGGGATTGCGCATGCGTCCGCGCTGGGCTACCCCCGAGCGGCAGGGCCGCCGGTTCCTACTCGCTCCTGGCGCTGCGCCCAGGTGGTGAAGGAGGTCAGCGCAGACGGGTGCCGGTTCCACGTCGCGGCCGCCGCGGCGTTCCTCCAGTCCATCACCGCGGCGTAGGCCTTCTCGAAGGCCTGGCATCACCTGGGAGGACCACATGTAGCAGCCGTCTCGATTGGTCCACTGCTGCCAGGGACTCTACGCAGGCCCTGGCAGCAGTCCGGCTCCATGGGCTCATCGGCGAAGGGATGGCGGTGAGCACGGCACGGGGATGGTGTCGGGTCACGGCCGGGCCACGCTGATCGTCAGGTGTGGCCGGTCGGCACCATGACCAGGCCGCGCAGACCCGACCATCGGTCCGGGTCGATAGGCACGATCACCTCGGCGCGTACGGCGTCGACGTGGGCGTGATCGCGCACGGTGAGCCGCACACCGAGCGCACTGCTGTCCTGGCCGCCGGCATGCTCTGTCGCGGTGCGCTCGGCGACCGTCAGGGCCCGGACCTGCACGGGCAGGGCCGCCGACCAATCGACCAGGGCGCGCAACAACTCGGCGTGCGCGGCGGTGCTCGCACGACGCGGGCCGGGCCGGTCGCCCGGGTGGCTGGCCAGCGGGAGCACGAGGGTCTCCACCTCGGTGGCGCCGACACGTCCGCAGGCGCTGACGCCGTCCTCGTCGCTCGACCTCCGCACGTGCCAGCCCATCGCATCGGCGATGGTGGGCACGACGCCGCGCTGGACGGCGCCGGGCAACGTGCGCGAGGCGGGCGAGATCGTGACCGGCGGCAGCACGGTGGCCCGGTCGCACGTCACCGTGACCGGCGCGATCTCGCCGGTGCGTTCCAGCACCGCGGCGGCGGCAGTGAGCATTTCGGGCAACTCGATGTCGGCCATGGAGGTCTCGGATCGGGACGGAAGGCAGGCGCGGCTCAGGCGGCGTTCAGGTCGTGGACGGTGGTCTCGGCGGGGTCGCCCCACAGCGGGCCGGGGGCGGCGAGCAGGGTGTCGATGGCCTCGGTGCGGGTGGCGGCGCGGTGCACCAGGACGCGCTGGCGGCGGTCGGGGGTGGTGGCCTGCCAGTG